>NZ_JAASKP010000003.1:0-169510 GCF_019730495.1 Enterobacter sp. Y17
TCGCTGACCCTGAGCGCGCCGGGCGCCATCGTCAACACCGCGCTGCTGTACGCGGCGAATAACCTGGCGCTGTTTGCCGACAGCATCACCAACCGGCGCGGCGACATCATGGCGGGGAACAACCTGTGGATGCAGCGTGATGCGGCGGGGAATGCGAACAGCCAGGTGGTGAACACGTCGGGGAATATTGAGACGCAGAATGGGGATATTGGGATCAGTACCGGGTATTTGCTGAATCAAAGGGATGGTCTGAAAGCAACAACTGTGCATACCTCAATGCCAACAGAAAGCTGGATGACAGGTGAATCGGTTATAAATGTCCCTGTCACAGCCTTAGCTGAAGGGAGTTATGGTTATTACTCCCAGTTACAAAGATGGCAAACGGGCACTTGCGCTGGGGGGCAAAACGGTGGGTGTAATTATCATGAGGCGATGTTTTATTACTATGCACCGTTTAAGGATGCTTCGACGCAAAAATTTGTAACGTCAAATACTGTTACAACGGTTACCGGAGGCAATAACCCTGCTGGTCGTATCAATTCAGGAAAAAACTTAGCTCTATACGCAACGTCTCTGGATAACCAGGCTAGCAATATTCTTGCAGAAGGAAACATCATTCTTGCTGGTGGGACGCTTAATAATCAAAGTTGGCAAGAGGGTATTCAGAACGAGTATTTGGTTTATAAATATTCATCTAAATATCAAAACGTTAAGCCTAAGTACGCTACGAATGAGCTGTCTTCAGCAAAAAATATTACCTTCAATAATGATTCGGTAATCTTCGCTTTAACTGGACATGATTCATCTTTTGAACCGGGTTCGTTATACCGCGCCGTCATCCAGGCGGGCGGTAACGTCACCGCAAACTTCACCAGCAACATCAGCAACACCAGTACCACCGCCAACGCAGGCGGCGTCAGCAACGTTATCTCCACCCCGTCGCTGAACACCCTCAGCAACCAGACCATCGGCAGCGGTGTGCAAAAACAGGGGCTGAACGCTGCCGGCAGCGTGGCGGTGACCTCGCCGCAGTGGAACGATCGGCTTCAGGGGGCGCTGCAGCAGCTTAACGGCGGCGGCGCGCTGGAAAACGGCGGCGCGTCCGGTACGCCTCTCAGCAACGTTGCCACCACGCAGAAAGGCAACGCGAACCTCGGCCAGCTGGGCGCACTGGCAAACGCCGGGGTCACCACGGCCGATCTCAGAACCGCTCAGGGTGGCGCCGTCGGGCATTATCAGGGCCAGCGCGTCGATACCAGCGCTTACCCGCTGCCGTCGGGCAACAACGGCTATTTTGTCTTCTCCGACAACCCGAAAAGCCCGTACCTGATCGGCATCAACCCGAAACTGAACGGTCTCGGACAGCTTGATCCCGCCCTGTTTGCCGACCTGAACGCAATGCTCGGGGTCAAACCGTCGTCCACGGCGCCGCAGGAGACGCGGCTGGCGTTTACCGACGAGAAGCAGTTCCTCGGCTCGTCCTATATGCTTGGCCGCCTCAACCTGAACCCGGACTACGACTACCGCTTCCTCGGCGATGCGGCGTTCGATACCCGCTATGTCTCCAACGTGGTGCTCAACCAGACCGGTAACCGCTACCTGAACGGCATCGGCTCCGATCTGGATCAGATGCGCTATCTGATGGACAACGCCGCGGCGGCGCAGCAGTCGCTGGGCCTGCAGTTTGGCGTCTCGCTGACCGCCGATCAGATTGCCGCGCTCGACCACAGCCTGCTGTGGTGGGAGAAAGCCACCGTCAACGGCGAAACGGTGATGGTGCCGAAACTCTACCTGTCGCCGAAGGACGTCACCGTCAACAACGGCAGCGTGATCGCGGGCAACAACGTCACCCTGAAGGGCGGCAGCATCACCAACGGCGGCAGCTCGCTGCTGGCGAAAAACAGCCTGACGCTCGACAGCCAGAACAGCATCAGCAACCTCAGCAACGGCCTGATGAAAGCGGGCGGCGACCTGAACCTGAGCGCCATCGGCGATATCAATAACATCAGCTCCACCATCAGCGGCAAAACGGTCGCGCTGGAGAGCCTGGACGGCAGCATCAACAACCTGACGCAGGTTGAGCAGATTGATATCAACGCCGGCGGGAAGTACGGCAACATCGGCCTGAAGGACACCCTGCTGGGGAACACGGCGTCCATTACCGCGCAGGATGGCCTGTCGCTTGAGGCGGGTAAAAACATCACCGTTACCGGGGCGAACCTGGCCTCCGGCGGCGATATGCTGCTGAACGCGTGGGGCGATATTGCCGTCAACGCGAATCAGATCAACGACGCATTCAGCTCCAGCCGGGAGAAAACCAGCCGTTCCTCCGTCACGTATCAGGGAAGTAACGTCACCGCGGGCGGCAACCTGCTGGTGAATGCCGGGCACAACCTTGACGTGACCGCCAGCGACCTGAAGGCGGGCGGCAGCGCGGGGCTGAGCGCGGGCAACGATCTGAACCTGAACGCGGCACAGACAAGCGAAAGCAGCCGGAAAGGGAAAAGCGAGTCCCACAGCACCGGGCTCGACCGCACCACGATTTCCGCAGGCGATAACCTGGTCCTGAAGGCCGGGCAGGATATCAACGCCCGGGCCGCCGCGCTGGCGGCGGAGAAAAGCGTCGGGCTGCAGGCGGGTCGCGACGTGAATCTGGCTGCGGAAGAGACCACGCAGGGCGACAGCTATAAATCAGGCCGTAAAAAAGTGATTAACGAGTCGGTTCGCCAGTCGGGAACCGACATCACTGCGGGCGGGAATGTGACTGTTATCGCCGGACGGGATGTAACGGCACAGGCTGCAGATGTCTATGCCGCAGGCAATACAGCCGTGGCCGCTGGGCGGGATATCACCCTTTCCACTGCGACGGAAAGTGACTATGCGTACCGGGAGGAGAAAAAGACGTCCGGTGGGTTCCTCAGCAAGAAAACCACTCACACCATCCACGAAGAGACGCATACGCGTGAGAAAGGTACGCAGCTTTCCGGCGACAACGTTGCTCTCCGGGCTGGTAACAACCTGACGGTGCAGGGCTCATCAGTTGCCGCTGAGCGCGATGTGGCTCTGAAGGCTGGAAATGATCTGACCGTGGAGGCAGCAACCAACACCGACACGTACTACGACATGAAGAAGACGAAGAAATCCGGCGTTTTCTCCAGCGGGTCGGGATTGGGTATCACCATCGGGTCGCAGTCTTCAAAAAGCACCCGACAGGGGGCAAATACGACGCAGAGCGATGCCCGCAGCACGGTGGGCACTGCTGGCGGTAATGTCATCATCAGCGCCGGAAATGACGTCCAGTTGAGTGCGGCAGATGTGGTTGCCGGAAGAGCGAAGGATGATTCCTCCCGCAAAACCGGCCATATCGATATCACTGGCGACAGCATCGCCATCCTTCCTGGACGGGATACGACCACTGAGTCCATGAAGCAGGAGTCCAAATCGTCTGGCGTTACGGTCAGTGTGAAAGCGCCATTTGAAGACACTGTGCGTAACGTGCGCGATATCGTGCGCGGTAAGGGCAATAGTGGCAATAGTGGCAATAGCACCGTCGATAAAGTGAAGGGGCTGGGGGCGGAAGGCGGTGCGCTCGCGCTTGACGGACCAGGGCAGATGATGGCTATTTCCGCTGGAAGCACCCGCTCTTCCTCTGAGTCGCACTACGAGGGCGAGTTTAACAGCGGCAGCCATCTTGCCGCCGCAGGCAATATCCAGATGACTGCCACCGGTAAACAGGGAGGCAGCAACAGCGGCAATATCCTGATTGCCGGAAGCCAGGCTAAGGCCGGTGAAACGGTGATCCTCGATGCGAAACGCGACGTTGATATCACCACCTCCACAGACAGCGAAAAATACGGCAGCAGCACTAAAAATAGCGGCTGGAATCTTTCGAGCGCCCTGAGCGCCGGAAGTGCTGTTCGCGCCATCTCGGGTGGGGGTTCCCACGGCAATCAGCTCCTGCCGGGTGGGATGAGCAAGGCGGAGAGCAACAGTAGCGGCACCCGAACCACACAAAACGCGTCGGTCATTCAGGGCTCAGATATTTACGTTAACAGTCGTGACGGCAGCGTGAATATCAGCGGCAGCCTGATGACCGCCACGGACGATCTTCTGCTGTCAGCCACACATGGGGATATATCCGTTTCTGCCGGACGCGATACATCGCGCAGTGAGAGCAGCGGCAGCAGCAAATTGCTGGGGACTCTGGGAGGCGATGGTTACAGCGCCACGGCAGGCTACCGCCATGAAAAAAACAGCAGTCGGGAAGATAGCAGCCTCGAAAACGGATTGCGCAGCCAGCTAAGCAGCAAAAACGGTAACGTTGTCGCGCAGGCCGGTAACGATCTCTCCCTGTCAGGTACGGATATCCGTGCCGGTAAATCGGTCTCACTCAGTGGCGAAAATGTCCTCATGGGGGTGAGCCGGGATACCCGTGACGGTGAAAACCACAGCAGCAGCGCCCAGTATGGTGTGACGGCATCTGCTGGGGGCTGGGCTGTTGAGGCTGCTAAAGCCGCTGAGACGGCCGCCCGCAGCGCAGAAAATGGCGATGATCCACGGCTGACCGCCATCAGAACAGGCCAGTCGGCGGCAACCGCGGCGCAGGGCGCTATGTCGGACTCGTCGCTCATCAAGGCTAAAGTGTCTTTAACGGCGGGGACGTCATCTCAGGACAGTCGTTACCACAGTACCGACACGCAGGGCACTACCATTAATGCCGGCGAGAATGTCTCTGTTCGTGCCGGAAATGACATTGCCGGTATGGGGGTACAGATCGCGGGTAAACACGTGGCGCTGGATGCGGGGCGGGATATTCTGCTGTCTGCCTCCCAGAACACAACCCACTCTGAGAGTAAAAACAGCGGCAGCCAGTTCAGCGTCGGTGTCGGTGTGAGCCTGATTGGTGCGCAAAACGGCATCTCGGTGGAGCTGGGAGCGTCACAGCATAAGGGCAAGGAAAACAGCCAGTCGCAGCGCAATACGAACAGCGTTGTCCATGCTGATGAACAGCTTACGGTGAACAGCGGACGCGACACCACCCTGAAAGGTGCGGAGCTGGAAGGTAACCGTGTGGTGGTCAACACCGGGCGCGATCTCACCATCAGCAGCGTGCAGGATACGGCCAGTTATGACAGCAGGCAGTCTTCGTCAGGCGCGTCCCTCAGCCTGTGCATACCGCCGCTGTGTTATGGTGCCTCTTCCGGTAGCGTCAGTGCATCGGGTGAGAATATCACCCAGAATGGTAAGAGCGTTGCTGAACAGAGCGGGATATTCGCAGGCAAGGGCGGCTTTGCTGTCACCACCGGAAATCATACCCAGCTTGACGGCGCGGTGATTGCATCCACGGCGTCTGCAGATAAAAATAGCCTCGACACGGGAACGCTGGGTTTCAGTAATCTCCACAACGAGAGCCAGACCAGCGGCAACGGCTACACGGTGGCGCTTTCCGGCAGCGCGGGCGGCAGCGGCAACGGTGAAAACCGCAACCTGGCACCGGCCATCGGTACGGGCCAGGCAGAAGAGATCCACACCGGCACGACCTCATCAGCGGTGAGTGGCGGTAGCATTGTCATTCGCAACCCGGCGGGACAGAAACAGGATATTGCTGACCTGAGCCGTGATACGGCTGACGCCCACCACGGCGTGGACGTGAACGGTGATGTGCAGAAGGTCAGGGATAACCTGGCGGTCCAGAGCGAAGGCGCGGCCCTGGCTACCTCTGCGCTGGATGCTTACGGCAAGTATGCGGAGCAGAAAGCGCGTGAATCCAATGCGGCGCTGGGCGCGAAGCTGGCGTCAGAAGGAAAACTGCAGGGCGATACGCCGCAGGAGCAGGAAGCGTTCCTGAAGACGCAGCCCGGATATCAGAATACCGAATACGGTCCGGGGAGTGCCTTCTGGACGAAGGGCAGCGCAGCGGCGGGATTACTGGCAGGTGCGCTTGGCGGTAACCTGAAGGCAGGCGCGGCAGCGGGGGCGGCCCCTCTGCTGGCGACCCTGGTCAAGGAGCAGAAAGACCCGACAGCCCGTGCCGCGCTGCACGGTATTGTGGCGGCGGCGCTGACGCAGCTGAGTGGCGGGAGCAGTACGGATGGCCTGAAGGCTGGTGCCATTGGAGCCATTACGGCCTCGGCGATGACCGACCACCTGGTCAGCGCGCTGTATGGAGATAAAAAATCCAGTGACCTGACTGCAGAGGAGAAACGGCTGGTCAGTAGCCTCGTGAGTATCGCGGGTGGGCTGGCAGGCGCTGCGGTGACGGATGGCAGTGTCTCCATGGCGGCGACGGCGTCTGAAACGGCGAAGGTGGAGGTTGAGAATAACTCGCTGAGTAAGGACAAACCAAATATCTTCGATATTAATCCAATGCTGAAAATTGGAATTGAGGATGCAGACGGAGAGTTGCTGAAAGGTGGCGGTGGAATAGCAAAAGATGGGGGGCGTGCAGTTAGTTCCCTGGAAGGAGCGAAGCTAAAAGAATACTATCGACAGGCTGAGAAATATGGGCAAGCTGGGGTTAAGGAACTGGAGAATGGAAATTATCGCTTTTATGGTGATATGACGCCTTCCAGAACAACTGGAGAAATGGCTGGAGCTCGACTGGTAAGAGAGTGGGATCCAAAAACAGGTCAAACCCGAACTTGGTATGAAACACTTGATCATGCTGGCAATATTCGTAGTGTGGCTCCGAAACCCGTTACTAATGATAAGAACCACCATATTTTTGATGCTGATGGGAATTATCAAGGAAGGAGATAAATATGAACGAACTTCCAACGCGTTACGAAATTTCTAGCGTAATTAATAAGTTGAAAGTGGGTGTGGTAGACAGAACCTACGTTGCTCAATGGGCTTTTTCAATTATTGATGCGGATGATATTAGAATCACCGATCAAGTTGCCTGGAAAGTGATTCAAAGCTTAGGTGCTGTCGATCTTCCTTCCTCAGATCGAGATTACTTGTATGGTATTGATGATTTTAATGATTGGTTGCGATTATTGGAATCATGATATTAGAGCTCCCGGCCGCCAATCCGGGATCTTACTTTTATCGGTCAGGAAAAAGAGACAAGGTGGGTGAAGGTCCATTACCTGCAACGACTAACGCTATCATCGATACCCTTTCTGAAACCGGAGATTTTTCAATAGGCTCCGCAGACTATGCTGCTGATGGTGCAGTAGCTCTGAGAGCCTGGCGATAGGTGACAGTTACTGCAATAAAGCTCTAAACGCCCTGGAAGGTAAGCATCAGGGTGTTGCAAATACCATAAAAAACCTGATGAAAACTGAAGCCTGGTCAGCTATTGGGGGAGATGGCAAATCAGGCTCTGGATGGGAATTAGCTCGCAGTGGAAGGTATGGATGCGCTGGCAGCATTGGCTCTACGCAGGATTGTCAAAGCAAAAAAGGCTGCATCCCGCAGCCTTTTCTCCTCACATTCACCCTTTCGGGAACACCCAAACATGCTTCTCAGGCAACGAAAGATGGCAGTGCTGCGGATCCCGAACCTCATGCCCATACGCGCGGATCACAAAATCATCCCCCACCGTGCGGAACAGGTACTCCCAGCGGTCGCCGAGATACATGCTGGTGAGCAGCGGCAGCTCAAGCTGATTTTCCCCTGGTCCCTCGACCACCGCCACGCGCTCGACGCGGATCACCGCAGTGCCTTCATCACCACTCTGTACCCCTTCACCGGCCTGGCCCCACAGCACCCAACCTTTTCCTTCGATACGCGCTTTGCCGTCGCGCACTTCGGTGACTTTGCCGTGCAGGCGGTTGTTGCTGCCCATAAACTCGGCGGTAAAAAGCGTTTTCGGCGAGCCGTACATCTCCTGCGGCGTGCCCTGTTGCTCAATTTTGCCGTTGTTAAGCAGCAGGATGCGGTCGGAAATCGACATCGCTTCGTTCTGGTCGTGCGTCACCATCAGCGCGGATAACCCGAGCTTGATAATCAGTTCGCGCAGGAACACGCGGGCCTCTTCGCGCAGCTTGGCGTCGAGGTTAGAGAGCGGTTCGTCCAGCAAAATCACCGGCGGGTTGTAGACCAGCGCCCGGCCAATCGCCACGCGCTGCTGCTGTCCGCCGGAGAGCTGGTGCGGGTGACGTTTGCCAAGATGGCCCAGACCCAGCTGGTCCAGCACGTCCTGCACGCGCTGCTGGATCTCTTTGGCCGGGACTTTGCGCAGCTTGAGCGGATAGGCCACGTTCTCAAACACGGTCTTGTGCGGCCACAGGGCATAGGACTGGAACACCAGCCCAAGGTTACGCTCTTCCGCCGGGACCTCGCTGCGCGGCGTGCCGTCGTAAACTTTATTATTGCCAATGACAATGGACCCCTGCGTCGGTTTTTCCAGACCCGCAACGGCGCGCAGGAGGGTGGTTTTACCGCTGCCGGAGGGGCCTAACAGGGAGACCACTTCCCCGCGCTTCAGGTTCATGGAGACACCTTTTAAAACAGGATTGTCGCCGTAGGTTAAGTGCAGATCGTCAACCGCTAATTCAATCATGTATTTTCACTCCGAAACGAAGGGCAATGCCCAGACCTACCACGACCAGCAGGATGTTAATGAAAGAGAGCGCCGCCACGATATCGATGGCACCCGCGGCCCAGAGGGACACCAGCATCGAGCCGATGGTTTCCGTGCCGGGTGAAAGCAGGTACACACCCGTTGAATATTCGCGCTCAAAGATCAGGAACATCAGCAGCCACGAACCGATAAGACCGTAGCGGGAGAGCGGGATGGTGACGTGGCGGGTGATCTGCCCGCGCGTCGCCCCGGTGCTGCGCGCCGCTTCCTCAAGCTCCGGCCCCACCTGCAGCAGCGTGGAAGAGATCAGCCTCAGCCCGTAAGCCATCCACACCACGGTATAGGCCAGCCAGACGCTGAAAATGGTGCTGCGCAGCGAACGCAGCCAGACGATGACGTTTTCACGCATCCAGTCGGTCCAGGCGAACCCGGAAAGCCAGCCGGATTTCAGCGAGTTATCCAGCCACATCGGCAGGAACAGGAACACCCACAGGAACGCCAGACCCGCCAGCAGGCCAGGCACGGCGCGCGGCACCAGCACGCTGTAGTCCAGAAAACGCGTGGTGTTGTCCGGCTTGCGGTGCATGGCAATGCCGACAAACAGGTAGCACACCACGGCCAGCGCGCCGCCAATCACGCCAATCGCCATGGAGTTGACGATGGCGCGCAGCAGGTTGGGCTGCGCCCAGATGGTGCGGAAGGTGTTCAGAGAAAGCTCGTCCCACAGCGAAACGCCCACGCCCCAGTTGGAGATAAACGCGCGCAATACCACGCCGAGCAGCGGAACGCCGATGGTGACGGTGAGCCAGAAGGCAATCACTCCGCCAGCCACCCAGCGCCATTTACCCAGCGGCAGCGCGCGGGCCTGCGAAGCCTTGCCCTTCATGGTGACGAAGCGGTTGGCGGTGCGCATCAGGCGACGCTGGAGCATCACCAGCGGGATTGTGATGCAGATCAGCACCACGGCAACCGCCGCCATCAGGTTATAGGATGGGGTGCCCATCTTGTTCGTCAGCTTATAGAGATAGGTCGCCAGCACCATGTTGCCTTCCGGGTCGCCGAGGACCAGCATCAGGCCGAACACTTCCAGCCCGAGGAAGAACAGCAGCACGGTGGCGTACAGAATGGACGGGCGCACCATCGGCAGGCTGACGGAGGTCATGACCTGCCAGGGCGACGCGCCTGCGGTGCGCGCGGCTTCTTCCACATCGGAGCCCACGCTGCGCAGCGCTGACGAGATATACAGATAGGCGTGCGGGACGTGCGTCAGGCCGGCGATGACCACAATGCTCGACATGTCGTAGATATTCCACGGCACAAAACCAATCAGCGCCTGAGCCCACTGGGAGAGAAAGCCCACCGGACCGGCGGCCACCACGTAGCCAAAGCCCAGCACCATCGGTGAAACGAAAATCGGGACCAGGATCAGCGGCTCAATCAGCCGGCGGCCGGGCAGGTCGGTACGTACCATCAGAAACGCCAGCACGCCGCCCAGCGGAATGGAGATAAAGACCAGCCCGAAAGCAAGAATAAAGCCGCTTTTCAGGGCCTTATAAAAATCAGGGTCGGTGAAAATAAATTCAAATGATTCAAAGCTCCACTCTTTTGACGGCGAAAAGAACGGGGCGGACAGGAAGCTCTGTATCACGATAAACGACAGCGGCGTATAGATAACCAGGGCGGTTATCAGCACGACGATGCCTCGCGGCAGGCTTTGCCACTTTCTGCGTAATGTATTCATGGGGTATCCCTGGTGTTGCAGCCCAGAAAAACGAACTCAGTCGATAAGGGAGCGCGGCGGCCTGCGCCGCGCTCAGACGCTTATTTACCGGCGGCGGTACGCCACTCTTTGATGTACTCCAGGCGTTTTTTCGGCTGCAGGTATTCCAGCAGCGTTTCATCAACCGGAATTGGCTTCAGCGCGTTGCCGAGGATTTTGGTCAGGCCGTCGATATCATTTTTCCCTTCGATATCGTTACGAATGGAGGGAATATCCGCCTGATTGGCCAGAATGTTTTGCCCTTGTTCAGACAGCACATAGTCCAGCCACAGCTTCGCGGCGTTGCTGTTTTGCGATTGCTGGCTGATGAACGACACGCGCGACAGCACCAGGGTGTAATCTTTTGGATAGGAAATGCCGAGCGAAGGATCGTTCTTCGCGCGCGCTTCCGCGTAGGAACCGAGGATGTTGAAGCCGATCAGGTTTTCACCGGAGGAGACGCGCTCCATCATGGTGCCGGTAGACGACTGCACCGATAAGCCACCTTTGGCGACGTCGGCCAGGGTTTTGAAGTAATTAGGATCGGCGTTGTGATCCTGAACCGAAAGCATAAAGCCCAGACCCGATTTTTCGATGTCGTAGGTGGTGACTTTGCCCTTGAATTTGTCCGTCTGGCTGGCAATCAGTTTCGCCAGCGCGGCGTGAGAATCCGGCACGTCGCCAGCCGGGATCAGGCGCTTGTTGTAGATAAAGACCACCGGCTCATAGGTAGTGCCATAAGCCTTATCCTTCCAGACCGCCCATTTCGGCAGCTGGCTTTGCTCCGGCGATTTATACTCCATGGCGTAGTCGGTGGCGAGCTTCAGGCCGGTGTCCATAGAGGAGCTCCAGACCACGTCGCCGCTCACGCCACCGGAGGCCTGTTCGCTGATGAAGCGGTTGTACAGCTCGGTGCTGTTCATGTCGTTGTATTCGACTTTAATGCCCGGGTAGGTTTTTTCGAAGCCCTGGATCAGCGGTCCGGCGGCCTTGATGTCGGTGGTGGAGTAAATAACAACCTTGCCCTCTTTCGTTGCGGCATCAACAACTTTTTGATATTCAGCAGGATAGCCCTGCGGCAGGGCAGAGAGTGCAGAAGCAGAGAACAGTACAGTAGCGGTAAGCAGAGAAATTCGGAACGTGTTCGACATTATAGTTAACCTTTTAGTTACATTTGAGGAACTAATTGTCAACATAGCGTATCGGGCTCCACCCACAAGAGGGTGAAGCGGGCAATGATTCCGAAGTGTGATTGTCGCCGTCGTTTCAGCAATTAACACCATAAAATCCGCGAACGTTAGCCTGTGAACGATTCTGGATTACGGTTTATCGGGCGCTTTGCGGTATAACCTTCGCGGATGACCTATATTGCCATACAGCATTTCGACGCTGATTAACCCGCTCTCCACGCAGTATTCAAGGTAGCGACGCCCCGTGGTTTTGCTGATCCCCACGTTTTCCACCACCTCTTCAACCGACATCGCGGTATCGGGATGCTCGGCGAACAGGTTTTTAATCCGTTCCAGCGTCTGGGGTTCAATGCCCTTCGTCGACGGCGTAATGGAGGCTTCCGCGGCGGGAAGATTAAACAGGCGATCCAGCGCATGCTGGTCGACCACCTTCACCTGCTGCACGGTGTGGATGAAACGCATAAACCGTTCCAGCGAGGCGTGCAGGCGCTGGAAAAAGACGGGCTTAATCAGGTAGTCAAACGCGCCGCTGCGCATGGCGTGGCTGCAGGTCTGCATATCGCTTGCGGCGGTGATGAAAATCACCGAGCATTCGTAGCTTTTCAGCAGCGGATTATCGATGAGCTCAACGCCTTTACCGTCCGGGAGATAGTTGTCCAGCAGGATAAGCCGCGGCTGATGCTGACGAATCAGGCTGCATGCCTGGTCAATCGACGCGGCGATGCCCACCACGCGCAAATGGAAATTCTGCTCGATATACTCGCGATGCAGCTCCGCCAGGTGCGGCTCATCTTCAACTATCACAACGTCAAGTGGTCGGGTGGTGCTCATGCTTTAGCCCTGTTGATCGGGGAGTAGAATAGGTATAAACACAGAAAAAATAGTGCCCTGCGGCGTGTTGTCGGCAATCTCAATGCTGCCGCCGGCCTTGTCGATATATCCTGCCACCAGGAACAGGCCAATACCGTGCTCGGTACCCACAATGTCGTTTTCGCTGTCCGGCTTGCTGCTGAATCCCTGGCGGAAAATGTGCGGCTTCAACGCATCGTCCACCCCGCAGCCCCGGTCAGCCACCTCGATCAGCAGCTCCTGGTTACGGTCAGAAATGTAGAGTTCTACCGGCGCGTGGACCGGCGCGTTGAGTGTCGCCTCCACGGCGTTGTCCAGCAGATTACCAATAATGGACATCAGCTCCGTTTCACTCAGCGCGGCAGGCATGCGGGTGAGCTGGCAGGCGGGGTCAAACAGCAGCTCGATGCCTTTTTCGCGCGCGCTGACGTATTTTCCGAGCAGCAGCCCGCACAGCGCCGGGGAGACAAAATGGGCTGAGACAAAGTCCAGCACGCGCTGCGCGCCTTCTGACTGCACCTGGATGTAACGGATGGCCTCGTCATAATGTTTCATCTGCAGTAGCCCGACGAGAGTGGCGGTCCAGTTCAGCTGTTCGTGGCGCATAATGCGCAGGTTATCCGCATAGCGTTTGATCTGACTGAGCTGGCTGCTGAGCGTGTTGATGTCATTTTTGTCGCGAAAGCTGTATACCCAACCGCTTTCAACGCCCGGTTCGACCTCAATGGCTACCCGGTTGACGATCACCTCGCGCTGGTTCAGCACCGCAATCTGGTCGTGGCTGCCAGCGCTCACCGAGGCGTAGCGCTGGGATAAAAACCCCGGCGCCGTCTGCAGAATGTCTTCCAGCGGTTTACCGATAAGTTCTTTCTCACTTTGCCGAATATCCAGCATTTCGCGTGCCGCGCGGTTAATTAAAATCAGCTGCTTCTCGCCATTAACGGCAAATACCCCTTCGTACATGGCTTCTAATAGCGCGCGCTGCTGCAAAACCAGCTGAGCGATATCTTTCGGCTCCAGCCGGAACATCTGTTTTTTTAAATTGCGGGTAAACAGCCAGGAGAAAATAAACAGCAGCAGCAGAAGCGCAGCGCCGTATAGCCCGGACTGCCAGAGAATGCGGGCGTTAATATTGGCAATATACGACGTCAGATAGCCGACCGAGACAATACCAATCACCTGATGCTGCGCGTTGAAGATGGGCGCTTTGCTGCGTAGCGACACGCCAATTCCGCCCTGACGCACGGAAATAATGGTTTTGCCCTTTAACACCTCGGCATTATCCCCGCCGATCATCGGTAAATTAATACGCTCCGGGGATTCCGAATGATAAAGGTGCTGCTCCTCGGTATCGCCAATCACAATGTAGCTGGCATCGCTTTCGGCGCGCAGCGGCTGAATTAACCGGGCTATTCCCGGAATATCTCTGGCCGCTACCATTGCCGCCAGACCCGGCATCAGCGCGATCTGGCTGGCCTGAACCCGGGCGCGCTGGCCGAGATCGTGATGGAGCTGTCGGTCAATAAAATGGAACAGGATTGTTCCCAGCAGAACTAACAGCAGGCAGGAGAAGCACACCAGCGCTAAAAACAGCTTTACCTGAAAAGAGAGTCTGCGTTTCATTCAACCTGCGGAAGTTATGTAAAAGTGACATTTGCCGAGCCTGACATGGGCCAATAGCGGACGCAATCTGGCGAGAAAAGAGTTGTGACCTGGCTTTTCGTTTTCGGCGTTATAGCCATCAGGATCCCGTAAGGCTATGCTTCATTCAGCACGATAATAATTACAGAGGCAATGTCATGGACAAAGAATTACTGGATGCGGGTTACCGGGCCTATACCGGCGAGAAAATTGACGTTTACTTCAATACCGGGATTTGCAAACACTCAGGTAACTGCGTGCGTGGGAGCGCAAAGCTGTTTAATCTGAAACGTAAACCGTGGATCATTCCCGATGAAGTGGACGTTGAAACGGTTGTACGCGTGATTGATACCTGCCCGAGCGGTGCGCTGAAGTATCGCCAAAAATAAGCGAGGAACCATGGATATTCTGGAAGGCCATAACAAGTTTTACGTCAATGATGCGAACGGCAACCAGGTCGCGGAGATTGTCTTTGTACCGACCGGCGAGCACCTGAGCATTATCGAGCACACCGACGTGGATGAGAGCCTGAAAGGGCAGGGCGTCGGTAAACAGCTGGTGGCGAAAGTGGTGGAGAAGATGCGCGGTGAGAACCGTAAAATTATCCCGCTGTGCCCGTTCGCGAAGCATGAGTTTGATAAAACGCGGGAATATGACGATATTCGGGCGTAAATAACACCGGCGATGGCCGGTGTTTTTTTATCTTACCTGCTCAAACAGCAATACCATAGCGATCAGCACCATTATCCCTCCTGACGCCATGCTCACCCTACGCGCCGCCTGTGGCCGGGTCGCCAGGACCGCTTTCGAACCATACCCCACCAGCAGATAGACCAGCGTACAGGTGATAAGGTGCATCACGCCAAGCGCGGACATCTGCATCGCTATCGACCAGCTTCCGGTCGGGTCGGTGAACTGCGGAAGCAGCGCCAGGAAAAGTAAAAAAACTTTCGGGTTGAGACCGCTAATGCAGAGCCCTTTCACCGCCCACTGTCTCCAGTTTCCCGCATGGTGGGTAGCCTTTTCCGGTGCGGCAGGGTGACGTAACAGTCCGATGCCAAGCCACAGGAGATACGCGGCCCCCGCGACGGTCAGCCCGGTTAACGCCATCGGGTGTTGAGCAATCACTACGCCCACGCCTGCCACCACAATCAGCGTGGCTAACAGATGCCCGGACATTAACCCCATCACCGCCGGTACCACGCGTCGCCCGTTAATCCCGGCGCTAATGGCGTAGGCCCAGTCGGCGCCCGGCGTCATGATAAGCAGAAAAGAAACCACCCAAAAGCCGGCCACAATACTCATTTCCATCGTCCTGAAGACTCCCGCAGTGCGTCAAAGGTTGAGAAAAAGAATATCGCTAACCCTGCGAAATAGGCTTTCAATGTTATGCTCATAACACCGTGAAAATGAGAAAATCTTCCACATGGATAGCATCGATCGAAAAATTCTTGCTGAGCTACAGTCTGATGGCCGTTTATCCCTGACCGAGCTGGCGGAAAGAGTGAATCTGAGCCTCTCGCCGTGCCATCGTCGCGTGCGGGCGCTGGAGCAAAGCGGGGCGATAACGGGATACCGTGCCAGCCTCGACCCCGCCAAAATGGGATTCAACTTCCTGGCGATAGTGTTTGCGACGCTGAAGGAGGGTGACAGAAAGGCGGTTAGCGCGTTTGAAGCGGCGGTGGAGGAAATCCCGCAGATCGTGCTGGCACAGCGTCTGTTTGGCGATCCCGATTATCTGATGCACGTCGTGACCCGCGACCTGTCCGCTTTCCAGAAACTCTACGACGAGAAGCTCTCCGCCATGCCCGGCGTGCAGCACCTTCGCTCTACGCTTGTGATGAAAACGGTCGTGCAGGACAGACCTTTTCCGCTGTAATCAGCAGGGCGAGACTGAGAGGCATGCCCGGCAGAACGCCGGGCATGCAGGGCGTTTAGCCGACAAACATCACCGACACGCACAGCACGCCGACGATCAGCGTCAGCAGGTTGCCAATGGAGCGGTACTGTTTCAGTGAGGGGATCAGATACGTCGACAGCGTCGGCATGATAAACAGGATCATGGCGATAAGCGGGCCGCTGATGGCGTAAATCATCGAAATGGCGTTCGGGTTAATGCAGCAGACGGCAAAGGTGATTAACGACACCCCCATAATGGAAATTGCGCGGTTAAAGGCGCGGCTCTTTTTCACGCCCACCTGATTGAGCGACGACTTCACGATCTCCGTCGCCCCTTCAATCACCCCAAAATAGGTGCCGAGGAACGATTTCGACATCGCAATAATCGCCACGATAATCCCGGAAATGCCCAGCCACGCCGGAGAAGAAGGCATCATCGACAGCGCGGACAGGATCGTTACCCCTTGCTCTTTGGCGGCCACAATGTACGACGGCGGAATTGAGAGCAGGCAGCTGAAGACAAAAAACAGCACGCTCAGGCAGATGATCAGGTACGCCACCTTCATGATTTTCTTGCATTTATCCATGGCACCGTCGGCAAATTTCTCGCGACGGTCAACGGCAAACGTTGAGATAATCGGGGTATGGCTGAAAGCAAACACCATCACCGGAATCGAAATCCATACCTGATGCAGCGTATGACGATCGAACGCCATCTGGCTGGTCAGCAGCGAAGGTTGCCAGCTTCCGGTCAGATAGAGCGAGACAAACAGAAAATAGGCAATCAGCGGAAACACCAGGAAGCCCATCACTTTTATCGTGATATGGCGCCCCATCAGGAAGATCAGATTCAGAACCAGCACCACTCCCAGGCTGACCAGAACGCGAACGGCGGTATCCACCGTCAGGTGTTTCGCCAGCTGCTCCGTGAGCGAGTTGGTGATGGCCACCGCATAAATCTGCACCACCACAAAGAAGGCGATGAAATAGAGCGTGGTGATCAGGTTGCCAATCTTCCTGCCGTAATAGTGCGAGACGGCGCCGGTGATCCCTTCATTGCCTTTTGTTTTTGACGACAGGATAAATTGCGCCAGCGCCCGGTGCGGCCAGTAGGTTAAGGGATAGGCCACGAGGGCGGTAATAAACAGGACGATAGCGCCTGCGGAGCCCAGCTGAATGGGCAAGAACAGCGTTCCTGCGCCCACGGCCGTGCCATAGAGAGCGAAACTCCAGAGAGTCTCATCTTTTGACCAAATTTTCGACATTAGAGCAACGTATCAACTATCAAACCATCGGAATGGCGTGCAATTTACCATAGTTATGCCTGAAGAGCGCAGTTGCTTCGACGGAGTTTGGCCGGAACGGGCGTCCGGCCAGAGGCGGTTTAGCCTGCCAGGGCGCGCCGTTGCTGGCGACGCTTAAGAAATTTCTCGCGCAGGCTATCGTATGCCCAGTTATAAAACATGGTGTACGGCAGGAAGAACAGGAAGAAACCTATTTCCAGCGTGAATGCCTGAAGCAGGGTAACGCCCAGCACGGCGGCGACAATCGACACGCCAATCACGATAAACCCGCATTCGAACCCCAGCGCATGCAGCGCACGCACTTTTGCGGTACGTTTGACGCGCTGAACCGGCCAGAAACGGTCGAAGCCGAAGTTATAGATAATGTTCCAGAGCATGGCGGTGGTGGCCAGAATAATGGTCAACCCCCCCATCTCCACCACGGAACGCTGCATGAGCCACGCCGCCGTAGGGGCGAGGATCGCCGTAGCAATCCCTTCGAAACAGACAGCATGAAAGATCCGCTCCGGCAGTTTACGTTGGAGTGCATCCTGATGTTGCATAGTCATAGACCTCATTAATTCGCCGGTATGGGCGTTGATGCAGCCTATTTTCATCGCTAAAGCTGATATATTAAAGATAGTATCCATCGCTAAAGTAGATAGGTTGTGCGCTATTCACCCGAAGCCCTCAAGGCGTTTGTCGAGACCGTTGCGGCGGGCTCTTTTTCCGCTGCCGCGCGAAGGCTGCGTAAAAGCCAGTCGACGATCAGCACGTCAATTGCCAATCTTGAAGCCGATCTGGGTTTCGAGCTGTTTGACCGCTCGGCACGCCAGCCGGTGTTAACGGTCCAGGGAGAACAGGTGCTGGGCTACGTGCAGGCGATCCTGGCCGCCAGCACGCGGCTGGATGAGCTGGCGGTATCGCTAACGGCGCAAACGGAGGCGCGCCTGACGTTTGTCCTTTCCGATACCCTCAACCCGGACGTGCTGGAAGAGATGATGAAACAGTTTGACGCGCATTTTCCCCATACGGAATTCGAATGTCTGATTGGCGAGGAAGAGGACGTGATCGATCTGCTGCAAAAGGAGCGAGCGCAGATTGGCCTGACGGAAGCGCGCGACGGTTACCCTACGGATATTGGCGTCACCCGCCTGCCGATGCAGACCCGCATGGCGATCTACGTCGCGACCACGCATCCGCTGGCAGGACAACATGACGTTCAGTATGACGAGCTGCACGGCTGGCGGGAGCTGCGGCTCAGCACCTATCTTGAGCGCGAGGCTGAGATCGCGCGCGGGCCCGTCTGGTCAGCACCAAATTACCTGTTACTCTTGAGTATGGCGGTACAGGGATTTGGCTGGTGCGTGCTGCCGTGCGCGCTGGTGGATGAATTTGCCGCCGCGAAATCCCTGGTACAGCTCAATGTTCCCGGTTGGCCGCGGGCGATCGGCATCGATCTGCTGTGGAATAAACGATCCCCTCCCGGCGTTGCCGGCAGCTGGCTGCGGCAGTATCTGCAGGATGCGCGCTGATCCTTGTGATTAAACTCACTATTTTTAAACAATTAAGATAATTGCCAGTAACAATCCTCTACTATCGTCATGTCATTTAACACAGAGGTCGTGATGAAAGATGTCGTAATAGTGGGTGCGTTGCGTACAGCTATCGGCTGTTTTCAGGGAGCGCTCGCGCGTCACTCGGCGGTTGACCTGGGCAGCGTGGTGGTAAAAGCGCTGGTGGAACGCAGCGGGATCGCAGCACATGAAGTTGATGAGGTGATCCTGGGACAGGTTCTCACGGCCGGTGCCGGGCAAAACCCTGCGCGTCAGGCGGCGCTGAAGGGCGGGCTGCCCAATACCGTTTCGGCCATCACCATCAACGACGTCTGTGGTTCAGGATTAAAAGCGCTGCATCTCGCGACGCAAGCCATTCAGTGTGGTGAAGCGGACGTGATCATAGCGGGCGGGCAGGAGAATATGAGCCGCGCGCCGCACGTGTTGACCGACAGCCGGACCGGCGCACAGCTTGGCAACAGTCAGCTGCTCGACAGCCTGGTGCATGACGGGCTTTGGGATGCGTTCAATGACTATCATATGGGCGTGACGGCGGAAAACCTGGCGCGCGAGTACGGCATCAGCCGTGAGGTGCAGGATGCCTATGCGCTAAGCTCGCAGCAAAAAGCGCGTGCGGCAATTGATTCCGGTCGCTTTCGCGACGAGATTGTTCCGGTCAGCACGCAGCGTCAGAGCGGCGAGCGTATCCTCGTGGATACCGATGAACAGCCGCGCACTGACGCCAGCGCAGAAGGCCTGGCGAGGCTGAACCCCGCGTTTGAAATGCAGGGCTCGGTGACGGCGGGAAATGCTTCTTCCATTAACGACGGCGCTGCCGCCGTTATGATGATGAGCGAAAGCAAAGCCCTTGAACTCGATCTTCCGGTCCTGGCCCGCATTAAGGCGTTCGCCAGCGTAGGGGTTGATCCTGCGTTAATGGGGATCGCACCGGTCTACGCGACCCGCCGCTGCCTGGAGCGCGCGGGGTGGCAGCTTTCGGATGTGGATCTGATCGAGGTGAACGAAGCCTATGCCGCGCAGGCGATCTCCGTCGGAAAAATGCTTGAGTGGGATCCTCTGCGGGTCAACGTTAACGGCGGCGCGATCGCGCTGGGCCATCCTATCGGTGCGTCCGGCTGCCGAATCCTGGTTTCGCTGGTCCACGAAATGAAAAAGCGCAATGCCCGCAAAGGGATTGCCACACTCTGTATAGGCGGTGGGCAAGGGGTGGCGCTGGCCATCGAACGCTAACCTCTTCTCATTAAAAATGACCTCCTCCGGGAGGTTTTTTTTCGCGTTTTTTTTCTCCCGGCGGCTTAATTGTGATCCGATCATCATTTTCGCTATAAACAAAAATAAAAATGAAACGTTGTTTTAAATATAATTGAAAAGCCCGCTTTATGCCGATAGTATGTGCTCATTATGAAAAACGGAACGCTGTTTCGTTTATTTCCGCCTTCGGGCATGACCACATCTGGAGGTTACCGTGGACGTCAGAGAAAGCATCCACAGTGCGCACGCCAAAACGCTGGATACTCAGGGGCTGCGCAATGCATTTTTAGTCGAGCAGGTATTCGAGGCCGACAGGTACACCATGGTTTACAGCCATATCGACCGCATCATTGTGGGCGGGATTCTGCCGGTCACGAAAAGCGTCTCCGTGGGCGGTGAGGTCGGTAAACAGCTGGGCGTGAGCTACTTCCTCGAGCGTCGCGAGCTGGGGGTGATTAACATCGGCGGGCCGGGCACCATCACCGTAGACGGAAAATGCTATGAGATTGGCCATCGCGAGGCGCTGTACGTGGGTAAAGGGGCGAAAGACGTGGTCTTTGCCAGCATCGACGGCAGCAGGCCCGCGAAGTTTTACTACAACTGCGCGCCGGCTCACTCCACCTACCCAACCAAAAAAGTGACCACCGCAGACGTCGCACCCGTGACGCTGGGCGACAACCTCACCAGCAACCGCCGCACCATCAATAAATACTTCGTGCCGGACGTGCTGGAGACCTGCCAGCTCAGCATGGGATTGACCGAGCTCGCGCCAGGCAACCTGTGGAACACCATGCCGTGCCATACCCACGAGCGCCGGATGGAAGTCTACTTCTACTTCAACATGGATGAGGACGCCTGCGTATTCCACATGATGGGACAGCCGCAGGAAACGCGCCATATCGTGATGCACAACGAGCAGGCGGTGATTTCACCGAGCTGGTCCATTCACTCCGGCGTAGGGACGAAAGCCTACACCTTTATCTGGGGAATGGTGGGGGAAAACCAGGTCTTTGATGATATGGACCACGTTGCGGTCAGCGATCTGCGCTAGTCGCGGGCGGTGAAGCATAAACCTGCCTGTGAGTGACAGGCTCTGAAAGAGTAAGGAATAAACATGATTCTGGATGCATTCTCTCTGCAGGGGAAAGTGGCTGTGGTTTCCGGGTGTGACACCGGGCTGGGTCAGGGAATGGCGTTAGGCCTGGCGGAAGCGGGCTGCGATATCGTCGGAATTAATATCGTTGAACCGACTGAGACCATCGAACGCGTGACGGCCCTGGGCCGCCGTTTCCTGAGCCTGACCGCTGACCTGCGTAAAATCGATGCCATACCTGAACTGCTGGACCGCGCGGTGGCTGAATTCGGTCATATCGACATTCTGGTGAACAACGCCGGGCTGATCCGCCGCGAAGACGCGATCAGCTTCAGCGAGCGCGACTGGGATGACGTGATGAATTTGAACATCAAGAGCGTATTTTTCATGTCCCAGGCGGCGGCGAAGCATTTTATTGCGCAGGGGAAAGGCGGCAAGATCATTAACATTGCCTCTATGCTCTCGTTCCAGGGCGGCATCCGCGTGCCGTCTTACACCGCGTCCAAAAGCGCCGTAATGGGCGTGACCCGCCTGCTGGCAAACGAATGGGCGAAACATAACATCAACGTGAATGCGATTGCGCCGGGCTACATGGCGACCAACAACACGCAGCAGCTGCGTGCTGACGAAGAGCGCAGCGCGGCGATCCTGGAGCGTATCCCTGCGGGACGCTGGGGTCTGCCGAGCGATCTGATGGGGCCGATTGTCT
The DNA here is from genome assembly GCF_019730495.1 of Enterobacter sp. Y17. NCBI lineage: Bacteria > Pseudomonadati > Pseudomonadota > Gammaproteobacteria > Enterobacterales > Enterobacteriaceae > Enterobacter > Enterobacter sp. Y17. The sequence goes on from NZ_JAASKP010000003.1 coordinate 21,782, forward strand.
TCCTGGCCTCCTCCGCATCGGATTACATCAACGGTTACACCGTGGCTGTAGACGGCGGCTGGCTGGCGCGTTAATTCCACCTGTATTAAGAACCTCTGCCTGTGGGCGGAGGTTTTTTTTGCGCAATAATTGGCTTAGTCCATATCGATAAAGATGAAAAATCCATACTAAAAAATCGCAAATGACGGCAATCACACTTTTATTGCTTAAATATTAACTTATTAGTAAAAATACGTGATTATTCGCCACGAGTTGAAATTGTAATGTCCATCACAGAACCGTATGCCGTAGCGGAATAATCCATAACTTCGCGATTTCCTGCCTGACACTTTTCTTCGCTTTCTCGTAATTTCAGTTAACGAATTTTGCTGTTGAGGCAGGAAAAATATGACATCGATAAATGACTCTACCCTAATGCCCGCTGCGCTGCGCGATACTCGCCGCATGAACCAGTTTGTCTCCATTGCCGCCGCCGTGGCGGGCCTGTTATTTGGACTGGATATCGGCGTCATTGCCGGCGCATTACCGTTTATTACCGATCACTTTACCCTTAGCAGTCGCCTGCAGGAGTGGGTGGTGAGCAGCATGATGCTCGGCGCGGCCATCGGCGCGCTGTTCAACGGCTGGCTGTCGTTCCGCCTGGGGCGCAAATACAGCCTGATGGTCGGGGCGATTCTGTTCGTTGCCGGCTCCATTGGCTCGGCGTTTGCCGCTAATGTTGAAATCCTCCTGCTCTCCCGCGTGCTGCTGGGCGTGGCGGTGGGGATTGCCTCCTACACCGCGCCGCTTTATCTCTCCGAAATGGCGAGCGAAAACGTGCGCGGCAAGATGATCAGCATGTATCAGCTGATGGTCACGCTGGGTATTGTGCTGGCGTTCCTGTCTGACACCTACTTCAGCTACAGCGGCAACTGGCGCGCGATGCTGGGCGTGCTGGCCTTACCGGCGCTGGTGCTGATCGTCCTGGTGATTTTCCTGCCAAACAGCCCGCGCTGGCTGGCGCAAAAAGGGCGTCACGTGGAGGCAGAAGAGGTTCTGCGCATGCTGCGCGATACCTCAGAAAAAGCGCGCGAAGAGCTGAACGAAATCCGCGAAAGCCTGAAGCTAAAGCAGGGCGGCTGGGCGCTGTTTAAGATCAACCGCAACGTGCGCCGCGCGGTCTTCCTCGGTATGTTGCTGCAGGCAATGCAGCAGTTCACCGGCATGAACATCATCATGTATTATGCGCCGCGCATTTTCAAAATGGCCGGGTTTACCACCACGGAACAGCAGATGATTGCGACTCTGGTGGTCGGGCTGACCTTCATGTTCGCCACCTTTATTGCGGTATTCACCGTGGACAAAGCCGGGCGTAAACCGGCGCTGAAAATTGGCTTCAGCGTGATGGCGCTCGGCACGCTGATCCTGGGCTACTGCCTGATGCAGTTTGATAACGGCACGGCCTCAAGCGGGCTTTCCTGGCTTTCTGTCGGTATGACCATGATGTGTATCGCAGGTTACGCGATGAGCGCCGCGCCGGTGGTGTGGATCCTGTGCTCCGAAATTCAGCCGCTCAAATGCCGTGACTTTGGCATCACCTGTTCCACGACCACCAACTGGGTGTCGAACATGATCATCGGCGCGACGTTCCTGACGCTGCTGGACGCGATTGGTGCAGCGGGAACCTTCTGGCTCTACACGGTGCTGAACGTGGCGTTTATTGGCGTTACGTTCTGGCTGATCCCGGAAACCAAAGGCGTGACGCTGGAACATATCGAGCGCAAGCTGATGGCAGGAGAGAAACTGCGGAACATCGGCGTGTGATTGTTTTGCCTGTTCGAAGGCTTCACTCTATGCCGTAACTGGAAAAGAAAAAGGTGGCTTAGCCACAATAATAATGTGACTAAGATCACTACTAACTCTGGTAGGGAGTAGACACAGAGAGGGAACTGGCATTAGGATTTTTCTTAGATTGTTGAATTGTCGGGCCACCGCTATCAATTGAGCAAAGACGCGTTGCAGCCGGAAAAAGAAGAATCACTATGTCAGAAATGGATTTAAGAAAAAGCACGGACCTCGACTTTCCCCGTTTTGCCGCCCCGGCTGTAAGCGCAAAAGAGATAGATCTTCTGGGATTGTTTGAGGTCCTTCTGGCGGCGAAAAAACGTATCGCCGCCATTATCTTTACTTTCGCGCTGGTGGGGCTGGCCGTTTCATTTTTACTGCCGCAGAAATGGACCAGTAAAGCGGTGATCACCCCGGCAGAACAGCTGCAGTGGAACCCACTGCGCCAGATGATGGTGGCGTTACAGGTGCTTGATGTGGACGTGAAGATTACCCGTCCGCAAATTTTTGACCTGTTTATTAAAAAGTTCCAGTCTCAGTCATTGCTCGAAGAGTATATGACAACCTCTCCTTACGTAACATCGAAGCTGCAAGGCACCACGGTGGATCCGCTTGAGCTGCATCGCGCGATAGTCAACATTTCAGATCGAATGAAAGCGGTGAATAACGCTCAGGGAAAAGAGGCGGATAAAACGCCTTATGTTTCCTGGACATTGAGCTTTACTGCGCCGACAGCTGACGATGCACAAGCCGTCCTGGCGGGGTACATTGATTATATCGCGGCTATTGTAGAAAAAGAGACGGTGCAGAATATCCGCAACCTGATCGCCCTAAAAACGAACGTCGTTGAGCAGCAGCTGGAACTGGATCGAGTTCGTCTGACCAATATTCACAATACCAACCTGCAGCGACTGAATTATTCGCTGGAAGTGGCAAATGCCGCAGGCATCAAGAGGCCGGTTTACAGCAACGGGCAGGCCGTAAAAGATGACCCGGATTACTCCGTTGCGCTCGGTGCTGACGGTATCGCGCAAAAGCTGCAGATTGAAAAAAATTTGAAGGACGTGACCGAGCTGAATGCGGATTTCCAGAACAGGGAATACTACCTCGCACAGCTGAAAAAGCTCTCCTTCTCCGATGTTAAACTTGAGCCATTCAGGTACCAGCTTTCTCCCTCCATGCCGGTGAAAAAGGATGGCCCGGGCAAGGCTCTGATTGTTGTTCTGGCGGCGCTTCTGGGGGGGATGTTTGCCTGCGGTAGTGTTTTACTGCGCGAGGCGATGCACACCCGTACTTCGCCGCCAGAGCCGGTGGGGAAATAAGCTCTGCAGTTTAAAAAGGTGCTGAATACAGCGCCTTTTTTTATGTACTTCGGTTGTGTTAAAAAAGAAACAAAGAAAAGGAGGGATGATGAAAACGATCGGCCTGTTAGGTGGAATGAGCTGGGAATCGACAATCCCTTATTACCGCCTGATTAATGAAGGGGTAAAGCAGCGTCTGGGTGGTCTGCACTCCGCAAGCCTGCTGCTGCACAGCGTTGATTTCCATGAAATCGAAGCCTGCCAGTCGAGCGGGGAGTGGGGTAAAGCCGGAGAGATCCTGGCCCAGGCGGCGCTGGGACTGGAGCGTGCCGGCGCCGAGGGTATCGTGCTTTGTACCAATACCATGCACAAAGTGGCGTCGCATATTGAGGACCGCTGCTCGCTGCCGTTTCTGCATATCGCGGATGCGACCGGTCGTGCGATTGCCGCATCCGGTATGCGCCGCGTAGCGCTTTTGGGCACACGCTACACCATGGAACAGGATTTTTATCGCGGGCGTTTGCACAGTGAATTTGGGATCGAGAGCCTTATCCCGGATGAAGACGATCGGGCGCGCATCAATCAGATTATCTTTGACGAGCTCTGCCTTGGCACCTTCAGCGAATCTTCCCGGGCGTATTACGTCAGCGTGATTGAAAAGCTGGCGCAGCAGGGGGCAGAAGGCGTGATCTTCGGGTGCACCGAGATTGGCCTGCTGGTGCCGGCCGAGCGAAGCCCCGTCCCGGTATTTGATACCACCGCCATTCACACGGCAGATGCCGTGGCGTTTATGCTGTCATAAGGGGTTTTGCAGGTCAGGTAAACGAAGCGCCACCTGACGCGCGTGCTCCATTAAGTGTTCGGTGAAAGCGTCCACCAGCGCGGAAGCCGGACGGTGCAGCGGGCGGATCAGGCTCACGGTGAACGGGACGGACACGCTAAAGCGGCGGATGACGATCCCGCTTCCGGCATAGTCCAGCGCCGTGAGCGGATTCACCACCGCGACGCCGACGCCTGCACGCACCATCGCGCAAATCGAAGCCGCACTGTGCGTTTCCACCACCATTCGCCGTTTGACCTGATGCTCGGCAAACAGGGTATCCAGCAGCTGTCTGTAACTGTCTGTCTGCGAAAGGCTAATGTAGTTTTCCCCGTGGAAATCCTCCGGCGTGAGCACTGCCTTACCGGCAAGCCGATGTCCGGCGGGCAAAACGCACACTTCATCTAACGAGATCAGCTCCGTACGCGCCGTTCCCGCTGGCGTGGAAAGGGTTTCGGTTAAGCCTAAATCATGGCGCTGAGCCGAAAGCCACTCTTCAAGCAGAGGGGATTCCTGAGGCACGATGGTGAGGCTGACCTCCGGGTATCGGGCCAGAAAGGGCTGCAGCAGCATCGGCAAAAAGGATTGCGAAAAGACGGGCAGGCAGACGATCGACAGCTCGCCCTGGCGAAACTCGCGCAGGCTTTCCGCAGCACTCACTATTCTGTCCAGTCCGTACCAGGAGCGCTGGACTTCCTCGAACAGGCGCAACCCCTGCACCGTCGGGTGAAGCCTGCCCCGGGTGCGCTCGAACAGCTTCAGCCCCAGCACTTTCTCGAACCGGGCCAGCTCGCGGCTCACCGTCGGCTGCGAGGTATGCAGCATCTGTGCGGCTTCGGTGAGATTGCCTGTGGTCATCACGGCGTGAAAAATCTCGATGTGGCGTAAATTGACGGCGGGCATAGGGCACCTGAAAGCAGATAACTGTCCATATCATTTTTGCATAGACTCGCGATAAAACGATATTTTTTATTCTCTTCGCGCTGTGGCGTAATCTTCAAAACGCATTTACCCGGAGAAGACCATGCCACGCCCGCTGAACCAGACTGAGACCGATTTGAACGCCGACAACCTGCTGCGCCTGCCTGCCGAGTTTGGCTGCCCGGTGTGGGTCTACGACGCGCAGATCGTTCGCGAGAAGATCGCCGCCCTGCATCAGTTTGACGTGGTGCGTTTTGCCCAGAAGGCGTGCTCCAATATTCATATTCTGCGCCTGATGCGTGAGCAGGGCGTGAAGGTCGACTCCGTTTCGCTTGGCGAAATCGAGCGCGCGCTGGCGGCCGGATTCGATCCGAAAGCCGACGGCGACGCGATCGTCTTCACCGCCGATGTGATCGACGATGCGACGCTTGCGCGCGTCCACGAACTGCAGATCCCGGTGAATGCCGGTTCTGTAGATATGCTGGAGCAGCTGGGTCAGGTTTCTCCCGGCCATCGCGTCTGGCTGCGCGTGAATCCAGGCTTTGGTCATGGTCACAGCCAAAAAACCAATACCGGCGGTGAAAACAGCAAGCACGGGATCTGGTATGCCGATATGCCTGCCGCGCTGGAGGTATTACAGCGCTATGGCCTGAAGCTGGTGGGGATTCATATGCACATTGGCTCTGGCGTCGATTACGGCCACCTGGAGCAGGTGTGCGGTGCGATGGTGCGCCAGGTTGTCGACTTCGGTCAGGATCTGGAGGCGATCTCCGCCGGTGGCGGTCTCTCCATTCCTTATCGCGAAGGTGAAGAGGCGATCGATACCGATCACTATTACGGTCTGTGGAGCGCCGCGCGTGACCAAATCGCCGCGCATCTTGGTCACGCGGTGAAGCTGGAAATTGAGCCGGGTCGTTTCCTGGTGGCGGAAGCCGGCGTGCTGGTTTCGCAGGTGCGCAGCGTCAAAGAGATGGGGTCTCGCCACTTCGTCTTGATTGATGCAGGCTTTAACGATCTGATGCGTCCGTCCATGTACGGCAGCTATCACCACATTACCGCCCTGGCTGCCGACGGCCGTGATTTAACGCAGGCGCCGCGCGTTGAGACGGTCGTTGCGGGCCCGCTGTGCGAATCGGGTGACGTGTTTACCCAGCAGGAAGGTGGCAAAGTGGAGACTCGCGCGCTGCCAGAGGTCAAACCGGGTGATTATCTTGTGCTGCATGATACCGGTGCCTACGGGGCGTCGATGTCATCTAACTACAACAGCCGCCCGCTGCTGCCGGAAGTGCTGTTTGATAACGGCAAGGCACGGCTGATCCGTCGTCGCCAGACCATTCAGGAACTGCTGGCTTTAGAACTCATCTGATGAAAGTACGGCCCCGTTGTGACCGAATCGCGTAACACCAGCGTGCCGGTAAACGGCGGGATAGCATTGGCCGGCTGGTTTTTTGCCAGCCGGATCGCCTGATCGATGGCCGTGACAATCATATTGTCGATGGGCAGATAAACCGATGAGAGCGCAGGCTCCAGCCATTTCGCGCTTGGGGCATCGTCAAAGCCGAACAGTGAAATATCCTGCGGAATTTTAAGCCCCGCCTGGTGTAACGCTTTGGACGCCCCCAGGGCCATATCGTCGTTACAGGCAAACAGGGCGCTAAACGGCACACCGGCGGCAATCAACTCCTTGCACAGCTCGTATCCCCGCGTCATTCCCGCATCGCCGTACTTTATCCGACGCTCGTCCAGACGAATGCCGTGCTTTTCCAGCGCTTTACGGTAGCCCATCAGCCGCGCTTTCCCGGTTGGGGTATGGATCGGAACGGTGATACAGGCGATCTCCCGATGGCCCTGGGCGATCAGGTAATCCACGGCCTTAAATGCGGCATCCTGCTGTTCGAAAAACACGCAGCGATCCGGCGCCTGGCTCACTTCACGGTTAATGACCACCAGCGGCGTTTTCACGGTGTTCATCAGTTTGACGATCGCTTTTTCGCTCATGTAGCGCGTGTAAAGCACGATGGCATCGCACTGGCGATCGGCCAGCATCTGCACCGCCTGTTCTTCCTGTTCCGGCGCGTCGTGACCGTCGGTGACGATCAGCTGTTTCCCGTGAGTTTCCGTCTGCCGCGACGCCTGCTGGAGAAGACGACCAAAGTAAAAGCCGTCGAAGGTCGAGACGACCAGGCCAATGCTGTTGCTGGTCTGGTTAGCCAGCGAACGCGCGAGAAAGTTCGGGCGATATCCCAGCTCTTCCATCGCAGCAAAGACCTGCTGACGCGTACTCTCTTTAACCTGACCTGTGCCGTTCAGCACGCGCGAGACGGTAGCCTTCGACACGCCCGCACGCAGTGAGACATCCAGCATTGTTGCCATTCTACATTCCTGCTTCCACGTAATGATTTGCAGTTTAACACAGACCTCACGGCGTATAAGCGATGCGGGAAGCGCAAAACTTCTGCCACGATCACGCTTTTTGGTCACGATTCGTCTGGCCTGCGTGAAGTAAAACTAAATAGTCTGACTCTGGTAAAATAATTGCCGAACCGAGCTGGGGCGACAGGCCAGCAAATACATGAGAAAACGCAGGTGAAACGTGAAAAAGATAGCCATCCTCCCGCTTTACCAGGCACCGCACTATGCGGAGCAGGTCACCGACTGGCTCTGGCAGGCCTTTGGCGAAGGGCTTTCTCGGGAATTTTTCCACAGCATCATTGAGCACAGCCAGACGCCGGGAGCATTACCGCTGACCTTTATCGCCGTAGAAGACGAACAGCTTGTTGGTACGGTAGGGCTCTGGCGCTGCGATTTGATCACCCGTCAGGATCTCTTTCCGTGGCTGGCGGCGCTCTACGTTGACGACGCGGCGCGAGGCAAGGGGCTGGCAGGAAAGCTACAGCAGCACGTTATTACCTGGGCCGCGCAGGCGGGATATGAAGAACTGCACCTCTGGTCTGCCTGCCGCGACTTCTACGAACGTTACGGCTGGCAGTATATCGGTGATGGGCTGGAATACCCCAACACGCGGGTTCACCTCTATCGCTATTCGCTCTGCGCTTCCGCAGGTGAAGCAACGGAGTGACGGCGAACCAGCGTCGGGCTAAACAGATGCGTAATATCCGGCGGCTGGCGCTGTTCAGCCAGCGCTAGCGCCAGCTCGGCGGCCTGCGTTGCCATGGTGATAATCGGGTAGCGCACGGTGGTCAGACGCGGGCGCACGTAGCGAGAGACCAGCACGTCATCGAAGCCAATCAGCGAAATTTCTGCCGGTACCTCAATCCCGTTGTCATTCAGCACCCCCATTGCCCCTGCGGCCATCGAGTCGTTATAGCTGGCAACCGCCGTGAAATTTCGTCCGCGACCGAGCAGCTCGGTCATGGCCTGTTCACCGCCGCTCTCATCCGGTTCACCGTAGGCCACCAGACGGTCATTACACGGCAGGCCGTTTTCGCGCAGGGCGTCGTAGTAGCCCTGCAGGCGGTCTTCCGCATCAGAAATCGGGTGATTGGAACAGAGATAGCCAATCCGGGTATGGCCCTGTTGAATCAGATGACGGGTCGCAAGCCAGGCACCGTAGCGGTCGTCGAGGGCCACACAGCGTTTTTCAAACCCGGGAATAATGCGGTTGATGATCACCATTCCAGGCATCTGCTTCATCAGGTGAATCAGTTCGGCATCCGGGATCATTTTGGCGTGAACTACCAGCGCGGCGCAGCGGTGGCGGATCAGCTGCTCGATGGCCTGGCGTTCTTTTTGCTCATTATGATAGCCGTTGCCGATCAGCAAAAAATTGCCTGTCTGATAAGAGACCTGTTCAACCGCTTTCACCATGGCGCCGAAAAAGGGGTCGGAAACATCACCCACTACCAGCCCAATTGTTTCGGTGGACTGCTGGGCGAGCGCGCGGGCATTAGCATTGGGATGATAATTCAGGGATTCCATGGCGGTTTGTACCGCCTGGCGCGATGCGTCACTGGCTTTTGGGGAGTCGTTAATCACGCGAGAGACGGTTGCCACAGACACACCTGCCAGACGGGCCACATCCTTTATTGTCGCCATTCATTACCTTCTTATTGGGGGTAAGCGTTTACACACCAAATAGTGTTGCGGAAAAGCGGCGCGCATTCAAGGGGAGCGAATTTCCGCGCTCCACAAACGTGACGCAGGACAACCCTGGTAGTGTAATCGTTACACGCGCAGTCGTGTCTGAAGAATGTCAATCTGAACCTTTGGTTACACTTTGCGTCAGGCTGTTGCGATTGGCCAATGGCGAGGTGGTCAAAGAGGTTGATACAGTCAAAGTCCCAGAGGTATTGATAGGTGGAATCAACTCCGGTTGATTAACACGCTTTACACCAACCTGCGTTTTTACGCAGGTTTTTTTTGCCTGATAGTTCAATCTGTAACAGCAACAGAGAATATTCACACCTGGTTGCACTTAGGCTCATTCCCTTGCGTTTTCCTGCTGGCGAAGCGCAGGGCGAACGGCCACAATCAAGATCCCAGAGGTATTGATTGGTGAGAATTCTTAGTACGGTTTCGTACTCATCTCTTGCACCAACCTGCGCGGATGCGCAGGTTTTTTTTCGCCTCCACTTTTGCTGTCGCTCCCGTATCACTTCTCGTGTAATCTGCCACCATTTACTATCAACCCTCCACACTGGCTGGCAAAGGGAGTTGAGATGCTATTTGGGTTCTTCCGTACACTGTTCCGTATTCTTTTTCGCATCCGCGTCACTGGCGATGCCCAGGCGCTTCGCGGTGAACGCGTTCTTATCACACCAAATCATGTTTCCTTTATAGACGGCATTCTGCTGGCGCTATTTTTACCCGTGCGCCCGGTGTTTGCGGTCTATACCTCTATCAGCCAGCAGTGGTACATGCGCTGGCTCACGCCGCTGATTGATTTTGTGCCGCTCGACCCGACAAAGCCGATGATGATTAAGCATCTGGTGCGTCTGGTTGAGCAGGGGCGTCCGGTGGTTATTTTCCCGGAAGGGCGTATTTCAGTGACCGGTTCGCTGATGAAAATCTATGACGGGGCGGGGTTTGTTGCCGCGAAATCAAAAGCGACCGTGGTGCCGCTGCGCATTGAAGGCGCAGAACTGACCCATTTCAGCCGCCTGAAGGGGCTGGTGAAGCAGCGTCTGTTCCCAAAAATCACGCTGCATATTCTGCCGCCCACGTCGTTACCAATGCCGGACGCGCCGCGTGCCCGCGATCGCCGTAAAATCGCCGGGGAAATGCTGCATCAGATTATGATGGAAGCGCGCATGGCCGTGCGCCCGCGCGAAACGCTGTACGAGTCCCTGCTTTCCGCGCAGCACCGCTATGGCGCGAAGAAAAACTGCATCGAAGACATCAACTTTACCCCGGATACCTATCGCAAGCTGCTGACCAAGACCCTGTTTGTGGGCCGCATTCTGGAGAAGTACAGCAAAAAGGGCGAAAAGATTGGCCTGATGCTGCCTAACGCGGGCATCAGCGCGGCGGTGATTTTTGGTGTGGTTTCCCGGGGGCGCATCCCGGCAATGATGAACTACACGGCGGGGGTGAAAGGACTGACCAGCGCCATCACCGCTGCCCAGATTAATACCGTCTTTACCTCTCGTCAGTTCCTGGACAAAGGCAAGCTCTGGCATCTTCCCGAGCAGCTCACCCAGGTGCGCTGGGTCTTCCTGGAGGATCTGAAAGCGGACGTAACCACCGGCGACAAGCTGTGGATTTTTGCTCACCTGATGATGCCGCGTCTGGCGCAGGTCAAACAGCAGCCGGAAGATGACGCGATTATCCTCTTCACGTCGGGTTCGGAGGGCAACCCGAAAGGCGTTGTCCACAGCCACAAGAGCATTCTGGCGAACGTTGAGCAGATCAAAAGCATTGCCGACTTTACCGCGAATGACCGTTTTATGTCGGCGCTGCCGCTGTTCCACTCCTTTGGCCTGACGGTGGGGCTGTTTACGCCGCTGCTGACCGGCGCAGAAGTGTTCCTCTACCCAAGTCCGCTGCATTATCGCATTGTGCCGGAGCTGGTGTATGACCGTAACTGCACCGTCCTGTTCGGCACTTCAACCTTCCTCGGCAACTACGCGCGCTTCGCCAATCCGTATGACTTCTATCGCGTGCGGTATGTGGTGGCCGGTGCGGAAAAACTGCAGGAGAGCACGCGTCAGATCTGGCAGGACAAGTTTGGCCTGCGCATTCTCGAAGGCTATGGCGTTACCGAGTGTGCTCCCGTGGTCTCGATTAACGTACCGATGGCGGCGAAACCGGGCACGGTGGGCCGAATTCTGCCGGGGATGGACGCGCGTCTGCTGGCCGTGCCGGGCATTGAAGACGGTGGCCGTCTGCAGCTGAAAGGGCCAAACGTGATGAACGGTTATCTGCGCGTGGAAAACCCAGGCGTGCTTGAGGTGCCGACGGCTGAAAACGTCAACGGCGAGGTTGAAACCGGCTGGTACGACACCGGTGATATTGTCCGTTTTGATGAACAAGGCTTTGTACAGATTCAGGGACGCGCGAAGCGCTTCGCCAAAATCGCCGGTGAAATGGTCTCGCTGGAAATGGTTGAGCAACTGGCGACGGCCGTGTCTGCGGATAAGATGCATGCGACGGTAGTGAAGAGCGATGCCAGCAAAGGCGAGGCGCTGGTGCTGTTTACGACCGACGCTGAGCTTAAGCGCGACAGGTTACTGAGCTATGCGCGTGAACACGGTATTCCTGAACTGGCAGTGCCGCGCGATATTCGCTACCTGAAGCAGCTCCCGGTGCTGGGTAGCGGGAAGCCCGATTTCGTGACCCTGAAAGGCATGGTTGAAGAGGCGGAACAGCAAAATGCGTGAGTCAGTACACACTAACACATCGCTCAGGTCGAAAGGCATGATGGCCGTCATCGCTGCGCAGTTTCTCTCTGCGTTCGGTGATAACGCGCTGTTGTTTGCTACGCTGGCGCTGCTGAAGGCCGAGTTTTACCCCGACTGGAGCCAGCCGATCCTGCAGATGGTGTTTGTGGGCGCTTACATTATCTTTGCTCCGTTCGTCGGGCAGGTGGCGGACAGTTTCCCGAAAGGCCGGGTGATGATGTTTGCCAACGGCCTCAAGCTGCTGGGTGCCGCCAGCATTTGCTTTGGCTTCAACCCGTTTATTGGCTACACGCTGGTGGGCATCGGCGCTGCCGCCTACTCCCCGGCGAAGTATGGCATTCTCGGAGAGCTGACCACGGGCGATAAGCTGGTGAAAGCCAACGGCCTGATGGAGTCGTCAACCATTGCCGCAATCCTGCTCGGATCCGTCGCGGGCGGCGTACTGGCCGACTGGCATGTCCTGGCGGCACTGGGCATCTGCGCGGTGGTGTATGGCGGGGCGGTTGTGGCGAACCTGTTTATTCCCAAATTGCCTGTGGCTCGCCCGGGGCAATCCTGGCGCTTTAAACCAATGACCGGCAGTTTCTTTACCGCCTGTCGCGTGCTGTGGCGTAACGGTGAAACGCGTTTCTCATTGATGGGGACCAGTATGTTCTGGGGCGCGGGCGTCACGCTGCGCTTCCTGCTGGTGCTGTGGGTGCCGGTGGCGCTGGGGATTACCGACAACGCGACGCCGACCTATCTTAACGCGATGGTGGCCATCGGCATTGTGGTGGGGGCCGGCGCGGCGGCGAAGCTGGTGACGCTCGAGACGGTAGCACGCTGCATGCCTGCAGGGATCCTGATTGGCGTCGTAGTGCTTATTTTCTCGCTGCAGCATGCATTATTGCCTGCGTATGTCCTCCTCATCCTTATTGGTATTCTGGGCGGTTTCTTCGTGGTGCCGCTGAACGCGTTACTGCAGGAACGTGGCAAGCAGACCGTCGGGGCGGGGAACGCCATTGCGGTACAAAACCTGGGTGAAAACCTGGCGATGCTGTTAATGCTGGGGCTCTACTCGCTGGCGGTAAAAGTGGGTGTGCCGGTGGTGGGGATTGGCGTCGGGTTTGGCGGGCTGTTTGCGCTGGCGATTGCGGGTTTGTGGATCTGGCAGCGTCGGCGTTGATAAGTGCGGCCTGATGCCCTCACCCCGGCCCTCTCCCACAGGGAGAGGGAGCAAACCCTAAAAACGGCAACCTGCGTTGCCGTTTTGCTTTTATTACGGCGCAGGATACGTATAAACCTGATGCACCGCTTCAATCTCCGCTAACACCTCTTCACTCAGGTTCAGATGGAAACTCTCAATATTGGTTTTCAGCTGTTCCATCGTGGTTGCGCCCAGCAGGGTGCTGGCAACAAACGGCTGACGACGCACGAAGGCCAGCGCCATCTGTGCAGGGTCAAGACCGTGACGCTTTGCGATATCCACATAGGCTGCAACGGCTTTCTGCGTCTGCTCGCCGCTGTAGCGGGTAAAGCGGCTAAAGAGGGTATTTCTCGCCCCGGCCGGTTTCGCGCCGTTCAGGTATTTCCCCGTCAGCGTGCCAAAGCCGAGACAGGAATAGGCGAGCAGTTCCACTTCTTCATATTGCGTCACTTCGGCCAAACCAACCTCATAGCTACGGTTAAGCAGGCTGTACGGGTTCTGGATGGTGACGATACGCGGCAGATCGTGTTTATCTGCCAGGTGCAGATAGCGCATTACGCCAAAGGCCGTTTCGTTAGAGACGCCAATGTAGCGGATTTTTCCCGCGCGCTGGCACTCGGTCAGCGCTTCCAGCGTTTCCAGCAGCGTTACGGCGGGGGCGCTCTCATTCCAGCTGTAGCCGAGCTTACCAAAGCAGTTGGTTGGACGCTGCGGCCAGTGCACCTGATACAGGTCGAGATAGTCGGTTTGCAGGCGCTTCAGGCTGGCGTCCAGTGCGGCGCGGATATTTTTGCGATCGAGGATCTGATTCGGGCGGATCCCGGTATCGTTGTTGCGCGCGGGGCCACTGACTTTTGAGGCAATCACCAGCTTTTCACGGTTGCCATGTTTTGCCAGCCAGTTACCGACGTAGGTTTCGGTAAGTCCCTGCGTTTCCGGACGTGGCGGAACAGGGTACATCTCTGCAACATCAATCAGGTTAATCCCCTGGCTGACGGCGTAATCGAGTTGTGCATGGGCATCGGCTTCGCTGTTTTGTTCACCAAATGTCATCGTGCCCAACCCCAGTTGGCTAATTTCCAGAGCGCTGTGGGGGATACGGTGATAATGCATAGCCGGCTTCCTCAGTAGACTTATAGACCGCGTCAGGGCGTGCCCGACAAAGGAATATAAACATGGCAGAGGGGAAGCAAAAGGGGAAGAAAAAAATCAAAAAGGCCAGCAAGCGACTGACCTTTATCTGTTTATCGCTCGATAATTTGCGATACTTCGTCGCGATTGATCTGCATTTTATTGCCTTCCTGGTCGCGGTAGCTGACCAGACCGGTATCATCGTCGACTTCGGGTTTACCGTCGGTCAGGATCATTCGACCATCTTTTGTTGCCATGACGTAATCGCTGCTACAGCCCGATACGGCAAACGCTAAACCGACTGCTGAAACTAACACTGCCCATTTTTTCATCGTTATCGTCCTCATCTGGCGCGTATCAAATCATAATCTAGTATTAACCCGATATGGCGACTTGAGGAAGCGGTAAAATCTTAAAAAGCAGTCGATTATGTTTGAGAGCTCGCAAAATAAGTAAAAAACTATGTTTTTAACAGGAAATGACGGGCAAGGAGTGCGCCGGTGAAATTCTTTTTGAGATAAAAACCGCGCGGTAACGTCAGTATCGGCTCACCCTTCGCGCCGATTGCCTCGGTAAGCGCTTTGCTGTTGGCCGCTTTCGGGCGCAATTGTAAAACTTCTCCGTGTCGGGCGGTGATGCGCTCTACCTGCCCAAGCACAATCATGTCCATCAGCTCCTCCCAGTCCAGACGCAGCTGTTGCTCCTCATCGTCGTTCGGGCTCCAGAGCAGCGGCGCGCCAACGCGACGGTCAGCCAGGGGGATCTGACGTTCACCTTCGACCGGTACCCACAACACGCGCTTCAGCTTGTGGCGAACGTGGCTGGTTTCCCACGTCACGCCCGTGTTGCCGGTTAGTGGCGCAACGCAGACGAAGGTGGTCTCAAGAGGCTTACCCTGGCTGTCTATCGGGATGGTTTTTAACTCCACGCCAAGCGCTGCAAAATCCTGCTCGGGTTTGCTTCCTGCGCTGGCACCCAGCCACAGCTCAAGCAGCATGCCGATCCAGCCTTTATCCCGTTTCAGATCCTTGGGGATCTGAAGCCCTGCCATTGCCGCCAGCTCGCCAAGAGAAAAGCCTGCAAGACGCCGTGCCTGCTGTAGCAACTGACCTTCGCTGGATGGCGGTGAGAGCAAGGGTGTAAGCGGATGCATGAAGGTAACCTTTTGATTAAAAAATAAACTAAGAAATTGTCCCCTGTGGATAGAGTTTAACTATTTCTGTACCAATATTCCATATCTATGATTTATAGGTTTTTTTATTGGTTTGAAATCGTTTTGCCAGACTCAGAAAACCGGTTGTTCAAATCTGGTCACTGACAATGAACAGGATCTTACACCATGTTATCCACAGAAAAATGGGATAACTGGGCATAACCCTGACTACTGTTTCAATTTACAGCCTTGACGTGCGATGAAAATCGAATTTTCAAACAAATTGTGACTAACTTATTGGCACAATCTGTGGATAAAACCGACGCTGTTCGATCTTTCATCAGCATGACGATCCCTGATGTGACGATCGTCACGATATTCTGTTTTGTGCTCATGGAAATACATTTAACTATTTGAAAATAATTGCATTATCTAATTAAGGTGAAAAAGGGGAGACTGCATAGTTTGAGGTTGTTCATCGGTAATCAGACACTTCTTCACAACTATATCCACAGAAAAGGTGAATAAAATTCCCTTCACCACCTCTCATCTGTTTATAACTCAGCACTTATTTGTGAGTTATTCAAATGTTATTAGGTTGCAGCCCTGTAAGAGAGTGGTTTACCGCCTCCCTGTAGTGTGAAACAATCATTCATATATAAGGTTTAGTTTGGGGTAGTCCGGTGATTGATGACGATGGCTACCGCCCGAACGTAGGAATAGTAATTTGTAATCGTCAGGGCCAGGTAATGTGGGCCCGGCGATATGGTCAGCACTCCTGGCAGTTCCCTCAAGGCGGGATCAATCCGGGAGAGTCCCCAGAACAAGCGATGTACCGGGAGCTTTTTGAAGAGGTCGGTTTAAGCCGAAAAGATGTTCGCATCCTGGCTTCGACCCGCAACTGGTTGCGTTACAAGTTACCGAAACGTTTGGTGCGTTGGGACACAAAGCCGGTTTGTATCGGCCAGAAACAGAAGTGGTTTCTGTTGCAGTTGGTGGGCAACGATTCAGACATCAATATGCAAACCAGCAGTACGCCGGAGTTCGATGGCTGGCGCTGGGTGAGCTATTGGTATCCTGTTCGTCAGGTCGTGTCATTTAAACGCGATGTTTACCGTAGGGTGATGAAAGAGTTTGCAAGTGTGGTAATGCAGCTTCAGGAGATCCCGCCTAAGCCGCAGAGCGCACCTGCCTGGCGACGTAAAAGAGGTTAAGCTACGCAAATCATGCTCACCCGCTTGCGAGAAATAGTCGAGAAGGTGGCCAGTGCTCCGCGTCTGAACGAGGCGCTGAATATTCTGGTCACTGACATCTGTCTTGCGATGGAGACCGAGGTCTGTTCGGTGTATCTGGCCGACCACGATCGGCGTTGCTATTACCTGATGGCGACCCGTGGTTTGAAAAAACCACGTGGACGCACCGTCACGCTTGCATTTGATGAAGGTATCGTGGGCCTGGTTGGGCGGCTGGCTGAACCCATCAACCTTGCTGACGCGCAAAAACACCCCAGCTTTAAATACATCCCTTCCGTAAAAGAAGAGCGCTTTCGCGCTTTCCTTGGCGTGCCGATTATCCAGCGTCGCCAGCTGCTCGGCGTGCTGGTTGTCCAGCAGCGCGAGCTACGTCAGTACGATGAAAGCGAAGAGTCTTTCCTCGTCACGCTGGCCACGCAGATGGCGGCGATCCTCTCCCAGTCCCAGCTTGCCGCGCTCTTTGGTCAGTATCGCCATACGCGCATTCGTGCCCTTCCTGCATCGCCAGGCGTAGCGATTGCGGAAGGCTGGATGGACGCCACGCTGCCGCTGATGGAGCAGGTTTACGAAGCCTCAACGCTTGATGAAGCGCTTGAGCGCGAGCGTCTTACCGCCGCGCTGGAAGAGGCGGCGAATGAATTTCGTCGTTACAGCAAGCGCTTTGCCGCAGGCGCACAGAAAGAGACGGCGGCCATCTTCGACCTCTATTCGCACCTGCTCTCCGACGCGCGTCTGCGTCGTGAGCTGTTTGCGGAGGTGGATAAAGGCTCGGTCGCAGAGTGGGCGGTTAAGAAGGTCATCGAAAAATTTGCTGACCAATTTGCGGCATTGACCGACGGTTATCTGAAAGAACGGGCTGGAGATCTCCGCGCCCTGGGACAGCGTCTGCTGTTCCATCTCGATGACACCATTCAGGGGCCGAATGCCTGGCCAAAACGGTTTGTTCTGGTCGCCGATGAGCTCTCGGCAACGACGCTGGCTGAACTGCCTCAGGACAGGCTGGCTGGTGTGGTGGTGCGCGATGGTGCCGCCAACTCGCATGCCGCCATTATGGTGCGCGCGCTGGGTATCCCAACCGTTATGGGAGCGGATATCCAGCCGTCGGTACTGCACCGCCGTACGCTGGTAGTGGACGGCTATCGCGGTGAGCTGCTGGTCGATCCTGAGCCGGTTCTGCTCCAGGAATACCAGCGTCTTATCAGCGAAGAGAATGAATTAAGCAAGCTGGCGGAAGATGACGTTAACCTGCCCGCACAGCTTAAGAGCGGAGAGCGGATCAAAGTCATGCTCAATGCCGGTTTAAGCCCTGAGCATGAAGAAAAGCTTGGCAGCCGCATCGACGGTATTGGCCTGTACCGTACTGAAATCCCGTTCATGCTGCAGAGCGGTTTCCCCTCCGAAGAGGAGCAGGTGGCGCAGTATCAGGGGATGCTGCAGATGTTTAACGACAAACCTGTCACCCTGCGAACCCTGGATGTCGGCGCGGATAAACAGCTGCCCTATATGCCGATCAGCGAAGAAAACCCGTGCCTGGGCTGGCGTGGGATCCGCATTACGCTCGATCAGCCGGAGATCTTCCTGATCCAGGTGCGTGCGATGCTGCGCGCCAACGCGGCGACGGGCAATCTCAGCATCTTACTCCCGATGGTCACCAGCATTGATGAGATCGACGAGTCCCGGCGGCTGATCGAGCGTGCAGGCCGTGAAGTGGAAGAGATGATCGGCTATGCGATCCCGAAACCGCGGATCGGGGTGATGCTTGAAGTGCCGTCTATGGTCTTTATGCTGCCGCAGCTGGCAAACCGTGTTGATTTTATCTCTGTCGGCACAAACGACCTAACGCAATATATTCTGGCCGTCGACCGTAACAATACCCGCGTCGCCAGTATTTACGACAGCCTGCATCCGGCGATCATTCGCGCGTTAGCGATGATTGCCCGTGAAGCGGAACAGTACGGCATTGATTTACGCCTGTGCGGTGAAATGGCCGGGGATTCAATGTGCGTTGCGATCCTGATTGGTCTGGGATACCGCCATCTGTCGATGAACGGTCGCGCTGTCGCCCGCGTGAAGTACCTGCTGCGGCATATCGACATCAACGATGCCCGCGAGCTGGCTGAACGCAGCCTTGACGCGCAGCTGGCCGCTGAGGTTCGTCATCAGGTCGCGGCGTTTATGGAACGGCGCGGTATGGGCGGCCTGATCCGCGGCGGCCGCTAATCATCTTTCTGCCTCTCCCTCCGGGAGAGGGCTCCAGCGTGCATAAAACCCTATACACATCTTTTACATCTCTGGCGCATCCTCCGCGCCAGCCTTGTGCTATGATTCGCAACTTTGGAGCCTCTGCTTACGGCAGAATCGCATTTCTACCGCTGTCCACTTTCAGCGGAATAACAACATCTTGTGGTGACAGATGAACAGTGGTTATCTGCATTTTCCGGAATTTGATCCGGTCATTTTCTCAGTAGGACCTGTTTCGCTTCACTGGTACGGTCTGATGTACCTGGTGGGCTTCATTTTTGCCATGTGGCTCGCTGGCCGTCGCGCCAGTCGTCCGGGCAGCGGCTGGACGAAAAACGAAGTTGAAAACCTGCTCTATGCGGGCTTCCTCGGCGTGTTCCTCGGTGGCCGTATTGGGTACGTGCTGTTCTATAACTTCCCGGTATTCCTGAACGATCCGCTCTATCTGTTCCGCGTCTGGGACGGCGGCATGTCCTTCCACGGCGGCCTGATTGGGGTGATCCTGGTGATGGTGATTTTTGCCAAACGCACCAAACGCAACTTCTTCCAGGTTTCAGATTTTATCGCACCGCTGATCCCTTTTGGTCTCGGCGCTGGCCGTCTGGGTAACTTTATCAACGGTGAGCTGTGGGGCCGCGTCGACCCGAGCGTGCCGTACACGATGCTCTTCCCGGGCTCTCGCGCAGAAGATATCGCGTTGCTGCCATCACACCCGGAGTGGCAGTCCATTTTCGATACCTACGGCGTTCTGCCGCGCCATATGTCTCAGCTTTATGAGCTGGCGCTGGAAGGCGTGGTGCTGTTTATCATCCTCAACCTGTTTATCCGCAAACCGCGTCCGATGGGCGCTGTCTCCGGCCTGTTCCTGATTGGCTACGGCGCATTCCGTATTATCGTCGAGTTCTTCCGTCAGCCAGACGCACAGTTTACCGGCGAATGGGTACAGTACATCAGCATGGGGCAGATCCTCTCCATTCCGATGATTGTCGCGGGTGCCATTATGATGATTTGGGCGTATCGTCGTCGTCCACAGCAACAAATTTCCTGAGGAACCATGAAACAGTATCTTGAATTGATGAAAAAAGTGCTCGACGAGGGCACGCCGAAAAACGACCGCACCGGCACCGGTACGCTCTCCATTTTTGGCCACCAGATGCGCTTCAACCTGCAAGAAGGTTTCCCACTGGTGACGACAAAGCGCTGCCATCTGCGCTCGATCATTCATGAACTGCTCTGGTTCCTGCAAGGCGATACCAACGTTGCGTATCTGCACGAAAATAACGTCTCAATCTGGGACGAATGGGCAGATGAAAACGGCAACCTGGGCCCGGTTTACGGCAAGCAGTGGCGCGCCTGGCCAACGCCTGATGGCCGCCATATTGACCAGATCACCACCGTGATGAACCAGCTGAAAAACGATCCGGACTCGCGCCGAATCATCGTTTCCGCCTGGAACGTCGGCGAGCTGGATAAAATGGCGCTGGCACCGTGCCACGCGTTCTTCCAGTTCTATGTCGCTGACGGCAAGCTCTCCTGCCAGCTCTACCAGCGCTCCTGTGACGTGTTCCTCGGCCTGCCGTTTAACATTGCCAGCTATGCGCTGTTGGTCCACATGATGGCGCAGCAGTGCGACCTGGAAGTGGGTGATTTTGTCTGGACCGGTGGGGACACCCATCTTTACAGCAACCATATGGAACAGACGCATCTCCAGCTGACCCGCGAACCGCGTGCGCTGCCGAAGCTGATTATCAAACGCAAACCGGCATCAATCTTCGACTATCGCTTTGATGATTTCGAGATTGAGGGCTATGACCCGCATCCGGGCATCAAAGCGCCCGTCGCTATCTGATGCGATAAAGCGTGACACAACCGGTGCTCTTTAGCGCCGGTTTTTTTTCGCCTTTATCTCGTTTCCCGAAGCGCTATCCAGAAAGCGTGCAACGCGCTGCAACACTCCTGATTCTCCGGATAACGCCTCGTAAAACGAGGATCCGTCGCTCGTCATGTTCACCGCGCTTCGCCACACTCCCGATATGAAAAAAGAGAACGGTTTTACGCTTATCGAAACGCTGGTCGCGATTTCGCTTGTCGTTATCCTCAGCGCCTCGGGTCTGTACGGCTGGGACAGCTGGCAGCGGCAGCAGCGGCTGTGGCAAACCGCCAGTCAGGTACGAGATTACCTGCTGTTTCTACGCAATCATGCCAACCGCTACAACCGCGACCATCAAATTACCCATCAGCGGGTGGGAGGCATGGATTGTCTGCTGAGCTCTGCCGCGCAAGGCTGTGAGAAGGGCAATCCCTTTGTGCTGATACCACTCTGGCCTGAGGTCGCGATCGGCGAGGTAACGCCGTCGCTCGCGTTCTATGGATTAAAGGATACGGCTTGGGCTGGGCGGATACGCGTTCAAAGCCGCGCAGGAGAATGGCTGATTATTGTCTCAAATGGAGGACGCATCAGGATGTGTAAGGTCTCTGCGGGAGGTTCATGTCGATGAAGCAGCGAGGTTTCTCACTGACTGAAGTTCTGATTGCAACGGCGATTAGCAGCCTCCTGCTGATAAGCGCATCGCGTTTTTTACCCGGCTTGCAGCGTGCGGTCTTAGCGCAATCCGGCCAGAGACAACTGGAGGAAGAGGTCTGGCACCACCTGTTCGCCCTGGGCAAACAGCTCCAGCGTGCGGGGTACTGCGCGGGAAACTGTCAGGGACAGGCGCTGGTGACAGCCAGGCAAGGAAGTTGCGTCATTGTGCGGTGGGATGCCAACAGTAACGGCAGCTGGGATAACAGCGCATCAGAAAATGACAGCACCGGTTTTCGACTGGAGTCTGGTGCGCTTGAAACCCAGCGTGGAGCGATTTCATGTGAAGGAAAAGGATGGGAAAAGCTCACGGACCCGGACAGGCTTACTATCGCGCATTTTGTGGTGAGGACAGTGGAACATGCCGGTTTTGCGCCAGAGGTGAATATCGAACTGGCGGCGATTCGTAAAGGCGAGAAGGGGGAGCCCTGGCAGGCGTTGTATACGGTCACGGGGTACAACCTGTGAATCGTCAACGCGGAATGTCTTCGCTGGCGATGGTTCTGCTTTTACTGGTGCTCGGTACTCTGATCCTCACCGGTCTCAATCAGCAGCTCACAACGTTTAGCGCGCTCGTCGGCGGTGAGAGCCGTTCGCTTCAGCAGCAGGCGGCGGTGCAGTCCGCGCTTGAGTGGGGACGGGTTCAGAGCTGGTCGTCAGAGCCACAGGTTCAGTGCAAGAAGACTCCTGCGTGGCGAGCGTGTTTGCGCCCGCTGAGTGGGGCGCGTGTGCTGCTGATTGCCGGAGACAGCGACCTGCTGCTCTGGCGCTCAGGAGAGATTGTCGACGGGAACGTTCGCTTTTCGCCTCATGGCTGGAGTGATTTTTGTCCCCTTAAGGAGAGCGCGTTATGCCAGCTGCCGTGAGCAGAGAAAAAGGGTTTAGCATGGTTGAGGTACTGCTGGCGATGATGCTGCTGGTGATCGTCGTGACGGCTTTGTCCGGCTATCATCGGGCGTTGGCGGCTCGGTTTACCCTGTTTAACCAGTATCGACAGCTCTGGCATCATGCCTGGAATCAGTCTCAGCTCTCAACAAATGTTCTCCCGGCTGGCTGGCAGGCCAGTCGGGGGCAGACAACGCACGCAGGATGTGTCAGCATCACGGTCACACTTATTTCTCCTCTGGGGCGGCGCGGTGAGATAACGCGCCTGCATTGCCCGGTTAGCCAGTAGTCGGGAGCGTCTATGTTAAGGGTCTACCACTCAAATCGTCTGGATGTGCTGGAAGCGCTGATGGAATTTATCGTTGAGCGCGAGCGGCTTGACGATCCTTTTGAGCCTGAAATGGTGCTGGTGCAGAGCACCGGTATGGCACAGTGGCTGCAAATGTCGCTTTCCCGTAAATTTGGCATAGCCGCAAATATTGATTTCCCGCTGCCCGCGAGTTTTATCTGGGAGATGTTTGTGCGCGTGTTGCCGGACATCCCGGAGCAGAGCGCCTTCAATAAACAAGGCATGAGCTGGAAGCTCATGGCGCTGCTGCCGGAAATGCTGCAGCACGATGAATTCGCCATGCTGCGCCACTACCTCAATGACGATACCGATAAGCGCAAGCTGTTCCAGCTGGCGTCGCGCACCGCCGATCTCTACGACCAATACCTTGTTTACCGTTCTGACTGGTTAATTCGTTGGGAAGCGGGCGAGTTGGTTGAAGGGCTACCGGAGGCGCAAATATGGCAGGCACCGCTGTGGAAAGCGCTGGTAGAGCATACGGAGAAACTTGGGCAGCCTCAGTGGCACCGTGCCAACCTGTACGATCGGTTTATCTCCATACTCGAGAATGCGTCGGAGCGCCCGGCCCGACTGCCGTCACGCGTTTTTATCTGCGGGATATCCGCATTACCGCCTGTTTATCTGAAGGCGTTGAACGCGCTGGGTAAACATATTGATATTCATATTTTGTTCACCAACCCTTGCCGACAGTATTGGGGGGATATCCTCGACGAACGTTGGCTTGCGCGGCTGGTGACTCGCCAACGAAAGCGCCTTTTTGAAGAACGTTCCGTCCCGCTGTTTAAAGACGGCTCGACTGCCGGGCAGCTTTTTGATGAAGACGGTATCCAGAACCTGCCCAATCCACTGCTTGCCTCGTGGGGGAAGCTGGGGCGTGACTACATTCACATGCTTTCAGACATCACTTCATCAGGCGAAGGTGACGTGGATGCCTTTGTCGATATTGCCCCGGATAGCCTGCTGCATCATATTCAGCTGGATATCCTCGATCTGGAAAACCGTGCCGTGATGGGCGTGACGGCGAAAGAATTCGAACGCAGCGACAGCAAGCGTAAGCTGGATGCTGACGATCGCAGCGTCACGATCCATGTTTGCCATAGCCCTCAGCGTGAGGTCGAAGTGCTTCACGACCAGCTGCTGGCGATGCTGCAGGACGATCCCGAACTGACGCCACGCGATATTGTGGTGATGGTGGCGGATATCGACAGCTACAGTCCCTTCATTCAGGCCGTTTTTGGCAGTGCGACGGGCGAGCGATATCTGCCTTACGCTATCTCTGACCGTCGTGCCCGTCAGTCGCATCCGGCATTGCAGGCCTTTATCACTCTGCTTTCACTGCCGGATAGCCGCTTTATCTCCGAAGATGTCCTGGCGTTACTGGATGTTCCCGTGCTGGCTGCACGCTTCAACATCAATGAAGAGGGGCTGCGCTACCTTCGCCAGTGGGTGAATGAATCTGGCGTACGCTGGGGGATCGATGACGATAACGTTCAGGAGTTCGAACTTCCTCCAACCGGGCAGCACACGTGGCGTTTTGGCCTGACGCGTATGCTGCTGGGCTACGCCATGGAGAGCAGCCAGGGCGAGTGGAATGAGGTGCTGCCTTACGATGAGTCCAGCGGGTTAATTGCTGAACTGGTGGGGCATTTAGCGTCACTCCTGATGCAGCTTAACCGCTGGCGACACGAGCTGATGCAGCCGCGTCCGCTTGAAGCGTGGCTTCCGGTTTGCAGGGTATTGCTTAATGATTTCTTCCTGCCAGACAGTGACACCGAAGCGGCAATGGCACTGATTGAAACGCAGTGGCAGGCGATCGTCGATGAAGGCGTGAATTCCCATTATCAGGAGGCAATCCCACTGTCGCTGTTGAGGGATGAGCTAACGCAGCGGCTTGACCAGGAGCGAATCAGCCAGCGTTTCCTGGCAGGCCCCATCAATATCTGCACCCTGATGCCAATGCGTTCTATCCCGTTTAAAGTGGTCTGTCTGCTTGGCATGAACGACGGCGTTTATCCGCGCGCGCTGGCGCCGCTGGGGTTCGATTTGATGAGTGCAGATCCAAAGCGGGGCGACCGTAGCCGCCGCGATGATGACCGCTACCTCTTCCTTGAGGCGCTCATTTCCGCCCAGAGTAAGCTCTATATCAGCTATATCGGCCGTTCCATTCAGGACAACAGCGAGCGTTTTCCCTCCGTACTGGTGCAGGAGCTGGTGGATTATATCGGCCAGAGTCACTATCTGCCGGGGGATGAAGATCGCAACTGCGATGAAAGCGAGAAGAGGGTGAAAGCCCATATCACCTGTTTCCACAGCCGCATGCCGTTTGACCCGGTGAACTACACGCCCAGCGAGCGCCAGAGCTATGCGCAGGAGTGGCTGCCGGCGGCGAAAAAGGAGGGGAGTGCGCATACCGATTTCATTCAGGAGCTTGACCCGCGCCCTGTCGACACCCTGACCTTCGAACAGCTTCAGCGGTTTTGGGCGCATCCGGTGCGCGCCTTCTTCCAGCAGCGATTGCAGGTCAACTTCCGTTCTGAAGAGAGTGAAATTCCTGATGCAGAGCCTTTTACGCTGGAAGGGCTGGAGCGCTACCAGTTAAACCTGCAGCTGTTGAATGCGCTGGTTGACGAGGAAGATGCGGACAAACTTTACCGCCGCTACCGTGCTGCAGGACAGTTGCCTTATGGGGCGTTCGGAGAAATTGTGTGGGAGGCGCAGTGTCAGGAGATGACCGCCCTGGCAGAGCGCGTAAGAGAGTGCCGACAGCCAGGGAAAAGCATTGAAATCGATCTCAACTGCAATGGTGTACAGCTCACGGGCTGGTTAACCCAGGTTCAGCCGGACGGGCTGCTGCGCTGGCGGCCTTCTATGCTGAGCGTTTCACAGGGTTTGCAACTCTGGCTGGAACATCTTGTCTACAGTGCGGATGGTCATAAAGGTGAAAGTCGGATTTTCGTGCGCAAAGAGGGCGAATGGCGCTTCCCGCCGATGGAGTCTGAGCAGGCGTTACGGTATCTGTCTTTGTACATTGAGGGCTACCGTCAGGGAATGAACAAACCGCTCCTGCTGTTGCCGGAAAGTGGCGGGGCCTGGATAAAAGCCTGTTATGACGCACAGAATGATGCGATGTTAACGGATGAGGCGTCACTGCAGAAAGCGCGCAGTAAATTTATGCAGGCCTACGAAGGTAACATGATGGTACGGGGCGAAGGTGAAGATGTCTGGTATCAGCGCTTATGGCGAACGCTTGAGCCAGAGTACTTTGAGGCCATCACGGAAGAGGCGCAGCGCTACCTGCTGCCGTTGTTTAAATTTAATCAGTCCTGAGCGCTGTATAAAAATTGCGCAGTGTGGGGTGTTCAATTATGATGCACTTCTTATCACGGACTGATGTACCCAATAAAGAGATGTTGGCGTGTCCAGCACGCAATGTATTAATGATGTAGCCGTGATAAAGAGGTAGCACCTTGTTTAAAGCGTTTGTTTTGTTTTTCGCCCTCTGGGTACCTGTCACTCAGGCAGACTCCGGTTGGCAACCCGTTCAGGAAACTATTCGTAAAAGCGAAAAAGATACCCGTCAATATCAGGCTATTCGTCTTGATAACGGCATGACCGTGCTGCTGGTTTCCGATCCGCAGGCGGTGAAGTCCCTCTCGGCATTAGTGGTGCCGGTTGGATCGCTGGAAGATCCTGACGCGCATCCTGGGCTTGCACACTATCTGGAACATATGACGCTGATGGGGTCAAAAAAATACCCGCAGCCAGATAGCCTGTCCGAATTTTTGAAAATGCATGGCGGCAGCCACAATGCCAGTACGGCACCGTACCGCACGGCCTTTTATCTTGAAGTCGAAAATGATGCGCTGGAAGGCGCGGTCGATCGCCTTGCTGATTCCATCGCCGCCCCCCTGCTGGATAAAAAATATGCCGACCGTGAACGCAATGCCGTCAATGCTGAGTTGACCCTTGCCCGCACGCGAGACGGTATGCGCATGGCCCAGGTCAGCGCCGAAACCATCAACCCTGCGCACCCGGGTTCGCGCTTCTCCGGCGGTAACCTTGAGACGTTAAGCGACAAACCGAACAGCCCGGTGCTTGATGCCCTGCACGCGTTTCGCGATAAATACTACTCCGCCAACCTGATGAAAGCGGTCATCTACAGCAATAAACCGTTGCCAGAACTGGCAGGCATGGCGGCTAAAACGTTTGGCCGGGTGCCGAATAAAAATATCGACCTGCCGCAGATAGACGTACCGGTGGTCACGGATGCGCAAAAGGGCATCGTGATCCACTACGTGCCTGCGCTGCCGCGCAAAGTGCTGCGCGTGGAATTCCGCATCGATAACAACACCGCACAGTTTCGCAGTAAAACCGATGAGCTGGTGACCTATCTGATAGGTAACCGTAGCCCGGGTACGCTTTCTGACTGGCTGCAAAAACAGGGGCTGGTGGAAGGTATTCGCGCCGACTCCGATCCGGTTGTGAACGGCAATAGCGGCGTGCTGGCGATCTCCGCCACCCTGACCGACAAGGGCCTGGCAAACCGTGACGAAGTGGTGGCGGCGATCTTCAGCTACCTCTCTTTACTGCGTGAGAAAGGCGTCGATAAGCGCTACTTTGATGAGCTCGCCCACGTGCTGGATCTCGATTTCCGTTACCCGTCCATTACCCGCGATATGGATTACGTTGAGTGGCTGGCGGATACCATGATCCGCGTGCCGGTGGAACACACCCTCGATGCGGTCAATATTGCCGACCGCTATGATGCCGATGCGGTAAAAGCCCGCCTGGCGATGATGACGCCGGAGAATGCCCGCATCTGGTACATCAGCCCGAACGAACCGCATAACAAGACGGCGTATTTTGTCGATGCTCCTTATCAGGTGGACAAAATCAGCGCGCAGACCTTCGCCGACTGGCAGAAGAAGGCCGGGGAGATTGCGTTAAAGCTGCCGGAGCTGAACCCCTATATTCCGGATGACTTCTCGCTGACCAAAACGACTAAAGATTACCCGCACCCGGCGCTCATCGTTGATGAACCGACGCTGCGCGTGGTGTACACCCCCAGCCGCTACTTCGCAAGCGAGCCAAAGGCCGATGTCAGCGTGGTGCTGCGTAACCCGAAAGCGATGAACAGCGCCAAAAATCAGGTGATGTTCGCGCTCAATGACTATCTCGCCGGGATTGCGCTCGATCAGCTCAGCAACCAGGCGGCCGTGGGCGGGATCAGCTTCTCCACCAACGCCAACAACGGTTTGATGCTCAATGCAAACGGCTATACCCAGCGTTTGCCTCAGCTGTTCCAGGCACTGCTGGAGGGCTATTTCAGCTATACGCCGACGGAAGAGCAGCTTGAACAGGCTAAATCGTGGTATGCGCAGATGATGGATTCTGCGGAGAAGGGCAAAGCTTACGATATGGCGCTTATGCCGGCGCAAATGCTGTCGCAAGTTCCTTATTTCCAGCGAGAGGATCGCCGCGCGCTGTTGCCTTCGATCACCTTAAAAGACGTGCTGGCTTACCGTGATGCGCTGAAAACCAACACGCGTCCGGAGTTCCTGATCGTCGGCAACATGAGTGAGGATCAGGCCAAAACCCTGGCAGAGAATGTACGCACTCAGCTCGGTTCGAAAGGCGACGAGTGGTGCCGCAACCAGGACGTGCTGGTTGAGAAAAAACAGAATGTGATTTTTGAAAAGGCGGGTAACAGCACGGATTCCGCGCTGGCCGCGGTATTTGTGCCAACGGGCTATGATGAATTCGCCAGCTCGGCGCAGAGTGCCGTACTGGGGCAAATTATTCAGCCGTGGTTTTATAACCAGTTACGCACAGAGGAGCAGCTTGGCTACGCGGTGTTTGCCTTCTCCATGAACGTAGGCCGACAGTGGGGGCTGGGTTTCCTGCTGCAAAGCAGCGATAAACAGCCGGCGTATCTCTGGAAGCGTTACCAGGCCTTCTTCCCACAGGTGGAAGCAAAACTGCGCGCCATGAAGCCGGAAGAGTTTGCGCAAATCCAGCAGGCCGTCATCGCACAGGTGATGCAGCCGCCGCAGACGCTGGGTGAAGAAGCCTCGCAGCTGAGCAAAGATTTCGATCGCGGTAATCTGAAATTTGATTCGCGTGATAAAGTAGTGGCCGAGATAAAACAGCTGACGCCGCAGAAGGTTGCCGACTTCTTCCATCAGGCGGTCATTAAGCCGCAGGGAATCACCATCCTGTCTCAGGTTTCCGGTAGCCAGAACGGGAAAACGGAATACGTGAACCCGAAAGGCTGGAAAGTCTGGAAGAGCGTCAGCGCGCTGCAGCAATCTATGCCCTGGAGTAAGAAAGAATGACCGATACCGCTGAGTCCCTTGATCCCTTACGTTTACCTCTGCAGGGTGAACGATTGATTGAAGCCTCAGCGGGAACGGGAAAAACCTTCACCATTGCCGCCCTGTACCTGCGTCTGCTGCTGGGGCTTGGCGGCAACGCCGCTTTTCCACGCCCTTTGAGCGTGGAAGAGCTGCTGGTAGTCACCTTCACCGAGGCTGCCACCGCTGAGCTGCGGGGCCGTATTCGCAGCAATATCCACGAGCTGCGCATCGCCTGCCTGCGTCAGAGCACGGATAACCCTCTCTACGCGAGCCTTCTGGAAGAGATTGCCGATAAGCAACAGGCAGCCCAGTGGCTGCTCCTCGCTGAACGGCAGATGGATGAAGCGTCCGTCTTCACCATTCACGGTTTTTGCCAGCGTATGCTGAGCCTGAATGCGTTTGAATCCGGAATGCTGTTTGAACAGCAGCTCATTGAAGATGAATCAGTGCTTCGCTATCAGGCCTGCGCGGATTTCTGGCGTCGCCACTGCTACCCGTTACAGCGCGATATTGCCGAAGCGGTACATGCGTTGTGGAAGGGCCCGGAGGCGCTGCTGCGCGCTATCGATCGTTATCTGCAGGGTGAAGCGCCGGTCATCAAATCCCCGCCGCCTGCGGATGAAACCCTGGCCTCACGCCATGAAAAAATCATCGCGAGAATTGCCGATATCAAGCAAAAATGGATTGAGTCCGTTGGCGAGATTGACGCCATCATCGAAAATTCCGGGATTGATCGACGCAAGTTTAACCGCGGCAATCAGGGGAAATGGATCGACAAGATCAGCGCCTGGGCGCAGGAAGAGACGCGAGGCTACCAGCTCCCGGATGCGCTGGAGAAATTCTCCCAACGTTTCCTGGCTGAGCGGACTAAAGCCGACGGCATTGTGCCTGAGCATCCTCTGTTTGTGGCGATTGAAACCCTGCTGGCTGAGCCCTTAACGCTCAACGATCTGATGATTACCCGCGCCATGACGGAAATTCGCGACGCCGTCGCGCGTGAGAAACGCCGCCGGGGTGAGCTGGGGTTTGACGATATGCTGAGCCGCCTCGATGCGGCGCTATGCAGTGAAAATGGCGAAGCGCTTGCCGCCGCGATCCGCACCCGGTTCCCGGTGGCGATGATTGACGAATTTCAGGATACCGACCCTCAGCAATACCGCATTTTCCGCCGTATCTGGCGCCAGCAGCCCGGTACCGCGCTGTTGTTAATCGGCGATCCGAAACAGGCCATCTACGCCTTCCGCGGTGCGGATATTTTCACCTACATGAAAGCCCGTAGCGAAGTTGATGCGCACTACACGCTTGATACTAACTGGCGCTCCTCTCCCGGCATGGTGGAAAGCGTCAACGCGCTCTTCAGCCGCATGGATACGGCGTTTATGTTCCGGGAGATCCCGTTTCAGCCGGTAAAGTTCGCCGAGAAAAATGCCTCGTTGCGCTTTGAGTTCAACGGCGAGACGCAGCCTGCCATGAACTTCTGGCTACTGGACGGGGAAGGCTGCGGCGTTGCCGACTATCAAAATGCCATGGCCCAGTACTGTGCCGCGCAAATCCGCGACTGGCTCAGTGCGGGCGCGCACGGTAAAGCGCTGCTGTGGAAGGGGGATAAACCTGCGCCGGTAAAGGCATCCGATATCACGGTGCTGGTTCGCAGCCGTCAGGAGGCCGCGCTCATCCGCGACGCTCTGACGTTACTGAATATTCCCTCCGTCTATCTCTCGAACCGCGATAGCGTCTTTGAAACGCTGGAAGCGCAGGAGATGCTATGGCTGCTGCAGGCCGTGCTGGCTCCGGAGCGGGAAAGCACGCTGCGTAGCGCATTAGCGAGCGCGATGCTCGGGCTGAACGCGCGGGATATTGATGCGCTGAACAATGACGAAGCCGCGTGGGATTCTGTCGTAGAAGAGTTTGTTCGCTACCGCGAAAAATGGCAGAAGCGTGGAGTCATGGCGATGGTGCGCGAGCTCATGGCGCAGCGCCACATTGCGGAGAATATGCTGGCGACAGCAGGCGGCGAGCGCCGTTTGACCGATATTTTACATATCAGCGAACTGCTGCAGGAAGCCGGTACGCAGCTGGAGAGCGAACACGCTCTGGTACGCTGGCTGGCGCAGCAGATTGCCGATCCGAACAGTAATTCGTCCAGCCAGCAGATGCGACTAGAGAGTGATAAACATCTGGTGCAGATCGTCACCATTCACAAGTCGAAAGGCCTGGAATATCCGCTGGTCTGGCTGCCGTTTATCGCCAATTATCGCGTGCAGGATCAGGCCTTTTACCACGATCGCGAGTCTTTTGAGGCGGTGCTCGATCTCAGCAACGCGGAGTCCAGCGTTGAGCTGGCCGAAGCCGAGCGTCTGGCGGAAGACCTGCGCCTGCTTTACGTGGCGCTGACCCGTTCGGTCTGGCACTGCAGCCTGGGCGTTGCGCCTCTGTTCCGTCGCCGTGGCGAAAAGAGCGGGGAGAGTGATTTTCATCTGAGCGCGCTGGGGCGGCTTATTCAGCACGGCGAACCCAAAGACGCGGCGGGCCTGCGCCAGTGCATCGAATCGCTTTGCACGGAGCATGTTGCCCTGCATATTCCGTCGCAGCCCGACAACAGCCGCTGGCAGATGCCGGAGCTGCGTGAGTCAGCGCTCCATGCCCGCCAGGTTGTACGTACCATTGCCGACGACTGGCGCGTCACCAGCTACTCCGGTTTACAGCAGCACGGGCAGAGTATTGCGCAGGATCTGATGCCAAAACTGGACGTGGACGCCGCAGGAGCCGGTAGCGTACCCGCTGAGCCGGTGCTCACGCCGCACCAGTTCCCGCGCGGCGCCTCGCCGGGCACGTTTTTGCACAGCCTGTTTGAAGAGCTGGATTTTACCCAGCCGGTTTCCGAAGAATGGGTGCTGAAAATGTTACAGAGTGGCGGCTACGACGCGCAGTGGCAGCCGGTTCTCACCGACTGGATCCGCGCGGTACTGCACGCGCCGCTCACGACGCAGGGGATCTCGCTGAACCAGTTGACCGCCAAAGACAAGCAGGTGGAGATGGAGTTTTATCTCCCCATCGCCAGCCCGCTCAGGGCCGAGGCGCTTGATGCGCTGATCCGCGAGTACGATCCGTTATCCGCCGGGTGCCCGCCGCTGAACTTCCGCCAGGTGCAGGGGATGCTCAAAGGCTTTATCGACCTGGTTTTCCGCCACGAAGGGCGCTACTACCTGCTGGATTACAAATCGAACTGGCTGGGTGAAAGCAGCGAAGCCTACACCCAGGACGCGATGGCATCGGCAATGCAAATGCATCGCTACGATCTGCAGTATCAGCTTTACACCCTTGCGCTGCACCGTTACCTCCGCCATCGCATGGCCGATTACCGCTACGAAGATCATTTTGGCGGCGTCATTTACCTGTTCCTGCGCGGAGTGGATGGTAACGACCCGCGTTCCGGCGTCTTTAGTACGCGTCCGGCTGCGGAACTGATTGAAAAAATGGATAACCTGTTTGCTGCAAGCACGGAGGAGGTGGCATGACGATGCAGGCGCTACTGCTGGACGCGGTTGAACAACGGTTACTGCGTCACCTGGATGTGCAGTTCGCCATGATGGTGGCAGGCGAGGAGCCTGCCGTCATGCTGGCCGCAGCCATTCTGAGTAAAGACGCGGGGGAAGGCCACGTATGTCTGCCGCTGTCGCGTCTGGCTGTGGATGAGAAAATGCCTCCGGCTTTACAGGCGTGTTTCGCGCAGCTGGGTGACGCAGTGGACTGGCAGGAGATATTACTCGGCTCGCCTGCCGTAAGCGGAGCCGATACCGGGACGCCGATGATCCTTGTCGGCGAGCGTTTGTATCTTAACCGGCTGTGGCGTAACGAACTGACGGTAGCGCGCTTCTTCAGCGAGACCAACGCCCCGCTTCCCTGCGATGAAGCGCAGCTCCGGCAAACGCTGGATACGCTGTTTACCTCTGACGACGAGACAAACTGGCAGAAAGTGGCGGCAGCCGTGGCCTTAACCCGACGGATCTCGGTGATTTCTGGCGGCCCGGGCACCGGGAAAACGACCACTGTGGCAAAACTGCTTGCCGCGCTGATTCAGTTATCGGGTGAGCAAAAGTGCCGTATTCGCCTGGCGGCCCCCACCGGTAAAGCGGCGGCACGTCTGACGGAATCGTTGGGCGGCGCGCTGCAAAAACTGCCGCTAACCGGGGATCAGCTTGCGCTTTTCCCCAATGAGGCGAGCACCCTGCACCGTTTGCTAGGCGCACAGCCGGGTAGCCAGCGTCTGCGCTATCATGCCGGTAACCCACTGCACCTTGACGTGTTGGTCGTGGATGAAGCGTCGATGATTGACCTGACGATGATGTCGCGTTTGATCGATGCGCTACCGCCGCACGCGCGCGTCATTTTCCTCGGCGATCGCGATCAGCTTGCCTCCGTAGAGGCGGGAGCCGTATTGGGGGATATCTGCACCTATGCCAGCCTGGGATATACCGCGGAACGCGCGCAGGAGCTGGCCCGTCTCACCGGATGTTCGCTCACGTCTGAAAACCATTCGCTTGCAGGGGCGCTGCGCGACAGCCTGTGTCTGCTGCAAAAAAGCTACCGTTTCGGCAGCGACTCCGGCATCGGCCAGCTTGCGGCGGCGGTGAACCGGGGCGACCGGCGCACCACCACAGCGGTATTTGACGGTACCTTTACGGATATTGAGAAAAAATCGCTGCAAAGTGGGGAAGAGTATCAGGCGATGCTGGACGACGCCCTGCAGGGGTATCAGCACTTTCTGACGGGCGTACAACAGCAAAGTACGCCGGAGCAGGTCATTGCCGCGTTTGGCGAATACCAGCTGCTCTGTGCGCTGAGGGAAGGCCCCTTTGGCGTCCGGGGTCTGAACGACAGGCTGGAACAGCTGCTGGCGCAAAAACGCAAAATTAACCGTACCCAGCACTCGCGCTGGTATGAAGGGCGACCGGTGATGATCTCCCGCAACGACAGCGCGCTGGGATTGTTTAACGGGGATATCGGGATTGCGCTCGATTGTGGTCAGGGCCTGCGCGTCTGGTTCCAGATGCCGGACGGGAGTGTGAAGTCCTTCCAGCCCAGCCGTTTGCCCGAGCATGAAACCGCCTGGGCGATGACGGTGCATAAATCCCAGGGCTCCGAGTTTAACCATGCGGCGCTGATCCTGCCCACGCAGCTTTCACCCGTCGTTACCCGCGAGCTGATCTATACCGCCATTACGCGCGCGCGTCAGCGTCTTTCGCTCTATACCGATGATCGGGTGCTGGTGCAGGCGATCGCCACCCGAACGGAACGCCGAAGCGGGCTGGGCGCGATATTTGAGTCCCTCTGAACCGGGCAAGACCTATAAGCCGGGTACGCGCAGCGCGACCCGGCAAGCGTTGTATTATCCCAGGTCAGCCATCAGCACCTTTGAACGACGCTGATAGTTGTACATCTCTTTCTTCGTTTCCGGCAGAGAATCGATATCCACCGGCGTGAATCCGCGCTCCTGGAACCAGTGAATGCTGCGCGTCGTCAGGACGAACAGCTTGCTCAGCCCCATCTGGCGCGCCTGTGCCGCCACGCGTTCAAGCAGCATTTCGCCGCGTGAAGAGCTACGGTAATCAGGATGCACCGCCACGCAGGCCATTTCACCGATCTTCTCTTCCGGGAACGGATAGAGCGCGGCGCAGGCAATGGTCAGGTTATCGCGCTGAATAATGGTGAATTTATCGATCTCCATCTCCAGCTGTTCGCGTGAGCGACGTACCAGAATGCCCTGCTGTTCCAGCGGGCGGATCAGCTCCAGAATGCCGCCGATGTCATTGATGGTGGCGCGGCGGATCTGCTCCGCACTCTCCATCACAATCTGCGTACCAATACCGTCGCGGGAGAACAGCTCCTGCAGCAGAGCCCCGTCTTCCTGATAGCTGATCAGGTGGCTGCGGCGCACGCCGCTGCGGCAGGCCTTCACGGCGCCACGCAGGAAGCGGACGGTGCCGGAGTGGTAATCGCCTTCGGCTTCCAGCGCTTCCACGCGGGCCTGGGCTTCATTCGGGAAGAGTTCCGGTACGATTGTTCCTTCACCGTCCACGACGCCCTGGGAGGAGCAGAACCCAATCATTTTTTCCGCCTTCAGCTTGATCGCCAGCTGCGTGGCGATCTCTTCGGACGTCAGGTTAAAGCTTTCGCCGGTCACGGAAACGGCGACCGGGCCCATCAGCACGATGGCACCGCTGTCCAGCTGGCGGTGAATAGCTTCTTCATCAATACGACGGATACGGCCGCTGTGGCAGTAATCCACGCCATCGTCCACGCCGAGCGGCTGGGCAATGATAAAGTTGCCGCTCACGACGTTGATATGCGCGCCCTGCAGCGGCGTATTGTTCAGGCTCATGGAGAGACGCGCGGTAATATCCAGCTGCAGCAGACCCGCCGCCTGTTTCACCAGCTCCAGGGTTTTGGCATCGGTGACGCGGGTATGTTTATGGTAAATCGGCTCGTGGTGGTGAGCGGCCAGGTTGGCGTCGATCTGCGGACGCGCGCCATAAACCACCACCAGGCGGATCCCGAGGCTGTGCAGCAGGCCAATGTCATTGACGATGCTGGAAAAATTTTCATGCTCAATGGCTTCGCCGCCAAGCATGATGACAAACGTTTTTCCCCGATGGGCGTTGATATAGGGAACAGAATGGCGGAATCCCTGGACCAGTTCGGTTCTACGTTCCTTCACCATGGCACAACCCTTAATGAATGTTTATTCGTAATTTCTGTATTTTTATTCGATTGTGGCCGCGTGTGCAAGCGCAAATTTTCCGCGACCCACAGAAATTGGTAAGTAATCCGTGCGTTAGCGTATGATTGTTTACCCTTTTATAGATGACAGTTTATGCGTCATTCGTTAAAGTTTTCGGTCAATTTGGACATTTTGTATATCAGTCAGTGTTCTTGCTCGGGAGAAGCATGTCGGGATCCAATTCAGCAATAAGCCGCCGCCGTTTGTTAAAAGGGGCCGGGGCAAT
Organism: Enterobacter sp. Y17; assembly: GCF_019730495.1. NCBI lineage: Bacteria > Pseudomonadati > Pseudomonadota > Gammaproteobacteria > Enterobacterales > Enterobacteriaceae > Enterobacter > Enterobacter sp. Y17. The sequence goes on from NZ_JAASKP010000003.1 coordinate 57,650, forward strand.
GTGGTTGCTTAGCGTCAGTCAGGTCGGTCTTGCCGCCACGAGTCAGGTGGTGGCGGTGCGCGTCTGGCCGTCGTCGACCTATACGCGCGTGACGGTCGAATCCAATCGCGTGCTGAAATATAAGCAATTTGCCCTCAGCAACCCTGAACGCGTGGTGGTGGATCTCGAAGGCGTTAACCTCAACTCCGTGCTGAAAGGGATGGCGGCGCAGATCCGCGGCGACGATCCGTTTATTAAATCGGCGCGCGTCGGGCAGTTTGATCCGCAAACCGTGCGCATGGTGTTTGAGCTTAAACAGAACGTTAAGCCGCAGCTGTTCGCCCTGGCGCCCGTCGCGACCTTTAAAGAGCGTCTGGTGATGGATCTCTACCCGGCCAACGCAACGGATATCCAGGATCCGCTTCTCGCTCTGCTGGAGGACTACAACAAGGGCGATCTTCAGCGTCAGGTGCCGCCTGCGCAAAGCGGTCCGCAACCCGGAAAAGCAGGGCGCGATCGTCCGATTGTGATCATGCTCGATCCCGGCCACGGCGGCGAAGACTCCGGCGCGGTGGGTAAATACCGCACGCGTGAAAAAGACGTGGTGCTGCAAATTGCCCGCCGCCTGAAGGCGTTGATTGATAAAGAAGGCAATATGCGCGCCTATATGACGCGCAATGAAGATATCTTTATCCCGCTGAAGGTCCGGGTGGCGAAAGCGCAGAAGCAGCGCGCCGATTTGTTCGTGTCGATCCATGCGGATGCCTTTACCAGCCGCCAGCCAAGCGGCTCGTCGGTGTTTGCGCTCTCAACCAAAGGCGCGACCAGTACCGCAGCAAGATTCCTGGCTGACAGCCAGAACGCCTCTGACCTGATTGGTGGCGTGAGCAAAAGCGGCGACCGCTACGTCGACCACACTATGTTCGATATGGTGCAGTCGCTGACCATTAACGACAGCCTGAAGTTTGGTAAAGCGGTGCTGGGCAAGCTGGGCAACATCAATAAGCTGCATAAAAACAGCGTTGAACAGGCCGGGTTTGCGGTACTCAAGGCACCGGATATCCCGTCCATTCTGGTCGAAACCGCCTTTATCAGTAACGTCGAAGAGGAGCGTAAGCTCAAGACGGCAAAATTCCAGCAGGACGTTGCGGAGTCGATTCTGGCGGGGATACGGGCGTATTTCTCTGACGGGGCGACGCTGGCGCGACGCGGATAACGCTTTCAGCCGGGTAAACGCCCGGCAAATTCACAAACGACAGATACAAAAAAACACCCTTGAGGGTGTTTATTGTTTTCAGAAGTGTTGGTTGCGGGGGCCGGATTTGAACCGACGACCTTCGGGTTATGAGCCCGACGAGCTACCAGGCTGCTCCACCCCGCGTCCGTCTTTCTACTCGTGTAGAAACTTACTTCTTCAAATTTGATTGGTTGCGGGGGCCGGATTTGAACCGACGACCTTCGGGTTATGAGCCCGACGAGCTACCAGGCTGCTCCACCCCGCGTCCGTCTTTCTACTGTCGTAGAAGATACTTCATCAAATTTTAATTGGTTGCGGGGGCCGGATTTGAACCGACGACCTTCGGGTTATGAGCCCGACGAGCTACCAGGCTGCTCCACCCCGCGTCCGTGGATGCGCACTATACTCGGATAGGTTTGTGATGCAACCCCTTTTTCACATAAATCATGATTTTGTATGCAAATTGAACGACATGGCTCTGTTCGGACTATTTTTTGCGCAAAATTTGCCAAAGGGCATGCGATCGCATTTCATTAGCCCTGGCGGTTTGTTATCTTCATCACGCGGAAATGGGCAACTTAAAGACGAGATATAATGAAAGGACGTTGGGCGAAGTATCTGATGGCGGGCGCAATGGTAGCGATTCTTGCGGCCTGTTCTTCCAAACCGACCGATCGCGGTCAACAGTATAAAGACGGGAAGTTATCCCAGCCTTTCTCTTTAGTTAATCAGCCTGATGCCGTCGGCGCACCGATTAATGCCGGTGATTTCTCCGAGCAGGTCTACCAGATCCGCAACGCGTCGCCGCGTCTGTATGGCGCCCAGAGTAGCGTGTATAACGCGGTCCAGGACTGGCTTAAAGCAGGCGGCGATACGCGCAACATGCGCCAGTTTGGTATCGACGCCTGGCAGATGGAAGGGGCCGATAACTACGGCAACGTCCAGTTTACCGGTTACTACACCCCGGTTATCCAGGCACGACACTCGCGTCAGGGCGAGTTCCAGTATCCTATCTATCGTATGCCGCCAAAACGCGGTCGTCTGCCGTCTCGCGCTGAGATCTACGCCGGTGCGCTGAGCGAAAACTACGTTCTGGCCTACAGCAACTCCCTGATGGATAACTTCATCATGGACGTTCAGGGCAGCGGCTACATTGATTTTGGCGACGGGTCGCCGCTTAACTTCTTCAGTTATTCCGGTAAAAACGGCCACGCCTATCGCAGCATCGGTAAAGTGCTGATCGACCGCGGTGAAGTGAAGAAAGAAGATATGTCGATGCAGGCGATCCGCGAGTGGGGCGAGAAACACAGCGAAGCCGAGGTGCGCGAGCTGCTGGAGCAGAACCCGTCGTTCGTCTTCTTCAAACCGCAAAACTTCGCGCCGGTGAAAGGAGCGAGTGCAGTTCCCCTGATTGGCCGCGCGTCGGTAGCATCGGATCGTTCGATTATTCCTGCAGGCACCACGCTGCTGGCTGAGGTTCCTCTGCTGGACAATAACGGCAAGTTCAACGGTCAGTATGAGCTGCGTCTGATGGTGGCGCTGGACGTCGGCGGGGCGATTAAAGGCCAGCACTTTGACATCTATCAGGGCATTGGCCCTGACGCAGGCCATCGCGCGGGCTGGTATAACCACTACGGACGCGTGTGGGTACTGAAGGCAGCTCCGGGAGCTGGAAACGTATTCAGCGGCTGATTGTGGTATTCTGAGCGCAATACGGATTACTGTTCAGGGTGAGGAAAACCTCACCCTTTTTACATCTGAGGTTTTATGTCTGTGGTAATCAGCGACGCCTGGCGCCAGCGTTTTGGCGGGACGGCACGTTTATATGGTGAAAAAGCCCTGCAGCTGTTTGCGGATGCGCACGTCTGCGTCGTGGGCATTGGTGGTGTGGGGTCGTGGGCGGCAGAAGCGCTGGCGAGAACCGGTATTGGCGCAATCACGCTGATTGACATGGATGACGTTTGCGTCACCAACACCAACCGTCAAATCCACGCCCTGCGCGATAACGTCGGCCTGGCGAAGTCTGAGGTCATGGCGGAACGTATCCGTTTGATCAACCCGGAGTGCCGCGTGACGGTGATCGACGACTTTGTGACGGCAGATAACGTCGCGGAGTACATGAGCAAAGGCTATAGCTATGTGATTGACGCCATCGACAGCGTGCGGCCAAAAGCGGCGTTGATCGCATACTGCCGTCGCTACAAGGTGCCGCTGGTCACGACGGGCGGCGCGGGCGGGCAAATCGATCCGACGCAGATCCAGGTGGCCGACCTGGCGAAAACGATCCAGGATCCGCTGGCGGCCAAGCTGCGCGAGCGCCTGAAGAGCGATTTTAACGTGGTGAAGAACAGCAAAGGCAAGCTCGGCGTCGACTGCGTGTTCTCGACCGAAGCGCTGGTCTACCCGCAGGCGGATGGCTCAGTCTGCGCGATGAAAAGCACGGCGGAAGGGCCAAAACGAATGGATTGCGCCTCAGGTTTTGGTGCGGCCACCATGGTGACCGCCTCCTTCGGCTTTGTGGCGGTGTCTCACGCCCTCAAGAAAATGCTGGCGAAGGCGGAACGTCAGGCCTGAGCCTGACGTGCGGCATCCAGTACCGCGTCGCTGAGCGCGATCAACCCCTGACCGCGCGAGGCGCTGAGCTGCGCGCGCAGCCCCAGCTCATCAAATAACGCCAGCGGCGAATGTGCCAGCAATTCCGCCGCGCTTTTCCCTTCCACAGCGGTCAGCAATACGGCCAGCAGTCCCCGGACGATGCGGCCTTCGCTGTCGCCGAAGAAGTGCAGCTTCCCGCCGGAGACGCTCACGCCCAGCCAGACGCGGTTTTCACAGCCTGCAATCTCTTTCGCCTGTGCTTTAAGATCGTCTGAAAGGGCCGGGAGCTGTTTACCCAGCAGGATCAGCTGTCGATATTTATCTTCCCACTGCTGGAGCGGGGCGAAGGTCTGTTTTAAGGTCTCTTCTGTGATGACCGTGCCAAACGGATGTCCGGCTAAAGCAGCGCTAGTCATTAATCCACCAGTATTTCAAGGGCGCGGTCAACGGCGGCAACCAGCGCGTCGACATCGCTTTGGGTATTGTACGGCGCAAACGAGGCGCGCAGCGTACCGTTAACGCCAAGCGCCGCCAGCAGCGGCTGGGCGCAGTGCTGTCCGGCACGCAGGGCAATGCCGTACCCGGCCAGCAGCGTCACCATGTCGCTATGGTGAACGCCCGCAAAATCAAAGGCGAGCAGGCTTGAGTCCTGAACGCGGAACGAGCGGAAACCCGGGCGCTTTTTGAGCTCTTCCTCTGCCAGCGTCGCCAGCCCCCGGCTCCAGCTTTCTGCCTGAACGATGTCTGTTTCTGCCAGCCACTCCAGCGCTGCGCTTAAGCCAATCACCCCCGCCACGTTCGGCGTACCGGCTTCCAGTCGATAGGGAACATCCTGAGTTTTGAAGCCATCGAACGACACTTCGGTGATCATTTTGCCGCCACCGAGCCACGGCGTCATTTTTGCCAGCAGTTCAGGCTTGCCGTACAACGCCCCAATACCGGTTGGCCCGTAGAGCTTATGACCAGAGAAGGCATAGAAATCGATATCAAGCGCCTGCACATCAGCGGGGAAGTGCACCACGCCCTGAGCGCCGTCGACCATCACCACCATCCCGCTGGCATGGGCTATGCGAATAGCCTGAGCCAGGTCCGGGCAACCACCCGTGACGTTCGACATCTGTCCGAGCGCCAGAATGCGGCTGCGGGGGGTAATCAGCTCTGGGAGACGGGCAACGTCGGGAAGAAGGTCTGCACCCAGTGGAAGCTTCACCACGCGTGCACCCGTTTGCTCTGCCACCATCAGCCATGGCACCAGGTTGGCGTGATGTTCCGCCTCGCTGACGACGATCTCATCGCCCGGCTGAAGCAGCGGGCGCGCGTAGCACTGGGCCACCATATTGATGGCTTCGGTCGTGCCGCGCGTCCAGACGATGTTTTTCCCGCTTTCGGCATTGATCAGGCGTGCGACCTGATCGCGTGCGGCTTCATAGCGCGCGGTTAATCGCTGCGCTTCGGCAAACTGGCTGCGATGCACGTTCCCGGCGCTCAGGCTGTAGAACTGCTGCGTGGCCTCAATCACCGCCTGTGGCTTCAGGGCGGTGGCGGCGCTATCCAGGTAAATACCGGCATCGGCCAGGGCCGGAAACTGTGCGCGGAACTGCGCAGGACTGAAAGCGTTCATGGGATTCCTCATTTCAATTTAGCGATCGTCGCGCAATTTCAGCGGCAGGGCAAGGAGGTTGATATCTATCAGAATTGTCTGCTTATCCTTACGGCCTCAAAAAAGCAGGTTATGCTAAATACTGTTAGGCGGATGTTTTAGCCTGTTATAAATCGAGGTTTGAATAGCATTAATTGCTAAAGGAGAATAATCATGAATAAGACAGCTGCAATCATTTCTGCCTGTGCGTTTACTTTTGCCCTGAGCGCCTGTTCCGGTAATAACTACGTGATGCACACCAACGATGGTCGTTCTATCGTTTCGGAAGGGAAACCGACTACCGATAATGATACCGGGATGATTTCGTACAAAGATGCTAACGGGAACAAGCAGCAGATCAACCGCACGGACGTTAAAGAGATGAAAGAGATCGAGCATTAACAGATCGCAGGCGAAAAAAAAGCACCGCAAATTGGCGGTGCTACATTAATCACTATGGACAGACAGGGTAAATGTACAGGAAGTGAAAAATTGGTAGCGTTGCTACCGTGGTCTGAATCGCAGACCAATTGCAAACACAACAACACAACATCACAACCGTAAGCCAAAAGCCCTTCAGAACACGCATTCCGAAAAAAGCTCTTCGTTCCGGCTCAGGAAGTGCCGCCACTATAGGTATTTGCTGGTAGTTCCTCAACGGACAAATTATAATGGCTCAGATAAAAAAAACTAATAGGTTAAACGTTGTTTCCTGTTTGTTAAAATCCGTTAACATCTAAGCCAGATAACCATGTCAAAGCGATTGCCACCTCTTAATGCATTACGAGTTTTTGATGCAGCAGCACGTCATCTGAGCTTTACCCGCGCAGCAGATGAGCTTTTTGTGACACAGGCCGCAGTAAGTCACCAAATCAAGTCTCTGGAGGATTTTCTGGGCCTTAAGCTGTTTCGTCGACGCAACCGTTCGTTGCTGTTGACCGAAGAGGGGCAGAGCTATTTTCAGGATATTAAAGAGATTTTTTCCCAGCTTACGGAAGCCACGCGTAAGCTGCAGGCTCGCAGTGCAAAAGGTGCTCTGACCGTCAGTTTATTGCCCAGTTTTGCCATTCATTGGCTGGTGCCCAGACTCTCAAGCTTTAACTCAGCTTATCCGGGGATCGACGTTCGAATCCAGGCGGTAGATCGTCAGGAGGACAAGTTGGCCGATGACGTAGATGTCGCCATTTTTTATGGTCGCGGTAACTGGCCGGGCTTGCGCGTTGAAAAATTATACGCAGAATATCTCCTGCCGGTCTGTTCTCCTCTGCTGTTAACAGGTGAGAAGGCGCTGAAGTCACCCGCCGATCTGGCTCAGCATACGCTTTTGCATGATGCCTCTCGCCGCGACTGGCAAACTTATACCCGTCAATTAGGTCTTACACATATTAACGTGCAGCAGGGACCCATTTTTAGCCACAGTGCGATGGTGTTACAGGCTGCCATACACGGGCAGGGCGTGGCGTTGGCGAACAACGTCATGGCGCAGTCCGAAATTGAGGCAGGCCGCCTGGTTTGCCCTTTTAATGATGTACTGGTCAGCAAGAATGCGTTTTATCTGGTTTGTCATGACAGTCAGGCAGAACTGGGTAAAATAGCCGCCTTCCGGCAGTGGATACTGGCGAAAGCGGCAACCGAGCAAGAAAAATTCCGCTTCAGGTATGAGCAATAACGTTTGTGTGCCGGGCACGCATCAACTCAGGACTTAAACATGACCAGCCGATTCATGCTGATTTTTGCCGCGGTGAGTGGCTTTATTTTTGTTGCACTGGGCGCCTTTGGCGCACATGTATTAAGCAAGTCTTTAGGCGCAGTAGAGATGGGCTGGATCCAGACCGGCCTTGAATATCAGGCGTTCCACACGCTGGCTATTTTTGGGCTGGCGGTGGCGATGCAGCGTCGTATCAGTATCTGGTTTTACTGGAGCAGCGTGTTTATGGCGCTGGGTACCGTGTTGTTCAGCGGTAGCTTGTACTGCCTTGCGCTCTCACATTTGCGCCTGTGGGCGTTCGTTACACCTGTCGGCGGCTTCAGCTTCCTGGCGGGTTGGGTATTAATGTTTATCGGAGCTATCCGTCTGAAACGCAAGGGCGTTGTTCATGAATAAGGTTGTTTTATATTGTCGCCCGGGGTTTGAGAAAGAGTGCGCCGCGGAAATTACCGATAAAGCGGCGAAGCGCGAAGTCTTCGGCTTTGCCCGCGTAAAAGAAAACGCGGGCTATGTGGTATTCGAGTGCTATCAGCCTGAAGACGCAGACAAGCTGGCGCGCGAGCTGCCGTTCAGCTCGCTGATCTTTGCTCGCCAGATGTTTGTCGCGGGTGAGCTGCTGAAGGATCTTCCGCCGGAAGACCGCATCACGCCAATTGTCGGCATGCTGCAGGGCGTGGTGGAGAAGGGCGGCGATCTGCGCGTTGAAGTGGCGGATACCAACGAAAGTAAAGAGCTGATGAAGTTCTGCCGTAAGTTCACCGTGCCGCTGCGTACGGCGCTGCGTGATGCAGGCGTGCTGACGAACTACGAAACGCCGAAGCGTCCGGTGGTGCATATCTTCTTTATCGCACCAGGCTGCTGCTATACAGGCTATTCGTACACCACCAACAACTCTCCCTTCTTTATGGGCATTCCGCGTTTGCGCTTCCCGTCCGATGCGCCAAGCCGTTCCACGCTCAAGCTGGAAGAGGCGTTCCACGTCTTTATCCCGGCGGATGAGTGGGATGAACGTCTAGCAAACGGCATGTACGCCGTCGACCTTGGCGCGTGCCCGGGCGGCTGGACCTATCAGCTGGTGAAACGCAATATGTGGGTATCGTCCGTTGATAACGGTCCAATGGCGCAAAGCCTGATGGACACCGGGCAGGTTACCTGGCTGCGGGAAGACGGTTTCCGCTATCGCCCGAACCGTAACAACATCTCGTGGATGGTGTGCGATATGGTTGAGAAGCCGGCAAAAGTCGCCGCGCTGATGGCCTCCTGGCTGGTGAACGGCTGGTGTCGTGAGACCATTTTCAACCTCAAGCTGCCGATGAAAAAGCGCTATGAGGAAGTATCGCAGAACCTGGCCTACATTCAGGAGCAGATGGACGAGCACGGTATTAACGTGGAGATCCAGGCGCGTCAGCTGTATCACGACCGTGAAGAGGTGACGGTACATATTCGTCGCTGGTGGGCTGCGGTTGGCGGACGTCGCGACGAGCGATAGTACGTGCTTTGTTTTGCCCGGTGGCGCTACGCTTACCGGGCCTACAGAAAAGCGTTAACGCTCTAATCTCAATTGCTGTAAATTCCCGTCCAGCTGCAAATCCGTCTGTAGCGTTGCGATTTCCCGGCAGATAAACGCCATCTCTTTATGCTCCTCCAGCTTCTTGCGCCACTTTTCCGGCACTTCATCCAGACGGGCGTAAATCCCTTCCAGACTCTGAAAATCGGTCAGCAGCTGCGCGGCGCTCTTCGGCCCAATACCGGCGACACCCGGAACCTTAGAGCTGCTGATGCCTGCCAGCCCCCAGTAATCCGGCAGTTGCTCAGGCGAGACGCAGAACTCGCTGGCAATAAACGGCGCGTCCAGCCAGCGTTTTTGAAAATAGTCGCGAATGCGGATAGTCGGCGAGAGCAGCTGGCAGTAGCCTTTGTCAGTTGAAACGATAGTGGCCTGATGCCCGGCGCTTGCCACCTTTACGGCCAGAGTGGCCGCGAGATCGTCGGCTTCATTTCCCTGTGCACCCCAGCAGGGAACGCCCCGCTGTTCAAATGCAGCGCGCAGCATGGGCAATTCAGCGTGAAGATCGTCCGGCATCGGGGCGCGTCCGGCTTTGTAGTCGGGCAGACGCTGGTGACGCCAGCCCGTGTTGCGGGCTTCGTCATCAAATACCGCGACCGCGTGGGTGGGCTCACTGTGGCGGATAAGCTGCTCCAGCGCGTGCAGGCAGGTGTCTTTACAAGGCGTCCCCTGTACCGCATGGATACGGCGGATCAGGTTAAGAGCATCGACGATAAGTAAATGAACGGCCACAGATAATCTCCCTTCTATCTCATGCGTGAAGGGTAACACTGTCAGCAGCGTGAAACTATGAATGGTGGGGAAAACAGGAAGAAGCCTCGCAAAACGAGGCTTCCTGAGGGGCTTAATCGCAGGTTACGATCTTCATCGCCAGGCCGCCGCGAGAGGTTTCGCGGTATTTGGCGTTCATATCTTTACCGGTTTCGTACATGGTTTCGATAACCTTATCGAGACAAACGCGCGGCTCGCTGGTGCGGCGCAGCGCCATACGTGCCGCGTTCACCGCCTTCACGGAGGCAATCGCGTTACGTTCGATGCACGGTACCTGTACCTGTCCGGCAACCGGGTCACAGGTCAGCCCAAGGTTATGTTCCATGCCGATTTCCGCAGCAATGCACACCTGTGTCGGGCTTGCACCCAGCAGTTCGGCCAGACCCGCCGCCGCCATGGAGCACGCCACGCCGACTTCACCCTGACAGCCCACTTCCGCACCGGAAATAGACGCGTTCATCTTATACAGCGAACCAATCGCACTGGCGACCAGCAGGTAGCGCGCCAGCGAATTCGCGTTCACTTCACGGATAAACTTGTCGTAGTACGCCAGCACCGCCGGAACGATACCGCAGGCGCCGTTAGTCGGCGCGGTGACCACACGGCCCCCGGCAGCGTTCTCTTCGTTCACCGCTAGCGCGAACATGTTGATCCAGTCTACGACGGCCATCGGGTCTGTCGTCGTTTTGTCGGTGCTCACCAGCATACGGCGCAGCGCAGCAGCACGACGCGGCACGCGAAGCTTGCCCGGCAGAACGCCCTCGGTGGTGATCCCTCGCTCGATACCGCCGCGCATCACTTCCCAGACGTTAGTGAAGTGCTGTTCGAGCTCCTCTTTGCTGTGAAGCGCCAGCTCGTTTTTCATCATCAGACCGGAGAGGGAAAGGCCCGTCTCCTGGCAGTGACGCTGAAGATCCGCCGCCGTTTTGTACGGATACGGCACTTCTACAGAAGAGGTATTGGTTTGACCAAAGTGGTCTTCGTCGACGATAAAGCCGCCGCCGATAGAGTAATACGTCTGGCTGTATAGCGCTTTGTCGCCGGCCAGCGCGGTAATGCGCATGCCGTTTTCGTGCAGCGACAGGTTGTCCGCATGGAAATTCATGCAGTGGTCAACCGGGAATTCAACCTCATGCTCACCGTTCGCCAGCAGCAGGCGACCGTGGGTGTTCACATCCTGGATGAAGCCAGGGATCGCATCAATATCAACGGTGTCCGGCAGGTTTCCCGCCAGGCCCATGATAATGGCGATATCGGTATGGTGGCCTTTCCCGGTCAGGGAAAGCGAGCCGTATACATCGACAACCACGCGGGTAATGTCATGCAAGATGCCGCGTGCAATCAAGTCATCCGTGAACTGCTTACCGGCTTTCATTGGTCCGACGGTGTGAGAGCTGGAAGGACCAATACCGATTTTGAAGATATCGAATACGCTAATCATGATGCGTCCATTGCTTTCAGTCAGAGAGGGAGGAGTGCGCCGTCCGAAGACGGCGCGGGTGATAATCAGAACATGGTGTACAGGGAGTAGAAGATCGCAGAGATTGCGATAAGACCCATGATAACCACAAAGACGTTGCTCACATGACCGCTGTACTTGCGCATAGCAGGGACTTTCTGAATCGCGTACATCGGCATCAGGAACAGAATCATCGCGATGACCGGGCCGCCCAGGGTTTCAATCATGCCCAGGATGCTTGGGTTCAGCGTTGCTACCGCCCAGGTGGTGAGCAGCATGAACAGCGCAGTGATTTTGTTCAGCTTGTTGATTTCAATGCTCTTGCCTTTACCGCGCAGAGATTTAATCACCATACCGTTGAAGCCTTCACGCGCGCCGAGGTAGTGGCCCAGGAAGGATTTGGTGATGGCGATAATCGCGATGATTGGTGCCATCCACGCAATGACCGGTGCGTTAAAGTGGTTCGCCAGGTAAGACAGAATAGAGATGTTCTGCTCTTTCGCTGCCGCCAGATCCACCGGGGAAAGGCTCAGTACGCAGCTGAAGACGAAGAACATTACGGTCAGTACCATCATGATGTGAGCGCGCGCCAGGATGCTGGAGCACTTCTTCTCTGCGCCATTACCGTACTCTTCACGTTTCGCCACAGCGAAAGAAGAGATGATTGGAGAGTGGTTGAAGGAGAACACCATCACCGGAATTGCCAGCCAGAGGGTCATCAGCAGGCCGTTACCGGTTGCCGATGCACTGCTCAGGGACAGGGTTTCCAGCGCTGCACCGTTCCACTGTGGGATCAGGTAGCAAGCCAGTACCATCAGAGCAATAACGAACGGGAAGACCAGTACGCTCATTGCTTTCACAATCATCTGCTCACCGAAGCGAACGATGGTCATCATGCCCACGATCAGGATCAGCGACAGAATCGCACGCGGCGGCGGCGTCATGTGCAGCTGGTGCATCATGAAGCTTTCAACGGTGTTGGTGATCGCCACGCTGTAGACCAGCAGGATAGGGTAAATCGCGAAGAAGTAGAGCAGGGTAATCAGTTTACCTGCGCCAACGCCGAAATGCTCTTCAACAACTTCAGTGATGTCCTCGCCCGGGTTTTTACCGGACAGCACGAAGCGGGTCAGACCGCGGTGTGCGAAGAAGGTCATCGGGAAAGCAATGATAGCCATGATGATCAGCGGGATCAGACCGCCGACGCCTGCGTTGATAGGAAGGAACAGTACACCAGCGCCGATTGCTGTGCCGTAAAGGCCAAGCATCCACATGGTATCCGTTTTGCGCCAACCACTTCGGGATTCAATCGAAGCAACGGTGCTGGTTTGAGTGGTTTCCATCTGTATCTCCTGGAGGAAGCAAATTGTCAGGTTTTTAGTCAAATCCGATGAAAAAGTGCCTGACGGTAATATGAAATTCGTTCAGTGACGGTTTTTTAATAATTTTCGCCCGTAACTATTGGCGGGCGGAAAGATACATTCTAGTTATGAATCTATCAGTGATCCTGATCCCAAATGCAATAATCCACTTATGATGTGGGCATCTTTAGACCATTTATCTGTTAAAAAAACGTCAAAGAGAATTTACGGGCGCGAAGGCTACCACCAACGACATGTGAGCTGAAAGACTGGCCCGTGATATAGGTGTCTTTAGCTGTAAAGAAATGGGTTTTTAGTATTTTCTGGCAGGTAATTTGGATTAAGGCTGATAATTTACGGTTGAAAAAACAAGGTAATCGTTTGCGTTTGCGCATAGTTTGTAAAAGACATAAGTGATGCGTATGAATTACCTCGTAATAAAAAAAGCCGGGACGCGCAACAGGGCGACCCGGCTTTGATGAGATGCTGTTGAGCGTTATGTGCAGATTTCGTAGCAAGGAATATAGGCTGAGCCCGGCAGCTTCATGCGGTGCTGAGCGACAAAGCCCTGCAGCATGTCGTCCATGCGACGCATCATCTCCGGGTCGCCGTGGATCTTGTACGGACCGTACTGTTCAATAGCGCGGATGCCCATCTCTTTGACGTTGCCCGCCACAATCCCGGAGAAGGCACGACGCAGATCGGCAGCCAGGACTTCCACCGGCTGGTCCGGATAGAGTTTCAGGTTCGCCATATTTTCGTGCGTTGGCTCGAACGGGATCTGCAGATCCGGCGCGATACGGATTGACCAGTTAAAGCTGTACGCATCGCCGGTATCGCGACGGTTTTCTTTTACCAACGGCATCGCTTTTTTCATCTGGCGCGCCACTTCCGCGGCATCGTCAATGATGATGCGATAGTGACGACGCGCGGCTTCGCCCAGCGTGTGCACGATAAACTCGTCCAGCACGCGGAAGTAGTCGGCGCTCTCTTTTGGACCGGTCAGGATCAGCGGCAGAACCTGATCTTTGTTGGCCGGATTCATCAGAATACCCAGCAGATAGAGCAGCTCTTCCGCTGTCCCCACGCCGCCCGGGAAGATGATAATGCCGTGGGCGATACGGACAAACGCTTCAAGACGTTTCTCGATATCCGGCATGATAATCAGCTCGTTAACCAGCGGGTTAGGCGGCTCAGCGGCAATGATCGACGGCTCGGTCATGCCGATAAACCGTCCCTCTTTGTAACGCTGTTGCGCGTGTCCCACTGCGGCACCTTTCATTGGCGCTTCCATCGCACCCGGACCGCAGCCGGTACAGATATTCAGCTCGCGCAGGCCGAGCTGGGTGCCCACCCGACGCGCATAAAGGTATTCGGTTTCGTTAATGGAGTGACCGCCCCAGCAGACGACCATGTTCGGCGCTTCGCCAACGTGCAGGGCACGGGCGTTACGCAAAATGGAGAACACCAGGTTGGTGATATGGACCGAGCTTTCCAGGTCGAGATGCTGGAAACGGCCTGCGTTGTGGATCTGCCCGTTAACAAACAGGATGTCACGCAGCACGGCAAACAGGTTAGCCTGAAGTGAACGAATGATACGGCCGTCGACAAAGGCCTCTTCCGGCGGGTTGATGACTTCAAGCTTCACGCCACGCTCGCGGCGCAGCACGTTGATATCAAAGCTTTCGAAGCGGGACAGCAGTTCTTTACTGTTATCTGTCAGGCTTCCGGAGTTCAGTACGGCAAGTGAACAGTTACGAAACAGTTGATAAAGATCGCTGCTGGCCGTGCGCTTAAGCATGTCCACTTCCAGCTGCGACAACATATCCATTGAGCCAAGCGGGCTAATATGTGTAATCAAGTGAGCTCCTTACGGGACGATTATCGTCTTTCCCTGTTGATTACAATAGCCCTGGCGCGTGACGTTTCACAACCTAAAGCGCGGAAGATACCGCGCATATTGTGAAAATATTTATATTACTGACGCACCAGCCGCCCCGTTGCTGGCACAAAATCGGTGTTGGTGCGCCACGGGTTGATGTCCAGACCGCCGCGGCGGGTGTAGCGCGCGTAAACGCTCAGTTTTTCTGGCTGGCAGAAACGCTGAATATCGCTAAAGATACGCTCCACGCACTGCTCGTGAAATTCGTTGTGATGGCGGAACGACACCAGGTAGCGCAGCAACTTTTCCCGGTCAATTTTCGGGCCTCGGTACTGGATCTGCACCGAACCCCAGTCCGGCTGGTGGGTGATCAGGCAGTTGGATTTCAGCAGGTGGCTGACCAGCGTCTCTTCGACCACCTTTCCGCTCGCCGCGTTTTCGAGGTAATCGGCGCTGAATTCATAATTCTCCACCTCGATATCCTGATCGTCGATGCAGGTCCCGTTGAAGTGGGCGACCGGCTGCCCTTCCAGTTCGTGCAGGCGATACAGTGAAACGCTCACCTTTCCCTGCGCGCAGGCGCTTAAATCACGTTCCAGGGTGTGCTGAACGTCGTCCCAGCTGCTGAATTTTGTCTGGTTAAAACTGTTGAGATAGAGCTTAAAGCTTTTGGATTCCACGAGATTAACGCTGGCGTAATCCAGCTCAACGTGGCCCACCGCCACCTGCGGCAGACCGCGCGCGTTAAGCCACGAGAGTTCGTACAGCGTCCAGATGTCACCGCCGACAAACGGCAAGGCATCCGCATGCAGGCCCAGAGGATCGCGGTTCAGGCTGCGCGGCACGCCCTGCAGCAGGCTTGCATCGTAGGTATCGCGGTAATCGGTCGATTTCCCCAGCGTTAAGCCGGTTAACGCCTGATGATTTTCGTAAGACATGTTTCATAGCCACTTTACAGGTACACTTATGGCCTGAGTTTATCCTGTCTGACAAGAAGAGAGAAATCGGTGGACATCGAAACTGCAAATGCCCTCACTGCCTTCACGACCCGCTATTGCGACGCATGGCATGAAAAGGACCAGACATGGCCGCAAAGTGCTGATTTGTATGGCGTACCTTCGCCGTGCATTATCTCTTCAGTCGACGATTACGTTATCTGGCAGCCAAAACCTTTCGACGGCGAGCAAAATGTAAATGCGGTTGAGCGGGCAATGGACATTGTGGTACAACCAGCAGTTCATGCGTTTTATACCACGCAGTTCGCAGGGGATATGCCTGCGCGCTTTGCTGATATCACGCTGACGCTGTTGCAGACCTGGAGCGAAGACGATCTGCAGCGTGTTCAGGAAAACCTGATTGGTCATCTGGTCACGCAAAAACGCCTGAAGCTATCTCCGACGCTCTTTATTGCCACCCTGGACAGCGAACTGGACGTTATCTCCGTCTGTAACCTGTCAGGTGAAGTGGTTAAAGAGACTATCGGCACCCGCAATCGCGAGACTCTCGCCCCCTCTCTTGCAGATTTCCTTACCCGACTTGAGCCATTTCTGTAATCCATGATGCTATAGCTCGTGTGAGAGATCTCTTACAACGTTTGTGAGAGATCGCTGAAGATTCAGTATTACCTCATTTAATTCAGATTAATATCGCTCTGTTTTTCAATGAATTACCTGTTCATCGTATTGTTTTTAGGGATTTCTTACGGCTTACAACCCAGAAAGGGTGGGTTGTAAGACGAAGCGGAATAGCGGATTCTATTTCTGTCGACAGGACGCCGACACGAGAAACGAACATCAGGATGATGGCGTTTCTCACACAGGACTCGTCAGGATGGCGCTTCAGGAAGGCTTCAGGATGAAGCGAAGTGGATAACGCAGGATGCGTAAGGGACACCTCCAGGAAGGAGAACGAGAGCCGGTCAGGATGGTCGGTGGGTCAGGAAGGCCAGGACGTTTCAGGATGAGACAAACACGTCAGGAAGATGTGTGCAGGATGCATCGGCTTACGGATGACCAGGCCTTCGGGCGTCAGGAAAAGTTGTCACGGATGAGCAGGGAGCACGAATTGTAGCTGGAATGCTGCGAAACGAACCGGGAGCACTGTTTTTACAGTGCTCCCTTTTTTTATTTCTGCCTTCCGCAATGCTATGCTGCGCGCCGTTCACTTTTTCAGTTGAGGTTACTATGACGCAACACGATAGCGTTCGTGCTCAGTTGCACGCCATCGAAGCCCTTTTGCGCCAACATCAGCTGTGGCAGGAGACCGCGCCGCAGCCAGAAGCGTTCGCGAGCACTCAGCCCTTCTGCCTGGATACGCTGGCCCCGTTTGAATGGCTGCAGTGGGTGTTAATTCCGCGCATGCACGCCCTGATTGAGGGCGGTCACCCGCTTCCGCAGGCGTTTGCGGTCTCTCCCTACTATGAAATGGCGCTCGAGGCGACGCACCCTGCGCGCGACGTGATGCTGGTCGAACTGGAAAAACTGGATGCCCTGTTTGCCGGTGAAGATGCATGACGCTTGAGATCCTCTATCAGGACGAGTGGCTGGTGGCGGTGAATAAACCGTCAGGCTGGCTGGTACACCGCAGCTGGCTCGATCGCGATGAGAAAGTGGTGGTGATGCAGACCGTTCGCGACCAGATTGGTCAGCATGTTTTTACCGCCCATCGTCTCGACAGGCCGACTTCCGGCGTGCTGCTGATGGGGCTTTCCAGCGAGGCGGGGCGTCTGCTGTCACAGCAGTTTGAACAGCATCAGATGCAAAAGCGCTACCACGCGATCGTGCGCGGCTGGCTGACGGAAGCCGCCACGCTGGACTATCCGCTGGTGGAGGAGCTGGACAAGATCGCCGATAAATTTGCCCGCGATGACAAAGGTCCGCAGCCCGCAGTAACGGATTATCGCGGCATGGCGACGACCGAAATGCCGGTTGCAACCAGCAAATTCCCGACCACACGCTACAGCCTGGTTGAGCTTTTGCCTAAAACCGGGCGTAAGCACCAGCTGCGACGCCATCTTGCGCACCTGCGCCACCCGATTATTGGTGACAGCAAACACGGTGATTTGCGCCAGAACCGCAGTGCGGCCGAACACTTTGGCTGCCATCGTCTGATGCTGCACGCCAGCGAGCTGAGCCTGACGCACCCGTTTACCGGCGAGCCGCTGACTATCCGTGCTGGGCTGGACGACGTCTGGATGCAGGCGCTGTCACAGTTTGGCTGGCTGGGACAACTCCCCGAAAATGAAAGGGTTGAGTTTGTATCGGGCAACGTTCAGGATGAACGGTAAACGCATTCATTATGGGAAAATATCATGGCTGAAGTAGGCATTTTTGTCGGCACAATGTACGGCAACTCGCTGCTGGTAGCGGAAGAGGCTGAAGCAATACTCGCCAGCCAGGGCCATAAAGCCACGGTCTATGAAGACCCGGAACTGGCAGACTGGGAAAAGTATAAAGATAAGTACATTCTGGTGGTGACCTCCACCACCGGGCAGGGCGATCTGCCGGACAGCATCGTGCCGCTGTTTCAGGGCATTAAAGACCAGCTTGGCTATCAGCCAGACGTGCACTACGGCATCATTGCCCTGGGCGACAGCTCTTACGCCAACTTCTGCGGCGGCGGCAAGCAGTTCGATGCGCTCCTTCAGGAGCAGAGCGCCCAGCGCGTCGGCGAGATGCTGCTGATTGATGCCGGTGAGCATCCTGAACCCGAAAGCGAATCGAACCCGTGGGTGGAGAACTGGGCCTCCCTTCTCAAATAACACTCTGCCCGGCGGCGCTTCGCTTGCGCGGGCCTGCGGGTTTTTCAGGCCGGGTAAGGCATAGCCGCCACCCGGCGATACACCCCGCACCAAACGCCAATTCCGTGAACCACCTTCCATTCCCCTGGGCTTATGCCATAAACAACCTCTCATACACCCTTTAATACTGTGTTTCTGCACGGTGAGGTGATGAGGCACTCCTTCATATACTTTTCCGGTCACTATAAAACGGCGTCAGGCCGTACCAAAACGACAAAACACCAATCTCATTCTGATTACCCTACCGGTGCTGTACAGAATGAACCAGGCGAAAGCTATGTTTCAGGAGTGCAACAATGAGTACATTAAGCCACGCAGCGAGCAGCGCTGAAAAGCGCACTAATGCCCGCTACTGGATAGTGGTGATGCTGTTTATCGTCACATCCTTTAACTATGGTGACCGCGCCACGCTGTCGATTGCCGGTTCGGAAATGGCAAAAGATATCGGCCTTGATCCGGTGGGCATGGGTTACGTTTTCTCCGCATTCTCATGGGCCTACGTCATCGGGCAAATTCCTGGCGGCTGGCTGCTGGACCGTTTTGGATCTAAACGCGTCTATTTCTGGTCCATCTTTATCTGGTCAATGTTTACCCTGTTGCAGGGTTTCGTCGATATCTTCAGCGGCTTCGGCATTATCGTGGCGCTCTTCACGCTGCGCTTCCTGGTAGGCTTAGCGGAAGCACCTTCCTTCCCGGGGAACAGCCGTATTGTCGCTGCCTGGTTCCCGGCGCAGGAGAGGGGAACGGCGGTGGCGATTTTCAACTCCGCACAGTACTTCGCGACGGTGATCTTCGCGCCAATCATGGGCTGGCTGACGCATGAGGTGGGCTGGTCGCACGTCTTCTTCTTCATGGGCGGGCTTGGGATCGTCATCAGCTTCGTCTGGCTGAAAGTGATCCACGAACCCAACCAGCATCCTGGCGTGAACAAAAAAGAGCTGGAGTACATCGCGGAAGGCGGCGCGCTGATCAATATGGATCAGAAATCGGCAAAAGCAAAAGTCCCGTTCAGCCAGAAATGGGCGCAGATCAAGCAGCTCGTCGGCTCGCGCATGATGATCGGCATCTATCTGGGCCAGTACTGTATTAACGCCTTAACCTACTTCTTCATCACCTGGTTCCCGGTATACCTGGTGCAGGCACGCGGCATGTCGATTCTGAAAGCGGGATTTGTCGCGTCGGTCCCGGCAATTTGCGGCTTCGTCGGCGGCGTGCTCGGCGGAGTGATTTCCGACTGGCTGATGCGCCGTACCGGCTCGCTGAACATCGCGCGTAAAACCCCGATTGTGCTCGGCATGCTGCTCTCCATGACCATGGTGTTCTGTAACTACGTCAACGCCGAATGGATGATTATCGGCTTTATGGCGATGGCCTTCTTCGGCAAAGGCATTGGCGCGCTGGGCTGGGCGGTGATGGCGGATACGGCACCGAAAGAGATCAGCGGCCTGAGCGGCGGCCTGTTCAACATGTTCGGCAACATCTCCGGGATTGTTACGCCCATCGCTATCGGCTACATCGTCGGCACCACCGGCTCTTTCAACGGTGCGCTAATCTACGTAGGTGTGCATGCGCTGGTGGCGGTGCTGAGTTACCTGGTGCTGGTTGGGGATATCAAACGCGTCGAACTTAAACCTGTTGCGGAGCGTGGATAATGACAACGCAATCGAGCCCAACCGTCACGGAGATGAAGGTCATCCCGGTGGCCGGGCAGGACAGCATGCTGCTCAATATCGGCGGGGCGCATAGCGCCTGGTTTACCCGTAATATCGTCGTGCTGAAAGACAGCGCAGGGCATACCGGCGTGGGCGAGGCCCCGGGTGGGGAGGTGATCTACCAGACGCTGGTCGATGCCATTCCGCAGGTGGTGGGCCAGGAGGTCGCCCGTCTGAACAAGGTGGTTCAGCGGGTGCATAAGGGCAATCAGTCGGCAGACTTTGATACGTTCGGTAAAGGTGCCTGGACGTTTGAACTGCGGGTCAACGCGGTCGCCGCGCTGGAGGCCGCTCTGCTCGACTTGCTGGGTAAGGCGCTCAATGTTCCGGTTTGCGAGCTGCTGGGGCCCGGCAAACAGCGTGATGCGGTCACCGTGCTGGGCTATCTGTTCTACGTGGGCGATCGCAATAAGACCGATCTCCCGTATCTGGCCCGATCCACGGGCGATCACGACTGGTATCGCCTGCGCCACCAGGAAGCGCTCTCCAGCGACGCGGTGGTGCGGCTGGCCGAGGCTGCGCAGGATCGCTACGGCTTTAAGGATTTCAAACTGAAGGGCGGCGTGCTGCCCGGCGAGCAGGAGATTGATACGGCCCGGGCGCTGAAAAAACGCTTTGCTGATGCGCGGATCACCGTCGATCCCAACGGCGCCTGGCTGCTGGAGGAAGCGATTAGCCTGTGCAAAGGGCTGGGGGATGTCCTGACCTATGCGGAAGATCCCTGTGGCGCGGAGCAGGGCTTCTCGGGCCGTGAAGTCATGGCCGAGTTTCGTCGCGCCACCGGGCTGCCTGTCGCGACCAATATGATCGCCACCAACTGGCGTGAAATGGGTCATGCAGTGATGCTGAACGCCGTCGACATTCCGCTGGCGGACCCTCACTTCTGGACGCTTTCAGGTGCAGTGCGCGTGGCGCAGCTGTGCGATGACTGGGGGCTGACCTGGGGCTGTCACTCTAACAACCACTTTGATATTTCGCTGGCGATGTTTACCCACGTTGGCGCGGCGGCGCCGGGTAACCCGACCGCCATCGATACCCACTGGATTTGGCAGGAAGGGGAAGCCCGCCTGACGAAAAATCCGCTGGAAATCATCAATGGCAAGATTGCCGTACCGGATGCGCCGGGGCTGGGCGTGGAGATTGACTGGGATCAGATCCATAAAGCCCATGAAGCGTATAAAAAGCTACCGGGCGGCGCGCGTAACGACGCGGGCCCGATGCAGTACCTGATCCCCGGCTGGACATTTGACCGTAAGCGCCCTGTTTTTGGACGTCACTGATAAAAGGATTACACGATGAGTACTTTTACGACCCCTGTCGTCACTTCCATGCAAATCATTCCGGTTGCGGGCCATGACAGCATGCTGATGAACCTGAGCGGCGCGCATGCGCCATTCTTTACCCGCAATATTGTCATTATCAAAGACAATTCCGGGCATACGGGCGTGGGCGAAATTCCGGGCGGGGAGAAGATCCGCCAGACGCTGGAAGATGCCATTCCGCTGGTGGTGGGCAAAGCGCTGGGTGAGTATAAAAATGTCCTCAACACCGTGCGCAATACCTTTGCCGATCGCGATGCCGGAGGGCGTGGCCTGCAGACCTTCGACCTGCGCACCACCATTCACGTGGTGACCGGGATTGAATCCGCGATGCTGGATCTGCTGGGTCAGCATCTGGGCGTTAACGTTGCGTCGCTGTTGGGCGAGGGGCAGCAGCGCAGCGAAGTGGAAATGCTGGGCTATCTGTTCTTTGTCGGCGACCGCAGGCTGACGCCATTGCCTTATCAGAGCCAGCCGGATGAACAATGCGACTGGTACCGACTTCGCCACGACGAGGCGATGACCCCGGATGCGGTGGTGCGCCTGGCGGAAGCCGCGTACGAAAAATATGGCTTTAATGATTTCAAACTGAAGGGCGGCGTGCTTGCCGGTGAGGAAGAGGCGGAAGCCGTTACCGCGCTGGCAAAACGTTTCCCGCAGGCGCGCGTGACGCTGGATCCGAACGGCGCGTGGTCGCTTGATGAAGCGATCAAAATTGGCAAACAGCTGAAAGGCGTGCTGGCGTATGCGGAAGATCCGTGTGGGGCTGAACAGGGCTTCTCGGGCCGTGAAGTTATGGCGGAATTCCGTCGCGCCACGGGGCTGCCGACCGCGACCAATATGATTGCCACCGACTGGCGTCAGATGGGACACACCCTGTCATTGCAGTCCGTCGATATTCCGCTGGCGGACCCGCACTTCTGGACGATGCAGGGGTCGGTGCGCGTGGCGCAAATGTGTCACGAGTTTGGCCTGACCTGGGGCTCGCACTCCAACAACCACTTCGACGTGTCGCTGGCGATGTTCACGCACGTTGCCGCCGCCGCGCCGGGCACGATTACCGCTATCGACACGCACTGGATCTGGCAGGAGGGTAATCAGCGTCTGACTAAGCAGCCGTTTGAGATCAAAGGTGGCATGGTGCAGGTGCCTTCCACGCCGGGGTTGGGGGTTGAACTGGATATGGACCAGGTCATGAAAGCCCATGAGCTGTATCAAAAACACGGTCTGGGCGCGCGTGACGATGCGATGGCGATGCAGTATCTGATCCCCGACTGGACATTCGACAATAAACGCCCGTGCATGGTACGATAAACGCATTGGGACCGATCCCACAAGCGGTCTTTTACGTGGTGTATGCTTAACGTAACGACTATGCGTAAGGATGGCTTATGAAAATTGTTATCGCACCGGACTCGTATAAGGAAAGTTTGAGTGCGCTTGAGGTTGCGACAGCGATAGAACGTGGTTTTCGCGAGATCTTTCCCGAGGCGGTTTACGTCAAACTGCCGGTTGCGGACGGTGGCGAAGGGACGGTTGAGGCGATGATCGCGGCAACGCAGGGACGCATTGTGCATGTTCCGGTGACCGGCCCGCTGGGTCAGCGCGTGGAAGGGTTTTATGGCTTATCCGGTGACGAGCAAAGTGCCTTTATTGAAATGGCGGCGGCAAGCGGCCTGGAGCTGGTCGTCCCTTCGCAGCGTAATCCCCTGAAAACCACCTCATGGGGCACGGGCGAACTTATTCGTCACGCGCTGGATGCGGGCGTTAAGCATATCATCATCGGCATTGGCGGCAGCGCCACCAATGACGGCGGAGCAGGTATGGTGCAGGCGTTGGGGGCAAAGCTGCTGGACGACAGCGGGCAGCCCCTTGGGCAGGGCGGGGGCGAGCTGGGAAAACTCGCGCGTATCGACCTGAGCGGGTTGGACAGACGTCTGGCGGAGTGCCGGATAGAGGTCGCCTGTGATGTGACGAATCCGCTCACCGGTAAGGATGGCGCGTCAGCCGTATTTGGCCCGCAAAAGGGGGCCACGCCTGAGATGATCGTCACCCTGGACAACGCGCTGGCGCAGTATGCGAGAGTCATCGCCCGGGATCTGGATATCGATGTGCTAAACCTGGCTGGCGGCGGCGCGGCGGGTGGCATGGGGGCCGCGCTGTACGCCTTTTGCGGCGCGGAGCTGCGCCAGGGCATTGAGATCGTGACCGATGCGCTACACCTGGCCGACCAGGTGGCCGATGCGGATCTGGTGATCACGGGAGAAGGCCGCATCGACAGCCAGACGATCCACGGCAAAGTTCCGGTGGGCGTTGCGAAAGTGGCGAAACGCTTTAACAAACCCGTCATCGGCATTGCAGGCAGCCTGACGTCGGACGTTGGCGTGGTACACGATCACGGCATTGATGCGGTGTTTAGCGTGATTTACACCATCTGCTCGCTGGAAGATGCGCTGGAAAATGCCAGCGAGAACGTCAGGATGGCCGCCAGGAATATCGCGGCGGTGCTGAAAGTGGGGCAGGGAATGTAGTTCTCCCTCTCCCTGTGGTAGAGGATCGGGGTGAGGGCATCAGGCCGCACCCGCAATCGTAGGCCCGGTAAGCGTAGCGCCACCGGGCTTTTATCTCAGCTTCCCAGCAACTTCGTCGCTTCGCGCGTTACGTTATCCATCTCATCCAGCAGCTCCAGAAACTCCGGTTCAAGCTCCGATTCCGGCGTGCCGGCACGCAGCTGCTGCTCCAGCAGCTGGCAAAGATTTTTCAGCCGCGGCACGCCGCTGTACCCGCAGCTGCCGTGCAGCTTGTGGATCGCTTCCAGCAGCGCTTCCGGATTTTCACCCACCAGCTGCTCTTCTACCTTATTGCGAATTTCCGGCAGAAACGCGACCAGCATTTGCAGCATTTCGCGGGCTAAATCGGGTTTACCTGCCGCCTGGCGCAGCGCGAGCTGCCAGTCAAAGGTCGCGTTCTGGTTGACGCTGATTTCAACCGGCTCGCTGGAAACCGTGTACGTCCCGCTAATGTGACCCGGCTTATAGCGTAACAGCAGGTTATGAAGTTTCTCTTCATCGATGGGCTTCGCCAGATAGTCATTCATTCCGGCGCTCAGCAGCTTCTCTTTCTGACCGGCCATCGCGTGCGCGGTGACCGCAATGACCGGGGTTTGCTGCTGGTGCGGCAGTTGGTGGATCAGCTCGCAGGCCCGAATGCCATCCATGCCCGGCATCTGAATATCCATCAGGATTAAATCGAACTGCATCTGCTTCGCCTGTTCAACCGCCTGCGCGCCGCTGGTGCAGAGCTCAACGTGCTGAACCTGGTCCTCAAGCAATGCGCCAATCAGCTTCAGGTTGGCCTGATTATCATCCACCGCCATCACGCTCATCGGCAATTTTTGCTCGTCGTTAATCAGCGGGAGAGCATGCTGGCTAAGACGGCAATACTCTGTGAGCGCGGGCAGGAGGCGGGTCGAGGTGAGCGGCTTCAGCAGACATGCGGCGGCTCCGTCGTTTTTCAACTCCTCCGCATTTATCTGGGCGTGGCAGGGTAGCGCCAGCAGCAGATAGTCGGTCATTGACGCGGCTTTCGCCAGCCGCTCCTGCTGCATGGTCAGTTCGCCGGTGAAGGTGACCGGGATCCCCATCAGCAGAATATCGTAATGCTCAACGGCAAGCGCTGAGAAGGTTGGGCTGTAAACCACCTCCAGCGGCGTGGTGCTTAAAATATCGAGCGCACACTGCGCTGCCGCCGCGTTAGGTTCGACGTAGGCCAGGCGCTTGCCTTTCAGGCAGTCCGTCACCGGGCCATCGGTCAAAACGTTCGGGTTGAGGTCCAGATTAATATGGAACCAGAAGGTTGAACCGCGATTCGGCTGGCTGTGGAAAGAGATATCGCCGCCCATCTCGTTCACCAGGCGCTGCGTGATCACCAGCCCCAGGCCGGTACCGCCATGACGGCGGGAGATACTGGCGTCCGCCTGACGGAACGCCTGGAACAGACGCGACTGATCCCGCTCAGGAATACCGATGCCGGTATCGCGGATCTGGACTTCAATCTGCACTTTATTGCTGCTGATGGAGCGTTTTTCTACCAGGATGTCGATGTTACCGCTTTCGGTGAATTTAATCGCATTCCCGACAAGGTTGGTAATGACCTGCTGCAGGCGCAGCGGATCGCCAATGACGTTATCCGGCACGTCGTTTTTAATGTTGAGCGTCAGCTCAAGGCCCTTGTCGTGCGACGAGTGCGCGAGCAGCGTCACCACCTCATCGAGCGTACTGCGCAGCGGGAAGGGAATGCTTTCCAGGATCAGCTTGCCCGCTTCCAGCTTGGAGAAGTCCAGCACGTCGTTGATGATCGCCAGCAGGTTGTTGGCCGAGCGTTCAATGGTGTGCAGGTGATCGCGCTGAGTCGGGTTGAGCTCGCTTTTCAGCGTCAGGCGGGTAAAGCCGATCACGCCATTGAGCGGCGTACGCAGCTCGTGCGACATATTGGCCAGGAATTCCGACTTAATACGTGCCGCTTCCTGGGCGCGCTTTTTCGCCAGATCCAGCTCAACGTTCTGGATCTCCATCTGCTCCAGCGTTTCGCGCAGGTCGGACGTGGCCTGGTCAACGTTGTGCTGCATCTCTTCGTGATACGCCGCCAGCGACATGGCCATTGAGTTGATGCCGTTCTTCAGCATGTCCAGCTCGCCCAGCATAAACCCTTCCACCCGGCTGTCGAGCTGTCCCCGGCGGATGCGGTCAACCGTATTAACCATGTTGCGGATGGGGCCCGTCACGTCGCGCATCAGGCGCCAGCCGAAGATCAGCGCAATGCCAATGCAGAACAGCATCATCACGCCAGAGATAAAAATTTCTTTGTACTGTTGTAGCCGGACCGACTTGAGATCCAGCTCCAGCGCCACGTATCCCAGCATATTGTTGCTGGATTTGGCGTCGGATTGCGCTGACTCATCGGGGGAATAGCTTTCCGACACGATCGGCGTGCGCAGGATCATGATATCGCCGCGCCGCAAGACGGTGAGGTGGCGCGGGAATGGTGTACCGTCCGGGATCTTCAGGGCTGCCGGATCGAGATGAAAATTCGAGGTGACAAACAGGCGGTTATGTTCGTCGTAAACGGAAATGGCGCGTACGATGTCCGAGTGACGGCGGTGGAGCACGCTGATTAACTGGCCAATGGATTCGCGGTTTTGCAGGTTCATGCCGTACTCGCTGGAAACGGCAAGCGGTTCGATAATGCTGGCGCCTGCATCCTCAAGCTGTCGCTGCAAATCGTTATAGCGGTGCACAACAAAGAAGATACTCAGCAGCAAACCGATGAGAACGGTGGGGGCGAGGATCAAAATCATCATGCGCGCGCGCAGGCTGTAGTTGGTCATGGCGTTCCGTTATGGGACAATTAAGATAATTATGTTTATGTGAGAAAAATCTCGGCGATGGCGCAATTCTACTCTGCAAAGCGACGCGTGACGACGCGTCAAATCATTACTGTTGAAGCCACGGACCTCGATCCGTTTGGTCAGGGAGTGGCACGTCACAACGGTAAAGCTCTGTTTATAACAGGTTTATTGCCGACAGAACGAGCAGAAATTACGCTGACGGAAGATAAACGCCAGTTCGCGCGCGGACAGGTTAAGCGTCGCCTCAACGATAGCCCGGAGCGCGTGAAGCCGCGATGCCCACATTTTGGCGTTTGCGGAGGCTGCCAGCAACAGCATGCGAGCACAGAATTACAGCAAAAAAGCAAAAGCCGCGCGCTGGCGCGTCAGCTTAAACATGACGTTAACGAAATTCTCGCCGATGCGCCCTGGGGCTATCGGCGACGCGCGCGCCTGAGCCTCAGCTATCAGCCAAAAACGGCGCGGCTGGAGATGGGGTTTCGCAAGGCCGGTTCCAGTGACATCGTCGATGTGCAGCAGTGCCCCATTTTGGTGCCCCATCTTGAGGCATTGCTTCCGGAGGTGCGCATTTGTCTCTCCGGGTTGGACGGCGTTCGCCACCTCGGGCATGTCGAACTGGTCATGGCCAACAATGGACCGCTGATGGTGCTGCGCCATACCGCGCCGTTGTCGAAAAAAGATCGCGAAAAACTGGAACGCTTTTCGCATTCCCACGACCTGGCGCTTTTCCTTGCACCACAAAGCGAGATACTTGAGCAGGTTACCGGTGAGGCGCCCTGGTATGCGTCAAACGGGCTACGCTTAACGTTCAGCCCGCGGGATTTCATTCAGGTGAATGACGGTGTTAACCAACTGATGGTTGAGAAAGCGCTGACGTGGCTGGATGTTCAGAAAAGCGATCGGGTGCTCGATCTGTTCTGCGGAATGGGCAACTTCACGCTGCCGCTGGCGCAAAAAGCGGCCAGCGTCGTCGGCGTGGAAGGCGTCGAGGCGCTGGTGGCTAAAGGGCAGGAGAACGCGCAGCAGAACGGCTTGCAAAATGTGACATTCTTTCATCAAAATCTTGAAGAAGATGTCACCCAACAGCCGTGGGCAAAACAGGGCTTTGATAAAATTTTGCTCGACCCGGCGCGTGCCGGTGCCCCGGGTGTGATGGCACATATTATTAAACTCGAGCCGAAGAGTGTGGTCTATGTTTCCTGTAACCCGGCAACGCTTGCCCGGGACAGCGAGGCATTAATCAGCGCGGGTTACCAGATTCAGCGTCTGGCAATGCTGGACATGTTCCCGCACACTGGACATCTGGAATCGATGGTGTTGTTCGAGCACATCTAATTTGTTTGGCTTGTCGACTTCGACAGGCCCAGGTCCCTAAAGGAGAGGACAATGGTTGCGGTAAGAAGTGCACATCTCAATAAAGCTGGGGAATTTGACCCACAAAAATGGATCGCAAGTCTGGGAATTTCCAGCCAGCAGTCGTGTGAACGCTTAACCGAAACCTGCGCCTATTGTCTGCGCACCACGCAGGGGCATCCCGACGCCGATCTTCTCCTGTGGCGCGGCGTGGAGATGGTGGAAATCTTATCCATGCTGAACATGGATATTGAAACGCTGCAGGCCGCGCTTCTCTTCCCCCTCGCGGATGCGGACGTGGTCAGCGAAGACGTGCTGCGCGACAGCGTCGGGAAATCCGTCGTCGCGCTGATCCACGGCGTGCGCGATATGGCGGCCATCCGCCAGCTTAAAGCCGCGCACACCGATTCCGTCTCCTCTGAGCAGGTCGATAACGTTCGCCGGATGCTGCTGGCCATGGTGGATGATTTCCGCTGCGTGGTCATCAAGCTTGCCGAGCGTATTGCCCACCTGCGTGAAGTGAAGGATGCGCCGGAAGACGAGCGCGTGCTGGCGGCCAAAGAGTGTACAAATATCTACGCGCCGCTGGCGAACCGCTTAGGGATTGGTCAGCTGAAATGGGAGCTGGAAGATTACTGCTTCCGCTATCTGCACCCGGCGGAATATAAACGTATTGCCAAACTCCTTCATGAGCGCCGTATCGACCGCGAGCACTATATCGAGGAATTTGTCGGCGGGCTGCGCCAGGCGATGAAAGAAGAGAACGTGCGCGCCGAAGTCTACGGCCGGCCTAAGCATATCTACAGCATCTGGCGCAAAATGCAGAAGAAACACCTCGCGTTTGACGAGCTGTTTGACGTGCGCGCCGTGCGTATCGTGGCGGAGCGTCTGCAGGACTGCTACGCCGCGCTGGGGATAGTACACACTCACTTCCGTCATCTGCCCGATGAGTTTGATGACTATGTCGCCAACCCCAAACCGAACGGCTATCAGTCTATCCATACCGTTGTGCTTGGCCCTGGCGGCAAAACGGTCGAGATTCAGATCCGCACCAAACAGATGCACGAAGACGCCGAGCTGGGCGTGGCCGCGCACTGGAAATACAAAGAAGGCACCTCCGGCGGAGCGCGTTCTGGCCACGAAGACCGCATTGCCTGGCTGCGCAAGCTGATTGCGTGGCAGGAAGAGATGGCAGACTCCGGCGAGATGCTCGACGAAGTGCGCAGCCAGGTCTTTGACGATCGCGTCTACGTCTTTACCCCAAAAGGGGACGTTGTCGACCTGCCGGCGGGTTCTACGCCGCTCGATTTTGCCTACCACATCCACAGCGATGTGGGGCACCGCTGCATCGGGGCGAAAATTGGCGGACGTATCGTACCGTTCACCTATCAACTGCAGATGGGTGACCAGATTGAAATCATTACCCAGAAGCAGCCCAACCCGAGCCGTGACTGGCTTAACCCTAACCTGGGCTACGTCACCACCAGCCGCGGGCGCTCGAAAATTCACGCCTGGTTCCGTAAACAGGATCGTGACAAGAACATCCTTGCCGGTCGCCAGATCCTCGACGACGAGCTGGAGCATATCGGGATAAGCCTGAAAGAGGCGGAGAAATTCCTGCTGCCGCGCTACAACTTCAACGAGCTTGACGAGCTGCTAGCGGCCATTGGCGGCGGTGATATCCGTCTGAATCAGATGGTGAACTTCCTGCAGGCGCAGTTCAATAAGCCAAGCGCGGCAGAGCAGGACGCGGCGGCGCTGAAGCAGCTGCAGCAGAAAACCTATGCGCCGCAGCAGCGCAGCAAAGACAACGGCCGCGTGGTGGTCGAGGGCGTGGGCAACCTGATGCACCACATTGCCCGCTGCTGTCAGCCTATTCCGGGCGACGATATCGTCGGCTTTATCACTCAGGGACGCGGGATTTCGATTCACCGTTCCGACTGCGACCAGCTTGCCGAGCTGCAGTCGCATGCGCCGGAGCGCATCGTGGAAGCGGTCTGGGGTGAGAGCTATTCCGCCGGCTACTCGCTGGTGGTGCGCGTCACTGCCAACGACCGCAGCGGCCTGCTGCGCGACATCACGACCATTCTCGCCAACGAGAAGGTCAACGTGCTGGGGGTCGCCAGCCGCAGCGATACCCGCGAGCAGCTTGCCACCATCGATATGACCATCGAAATCTACAACCTGCAGGTGCTGGGCCGCGTGCTCGGTAAACTGAACCAGGTGCCGGATGTGATTGACGCGCGTCGTCTGCACGGCGGTTAAACACACTCTTCTGTAGGCCGGGTAAGGCTTTGCCGCCACCCGGCTTGTTTTTTTAATGGAAAACACTATGACTCAAATCGACCGCCTGCTCGGCATCATGAAACGCCTGCGCGACCCGGAAAACGGCTGCCCGTGGGACAAAGAGCAGACTTTCGCCACCATTGCGCCTTATACCCTCGAAGAGACCTACGAGGTGCTGGACGCCATTTCCCGCGAAGATTTTGACGACCTGCGCGGCGAGCTGGGCGACCTGCTGTTCCAGGTAGTGTTCTATGCGCAAATGGCGCAGGAAGAGGGGCGCTTTAACTTTGACGATATCTGCGCTGCCATCAGCGACAAGCTTGAGCGCCGTCATCCCCATATCTTCGGCGATGCCACCGCAGGGAACAGCGCTGAGGTGCTGGCCCGCTGGGAGCAGATCAAAAGCGCCGAGCGAGCGGAAAAATCCCAGCACTCGGCGCTGGATGATATTCCGCTGAGCCTGCCCGCGCTGATGCGCGCGCATAAAATCCAGAAACGCTGCTCCGCCGTCGGTTTTGACTGGACCTCCCTCGGCCCGGTGCTGGATAAAGTGCACGAAGAGATTGACGAAGTCATGCACGAAGCGCAGCAGGCGGTGGTGGATGAAGCAAAGCTTGAGGAGGAGATGGGCGACCTGCTGTTTGCAACCGTCAACCTTTCTCGCCATCTGGGTGTAAAAGCGGAAACCGCCCTGCAAAAAGCCAACCTAAAATTCGAACGACGCTTTCGCGAAGTTGAGCGGATTGTCGCCTCGCGAGGCCTGGAAATGAGCGGAATTGACCTCGACGCGATGGAAGAAGTCTGGCAAGAAGTAAAGCGCCAGGAATCTGATCTCTAACGAGATTTTGCGATCAAGCGCAATCTGTGTGATTTTTTAAATGACAAGCGCTTGATTTGCGTCAAAAACATTTACCCAAAAGGGGCTATTTTCTCACTCCTTATGTTTGTCATGGCCTGGAATGGAGACGGAGAATGAAAGTTTGTGGCGCTCGCCGTGTTCGGGTATACTACTTTCCCGTCCTGGTTATTCCATCGTTTCACCCTAACTTCTCAGGTTCAGCATGACAACGAACTATATTTTTGTGACCGGCGGGGTCGTATCCTCTCTGGGTAAAGGCATTGCCGCAGCCTCCCTCGCAGCCATTCTTGAAGCCCGTGGCCTCAATGTGACCATGATGAAACTGGATCCGTACATCAACGTCGATCCGGGCACCATGAGCCCAATCCAACACGGGGAAGTGTTCGTTACTGAAGACGGCGCTGAAACCGATCTGGATCTTGGCCACTACGAGCGTTTCATCCGCACCAAAATGACCCGTCGTAATAACTTCACGACTGGCCGCATCTACTCCGACGTTCTGCGTAAAGAGCGCCGTGGTGACTATCTGGGTGCAACCGTTCAGGTTATCCCGCACATCACTAACGCAATCAAAGAACGCATTGTTGCGGGTGGCGAAGGCCACGACGTGGTGCTGGTTGAAATCGGCGGTACCGTGGGTGATATCGAATCCCTGCCATTCCTGGAAGCGATTCGTCAGCTGGCGGTAGATATCGGCCGTGAGCACGCGCTGTTCATGCACCTGACTCTGGTGCCGTACATGGCCGCCGCTGGTGAAGTGAAAACCAAGCCGACTCAGCACTCTGTGAAAGAGCTGCTCTCCATTGGTATTCAGCCAGATATCCTGGTTTGCCGCTCCGATCGTGCGGTTCCGGCAAACGAACGTGCGAAAATTGCATTGTTCTGTAACGTGCCTGAAAAAGCCGTTATTTCAATGAAAGATGTCGATTCCATTTATAAAATCCCGGGCCTGTTGAAATCGCAGGGCCTGGACGATTATATTTGTAAACGATTCAGCTTGAACTGTCCGGAAGCGAACCTGTCTGAATGGGAACAGGTTATTTATGAAGAAGCCAACCCGGCAGGGGAAGTGACTATCGGTATGGTCGGCAAGTACATTGAACTGCCGGATGCCTATAAGTCAGTGATCGAAGCGCTGAAACACGGTGGTCTGAAGAACCGTGTTTCCGTGAACATCAAGCTGATTGATTCGCAGGATGTTGAAACGCGTGGCGTTGAAATCCTGAAAGATCTGGATGCTATCCTCATCCCTGGCGGCTTCGGCTACCGTGGTGTAGAAGGCAAGATCGCCACCGCGCGCTATGCGCGTGAAAACAATATTCCATACCTCGGCATCTGTCTGGGTATGCAGGTTGCGCTGATCGAATTTGCGCGCAACGTAGCGGGAATGGAAAACGCGAACTCTACGGAATTTGTGCCAGACTGTAAGTACCCTGTTGTGGCGCTTATCACTGAATGGCGTGACGAAGAAGGTAACGTCGAAGTCCGTACCGAGAAGAGCGATCTGGGTGGCACCATGCGTCTTGGCGCACAGGCCTGCCAGCTGTCTGACGATAGCGTGGTTCGCAAGCTGTACGGCGAGCCGGTCATCACCGAGCGCCATCGTCACCGCTATGAAGTCAACAACATGTTGTTGAAACCTATTGAAGCCGCGGGCCTGCGTGTTGCGGGCCGCTCCGGGGATGATCAGTTAGTCGAGATCATTGAAGTGCCAAACCATCCGTGGTTTGTCGCCTGCCAGTTCCACCCGGAATTTACTTCAACGCCACGTGACGGGCATCCGCTGTTTGCAGGCTTCGTGAAGGCCGCCAGCGACTACCAGAAGCGTTAGGCGAAGTAAAAAAAGTTAGAACGGCAACGCGTACCTTTGGTACGCGTTGTTTGTCTGGAGTTTTAGTTTAACTTGTACTGAGGAAAATCTAATGTCCAAAATCGTTAAAGTCATCGGTCGTGAAATCATCGACTCCCGTGGTAACCCGACCGTTGAAGCCGAAGTTCACCTGGAAGGTGGTTTCGTTGGTATGGCTGCTGCTCCATCAGGCGCTTCTACTGGTTCTCGCGAAGCGCTGGAACTGCGCGATGGCGACAAATCCCGCTTCCTGGGCAAAGGCGTACTGAAAGCGGTTGGCGCTGTAAACGGTCCGATTGCTCAGGCAATCCTTGGCAAAGACGCCAAAGACCAGGCTGGCATCGACAAGATCATGATCGATCTGGACGGTACTGAAAACAAATCTAACTTCGGTGCGAACGCAATCCTGGCTGTTTCTCTGGCGAACGCCAAAGCGGCTGCTGCTGCGAAAGGTATGCCACTGTTCGAGCACATCGCTGAACTGAACGGCACCCCAGGCAAATACTCCATGCCTGTACCAATGATGAACATCATCAACGGTGGTGAGCACGCAGACAACAACGTTGATATTCAGGAATTCATGATTCAGCCAGTTGGCGCGAAATCCCTGAAAGAAGCGGTACGTATGGGTTCTGAAGTGTTCCACAACCTGGCTAAAGTTCTGAAAGCTAAAGGTATGAACACTGCTGTTGGTGACGAAGGTGGCTATGCGCCAAACCTGGGTTCTAACGCAGAAGCGCTGGCCGTTATCGCAGAAGCAGTTAAAGCTGCTGGCTACGAGCTGGGCAAAGACATCACCCTGGCGATGGACTGTGCAGCATCTGAATTCTACAAAGACGGTAAATACGTTCTGGCTGGCGAAGGCAACAAAGCGTTCACCTCCGAAGAGTTCACTCACTTCCTGGAAGACCTGACCAAACAGTACCCAATCGTGTCTATCGAAGACGGTCTGGACGAGTCTGACTGGGCTGGCTTCGCATACCAGACTAAAGTACTGGGCGACAAAATCCAGCTGGTTGGTGACGACCTGTTCGTAAC
Source organism: Enterobacter sp. Y17 (assembly GCF_019730495.1). Taxonomy (NCBI): domain Bacteria; kingdom Pseudomonadati; phylum Pseudomonadota; class Gammaproteobacteria; order Enterobacterales; family Enterobacteriaceae; genus Enterobacter; species Enterobacter sp. Y17. Next base: position 91,470 of record NZ_JAASKP010000003.1, read on the forward strand.
CAACACCAAGATCCTGAAAGAAGGCATCGAGAAAGGCATCGTTAACTCCATCCTGATCAAATTCAACCAGATCGGTTCTCTGACCGAAACTCTGGCTGCGATCAAAATGGCGAAAGACGCTGGCTACACCGCTGTTATCTCTCACCGTTCTGGCGAAACTGAAGACGCTACCATTGCCGACCTGGCTGTAGGTACCGCTGCAGGCCAGATCAAAACCGGTTCTATGAGCCGTTCTGACCGTGTTGCTAAATACAACCAGCTGATTCGTATCGAAGAAGCGCTGGGCGAAAAAGCACCATACAACGGTCTGAAAGAGATCAAAGGCCAGGCATAATTGCTTAAGCCTTAAAATGAAAATGCCAGTCGAATGACTGGCATTTTTTTTGGCTATTTAAAATCGACCGCCATTTGCTCCGGAATGGTCAGCCCCTGGGTGGTTTGCACGCAGCGGGCGATATAATCCGTAAACCGGGGCGGCTTCGGCATCCCCATGCTCAGCAGCTTATCGTTGCTGAAGCGCACGTTAAGCGTGGCAAATGCACCGTATAAACGCATGGCTTTCAGCATCAGACGTTCGTTGCACGGCCCAAAAATATGTTTCAGCTCGCGGCGCATTCTGACCAGCGTTTCGTAGCTGACCTGCGCATATTTATCCCCGACGGGGGCTTTCTCCAGCGCCTGCGCCATTGCCTGATCGATATCCGCAAAGCGAACGCTGTTCTCTTCTCCCGCAGAAATGTGCACCACTTCTCCCGGACGAGCGTTGCTGTTGAGCAGCATTAACATCGCGTCGGCGCAATAATCCACCGGAACAACGTCAATCCGGTCTTCCATTGAGCACATAAACTTCTGCAGCATCAGGCCCATGCTAAAGACCCAGAAAATGCTGCTCGACGGCGTGCAGCCGTGACGGGTATGGCCGACGACGATGGACGGACGGGCGATGAGCAGCGGCAGGTTAGGGCACTCCTGGCGCATCAGCTGTTCGATGGTTGACTTCGAAAACGTGTATTCCACCAGGTGTTCAGCATTCTCTCTGAATTCAGCGCTTTCGGCGACCAGTGAATCTTGCTCCGGCGTGCATGACATTGCGGTGCCGACGTGGAGGAAACGCTGCAGGCCCGTGACCTGCTCCATACGGCGCGCCAGCGCGAGCGTACCTTCAACGTTGACCTTCCAGATCAGCGGGTTATTACCAAATGAGGCCACGGCCGCACAGTTAACCACGTGCGTGACCCGATCCAGACGGGGATCGTTCAGGAAGGCATCCGACTGGCTGAGGTCGCCAATCAGAATATTATCCACCTTCAAGGAGGCCAGTTTGTCCTCGGGAACGTTGAACTTGCGCATGTTCTCCAGCACGCGCTCCAGCCCGCTCTGCGGATCGCTGGCGCGCGCAAGTAAAAGGAGTTTTGCGGGTTGATCGCTGGTTAGGATTTTTTCAAGAACTGCACCACCCAGAAATCCGGTCACGCCTGTAATCAATAACATCTTCATTAATACCGTCTCATTATGATTGATGAGGCGGATTGTAGGCGTGCAAAAGTAAACGGCATTTAAATAATAAAACGCCGAAATCAATGGCGTCTTAAGCTTATTTTAAGGAAAGGAAATCAGGTGGATATATTGGACAGTATCGCAAGGGTAAAAATTCACTCTATTAAGATTTAAATTTTAACTCATTGAATTTAATTGTTTTTATGAAGTCTGTACCTAATAGTGAACGTAATTCAAAATGTAATAAATATAATAATTTGTTACACCAAACATTTATTCAATAAATGTTTTAAATACCACTTAACTCAAATCAGACAACATAAGTCGCAGGCCGATTTATTTAGCCTGCGAATGATTTTCAGAGCAAAAGGGGAAGCGTGGCGCTGGCTGTTTGCTGGCTAACGTCGCCGTAATGACCATCCAGCGCAATCATGGATGTGGTCAGCAGCTCGACCAGCAGCATCACTCCAACCTTAGCATTGAGCGCGCCTGCACTTAGAGGGCCTTCTGGTTTGGCGGCAACCAGCTGCATGTCGCTCAGAGACGCCAGCGGGCTGCGGGGCGTATTGCTGAGCGCCAGAACCTTAACGCCGCGCTTGCGGGCAAGCTTCACCACGTGGAGTAAATCCCGCGTTGAACCCGAGCTGGAGATGGCCACAACCAGCGTATCTTTCGAAAGCGTTGTCGCATTCATGGCCGCGCGGTGCATATCGCTAAACAGCTGTGCGGGTTTTCCCAGCCGCAGCAGCTTGTAATGCAGATACTCGCCGAGGATCGCGCTGGCCGCGACGCCATAAATCTGCACGGATTGCGCCTGATGCAGCGCCAGCGCCGCTTTTTCAAGCAGCGTGCGGTCGAGGAGTCTGGCGGTATCCTGCAAAGCCTGCACCGACTCATCCACGACGTTATCAATCTCATCCCCCGCCTGACGCGCGGGCTGGCCCTGCTGAATATCCAGCGCAAGCGCCATTTTAAATTCGTTATAGCCCTTGCAGCCCAGCGTCCGGCAAAGGCGCGTGACGCTGGCTTCGCTGGTGTGGCTCTCGCGCGCCAGTTCAGTGATCGTCAGGTAGAGCACCCGGGCAGGATCGCTGAGGACAAACTCACCGAGTTTTTGTTGCGTTGGGCTGTACCCGGAAGCCTCCTGGCGGAGCTTCAGCAGCAGATTTTCATGGTCCGACATGCCACGTCCTTAATGTGTTTCGCTGCGACTAGTGTGGCGGAAAGGAGGGGAAAGATGCCAGTCATTTTGAAAAAGTATGATCGGCTTCCTGGTTTTTGATGATAATTTTCACTGGGTGATATTTATGTGGTAAAAATTTTCATCACTTAAAGGGGAGATGAAAAAATGATGCAAATGTTCAGTGGTGCTTCTTCGGGGGGATGGTTTGAAAAAGCGCAGCGCTTTGGTAAATCCTTTATGTTGCCTATCGCCGTGCTGCCCGCGGCGGGCCTGCTGCTGGGGATAGGCGGCGCGTTATCGAATCCCAATACGCTGGCGGCTTATCCGTTTTTAGATGTGGGCTGGCTGCAGGCCATTTTCACTATCATGAGCAGCGCCGGTTCAATCGTGTTTGCAAACCTCTCGGTGCTGTTTGCGGTTGGGGTAGCCGTCGGGTTGGCAAAAAGCGATAAGGGCACGGCTGGGCTGGCGGCGCTACTCGCGTTTCTGGTGATGAATGCCACCATCAACGCGCTGCTGATCCTCACCGGCAAACTGGCGCACGAGAACCCGGGTGCAGTTGGGCAGGGCATGACGCTGGGGATCCAGACGCTGGAAACCGGCGTGTTTGGCGGCGTGGTGATTGGTCTGGTGACCTGCACGCTCCATCATCGGTTTAATAAAATTGTGCTTCCGCAGTTCCTCGGGTTCTTTGGCGGCTCGCGCTTTGTTCCCATCATCAGCTCGCTGGCGGCGATACTCGTCGGCGCGCTCATGACGGTGGTCTGGCCGCATTTTCAGAAACTGATTTTTGGTCTCGGCGGGCTGGTGGATGCCACCGGCTATCTGGGCACCCTGCTGTACGGCTTCATTTTACGCATGCTGGGCCCGTTTGGTTTGCACCACATCTTCTATCTGCCGTTCTGGACCACCGCGCTCGGGGGCAGCGAGATTGTCAACGGTCACCTCGTTGAGGGCACACAGCGGATCTTCTTCGCCCAGCTGGCCGACCCGAACACGCAGCATTTCTATGAGGGCACGTCGCGCTTCATGTCCGGGCGCTTTATTACGATGATGTTTGGCCTGCTCGGCGCGTGTCTGGCGATGTACCACACGGCAAAACCGGAGAACAAAAAGCGCGTTGCCGGGCTGCTGCTCTCTGCGGCGTTAACCTCGTTCCTGACCGGGATTACCGAGCCTATCGAGTTTTCCTTCCTGTTTATTGCGCCTGTGCTTTACGTCATTCATGCGCTGTTTGACGGGCTGGCGTTCATGCTCGCGCACATGCTGCATATCACTATCGGGCAAACCTTCTCCGGCGGTTTTATTGACTTCGTGCTGTTCGGCATTTTGCAGGGAGAGGCCAAAACTAACTGGATGTTCGTTCCGCTGGTGGGCGTGCCGTGGTTCTTCCTTTACTACTTCACCTTCCGCTATCTGATTAACCGTTTTGATTTTGCCACGCCGGGTCGGGAAAAGGAGGCGATGGCCAATGAGGTGACCTTTTCGCAGAGCGAGCGCGCCGTTGCGGTGATCGCGGGATTAGGCGGAAAAGAGAATCTGGAAGAGGTGGACTGCTGCGCCACGCGGCTTCGCGTCACGGTGAAGGACGGCAGCAAAGTGAATGACGCGGCGCTGAAAGCCACCGGCGCGCGCGGCGTTATCGTGCGCGGTAACGGGGTTCAGGTCATTTATGGCCCGCACGTCACGATTATCAAAAACGAAGTGGAAGAGATCTTATCGTAATGAAAACTGTACTGGATAACCTGAAGGGAAAACTGGTCGTCTCCTGTCAGGCGCTGGAAAATGAACCGCTGCATAGCCCGTTTATTATGTCGCGCATGGCGCTGGCGGCGGCGCAGGGCGGAGCCGCCGCCATTCGTGCCAACAGCGTGGTGGATATCAAGGCCATTAAGCAGCAGGTCTCTTTGCCTGTTATCGGCATCATCAAACGGGATTACCCGGAAAGCGAGGTGTTTATCACCGCCACGATGAAAGAGGTGGATGAGCTCATGACCGTCTCTCCGGAAATCATTGCGCTTGATGCAACGGCGCGGGAGCGTCCCGGTGGAGAATCCCTGGAAACGCTGGTCGCGCGCATCCGCTCGCGCTATCCCGCGGTACTGCTGATGGCGGATATTTCCACCGTGGGCGAAGCCGTGACGGCGCAGGCGCTTGGCTTTGACTGCGTCGGCACCACGCTTTACGGCTATACGGCGGAAACGGCGGGCCATTCGCTTCCGGAAAATGACTGCGCGTTCCTGAAGGGCGTGCTGGCTGCCGTGACGGTTCCCGTGGTTGCCGAAGGCAACGTGGATACGCCTGAACGCGCGGCCAGATGCCTGGCGCTGGGCGCGCATACGGTCGTCGTCGGCGGCGCCATCACCCGTCCACAGCAAATTACCGAGCGTTTTATGGCGGCGATTGGCGCGCAAAGCACCGATGGAGCATGACCATCAGGCGGGGATCTGCGATACTTATCGTTTATCCCCTTTACTGAGATGACTATGCAGTACCCGATTAACGAGATGTTCCAGACCCTGCAAGGCGAGGGTTACTTTACCGGCGTTCCCGCTATTTTCATTCGTTTACAGGGATGCCCGGTTGGCTGTGCCTGGTGTGATACCAAACATACGTGGGATAAGCTCGCAGATCGGGAAGTGTCGCTGTTTAGCATTCTGGCGAAAACCAAAGAGAGCGATAAGTGGGGCGCGGGCAGTTCAGAAGATCTGCTGGCCATTATTGGTCGTCAGGGCTGGACGGCGCGCCACGTCGTGATCACCGGCGGTGAACCCTGCATCCACGATCTGACGCCGCTGACCGAGCTGCTCGAAAAGAACGGCTACAGCTGCCAGATTGAAACCAGCGGCACCCATGAAGTGCGCTGTTCACACACCACCTGGGTGACGGTATCGCCAAAAGTGAATATGCGCGGCGGGTATGACGTGCTGTCTCAGGCGCTGGAACGCGCGGATGAGATTAAGCACCCGGTTGGGCGCGTGCGTGATATCGAAGCGCTGGATGAACTGCTGGCAACGCTGACGGATGAAAAGCAGCGCGTCATTGCGCTACAGCCGATCAGCCAGAAAGACGACGCGACGCGCCTGTGCATTGAAACCTGTATTGCGCGCAACTGGCGCCTGTCGATGCAGACGCACAAATACCTGAATATTGCCTAAAAAAAAGCCCGGTTTAGCCGGGCTTTTTTTACTCCCCGCGATAGATACAGCCGGCGGTACAGGTCTCTTTAATCATCACCGCGCTCAGCAGCGGTACCAGCGGCTTCATCTGATCCCAAATCCATTTCGCCAGCACTTCGCTGGTCGGGTTTTCAAGGCCCGGGATATCATTCAGGTAGTAATGATCCAGACGATCGTAGGTCGGCTTAAACGCCGCCTTCAGTTCGGCAAAATCCATGATCCAACCGGTATGCGGATCAACTTCACCGGTGATCTCAAGACGCACCATGAACGAATGCCCGTGCAGACGGCCGCATTTATGCCCTTCAGGGACATGCGGAAGGTGGTGGGCGGCTTCGAAGGTGAAATCTTTAAACAGTGTGGTGGACATGATCGCTCTCAGTAATGCGGAAAAAACCGCCGCATAGTACCGGAAAGCACAATTTTTAGCATTAACTAAAACGGCTCTGAAGCCTGGCGTCTCGTTAACAGGCGTTTTTTGATGCTTTTATCGATAATTTTCAGAGGGTTAATTAATCGGTTTTATCGCTAAGTATGACAACTAAAACAGGTTAGTCCATTTGGTTATTTATTATTTCCATCCCTTCTTTAATTGTTATTATCCTCGCCGTTAACCTTATCTTCAGTTTGGATTTATTCGCTTAAAGTCCGCTTGGCTACTGGAACATAACGACGCATGACAACACAGGCCCCACCTTCAAATTTGCTTCCCCTGAACCCGGAGCAACTGGCGCGCCTTCAGGCTGCCACCTCTGATTTTTCTCCCACTCAGCTTGCCTGGGTCTCCGGTTATTTCTGGGGAATGCTCAATCAGCAGCCTGGCGCTGTGGCGGGTGCACCGGTAACGGCCGTTGAAATTCCGGCCATTACCCTGATTTCCGCCTCGCAGACGGGCAATGCGCGCCGCGTGGCCGAAGCGCTGCGTGACGACCTCCTGGCCGCCAAACTGAACGTGAACCTGGTCAACGCCGGGGATTATAAATTTAAGCAAATCGCGTCAGAAAAACTGCTGGTGGTGGTCGCCTCTACGCAGGGTGAAGGTGAACCTGCTGAAGAAGCGGTGGCCCTGCATAAGTTCCTGTTCTCGAAAAAAGCGCCGAAGCTGGATGCCACGGCGTTTGCCGTATTTGGCCTGGGCGATACCTCGTATGAATTCTTCTGCCAGTCCGGTAAAGACTTCGACAGCAGGCTGGCGGAGCTGGGCGCGGAGCGCCTGCTGGACCGCGTTGACGCAGATGTTGAATACCAGACCGCCGCCGCCGAATGGCGTGCGCGCATCGTTGAGGTGTTGAAAGCGCGCGTGCCGAAAGAGACGTCGGCGCAGGCCGCGTTCACCGCGACGGGGGCCGTCAACGACATCCACACCAGCCCGTACACCAAAGAGGCGCCGCTGACGGCGAGCCTGTCGGTGAACCAGAAAATCACCGGCCGCGATTCGGAAAAAGACGTGCGCCATATCGAGATCGATCTCGGCGACTCTGGCCTGCGCTATCAGCCGGGCGACGCGCTGGGTATCTGGTATCAGAACGATCCGGCTCTGGTGAAAGAGCTGGTTGAGCTGCTGTGGCTGAAGGGTGACGAGCCCGTCACCGTTGACGGCAAAATCCAGCCGCTTGCAGAGGCGCTGCAGTGGCATTTCGAGCTGACGGTGAACACCCCGAATATCGTCGAAAATTATGCCACCTTAACGCGCAGCGAATCCCTGCTGCCGCTGGTGGGCGACAAGGCGAAGCTGCAGCATTACGCCGCGACGACGCCAATTGTCGATATGGTGCGTTTCTCTCCGGCTCAGCTGGATGCGGATGCGCTGATCGGCCTGCTGCGACCGCTGACGCCGCGCCTGTACTCCATCGCCTCTTCGCAGGCCGAAGTGGAGAGTGAAGTGCATATTACCGTCGGCGTGGTGCGCTACGACATCGAAGGCCGCGCCCGTGCGGGTGGGGCATCAAGCTTCCTGGCGGATCGCGTCGAAGAAGAGGGCGAAGTGCGCGTCTTTATCGAGCACAACGACAACTTCCGCCTGCCGACGAACCCGGAAACGCCGGTCATCATGATTGGCCCAGGCACCGGCATTGCGCCGTTCCGCGCCTTCATGCAGCAGCGCGCGGCAGATGAAGCGCCGGGTAAAAACTGGCTGTTCTTCGGCAACCCGCACTTTACCGAGGATTTCCTCTACCAGGTTGAGTGGCAGCGCTATGTGAAAGAAGGCGTACTGACCCGCATCGATCTGGCCTGGTCCCGCGACCAGAAAGAAAAAATATACGTACAAGACAAACTGCGCGAACAGGGCGCAGAGCTGTGGCGCTGGATCAATGACGGTGCCCACATTTATGTCTGCGGCGACGCCAATCGCATGGCGAAAGACGTTGAGCAGGCACTGCTGGAAGTGATTGCCGAATTCGGCGGTATGGATGCCGAAACGGCGGATGAATTTTTAAGTGAGCTGCGCGTTGAGCGCCGTTATCAGCGAGATGTCTACTAATGAGCGAAAAACATCCAGGGCCACTGGTGGTCGAAGGTAAACTGACAGACGCCGAGCGCATGAAGCTGGAAAGCAACTATCTGCGCGGCACCATTGCTGAAGATCTGAATGACGGTCTCACCGGCGGCTTCAAAGGCGACAACTTCCTGCTGATCCGCTTCCACGGCATGTACCAGCAGGACGATCGCGACATCCGCGCCGAGCGTGCCGAACAGAAGCTGGAGCCGCGTCATGCGATGCTGCTGCGCTGCCGTCTGCCGGGCGGGGTGATCACCACCAAACAGTGGCAGGCCATCGACAAGTTTGCCGGTGAAAACACGATTTACGGCAGCATCCGCCTGACCAACCGTCAGACCTTCCAGTTCCACGGCATTCTGAAGAAGAACGTCAAGCCGGTGCATCAGATGCTGCACTCGGTCGGGCTGGACGCGCTGGCGACCGCCAACGACATGAACCGTAACGTGCTTTGCACCTCGAACCCGTATGAGTCCCAGCTGCACGCCGAAGCGTACGAGTGGGCGAAGAAGATCTCTGAGCACCTGCTGCCGCGCACCCGCGCCTATGCGGAGATTTGGCTCGATCAGGAAAAAGTCGCGACCACGGACGAAGAACCGATCCTTGGCCAGACCTATCTGCCGCGTAAGTTTAAAACCACGGTCGTGATCCCACCGCAGAACGATATCGACCTGCACGCCAACGACATGAACTTCGTGGCGATTGCTGAAAACGGCAAGCTGATTGGCTTTAACCTGCTGGTGGGCGGCGGCCTGTCCATTGAACACGGTAATAAGAAAACCTACGCCCGCACCGCGAGCGAGTTCGGCTTCCTGCCGCTGGAGCACACGCTGGCCGTGGCGGAAGCGGTAGTGACCACGCAGCGCGACTGGGGCAACCGTACCGACCGTAAAAACGCGAAAACTAAATACACCCTGGAGCGCGTGGGCGTTGAGACGTTCAAAGAGGAAGTGGAGCGTCGTGCGGGCATCAAATTTGAGCCGATCCGCCCTTACGAATTCACCGGTCGCGGCGATCGCATTGGCTGGGTGAAAGGTATCGACAATAAATGGCACCTGACGCTGTTTATCGAAAACGGCCGTATTCTGGATTATCCGGGCCGTCCGCTGAAAACCGGTCTGCTGGAAATTGCTAAGATCCATAAAGGCGAATTCCGCATTACCGCTAACCAGAATCTCATTATTGCCGGCGTGCCGGAAAGCCAGAAGGCGAAGATCGAGAAGCTGGCGCGCGATCACGGGTTAATGGATGCGGTTAAGCCGCAGCGTGAAAACTCCATGGCCTGCGTGTCGTTCCCGACCTGTCCGCTGGCGATGGCCGAAGCGGAACGTTTCCTGCCGTCATTCACTGACAAAGTGGAGGCGATTCTGGAAAAACACGGTATTCCGGACGAGCATATTGTTATGCGCGTCACCGGCTGCCCGAACGGCTGCGGCCGCGCGATGCTGGCCGAGCTGGGTCTGGTGGGGAAAGCGCCGGGTCGTTACAACTTGCACCTGGGCGGTAACCGTATCGGCACGCGCATTCCGCGTATGTTCCGCGAGAACATTACCGAGCCGGAAATCCTTGATTCCATCGACGAGCTTGTCGGGCGCTGGGCGAAAGAGCGCGAAGCGGGTGAAGGCTTCGGCGACTTTACGGTGCGTGCGGGCATCATTCGCCCGGTGCTCGATCCCGCAAGGGATTTCTGGGAGTAACCACGAGAGGTAATTATGTCCGTACTCGATCTAAACGCCCTTAACGATCTGCCTAAAGTCGAACGCATTCTGGCGCTGGCAGAAACCAATGCCCACCTTGAAAAGCTGGACGCCGAAGGGCGTGTGGCGTGGGCGCTGGAAAACCTGCCGGGAGACTATGTGCTCTCGTCGAGCTTTGGTATTCAGGCGGCGGTCAGCCTGCATCTGGTGAATCAGATCCGTCCGGACATTCCGGTGATCCTCACCGATACCGGCTACCTGTTTCCTGAAACCTACCAGTTTATTGACGAGCTGACGGACAAGCTCAAGCTGAACCTCAAAGTGTACCGTGCGACGGAAAGCGCGGCCTGGCAGGAGGCGCGCTACGGTAAGCTCTGGGAACAGGGCGTAGAGGGCATTGAGAAATACAATGAGATCAACAAAGTTGAGCCGATGAACCGGGCGCTGAAAGATCTCAATGCGCAGACGTGGTTTGCGGGGCTGCGCCGCGAGCAGTCCGGCAGCCGTGCAACCTTACCGGTGCTGGCGGTCCAGCGCGGGGTATTTAAAGTGCTGCCGATTATCGACTGGGATAACCGTACGGTGTATCAGTATCTGCAAAAACACGGGCTGAAGTACCATCCGCTGTGGGACCAGGGCTATCTGTCGGTGGGCGACACCCACACCACGCGCAAATGGGAACCGGGAATGGCGGAAGAAGAGACGCGATTCTTTGGGCTGAAGCGCGAGTGCGGGCTGCACGAAGGATGATTCCTTATCCCCCCCTCACCCTAACCCTCTCCCCTAAGGGGAGAGGGGATTGCTCGGAGCCGTCTTTTCTCCCTCGCCCCTTAGGGGAGAGGGCAGGGGTGAGGGGAAAATAAGCACTAGGCTTTCCCCGCTTTCGCCAGCTCCTTCACCAGCGGCAGCATGACCTTCACCACATCACGACTGCGGTGCTCAATCCGCTGCGGCAGCGCGCTGTCAATGTGCTGCTGATTATCCAGCATCACGTTGTGCCAGCTTGTCCCGTCCGGGAAGGCTTTCGATTTAGCCCGCTGCTGATAGCCATCTTTCTTGCCCAATGCCCAGTTTGTCGCTTCCACGTACAGCACCGGAATGCCCGCCTTGTCGAAGACTTCCCCGTCGTTGCAGCAGCCCGTTCCTCGCGGATAATCCGGGTTACCGCCAGGGTTGCTGGTGGCAAAAACGCCATGACTGCGGGCAATCGCCAGCGCCCGGTCGCGCGTCAGTTTCCGCACGGGTCCCGGCGTACTCTGCCCGCTGTTGAAATAAAGCTTATCGCCGACGATCAGGTTATCGAGGTTGATCACCAGCAGCGTATTTTTCTTCTCCTCAGCGCTCATGCGTTTAAGGAGATTCTCAGCGCCGAGTTTGCCCTCTTCTTCACCGCTGGTGGCAACGAAACGAATACCATACTGGGTTGGAATATCTTTCATCCGCTCGGCCAGTTCGAGCATCACGCCCAGGCCCGCCGCGTTGTCGTCCATGCCCTGCAGCGTCAGCCCGCCGAGGTTGTTATCCGTATCGGCATCGCTCATCGGGGCGTAGGTATCAAGGTGCGCCATGATAATAATCTGTTCAGCCGCGCGACCTTCATGCGCCGCGATAACCGTACTGCCGGTCACGTTATGCCAGTTTTTCGTTTTATTTCGTGAGGTATAGACGTAGCGGCTGTGAAACGACCGGATATCGCTCTGATAGCCCATCCCGGCAAACTGCTGGCGAAGATAGTCCGCAGAGAGCATCTCTGCAGGCGAGCCGGTCATGCGGCCAGGGAAGACGGTGGCAATATGCCGCGCCTGCATAGTGGCGATTTCACCATAAGCTTGGTTTTTTGCCTGGGCAGGAAGAATAAAGCAAACGCCGAGCGCCAGGGCAGCAATACGGTGGCGCGTTGCGGAAAACATAGTGAGTCCTTAAAAACTGAGCAAAATAATAACCCGCCTAGTATGAAACTGTGATCGTCCATACACAATTTGAATTGGTCTTAAATGCCCGAAATTTCGCGTGTTAAGCACTTTTTGGTATTAGCTTTTTCACGGCGTTATTCCATTGAGTAACTACTCATTCCAATTCGTAATTTCATTCGGTCTAAGCCGCCCCCTATAGTCCCTTTATTCCTCGTTGTTAGTGAGTTGTTGCTTGTGGACTATCTGCCCTTATTTGCCGCGATAAAAGAGAAGCCGGTGCTGGTTGTTGGCACGGGTGAAATTGCCGATCGCAAAATCGCGTTTCTGCAACGCGCAGGGGCGCAGGTGCGGGTAGTGGCAGAAGCGGATTTTGACGAATCACAAATCGACAGCGTCGTGCTGGTGATTGCGGCGACCGAAGATCGCGACCTGAACCGGCGGATTTCCGACGCCGCTCAGGCACGTTACCGCCTGGTGAACGTGGTGGACGACCAGCCACTATGCTCGTTTATCTTCCCGTCGATCGTTGACCGTTCTCCGCTGCTGGTGGCGATCTCCTCCGGCGGTACCGCACCGGTGCTGGCGCGCGTGCTGCGTGAAAAAATCGAAGCGCTGCTGCCGACCAGCCTCGGGCGCATGGCGGAAAAAGCCAGCTACTGGCGCAACCACCTGAAAACGCGCCTGACCAGCGTAACGGAACGCCGTCGCTTCTGGGAACGCGTGTTTCGCGGCCGCTTTGCCAGCCTGATGCATGCCGGTAATGAGACGGCAGCGCAGAAAATTCTCGAGGACGAACTGGATAACCCCGGCAGTACGGGCGGGGAGATCATTCTGGTGGGCGCAGGGCCGGGCGATGCCGGGCTTCTGACGCTGCGCGGCCTGCAGGTGCTGCAGGACGCGGACGTGGTGTTCTACGACCATCTGGTCACCGACGGCGTGCGCGAGCTGATCCGTCGCGACGCGGAGCAAATCTGCGTCGGCAAACGGGCTGGCGAGCACTCGGTGCCGCAGCACGACACCAACCAGATGCTGGTTGACGCCGCCAAAGCGGGTAAAACCGTGGTGCGCCTGAAAGGGGGCGATCCGTTTATCTTCGGCCGCGGCGGCGAAGAGCTGCAGGCGGCAGCCGAAGCGGGCATACCGTTCCAGGTGGTGCCCGGCATCACGGCGGCCTCTGCGGTAACGGCCTACGCCGGTATCCCGTTGACCCACCGCGATTACGCCCAGAGCGTGACCTTTGTGACCGGCCACTACAAGGCCGACAGCACGCCGTTCGACTGGTCGCATCTCGCCCAGAGCCGCCAGACGCTGGCGATATACATGGGCACGATGAAGGCGGCGGACATCAGCGAACAGCTTATTCAGCACGGTCGCGAGGCGACGACGCCCGTTGCCGTCATTTCTCGCGGCACGCGCGTCGATCAGCACGTTGCGACGGGCACGCTGGAACATCTTGCAACCCTGGCGAAAGACGCCCCGATGCCCGCCCTGATCGTGGTGGGTGAAGTGGTGCAGCTGCACAGCACGCTCGCCTGGTTCCAACACACAACCGATACAGAAGGCTTTGGTTCTTCTGTCGTAAATTTGGCTTAAGGAACGGTTATGGACCAAAAACGTCTTACACACCTGCGGCAGCTCGAAGCGGAGAGTATCCATATTATCCGCGAAGTGGCCGCCGAGTTTTCTAACCCGGTGATGATGTACTCCATCGGTAAAGATTCCAGCGTCATGCTGCATCTGGCGCGTAAAGCGTTTTATCCGGGCACGCTGCCGTTCCCGCTGCTGCACGTGGATACCGGCTGGAAATTCCGCGAAATGTACGAGTTCCGCGACCGTACCGCGAAAGCCTACGGCTGCGAGCTGCTGGTGCATAAAAACCCGGAAGGGGTGGCGATGGGCATTAACCCGTTCGTGCACGGCAGCGCCAAGCACACCGATATCATGAAAACCGAAGGGCTGAAGCAGGCGCTGAACAAATACGGTTTTGACGCGGCCTTCGGCGGCGCGCGCCGTGACGAGGAGAAATCCCGCGCCAAAGAACGTATCTACTCCTTCCGCGACCGCTTCCACCGCTGGGATCCGAAAAACCAGCGTCCGGAGCTGTGGCACAACTACAACGGTCAGATCAACAAAGGCGAAAGCATTCGCGTCTTCCCGCTCTCCAACTGGACCGAGCTGGATATCTGGCAGTACATCTATCTGGAAAACATTGAAATCGTTCCGCTGTATCTGGCCGCCGAGCGCCCGGTGCTTGAGCGCGACGGCATGCTGATGATGATCGACGACGATCGTATCGACCTGCAGCCGGGCGAAGTGATCAAACAACAGATGGTGCGCTTCCGTACCCTCGGCTGCTGGCCGCTGACCGGGGCGGTGGAATCCAGCGCGCAGACGCTGCCGGAGATCATCGAAGAGATGCTGGTGTCCACCACCAGCGAGCGACAGGGGCGCGTGATTGACCGCGACCAGGCAGGCTCCATGGAGCTGAAGAAACGTCAGGGTTATTTCTAAGGAGCCGCCATGAATACCACTATTGCTCAACAAATTGCCAACGAAGGCGGCGTGGAAGCGTATCTGCACGCGCAACAACACAAAAGCCTGCTGCGTTTTCTGACCTGCGGCAGCGTGGATGACGGGAAAAGTACCCTGATTGGCCGCCTGCTGCACGATACGCGCCAGATTTATGAAGATCAGCTCTCTTCCCTGCATAACGACAGTAAACGTCACGGCACCCAGGGTGAAAAACTCGACCTGGCGCTGCTGGTGGACGGCCTGCAGGCGGAGCGCGAGCAGGGCATCACCATCGACGTGGCCTACCGCTACTTCTCTACCGAGAAGCGCAAATTTATTATCGCCGATACCCCGGGGCACGAGCAGTACACCCGCAACATGGCGACCGGCGCGTCTACCTGCGACCTGGCGATCCTGCTGATGGACGCGCGTAAAGGCGTGCTGGATCAGACCCGTCGCCACAGCTTTATCTCGACGCTGCTGGGGATCAAACACCTGGTGGTGGCGGTCAACAAGATGGATCTGGTCAACTTCAGCGAAGAGAAGTTCGAGGAGATCCGCCAGAGCTATCTGACCTTTGCCGAACAGCTGCCGGGCAACCTGGATATTCGCTTTGTACCGCTCTCGGCGCTGGAAGGGGATAACGTCGCCTCCCAGAGCGCGAACATGCCGTGGTACAGCGGTCCGACGCTGCTGGAAGTGCTGGAAACCGTTGAAATTCAGCGCGTGGTCGATACCCAGCCGATGCGCTTCCCGGTGCAGTACGTGAACCGTCCAAACCTCGATTTCCGCGGCTTCTCAGGCACCCTCGCGTCAGGTTCCGTGAAGGTAGGTCAGCGCGTCAAGGTGCTGCCATCCGGCGTGGAATCGACTATCGCCCGTATCGTCACCTTCGACGGTGACCTGCAGGAAGCGGGCGCCGGTGAAGCCGTAACGCTGGTGCTGAAAGACGAAATTGATATCAGCCGGGGCGACCTGCTGGTCGACGCGCAGGAAACGCTGGCGGCAGTGCAGGGGGCTTCCGTGGACGTGGTGTGGATGGCCGAACAGCCGCTGACCGCTGGCCAGAGCTATGACATCAAAATTGCCGGCAAGAAAACCCGCGCCCGCGTGGACGGTATTCAGTTCCAGGTGGATATCAACAACCTGACCCAGCGTGACGTCACCGAGCTGCCGCTGAACGGCATTGGTCTAGTCGATCTGACCTTCGACGAACCGCTGGTGCTGGATCCGTATCAGCAGAACCCGGTCACGGGAGGTCTTATCTTTATCGACAGGCTGGCCAACGTTACCGTCGGGGCCGGTATGGTTCGCGAACCGATTAAACAGGCTGCCGCGACGTCTGAATTCAGCGCCTTCGAGCTGGAACTGAACGCGCTGGTGCGTAAACACTTCCCGCACTGGGGCGCACGCGACCTGCTGGGAGGCAAGTAATGGCTGCCCATGATGAGAACGTCGTCTGGCATCCTCATCCGGTCACCGTCGCCCAGCGCGAACAGCTCCACGGTCACCGTGGGGTTGTGCTGTGGTTTACCGGGCTGTCCGGCTCGGGTAAATCGACGGTGGCAGGCGCGCTGGAAGAGGCGTTGCATCAGCAGGGCGTAAGCACGTACCTGCTGGATGGCGACAACGTGCGTCACGGCCTGTGCAGCGATTTAGGGTTTAGCGACGATGACCGCAAAGAGAACATCCGCCGGGTGGGCGAAGTCGCCAGCCTGATGGCTGACGCCGGGCTGGTGGTGCTGACCGCGTTTATCTCTCCGCACCGCGCCGAGCGCCAGATGGTGCGCGAACGCGTGGGCCAGGATCGCTTTATCGAGGTGTTTGTCGATACGCCGCTGGAGATTTGCGAAGCGCGCGACCCGAAAGGGCTATACAAGAAAGCGCGTGCCGGAGAACTGCGCAACTTCACCGGAATTGACTCGGTATACGAAGCGCCTGAATCGCCTGAAATTCACCTGGAAGGTCAACAATTGGTAACAAATTTAGTAAGCCAATTATTAGACCTGCTCAGACGGGACGATATTATCAGATCCTGAGGCGGTATCGTTCGGGAGCTGTCTTCCCGAACGATCAGTCACGGTCACAGGATTAGCTATGCGCAACAGTGAACATTACATCACCACCACCGGGTCGGAGCCGCTAGCGACCGACGACGAAACGACCTGGTCATTTCCTGGGGCCATCATTGGCTTCGTCTCATGGCTGCTGGCGCTTGGCATTCCGTTTCTCATCTACGGCGGCAACACGCTGTTCTTCTTTCTCTACACCTGGCCTTTCTTTCTGGCGTTGATGCCCGTGGCGGTTGTCGTCGGCATTGCGCTGCACTCGCTGCTCAACGGTAAGCTCCTCTACAGCACCGTGGTCACGATTGTGACGGTGGTTCTCATGTTTGGTCTGTTATTTTTGTGGCTCATGGGCTAACTTCAGCCATAATTCAAACCGTAACCAACTGTGTAACGATATTGAGCAGGACGATTCTGCGGAAAAAATGTGGTACATTTGCCCGCGATGTTGCGGCATCTCTGTTACCCCGGCGTAGTGCTCTGGGGAAGTCTTGGGATGATGATGCCGTTTTTCAGGGGGCAGGATGGGTAAACTAACGCTGCTGTTGCTGGCTTTGCTAATCTGGCTGCAATATTCGCTGTGGTTCGGTAAGAACGGACTGCACGACTATAGCCGGGTGAGCGATGACGTCGCGGCTCAGCAGGCAACAAACGCCAAACTTAAGGCGCGAAACGATCAACTCTTTGCTGAAATTGATGACCTCAATGGCGGGCAAGAGGCGATTGAGGAACGCGCACGCAATGAACTCAGTATGACTAAGCCGGGCGAAACCTTTTATCGTCTGGTTCCGGATGCGTCTAAACGCAATCAGGGCTCAGCACAAAACAATCGATAATCAGGCCCAGGATTACGACATGGCAGTAACTTTTTCGGACGTATGCGCCGTGGTGCCGGCCGCAGGTTTTGGCCGGCGCATGCAGACAGAATGTCCCAAGCAGTACCTCTCTATTGGCGATAAAACGATCCTCGAGCACGCCGTGGCGGCGCTGCTGGCGCACCCGCGGGTGACGCGTGTGATCATCGCTATCAGCCCTGGCGATGCGCGCTTCGCGCAGCTGCCGCTGGCAAATCATCCACATATTACCGTCGTTGACGGTGGCGCCGAACGCGCCGATTCCGTTCTGGCGGGTATTCAGGCCGCCGGAAACGCGTCGTGGGTGCTGGTACATGACGCGGCGCGTCCGTGCCTGCATCAGGACGATCTTGCGCGCCTGCTGGCGCTAAGCGAAACAAGCAAGGTTGGCGGGATTCTGGCTGCGCCGGTGCGCGACACTATGAAGCGCGCCGAGCCGGGCAAACAGGCTATCGCCCACACCGTCGATCGCGTCGATTTATGGCACGCGCTGACGCCACAATTTTTCCCCCGCGAATTACTCCACGGCTGCTTAACGCGAGCGCTTAAAGAAGGTGCGACCATCACGGACGAAGCCTCCGCGCTGGAGTATTGCGGTTTCCACCCTGAGCTTGTCGAAGGACGCGCTGATAATATTAAAGTGACGCGTCCGGAAGATTTACAGCTTGCGGAATTTTATCTTACCCGTTCGACCCATCAGGAGAAGGCATAATGCGAATTGGACACGGTTTTGATGTACACGCCTTTGGCGGAGAAGGCCCAATTATCATTGGCGGCGTGCGCATTCCTTATGAAAAAGGACTGCTGGCGCATTCTGATGGCGACGTGGCACTGCATGCGCTGACCGACGCGCTGTTGGGCGCTGCCGCGCTGGGCGATATCGGCAAGCTGTTCCCGGACACCGACCCGGCATTTAAAGGCGCGGACAGCCGCGAGCTGCTGCGCGAAGCGTGGTGCCGCATTCAGGCGAAAGGCTACATCCTCGGCAACGTCGACGTGACGATTATTGCCCAGGCCCCGAAAATGCTGCCGCATATTCCGCAGATGCGCGTGTTTATTGCAGAAGATCTGGGCTGCCATATGGACGACGTGAACGTCAAAGCGACGACGACCGAGAAGCTGGGCTTTACCGGGCGTGGCGAAGGGATTGCCTGTGAAGCCGTAGCGCTACTGCTGAAGGCGAGCAAATGACGGACTTCGACAACCTGACGTACCTGCACGGTAAACCGCAGGGGAACGGGGTGCTGAAAGCCAGCCCGGAAGATTTCCTCGTGGTGGAGGATCTGGGCTTTGAGCCGGATGGCGAAGGCGAACATATCCTGGTGCGTATTCTGAAAAATGGCTGCAATACCCGCTTTGTGGCCGACGCGCTGGCAAAATTCCTCAAAATCCATGCCCGCGAAGTGAGCTTTGCCGGACAGAAAGATAAACACGCCGTCACGGAACAGTGGCTCTGCGCGCGCGTTCCCGGCAATACGATGCCTGATTTAAGCAAATTTGAGCTTGAAGGCTGTAAGGTACTGGAATTCGCCCGCCACAAGCGCAAACTGCGTCTGGGGGCGTTGAAGGGGAACGACTTTACGCTGGTGCTGCGTGAAGTGTCCCACCGCGAAGATGTTGAAAAACGTCTGAACGCGATCAGTGAACGCGGTGTACCGAACTACTTTGGCGCGCAGCGCTTTGGCATTGGCGGCAGCAACCTGCAGGGTGCGCTGCGCTGGGCGCAAAGCGATGCCCCGGTGCGCGACAGGAATAAACGCAGTTTTTGGTTGTCGGCGGCCCGCAGCGCGTTGTTTAATCAGATTGTGAGCGAAAGGCTGAAAAAACCGGACGCGAATCAAGTTGTTGTTGGCGATGCGCTACAATTAGCGGGACGCGGAAGCTGGTTTGTGGCAACGGCCGAAGAAATGGCCGATGTGCAGTCGCGCGTGGACGCAAAAGCGCTGATGATTACCGCCGCGCTGCCCGGTACGGGCGACTGGGGAACGCAGGGCGACGCGCTGGCTGCCGAGCAGTTAGCCGTAGCGGATGCGCCAGAATTGCAATCCTTGCTGGTGCGGGAAAAAGTCGAGGCGGCACGCCGCGCGATGCTGCTCTACCCGCAGCAGTTAAGCTGGAACTGGTGGGATGACGTGACCGTCGAGTTACGCTTCTGGCTACCGGCAGGTAGCTTTGCCACCAGTGTTGTCAGGGAACTTATCAACACCTCGGGTGATTATGCGAATATTGCTGAGTAACGATGACGGGATCCACGCGCCAGGCATTCAGACCCTGGCGAAACACCTCCGCGAATTCGCGGACGTGCAGGTCGTGGCGCCCGATCGTAACCGCAGTGGAGCGTCTAACTCTCTGACGCTGGAGTCGTCGCTTCGCACCTTTACCTTTGAAAATGGCGATATTGCCGTGCAGATGGGCACGCCAACCGACTGCGTTTTTCTGGGCGTGAACGCGCTGATGCGGCCGCGTCCGGATATCGTTGTTTCCGGCATTAACGCCGGTCCTAACCTCGGCGATGACGTGATTTACTCCGGCACCGTGGCGGCCGCAATGGAAGGGCGCCATCTGGGGTTCCCGGCGCTGGCGGTCTCGTTAAACGGCCACACGCACTACGACACCGCCGCCGCGGTGACCTGTTCGATCCTGCGGGCGCTCGGCCGCGAGCCGTTGCGTACCGGGCGCATCCTCAACATCAACGTGCCGGATCTTCCTCTCGATGAAATTAAAGGCATTCGCGTCACCCGTTGCGGAAGCCGACATCCTGCCGATCAGGTGATCCCGCAGCAGGATCCTCGCGGCAACACGCTTTACTGGATTGGCCCTCCCGGCGATAAGTGCGATGCGGGTCCGGATACCGACTTTGCCGCCGTGGAGGAAGGCTATGTTTCGGTTACCCCGCTGCACGTAGATTTAACCGCGTATAGCGCGCATGATGTGGTATCGAGCTGGCTGGAACGCGCAGGAGTGAACGCGCAATGGTAAACAAACGTGTACAAACTCTTCTGGAACAACTCCGCGCGCAGGGGATCCGCGACGAGCACGTGCTTGAAGCGCTTGCTCAGGTTCCGCGTGAGAAATTTGTAGATGAGGCGTTTGAACACAAAGCGTGGGAAAACGTGGCGCTGCCCATCGGACAGGGCCAGACGATTTCGCAGCCTTACATGGTGGCGCGCATGACGGAGCTGCTGGAGCTGACGCCTGACTCCCGCGTGCTGGAGATTGGCACCGGGTCGGGGTATCAGACCGCGATCCTGGCGCATCTGGTTCATCATGTATGCTCCGTTGAGCGGATTAAAGGTTTACAGTGGCAGGCGCGTCGTCGCCTGAAACAACTTGATTTACATAATGTTTCGACACGACACGGTGATGGATGGCAGGGTTGGAAGGCGCGCGCGCCGTTTGACGCGATCATCGTGACGGCGGCCCCGCCTGAAATTCCTGCGGCCCTGTTGTCGCAGCTGGATGAGGGGGGCATTCTTGTTCTGCCCGTCGGGGACGAGCAGCAGCTTTTGAAGCGCGTTCGTCGGCGCGGCGGCGAGTTTATTATCGACACCGTGGAAGCCGTGCGCTTTGTGCCTCTGGTAAAGGGGGAGTTGGCCTGAGACTCGGAATTATCCAGGGTTATTAAGGCAAATTCAGCGTATGGTGTGGCGCGAAAGATTCGTGCCATCACGGTAAATTTTAAGTCACTGGTAGTTAACACATTCCTGGGGGATAAATGAGCGCGGGAAGCCCTAAATTCACCATCAGCCGTGTTGCGGCATTATCACTGGTTTCGCTCTGGCTGGCAGGCTGTACAAGTTCTAATAACGCGCCTGCGCCCGTCAGTTCTGTCGGCGGAAACAGCGGCTCGGGTAACACGTCCGGCGGAATGTTGATCACTCCTCCGCCTAAAATGGGTACCTCTACGGCGCAACAAAATCCGCCAATCCAGCCGGTTCAGCGTCCAATGACGCAGCCGACGCAGATTCAGCCAGTGGAACAGCCTGTTCAGACCCAGAATGGCCGCATAGTCTATAACCGTCAGTATGGGAACATTCCGAAAGGCAGCTATACCGGTGGCAGCACCTATACCGTGAAACGCGGGGATACGCTGTTCTACATTGCGTGGATTACCGGGAACGATTTCCGTGACCTCGCGCAGCGCAATAACGTCCAGGCCCCATACGGTCTGGAAGTCGGGCAAACGCTCCAGGTTGGCAACGCGACGGGCACGCCGCTTACGCCTGGCAACACCGTTTCAGCGGCCGATGTGACGGCTCAAAATAACAGCGTTAAGCCTGCACAAAAATCCACCACGGTGGTTGCTTCACAACCTGTAATTACGTATTCTGAGGATTCAGGTGATCAGACTGCTAACAAAATGTTGCCGAATAATAAAGGTACTGCGACTGTTGTCACAGCACCGGTTACGGCACCTGTGGTTAGCTCTACTGAACCGACTGCCAGCAGTATGACCTCCAGTTCGCCAATTTCTGCATGGCGCTGGCCAACTGACGGCAAGGTTATCGAGAACTTCTCTTCCTCCGAGGGGGGAAATAAAGGGATCGACATCGCAGGGAGTAAAGGACAGGCTATCATCGCGACCGCAGACGGGCGCGTTGTGTATGCCGGTAACGCTCTGCGCGGTTACGGTAATCTTATTATCATCAAACATAACGATGATTACCTGAGTGCCTACGCCCATAACGACACAATGCTGGTCCGGGAACAACAAGAAGTTAAGGCGGGGCAAAAAATCGCTACCATGGGTAGCACCGGAACCAGTTCTACACGCTTGCATTTTGAAATTCGTTACAAGGGGAAATCCGTAAACCCGCTGCAGTATTTGCCGCAGCGATAATTTGACGGGGCATGCCAGCCAGGGTGTCTCGTTCAGGGATCACGGGTAGGAGCCACCTTATGAGTCAGAATACGCTGAAAGTTCATGATTTAAATGAAGACGCGGAATTTGATGAGAACGGAGTAGAGGCTTTTGACGAAAAAGCCTTAGTAGAAGAGGAACCCAGTGATAACGATTTGGCTGAAGAAGAGCTGTTATCGCAGGGTGCCACACAGCGTGTACTGGACGCGACTCAGCTTTACCTTGGGGAGATTGGTTACTCCCCACTGCTAACGGCCGAAGAAGAAGTCTATTTCGCACGTCGTGCTTTGCGTGGTGATGTCGCCTCGCGTCGTCGCATGATTGAAAGTAACCTGCGACTGGTCGTGAAAATTGCCCGCCGTTACGGCAATCGTGGTCTGGCTCTGCTGGATCTGATTGAAGAGGGCAACTTAGGTCTCATCCGCGCAGTTGAGAAGTTTGACCCGGAACGCGGGTTCCGTTTCTCAACCTACGCGACCTGGTGGATTCGTCAGACCATCGAACGGGCTATTATGAACCAGACCCGTACGATCCGCCTGCCGATTCACATCGTCAAAGAGTTGAACGTTTATCTGCGCACCGCGCGCGAGTTGTCCCATAAACTGGACCACGAGCCAAGCGCAGAAGAAATTGCTGAGCAACTCGATAAACCGGTTGATGACGTAAGCCGTATGCTGCGTCTCAACGAGCGCATTACCTCCGTTGACACCCCGCTGGGTGGCGACTCCGAAAAAGCGCTGCTGGACATCCTGGCCGATGAAAAAGACAACGGTCCGGAAGACACCACGCAGGACGATGACATGAAGCAGAGCATCGTCAAATGGCTGTTCGAGCTGAACGCCAAACAGCGTGAAGTGCTGGCACGTCGTTTCGGTTTACTGGGGTATGAAGCTGCGACACTGGAAGACGTCGGCCGCGAAATTGGCCTGACCCGTGAACGTGTTCGTCAGATTCAGGTTGAAGGTCTGCGCCGCCTGCGTGAAATCCTGCAGGGGCAAGGTCTGAACATCGAAGCGCTGTTCCGCGAATAAGCAACCTTTCGTCAAAAAAGGCCCGTCGTGAGACGGGCCTTTTTCTTTTGCGCTACGGCTTAGCCGTTTCGTGCAGCAGACGCCACACTATCCGATCGCCTTCCTGATTGAGCACCGAGGTTGACCAGCGCACGTTGACGGGCAGGTCCGGCCGGGTTTGCGTCTCCTGGTAGTGGAGCACCGCGCCACGATCCCAGCGCTGGATCGTGGACAATTCGTCAATGACGATCTTCAGTCCTGGACGGCTTCCGCGCTGGTTTTCCAGAAAACTGGCAAGACCGATATAGTCGATCTGAACGCCGCCCGGCGGGATCATCAGAAAATCCGGGCTGAAGCGGGCGAGCAGGGCGTCGGGATCTCCTTCACCTTTGCCTAACCAGTTTTCAAGCGCAATGTGGAGGTCGATAATGTCGTGTTCGAAAGGCGTCATGAATTCTCCTGTCGCAGCTGGGTGAGCACCTGCGTATTGTTAAGACGAAAAACGTACGGTACAGGCAGAAAGGTCATGCCTGCGGCAAAAATAAACATCCCGTGCCAGGCCGCGAGCGGTGGCAGCCAGACCTGCGCCAGGTTCAGCGTCTGCGCCAGCAGCAGGGCGCCGGCAAAAAAGCTCAGCTGACGATTAAGATTCCACAGCGCGCTGGCATCCGGCATCTCTTCCCGGCGCGTCGTCAGAAAAGCGCTGCTCTGAGCCGTACTGCTGCACAGGCTTCCCCCCGCGCCCATCAGGGTAAACGCAACGGCAGGCAGCAGCGTCGCCGAACTGACGTTAATCAAAAGCAGAATACCCGTCGCCTGCAGCAGGCAGCCGATGACGATCAGCGGTCGGGGGCCGATACGGTTAAAATAGCGTCCCGTTGCCGTGATGGCGATAAACGATGCCACGGACCACGGCAGCATGAGCATCCCCGTTGCGGCTGGGCTCATGTTCGCCACGTGCTGAAGATAAAACATGCCCGTGACGTTCACCCCAATAAACATGCCGGGTACGCAGATATAGACAAGCATGGAAAAACGCAAAAGCGGGTCCGCGAGCAACGACAGGTTTAGCAGTCTGGCCGCTTTCATCGCGGGCATCTCGTGTTTTAGCCACAGGCAGGCCAGAACAAAGGTCACGACAGCGACCGGTAGCGTGGCGAAAAATATCCATCGCCAGCTGAGCGTCTGCACCAGCAGGCCTCCGATAGCAGGGGAGCAGGCCGGGGCAAGCAACGCGACCAGCATCACCGCCGAGGAGAGTCGGGCACGCTCGTGAGGTTTAAACTGTTGCCAGGTCAGCGCCTGTCCGACGGGGATCAGTAAGCCCCCTCCCACGCCCTGGAGTACTCGCCAGGCGATCAGACTTTCAAGCGTTGCAGACAAGCCCGCCGCTGCGGAGGCTGTGCTGAACAGAAAAAGCGAGAGCAGGATGACGCGCTTTGGCCCGATGCGGCGCGTGAGCACGCTGCTGAACGGGATCACCAGCGTCAGGCCGGCAATGTACCCGTTACTGACCCAGGCAAGGGCTGAAGGTGTGGTGTTAAAGGCGTGAGCCATTGCCGGGAAGGCGACGCTGGCAATAAACATATTGATTAAATCAAGAAAAAAGCCCAGCAGATAAACAACGGCGACTTTGCTGCGATACGTCATGGTGGATCCTCCGGTGAGGTGGCGTATCGTATCGATCCGGAAAGCAGGGATAAACCTGACAAAGCGCGATATACTGTCAAAAAAATTTTGACAGTAAAAGGCGTGATGATGATTAACCTGCAGCGGGCTCAGATGTTTGTCGCGGTGGCCGACACCGGCAGTTTCACTGCCGCAGCCGAGGCAATGGGGCTGACAAAAGCCGTGGTCAGCTTCAATATTCGCCAACTTGAAGATGAGCTGGGCGTTACGCTGCTGCTGCGCTCCACCCGTCGTCTGACGTTAACCGAGGCGGGCGCGCTCTTTCATCAACGCAGCGTGGCGCTTCTGAAGGATGCGGAACGGCTGCAGGATGATGTCCGCGCGAATCATGCGGGGCTCACTGGCGAACTGCGGATCACGACGACGCCCGAGTATGGCTCACAGGTGGTGGTACCGCTGCTGGCCAGGTTTAGCCAGCAACACCCGGATCTTCGCGTGCGGCATGTTTCGTCCTCCCTGCACGCCGACCTTATCTCGGAGCGCTTTGACGTAGCTATCCGGCTGGGAACGCTTGCCGATTCGCGCAACCACGCCGCGCTGATTTCACACTTCTCGATTCTCCCCGTCGCGACGCCCGGGTGGCTCGTTAACCATCCGATCGAAACGCTTGCGCACCTTGCCAACGCCGACTGGATTATTCACGAGCGCCTGGCCTCGCCGCTGCGCTGGCAGGTGAAGGATGCCAGCGGCGCGCCTGAAACGCTGGAAATAAAAAAAGCGCCGCGCCTGTTTGCCGACAGCGCGCAGGCCCTTATGACCTTTGCACTTGCTGGCGGAGGTGTGGCGTTACTGCCGGAATGGCTGGTGCGCGATGCGCTTGATGCGGGAAAACTGGTCCCGGTTTTACCGGGATATACCTTTGCACAGCAGGGCATCTATGCGGTTTATCCCGATGCCCGGCATGTGTCAGCGAAAGTGCGCACCTTTATTGATTTTATGCGCACCAGCGTGAATTAATCGTGCATCATCTTTTTGACGAGCGCGGAGAACTGCTCCCGCTCGGCCTTGTTAAGACGTCCTAAAAACGCCTCATCCACCTCGTTGCCAACCGGTTTACAGCCTGCAAGCAGGGCTTCTCCTTCCGGCGTCAGGAAGACAAACCGGCGGCGCTTATCGGCCGGATCGTGCTCGCGTTTGACCAGACCGCGCGCCTCCATGCGGCTGAGCATCTCCGCCAGGGTCGCTTTCGTGCTGACCGCCACTTCGGTCAACGCCACCTGTTCAATACCCGGATGCTCGGCAATAGAGCGCATCACCGCATACTGTGGCTTGGTCAGTTCCGGTAAGGCATGTTGCCACTGCGCGGTATGCTGTTGAAAAAGCTGACGTAACAGGTGGAACGCCTCTTGTCTTAGTTCCATGAACACTCCGACGGAAAAAATCTCTCCCCTATGATAGCCGCTATTGCTCTCAATTTTAACGCGGCATCTTTTAGCCATTCGTGTGATCGTATGCGAACGATCTTGTCAGGTAAACGATCCTGGAGTAGCTTATTTATAATGTTCGTATACGAACAAAATATTGAGGTGATGAATGAGATTGATAGTGGGAATGACGGGGGCAACGGGTGCACCGCTGGGCGTAGCGCTGCTGCAGGCGCTGCGGGAAATGCCGGAGGTGGAGACGCATCTGGTCATGTCTAAGTGGGCAAAAACCACCATTGAGCTGGAAACGCCCTACACCGCGCAGGACGTTGCTGCCCTGGCTGACGTTGTCCACAGTCCGGCTGACCAGGCCGCCACCATCTCCTCCGGCTCGTTTCGCACCGACGGTATGATCGTCATTCCCTGCAGCATGAAAACGCTCGCGGGGATCCGCGCGGGCTACGCCGAAGGGCTGGTGGGACGCGCGGCTGACGTGGTGCTGAAAGAGGGGCGCAAGCTGGTGCTGGTTCCCCGTGAAACGCCGCTCAGCACCATTCATCTTGAGAACATGCTCGCACTTTCCCGCATGGGCGTGTCGATGGTGCCGCCCATGCCTGCGTATTACAACCACCCACAAACCGCAGATGAAATTACCCAGCACATCGTGACCCGCGTGCTCGATCAGTTCGGGCTGGAGCATAAAAAGGCGCGCCGCTGGAACGGGCTGCGGGAGGCGAAACATTTTTCACAGGAGAATAAAAATGGCATTTGATGATTTGAGAAGCTTCCTGCAGGCGCTCGATGAGCAAGGGCAGCTGCTGAAAATTGAGGAAGAGGTTAACGCCGAGCCCGATCTGGCGGCGGCAGCCAACGCGACCGGCCGCATTGGCGACGGCGCGCCCGCGCTGTGGTTCGACAACATTCGTGGCTTTACCGATGCCCGCGTGGTGATGAACACCATCGGCTCCTGGCAGAACCACGCCATTTCGATGGGGCTGCCTGCGAACACTCCGGTAAAAAAACAGATCGACGAATTTATCCGCCGCTGGGATAAATTTCCCGTCACGCCGGAGCGCCGCGCCAACCCGGCCTGGGCGCAGAATACGGTCGACGGGGAGGACATTAACCTGTTCGATATCCTGCCGCTGTTTCGCCTGAACGACGGTGACGGCGGTTTTTATCTCGATAAAGCGTGCGTTGTCTCGCGCGATCCGCTCGACCCGGACAACTTCGGCAAGCAGAACGTCGGGATCTACCGTATGGAAGTGAAGGGCAAGCGCAAGCTCGGCCTCCAGCCGGTTCCGATGCACGATATCGCCCTGCATCTGCACAAGGCGGAAGAGCGCGGTGAAGACCTGCCGATTGCGATTACGCTGGGCAACGACCCGATCATCACCCTGATGGGCGCCACGCCGCTGAAATACGATCAGTCCGAGTATGAAATGGCCGGCGCGCTGCGTGAAAGCCCGTACCCTATTGCCACCGCGCCGCTGACCGGCTTCGATGTGCCGTGGGGGTCTGAAGTGATCCTGGAAGGGGTTATTGAAGGCCGCAAGCGTGAAATCGAGGGGCCGTTCGGCGAGTTTACCGGACACTATTCCGGTGGCCGTAACATGACGGTGGTCCGTATCGACAAAGTCTCTTACCGCACCAGGCCGATTTTCGAATCCCTTTACCTCGGCATGCCGTGGACCGAGATTGACTACCTGATGGGACCGGCCACCTGCGTGCCGCTCTACCAGCAGCTGAAAGCGGAATTCCCGGAAGTGCAGGCGGTGAACGCGATGTACACCCATGGTCTGCTGGCGATTATCTCCACCAAAAAACGCTACGGCGGTTTTGCCCGCGCGGTGGGTTTACGCGCCATGACCACGCCGCATGGTCTGGGCTACGTGAAGATGGTAATTATGGTGGATGAGGATGTCGATCCGTTCAACCTCCCGCAGGTGATGTGGGCGCTGTCGTCGAAAGTGAACCCGGCAGGGGATCTGGTGCAGCTGCCGAACATGTCGGTCCTTGAACTCGATCCTGGCTCCAGCCCGGCTGGCATTACCGACAAACTGATTATCGATGCCACCACGCCTGTCGCGCCGGACACCCGGGGCCACTACAGCCAGCCGGTACAGGATCTGCCTGAAACCAAAGCCTGGGCTGAAAAACTGACCGCGATGCTGGCAGCACGCCAATAAGGAGGAAAAGATGATTTGTCCACGTTGTGCCGATGAGCATATTGAAGTGATGGCGACGTCGCCGGTAAAAGGGGTCTGGACCGTTTACCAGTGCCAGCATTGTTTGTATACCTGGCGTAATACTGAACCGCTGCGCCGTACCAGCCGCGAGCATTACCCGGAAGCGTTCCGCATGACGCAGAAGGATATTGACGAGGCGCCGCAGGTGCCGACGATCCCGCCGCTGCTGTAAAAAAAAGCCCGGTGGCGCTGCGCTTACCGGGCGATAACATCGTGCGGTCTTTTGCCCGGTGGCGCTGCGCTTACCGGGCCTACGGTTTTGTAGGTCGGGTAAGGCGAAGCCGCCACCCGACAAAACAGACCGCAGAAAACTAAACCAGACTCTTCAACCTGTAAATCCACTCCAGCGCCTGACGCGGCGTCAGTGAATCCGGGTCGAGGTTCTCCAGCGCTTCCACCGCAGGCGACGTCTCTTCCGCAGGCACCAACAGCGACATCTGCGTACCATCAATCTGCGTCGCCGCCGCATTCGGTGACAGGCTTTCCAGTTCACGCAGTTTCTGACGCGCGCGCTTGATCACCTCTTTCGGCACACCAGCCAGCGCCGCGACGGCCAGGCCATAGCTCTTGCTCGCCGCGCCATCCTGCACCGTGTGCATGAAGGCAATGGTATCGCCGTGCTCCAGCGCATCCAGATGAACGTTCGCAACCCCTTCCATTTTCTCCGGCAGTTGCGTCAGTTCGAAATAGTGGGTGGCAAACAGCGTCATGGCCTTGATTTTATTCGCAAGGCTTTCCGCACAGGCCCATGCCAGCGACAGACCGTCATAGGTTGACGTTCCGCGCCCGACCTCGTCCATCAGCACCAGGCTGTGCTCCGTCGCGTTATGCAGAATGTTTGCCGTTTCGGTCATCTCGACCATAAAGGTTGAACGACCGCTCGCCAGATCGTCCGCTGCCCCGACGCGGGTAAAGATACGGTCGATGGGGCCAATCTCCACATTTTGCGCCGGGACGTAGCTGCCGATATACGCAAGCATCGCAATCAGCGCCGTCTGACGCATATAGGTACTCTTACCGCCCATGTTCGGACCGGTAATGATCAACATTCTTCTCTGCGGTGACAGGCTCAGCGGGTTGGCGATGAACGGTTCGTTGAGCACCTGTTCTACCACCGGATGACGGCCTTCGGTTATGCGAATGCCGGGCTTGTCGGTAAAGGTTGGGCAGGTGTAGTTCAGCGTTTCAGCGCGTTCTGCCAGATTGACCAGCACGTCCAGCTCCGCCAGCGCGCTGGCGCTCTGCTGCAGGTCGCCCAGGTGCGGCATCAGCATGTCGAACAGCTCTTCATACAGCTGTTTTTCCAGGGCCAGCGCCTTGCCTTTCGAGGTGAGGACTTTGTCTTCGTACTCTTTCAGTTCAGGAATGATATAGCGTTCGGCGTTTTTCAACGTCTGGCGACGCACGTAGTGGATCGGCGCCAGGTGGCTCTGCCCGCGGCTAATCTGAATGTAGTAACCGTGTACCGCGTTATACCCCACTTTCAGGGTGTCGAGCCCAAGACGTTCGCGCTCGCGGATTTCCAGCTTATCGAGGTAGTCCGTCGCACCGTCGGCCAGTGCGCGCCATTCGTCCAGCTCCTCGTTGTAGCCCGGGGCAATCACGCCGCCATCACGCACCAGAACCGGAGGCGCATCGATAATAGCGCGCTCCAGCATTTCGCGAAGCTCGGTAAATTCGCCCATGGTTTCGCGGAGTTTCTGTACCGGCGCGCTGTCAACGTCACTCAGCTGCGCGCGCAGTTCCGGCAGCTGCTGGAAAGCATGACGCATCCGCGCGAGATCGCGTGGTCGTGCTGTTCGAAGTGCCAGACGCGCAAGGATACGCTCCAGATCGCCCACCTGGCGCAGAACCGGCTGCAGTTCGGTATAGCGATCCTGCAGCGCGGCAATCGTCTGCTGACGGCAAACCAGCGTCTCGGTATCGCGGATCGGCATATGCAGCCAGCGTTTCAGCATGCGGCTGCCCATTGGCGTTACCGTACTGTCGAGGACCGACGCGAGCGTATTTTCTACGCCACCCGCCAGGTTCTGCGTGATCTCCAGGTTACGGCGCGTGGCGGCATCCATGATGATGCTGTCCTGCTGGCGCTCCATGGTGATAGAGCGGATATGCGGCAGTGCGGTGCGCTGGGTATCTTTCACGTACTGCAGGAGACAACCGGCCGCACATAGCCCGCGCGGGGCGTTTTCAACGCCAAAGCCAATCAGATCGCGGGTGCCAAACTGCAGATTCAGCTGCTGGCGCGCGGTATCAATTTCGAATTCCCACAGCGGACGACGGCGCAACCCGCGACGACCTTCAATCAGCGCCATTTCGGCGAAATCTTCGGCATAGAGCAATTCTGCCGGGTTGGTGCGCTGCAGTTCGGCGGCCATCGTTTCACGGTCAGCCGGTTCACTCAGACGAAAACGTCCGGAGCTAATATCCAGCGTCGCGTAGCCAAACCCTTTACCGTCCTGCCACAGCGCTGCCAGCAGGTTATCCTGGCGCTCCTGCAACAGGGCTTCATCACTGATGGTGCCGGGCGTAACGATGCGCACGACTTTGCGTTCCACCGGGCCTTTTGAGGTCGCCGGATCGCCGATCTGTTCGCAGATGGCAACGGACTCGCCCTGATTCACCAGCTTCGCCAGGTAGTTTTCTACCGCGTGGTGCGGGATACCTGCCATAGGAATGGGCTCGCCTGCCGATGCGCCACGTTTGGTCAGCGAGATGTCGAGCAGCTGCGATGCACGCTTAGCATCGTCATAAAACAGCTCGTAAAAATCGCCCATACGGTAAAACAGCAGGATTTCCGGATGCTGTGCTTTCAGCTTCAGATACTGCTGCATCATCGGCGTATGTGCGTCGAAATTGTCGATTGTGCTCATGGAGTTATGATGTCCATTTCTTTGAAAATAAACCGTTTTGATGGGCTCAATGGCCGTTTGTTCCTTCTATTGTCGCATGAAAAAAAGGTCCGGCGCAGAAAAATGTCGTGGCTTTACGAGGCATCTTCCGCCATTAATTCGATGACAATTTTTCCATGCTCCACGCCCACCCTGACTCGGGAATGGGTTGTAAATCCCGCCTTTTCAAGCCAGTCACCTTTCAAGCTCAGCGCCGCATGCACGCTGTAGCGCTTCGGTATCTTGGTATTGCGGTCTTCATGGCGCTTTCTAAAATATCCCACTTTCAAATGGCGATAGGGTTTGCCGATCGTGAGCTCTTGCATAGGGTCTCCAGACAACACGGACAAAGGTCATTTCTGATGACTGTATAAAATACCAGTGATTGTTCGCCGGTGCAGGACTAAAACTGGAATCAGCCTTCAGGAAACGAAATGCAACCGCTGAAATCCAGCGTTGAAAGGTGTATTATTGATGCACTTTATTATTCGGTAATCCGCTATGTCCGGTAAACGCATCTCACGAGAAAAAGAGACCATCGCGAAAATGATCGCGTTGTATGAAAAGCAGTGCCCGCAGGCCTCTCAGGAGGAAGGGTATTATCAGGCGCTCAACGCTTATGCCGATAAGCGCCTGGATAAATGCGTTTTCGGTGAGGAAAAGCCGGCCTGCAAGCAGTGCCCCGTACACTGCTACCAGCCTGCCAGACGTGAAGAGATGAAGCAGGTTATGCGCTGGGCAGGCCCGCGTATGTTATGGCGTCATCCTATTCTTACCGTTCGCCATCTGATGGATGACCGCCGTCCCGTGCCGGAACTGCCGGAGAAGTACCGTCCGAAAAAGTGATCGGTTCAGCGTCTCAGCGGACGGCAAATCACCTTCAGGGCCAGCGCGCTGCAGAGCGGGAAGAGGGCCAGCAGCAGCCAGGGATACATCGCCTGCGTAGAGGGCACCAGCGCGCGGTCCAGCAGGCTGCCAAACACCAGGTTTCCCGCCAGTACCGCTATGCCTCCGGCGGTGGCGAGTGCGCCGTAGTGCGCGCCAAGCGTGGATTCCTCCGCAAACCGAGGGATCAGATCTTTAGCCGAGGGCACCAGCAGCATTTGCCCCAGCGTCAACAGCGTCACAAAACAGACAGAAGGCAGTAAGCGCAGCCAGCCTTCCGGCGGCGTCATCGGGGCAAACGTCGCCACGCTCGCAAAGGCGGCTGAAAGGAGCAAAAATCCCACCGGCAAAATTCTCACCGCGCCCACGCGACGGGCGAAGCGCGCCAGCGGCAGCTGTAAGGTGATGATCAGAACGGAGGCCAGCATAAAAAGCGGGCCGAGATCTTTCTCGTTACCGCCAGAACGCTGGATCTCCACCGGCAGCGCCAGATAAAGCTGGTTATAGCTTAACAGCCACGAGCTGTAGGCAATGATAAAGGCGACAAAGCGCGGCTGACGGAACGTTGTCCACCAGGGCTGTATTTTCAGCGTCTGTGAACGGTGGCCAGCAGCAGGCAGGCAAAAGTAGAGCACCACTAGCGCAATGATAAAGACGCCAGCTCCCGCCAGCGCCACCTGACGAAAGCCGAGGCCGGTGAGCAGGGCGCCAGCAACCGGGCCCAGTATCGCGCCGAGCTCTCCGCAGACGGCAAAGAGCGCAAACCACTCCGCGCGGCTGCGTTTGCCTTTTGCCTCGCTGTGAGTGCCTGCTTTTGCCAGCAGTGCCTCAATCGAGGGGGAGAATAACGCGCCGCCAACGCCCGTCAGACACGCGCCCAGAATAATCGGCCACAGGGATTCCCCGAAGGCCAGCAGCAGATAGCCTGAAACACGAACAATACAGCCGCTCAGGATAATCACTTTCGCGCCAAACCGGTCCGAGAGCGCACCGCCAACGATAAACATCCCCTGTTGCGAGAAGGTACGCAGGCCCAGGATCAGCCCGATCAGTCCGCCGGAGAGCAGCATGTCGTCGCGCAGGAATATCGCCAGGAAGGGAACGACGGCGTAAAAGCCAATGTTGAAAACAAACTGGCTACCCAGTAAGACGGGCGGCCAGAGCGTGGCGGCAGGGCGAAGGGGCATCGTCGTTCACTCGCCCCTAAACGATAAAGTGGATGTGTTTTTTGCCATGGAACGGCGAGGTCTCGATTTTGGTTTTCACCCGGAAGACATCCCACAGCAGCGACTCGGATAAGATATCCTGCGGTGTCCCCGTCGCCACAATTTGTCCTTTCTGCATCACAATCAGCGAGTCGCAGAACATCGAGGCGTGGTTGAGATCGTGGATAGCGACAATGCTGGTGACCGGTAATTCGCTGATCAGCTGCATCAGCTGCATCTGATGATGAATGTCCAGGTGGTTGGTCGGTTCGTCCAGCAGGATTTCCGTTGGGGTCTGAGCCAGCGCGCGGGCAATATGCACCCGCTGGCGCTCTCCGCCGGAGAGGCTCAGCCAGCCCTGGCCGCTTTTATCCAGCATATCCACGCGCTGCAGGGCGGCGGTGACGGTTTCGTCATCGTGGTTGCTCCAGTTGGAAAAAGCGGAGTGGTGCGGAATACGCCCGAGTTTCACCACGTCCCGCACGCGCATGTTGGCGTCCGTCATGCCGTGCTGCTCGACGAAGGCGACCCGGCGCGCCAGCTGCTTTTTGGCGATGCGGGAGATGTCCTGGCCGTCCAGCGTCACACAGCCAGCATCCGGGCGGCGCAGACCTGCCAGAATGCGCAGAAGCGATGATTTACCGCAGCCGTTAGGGCCAAGCAGCCCTACCGTTTCGCCCCGTGACACCTTCAGCGAGACGTCGTTAACGATGACCTTTTTGCCGACCTTCCAGGTAATATTTTCAGCGCAGATACTCATCACTTATTCCTTGAACGGTAGATAATCACGGCAAAGAAAGGCACGCCAACCAGCGCGGTGACCACGCCGACGGGCAGGCTTTGCGGCGCAATCAGCATGCGCGAGGCAATGTCTGCCAGCACCATCAGGATCGCCCCTGCCAGCGCGCTGGCAATCAGCAGCGTGCGGTGCAGCGGCCCGAACAGGAAACGCATCACGTGCGGGACCACCAGCCCGACAAAGCCGATTGAGCCCGCCATGCTGACAATCGTCGCGGTAATCAGCGCGGTAGTGGTAAAGAGCGTCAGGCGCACCCACGGGACAGCAATACCTAAAGAGGCGGCAGCGTCATCACCGAACGTAAAGGCATCCAGCGCCCGGGAATAGTAGAGGCAAACGGCTAATCCAGTCAGCACCACCACCAGCGCCAGCTGGAATTCCGGCCAGCGAACGCCGCTGAAGCTGCCCAGAAGCCAGAACATCACGTCGCGCGCCTGCTGGGCGCTGGCGGAGGTGCTGATGGTGTAGGCAGTAATGGCGTTGAACAGCTGTGAGGCGGCAACGCCAGCCAGAATGGTACGTTCATTTCCCCCGCGCGCGCCGTTCGTCAGAAACGCGACAAACGCAAAGGCGGCGAACGCCCCGGCAAAGGCCCCGGCAGACAACGACACCGCACCCGTGCCAATCCCCAAAACGACGACCGACACCGCCCCGGTTGAGGCACCTGCCGACACGCCGAGCACGTAAGGTTCCGCCAGGGCGTTCTTCAGCAGGCTCTGCAATACGGCACCGCAGATGGCCAGCCCCGCGCCGCAGCAGGCCGCCACCAGCGCGCGGCTCAGGCGAAAGTCCCAGATCACGCTCTCATAGATGCGGGTGAGCGGAACCTCGGTGAGCCCCATTTTATTGCTGATGGCGTAAAACACCTTATCCAGCGGGATGGACAACTCGCCGACGCTGACGCTCAGCGCGATCGTCAGAGATAACAGTACCAGGGCGAGCAAACCCGAGGTCGTCAGAACCAGGCTCTGCCGGGCCTGAAGAACAGCGGTTGTCATCAGTTCAGCCCCAGCTTTCTGAGCTGTTCGCCGACCTGCTCAGCTCCGTAAATCGTGCGGATCGTCGGGTTCATCGCCTGGCCGTCCATCATCACGATATGGCCTTTTTTCACCGCGTCCAGCTGGCTGACCGCCGGATCGCTCTTCAGGAATTTGATTTTTTCTTCCGCGTTATCCAGCGCCCAGCGGTTGCGGTCCAGGCTGGACACCACAATGACATCCGGATTGGCGGCAATAATGCTTTCCCAGCCTACGGTTGGCCATTCGGTCTCGGACGTAATGGCGTTATGGCCGCCCATCAGGCTGGCGATAAACCCTGAGGGGCTATTTTTACCGCCGACGTAGGCGTCTGCAGAAGGGGATGAACTGGAGAACCAGAAGACAAACGAAAGGTCTTTTTTACTCTTGCCGAATTCCTTACGCAGGTCGGCCTCGCGGTTTTTGAAATCGGCAATAACGGCCTGACCGCGGTCTTCAACGTTAAAGATTTTGGCGAAATCCTCAATCTCTTTATAGAGATACGTCATATCCCACAGCTTCTGGCGGCTGCCGTACATATCGCCGGTGGCTTTTTTGGTCGCGCACATGCCCGGCGACACGTAGCTGTTCACGCCCAGTGTCATCAGGTCTTCGCGTTTTGCGACCTTACTTTCAGGCCCCAGCAGCAGCGGGGACTGCGCCGGGACAAAGTCAGGATTTTGCGCAAGAACGGATTCAAGGGTCGGGATTTCGACCGTCAGGGTTTTGATTTTTGCGTTCTGTTCCGCCAGCTGCGGCAGCACTTTGGTCGGCCAGAAGGCGCTGGCCTTCACCTTATCTTCCAGGCCCAGCAGGAGCAAAATTTCGACGGTGTTCTGGCCCAGGGCCACGACGCGTTCCGGTGCTTTGGTGAACGTCTCTTTGTAGCCACAGTTTTCAATCGTCAGGGGATAGGTGGTTGCCAGAGCAGAACCGACCGACGCAATCGCCAGGCCTAACGCGCAGATGACCTTTTTCATGAAACGCTACCCTTCATTAAAATTATTATTGATGCAAATGAAACTCATTATTAAGGCGGAATTTTATACAGAGGAAACGATTTTGTGTCAATGAGGGACAATTACGCAGGGGAACAAAAGGCGGTGTCAGAAAAACACCGCCGGAATAAGGTCTTAAATGAGGCTCTCTTTATCAATCCCGAGACGCTTCATGCGTGACAGCAGGGTGGTGCGTTTTAACCCCAGGCGCTGGGCGGCACCTTTTGGCCCGGCGACCACGCCGTTGGTCTCTTTCAGCACGCGCATAATGAGCTGATATTCATCTTCTCCCTCTTTCGCTGTCTCGGCGGCGGGCGCGGTCACGTCAGGAAGCGTAACCTCAGGCAGGGAGAGTTGCAGCACGTTACCGCGCGTCAGCAGCACCGCGCGTTCGATGACGTTTTCCAGCTCGCGCACGTTGCCGGGCCATTCCATCGATGAAAGAGTGCGCAACGTCTCGGCAGGAATACTGTCGATGTTTCGCCCCATCCGGCGAGCGATCTTCGCGGTAAAGGCTTTGACCAGCAGGGGGATATCTTCCGGGCGCTCGCGCAGCGGCGGCAGGAAGATCGGGAAGACGTTCAGACGATAGTAAAGATCGCTGCGAAACTCGCGGTCGGCGACCATTTTTTTCAGGTCACGGTTGGTGGCGGCAATCAGCCGCACGTCGGTCTGGATAAGCTTGTTGCTGCCCAGGCGCTCAAACTCCTGCTCCTGCAGGACGCGCAGCAGTTTCGGCTGTAGCTCCAGCGGCATATCGCCCACTTCGTCGAGGAACAGCGAGCTTTTGTCGGCCAGCTCAAAACGGCCCAGCCGCTGGCTGCTGGCCCCGGTGAATGCTCCGCGCTCGTGGCCGAACAGATCGCTTTCCAGCAGTCCCGCAGGCATCGCGGCGCAGTTCATCTTCACCATCCGTCGGCTGTTGCGGTTGCTCAGGTTGTGGATTGCGCGGGCTATCAGCTCTTTGCCCGTGCCGGTTTCGCCCAGAATCAGCACCGTGCTGTCGCTTTGCGCCACCATCTCAACCTGCTTAAGCACGCTGTACATGGCGTCGCTGCGCCCGATGATTTCACCAAACTCGCTGTCCACGTTGTTGAGCTGTTCGGTCAGGGCCAGGTTCTCATCCACCAGCCGCTCTTTCAGGCGATGAATTTCCTGATAGGCGAGGGCGTTATCCAGCGCGATGGAAATACGCTCGGCAATCTGGCGCAGCAGCTTCAGGTTGGCGGTGGTAAACACGCCCTCCTCGCACTGCGCCAGCTTTAGCACGCCCAGCATGGTGTTGCCGGACATCAGCGGCAGCAGACACAGGGTCTGAATTTTATTGCCCCAGGTGTTAAACAGCATCCGCTCGTACGGCGCGACCGGGTCCTGCTCGTTCAGGTTGAGCAGGAGGATCTCTTTGCTCTTGAAGACCCGCTCGGAAAGGGTGCCCGCTTCGTCCACCTCGCTCTGCTCGTGCGCCGGGTTGGCTTCATCGAGATAGTGCGTGGAGTAGATGTTCAGCTTGCCCTTGCGATGGCCGCGCAGCGCAATGCTGATGGCGTCGATTTTGAAATAGTGGTGGATCTCTTTCGAGACTTCGCTGACCAGCTCGTCCATGTCCAGGCGGGAGAGCACGGCGTTGGTGATGGCGACCAGAATGCGGAAGTTGTCGCGCTCGCGGCTCAGCAGGTCGTAATCGACGTTATTGGTGACGCGGCTTTGGATCTGCTCCGCGACGACGGCCACAATCTGGGTAAAGGTGTGCAGGCGCTCGTATTCCGCCTCGCTCCAGGGCTGGTCGGTCGTGCGGATAAACTCGCAGCCGCCAAAAATCTGGCCCTCAGCCGCCAGCGGCAGCATGCAGTAATGCCCGAAAGGCTGATAGAGGTCGCTTTCCGCCAGCTTCGGCCACGCCTGGCGGAACTCCGCAAAGTTGCAGTGCAGCACTTCAGGCCGGGAGAGTATGCGGCGCACCGGGCCATGCGCCAGATACGTTTCGTCTTCGTATTCAAACGTTTTGCCATTATCACGCGTCGAGTAGTAGCTCGCGCGCAGCGTTCCGCTATGCCAGAGCACAATCGCGGCGCTGTCCGCCAGCGCCGATTGCCTGACCAGCCGCGTCAGGGCATCGCTCAGCGCGCCGAGATCGGGCTGCTGTAAAAGTGTGCGCGTGATGTCAAACAGGCCCTGCTGTCCAAGATCGCTCATCGGTGTATACGGCATATTGCTTTCCAATAGAAACTGGCAAAAAAGAGATTCAGTGCTGACCGCTTTTGGCGCGGTTCTAGCAAATACGGGGTAAGGGTTCCGCGTGCGGCAGATCCAGCGTCCGTTTAACGCCATACAGCCCGGCCAGGCGCACCCCTTTGCGCTCAACCACTTCACCAATCATCGCCGCCTCTTTTCCTGACGGATGAGCCCGCAGCTGTTCAAGAACGGCTTCCGCGGCCGCGCGTTCAACGCCAATCACCAGTTTGCCTTCGTTGGCGAAGTTAAGCGGGTCAAGGCCCAGCAGTTCGCAAAGGCCGCGAACGGCAGGCTTCACGGGCAGGCTACACTCGGTGAGTTCAATCCCGTACCCGCAGCTTGCTGCAAATTCGTGGACCACGGCGTTCACGCCGCCTCGCGTCGCGTCCCGCAGGGCTTTCACGCCGGGAATACCCCTCAGCGTCTGGATCAGCGGGGTGAGCACCGCGCAGTCGCTGCGCAGTTCCCCGTCCAGCCCCAGACCTTCGCGCAGGTTTAGGATGGTCGCCCCGTGGCAGCCCAGCGTTCCGGTCACGATCAGCACGTCGCCCACGCTAAGATGCTGTGCCGCCCAGTGAATATCGGCGGGGATCGCCCCCATGCCGGCGGTGTTGATAAACAGCTTGTCGGCCGCGCCGCGCTGCACCACTTTGGTATCGCCGGTGACGATAGCTATCCCCGCCTCGCGCGCGGTGTGCGCCATGCTGTTGACCACTGCCGTGAGCGTCTCCATCGGTAACCCCTCTTCGAGGATAAACCCGCAGGAGAGGTAGCGCGGAATGGCGCCGCTGACCGCCACGTCGTTGGCCGTGCCGCAGACGGCGAGCTTGCCGATATCGCCGCCGGGGAAGAACAGCGGATCGATCACGTAGCTGTCGGTGGAGAACGCCAGCCTGTCGCCCTGCGCGGTGAGGGTTGCAAGGTCAATGCGCGCCTGGTCTTCCTGTTCGGCGAGCCAGGGGTTGTTGAAGGCTTCCATAAACAGCCGGTTAATCAGCTGCTGCATCGCCTGTCCGCCGCTGCCGTGCGCCATTTCAACCGTATTCATGCTTCACTCTCCTGGTTGCGATACTGATACCACGCGGCACACGCCCCTTCGGAGGAGACCATCAGCGCGCCAAACGCCGTTTGCGGGTTACAGGTATTGCCAAATAACGGGCATTGATGCGGTTTGCATTTACCGGTGAGCACGTCGCCGCAGCGGGCCCGGGGATCGTCGCAAACCTGCTGCGGCTGCGGGCGGAAATGCGCTTCGGCGTCGAACGCGCGATAGGCTGGCGTCAGGCGCACGCCGGATTCGGCAATCAGCCCCAGACCACGCCATTCGCTGTCGCCCTCAACGCTGAACACGTCAGCTATCGCCTGCTGCGCCCGCTCATTTCCCGCATCCGGCACCACGCGGCGGTACTGGTTTTCCACTGCACTCAGGGCCGCTATTTTCTGCTCAACCAGCATGGTGACACCTTGCAGTAGATCAAGTGGTTCGAAACCAGCGACCACTAACGGACGATTGTACTGTTCAGCGATAAAACCGTAGGCGTCTGTGCCAATTACCATGCTGACATGCCCCGGTGCCAGAAAGGCGTCAATGCCGTTTCCCGGCTCTTCCAGCAGGCTGCGCAGCGTGGGAATGAGCGTAATGTGCTGGCAGAAGAAGAAAAAATTCCCGACGCCGCGCGCTTTCGCCTGCTGCAGCGTGATGGCGGTGGCGGGCATGGTGGTTTCAAACCCCAGACCAAAAAACACCACCTTGCGCGCGGGGTTGTCCTCCGCCAGCGTCAGGGCATCCATCGGCGAATAGACGATCCGGATGTCGGCCCCGCGCGCTTTCGCCTGCAGCAGCGAGCCGTTTTTCCCCGGCACGCGCATCGCGTCGCCAAAGGTGCAGAAAATGACGTCGGGCTGGCTGGCAATTTCGATACAGCTGTCGATGCGCCCCATCGGCAGCACGCACACCGGGCAGCCGGGGCCGTGGATAAACTCGATGTTCTCCGGCAGCAGCTGGTCGAGGCCAAATTTGAAGATGGCGTGCGTGTGTCCGCCGCACACCTCCATGATCCGCAGCGGTCTCTCTTTGGTGTAGTCCAGCAGCGCCGCGCGCGTTTTCAGGTGCCCGATAAGCTGCAGCACCTGCTCGGGCGCGCGGTATTCATCAACGTAACGCATGGCTAACGCTCCTCGCCGTACAGCAGCGCGCCCACGTCAGGCTCCACGTCGAACATGTTTTGCAGGGCATCCAGCGTGTCGCGGGCTTCCGCTTCGTTAATCACGCTCATGGCAAACCCCACGTGGACGAGCACCCACTGGCCGAGACGCGATGCGCCCGTTTCATCGCTGCTGCCCACCAGCGTCAGGTCCACGTCGCGCAGGATGCCGCAGACCTCCACTTTGGCCTGGTTCCCGTCAATGGAATGGATTTGTCCCGGTACGCCTATGCACATCGTTCACTCTCCAGCCAGTTCAGCCAGGCGTCCATGCCGTCGCCGCGCGTGGCGGAGACCAGCAGGATCTCAATCTCGGGATTCACTTCCCGGGCGCAGGACAGGCACTTATCCACGTCGAAGTTCAGGTACGGCAGCAGGTCGACTTTGTTCAGCAGCATGATGGAGGCGGCGGCAAACATATGCGGGTACTTCAGCGGCTTGTCTTCGCCTTCGGTCACCGAAAGCACCGCCACCTTGTGGCGTTCGCCCAGATCGAAGCTTGCCGGGCAGACCAGGTTGCCGACGTTTTCAATAAACAGAATGCCGTTATCCGCCAGCGGCAGACGCGGGGCGGCGTCGGCAATCATCTGCGCATCCAGGTGGCAGCCTTTGCCGGTATTGACCTGAATCGCCGGGGTGCCGGTTTCGCGAATGCGCGCCGCGTCGTTAACGGTTTGCTGGTCGCCTTCGATCACCGCGCAGGAGACGCGCCCGTTCAGGCGTTTGAGCGTTTCCGTTAACAGCGTGGTTTTGCCGGAGCCGGGGCTGGAGACCAGGTTCAGCACCAGCTGTTTGCGGGTGGCAAAGCGCGCGCGGTTGCGGGCGGCGATCTGGTTATTTTTGTCCAGCACGTTGATTTCCACCTCCAGCATCTGGCGCTGGCTGATGCCCGGCGCGTGGGTACCCGCTTCGCCATGGCCGTAGTGCAGATCGCCCGCAGCGGAGCGTTGCGGGGAGAAGGTGATACCGGTTAAAGCCGCAGCTGGCCGCGGG
Organism: Enterobacter sp. Y17; assembly: GCF_019730495.1. NCBI lineage: Bacteria > Pseudomonadati > Pseudomonadota > Gammaproteobacteria > Enterobacterales > Enterobacteriaceae > Enterobacter > Enterobacter sp. Y17. The sequence goes on from NZ_JAASKP010000003.1 coordinate 133,263, forward strand.
GCTGGCGAAAAGGGCGCGGAGCGAAACGCGGAATGGGGACGGTGTTCATCCCCTTCTATATACAGGTTGCCTTCGGCGCAACCGCAGGTGCTACACATAATTTACTCCTTCTCGATTTCGAGGCGTTGGATCTGCATGCCGTCGTCCGCCACGATGCGAAGACCGGTGCTCTGACACTGCGGACAGCGCTGAACCTTTGATGACAGCAGGGTGACGTACTGCCGGCACTGCTCGCACCAGCACTCCGCCTGCTGCTCTTCAATATGGAGTTCGCAGCCTTCCGCCAGCGTGCCGCGACACACCAGCTCAAAACAGAAATTCAGGGCGCTGGTCTCGACGCAGGAAAATGCCCCGACCTTCAGCCAGACGCCGGTGACGCGCTTCGCGTGGTTTTGCACTGCCTGCTGTTCGATAAGCTCCAGGGTCCGCTGGCAGAGGGTGATTTCGTGCATGACGCCTCCTCAATGAATTGCGCCATTGAATGCAATAACGGTGCCAGCTTGATTTTTGTTAAGGCGTGACGATGTCAACGCTGTCGAAATGACACGTCGACACCGCGGCGTTGACAGCGGTTTTGCAATTAAAACCATTTAAAATCATAAGGATAAAAACTGGCATGGAATCTGCTTAACAGCCGCTATCTCCATTAAACGGATACCTTCTATGACTATTTGGGAAATCAGCGAAAAAGCGGATTACATCGCGCAGCGTCATCAGCAGCTGCAGGACCAGTGGCACCTCTACTGCAACTCTCTGGTTCAGGGCATCACCCTCTCGAAAGCGCGTCTTCACCACGCGATGAGCTGCGCGGCGCAGGGCGACATGCGCTTCGTCCTGTTCGGCCATTTCACCATTAACGTTACCCTGGCGGACAACTTCAACAGCCACACCATTGAGTACCACCTCGAGACAAAAGACGGCGAAAAACAGTGTATTGCGAAGGCGCAGCTGATGGCTGATGGCATGGTGGATGGCCACGTCAGCAACCGCGATCGCCAGCAGGTGCTGGAGCACTATCTGGAAAAAATCGCGCCGGTCTATAACGGCCTGTATGCCGCCGTTGAACACGATCTCCCGGTCAACCTGAAGCAGCTGATGGACGGAAACGCCTCAGCGAACGTGGCCTGACTCCTGCGTGTCGAGAAGTGTCGACAAGACAGTTTTTCGTCAAAAATGACTATCACCAGAGGATAACCCGGTGAACCGTTTTGTAATTGCTGACTCGACGGTCTGTATTGGCTGTCGAACCTGTGAGGCGGCGTGCTCGGAAACGCATCGCCTGCATGGGCTGCAGTCCATGCCGCGCCTGCACGTCATGCGTAATGAAAAAGAGTCTGCCCCGCAGCTCTGCCATCACTGTGAAGACGCCCCCTGCGCGGGTGTCTGCCCTGTGAATGCCATCACCCGCGTTGATGGCGCTGTCCAGCTGAACGAAAGCCTGTGCGTAAGCTGCAAGCTGTGCGGCATTGCCTGCCCGTTCGGCGCGATTGAATTTTCCGGCAGCCGTCCGCTGCATATTCCGGCGAACGCCAACTCGCCAAAAGCCCCACCCGCGCCACCGGCTCCGGCACGCGTAAGTACGCTGCTGGACTGGGTGCCCGGCATCCGTGCCGTTGCGGTGAAATGCGACCTGTGCAGCTTCGATGAGCAGGGCCCGGCCTGCGTGCGCACCTGCCCGACTAAGGCGTTGATTCTGGTTAACATTCGCGACATCGCCCGTACCAGCAAGCGTAAACGCGAGCTGACCATCAACAGTGATTTTGGCGACCTTTCTCTGCTACAGGCGCTTAACGAGGGGGCGAAATGAACGCGGCGATGATGATTACCAGCGCGGTAGCCTGTTTTGCTGCCGCCGCTGTTCTGGCGCTGATCTTCTCATTCCATAAAACTCTGAGCGGCGCGATCGCCGGGATCGGCGGGGCGGTTGCTAGCCTGATGACGCTGGCGGCAGGCGGCGATGTCCTGCTCGGCGGCCAGTCCTCAGAGGCCGTGATGCCGCTGATTCGCCACTCGGTTGCGATCACGCCGCTGAACGCCATCTGGCTGGTGACGTTTGGCCTGTGCGGGCTGTTTATCAGCCTGTTCAATATCGACTGGCACCGCCATCCGCACGCCAGGGCTAACGGCCTGCTGGTTAACCTGCTGATGGCGGCGGCGGTCTGCACCGTTATTGCCAGCAACCTCGGCGCGCTGGTGGTGATGGCGGAAATCATGGCGCTGTGCGGCGTGTTCCTGACCGGCTGCAGCACCTCCGGCAAGCTGTGGTTTGCGCTGGGACGCCTCGGGACGCTGCTGCTGACGCTGGCCTGCTGGCTGGTGTGGCACCGCTTCGGCACGCTGGACTTCGCTGCGCTCAACGGCCATCCGCTGGGGAACGACGTCTGGCTGCTGGGCGTGCTCGGCTTTGGCCTGCTCGCTGGCATCATCCCGCTGCACGGCTGGGTGCCGCAGGCGCATGCGAATGCCTCCGCGCCCGCCGCCGCGCTGTTTTCTGCGGTGGTGATGAAAGTGGGTCTGTTCGGGATTCTGGCGATTACGCTGACCGGCGGACAGCCGCCGCTGTGGTGGGGCGTCGTGCTGCTGGTCGCCGGAATGATTACCGCGTTCGTCGGCGGCCTGTACGCGCTGATGGAGCACAATATCCAGCGCCTGCTGGCGTACCACACCCTGGAAAATATCGGCATCATCCTGCTCGGCATTGGCGCGGGAGTGACCGGGCTAGCGCTCAATCATCCGGCGCTGATTGCCGCCGGGTTTATCGGCGGTCTTTATCACCTCGTCAACCACAGCCTGTTTAAAAGCACCCTGTTCCTCGGCGCGGGCAGCGTCTGGTTCCGCACCGGTCATCGGGATATCGAAAAGCTGGGCGGGATTGGCAAAAAGATGCCGGTGATTTCGCTGGCGATGCTGGTCGGGCTGATGGCAATGGCCGCGCTGCCGCCGCTGAACGGCTTTGCCGGGGAGTGGGTGATCTATCAGTCCTTCTTCGCGCTCGGCCAGAGCGACGCATTTATCGCACGCCTGCTCGGCCCGCTGCTGGCGGTCGGGCTGGCGATTACCGGGGCGCTGGCGGTGATGTGTATGGCGAAAGTCTACGGCGTGACCTTCCTCGGCGCGCCGCGCACCCGCGAAGCGGAAAACGCCTGCTGCGCACCCTTGTTGATGGGCATCAGCGTGGTCGCGCTGGCGCTGTGCTGCATCGCGGGCGGCATCGCCGCGCCGTGGCTGCTGCCGCTGCTGGGCAACGCCATTCCGCTGCCGCTGACCGTGGCGAATACCACCGTCTCTCAGCCCATGATCGCGCTGCTGCTGATTGGCGCACCGCTGCTGCCGCTCGTCCTGATGCTGTTCTTCAAACGCGACCGGCTCGCCTCCCGCTCGCGCGGTTCGGCGTGGGCCTGCGGCTACGAACACGAACAGTCGATGGTCATCACCGCCCACGGTTTTGCCATGCCGGTGAAGGAGAACTTCGCCGCCGTGCTGAAGCTGCGCCACTGGCTGAACCCGGTAGGCTGGGTACCCGGCTGGCAGAGCGCCGCCGCACCCGCGCTGTTCCGCCGTCTGGCGGTCATCGAGCTGGCGGTGCTGGTGGTCATTGTGATTTCACGAGGAGCCTGACATGAGTCTGTTACTGGCAATTCTTCAGGCGCTGGTGCTGTTCGCCGCTGCGCCGCTGCTGTCGGGCATCACGCGCGTGGCGCGCGCCCGAATGCATAACCGTCGCGGGCCTGGGGTGCTTCAGGAATACCGCGATCTCTTTAAACTGCTCTCCCGTCAGAGCGTCGCGCCGGACGCCGCAGGCTGGGTCTTCCGCCTGACGCCGTTTGTGATGGTGGGCGTGATGCTGACCATCGCCACCGCGCTGCCGGTGGTGACGGTGGCGTCGCCGCTGCCCGTGCTTGGCGATCTGATCACGCTTATCTACCTCTTTGCCATCGCCCGCTTCTTCTTTGCGATTGCGGGCCTGGACACCGGGAGCCCGTTTACCGGCATCGGTGCCAGCCGCGAGGCAATGCTCGGCGTGCTGGTGGAGCCGATCCTGCTGCTGGGGCTGTGGGTCGCCGCGCAGGTCGCGGGCTCCACCCACATCAGCTTTATCACCCACACCGTTTACCACTGGCCGGTGGCGCGCTCGATCCCGCTGGTGCTGGCGCTGTGCGCCTGCGCGTTCGCCACGTTTATTGAGATGGGCAAACTGCCGTTCGACCTCGCGGAAGCCGAGCAGGAGCTGCAGGAGGGGCCGCTTACCGAGTACAGCGGCTATGGATTCGCGGTGCTGAAGTGGGGCATCAGCCTCAAACAGCTGGTGGTGCTGCAGATGTTTGTCGGCGTCTTCTTCCCGTGGGGGCAGATGACGCACTTCTCCGCAGGCGGTCTGGTGCTGGCCGTCGTGGTTGCCGCCCTCAAGCTGCTGGTAGGCGTGCTGGTGATTGCCCTGTTTGAAAACAGCATGGCGCGCCTGCGTTTTGTGGAAACGTCGCGCATCACCTGGGCCGGTTTTGGTTTTGCATTTTTAGCGTTCGTCTCCTTGCTGGTGGCGTGATTAAAGAGAGTATTTATGTCTGAAGAAAAGAAAGGTCAGCAGTATCTCGCCGCGTTGCATCAGGCTTTCCCCGGCGTGGTGCTGGAGGAGTCCTGGCAAACCAAAGACCAGGTAACCGTCACCATTAAGGTGAACTATCTGCCGGAAGTGGTGGAGTTTCTGTACTACCAGCAGGGCGGTTGGCTGTCGGTGCTGTTCGGCAACGACGAGCGCCAGCTGTGCGGCAACTATGCGGTGTACTACGTGATGTCGATGGAGCAGGGCGAAAAGTGCTGGCTCACCGTGCGCGTCGAAGTCGACCCGGCTAAGCCGGAATACCCGTCCGTCACGCCGCGCGTGCCCGCCGCCGTCTGGGGCGAGCGCGAAGTGCGCGACATGTACGGCCTGGTGCCGGTCGGCCTGCCGGACGAGCGCCGCCTGGTGCTGCCGGACGACTGGCCGGACGAACTCTATCCGCTGCGCAAAGACAGCATGGACTACCGCCAGCGCCCGGCGCCGACCACCGACAGCGAAACCTACGAGTTTATCAACGAGCTGGGCAGCAAGAAGAACAACGTGGTGCCGATCGGCCCGCTGCACGTTACCTCCGACGAACCGGGCCACTTCCGCCTGTTCGTCGACGGCGAAAACATCATCGACGCCGACTACCGCCTGTTCTACGTCCACCGCGGCATGGAAAAGCTGGCGGAAACCCGCATGGGCTACAACGAAGTGACGTTCCTCTCTGACCGCGTGTGCGGTATCTGCGGCTTCGCCCACAGCACCGCCTACACCACCTCGGTGGAGAACGGCATGGGGATCGTGGTGCCGGAGCGCGCGCAGATGATCCGCGCCATTCTGCTGGAGGTGGAGCGTCTGCACTCGCACCTGCTGAACCTCGGCCTGGCCTGCCACTTCGTCGGTTTTGACTCCGGGTTTATGCAGTTCTTCCGCGTGCGTGAAGCGTCAATGAAGATGGCGGAGATCCTCACCGGGGCGCGTAAAACCTACGGCCTGAACCTGATCGGCGGGATCCGCCGCGACCTGCTGAAGGACGACATGATCCAGACCCGCCAGCTGGCGCAGCAGATGCGCCGCGACGTGCAGGAGCTGGTGGACATGCTGCTCAGCACGCCAAACATCGAGCAGCGCACCGTCGGCATCGGCCGCCTTGACCCGGAGATCGCCCGCGACTTCAGCAACGTCGGCCCGATGGTGCGCGCCAGCGGCCACGCCCGCGACACGCGTGCCGATCACCCGTTCGTCGGCTACGGCCTGCTGCCGATGACCGTGCACAGCGAGCAGGGCTGCGACGTCATCTCGCGCCTCAAGGTGCGCATCAACGAGGTGTTCACCGCCCTGAACATGATCGACTACGGCCTCGATAACCTGCCGGGCGGCCCGCTGATGGTGGAAGGCTTCACCTACATTCCGAACCGTTTTGCCCTCGGCTTTGCCGAAGCGCCGCGCGGGGACGACATCCACTGGAGCATGACCGGCGACAACCAGAAGCTCTACCGCTGGCGCTGCCGCGCGGCCACCTACGCCAACTGGCCAACTCTGCGCTATATGCTGCGCGGCAACACGGTTTCCGATGCGCCGCTGATCATCGGCAGCCTCGACCCGTGCTACTCGTGCACCGACCGCATGACCGTTGTGGACGTGCGCAAGAAGAAAAGCCAGGTGGTGCCGTACAAAGAGCTTGAGCGCTACAGCATCGAGCGTAAAAACTCGCCGCTGAAATAAGGACTCGCCATGTTTACCTTTATCAAAAAAGTAATCAAAACCGGCACTCAGACCAGCCGCTATCCGCTGGAGCCGATGCCGGTGGATAAAAATTTTCGCGGCAAGCCGGAGCACAACCCGCAGCAGTGCATCGGCTGCGCGGCCTGCGTCAACGCCTGCCCGTCGAACGCCTTAACGGTAGAAACGGATCTCAAAACCGGCGAGCTGGCCTGGCAGTTTAACCTCGGGCGCTGCATCTTCTGCGGCCGCTGCGAGGAGGTCTGCCCGACGGTCGCCATTCGCCTGTCGCAGGAATTCGAGCTGGCGGTGTGGAAGAAGGAGGACTTCCTCCAGCAGTCGCGCTTTGACCTGTGCCGCTGCCGCGTCTGCCAGCGCCCGTTCGCCGTGCAAAAAGAGATCGACTACGCCATCGCGCTGCTGCAGCACAACGGTGACGCCCGCGCGGAGCATCACCGCGAAAGCTTTGAAACCTGCCCGGAGTGCAAGCGTCAGAAGTGCCTGCTGCCGTCCGACCGCATTGATATCACCCGCCATATGAGAGAGGCCAGCTGATGGAAAATTTACTCGGCCCGCGCGACGCTAACGGCATTCCGGTGCCGATGACGGTGGAGGAGTCCATCGCCAGCATGAAGGCGTCGCTGCTGAAAAAAATCAAACGCTCGGCCTACGTCTACCGCGTGGACTGCGGCGGCTGCAACGGCTGCGAGATTGAGATCTTCGCTACGCTGTCGCCGCTGTTTGACGCCGAGCGCTTCGGCATCAAAGTGGTGCCGTCCCCGCGTCATGCGGACATCCTGCTGTTTACCGGAGCCGTCACCCGCGCCATGCGCTCGCCGGCGCTGCGCGCCTGGCAGTCCGCGCCGGACCCGAAAATCTGCATCTCGTACGGGGCCTGCGGCAACAGCGGCGGCATCTTCCACGACCTCTACTGCGTCTGGGGCGGGACCGACAAAATCGTGCCGGTGGACGTCTACATTCCGGGCTGCCCGCCAACGCCTGCCGCGACGCTGTACGGCTTTGCCATGGCGCTTGGCCTGCTGGAGCAGAAAATCCACGCGCGCGAGCCGGGCGAGCTGGACAACCGGCCTGCGGCCATCCTGCACCCGGACATGGTCCAGCCGCTGCGGGTGAAGATTGACCGCACGGCGCGCAGGCTGGCGGGCTATCGCTACGGGCGCCAGATTGCCGACGATTATCTGCGCCTGCTGAGCCAGGGCGACCATCAGGTGGCGCGCTGGCTGGAGGCGGAAAACGATCCGCGTCTCAATGAGATCGTGGCGAACCTGAACAGCATCGTGGATGAGGCGCGTATCCGATGAGTGAAACGGTGGTGTTCAGCCAGCTGAGCCGTAAGTTTATTGATGAGAACGATGCCACGCCGGATGCGGCGCAGCAGGTGGTCTATTACAGCCTGGCGATTGGGCATCACCTCGGGGTGATTGACTGCCTGGAGGCGGCGCTGAGCTGCCCGTGGCCCGAGTACCTGGCGTGGATCGCCACGCTGGAGGAGGGCAGTACGGCGCGGCGCAAGATGGAGGGCGTGCCGAAGTACGGCGAGATCGTCATCGACGCCAACCACATTGCAATGCTCGCCAACGCCTTTGACGCGGCGCTCGCCAGGCAAACCCCCGAGCAGCAGGCGTGGAGCAAAACGCTGCTTAGCATGCTGCACGATATTCATCAGGAGAGCGCCATCTACCTGATGGTGAGGAGATTACGTGACTGACGTTTTACTGTGTGTCGGCAACAGCATGATGGGCGACGACGGCGCGGGCCCCCTGCTGGCAGAGATGTGCGCCGCGAATCCGCAGGGCAATTGGGTGGTAATTGACGGCGGCAGCGCGCCGGAAAACGACGTGGTCGCCATCCGCGAGCTGCGCCCGGAGAAGCTGTTAATCGTCGATGCCACCGATATGGGGCTCAACCCCGGCGAGATCCGCCTGATTGATCCGGACGACATCGCCGAGATGTTTATGATGACCACCCACAATATGCCGCTGAACTACCTGGTCGATCAGATTAAAGACGACGTGGGCGAGGTGCTGTTTTTGGGGATTCAGCCGGACATCGTTGGATTTTATTACCCGATGACGCCGCCGGTGAAGGAGGCGGTGGAACGGGTCTATTCACGGCTTGCGGAGTGGGTTGGGGACGGCGGTTTTTCTCAGCTCTGAGCAGTGCCAAACCCCTCTCCCTGTGGGAGAGGGCCGGGGTGAGGGCAACAGGCTACTCGAGATCCGCCCCGTTACTCGCGATCACCTTCTTATACCACCAGAACGATTTCTTGAGTTTTCTGTCCAGCGTGCCGTTCCCGGCGTCGTCGCGGTCAACGTACACAAAACCGTAGCGCTTGCTCATCTCGCCCGTTGAGGCGGCCACCAGGTCGATACAGCCCCAGGTGGTGTAGCCCATCAGCGGCACGCCGTCCTCAATCGCGTCGCCCATCGCGCGAATGTGCTCGCGCAGGTAGCTGATGCGGTAGTCGTCGTTGATCTCGTCGTTTTCATCAATGACGTCCTTCGCCCCGAGGCCGTTTTCCACCAGGAACAGCGGCTTCTGGTAGCGGTCGTACATCATGTTCATGGTGATGCGCAGGCCGAGCGGGTCGATGCCCCAGCCCCATTCGCTCACCTGAATATGCGGGTTACGCAGGGACTTCACGATGTTCGCCGCGCTGGTGTTGCCCGCGTTCATATCCGCCGATGCGCAGCGCGAGGCGTAATAGCTGAACGAGACAAAGTCGACGGTGTTTTTTAACAGCTCGTCGTCGCCGGGATCTTTCACAATCACCACGCCTTTTTCGCGGAACACGCGGGCGGAGTAGGCCGGATAGCTGCCGCGCGCCTGCACGTCGATAAAGAACAGGTTCTCGCGGTCTTTCTCCAGCGCCATCCACACGTCTTCCGGCTTGCAGGAGTACGGATAGAAATTTCCGCCCGCCAGCATGCAGCCGACCTGGTTTTCCGGGTTTACCTCGTGGGCGATTTTGGTCGCCAGCGCGCTTGCCACCAGCTCGTGGTGCGCGGCCTGGTATTTCACCTGGTCTTCGTTTTCGCCTTCCTCAAACACCAGCCCCGCGCCGGAGAACGGGCTGTGCAGCATGATGTTGATTTCGTTGAAGGTCAGCCAGTATTTCACCAGCCCGTTAAACTCTTCGAAGCAGGTGCGGGCGTAGCGGGCGAAGAAATCGACCATCTTACGGTTGCGCCAGGAGCCGTACTCCGTCACCAGGTGCATCGGCACGTCGAAGTGGCAGAGCGTCACCAGCGGCTCGATGTTGTACTTTTTGCACTCCTCGAACACCGCGCGATAGAAGGCAATGCCCTCTTGGTTCGGCAGCGGTTCGTCGCCGTTCGGGTAGAGGCGGCTCCAGGCGATGGAGGTGCGGAACACCGTAAAGCCCATCTCCGCCATCAGGGCGATGTCTTCTTTATAGCGATGGTAAAAATCAATCGCTTCGTGGCTCGGGTAGAACTCGTCGTCACGCAGCGAAAAACGCTTTTCCTTACCGAGCTTCACCGCCAGGCGATTCGCGCCGTGGGGGATCATATCGACCGTCGTCAGTCCTTTGCCGCCTTCACGGTAAGCACCTTCACTCTGGTTGGCGGCAAGCGCGCCGCCCCATAAAAATCCTTGTGGAAAAACAGACATTCTTACCTCGCTTTCAATTTATGCTTTTGCTGCGTTGTTCTGTACCGGTGCGGTCTGCAGGGCTCGTGCTTTTTCAGCCTCATCTTCGACCGGGATATCCTCAAACCCTAAAAGCAGGGTCAGAACAAACGACAGCACCACTGCCAGCCCCATCACGCCGAACACCCAGACGATGGTCATCGGATTGGCCGGGTCAAAGAACTGCACGCTGGTGAACAGCCCCGGTGCCGCCATCGAGTGGCTGGCAAGACCGGCCATGCCGGCGATCGCCCCGCAGATAAAGCCGCTGATCAGGCTCGCAATCAGCGGACGTTTCAGACGCACCGCCACGCCGTACAGGGCCGGTTCAGAGATCCCCGCCATAATGGCGGAGGCCGCTGCCGCCAGCGCCGTCTGGCGCAGCTCCGGGTTTTTGGTTTTCCACGCCACCGCCAGCGACGAGCCGCCGAGCGACAGGTTGGCGCCGATTTCCGACGGCATCACCATCCCTTCCTTGCCCGTTTCGGCAATGGTCTGAATGATGGTCGGCGTAAACACGCGGTGCATCCCGGTCATCACCAGCAGCGGCCAGAGCGCGCCCATGATGGCGACGGAGAGCCAGCCCAGGTAGCCGTGAATGGTGTAGACCAGCGCGGAGATGGCGCTACCGATCCAGATCCCCAGCGGGCCAATCAGCACGATGGCGAGCGGGGCGGCAATCAGCACGATCAGCATCGGCTTGAGGAAGTTTTTCGTCACCGCCGGGGTAATGCGATCCACCCAGCGTTCGATGTATGACAGGCACCAGGTCATCACCAGCGCCGGGATGACGGTGTAGGTGTATTTCACCGCCGTCACCGGAATAAAGGCGAACTCAACGTGCTCGCCCTGCGCGGCTTTCGCCATCAGCTCGATAAAGCTCGGGTGCACCAGCACGCCGGCAATGGCGATGGCCAGCGACATGTTGGTTTTGAACTTCACCGCCGCCGAGGCCGCCACCATCAGCGGCAGGAAGAAGAAGGCGCCGTCGCCGATGACGGTCAGAATAGTGAGCGTCGGCGCGCCTTTTGGCAGCACGCCGGTCATCTCGAGGATCATCGCCAGCAGCTTGACCATCGAGCCGCCGATGATCGCCGGGATCAGCGGGGACATGGTGCCGATCAGCGCGTCGAGGATCCCGGCGCCAATGCGGCGTAAGGTCATCTTCTGCGGACCTTCCGGCACTGCGGGCTGCAGGTCCGTGGGCAGCAGGCTCACCACTTCGCGGTACGCCTGTGAAACCGTGTTGCCAATAATGACCTGGCACTGGTTGTCGTTGCGTACCACGCCGAGCACGCCGCTGATGCTTTTCAGTCGCGCAGCGTCGGTCAGGCTTTCGTCTTTCAGTACGAAACGCAGACGCGTCATGCAGTGGGTGACGGCGACGATGTTCTCTTTGCCGCCCAGCGCGCTGATAACGTCGTTCGCCAGCGCAGCGTAATTTTTGGCCATCGGATGTGATCCTGTTATTGTTGTGAGACATGTAGGAAACCGGTTCCACATAATCATCATGAGTTTCTGTGAATGAAACAAGATCGCTTTTTGACCATTTTTTCGTTTCGTGATGCAGATCGCAATGAGGTATCGAAAGCGTGATTTCACCGCTGCGACAATTTTTTTGCAGTGCAGTACACTGCGCTCCATCAGATTCAGACGGAATAACACTATGACCACGATGCTTGAAGTGGCGAAGCGGGCAGGCGTTTCGAAAGCCACGGTGTCCCGGGTGCTGTCGGGAAATGGCTACGTCAGCCAGGAGACCAAAGACCGGGTGTTTCAGGCCATTGAAGAGAGCGGCTATCGCCCGAATTTGCTGGCGCGAAACCTGGCAACCAAACGTACCCAGACGCTGGGACTGGTGGTGACGAACACCCTCTATCACGGCGTCTACTTTAGCGAACTGCTGTTTCACGCCGCGCGCATGACGGAAGAAAAGGGGCGGCAGCTGATCCTCGCGGACGGCAAGCACAGCGCGGATGAAGAGCGCGAGGCGATCCAGTACCTGCTCGATATGCGCTGCGACGCGGTGATTATCTATCCGCGTTTTCTAAGCGTGGAAGAGATGGATGAGATCGTCGAGAAGTGCGAACAGCCGATTATGGTGCTCAACCGCCGCCTGCGGAAAAACAGCAGCCACTGCGTCTGGTCCGATCATAAAGCCTCCAGCCAGGAGGCGGTGTCGCAGCTGATTGCGAAAGGGCACCGGGAGATCGCGTTTATCACCGGCTCGCTGGATTCCCCCACCGGGGTTGAGCGTCTCTCCGGCTACAAGGACGCGCTGGCGCAGCACGGTATTCCGCTGCGCGAGGGGCTGATTGCGCAGGGAAAGTGGAACCCCGCCAGCGGCGCGGCGGCGGTTGCCGAACTGCTTGCGCGCGGTGAACGGTTTACGGCGCTGGTGGCGAGTAATGACGATATGGCAATCGGCGCCATGAAGCAGCTCCACGACAGCGGCGTGGCCGCACCGGACGCGGTGTCGGTGATCGGTTTCGACGACGTGGCCATCGCGCCTTACATCGTGCCGTCGCTCTCCAGCGTGCGTATTCCGGTGACGGAGATGATCAAAGAGACCATCAGCCGCCTGATCTTCATGCTCGACGGCGGTGAGTTTAAGTATCAGCAGACCTTCTCCGGCGAGCTTGTCCTGCGCGACTCCGTTATTGACGGCCCGCACCGCTGATGTCGACAGCTGTCATCGTCATAAGTGACGATGACAGCACCATCGTGATTGTTAAATTCATCTAAAATCAACAGGTTAATTATTGGCACGGTTTATGAATATCTCCGCGCATAACTGTAATGCTGGAGAAGCAGATGAACCGTTTTATTATGGCCGATGCCAGTAAGTGTATTGGTTGCCGTACCTGTGAAGTGGCGTGCGTGGTTTCCCATCAGGCGGAGCAGGACTGCGCGTCGCTCACCCCTGACACCTTCCTGCCGCGCATCCACGTCATCAAAGGCGTGAATATTTCCACCGCCGCTATCTGTCGCCAGTGCGAAGACGCACCGTGCGCGAACGTCTGCCCGAACGGGGCGATTAAACGCGAGAAAGGCTTTGTGCACGTCATGCAGGAGCGCTGCATTGGCTGCAAAACCTGCGTGGTCGCCTGCCCGTACGGCGCGATGGAGGTGGTTGTTCGTCCGGTGGTACGCAACAGCGGCATGGGTCTGAGCGTACGTGCGGAGAAAGCCGAAGCCAACAAATGCGATCTTTGCTATCACCGCGACGCCGGTCCGGCCTGCATGGAAGCCTGCCCGACGCATGCGCTGGTCTGCGTGGATCGCGAGAAGCTTGAGCAGATGAGCGCCGAAAAGCGCCGTCGTGCGGCATTCGACACGTCGTCATCGCTGCTGTTCTGAACCGTATGTGCAGTAACGGCGTACAGCTGCGCGTGCGCGGTAAAGTGCAGGGCGTGGGGTTTCGTCCCTTCGTCTGGCAGCTGGCGCAGGCGCTTCAGTTGGCCGGCGACGTCTGCAATGATGGAGAGGGCGTGCTGGTGCGCCTCGCGGGTAATGGGGGGGCCTTTACCGCGAGGCTGCATCAGGACTGCCCACCGCTGGCACGCATTGACCACGTTGAAACGCAGCCGTTTACGTGGGCGCAGGTGCCGGAGGACTTTACCATCCGCCACAGCGCGGGCGGGGCGATGGACACGCAGATCGTCCCCGACGCCGCGACCTGCCCGGCGTGCCTGGCTGAAATGCGCGACCCCGGCGAGCGCCGCTATCGCTATCCGTTCATCAACTGCACGCACTGCGGGCCGCGGTTTACCATTATCCGCGCGATGCCCTATGACCGTCCGGCCACGTCAATGGCCGCATTTCCCCTCTGCCTGCCGTGTGAGACGGAATACCGTAACCCGGCTGACAGACGTTTTCACGCTCAGCCGGTAGCCTGCCCGGACTGTGGGCCCGCGCTGGAATGGCGTGCGGGCGACATCACCGCTGCCCGTGAGGCTGCGCTGAGCGCGGCGGTGGCGATGCTGAAAAGCGGCGGCATAGTCGCGGTCAAAGGGCTGGGCGGTTTTCATCTCGTCTGCGATGCGCGTAATCCGCAGGCGGTCGCGACGCTTCGGGCACGCAAACAGCGACCGTCTAAGCCGCTGGCGGTAATGATCCCGAATGCGGACGGCGTGCCGGAGGCGATCCAGACGCTGTTACGCTCCTCCGCAGCGCCGATTGTGCTGACCCCAAAAGCCTCGCTTCCCGGATTTCCCGAAGGGATTGCACCCGGGCTCGATTGTATTGGCATCATGCTTCCCGCTAATCCGCTGCAACACCTGCTGATGATGGACTGCCAGCGCCCGCTGGTGATGACTTCCGCCAACCTCAGCGGCAGACCGCCTGCCATGACCAACCAGCAGGCGCTGGATGAGCTCGGCGACGTCGCGGACGGCTTCCTGCTGCACAACCGCGATATCCTGCAGCGGATGGACGATTCGGTGGTGGATCGCGACGGCGCGATGCTTCGCCGCGCGCGCGGTTTTGTGCCCGATGCCGTCGCGCTGCCTGCGGGTTTTGAGAATATCCCCGCCATGCTATGCACCGGCGCGGAGATGAAAAACACCTTCTGCCTGGTGCGTGGCAGCCAGGCGGTGCTGAGCCAGCATTTTGGCGATCTCGGTGACGAGGGCGTCGAAGCGCAGTGGCGCGGCGCGCTATCGCTGATGCAGAAAATTTACGCCTTTCAGCCGAAGCGCGTGGTGTGTGACGCCCATCCGGGCTATCACACACAACGATGGGCGCAGGCGCAGGGGCTGCCGGTCGAAACCGTACTGCACCATCACGCCCATGCGGCGGCGTGCCTGGCGGAGAACGGCTGGCCGCTCGACGGCGGAGACGTGATTGCCCTGACGCTGGACGGGATCGGCATGGGCGAGGACGGCGCGCTGTGGGGCGGGGAGTGCCTGCGGGTGAGCTATCTCGCGTGCGAGCGTCTGGGCGGGCTGCCTGCCGTTGCGCTGCCGGGGGGCGATCTGGCGGCGCGGCAGCCGTGGCGCAATTTACTCGCCCACTGCCTGGCGTTTGTCCCTGACTGGCAGCAGTACCCGGAAACGCGCGCGGTTCAGCGCCACAGCTGGCCGCTGATGGCAACGGCGATCCGGCGCGGCATCAACGCGCCGCAGGCCTCGTCCTGTGGTCGCCTGTTTGATGCGGTCGCCTGCGCGCTGGGCATTGAAACCCAATCCTGGGAAGGTGAAGCGGCCTGCCGGCTGGAAGCGCTGGCGGCGCAGTGCGCGGGCGTCGACCATCCGGTGACGCTGGACGTGGATAACCTCGCGCAGTTCTGGCAGCAGTGGCTGAGCTGGCAGGCGGAATCCTGCGGGCGCGCGTGGGCGTTTCACGACGCGCTGGCAAAAGGGCTGGCGGAACTCGCCGCGCGCCATGCCCGACGCCTGTCGCTGTCGACAATCTGTCTCAGCGGCGGCGTGCTACACAACCGTCTGCTGCGCGCGCGGCTGCGTCATTATCTCTCTGACTTTACGCTTCTTTTTCCTTCGCGCCTGCCCGCAGGTGACGGAGCGATCTCCTTCGGGCAGGCGGCGATCGCCGCTGCCCGGTCATGTTCACAAAGGACTTAAAATGTTACGACTCTTACGCAATGAACCTCGCGCCGCGCTTCTGCTGCTGGCTCTGGTAATGGCAAACCTGCTGGCCTGGGGATGGGCATGGCACGCTTTTAGCGGCAGCACGGCGCTGATGGCCGCCAGCCTGCTGGCGTGGTGCTACGGGCTGCGTCACGCGGTGGACGCTGACCACATCGCGGCGATTGATACCGTGACGCGTAAGATGATGCAGCAGGGCAAACGTCCTTCCGGCGTGGGGGCGTGGTTCTCGCTGGGGCACTCCACCATCGTGGTGCTGGCCTCCATTGCTATCGCCGCGACCGCGACGGCGTTTCAGAAAAACATGGAATGGTTCCACGAAACCGGCAGCCTGATTGGCACCGCCGTTTCCGCCACCTTCCTGCTGGCGATGGCGCTGCTGAACATGGTGATCCTGCGCGGCGTCTGGCGCAGTTTTCAGGCGCTGAAACAGGGCAGGCCCGCGCAGGGCGACATCACGCTTCCTGCCCAGGGCGGCGTCATGAACTGGCTGTTTGGCAAAACCTTCCGCCTGGTGAATAAAAGCTGGCAGATGTACCTGGTCGGTTTCCTGTTTGGCCTCGGCTTTGACACGGCCACCGAGATTGGCGTGCTGGGGATCTCTGCCGCCAGCGCGTCAAGCGGGATGTCGGTGTGGTCAATCATGGTCTTCCCGGCGCTCTTCGCCAGCGGCATGGCGCTGGTGGATACCCTCGATAACCTGCTGATGGTCGGCGCCTACGGCTGGGCGTTCAACAAGCCGCAGCGCAAGCTCTACTACAACATGACCATCACCGGCACCTCCGTGGTGGTGGCGCTGTTTATCGGCGGGCTGGAAGCGCTGGGTCTGCTGATGGACAAATTTGCCCTCAGCGGCGGCGTGTGGGATCTGATTGGCACGGTAAACGACAATCTGGGCAACGCCGGGTTTGTGGTGGTTGGGCTGTTTGTCGCCTGCTGGCTGATCTCCATGGTCAACTACCGCTGGCGTGGCTACGACGCGCTGGTGGTACGTTCCTGAACCGGCTCCTGCACGGCGCAACCTCCGCGACTTCGTCAATGGCTGGCGCATAGCGGCATACCGATAAAAAAGATGCTGAAATGTAGAACTTTTGCGGAATAAATATATTCCGCATTCTTCGCTTGTGTGAAATAACGAGAAAGATAATTGAGTTATTTATAAAAATTCGCCATGATTCGCCTCCTGCTGATGATGTCTTTTCAGACTGAGTCGGCTGCCAATAATAAAGCTGGATGATGTTTTTAATCTGTTTCAGATTAAAGTATTTACGAAAATAATAAATAAGGTATTGATAGCGATGATATATCTACTTTGCATTTATTTGATGAATAGAATACGTAAAAAAAAGCCCCGGAATATCGGGGCGGTGAATAATAAAATCCAAAGATTAAGACAGCGTAGACTTGCTGTTGGCCGGGTAAACGAAGCGCCGCCCGGCAAAGCGAGGGTTAAGCAGGTAACAGTTTTAGCAGAGCGAAAGCCTCCTTCATCCGGTCTTCACTAACCACAAAAGCGCGAATCTGACCCTCGTTATCCGCGCCGCGCGCGACCATTCCCTGCGGTTCGAGGGTAATTTGCCAGTTCAGATCCTGACGCTGCGTTTCACCGGCAAGATGCAGCGGTAATTCCGGCGTTTTGACTTTAATCAGCATGGCGGGTAATTTCAGCGGCGCGCTGCCGCCGAGCATATTTTTCGCCAGATACATCGCACTTAATTGAATTGGCTGTAAAAATGGCAGCACCTGACCGTTAATTTCAGCGCAGTCACCTAACGCGTAAATATCAGGTTGCGTGGTTTGCAGGTAGCTATTTACCTTCACGCCACGCTGTATTTCGGCGCCTGCGCGATGCGCCAGCGCGGTTTCCGGGCGCAGGCCCGTTGCAGCGATTACCACATCCACCTCAACGCTGCGGCTGCGGTCGAGCGTGGCACGAATGCCGCCTTCGGTTTTGCTCAGGCTTTGCAGCTGCGATTTCAACAGCAGATGCACCCCCATGTCGGTCAGGCGATGCTGTAAGCGACTGCTTACTTCTGCCGGCATCAGCGACGACAGAATGCTCGCCGCATGGTCGACCAGAGTCACGGATTTACCCGCCCGGCAGAAATCCATCGCCAGCTCGGTGCCTATCAGCCCGCCACCAACAATCATTACCCGCTGCGCGTCGCGAAGCGCCGTTTCGCTGGCCTGATACTCCTGCTGGCTGTTGAGGGTGATCGTCAGCTCGCGGCCCTCAATCGGCGGCACAAACGCAGAGGCACCCGTGGCCAGCACCAGCCTGTCGTACTGCCAGGTTTTCTCTTTTGCTTTTACCACGTGGGCGGCGGCGTCGATGTCGGTGACCCAGGTGTAGGGAAACAGACGCAGGTTAAACTGTTCCGCGAACTCCCCCGCCGTCTGGCGGGTGAGGTCCTCGGCGCGCTGATTCTGGCTAATGACGTGGCTCAGATCGGGCTTGTTGTACTCGTCCATGCTGTCGGCGGCGATCACCGTCAGCGGCACGCTGGCGTCCTGCTTGCGGATATTTTTCACCAGCTGGCGGGCGGCAAAGCCCGAGCCGATGATGACGATCCCGTTGCTCATTTTGCCTCCGTACCCAGTTCGTCAAAGACGTCTTTCCCGAGGGAACATTCCGGGCAGAGGAAATTGTCCGGCACGTCACTCCAGGGTGTACCTGGCGCAACGTCCTGCAGCGGCTCGCCCAGTTCAGGATCGTAAATCCACTGGCAGACGCTGCACTGCATGCGCGGTCCGGGATCGGCGGCTGCCGCGGCGGCGCAGGCGCAGGTTTCCTGCTGTTCGGATGGTTGTGCAGCTTGCGGAAGGGGGGCGAGCGCCCACTGACGGGCAATGTCGCGACCGTGCTGGCGGCAGATCTCCAGGGCGTCGATATCCGGACGCCATTTCGCCTTCAGGCTGAGGGACATTTCAAAGCCCGCATCCTGTAAACGGGTGGAGAGACGGTCTACCGCGCCGCCGCTCCAGCCGTGGGAGCCAAAGGCGCTGGCGCGCTTGTTGCGAAAACGCAGGCCGGTCATCTCTTCTACCAGACCGGCAATTTTCGGCATCATCACGTTGTTCATGGTGGAGGTGCCCACCAGCACGCCCTTAGAGCGGAAGACGTTGGTCAATACCTCGTTCTTATCGCTGCGCGCCACGTTGAAGATTTTCACCGCCACGTTGGGGTCCACTTCGTTGATGCCCTGGGCAATGGCGTCCGCCATCATGCGGGTGTTGTTGGACATGGTGTCGTAGAAAATAGTGATGCGGTCTTCCTGATAGTCCGCCGCCCATTTCAGGTACAGCTCCACAATCTGGGTGGGATTTTCACGCCACACCACTCCGTGGGAGGTGGCAATCATATCCACCGGCAGGTTAAAGCCGAGGATCTCGGTGATTTTCGGCGTCACCAGGCGGCTGAACGGCGTCAGGATGTTGGCGTAGTAGCGCTGGCACTGCTCGAACAGCTCGGTCTGGTCCACTTCGTCGTTGAACAGGCGCTCGTCGCAGTAGTGCTGGCCGAAGGCGTCGTTGCTGAACAGCACCGCGTCGCCGGTCATGTAGGTCATCATGCTGTCCGGCCAGTGCAGCATCGGGGTTTCCACGAAGATCAGCTGCTTGCCGTTGCCGATATCCAGCGCGTCGCCGGTTTTCACGGTGTGGAAGTTCCACTCCGGATGGTGGTGGTGGCCGTTGATCGAGTCGATGGCGTTGGTGGTGCAGTAGATCGGCGTGTTCGGAATGTAGGACATCAGCTCGGTCAGCGCGCCGGCGTGGTCCTCTTCCGCGTGGTTGATGATGATGTAGTCGATGTCGTCCAGGTCGATTTCACTGCGCAGGTTCTGCACGAACTCGCGGCTGAACTTGTGATCGACGGTATCGATCAGCACGTTTTTTCCTTCGCGGATGAGATAGCTGTTGTAGCTGCTTCCGCGCAGCGTTTTGTATTCCGTCCCGTGGAAATCGCGCACTTCCCAGTCACGTTGACCCACCCAATGAATGTTATTTTTAACAAGAATAGACATAGCAACCTCTACGTAATACAGCATTTTCAAATAAGATGGTTTGCCTATATCAAGTTGCGTGCCAGTTTTTAATTTATTGATTTAACTTAATTAATATTTTTATGATCCGTAGTGGGTAGTCATTATGACTATCAAAATCAGTGTCAATATGACAACATCCATTGTCAAAATGACAGCGAGGTCAATATGAGCTTTTCCGTAGACGTGCTGGCGAAGATCGCCATTGAACTGCAGACCGGTATCGGCCATCAGGACCGCTTTCAGCGGCTGATCTCCACGCTGCGCCACGTGCTGGCGTGCGACGCCTCGGCGCTGCTGCGCTACGAGGGGCGGCAGTTTATTCCGCTGGCTATCGACGGGCTGGCGAAGGACGTGCTCGGGCGGCGCTTTACCCTCGAAGGGCATCCGCGTCTGGAAACCATCGCCCGCGCGGGTGACGTGGTGCGCTTCCCGGCGGACAGCGACTTGCCCGACCCGTACGACGGGCTTATTCCCGGACAGGAGAGCCTGAAGGTGCATGCCTGTATCGGCCTGCCGCTGTTTGCCGGACAAAACCTGATTGGCGCACTGACCCTTGACGGCCTGTCGCCGGACCAGTTCGACACCTTTAGCGACGAAGAGCTGCGCCTGATTGCCGCCCTGGCCGCCGGGGCGCTGAACAATGCCCTGCTGATTGAACAGCTGGAGAGCCAGAACATTCTTCCCGGCAGCCCGGCGGCGTTTGAGCAGGTGACGCACACGGAGATGATCGGCCTCTCTCCGGGCATGGCGCAGCTCAAAAAAGAGATTGAGATTGTCGCCGCCTCAGATTTGAACGTGCTGATCTTCGGGGAAACCGGCACCGGCAAGGAGCTGGTGGCGAAGGCCATTCACGAAGCGTCGCCGCGCGCGGTGAACCCGCTGGTGTACCTCAACTGCGCCGCGCTGCCGGAAAGCGTGGCGGAAAGCGAGCTGTTTGGTCACGTAAAAGGGGCGTTTACCGGGGCCATCAGCAACCGCAGCGGCAAGTTCGAAATGGCCGATAACGGCACGCTGTTTCTGGATGAAATCGGCGAGCTCTCCCTGTCGCTGCAGGCCAAGCTGCTGCGCGTGCTGCAGTACGGCGACATCCAGCGCGTGGGGGATGACCGCAGCCACAGAGTGGACGTTCGTGTGCTGGCGGCCACCAACCGTGACCTGCGTGAAGCGGTGCTGGCAGGGCAGTTCCGCGCCGACCTGTTCCATCGCCTGAGCGTGTTCCCGCTTACCGTGCCGCCGCTGCGCGAGCGCGGGGACGACGTGCTGCTGCTGGCGGGCTTTTTCTGCGAGCAGTGCCGTCTCAGGATGGGGCTTTCCCGCGTGGTGCTGAGCCCGGGTGCGAGGTCGCATCTGCTGAGCTACGGCTGGCCGGGCAACGTGCGCGAGCTGGAGCATGCGATTCACCGCGCGGTGGTGCTGGCGCGGGCGACGCGTTCGGGTGATGAAGTGGTGCTCCACGCGCGGCATTTTGCGCTGCAGGATGAAACCGCACCGGCTATCGCCCAGGCGGTGCCAGAGATAGCGAATGAAAATCTGCGTGAAGCTACAGAGGCGTTTCAGCGTCAGAGGATTACCCGCGCGCTGGAACAGAATAACCGCAGCTGGGCGGCGTGCGCGCGGGCGCTGGAGATGGACGTCGCCAACCTGCACAGGCTGGCGAAGCGTCTGGGACTGAAGGGTTAGATAATCCCGGCCTGATAGAAATCCTGCAGGTTGATGGCGCCGCACAGCCTGCCGGCGTCATCCACCACCGGTGCGGCGGTAATTTTGCGCTTCATCAGCACCTCTTTGGCTTCAATGGCGCGGCTCTCGGCGTTCAGCGTCAGCCCGCCTTTGGTCATGGCGTCCGACACTTTGGTTTCCAGCCTGCCGCCGCCCACCAGCCAGCGGCGCAGGTCGCCGTCGGTGAACACGCCCTTAACGCTCCCGCCGTCATCGCACACCGCAACCAGCCCAAGGCCGGTGCGGCTGAGCTCCAGCATCGCGTCCATGACGCTGGTATCGAGCTTGACCTGCGGAATGGCATCGTCGGTGCGCATCAGGTGGTGAACCTTGTTGAGCAGGCGTGCGCCGAGCGCGCCCGCCGGATGCGAACGGGCGAAATCTTCTTCGTTAAATCCGCGCGCCTGCATCACCGCCATTGCCAGCGCGTCGCCCATCATCAGGGTGTTAACGGTGCTGGAAGTCGGGGCGAGGTGCATCGGACAGGCTTCACGCTCAACGGAAATATCCAGCGTCGCCTTGGCGGCCAGCGCCAGCGGCGAGCGGGATTTCCCGGTCATCGCCAGCAGGGCGACCGATTTTTCCTGCAGGCGCGGAATAATCAGATCCAGCTCTTTGGCCGAACCGGAGTAGGAGATAAACAGCATCACGTCGCGGCTTTCAATCATCCCCAGATCGCCGTGCAGCGCCTCTGCCGGATGCACGAAGAACGCCGGGGTGCCGGTGCTGGCGAGCGTCGCGGCAATCTTTTTGCCGATATGGCCGGATTTACCGATGCCCGCCACGATCACTTTGCCTTCGCAGTGGATAATGGTGTTGGCGGCGCGGACAAAATCCTCGCCCAGACGTTCCGGCAGGCGGCTGGCTTCCTGCAGTTCCAGCATCAGCGTCTGGCGGCCCGTTTCTAACAGAAAATCACTCATCTCTCTCTCCGGTTACGATCACGTCGATTCCTTTCTCTTCCAGCGCTTTCTTGAACGCCGGGTCGATACCCGCGTCGGTAATCAGCTTATCAACGCTTTCAAGGCTACAGACAATGTTGGGGCTTTTGCGGCCAAACTTCGACGAGTCGGCCATCAAAATCACTTCCCGCGCGGCGTTGCACATCGCTTTACTGACGCTGAACACCTCGTTGAACGTCGTAACGCCTGCGTTCAGGTCGATGCCGTCGGTGCCCATAAAGAGTTTATCAAAGCTGAAGTGGTCGAAGGCATTCTCCGCCAGCTGGCCGTGAAACGACGCCGATTTTTTGCGGAAGGTGCCGCCGGGCATCAGGATGGTCTGCTCGCTGTCGAACTCTGACAGGGCGTTGACGATGTGCAGGCTGTTGGTCATCACCGTGATGTTGTTAAAGCGGCTGAGCAGCGGGATCATCTGCAGGACGGTGCTGCCTGCATCCAGAATGATGGAATCGCCATCGTGGATAAATTTGACGGCGGCTTCGGCAATCAGCGCTTTCTGGTGGGTATTGATCAGCGTTTTGTGGTCGATAGGCGGGTCCGCTTCGTCCTTATTGAGCACCACGCCGCCGTAGGTTCGAATGACGGCGCCAGAGTTTTCGAGCAATACCAGGTCCTTGCGTATTGTCGTGCCGGTGGTGTCAAAGTAGTGGGCCAGATCCTCTACCGAGCATTTTCCCTGCTTTTGCAGATGCTCGAGAATGGCCGCCTGCCGCTGACGAGGTTTCATAGGCGCTTCGTTCCTTAGGTTGCGAAATGATAATTTCGCAAGTCTATAGCTTTCACAACGAAATTATCCATGTTTCAGATTAAGCGCTAATGATAGTGCATTCTGACAGAGTGGATCATGGGGAAAGATCACATCAGGCCGTAATTCCTGCAGCGAAATGCCGTTTATTGCCTGGATTTTCACCGGTCGGGCAAAGACGGTCATGCCGCGCATGATGAGGGAATCGCAGACGTGATTGTTTTCATCCAGTGCAACGGCGACGACCACGCGCGGTTTGAAGCGTCCACCGGAACGCCCGACCCCGACGCGACCTTTCTGACACAGCGCGTCAAACGCGCGGTTAAACTGGTGGATCTGCCAGCCGCCAAACGCCATCTGGCAGATCCAGGCGAGGGCGGCGACGGTGATGAGTGCGGTGACCATATCGGCTCCTTGTTTTGTTCCCTCTCCCGGTGGGAGAGGGTTAGGGTGAGGGCATCAGGCCGCTCGATCAGAACATCACCTGCCCGCCGGTGACGTTAATCGACTGTCCGGTGCAGTACGAGGCTTTCGGGCTGGCGTAAAACAGCAGCATGTTCAGCACGTCCTGATAATCGCACCCGCGCTTCAGCGGCACTTTATCGATGTAGTACTGCTCAACTTCCTCAGCCTTGATGCCGAGCTTGGTGGCGTACTGCGGCAGCAGGGACTGGAACATCGGCGATTTCAGCAGGTTGCCCAGCATCAGCGAGTGCACGGTAATGCCGTACTCGGCCAGATCCAGCGCCAGAGACTGCGTCAGCCCCACGCCGCCAAACTTCGCCGCGCTGTAGCCGGAGTTATGCTTGCTGCCCACTTTCCCTGATTTGGAGTTGATCTGAATGATGCGCCCCTGAACGCCGTCGCGGATCATCAGACGGGAAAACTCGCGGGCGCAGAGGAAATAGCCCACCAGATTCACCTGCAGCGAGCGGTCAAAATCCCCCAGCTCGAAATCGCTGATAAAGGCCGCTTTCGCAATCCCCGCGCTGTAGACCAGCAGGTCGGTACGCCCAAAAATCTCGTCCACGCCGCGGGCCAGCGCCATCACGCTCTGTTCGCTGGTGGCGTCGGCGCCAAACCCGTACGCCATCCCTTCACCAAACTCGGTGTTAATGGTGTCCGCCACGCGGGCGGCTTTTTCACTCTGAATGTCCACTACCGCCACGCGGTAGCCCTCTGCGGCAAGCCCACGGCAGAGGAACTCGCCTAAGGTTTGTCCTCCACCAATGACAACGGCAACCTGACTCATGTGTTTCTCCTTAATTACGCAACAAATTTTAACGTGCAGCCTGGGGTGACAGCCTGCGGAACCGGGCCCGCCACGTGAACCGTGCCGGGATATTCGGCCTGCGGCTGGCCGTCGAAACGCAGGGTGATGTGGCCCAGCTCGCGCAGGTTTTGCTCGGCCACGTCGCCGACGGCGGTCACGGCATAGCGCGCCTCGCCCAGCTCCAGCTGGCTCCCGGCCTTCAGCTCGCCCTTCAGCTCGCCGTGGCAGTGGATAAAGCAAAACTCTTCGATATCCGCCGGGGCGCCTTCGCGGAAGGTGATCAGCATCTGGTCACTCAGCGCATCCGCCGCGCTCTGGCCGATGCGGGTAATGGTGGTCTGGTAAATCACGGTCATCGCAGGAACCTCTTATTGATAAATAAAGCCGGAGACAAACCAGGCAATCAGCACCGTCGGCGCGCCCGTCAGGAAGCGGCTCACCAGCACGGACGGCACGCCCACGCGCACGGTGTCCTGGCGCGCTTCGGCCAGCGACAGCCCTACGGGGATGAAATCGCACGCCGCCTGGGCGTTAATGGCGAACAGGGCGGGCAGGGCGAGGTGCGGGGGAATGTTCCCCAGACCAATCTGCACGCCAATCAGCACGCCGATCACCTGAGCGATCACCGCGCCCGGGCCGAGGAACGGCGACAGCAGCGGGAAGGAGCAGATCAGCGCCAGCGTCACCAGCCCGAGCGGGTGGCTGGCGAGCGGGGCGAGGCCGTGGGCAATCCAGTCGCCCAGGCCGGACGCCATGATGATGCCGATCAGCGCCGAAACGAATGCCATAAACGGCAGGATGGTTTTCAGCACCGTGTCGATGGTGTCGCGCCCTGACTGGAACAGCACCGCTACGGCGGACCCCATGCCCATCCCGACCTTCGCCAGCAGGCCGTCGCTCTGCTCGGTGATTTTCTTGCTGGTGTCGTACTCGCGCGGGGTCGCTTTTTGCGGCGCGGCAGTGCCATTCACCAGAGTGATGTTGTCCTCCTTCACGCCTGAGACATAAATGTCCTCAAGGATGTACTGCGCCAGCGGGCCGGATTTTCCGGTGGAGTGAATATTCACCGTCGGAATGCGGCGCTTCGGATAGATACCGCAGCGCAGCGTGCCGCCGCAGTCGATCACCGCCACGCCGATTTCCGCTTCCGGCGGCTCGCCCTCCTTGAAGCCGTCGACCGCTTCCCAGCCGGTTAGCTCGCGCAGCCTGTCGACGATCGCCGGGCGCGTGCCTGCGGTGATGTAGACGATCTTTTTGCCTTCGGTGGCGTCGAACTCCAGCGGGCCGCCCCAGCCGCCCGTGCCTTTCTCAATGCGGATCCGGTTCATGCTGTGGCTCCTGAAAGATGGACTTTCTGTTCAAGCTGGATGCCCATTTTTTTCTCAAAAATGGCGGTGGTGAGGTCGGTCACCCAACCGCGGAAGAAGTTGGTGACCAGGCCAACCAGCAGGTAGCTCACCGCCAGCGGGCCGAGCGGCAGGCCAAGGGTGGTGAGACCGCTGGCGATCCCGAGATAGACAAACAGCTCGCCAGGGTTAATGTGCGGGAACAGGCCGTTCATGGAATGGCAGCTGTAGGAGGCGGCGGCGTAGTAGCTCGGCTTGTACTTTTCCGGCATGAAGCGGCCGAGGCTTAAGGTCATCGGGTTGCAGAACACGAAGGTGCCGATGAACGGCAGTACCAGGTAGCGGGACAGCGGATTCCCGGCACAGCGCTGGGCGAAGCGTTCAATGCGCTGCTGGCCGATAAAGTTAATCAGCGCGTTCATGATCACCAGCAGGCTGATCAGCAGGGGCAGGATCCCGGTCACCATGCCGGTGAACACTTCTCCGCCTTTCTGAAACAGCCCGATGAACCACTCGGCGCCGTGGGTGATGGTTTCTATCATTCTTCTCTCCTGTAAGGCTTTTTTGTTTTTGTCTTGCGGGGCTAATAATAATCACTTTGAAAGGTTTTAAAGTGTTAGTTAGATCTCACAATGAAAGAAAAATGGATTATTTTGAAAGTTTATTGATGGGGTCAATGATTTTCGGTGGAAAAAAGGGCGGATTTGCGTGGGGGAGGCGCGTACCGCTTCCTTGAGGTGTTGCGGATGCTTTACCATACTGGGTTCTTATCGAACCCGTTAAATGGATGTCTCATGTTCAAGCGTCGTTATGCAGCGCTGTTGCCTGCGCTTATTCTGCTGTCTGCCTGTAGTAGCAAACCTAAGACCGAAGCCGTTCAGCAAACGGCGGGCGCGCCTTCCGGAGGATTCCTGCTGGAGCCGCAGCACAATATGATGCAGATGGGCGGCGACTTCGCGAATAACCCGGCGGCCGAGCAGTTCATCGATAAAATGGTGAGCAAGCACGGCTTTGACAGACAGCAGCTGCACGAAATTTTGTCTCAGGCCAGGCGACTGGACTACGTGCTGCGCCTGATGGACAGGCAGGCGCCGACGGCCCAGGTGCCGAGCGGGCCGAACGGCGCGTGGCTGCGCTACCGCAAACAGTTTATTACCCCGGACAACGTGCAAAACGGCGTGGTGTTCTGGAATCAGTATGAAGACGCGCTCAACCGCGCGTGGCAGGTGTACGGCGTACCGCCGGAAATCATCGTCGGGATTATCGGCGTGGAAACCCGCTGGGGCCGCGTGATGGGTAAAACCCGCATCCTGGACGCGCTGGCGACGCTCTCCTTTAACTATCCGCGCCGCGCGGAGTATTTCTCTTCCGAGCTGGAAACCTTCCTGCTGATGGCACGCAGCGAGCAGGACGATCCGCTCGATCTGAAAGGGTCGTTTGCCGGCGCGATGGGCTACGGCCAGTTTATGCCGTCCTCCTATAAACAATATGCCGTCGACTTTAACGGGGATGGTCATATCAATCTGTGGGATCCGGTGGATGCCATCGGCAGCGTGGCGAACTACTTCAAAGCGCACGGCTGGACGCCGGGCGGCCAGGTGGCGGTGCAGGCGAACGGTCAGGCGCCTGGGCTGGAAAACGGCTTCAAAACCAAATACAGCGTTGCGCAGCTGACGGCGGCGGGCTTAACACCGACTCAGCCGTTGGGCAATGTCGATCAGGTAAGTCTGTTGCGTCTGGATGTCGGGACGGGCTATCAGTACTGGTACGGCATGCCGAACTTCTACGCCATCACCCGCTATAACCACAGTACCCACTATGCGATGGCCGTATGGCAGCTGGGGCTGGCGGTATCGCAGGCCCGCGTGCCGGCAGCGTCTCCGTTTAGTCAGTAAGTCATCTTATTCCCCCTCTCCCTGTGGGAGAGGGCTGGGGTGAGGGCACCCGCGCGCACCTATTTCCTGCAGAAACATTTCGGCACACTCCCTTTTCAAACCCGCCATTTACATCTTCACCGTCTTTCATTATTGTTATGTTATAACATTTAATGTGGTGTCAGAATGTCAACGTCCCTTTTTTCTTTGTCTGCTCTGGTTCGGCTTTTGCTGGCGCTGGTGCTTGTTGCCTTTATCGGGCTGGCCGTGCGCTGGGCGGTGGCATTGCCATGATTGTGATGAATGAACTGGTCGCGGGATATGAACGTCAGCCCGTTACGCGGCCCCTCTCGGGCACGATTGAGCGCGGCAGCATGACCGCCATTATCGGCGCTAACGGCTGCGGGAAATCCACGCTGCTGAAAACGCTGGCGGGATTTATTCCTCCCGTCAGCGGCGGCTTCCGCTGGCAGGGGAAGCCGCCGGTAATCGGCTGGCTGGCACAGCGTCACGCGCTGGAGGCGCAGTTTCCGCTGACCGTACAGGACGTGGTAAGCATGGGCTGCTGGCCGGGCATTTCGCTTTTTTCCGGGTTTCGTCACGAAACGCGGCTGCGCATTGCCAGCGCGCTTGAGCGCGTCGGGCTTGAGTCCATGGCGTTATCCACCATTGATGAACTCTCCGGCGGTCAGTTTCAGCGCATGCTGTTTGCCCGCGTCCTGGTGCAGCAGGCGCCGCTGGTGATGCTGGATGAACCCTTTACCGGGGTCGATGAAGCCACCTGCAGCGTGCTGATGGATCTGATGCTGGAGATGTATATGCAGGGGCAAACGCTGCTCGCGGTACTGCACGACAGCGAGCGCGTGTCGCGCCATTTCCCGCAGACGCTGCGGCTGGATGCTGACGTTCCCCAGTGGAAAACCGAGCGGGTGAGGGTGGCATGATCTGGCATCTCTTTTTTCAGCCGTTCATTGAGTACGGCTTTATGCGTCGCGCGCTGGTGGTTTGCCTGGCGCTCTCCGTCAGCACCACCGCGCTCGGCGTGTTTCTTCAGCTGCGTCGGATGAGCCTGATGGGCGACGCCCTTTCTCACGCCATTTTGCCGGGTGTCGCCGTGGGGTATCTGCTCAGCGGTATGTCGCTGCTGGCGATGAGTATTGGCGGTTTTATCGCGGGAATTACCGTGGCTCTGCTGGCCGGTCTGGTCAGTCGACGCACGCCGCTGAAAGAAGATGCCAGCTTTGCCGGGTTTTATCTTGGCTCGCTGGCGCTGGGGGTCACGCTGGTGTCGCTTCGCGGGTCGAATGTCGATCTGCTGCATCTGCTGTTTGGCTCCATCCTCGCCGTGGACAACGACGCCGCGCTGTTCGTCACGGGCGTTTGCATGTTCACCCTTATCACGCTGGCGCTGTTTTATCGCGGGCTGGTGACAGAAGCGTTTGATACCGCCTGGCTGCAGGTGAACGCCCGCTGGCTGCCTGGCCTGCTGCACGGTCTGTTTCTGGCGCTGCTGGTGCTTAACCTGGTGGCCGGTTTTCAGGTGCTCGGCACGCTGATGGCCGTCGGGCTGATGATGCTTCCGGCCGTGGCGGCACGCTGCTGGGTGCGCACGTTACCTGCCTTACTCCTGATGGCGGGTATCAGCGGTAGCTTCTGCGCATGGCTGGGGCTGAGCCTCTCCTGGGCGATGAGCCTACCGGCCGGGCCGTCCATCGTGCTCACCGCCAGCGCGCTGTTCTTTATTTCCATTTTATTGGGTACGCGAAGCAGGCTCGCTGGCAGCCTGCGCGCGCTTTTTTAACGCAAGGGGAAACGATGAAACGTACAGGATTTGTAGTGGCGCTCGCGCTGGGGATGATGTCGCACGGCGTGATGGCGAAAACGCTGAATGTGGTGACCAGCTTTTCGATTCTGGGGGATATCACGCAGGAGGTGGGCGGCGACCATGTGAACGTGACGACGCTGGTCGGGCCGGACGGCGATCCGCATACCTTCGAACCGTCGCCGAAAGACAGCGCGGCCCTGAGCAAGGCTGATGTGGTGGTGGTGAACGGCCTGGGGCTGGAAGGCTGGCTTGATCGTCTGGTGAAAGCCTCCGGGTTCAAAGGGCAACTGGTTGTCGCCTCAACAGGGGTGAAAACCCACACGCTTGAGGAAGATGGAAAGACTGTGACCGATCCCCATGCGTGGAACAGCGCGGCGAACGGGGCGCTCTATGCGCAAAATATTCTGAACGGGCTGGTGAAAGCCGATCCGCAAGATAAAGCGGCGCTCGAGGCTACCGGTAAGCCGTATATCGCGGAGCTGACGCAACTGGATAACTGGGCCAAAACGCGCTTTAGCCAGATCCCGCCGGCGAAGCGTAAAGTGCTGACCAGCCATGACGCGTTCGGCTATTTCAGCCGCGCTTACGGCGTGACGTTTATGGCGCCGCAGGGGCTGTCGTCCGAGAGCGAAGCCAGCGCGGCGCAGGTCGCTGAGATTATCAATCAGATTAAAGCCGACGGCGTGAAAACCTGGTTCATGGAGAATCAACTCGATCCGCGTCTGGTGAAACAGATTGCGTCGGCGACGGGCGCACAGCCCGGGGGTGAGCTTTACCCCGAAGCGCTGTCGGCAAAAGGTGGGGTGGCAGACACCTACGTTAAGGCGTTTCGCCACAATGTGAACACTCTCGCTGACAGCATGAAATAACCTTTCCACCGCCGGTGCGTCCGTACCGGCTTTTTTCTGAAGCCCCCTCGTAAAACCTGAAGTCCATCCCCACATCTGACGAGAAAGTGCTATCTTGTGCAGCACGTTTTTCTGATGCCTGGAGCGAGAATGACTGACCATGAATTGATGCAGCTTAGCGAGATCGTTGGCCTTGCGCTGAAGCAGCGTGGCGCGACAATCACCACCGCCGAATCCTGCACCGGCGGCTGGGTGGCGAAAGCGATTACCGATATTGCCGGCAGTTCCGCCTGGTTTGAACGCGGTTTTGTGACCTACAGTAACGAAGCTAAAGCTCAGATGATTGGCGTGCGTGAATCCACGCTTGAACAGCATGGCGCGGTCAGCGAACCGGTGGTGATCGAGATGGCCATTGGCGCGCTCAAAGAGGCGCGGGCAGACTACGCGATTTCCATTAGCGGCATTGCGGGCCCGGACGGCGGCAGCGACGTGAAGCCTGTCGGCACCGTCTGGTTTGGGTTCGCCACCTCCAAAGGCGAAGGGATCACCCGCCGGGAATGCTTCAGCGGCGATCGCGAAAGCGTGCGTCGTCAGGCAACCGTTTATGCGTTAAAAACGCTCTGGCAACAATTTCTACAAAACACTTGATACTGTATGACCATACAGTATAATTGCACCAACAGAACAGAAATCCACGGTGAAGCACAGTCGCTTCTCCCGGCATGACAGGAGTAATAATGGCTATCGACGAAAACAAACAGAAAGCGTTGGCGGCAGCACTGGGCCAGATCGAAAAGCAATTCGGTAAAGGCTCCATCATGCGCCTGGGTGAAGACCGTTCCATGGATGTGGAAACCATCTCCACCGGTTCGCTTTCTCTGGATATCGCGCTGGGCGCTGGCGGTCTGCCTATGGGCCGTATCGTAGAAATCTACGGGCCAGAGTCCTCCGGTAAAACCACCCTGACGCTGCAGGTGATTGCCGCGGCACAGCGCGAAGGTAAAACCTGTGCGTTTATCGATGCCGAGCACGCGCTGGACCCTGTTTATGCCCGCAAGCTGGGCGTGGATATCGACAACCTGCTGTGTTCTCAGCCGGACACCGGTGAGCAGGCGCTGGAAATTTGTGACGCGCTGGCGCGTTCTGGTGCCGTTGACGTTATCGTGGTCGACTCCGTAGCCGCACTGACGCCAAAAGCCGAAATCGAAGGTGAAATCGGTGACTCTCATATGGGCCTCGCGGCACGTATGATGAGCCAGGCGATGCGTAAGCTGGCGGGTAACCTGAAGCAGTCCAACACGCTGCTGATCTTCATCAACCAGATTCGTATGAAAATTGGTGTGATGTTCGGTAACCCGGAAACCACTACCGGTGGTAACGCACTGAAATTCTACGCCTCTGTCCGTCTGGATATCCGTCGTATCGGCGCGGTGAAAGAGGGCGAAAACGTAGTCGGTAGCGAAACCCGCGTGAAGGTTGTGAAGAACAAAATTGCTGCGCCGTTCAAACAGGCTGAGTTCCAGATCCTCTACGGCGAAGGGATCAACTTCCTCGGCGAGCTGGTTGACCTGGGCGTGAAAGAGAAGCTGATTGAAAAAGCGGGCGCCTGGTACAGCTACAACGGTGACAAGATTGGTCAGGGTAAAGCGAACGCGATCTCCTGGCTGAAAGAGAACCCGGCTGCGGCGAAAGAGATTGAGAAGAAGGTGCGTGAGCTTCTGCTGAACAACCAGGACTCCAAACCTGATTTCGTGGTCGATGCCGCGGATGCTGAAGAAACTAACGAAGACTTTTAATTGTTTCGTTTAAAAATGAAGGGCTGCTGATGCGGCCCTTTTTGCATTTCTGAATCAGCAGGTTTTTTATGAGTGAACCGACAACACGTCGACCCGCGTATGCACGCTTACTGGACCGCGCGGTGCGCATCCTGGCCGTTCGTGACCACAGTGAACAGGAGCTGCGGCGAAAACTGTCGGCTCCGGTGATGAGTAAAAACGGGCCGGAAGAGATTGATGCCACCGCTGAAGATTATGACCGCGTGATTGCCTGGTGCTATGAGCATCGTTATCTTGATGACGAGCGCTTTGCCTCACGGTTTCTCGCCAGCCGCGGCCGTAAAGGATATGGGCCCGCGCGCATCCGGCAGGAGCTGAACCAGAAAGGGGTGGCCAGGGAGTCCATCGAAAAAGCGATGCGCGAATGCGATACTGACTGGTGCGAGCTGGCCAGAGAACAGGCGATTCGTAAATACGGCGAACCGCTGCCGCGTGAGTTTTCAGAAAAAGTTAAAATCCAGCGCTTTTTGCTCTACCGCGGCTTTCTGATGGAAGATATTCAGGATATCTGGCGTAATTTTGCCGATTGAACGCATGCGGGATTTTACTTCCCACTAAAGAAAACTTATCTTATTCCCACTTTTTCCAGTAGCTGGTCTGTCCAACGGTTTACCGATACAGGCTGGCTACGACATTTCGTTAGCTTGATTTCAGGATAATTATGAGCAAGAGCACCGCTGAGATCCGTCAGGCGTTTCTCGATTTTTTCCATAGTAAGGGACACCAGGTTGTTGCCAGCAGCTCCCTGGTACCGAACAACGATCCGACTCTGCTGTTTACCAACGCCGGGATGAACCAGTTCAAGGATGTGTTCCTTGGTCTCGACAAGCGTAATTATTCCCGCGCCACAACCTCACAGCGTTGCGTGCGTGCGGGCGGTAAACACAACGACCTGGAAAACGTCGGTTACACCGCGCGTCACCATACGTTCTTCGAAATGCTGGGTAACTTCAGCTTCGGCGACTACTTCAAACACGATGCTATTCAATATGCGTGGGAACTGCTGACCGGTGAAAACTGGTTCAACCTGCCAAAAGAGCGTCTGTGGGTTACCGTCTATGAAACCGATGACGAAGCCTACGAAATCTGGGAAAAAGAAGTCGGGATCCCGCGCGAGCGTATCATTCGCATCGGTGATAACAAAGGCGCGCCATACGCGTCTGACAACTTCTGGCAGATGGGTGATACCGGCCCTTGCGGTCCGTGCACCGAGATCTTCTACGATCACGGCGACCACATCTGGGGTGGGCCTCCGGGCAGCCCGGAAGAAGACGGCGATCGCTACATTGAGATCTGGAACATCGTGTTCATGCAGTTCAACCGTCAGGCCGACGGTACGATGGAGCCGCTGCCGAAGCCTTCCGTCGATACCGGTATGGGCCTGGAGCGTATTGCAGCGGTTCTGCAGCACGTTAACTCCAACTACGAAATTGATCTGTTCAGCACCCTGATCAAAGCCGTTGCGAACGTTACCGGCGCGACCGATCTGAACAACAAATCGCTGCGCGTTATCGCGGACCACATTCGTTCCTGTGCGTTCCTGATTGCCGACGGCGTTATCCCGTCGAATGAAAACCGTGGCTACGTGCTGCGTCGTATCATTCGTCGTGCCATCCGTCACGGCAACATGCTGGGCGCGAAGGACACCTTCTTCTATAAACTCGTTGGGCCACTGATTGGCGTGATGGGTGCTGCCGGTGATGAGCTGAAACGCCAGCAGGCGCAGGTAGAGCAGGTTCTGAAAACCGAAGAAGAGCAGTTTGCGCGTACGCTTGAGCGCGGCCTGGCGCTGCTGGACGAAGAGCTGGCGAAACTTAAGGGCGACACGCTGGATGGCGAAACCGCTTTCCGCCTGTACGACACCTACGGCTTCCCGGTTGACCTGACGGCGGACGTTTGCCGCGAGCGCAATATCAAAGTTGACGAAGCTGGCTTCGAAGCCGCGATGGAAGAGCAGCGTCGTCGTGCGCGTGAGTCCAGCGGTTTCGGTGCGGACTACAACGCGATGATTCGCGTTGATAGCGCGTCTGAATTCAAAGGTTATGACGCGCTGGAACTGACCGGCAAAGTGACCGCCCTGTTTGTTGACGGTAAAGCCGTGGACAGCATCAGCGCGGGCCAGGATGCGGTTGTCATTCTGGACAAAACGCCGTTCTACGCGGAATCCGGCGGTCAGGTTGGCGATAAGGGCGAGCTGAAAGGCAACGGCTTTAGCTTTAGCGTCAGCGACACCCAGAAATACGGTCAGGCGATTGGTCACCAGGGCAAACTGGTTTCCGGTTCTCTGAAAGTGGGCGAGGGCGTACAGGCTAACGTGGATGAAGCTCGCCGCGCGCGCATTCGTCTGAACCACTCTGCAACCCACCTGATGCACGCTGCCCTGCGCGACGTGCTCGGTACCCACGTTGCACAGAAAGGTTCTCTGGTTAACGACAAAGTGCTGCGTTTCGACTTCTCGCATTTTGAAGCGATGAAACCGTCTGAGATCCGCGCGGTGGAAGATCTGGTGAACGCGCAGATCCGTCGTAACCTGCCAATCGAGACCCACATCATGGAGCTCGAGGACGCGAAGAAAAAAGGTGCGATGGCGCTGTTTGGCGAGAAATATGACGACCGCGTTCGCGTGCTGAGCATGGGCGACTTTTCTACCGAGCTGTGCGGCGGTACGCACGCATCGCGCACCGGTGACATCGGCCTGTTCCGCATTGTTTCCGAATCCGGTACGGCGGCAGGCGTGCGTCGTATTGAAGCGGTGACCGGTGAAGGCGCAATCGCCAGCCTGCATGCGCAGAGCGATCAGCTGCACGACATCGCGCAGCTGCTGAAAGGCGATAGCCAGAACCTGGGCGAGAAAGTGCGCGTTGCGCTGGATCGCACGCGTCAGCTGGAAAAAGAGCTGCAGCAGCTGAAAGAGCAGGCTGCGGCGCAGGAGAGTGCAAACCTCTCCAGCAAGGCTGTAGACATTAAGGGCGTCAAACTGCTGGTCAGCGATCTGGCGGGCGTTGAGCCTAAGATGCTGCGTACTATGGTCGACGATCTCAAGAACCAGCTTGGTTCTACCGTTATCGTGCTGGCGACAGTGGCAGAAGGTAAGGTTTCTCTGATTGCGGGCGTCTCTAAGGATGTGACCGACCGCGTTAAAGCAGGGGAACTGATTGGTATGGTCGCTCAGCAGGTGGGCGGCAAGGGTGGCGGTCGTCCGGACATGGCGCAAGCCGGTGGTACGGATGCAGCGGCACTTCCGCAAGCTTTGGCCAGCGTTGAAAGCTGGGTAAGCGCGAAACTGTAATAACTACAAAGCACAAGCAGACGCCATAGCGGTAACGTTATGGCGTCTTGTTCACTGTGCTATCGATAACGATAAAGTCAGGTTGAGTTTGTGTATATCGGCTAAACTTACGTTTAACAGAATGTGATGCCGTGACTGCTTACACTTTACGTGTTTGTCATCGCTTACTTTTTGGCGTTATATGATGGATAATGCCGGGATACAAGAGACCCGACTCTTTTAATCTTTCAAGGAGCAAAGAATGCTGATTCTGACTCGTCGAGTTGGTGAGACCCTCATGATTGGGGATGAGGTCACCGTGACAGTTTTAGGGGTAAAGGGTAACCAGGTACGTATTGGTGTTAACGCTCCTAAAGAAGTATCTGTCCACCGTGAAGAGATCTACCAGCGTATCCAGGCTGAAAAATCCCAGCAGTCCAGTTACTGATATTGTCGCGTCTCGCTGTCGGGCGAGACGCAACCCTCCTGTCATTTTTCCTGCTCAACGTTACCGTTTAATTTCAAACGCTCTCTTTTTAACCACTCCGTTGCCCTAAACTCGCCCTTACGCCGCTATTTCTGCAAAGGTTTTCTGTGAAGATGCCTGCAAAATCCGCTTATAAAACACCCTCTTTGCGGCTTTTACATGCGAATTGCGTGTGATTTGTGCAAACGATAAAAGCTTTTGGAAAATTGTTTGACTTATAAGTCCCAGAAAGTAATATATGCGCCACGCAGCGACGAGAAGCTCTTAACGAGTAACTCGAAGCACTCGAAAGAGGCGTTGTGTGGTGAGGTGGCCGAGAGGCTGAAGGCGCTCCCCTGCTAAGGGAGTATGCGGTCAAAAGCTGCATCCGGGGTTCGAATCCCCGCCTCACCGCCATTTTGCATCCGTAGCTCAGCTGGATAGAGTACTCGGCTACGAACCGAGCGGTCGGAGGTTCGAATCCTCCCGGATGCACCA
>NZ_JAASKP010000003.1:169608-287455 GCF_019730495.1 Enterobacter sp. Y17
ATCCGTAGCTCAGCTGGATAGAGTACTCGGCTACGAACCGAGCGGTCGGAGGTTCGAATCCTCCCGGATGCACCATCTTTTCCTTCTTTGTTTATTCCTTCGACGTTCCGTCAGTAATCACACTCTCAGTCAGCGACAAAAATCACCATTTACGATAAAGTAATGCTTTGTTAATCGTTTAGCGAGAGCACGATGTACGCACAGTATGACGGTTTGATCTTCGATATGGACGGCACTCTCCTGGATACCGAACCCACGCATCGTCAAGCCTGGACTGACGTCCTGGGTCGCTACGGCATGCGTTTCGATCTTCAGGCGATGATTGCCCTCAACGGATCCCCCACCTGGCGTATTGCGCAGGCCGTGATTGAACTGAATCAGGCCGATCTCGACCCGCACCTGCTCGCGCGCGAAAAAACCGATGCGGTAAAAGCCATGCTTTTAGATACCGTACGCCCTCTGCCGCTGATTGATGTGGTAAAAGAGTGGCACGGGCGCCGCCCGATGTCGGTAGGAACCGGGAGCGAAAGCGCGATTGCAGAAGCTTTGCTCAACCATCTTGGCCTGCGCCACTATTTTTCTGCCGTGGTCGCCGCCGATCATGTTAAACATCACAAGCCCGCACCGGACACCTTCCTGCTTTGCGCAGAATTAATGGGCGTCCCGGCGGCAAAATGTGTCGTGTTTGAAGACGCCGATTTCGGCATTCAGGCCGCGCGTGATGCCGGAATGGATGCGGTGGATGTGCGCTTACTGTGAGTGACGCGCTGTCACTTGCCTCATTATTCGCCAGCAGTTTTTTAAGCGCCACGCTGTTACCGGGAAATTCGGAAGTGGTGCTGGTGGCGATGCTGTTGTCCGGCGTGAGTCAGCCCTGGCTGCTTGTATTAATAGCAACAATGGGTAATAGCCTTGGAGGGCTGACTAACGTTATTCTTGGGCGTTTCTTTCCGCTGCGCGAAAAATCGCGCTGGCAGGAAAAGGCAGTCGGCTGGCTAAAACGCTATGGCGCTGCCACGCTGTTATTAAGCTGGATGCCTGTAATAGGCGATTTACTGTGTCTGCTGGCGGGATGGATGCGCATCTCCTGGGGACCGGTGCTCTTTTTTTTGTGCCTTGGCAAGGCGTTGCGCTATGTTCTCGTGGCGTGGGCAACACTACAGGGTATGACGTGGTGGCACTAATTGGTGGAATGAATACGCGACCTTCAATCGTCAACCATTACAATTATGCTGAGTAACATTACTTTGACAGGCGGGAGGTCAATTTGATCCCGGACGTATCTCAGGCGCTGGCCTGGCTGGAAAACCACCCTCAGGCATTGAAGGGTATTCAGCGTGGTCTTGAGCGTGAAACGCTGCGCGTTAACGCGGACGGTAGCTTAGCGACGACGGGTCACCCGAAGGCGTTAGGCTCGGCGCTGACACATAAATGGATCACAACCGATTTCGCTGAGGCACTGCTGGAGTTCATCACGCCAGTAGAGGGTGATATTGATCATATGCTGACGATCATGCGCGATATCCATCGCTACACCGCGCGCAACATGGGCGACGAACGTATGTGGCCCCTCAGCATGCCGTGCTATATCGAGCAGGGCCAGGAGATTGAGCTGGCGCAGTACGGCACGTCAAATATCGGCCGGCTGAAAACGCTCTATCGCGAAGGGCTGAAAAACCGCTACGGCGCGTTGATGCAGACGATCTCGGGCGTGCATTACAACTTCTCGCTGCCAATGGCGTTCTGGCAGGCGAAATGCGGTGAAACGGATAAAGACGCGATCTCTGAAGGCTACTTCCGCCTGATCCGCAACTATTACCGTTTCGGCTGGGTGATCCCGTATCTGTTTGGTGCCTCCCCGGCGATCTGTTCTTCGTTCCTGCAGGGGAAACCGACCACGCTGCCGTTCGAGAAGACCGAGTGCGGAATGTACTATCTCCCGTACGCCACCTCTCTGCGCCTGAGCGATCTCGGTTATACCAATAAATCGCAAAGCAATCTCGGTATTACGTTTAACGAATTGCACGAATATGTGGCAGGATTGAAGCGGGCGATCAAAACCCCGTCGGAAGAGTACGAGAAAATCGGCCTCGAAAAAGACGGCAAGCGCCTGCAAATCAACAGCAATGTGCTGCAGATTGAAAACGAGCTGTATGCGCCTATTCGTCCTAAGCGCGTAACGCGCAGCGGTGAAACCCCGTCGGATGCGCTGCAGCGCGGTGGGATCGAATACATTGAAGTGCGTTCGCTGGATATCAACCCGTTCTCACCGATTGGCGTTGATGAGCAGCAGATTCGCTTCCTGGATCTGTTTATGGTCTGGTGCGTGCTGGCGGATGCGCCGGAAATGAGTTCAGACGAACTGCTTTGTACCCGTACAAACTGGAATCGCGTGATTCTGGAAGGGCGTAAGCCGGGCCTGACGCTGGGTATTGGCTGCGAAACGGCACAGTTCCCGCTGACCAAAGTCGGCAAAGATCTGTTCCGCGACCTGAAGCGTGTTGCACGCACAATGGACAGCATCGACGGCGGCGACGCGTATCAACAGATCTGCGACCAGCTGGTGGAATGTTTTGATAATCCGGAACTGACGTTCTCAGCGCGTATTCTGCGTTCTATGATCGATCAGGGCATTGGCGGCACCGGGCGTTCACTCTCAGCGGAGTACCGCGAGATGCTGATGCAGGAGCCGTTAGAAGTGCTGAGCGAAGCGGATTTTGTCTCGGAACGCGATGCGTCCGTGGTGCGTCAGAAAGAGGTTGAAGCGGCGGATACCGAGTCGTTTGAGGCGTTTCTGGCGAAGCAGGCTTAAGCAGAAAAGAAAAAGGCCACATCGCTGTGGCCAAAATATACATCTCTGAATTCAGGGATGATGATAACAAATGCGCGTCTTTCATATACTCAGACGTGCATTCTGTAGAAGAGTTCAGTTTATTTTAAAAAAAATCACTATCGGAGGTGACGTATGCCGTTATTAGATAGCTTTACTGTCGACCATACCCGTATGGAAGCACCTGCAGTACGCGTGGCGAAGACCATGCACACCCCGCACGGCGACACGATCACCGTCTTCGATCTGCGTTTCTGCGTGCCAAATAAAGAAGTGATGCCAGAGAAAGGCATTCATACCCTGGAACACCTGTTCGCCGGTTTCATGCGTGACCATCTGAACGGCAACGGCGTTGAGATCATCGACATCTCTCCGATGGGCTGCCGTACCGGTTTCTACATGAGCCTGATTGGCCAGCCAGAAGAGAAACGCGTCGCTGATGCGTGGAAAGCGGCGATGGAAGACGTGCTGAAGGTGAAAGAGCAGAACCAGATCCCTGAGCTGAACGTTTACCAGTGCGGTACTTACCAGATGCACTCTCTGGAAGAAGCGCAGGACATCGCGCGTCACATCATCGAGCGTGATGTTCGCGTGAACAGCAACGAAGAGCTGGCCCTGCCAAAAGAAAAACTGCAGGAACTGCACATCTAGTGCACCTTTTCCCTCTCCCTCCGGGAGAGGGTAGGGTGAGGGTGGTTTAACCCCATGACCACAACCTCAACGTTCTCCTTTACCCATCGTCCCCTCGTTCCGTTTGCCCATGATTACGCTCATGGTGACAGCGAGCCGTGGCATGAGCACGACTGCGCGCAGCTGTTGCACACCCTGAGCAGCGTGGTACGGGTCGATACGGCTTCGGGCTGTTGGGTTGTTCCTCCCGGTCGCGGCGTCTGGCTACCAGCGGGGACCCGCCACTCGCTTCGCATCACCGGCAACGTGGCGGCGCGAACGCTGTTTATCGATCCGCTGGCGCGGGCCGATCTCCCGGCCACCTGTCAGATCGTGCAGATCGCGCCGCTGTTGCGCGAGCTGATCCTCGTCTCTCTTGCTTTACCTGAATCGTACTCGCCCGGCAGCCGGGATGAACGCGTCTATGAACTCATTCTCGATGAAATCCGCACCATGCCGGTGCTGCCATTTCACCTGCCGGAGCCGGAAAGCGAGGCGTTACGTCACCTGTGTCTGCAAATCCGGCAAAACGCGGGGGAGAGCTGGAGCAGCGCGCAGGCCGCGAGCATGATGAACATGAGCGAACGTACCCTGAACCGCCATTTTCAGCAGCAGACGGGATTAAGCTACGGCGAGTGGTTGAGAAGGGCGCGCCTGCTGGAAGCCTTAGTGCGGCTGGCGCAGGGCCAGCCGGTACTACGCGTGGCGCTGGATCTGGGTTACGGCAGCCA
Organism: Enterobacter sp. Y17; assembly: GCF_019730495.1. NCBI lineage: Bacteria > Pseudomonadati > Pseudomonadota > Gammaproteobacteria > Enterobacterales > Enterobacteriaceae > Enterobacter > Enterobacter sp. Y17. The sequence continues at coordinate 173,839 of NZ_JAASKP010000003.1, forward strand.
CAGCGCCTTTACGGCGATGTTCCGCCGGGTAATGGGCGTCTCACCCAGCGATTACTTTAAGAACGACTGACGGCGTTTAAAAGCGCCTGAAGCGACGCGCGCGCCACGTCGCTGTCGATGCCCACGCCCCAGCGGCTGCTCCCGTCCTGGAACAGGCAGCGGATGTAGGCCACCGAGCGGCTGTCGCTGCGTTCGCCTAACGTATGCTCGTGATAATCCTTAATCACGAACGGGGCGCTGATCCAGCGGCTTAAGCCTTGAGCGGCGGCGGAGAGCAGACCGTTACCCTGACCTTCCAGCTGACGCGTTCCCCCCTGCGTAGCGATGCTTGCCGTCAAACGCAGCTGGCCGTCCTGCTGGCTGTCGCTGCGGTAGGATTGCAGCGCAAACTGCGGCGTGGCTACCAGCCCGTAGCGGGTGCGGAACAGCTGCCACAGCGCATTCTGCGTCATCTCTTTTCCGTGGCGATCGGTTTCCTGCTGCACGTGCTGGCTGAAATCCTGCTGCAGGGCGCGAGGTAATTTCAGACCATGATTCTGTTCGATGAGCCACGCGCTGCCGCTTTTCCCTGACTGGCTGTTGACGCGGATCACCGCTTCGTAGGTGCAGCCGATATCCTGCGGATCGACGGGCAGATACGGCATCTCCCAGCGATCGCCAGGCCTGCGGGCATCAAAGCCTTTTTTGATCGCATCCTGGTGCGAGCCGGAGAAGGCGGTATAGGCCAGCCGGCCTGCCCACGGGTGGCGCGGATGCACCGGCAGCTGGTTGCAGGCTTCCACCACTTCCACGACCCGGTTCATATCGCTAAAGTCGAGATTCGGGCTGACGCCCTGGCTGTAGAGGTTCATCGCCAGCGTCACCAGGCAGACGTTGCCCGTGCGTTCCCCGTTACCAAACAGACAGCCCTCCACGCGATCTGCCCCCGCCATCACGGCCAGCTCGGCGCTGGCGACGCCGGTACCGCGGTCGTTATGCGGATGTACGCTGATGCAGACATCCCGGCGGCGGCTGAAGTGGCGACAGAAATACTCGATCTGGTCGGCATAGACGTTCGGCGTGCTCACTTCGACGGTTGCGGGTAAGTTGATCACCATGGGCCGTTCGTCGCACGGCTGCCAGATCTCCGCCACGGCTTCACAGATCTCCAGCGCAAACTCCGGCTCGGTAAAGCAGAAGGTCTCCGGGGAATACTCATACTGCCAGCGGGTGTCCGGGTTCTCTTCACACAGCTGACGAATTAGCCGCGTGGAGCGCGTCGCCAGCTCAACGATTTGCGCTTTCTCCATGCCGAACACCAGGCGGCGGAACAGCGGGGCGGTGGCGTTATACAGATGGACGGTGGCCTGTTTCGCACCGCGCAGGGATTCGAAAGTGCGATGGATGAGATCTTCCCGCGCCTGGGTTAATACCTGAATCGTGACGTCATCCGGGATGCGGTTCTCTTCAATCAGCTGGCGAACGAAGTTGAAGTCGGTCTGCGAGGCGGATGGGAAAGCCACCTCAATTTCTTTGAATCCGCAGCCCAGCAGCAGGTCCCAGAACTGCAGCTTGCGGGTGCTGTCCATCGGCTCGGCAAGGGCCTGGTTGCCGTCGCGTAAGTCGGTTGAGAGCCAGCGCGGCGCGCGGGTAATGCGTTGCTCCGGCCAGCGGCGGTCGGGCAGGGAAAGGGTCGGATAGGGTTGGTACTTGTCGGCGGGTGTGTTCAGCATGATGCGCTCCTGTTGTCTTTTCACTATCGTGAATTGATTTCAGGAGCGCTGCTTTATCGAAACTGACAATCGCTGTCGCGTTCTGGACACGGTGCGGTTTTTTGCCGGATGGCGGCTACGCCTTATCCGGCCTACGTTCGTAGGCCCGGTAAGCGAAGCGCCACCGGGCAACTGTCACAGGACTAGTGCGCGCCACCGCCGCCGCTACCGGCGCCAAACGGTGGTTTAGCAAACCACACCAGCCCCAGCAGGACGATAAAGATCCCCGCCGATATCCAGAAAATCTCGTTGGCGGAGATAATCAGACCCTGGTTGGTGATCTGTTGGGCAATCCAGCCGGACGCCTGCTGTTCCGTCATACCCATTCCCTGCAGCTGGTTGTACATCTCCCGGGAGTTCGGGTTGAATGGGTTCACCGCTTCGGTCAGCTGGGCATGGTGCATCGATTCACGGTTCGTCCACAGGGTGGTGGTGATCGACGTACCAATCGAGCCCGCCAGCGTTCGCGTAAAGTTCGACAGGCTCGATGCGGCCGCCATGCGCTCAGGCGGTAAACCGGAAAGCGTGATGGTGGTCAGTGGCATAAAGAAGCACGCCACGGCAAAGCCCTGAATAAACTGCGGCCACGCGGACGCGCCAAAGTCCATTCCCGGTTCGAACGTATACGCGCGCCAGTAGAAGCACACGGCGTACATGATAAAGCTGAACGTCACCAGCCGGCGCATGTCGAGCTTGTGGGCGAAGCGGCCAATAATCGGCGACAGCAGAACCGGAATCAATCCAACCGGCGCCGAGGCTAAACCTGCCCAGGTTGCGGTGTAGCCGTATACCTCCTGCAACAGCTGCGGCAGCAGTACAATCGCGCCGAAGTAGAGCATGTAGGCGAGGCTGATACACAGACAGCCTATGGTGAAGTTTCGCGACTTAAACAGCGACAGGTCGACTATCGGGTTATCGTCCGTCAGCTCCCAGACAATCAGGAAGCTCAGCGACACCACCGCGACAATCGTCAGGATGATGATCTCCCGGGAGTTGAACCAGTCCAGCTCTTTGCCCTGGTCGAGCATGACCTGCAGGCTACCGATGCCGACAACCAGCAGTGCCAGACCAATGGCGTCGATACGCCGCTGTTCCGTCCGGGTTTCTCTGCCGCGCAGCGACTGGAGCGTCAGCATTACCACGATGGCGCCAATCGGTACGTTGATGAAGAAGATCCAGCCCCAGTGATAGTTGTCGCTGATATAGCCGCCTAAGATAGGCCCGCAAATCGGCGCGACAATCACGGTCATTGACCACAGCGCCAGCGCAATCGAGCGTTTGGCTGGCGGGTAGTTGTTCAGCAGTAAGCTCTGCGACAGCGGGATCAGCGGCCCGGCCACAATCCCCTGAATGACGCGGAAGAAAATCAGCATCGTCAGGCTGCTGGACATGCCGCACGCCCAGGAGGCAAGAACGAACAATACCGTTGACCAGAGGAACAGCTTCACTTCACCGACGCGCTTTGCCAGCCAGCCGGTAATCGGAATGGAGATGGCGTTTGCCACCCCAAACGAGGTAATGACCCAGGTCCCCTGGCTCAGCGACGAGCCAAGGTTACCGGCGATGGTCGGGATCGCCACGTTTGCGATGGTGGAGTCCAGCACCTGCATGAATGTCGCCAGCGACAGCGCGATGGTCATAATGACCAGCTGCGCGCCTTCCAGCGGTTTTTGCGGCTTTTGCTGTTGCATAACGCTCACCTTCGGATTAACCGGCGTTTGCCTTCACGATGTCATCGATCAGCTTGTTGACCGGATCGAGGCTAATTTCACGGGCGTTACTTTCATAAGCCGGGCTGCTGCGCACCTGGCTTGCCAGGATCTGACCGTCGCGGTTGGCGGTGTCGACCGTCACCAGCGTTGAGAGGCCGATACGCAGCGGGTGATCCGCAAGCTGTTTGGCATCCAGCTCAATACGCACGGGCAGACGCTGAACCACTTTGATCCAGTTACCGGTGGCGTTTTGCGCAGGCAGCAGGGAGAAGGCGCTGCCGGTCCCCATGTCCAGGCCGACCACTTTACCGGTGTACTTCACGTCATCGCCATAGATGTCGCTGACAACCGTCGCGGTCTGGCCGATACGCATATGGGCAAGCTGCGTCTCTTTAAAGTTGGCGTCTACCCACAGATTGTCTGCCGGCACGACCGCCATCAGCGGCGTGGTTGGGCTAATCTGCGCCCCTGGCTGGACGGAACGACGGGAGACATAGCCGGTCATCGGGCTGACGATTTTGGTACGCTGCAGGGCAAGCCACGCGTTGCGCACTTCAGTCGCCGCCTGCTGTACGGCGGGCTGGTTTTCCAGACTGGTACCCAGCACCATCGCCTGGTTGGCGTTGTACTGTTGAATCGCCACATCCAGCTGTGCCTGAGCGCTGGCAACGGCGTCGCGGGCGTGCTGCAGCTCTTCACGGCCAATCAGGTTGGCGGTGCCGAGCGGTACGCGGCGGTTCAGATCGCTTTGCGCCTGCGCCAGCGCCGTTTTCTGCACGTCGATGTTGGCCTGCAGCTGTTTGCTGTTGATCATCAGCTGGCGGGTCTGACGGACGCTGGAGGCCAGCGCGGTCTGTGCTTTTTCAAACGCCTGCTGGGCGTCGGTTGGATCGAGGGTCACCAACACATCGCCTTTTTGCACAAAGTCGGTATTGTCAGCCCAGACTTTCGTCACGCTGCCCGACACCTGCGCCATAATTTGTACTTGGTTCCCTGCCACGTACGCGTCGTCAGTCTCTTCAGCATGACGCAGTACTAAAAACCAATAGATCCCATATGCCACGGCAATAATGATAAAGAGCAAGGTCAACAGAAGAAGGGCGCTCTTACGTTTGCCTTTCTTGTTGGCCGGTTGCTGCGGGGTAGTGCTCTCCGCATTTGCGCTCATTGTTGTTCTCCACGATCTTCTTATTTTCACATCGGCTGAGCCGACCTGTTGTCAGAAAGGCCAGCACTGTGACGTGCTGGCCTGTCGGTTTTCTTATGAATCTGGAATGGTGAGCGTGTCGTCGCGTTAGCGCAGCGCCTCAAGAACGGCGCCGTCTTCATCCATCTGGTCCAGACGGGTGAGCAGCTTGCGAGTGATGTGCTCAAGCTGGTCGCGCTCGGCGGTGCTGAGGACAGACCAGAGTTTGTGCAGGCAATTGTGCTGAGGTGGCAGCACCTCGCGCAGGAACTGGTGACCTTTATCGGTCAGTTGCAGATGCAGGCAGCGGCGATCGTTGTCGCTTTCACGGCGCTCAATCCAGCCGCGCTTTTCGAGTTCATCGGCAATACGGGTCGCATTGGTACGGGAGGAGCCCAGCGCGCAGCTCAGTTCGGAAGGCTGAATGCTGTGATTTTCCTGAGACTCCAGCGTAATCAACGCCATAAACAACGTCTCGTTAATCCCTTGAGCTTTCAGCATTTTATTACGGTTTTCCAGTAGCTTACCCTGCATGTGCATGCACAGGCGAGTCAGCAGGATTTCCTGATACGGAAAGTCCTCATGGCGACTGGCGCGGAATTTAAGCATTTGTTCAATGGGCGTAAACGAACTATCCATTTGGGCATAACCTCATTAATTACAGCCGATATAGTAACGATAGTGACAAATAATGTAAATGAATTATTTGTGCGGTTATATCCGCCAAACTTATGTCACCATCAGAAAGCGCCGGGTAAGTCCGTGACCCGGTGAGCACAGAAAGCGTAGGGTGTGAACCCGCTGAAGAGAGGATGTGAGGACGGGGGTCTGAACTATTCATGCCGATTGTAAATATGTCACCCACATTAAAATTTCTGGGATAAATGATTACGTTTACATTAACAGAGTGAAGGGCCTCTTAACACCCTAAGAGGCCAACTCAATGTAAATGTTAGTTAATTGCATCCTGACGGTGATAACCGCCCCACCATACTAGCAGGTTGAGGGTGGCGACGATGGCCCCGATCGCGCATACCCCCGACCAGCCCGCATGCTGCCACGCCGACGCTGAAATAAGCGAACCCGCTGCGCCGCCGATGAAGTAGCTGGTCATGTATCCGGCCGTCAGGCGGTTACGCGCCTCTGGCTTCACGCGATAGATGACGGTCTGATTGGTGATGTGAACGCCCTGAACGGTGAGATCGAGCACCAGGATACCGACGATCAGCGCCAGCACCGAGATGTGTCCGTACCAGATCGCCGCCCAGGAGAGCAGAAGTAAAACCAGCCCTGCTGAGGTGGTCAGGTGGGATTTGCCCTTGTCGGCCAGCCCGCCAGCGGGGCGTGCGCCCAGCGCGCCTGCGGCACCGGCCAGGCCGAACAGGCCAATCACCCCTTCGGAATAATTGAACGGCGGCGCGGCCAGCAAAAACGCCATTGACGTCCAGAGAATGCTGAAGTTAGCGAAGGTGAAACAGCCCAGCAGGGCGCGGGTGCGCAGAAGCTTGTCCTGCGTAAACAGGCTGAAAACGGAGGCCAGCAGCTGAGGATAGTTCAGGTGGTTTTCCTGCTTCACTTTTGGCAGCCCGCGCCACAGCGCCAGCGCCATGACGACCATCAGCACGCTCGCCACCCAGTATACGGTGCGCCAGCCGCCGAGGCTTGCCAGCAGCCCGGCAACGGTACGCGCCAGCAAAATCCCCAGCAGCAGGCCGCTCATGATGGTGCCCACCACCTTGCCGCGTTTTTCCGGAGAGGCGAGGGTCGCGGCGAGCGGGACCAGGATTTGCGCCACCACGGAGAACAGCCCGGTAAGCGCGGTTCCGACGATCATCATCGTCAGCGACTGGCTGCTGGCGGTGATCAGCATCCCACCGGCGGCCAGCAGGGTCATGGAGACGATCAGCATTCGGCGTTCAAACATATCGCCGAGCGGCACCAGGAACAGCAGCCCGGCGGCATAGCCCAGCTGTGCAGCGGTAACGATAAAGCCTGCGGAGCTGGCGGAGAGATTGAACGCGCGGGCGATGGTGTCGAGAAGGGGTTGCGCGTAATAGTTGCTGGCGACCGCCAGACCCGTTGCCACGGACATTAAAAGGATGAGTGCGGGGCTAAGCCCTTGAGCTGTTTTTGTCATTAGTTTCAGGAATCGTTAGTTGAGTGATTATTTTTCCGGAAACCATAATAGCTAATGATTGTGAAAGTGGGGGGATTGTTGGGTGATGTATTGTGCGGTTTAGGTGGATTGTGCGGTTTGATCCCCTCACCCCGGCCCTCTCCCAAGGGGAGAGGGTTAGGGTGAGGGGTAGGGTTTTGTTTTTACTTCTGCGCTTCAAGCGCCTCTTTCACCCAGCCGTCAAACTGCTGCTGGTGGGCTTTGATCCAGCCGTCGACGTGGCCTTTCACATCCGCTTCAGACGATTTGCCCGCATGCATCATTGCGTTCTGGGCATTGATGTCCGCCAGCGGCAGCTTCATCACCGAGAACAGCTTCGCCGCCGCCGGGTTTTTCTCCGCCCAGGCTTTATTAGCCACGATGTGCATGGTATTCACCGGGAAGCCGTAGTTCATGCCGTTCGGCAGCTTGGTGTCGATATCTTTCTGCTCGCCCGGCAGGGAGGAGAACGGCACCTGCAGCCACACCACGTCTTTACCCGGCTTCAGCACGTCGCTCACCCAGTACGGCGTCCAGGTGTAGTAGATCACCGGTTTCCCCTCTTTGAAGCGGGCAATGGTGTCGGCCATCATCGCGGAGTAGTTGCCGTGGCTCACGTCGACGGTTTTCGCCAGATCGAAAGCTTTGTTCTGGTGGTTAATTACCGCTTCACAGCCCCAGCCCGGCGAGCAGCCCATCATGTCGGCCTTGCCGTCACCGTTGGTGTCGAACAGCCTGGCGATCTTCGGATCTTTCAGCTGTTCAATGTTGGTGATGTGGTACTGGTCCGCAGTTTTCTTGTCAATCAGATACCCCTGCGCCGCACCCGTCACGAAGGTCCCTTCGCGATAGAACTTCTTGTCACCGCCGGCGGCGGCATACATGTCGTCGTGCAGCGGCTGCCAGTTGACGGCGGTAAAGGTGGCGTCACCGGAGGCAATCGAGGTGTAGCCCACGTTGTAATCTACTTCGCTCGGCGTGTTAACCGTATAGCCCAGCTTCTCCAGCGCGCGGCTGACGATCAGGGTCTGGAAGCTCTCTTCCGAAATGGTGCTCTGCACCGGCTGTACGGTAATGCCTTTGCCAGGCAGGTCAGCCGCAAACGCGCTGGTGGAGACAAGGGTGGCAAACGCTGTGGCAAAAAGTACGTTATGTCGCATCGTTGTTCCTTATTTTGTAAATGGACGGGTCAGTAACCCGACAGGGCCGGTGGTATACCAGCGACGGTTGCCGCGACTGCGTGAATCACGACCGACGGCCTGAGTCAGGCGGTCAAGGATAATGGCGAGGATCACAATGCCGACGCCGCCGACGGTCGCCAGCCCCATATCGAGACGGCCAATGCCGCGCAGCACCATCTGACCCAGTCCGCCAACGGCGATCATCGAGGCGATCACCACCATCGACAGGGCCAGCATCAGCGTCTGGTTAACGCCCGCCATGATGGTCGGCATCGCCAGCGGAAGCTGAACCTTAAACAGCATCTGGCGCGGGCTGGCGCCGAACGAGCGTGACGCTTCGATCAGGTCCGCAGGCACCTGGTTGATCCCCAGAATGGTCAGACGAATAATCGGCGGCAGGGCGAAGATAATGGTCACCACCACGCCCGGCACGTTGCCGATGCCGAACAGCATCACGATAGGCACCAGATAGACGAACGCCGGGGTGGTCTGCATCGCATCCAGCAGGGGACGAATTATCTTCGCCGCTCGCGGGCTGCGCGCCAGCCAGATCCCCATCGGCAGGCCGATGACAATGCAAAAGAGCAGAGCGGTCAGCACCAGCGCCAGGGTGATCATCGCCTGCGACCACGCGCCAATCGCGCCGATAGCGATCAGAGAGATCAGCGTGGCGACCCCCATGCCCGCGCTACCGAACTGCCAGGCGATCAGGGAGAACAGGATAATCGCCACCGGCGCCGGCATGCCCAGCATCAGCTGCTGGAAGCCGTTCAGGATGTAATCCACCGGGACGCGGATCCCCTGAAAGACCGGACGGAAGTGGGTGACCACCCAGTCGATCCCTTCCGTGACCCAGCTGTCCAGCGGGATCAGCGTTTTGTGGAACGGATCCATGATGTTGAAGTGTTCTGGCGCAGGCGCGGGTGCGCTGTTGAGCCAGTCTGCCGCGCCGCTGCCATCTGTCGGCGCTGGCGTGGAACCCCACGCGTCGGCGGATTGCGCAGCGCTGTCCGCTGCCTCAGTGGCGCCCCACGGGTTAGATTGATCGGTCATTGTTTGCCCCCTCGCGATCTAAAGCCTGCAGCAGCATCCTTTTTGAGATGATGCCGACGTACTGTTGTTCCTCACCCACGACCGGTACGGCGCACGGTGCCTGGCCCACGTGAGAGAGCAACTCGCTGAGCGGCGTTTCGGCGTCCACGGCAAGCGGAGCGTCAATTAACGCCGTATCGATTCCCTGGTTCTCAGTGAGAGCCGTTTTCAGGGAGTCGATGGAGACAATGCCAACAAATTTATTGCCGCGTTCAACCAGATAACCGTATTCACGGTCTTCATCCTGCAGCAGCTTCAGCGCCGAGCGCGGGCCGAAGCCTGGCGTTTTACGGATAATGCCGTTTGGCGTTCGACGAGCAATATCTTTGGCGCTAAAGACCTGGCTAATATCCACGCCGCGGAAGAAGGTGCGGACATAATCGTTCGCCGGATTATTGAGAATTTCATCCGGCGTGCCGACCTGCACCACTTCACCGTTTTGCATAATGGCAATGCGGTCGCCAATACGCATGGCTTCATCCAGATCGTGGGAAATAAAGACAATCGTTCGCTGATGTTTAGCCTGTAATTTTACCAGCTCATCCTGCATCTCGGTGCGAATTAACGGATCGAGGGCGGAGAAGGCTTCATCCATTAATAATATGTCTGGATTAATGGCTAATGCACGGGCTAATCCCACGCGCTGACGCATACCGCCGGAAAGTTCATCCGGGTACGCATGCGCATAATTTTCCAGCCCGACCTGACGCAGTGCATCAAGGGCTTTTTCCTGACGTTCCTGAGCCGGCGTGCCGGCTAATTCCATGCCGAAAGCGGTATTATCCAGCACCGTCATGTGCGGCATTAGCGCGAATGACTGGAACACCATTGCGATCTTCTTTCTGCGCACCTCGCGAAGCTCTGCGTCTGATATTCTGGCGATATCCACGCCGTCAATCAGCACCTGCCCGCGGGTGGGTTCAATCAGGCGATTGAGAAGGCGAACCATAGTGGATTTACCCGAACCGGATAATCCCATGATGACAAAAATCTCGCCTTCTTCAATGGCCAGACTGGCGTCTTTAACGCCAAGCGATAGCCCGGTTTTTTCCAGAATTTGCTCTTTCGTAAGGCCTTTCTCAATATATTTGAATGCGCGCTGCGGGTGCTCGCCAAATACTTTATAAAGATTTTTCACTTCTAATTTAATTGCCATGCAATAGAGAGTGTCCTGTTATTTGTTTATGCCGATATGATTACCATGGTAAATTGTTAACGGGCATAACCCTAACATACTGAGAATCTGAGACAACCCTGAGTCGGGCTAAGAGCGGAATTTTGAAGTAAGCGAAACGGCTGAATTTCCCATGAATAAAGGGCTGAGGGCGGTTTGAATTTTTCTCAATTTTTTGCTGCTGCATCGGGAAATTTCGCCTGAACCGGAATGATTCAGGCGAATATGACGTGGAAATTACAGTGTAGTTGTTTTGTAAATATTAGAGAGGGAATTGTTGGGTTTATATTAAATTAACGAACGTTAGCGTTCATTAAAAATCCCAGTCTTCATCCTCGGTTTCCACCGCTTTGCCCATCACATACGATGAGCCAGATCCCGAGAAGAAATCGTGGTTTTCGTCGGCATTGGGCGACAGCGCGGCCAGAATCGCCGGGTTCACCTCCGCCATCTCCGGCGGGAAAAGCGCGTCGTAGCCCAGGTTCATCAGCGCCTTGTTGGCGTTGTAGCAGAGGAAGGCCTTCACATCGTCCTCCCAGCCGGTGCCGGCGTAGAGTTCCTCCGTATAGCTCAGCTCGTTGTCGTACAGATCCATCAGCAAATCGAGCGCAAAGCCTTTAAGCTCCTCGCGCTTCGCCTCGCTGACATTCTCCAGCTCTTTCTGATACTTATAGCCAATGTAATACCCGTGCACCGCTTCATCGCGAATGATGAGCCGAATCAAATCGGCGGTGTTGGTGAGCTTGCCCCGGCTCGACCAGTACATGGGCAGCCAGAAGCCGGAATAGAAGAGGAAAGATTCCAGGAACACGCTGGCGATCTTTTTCTTCAGCGCCTCGTCGGCGCGGTAATATTCCAGAACCAGCTCTGCCTTTCTCTGTAGTGACTCACTCTCTTCACTCCAGGCGTAGGCTGCGTCCACGTCTTTGGTCTGGCACAGGGTCGAGAAAATCGAGCTGTAGGAGCGGGCATGCACCGCCTCCATAAAGCTGATATTCGACATCACCGCCTCTTCGTGCGGCGTGAGCGCGTCGCTCATCAGCGCGGGTGCACCAACGGTATTCTGAATGGTGTCCAGCAGCGTCAGGCCGGTAAAGACGCGGATCGTCAGCTGCTGTTCGGCGTGGCCGAGCGTTTGCCAGGCCGGAATATCGTTGGAGAGCGGAACCTTTTCCGGCAGCCAGAAGTTGCTGGTCAGGCGGTTCCATACCTCCAGGTCTTTATCGTCCTGGATTTTGTTCCAGTTAACGGCACTCACGCGTGACAGTTTCATCCTTTCTCCTTACAGCGCGCAGGACACGCAGCCTTCGATTTCGGTGCCTTCCAGCGCAAGCTGGCGCAGGCGAATGTAGTAGAGCGTTTTGATGCCTTTCTTCCAGGCGTAGATTTGCGCTCTGTTGATATCCCGCGTGGTGGCGGTGTCCGGGAAGAACAGCGTCAGCGACAGCCCCTGGTCCACATGTTTTGTCGCTTCGGCGTAGGTATCGATGATTTTCTCCGGGCCGATCTCATACGCGTCCTGATACAGCGCCAGGTTCTCATTGGTCATAAACGGGGCAGGGTAGTAAACGCGCCCGGTTTTACCTTCCTTTCGAATTTCAATTTTCGATACGATCGGGTGAATGCTCGACGTGGCGTGGTTGATGTACGAAATCGATCCGGTCGGCGGGACGGCCTGCAGGTTCTGGTTATAAATGCCGTAGCGCATCACCTCGTCTCGCAGCTGCTGCCACATCTCGCGCGTCGGCAGGGTAATCCCCGCGCGGGCAAAGAGTTCGCGTACTTTTTCGGTTTTCGGCTGCCAGTCGCCTTCGAGGTACTGGCTGAAATATTCCCCGCTTGCGTAGCGGGACTGCTCAAAGCCCGCGAACCGCTGGCTGCGCTCGCGCGCCAGCATCATCGAGGTGTGCAGCGCGTGCCAGGTAATGGTGCAGAAATAGAGGTTGGTGAAATCCAGCCCTTCCGGACTGCCGTAGGCGATGCCTTCCCGCGCCAGATAGCCGTGCAGGTTCATCTGCCCCAGCCCGATGGCGTGCGACGCGGCGTTGCCTGCTTCAATAGACGGCACGCTGCGGATGTGGCTCATGTCCGATACCGCCGTCAGCCCGCGAATGGCGGTCTCCACCGTGCGGCCAAAGTCGGGGGAATCCATGGTGTGGGCAATATTCAGCGACCCGAGGTTGCAGGAGATATCCTTGCCGATGTCCGCGTAGTCCAGGTTCTCGTCGTAGGCTGACGCGCTGTTGACCTGCAAAATCTCCGAGCACAGGTTGCTCATGTTGATACGCCCGGCAATCGGGTTCGCGCGGTTCACCGTATCCTCATACATGATGTACGGATAGCCGGACTCAAACTGGACCTCCGCCAGCCGCTGAAAGAAATCGCGGGCGTTGATGGTTTTTTTGCGGATACGATCGTCGGCCACCAGTTCGTCATAAAGTTCGCTGATGGCCACGTCGCCAAACGCTTTGCCGTAAATACGCTCGATGTCGTACGGCGAGAAGAGCGCCATCTCGGCATTCTCTTTGGCCAGCTTAAAGGTGATGTCCGGGATCACCACGCCGAGCGACAGGGTTTTGATGCGAATTTTTTCGTCGGCGTTTTCGCGCTTGGTATCGAGAAAACGCAGAATGTCCGGGTGGTGCGCGTGCAGGTAAACCGCGCCCGCGCCCTGACGCGCGCCAAGCTGGTTGGCATAGGAGAAGGCATCTTCCAGCATCTTCATCACCGGGATCACGCCGGAGGACTGGTTTTCGATGCGCTTGATCGGCGCGCCCGCTTCACGCAGGTTCGAGAGCAGAAACGCCACGCCGCCGCCGCGTTTGGAAAGCTGCAGCGCCGAGTTCACCGCGCGGCCAATCGACTCCATATTGTCTTCGATACGCAGCAGGAAGCAGGAGACCAGCTCGCCGCGCTGGGCTTTGCCGCAGTTGAGGAAGGTCGGCGTGGCGGGCTGGAAGCGTCCGGAAAGGATCTCGTCGGCGAGCTGTTCCGCCAGCGCTTCATCACCCTGCGCCAGGGTTAGCGCCACCATCGCCACGCGATCTTCAAAGCTCTCTAAGTAGCGCTTGCCGTCAAAGGTCTTCAGGGTGTAGCTGGTGTAGTACTTCCACGCGCCGAGGAAGGTCTGGAAACGAAAGCCGCTGGCGTGGGCGCGCTCAAACAGCTTCACCACAAAGTCGCGGTCGTAGCGGGTGAGCACGCGCGCGTCGTAGTAGCCTTCGTTAACCAGATAGTCGAGACGTTCATTCTGGCTCGCAAACGTCACGCTGTTGGGCCGCACGTGGGCGGCAAAAAAGGCGTCCACCGCCTCACGATCTTTATCGAACTGAATGCGCCCCTCCCGATCGTAGAGGTTAAGCATGGCGTTTAATGCGTGGTAATCCGGTGTCGCCTGAATCACCCGTTCTGCGGTTGTCGTTGCCAAAATTCGTTCACTCCTTTACGCACGTTTTCGACGTCCTGCTGTGTCCCCATCAGCTCAAAACGATAGAGATACGGCACGCCGCATTTTTGAGAAATGACATCCCCGGCGCGGCCAAAGGCATCGCCGAAATTGCGATTCCCCGCCGCGATCACGCCGCGGATTAGCCCGCGGTTATGAGGATCGTTCAGAAAGCGGATCACCTGGCGAGGCACGGCTCCTGCCGTACCGCCGCCGCCATAGCTGGGCACTACCAGAATGTAAGGTTCCTCTACCCGTATCCGCTCCCGCTCGTTCAGCGGAATGCGCACCGCAGGCAGCCCGACGCGCTCAATAAAGCGGAGCGTGTTTTCCGAGCTGCTGGAGAAGAAAACCAGCCCACTCATGCCCGGGCGGCCTGAGCGCTCAGGCGGTTAATCATGTCCGGGCGGAAGCCAGACCAGCTTGTTTCCCCGGCGACCACCACCGGCAGCTGACGAAAACCCTGCTTGCGCAGGGTATCTGCGGCCTCGGGGACCTGGTCAACATTCACCATTTCAAACGCCACGCCGCGGCTTTCCATTGCCCGTTTGGTCGCGTGGCACTGAACACAATTGTTACGAGTGTAAATAATAATGCTCATGATTCGTATTTCCATTTAAAATGAGGGTACGGCGCGAATCATCGCGTCGGGTTGTGTGTATCTTGCTAAAAGGAATACTAGATGTAGTTGTCTTAAGTTTCAACCATACAAGATATGGGAAATTTAGATTGATGTCGCCCCTGTGATGAGCACAGCGGGGCAGGGCAGGCTGTACGGGTTTTTCAGGCTAACGGGCATAAAAATGCCCCGGCGCCTGAGGCTACCGGGGCAGAATACGCGGGATTATTTACGCAGGCTGAGCAGGGCACCGACGAAGATGCCGACCGCCGCGACGGTTCCCAGAGTACATAGCGGTTTTTCACGCACGAAGGTCGTAGCACAGCTTGCCATGTCGCAGGCAGCCTGCGTGGCGCGTGAACGTCCGTTCATACGGGCGCGGGTTTCACGGAGCAGAGACTGAGCCTTACGCTTTGCGGCATCCGCTTCGTCCTTCGCGTCACTTCCCCAGGACTTCAGCACCTCTTCCAGCGTGTCCGCTAATTGGCTGACATCATTACGAATATCCTGAGCGTCGTCGTTAATATCGTTTCGGTTCGGTCTGTTAAACATACGATCCTCCGTAATTTTGTGTTCCCGTTCAGTTTAGTTCAGAAATTTAATATCTGAAGTGCATCACGCGTTATCCGGCAGTTTATGGACTATTCTGAAAGCCCTGCTATTGCTGAATACTGTAAGGTTGCCGGGCAGGAAAAGATAACGAGGAAAAGATATGTATTTACGACCTGACGAGGTGGCACGCGTTCTTGAAAAAGAGGGATTCACCATGGATGAGGTGACGCCAAAAGCGTATGGATATCGCCGCGGCGAGAATTATGTTTATGTTAATCGCGAAGCAAGAATGGGACGTACCGCTCTCATTATTCACCCGACGCTGAAAGACAGAAGTCTGTCATTTGCTGAGCCTGCCTCGGATATTAAAACCTGCGATCATTATCAGCAATTTCCGCTCTATTTAGGCGGTGAACGGCATGAGCATTATGGTATTCCGCACGGTTTCAGTTCGCGTATGGCGCTGGAGCGATTTTTGAAGGGACTGTTTGGCGACGTACAATAAATCCGCGACTGGCGTGCGCCAGTCGCTTCACATCACGCTTTTGCCTGGCTGTACTGGCTGACCTTAAACAGGCGGCGACAGTAGTCGAGGAAATAGCCGTAAACGGCTCCCATCAACATCGAAATAACAATATTCGAACTGACCGCCGCAGCGATCTGGTGCCAGTCTGCACCGACTGTCAGGAGAATGGCTACGTAAACCGGCGACTGGAACGTCACATACGCCAGAACGTCCGCCAGGTTTTTCACCCAGCCTGCAGGACTGATACGACGCGCGAAGCGCATTACCGCATCGCGGTATAAACCATAAGGCCATGCAATAATAATATTGACCGGGATCGCCACCAGACGAGAAGAAAGCGACTGCTCGAAGGACATTCCGGAGAGGAATATTTCGATCAGCATGTTCACGACGGAACAGTAAACAACCATCGCGAAGGTATCCGCCACCGCGTGGCGCAGGCGAGATTGCGGCGAGAACATGTCTGAACTCCTTGAGAAGAACACAAAAGAAACGATTTTCCTTCAGCGGTTAGTGCTTTAGGTTGGTTTGTTTGGCGTGTATAGCGTATATCTCTGTGTTTGAACTAACAACTAGTGATTAATTTTTATTTAATCGCCTTTTGTCCACAAAATTCTCTAAAGTTGTTCGTTTTTTGTTCCGATCGTTATAATCTGTCTCGTTTGAGAGTTTTTATATTAAAATCAACAACTTGATTTTGTTGGTGGCGAGAAGCAGGAATCCCCACCTGATAGCGGTGGAGTATGCTGTGGTTTGGATTAAAGTTGGCTATTTATATTAATGTGGTGATTGGATTCACCGGTGTCCTGTCAGCGCCTTGCGCTATTATTAACAGCGAGTTCTAAATATATTAACGCTGATGCCCGTACGGACCCTTGGGTAGATATTTCAACTCAAATGAATTATTCTGTCGGCGATTTATCTATTTATCCCCCAAAGAAAAGGTTTTCAAATAATATGTCTTTGACGTTACAGAATCTTAATAATATCCGAACCCTGCGCGCTATGGCGCGTGAATTATCCCTGGACGTTCTTGAGGAAATGCTGGAAAAGGTCAGGGTCGTTACTGAAGAGAAACGCAGCGAGCTGACGGAATTAGAGCAGCAGCGTGCTGAGCAGCAGGAAAAAATTAATGCCCTGCTGGAGCGGATGAAAGCCGATGGTATTTCCCCGACTGACCTGCTGGGTTCTGAACTGGCGCAGGCGGGTAAGCCAGCGAGAAAGCGTAAGCCGCGTGAAGCAAAATATCGCTTTATTGACCAGAACGGCGAAGAGAAAACGTGGACCGGCCAGGGCCGCACGCCGAAGCCTATCGCCAGCGCGCTGGCAGACGGTAAATCACTGGATGATTTTCTGATCTAACGGATGAGCCGGGCGGAACACGCCGCCCGGCTGACTGTTCAGCAGACGCCGAAATCGCCTTCTTCGGTATAAGGCGCCACGTCGGCGGCTTTCAGCGTATATTTCTCGCCTTGCTCATTGCTGGCCTGGACCGCCACAATGCTGTCACCGTTCACTTCGAGCACTTTCAGTTTCGGGCCGCCTTTACGCGGTTGCACATAATCACCGACAGAAAACATATTACCTCCTCATCGTTTTAGCGATCTTCACCTTAGCCCACGCATGACGCCGGGTACAGCGTAATTCACCGATTACTGCTTATGAGGTACGCCGATTCCATGGCATCACCTTGAGCAGTCGCGCCATGCCGCAAAAACCCGTCACACCGGCGAACAGCAGCCCGGCTCCGACAAAACCGCTGAGCAGGAAAAAGCCGCTGGAGACGCTATAGCCCAGCACCACGCCACAGAGTATTAACAGCCCGGCGGCAATTTGCACCTGACGCATCAGCGGCAGCGGCTGGGACTTGTCTTCGACGGTTGGCAGCCCCGCCAGCTTCCAGCCCTGAATCCCCCCCTCGACCACAAATGCCTCTGCGGGCGTGGCGGCCTGAGCAAGGCGTTCGGCATTCCCCGACGTCCGGGCGCCGGACTGGCAGTGAAAAATCACCGTATCGCCCGCCTGCGCGTTAAGTGCGCCGGGTAAGGTATCCAGCGGCACGGACCGCGCGGCGGGAATATGCTCGCGGGCGTACTCGTCGGCATCACGAATATCAATCAGTTTTGCGCCTTCAGCGACCCGGGCATTGGCCTGGCGCGGTGAAATAAGAGGAAGTGACATGGCGGCTCCTTACGGACAATAAAGGGTTTTCAGGGTGCTGATAAGCTGATGTACCGCATCGTTTTTAATGGAATAGAGAATGCGCTGCGCGTCGCGGGTGCTGTCGATAAGCCCTTCCTCACGCATGCGCGCCAGATGCTGCGACGTGGCGGAAGGACTTAGCCCCGTGGCTCGCGCAAGCTCCCCCGCGCTGGTGCCGGGCGCTCCGCACAGGGTGCAGAGGATCAGCAGCCGACGCGGGTTGCTCATCGCTTTTAAAAGTGTGGCGGCCTGCCCGGCGCTGGCCTGAAGCTGTTCGAGTTCGGTCATAATAGTTTAGTATTTGCTTAATTAAGTGAATGCTAAACTAATCCGGTGCATTAAACCAGCGTCAAAAGCGTAAAAGAGGGTAAACGCGAGGCCCGGAACTGGTACAGACGAATAAACTGGCTATGCTTACAACGTTCTCTTTATTATTTTCAATGGATTAGATTGAACGGAGTGTTTATATGGGATTTTGGCGTATTGTTTTTACGATCCTCATACCGCCGCTGGGCGTGCTGTTGGGTAAAGGGTTTGGCTGGGCGTTTATTATCAACATTCTTCTGACGCTGCTGGGCTACTTCCCCGGCCTCATTCACGCGTTTTGGGTACAGAGCAAAAGCTAGGCGCGCCACAGTAAATCGCTATAGATATCGGTCAGTACCCCCGCCGGACCAAACTGCTGCTTGATCCACCGCGTGACCTGGCCGGTTGCGGCATGCTGCGTGGCGAGCAGCATGCGCGAGTCCTGACGCGGGTTGTTAATCCGTCGGGTGACCAGCAGCCCCGTGTCTACCGCCTCGCGGACCATGTATTCCGGCAAAAAGCCAATCCCTTCGCCCAGGATCTGACACTGACATTTGGTGTTAAAGTCCGGGACCAGAATCGCCTCCTGCCCGTGCAGCAGCCAGCCAACCTTTTTGTTAATGGTGTGCGCGGTATCTTCCACCATGATGTTGGGATACAGGCGCAGCTGGCTTTCCGCTATTGGCTCCGGGGTGAACGCCAGCGGGTGTTCCGGCGCGATGGCAAACACCCAGCGAATGGCGCCGATCTCTGTGTAATCAATCCCGCCGCCGTCCAGCAGCGTGTCCGGCGCGCCAATCGCGATGTTGGCCTGGTTGTTGATGATGGAGTCCCAGACGCCGTTGTAGACCTCGGTGGTCACGGTGATCTGACAGGTGGGAAACTGCTTTTTCAGCACCTGCAGCAGCCGCGCCGTGTGGCGTGGGGTATACAAAAGCTGGTTGATACAGATGCGCACCCGCGCCTCAATGCCCTGAGAAATGGTATCAATCCCGCGCTTGATGGCGTGAAAGTCGTTCAGCAGGTCGGTGGCCTTACGGTAAAAGTAAAACCCGGACTCGGTCAGCTCGATGCTGCGCGTGCTGCGGACGAACAGCACCACGTCCAGCCCGGTCTCCATGCGCTTAATGGTGTAGCTGATGGCAGATGTCGTCACGCCCAGTTCGGCGGCGGCTTTGCTGAAGCTGCCGAAGCGTGCGGCGGTAGTAAAGGCCAGCAGGTTTTCCTCGGTAAAGATGGAATTCATATCTCACTCCCTTCAGCCATCAGTTTTGAACATATTTTAACAGCGTCGTTACAACGCATTTGAAGCCGATCACAGTTCTGACTCTTTGTCGAAAGCCGCACGCAGTAAGGCTTCCTCAGGCATAAGCATAATGCAGCCAGAAGCGCTAAAAAGCGGAGAAACATAAGAAAAAGGTTGCACAGACGCACGTTTTGACCAGTTTATTGAATTTACCTCAACAATGAATTGACTGTCGATGAATCATTTTTAAGCGGATTCTTTTATCACCAGGCTGTTGCTATTCTCAGGTCAACAGAAATAAAAACATCGGGAGTCTGAATATGTCTGCGAACGAACTCGTTACTGAATTTCTGCTGGCGGCAGAAGAGGGCAATAGCGATGCGCTAAAAGCCTGTCTGGAGAAAGGCGTGGATATTAACGCCACCAATCGACAGAAAAGAACCGCCGTTATTATTTCCAGCCTGAAAAAACATTATGACTGCGTGGCGTTATTAATTGCCGCCGGGGCGGATATTGATAAACAGGATCAGACCTGCTTTAACCCTTTCCTGATTAGCTGCCTGACCAACGATATCACCCTGCTGCGCCTTGTCCTTCCTGCAAATCCCGATCTCGACCGCCTGACGCGCTTTGGCGGCGTGGGCATTACCCCTGCCAGCGAAAAAGGGCACGTGGAGATCGTGCGCGAGCTGCTGGAGAAAACGGATATCAACGTCAACCACACCAACTTTGTCGGCTGGACGCCGCTGCTGGAAGCGATCGTGCTTAACGACGGCGGTGCGAAGCAGCAGGAGATCGTCAAGCTGCTGCTGGATCACGGCGCGAACCCGCACATGACCGATAAATACGGCAAAACCCCGCTCGAGCTGGCGCGGGACAAAGGCTTCGATGCAATAGCTGACCTGCTGCTGGCGGCGGGCGCATAACGCATTCGGTCAGCCGCGTCCGGCTGGCCGTTAATTTAAAAAGCATTTTTACCGACGTGCATTTTGCACGACGGCGGCCCCCTTTTATCCGCGTTCAGGAGAAAATAATGCCCACAAAAATCGTCATAAAAAAGAACACATATTTTGACTCCGTCTCATTAATGTCCGTTTCCACCAAAGCCAATAAATTACCGGGCGTCGAGCAGGCGTTTGTCGCGATGGCGACGGAAATGAACAAAGGCGTATTAAAAAACCTCGGGCTATTAACGCCGGAATTAGCGGAAGCCAAAAACGGCGACCTGATGATCGTAATTAAAGGCGACGCGGCGAATGATGAAACCCTGGCGGCCATCGAAGCGCTGTTCACGCGTAAAGAGAGCGGCGGCCCCCATGAAGCGCGCTACGCTACGATTGCCAGCGCCAAAACCCATCGCCCGGAGAGCAACCTCGCGGTGATTTCCGTCAACGGTACCTTCGCCGCCCGCGAAGCGCGCCAGGCGCTGGAAAACGATCTCAACGTGATGCTGTTTTCCGATAACGTGTCGCTCGACGACGAGCTGGCGCTGAAGCAGCTGGCGCATAAGAAAGGGCTGCTGATGATGGGGCCGGACTGCGGCACCGCCATCATCAACGGCGCGGGATTGTGCTTCGCCAACGCGGTGCGCCGCGGACCGATTGGCATCGTCGGCGCCTCCGGCACCGGCAGCCAGGAGCTGAGCGTGCGCATTCACGAATTCGGCGGCGGCGTGTCGCAGCTGATTGGTACCGGCGGGCGCGATCTCAGCGAGAAAATTGGCGGCCTGATGATGCTCGACGCCATCGACATGCTGGAAGCCGACGAGGACACCCTGGTTATCGCGCTGATCTCCAAGCCGCCAGCGCCAGCCGTAGCGGAAAAAGTGCTGGCCCGCGCGCGCGCCTGCCGCAAGCCGGTGGTTGTTTGCTTCCTCGGCCGCAGCGAACCGCCCGCCGATGAAGACGGCCTGCAGTTTGCGCGCGGCACCAAAGAGGCGGCCCTGAAGGCGGTCCTGCTCACCGGCATCAATAAAGAGTCCCTCGATCTGCATCCGCTCAACTGGCCTTTGATTGAAGAGGTGCGCGCCCGCCTGACCCCGCAGCAGAAGTACATTCGCGGCCTGTTCTGCGGCGGCACCCTGTGCGACGAGGCGATGTTCGCGGCGCTTGCGAAATTCGACGACGTCTACAGCAACATCCAGCCGGATCCGGCTAAGCGCCTGAGCGACATAAGCGTCAGTAAAGCCCATACCTTCCTCGACTTTGGCGACGACGATTTCACCAACGGCAAGCCGCACCCGATGATCGACCCGACCAATCGCATCAGCCGCCTGCTGCAGGAAGCCCGCGACCCGGAAGTCGGGGTAATTGTGATGGACTTCGTGCTGGGCTTCGGCGCGCACGAGGATCCGGTCGGCGTAATGATCGACGCCATTAAAGAGGCGCAGGCCATCGCGAAGGCCGATAACCGTCCGCTGGAAATCCTCGGCTACGTGCTCGGCACCGACCAGGATCCGCAGTCGCTGGCGCAGCAGTGCCAGCTGCTGACCGACGCAGGCGTCATCTGGGCCAGCAGCAGCACCAACACCGGATTACTGGCACGCGAATTTGTCTGCAAAGGGGAGAAAGCATAATGACGACCTTATTCAACCAGCCGCTGAACGTGATTAACGTCGGCATTGCGATGTTCAGCGACGATCTTAAAAAACAGCACGTTCCCGTGACCCAGCTCGACTGGACGCCGCCGGGACGGGGCAATATGCAGGTCGTTGAAGCGCTCGACCAACTGGCGGAAAAACCGCTGGCGGAGAAAATCGCCGCCGCTAACCGCATCGCCCTTGAGCGCATTATTCAGTCTCATCCGGTGCTGGTGGGCTATGACCAGGCCATTAACGTTGTGCCGGGCATGACCCGCACCACCATTCTGCACGCCGGTCCGCCTGTCGCCTGGGAGAACATGTGCGGAGCGATGAAGGGCGCGGTCACCGGGGCGCTGGTGTTTGAAGGGCTGGCGAAAGATCTGGACGACGCGGCAAGGCTCGCCGCCTCGGGAGAAATTACCTTCTCGCCGTGCCACGAGCACGACTGCGTGGGCTCGATGGCGGGCGTCACCTCCGCGTCGATGTTTATGCACATCGTGGAGAACAAAACCTACGGCAACCGCGCGTTCACCAACCTCAGCGAGCAGATGGCGAAGATCCTGCGCATGGGGGCCAACGACCAGAGCGTGATCGACCGTCTGAACTGGATGCGCGACGTGCTTGGCCCGATGCTGCGCGAGGCGATGAAGATCGTCGGCGAAATCGACCTGCGCCTGATGCTGGCCCAGGCGCTGCACATGGGCGACGAGTGCCACAACCGCAACAACGCGGGCACCACGCTGCTGATCCAGGCGCTGACGCCGGGGCTGATTCAGGCGGGCTATCCGGTGGAGCAGCAGCGCGAGGTGTTCGAGTTTGTCGCCAGCAGCGACTACTTCTCCGGCCCGACGTGGATGGCGATGTGTAAGGCCGCGCTGGACGCCGCTCACGGCATTGAGTACAGCACCGTCGTCACCACCATGGCGCGTAACGGCTATGAGTTCGGCCTGCGCGTTTCCGGCCTGCCGGGGCAGTGGTTCACCGGCCCGGCGCAGCAGGTAATTGGCCCGATGTTTGCGGGCTATAAGCCGGAAGACTCCGGGCTGGACATCGGCGACAGCGCCATCACCGAAACCTACGGCATTGGCGGCTTTGCGATGGCGACGGCCCCGGCAATCGTTGCGCTGGTGGGCGGCACGGTGGAGGAAGCCATCGACTTCTCCCGTCAGATGCGCGAAATCACCCTCGGCGAAAACCCGAACGTCACCATTCCGCTGCTCTCGTTTATGGGCATTCCGACCGCTATCGACATCACCAAAGTCGCGGGCAGCGGCATTCTGCCGGTGATTAACACCGCCATTGCCCATAAAGACGCGGGCATCGGCATGATTGGAGCGGGCATCGTTCACCCGCCGTTTAGCTGTTTTGAAAAGGCGCTGTTGACCTTCCGCGATCGCTACTTTTTATAAGGCATGCATCCATGAAAAACATGAAGCTGGAGTGGAAAAGAGGTGACTGGGCGGCGTATTTCGGGTTGATGACCAATAACCTGACCAATTTGCTGACCATGATGGGGCTGCTCATTTTTGTCGTCGGCATCCCGAAGGAGATTGTTTATGGACGCATCGCGCCGGCCTTCGGGCTGGCGGTGCTGGTCGCGAGTATTTGCTACGCCTGGTTCGGCATGCAGATGGCGCGCGCCACCGGGCGTACGGATGTGACCGCGCTGCCGTCCGGCCCGAGCGCGCCGTCGATTTTTACCGTGACTTTCCTGGTGCTGATGCCGGTTTATCAGCAGACCGGCGATGCGGACTTCGCGATCCAGATTGGCCTGGTGTGGTGCTTCGTGGAGGCGATGATCCTCGCGGGCGGTTCGTTCCTCGGTGAAACCATCCGCAAGATGATCCCGCGCACCGTGCTGCTGTCGTGCCTCTCCGGTTTGGGCCTGCTGCTGCTGGCGATGAACCCGATGCTGCAGGCGTTCGAAGCGCCGACCGTGTCGTTCATCGTGCTGCTGCTGATCTTCATCAACTGGTTCGGTAAAAAGCCGATTTTCGCCCGTATCCCGACCGGTCTGCTGCTGTTGATTGCCGGTACGGCACTGGCGTGGATCTCCGGCCTGCAAAGCCCGGAAGCGATTAAAGCGTCCATGTCATCCTTCGGCTTTAACCCGCCGGAAGTGCACGTGAACAGCTTCATGCAGGGCCTGCCGCACGCGCTGCCGTATCTGGCCTCTGCCGTGCCGCTGGGGCTGGCGAACTACATCTTTGACCTGGAGAACATCGAAAGCGCCCACGCGGCGGGAGATGCGTACCCGACGCGTAAGGTGATGCTGGCGAACGGTCTGGCGTCGATGCTCGGCTGCCTGATGGGGAACCCGTTCCCGGTGACGGTCTACGTCGGCCATCCTGGCTGGAAAGCGATGGGCGCGAGCATCGGCTATACGCTGGCCTCCGGCGTGACCATGTTCATCGTGCCGCTGTTCGGGCTGGGGGCGTTTATGCTCGCCATCATTCCGATGACCGCCATCGTGCCGATTCTGGTGTTTATCGGCGTCGTCACCGCCAACCAGGTGGTGAGGGAAACGCCCAAAGTGGAGGTGCCGGTGATCTTCATCTGCCTGTTCCCGTGGATCGCCAACTGGGCGCTGACGATGATGAACAGCGTGATGGGGGCGGCGGGCACCAGCGCGGCGAAGATCGGCACCGACGTGCTGCACAGCAAAGGAATTTACTACGAAGGCCTGGTGCATCTCGGCAACGGCGCGCCGCTCGCCAGCATGCTGTGGGGCTGTATCGCCATTTTCGCCATCATCAACAAGCCGCTGCGCGGAGCCGTTGCGGCCGCCGTCGGGGCGCTGCTGGCGCTGTTTGGCGTGATCCATGCCCCGGTGGTGGGCTTTGCCGAGGGCAGTTCGCTGATGTTCGTCACCGCGTATCTGATGATGGGCGGCATGTTTGTGGTGAAGCATGTGCTGGATATCTCTGTTACTCCCCCTCTCCCTGTGGGAGAGGGCCGGGGTGAGGGCACCAGAACGCACCTTCTAAAGGACACAAAATGAAAGAGCTTATGGTCGTCGCCATCGGCGGCAACAGCATTATCAAAGACAACGCCAGCCAGTCGATTGAACACCAGGCGCAGGCGGTGAAAGCGGTGGCAGAGTCGGTGCTGGAAATGCTGGCATCCGACTATGACATCGTGCTCACCCACGGCAACGGCCCCCAGGTGGGGCTGGATCTGCGCCGCGCCGAAATCGCCCACGAGCGGGAAGGGCTGCCGCTAACCCCGCTGGCAAACTGCGTGGCGGACACCCAAGGCGGGATTGGCTACCTGATCCAGCAGGCGCTCAACAATCGCCTGGCCGCGCGCGGGGAGCAAAAAGCGGTCACGGTCGTCACGCAGGTGGAGGTGGATAAAAACGATCCGGGCTTTACTCACCCTACCAAACCTATCGGTGCGTTCTTCACCGAGGCGCAGCGCGACGAGCTGCAGCAGGCACACCCGGACTGGCATTTTGTCGAGGATTCAGGCCGTGGCTACCGTCGCGTGGTGGCTTCACCGCAGCCGCTGCGCATCGTTGAGGCCGACGCCATCAAAACGCTGACGCAAAAAGGCTTTGTGGTGATCGGCGCGGGCGGCGGCGGAATACCCGTGATTCGCAGCGAGCAGGGCGACTACCAGAGCGTCGATGCGGTGATTGATAAAGATCTCTCTACCGCGCTGCTGGCGCGGGAGATCGGTGCCGACGTGCTGGCGATCACCACCGGCGTGGAGAAGGTGTGCATCAACTTCGGCAAGCCGAACCAGCAGGCGCTGGACACCGTCAGCGTGGCGCAGATGACGCGCTACAGGGAAGAGGGCCACTTCCCGGCGGGCAGCATGCTGCCCAAAATCGTCGCCTCGCTGGAATTTTTACACCACGGCGGCAGGCGCGTGATTATCACCTCGCCGGACTGCCTGCCCGCGGCGCTGCGCGGGGAAACCGGCACCCATATTGTTAATGAAGGAAGATAAGATGAGTGAAAACAAAAGCCGCCGCGAATTTATCAGCCAGAGCGGCAAAATGGTCACCGCCTGCGCGCTGTTTGGCGCCACCGGATCCGTCGCGTATGCTGCTGACTCCGCGAAGCCAACCTGCGAGACGGGCAAACCGATGAGCATCACCGCGAAATATTACTATCTGGACAACGTGCTGCTGGAGGCCGGGTTCAACGTCGACGGCGGCGTGGCGACGAGCACCCGCACCGAGCTGAAAACGCTGGAGATTAACGACGGGAAGATCGTCGCCCTGCGCGATAACAAGCGCCACGCCGACGCCACGCTGCCGCACTATGACGCAGGCGGCAAGCTGATGCTCCCGGCGATGCGTGACATGCACATTCACCTGGATAAAACCTTTTACGGCGGTCCGTGGCGCTCCCTGAACCGCCCCGCGGGCACGACGATTCAGGACATGATCCGCCTTGAGCAGAAGCTGCTGCCGGAGCTACAGCCCTACACCCAGGAGCGCGCGGAAAAGCTGATCGATCTGATCCAGTCGAAAGGCTCCACCATCGCCCGCAGCCACTGCAATATCGAGCCGACCTCCGGCCTGAAGAATCTGGAAAACCTGCAGGCGGTTTTATCGCGCCGTAAGCCCGGCTTTGACTGCGAAATCGTCGCTTTTCCGCAGCACGGGCTGCTGCTGTCAAACTCAGAAAAACTGATGCGCGAGGCGATGCAGGCCGGGGCGCACTACGTGGGCGGGCTGGATCCTACCAACGTCGACGGCGCGATGGAGAAATCCCTCGACACCATGTTCCAGATTGCGCTGGACTACGACAAAGGGGTGGATATCCACCTGCACGAAACCAGCCCGGCGGGCGTGGCGGCGGTGAACTATATGGTCGAAACCGTGGAGAAAACGCCGGAGCTGAAGGGCAAGCTGACCATCAGCCACGCCTTCGCGCTGGCGACGCTCAACGAGCAGCAGGTGGATGAGATCGCCACCCGCATGGCGGCGCAGCGGGTGACCATAGCCTCCACCGTGCCGATTGGCACCCTGCATATGCCGCTGAAGCAGCTGCGTGAGAAGGGCGTGTTCGTGATGACGGGGACCGACAGCGTCATCGACCACTGGTCGCCGTACGGTCTGGGGGACATGCTGGAGAAAGCGAATCTTTACGCTCAGCTCTACATCCGCCCGAACGAGCAGACGCTCTCCCGCGCGCTCGGTATTGCCACCGGCGACGTGCTGCCGCTGAATGACAAAGGCGAGCGCGTGTGGCCAAAAGCGCAGGACGACGCCAGCTTTGTGCTGGTGGATGCCTCCTGCTCCGCCGAGGCCGTGGCGCGCATTTCACCGCGCACCGCGACGTTCCATAAGGGTAACCTTGTCTGGGGCTCGCTGGGTTGACGTGCATTTCTCCCTCTCCCTGTGGGAGAGGGGATGAAGGCATCAGGCCGCAGGCAATGCCGTATACTGGCAGGCACATTCTCAAAGAGGAATCTGCCATGGCACAAAATATCTACGACAATCCGGCGTTTTTTGAAGGCTACGCCCGGCTTCCACGCTCGGTGCAGGGTCTGGACGGCGCGCCGGAGTGGCCCGCGCTAAAAAGTATGCTGCCGGATTTAACCGGCAAATCGGTTGTCGATCTCGGCTGCGGCTACGGCTGGTTCTGCCGCGCGGCCCGCGAGCTGGGCGCTGCTGACATCACGGGGGTCGATATCTCAGAAAAGATGCTCGCCCGCGCGGCGGAGCTTACCGCTGACCCACAGATTCACTATCAGCGTAGCGATCTGGAATCTCTTAAGCTTAACGAGAATAGCCTTGATCTGGTCTACAGCTCGCTGGCGCTGCACTACCTGCCGGAACTGGATACGTTATTCGCCAGGGTTCAGCGCGCGCTCAAGCCCGGCGGCAGCCTGGTGTTCTCAATGGAGCACCCGATCTACACCTGCGCCACCCGTCAGGGATGGCTGACCGACGATAACGGCGAGCGGTTCTGGGGCGTGAACCATTATCAGGATGAAGGCAAACGCGTCAGCAACTGGCTGGCGGACGGGGTGGTTAAATACCACCGCACGCTCGGCACCACGCTTAACGCGCTGATCGGGGCCGGATTAACGATAAGCGACGTCAACGAGTGGGGGCCAGCGCAGGCGCAGATTGACGCCTGGCCCGCGCTGGCCGAAGAGGCAGAGCGCCCGATGCTGGTGCTGATCGCCGCCCGTAAGGCTCAGTAACCCACCCTATACACCCGCCCGCTCTGCACGCCTTCCACGCTGCGGCGATAGGCCTGCGCCACGGTCACGGCGGGAACGCTCTCAAAGCCCGGGAAGAAGCCGTCGTACGTTTCGACGGATTCGGTGAGTACCGTCGGGCTAATCAGGTTGATGCGGATCCCGCGCGGCAGCTCGCAGGCTGCGGCGCGGACAAACCCTTCCAGCGCCGCATTCACCGTAGTGGCATTCACGCCCTGGGCAATCGGCTCGTGCGCCACGATGCCGCTTATCAGCGTAATCGAGCCGCCCTCGTTCAGATAATGCTGGCCGGTCAACGCCAGGCGCACCTGCCCGAGCAGCTTGTCCTGCAGGCCCTGGTTGAAGTCGCTGTCCTTCATGGTCGCGAGTGGGCCAAAGTAAAGGCCACCGCTGGCGGAGACAATCGCATCCACCGGGCCGATTTTCTCAAACAGCGCCTGGACGCTCGCCTGCGAGGTGATATCCACCTGCTCGTCGCCCTGCGTGCGGCCGACGCGGATGACCTCGTGGCGACGACTCAGCTCTTCCGTTACCGCACGACCGACCGTACCGCTGGCACCAATAATGACGATTTTCATAGCTGACTCCTTATGTTGTGAGCCCCCATTCTTTAATAAATAAAAATGGAGATAAACTGGGCTAAAGTTAGAAGATTGCTAACCAGGAGTTTGGAATATGGATAAGCTTCGCAGCATGGAGACCTTTATTGCCGTGGTTGAAAGCGGCAGCTTTACCGGCGCGGCGGCACGGCTGGAGATGTCGGCGGTAATGGTGGGGAAATACGTTGCGCTGCTGGAATCACAGCTCGGCACCCGCCTGCTGGAGCGTAACACGCGGCGCCAGAGCCTGACCGACGCCGGGCGGGTCTATTTCGACGAGGCGAAGCGGGTGCTGGAGCAGGTCGCGATCGCCGAAAGCGCCGTGGAACGCCTGCGCGCCGCGCCGTCCGGCACCCTGCGCGTGACGGCGCCCACCTCGTTTGGCGGCAGCGCGATCGCGCCGCTTACGGCCTCTTTTTTACAACGCTACCCGGAGGTGCGCATTGAGCTGGATCTCACCAACCGGATGGTGGATCTGGTGGAGGAGGGTATCGATCTTGCCATTCGCATTGGCGACATTCACAACGACGATCTGGTGGCGAAATACCTCTGCCCTTACCGGATGGTGATCTGCGCCGCGCCGGACTATCTTGCGCGCTACGGTACGCCGCAAACCCCTGCCGATCTGGTGGATCATCTCTGCTTATCCCACAGCGTGTGGACCGCACGCAACGAGTGGCGGCTGCCGGGCGTCGAAGGCGAGGTGCGCTGGAAGCGGGACGCGGTCTTAAGATGCAACGACGGCTACGGGCTGCGGATGGCCGCGAGAGCCGGGGCGGGACTGCTGCTACAGCCGGAAGTGCTGGTGGCGGAAGATCTGGAAAGCGGCAGGCTGGTGCGGGTGCTGGAGGCGTATATTCCGGCGCCGAGACCCGTGCATTTGCTGTGGCGTCAGGATTTACGACCTCTCCCTAAGCTAACGGAATTTATCGCCCATATTCTGCTAAGATTGGGCACACTATAAAAAAGAAGGTATGCAAAGAATGTCTGTGAATAAACTCGCCAGCAGCGCGCAGGGCCTGCAATCATCTGCCATCCGTGAATTGTTAAAACATAGCAAAATGGCCGGCGTCATTTCGCTGGGTGGGGGTATTCCTAACCCGGCCTTGTTCGATCACGAAGGGCTGAAAATTGCCGCTGATGCCGTATTATCACAGCATTTTGGCGAGGCGTTCCAGTACGGCCTGACGGAAGGCGTACCGGGGCTGCGGGAAGAAATTCAGCGCATCTGTGAAGGGCGCGGGATCCGCTGCAAGGCGGATGATGTGGTCGTGACCTCCGGTTCACAGCAGTCCCTCGACGTGCTGGCGCGTGCATTAATTAACCCGGGCGATACCGTTGTGGTTGAGCGTCCAACCTATCTTGCTGCGCTGCAGGTATTTGGCCTGGCGCAGGCGAATTTTGAATCCGTTGGCACCGATGGCGACGGCATGAAAGTCGACGAGCTTGAAGCGCTGGCGGCAAATAAAACCATCAAAGCGGTCTATATTGTTCCGACGTTTGGCAACCCTGGCGGGGTAACCCTTTCTGAGGCGCGTCGCAAACAGCTGGTGGAACTATCGAAGCGCTATGACTTCGTCATAATTGAAGACGATCCGTACAGCGAAATTAATTATACCGATGAAGTTTTCCGCCCGTTAATTGCCCATGCCAAAGATATCGGCAACGAAGAGAACGTGGTGTATACCTCAACCTTCTCCAAAATTCTTGCTCCAGGAACCCGCGTGGGCTGGGTGCTGGTGCCGGAATGGCTGAAGCGCGCAGTAGTAAACCTTAAGCAAACCACCGACCTGCACACCAGCACGCTGTCGCAGCTGATGACGTATGAATACCTGAAAACCGGTCGTCTGCCCGCTCAGATTAAAACGATCCGCGAAGCCTATCGCCAGAAATACCAGACGTTCGCAACCGAGCTGGAATCCGAGCTGGGTGATGTGATGTCGTTCCACAAGCCGAAGGGCGGCATGTTCCTGTGGGCGAATATGAAAAATGGTAGTAATACCACCCGCTGGCTGGAAAAAACGTTAAGTAACGGCGTAGTATTTGTGCCGGGCGAATTTTTCTACTGCAATGAGCCAGACCATTCAACGCTGCGTATGTCGTTTGTCACGCCAACGGATGAAGAGCTGAAGGAAGCGGTTCAACGCCTGAAAAAATCGCTGTAAAAGACCTGCGCATAATGGCTTTCCTGCCGTTATGCGCAATACGCGTTCAGGGCGGCACGGGCCGCGATCGTCCATGGAGATCTCCATGTTTGAATTTCTGTTCGGTGTCGTTACGCACACGCCTGCCTGGGTGTGGGTGCTGTTTATCTTCCTTATCTCTCGCGGCATTAAAGCCCGCAGGCCCGCCGCCGTCACGCTGGAGAGGCTTGCCATCATTCCGGCAATATTTCTAATCTGGGATATCTACGATCTGGTGGTCTATCGCACGCTGACGCCCGGAACTGTCGCATTGTGGACGGCGGGGATCCTCGCCGGGGCCGCGCTGGGGTATATCCTGATTAAGCAGGCGGTTATCACCCGCGCAGATGCGCCGCGCACCCTTTACCGCCAGGCAGACTACACCGCGCTGCCGTTTATGATGCTGGCGTTCGGCGTCAAGTATGTGCTGGGCGTGATGAGCGCGGTCTCTCCCCAGACGATGCAGCAGCCCGCCATGAGCGCGCTGGCGATCGTCTCCGGCGGCGTGTTTGCCGGCGTGTTTCTCGGGAAATTTGCGCGTTACGTTGGGGTGTATAACAGTGCCGCACCGCGCCCGGCGGAGTAAGGTTATTCTGTCGCGTGTGCCAGCGTGCGATCTGCAGCATCGCCGCTGAGTGCTCGCGTGACTTCATGGATCCGCCAGATTTTCCCTTCACGCAGCGCGGCAAACAGGTAAACCTCGATCTCTGCCTGACGACCATTGGGATACGTGACCGTCACGATATGCCGGTCAGCCAGAAGTTCGTCATGACAGGCTATCTCCACCACGGTAAAGGCGATTGCGCGGATCTGTGAGCTGACGTGGCTCAGATGCTGGACAAAACCCCGGTAGTCAAGCGCGTGACCGTCCGTAAACTGCTGGTAATCGGGCGTAAATACCTCTGCCGGATCGATATCGCCGTTGAATAAGCGGGTTAACAGGCAGGCCATCTTTTCGCGCTGCGCGGCGTTGTCGGCGTGGGATATCAGGGACGTGATAATGCTCATGCGGGCTCCTTATGTGGTTGAATCACCATTATTCTTGACAGCCGAAGTCGCAGTTTCTCTAATACGCCGAAGAATAACGATTTTCGGTCAAAATGATATGGTCAGTGTTGAAACGCTCCTTCATCCAGGCGGGTACCGAACGCCCTGGCACAGTCATCGCACCGGCCAGCTGTGGCGTATTGCAACGGGGCTGCTGGTCATTGAGACGCAGCAGGCGCGATCGGTCGTACCGGCAAAACACATCGGCTGGATCCCTCCGGATCGGCAGCACGCCGCTTTTTCCGAAAGTGCGGTAGAAGGCTGCGCTATCTTTCTTGACCCCGCCGGGTGCGCAATGCTTCCCGATGCGCCCGCGCTGTTCGAGCCCGACGATCTCACCCATGCACTGTTTTCCCGTTTATGCGATGCAGAGAGCGAGTACGATCCGCGAAAGCTTACTTTGCTGCTGGATGAGCTTGCCCTGACGCCCCAGGCTCGCTTTTCTCTGCCCGTGCCGACGGATCCGCGTCTGAAGAACGTGGTCAGCCATTTGCTGCAGTTTGTCGATGATAACCAGACGGTCGAGAGCCATGCTATTCATGCTGGGATGAGCGTGCGTACCTTCAACCGTCGGTTTAGCGCCCAGACCGGAATGAACTTTGTTAACTGGCGGCAGCTGGCTCGCGTCATGCGGGCAATGGAGTGGCTGGCCGCGGGGAAGCCGGTAGGGTGGATTGCGCTGTCCTGCGGCTACAGCAGCGTCAGCGCATTTATTGAGGTTTTCAGAGCATGGACCGGTAAAACGCCGGGGCAGTGGGCGATTAAAGAAGGCCCTTTTGGGCGAAGGTAATGCGCGTGGCTGCGTTGAGATCCAGCTCTTTTAACGATTCCGGGTTAACCCAGGCGATCTCCTGAAACTCTTCATTAAACGTGACTTCCCGGTTGGCGCTGATGCAGTCGAAGATCAGATAGATCATGTAAATCTCCTCAGTGGTGCCATCGGCGTAGGTTTTCACCCTGATGTCATCGCGAAAAGCCCATGGCGTAACCGAGACAATCTCCAGCGCTTCGCCCAGCTCTTCGCGAATCTCACGGCGCAACGCCTGTTCCATGGTTTCGCCCGGCTCCATTCCACCGCCGGAAAGAGCCCACTGGCCGGGGAACACGCCGCGATCGTCGGCCATTTTACACAGGAGGTAGGCACCGTCATTCTGGATGATGGGGCAGACAATGGTTCGTTGGCGCATGATTTCTTCCTGAAAAAATATTGATAGGTGAAGTGTTTACCGAATCAGGCTACATCCGGCTGGCCAGATTTTCGCTTAGCTATGACGTCCGCAACGGTCTTTATACGGCTTAGCTCCTCCTGCGTCCTGGGGTTGGATTGCGCTTCCCAGATATCGACGTTCAGCTGTAAGTTAAGCCAAAATTCAATCGTGGTATCAAAGGCTTTTGCCAGTTTGATCGCCATATCGGCAGTCAGCTTGCGATTGTTATTGACCAGCGCGCTGATGGTGTTGCGGTGAACATTGAGCATCTCCGCCAGATCGCTGATTTTCAGATTGAGCGGTTCAAGATACTCATACTGCAACACGTCGCCCGGCGTGGTGGGTTTGCGGAGTGCCTGTTGAAGTGTCATAGGTGATGCCTCACTTGTGTTGCGTGTACTTGTGTGGAGAGAGGTAGAGATCTTCTGCTTTACCCTCTGTCCAGCGAAATACGAGCCTGTATTGCCTGTTTACCCGGATAGAGGAATATCCCTTCAGCGGAGGATTCAATGCTTCATACATATTGCCCGGTGGCGATCGCAAATCCCTGTGCGAGGTTGCTGCCCTGATGATATCGAGCTTTCTCGCAAGCGCTGTTTCCAGATTTGCAGGAATAACATTGCTCGATCTGCCGTAAAGAAAAAAATCCTCAAGCCATTGATCCCGAAAATAACTAATCATAATGGTGCTGAGCTCCAGTCCTTGAAGCTGATTGAATAGTAATGCACTCCCGCACTGTGCGCAAGTGCGTTTTTTGTCTGCGGTTAATATTACCTTGGCGATGGCTGAAGGGAAGTGGGATGCATGACTAAAGATTAATACTCCGAGGTAGGTTCCAGTTCTGACGTGCGGTTAAATACCCGGCGGCGCTGCGCTTGCAAGGGCCTCCGGGTATGTAGGCCGGGTAAGGCGGAGCCGCCACCCGGCGATTGACTACCGCTCCCTCAGCGCCTCTTTCGCCCGGTTAAACGGCTTGATCAGATAATCCAGCACCGTTTTCTCTCCGGTCTTAATGTCCACCGTCGCAATCATCCCCGGCACAATCGAGAAGTGCCTGCCGGCCTTATTCACCAGGTAATCCTGGCTGGTGCGGATAAACACCCGGTAATAGAACACTTCCGGCTTGGCTTCGTCCTGGATGGTGTCCGGAGAGATCGTTTCGACGACCCCGTGCAGGCCGCCGTAAATGGCGTAATCGTAGGCGGTGATTTTAACCAGCGCCTCCTGGTTCGGGTGGATAAAGGCGATATCGCGCGGCGACAGGCGGGTTTCGATCAGCAGGTGATCGTCTACCGGCACAATCTCCATCAGCTCGCCGTTGGGCGGGATCACGCCGCCGATGGTGGTGACCTTGATGTTTTTCACGATCCCGCGCACCGGGGATTTTACCGTCAGACGGGTGACGGAATCCTGGCGGCCCTTGAGGATGGCCGAAACCATATCCACCTCCGCGTTGGCCTTGGATAACGCCTCGCGCGCCTGAACGTAATACTGCGAACGTACGTCGGTGAGCTTCAGCTCCAGATCGCTTTTCTGCCGCTGCAGGCGCAGCACCTCCACGTGGCTGGCGGCGCCGGTTTTGACCAGCCGCTGGGTGATAGCCAGCTCCTTATTGGCGAGATCTAACGCGGCGCGCAGCTCCCGCTGGGTGTCCTCCAGCTGCGCGCGGCGGGAGTTGTAGAGTCGCGTTTCGTCAGCAATCAGATCCGGCCATTTTGCCAGCGAAGGGGGGAACTTCAGCGGGAGATCGTTCACCTCGGCGTACAGTCGGGCGCTGGAGGCCAGTGAAGCCCGATAGCGCGCCGCACTTTCACCAACGTTCGATTCGGAACGCGTTGGATCGAGCCGCGCCAGCACCTGCCCGGCCTGCACCTGATCGCCCTCGTGGACGTTCAGCTCGGTGAGGATCCCGCCGTCGAGAGACTGTAAGACCTGCTCGCGAGAGCTGGGGATCACTTTACCCGAGCCGGTAGATACCTCATCCAGCACGCCAAACCACGCCCAGACGCCCAGCACCACAAACATCAGCAGCGAGAAGATCACGATCCGACGCGCGCCGGTATAGCCGCTTTCGGAGTCGAGGGCGTTATCCAGATCGTCCATTGCCGCCACGTCACGCTGACTGATTTTCATTTTTCCACTCCCGTCCGGTTGCTGCCTGCTGCTGTTGCTGCTGCATACGGCTGTTGTTCAGCGCCTGGGCTTTTGGCGCATCCATCACCAGCATCCCCTCTTTTAACACCACGACGCGCTCCACCAGTTCCAGCACCGGTACGCGATGCGTGGCGACAATCAGGGTGCGATGCCCGAGCCAGTCGCCCAGACGCTGGATGAATTCCCGCTCGGTGTGCTCGTCCAGCGAGGCGGTGGGTTCATCCATCAGCACAATATTCGGATCGCGCAGCAGCATTCGCGCCAGCAGAATCGACTGGCGTTGCCCGCCGGATAATCCCACGCCGTTTTCCATGATCGGGTAGTCCAGCCCCTTGGGCAGCTTCTGCACGAAGCCTGCCGCGCCGGTCAGCTCCAGCGCCTCGAAAATCTCTTCGTCGGTGGCGCGCGGCATGCCGAGGGTGATGTTTTCGCGCAGGGTGCCGTAAAACAGCCGCGCGTTCTGGGTCATAAAGCCGACGTTGCGCCGGACGTCGGCGACGTCGAGATGCGGCAGGCTGAAGTTATCAAGCCGCAGCTCGCCGGCCGCCAGATCCATTCCGCCCGCCATGGCCTGCAGCAGGGTCGATTTGCCCGCGCCGTTGCGCCCGAGGATCGCCACTTTTTCTCCCGGTCTGATCTCCAGCCGGTTAATGCGCAGCGCCATGCGCGGATCGTCCGGCTGATAGCGGAACTGCGCCTGCTCGAAGAGGTAATGACCGCGCAGCACGTCCTGGCGGATCGGCGTCTCCTCGCGCTGATTTTCGGTGGGAAGCTGCATGATGCTGTCCAGCCCCTCTTTTGCCGCTTTGACCTGCTGCCAGCGCGCCAGCACGCCGCACAGCGTCGCCATCGGGGCGATCATGCGGGAGGCCAGCATCGACGCGGCGACCACCGAACCGGTGGTCAGGGTGCCGTCGATCACCATCGGGGCGCCGACCACAATCACCCCGGCGTAGACCAGGCTCTGAATGGTCATCCCCCAGCTAATCAGGTTCTGCGTCAGCTCGCGGGTGCGCAGGCCGGATTCTGCGGTGATCTGGATATAGCTGTTCCACTGCTGCAAAAAGCGGTTTTCCGCCTGCATCAGCTTGATGTCCTCCAGCCCCTGCACGCTCTCCACCAGCACCGCGTTGCGCAGGGTCGATTCATGGGCCGACTGCTTTGCCAGCTCCGCCAGCTTCTTCTGCAGCAGCAGGCCGGGCAGGACCATGATCACCGCCGCGACCGGGGCGATCCACGCCAGCTGCGGGGCGATGATCGCCAGCACCACCACGAACAGGAGAAAGAACGGCAGGTCGACAATGGTCGAAATGGTGGACGAGGTGACCATCTCGCGGATCTGCTCCAGCTCGCGCAGCTGAGAGATAAAGCTGCCGGTGGAGCGGGGGATCGCGCTGTTGCGCAGCCGCAGCGCGTGGCCGAAGACGCGATCCGAAACGCGCATGTCCGAGCGCTTGCCGAGCAGATCCATAATGTGCCCGCGCGCCACGCGCAGCACAAAGCCAAACAGGGTGGCAATCAGCACCCCGATGGTCAGGACGTAAAGCGTCGGATAAGACTGGGCGGGGATCACCCGGTCGTACACCTGCATGGAAAAGACGATCCCGGAGAGCGACAGCACGTTGATAAAGAGGGCGGCCAGCATGACCCAGCTGTAGGGGCGCAGGTCGCGCATCACCAGCCGGTAGAGCCAGTCCGGGCGGTATTTTGAGATATAGGCATCCACGCGGCTGTCCTTCAGCGCGGCGAGTGGACGCAGGGCAATGACGTGGCGGATAGCGGGCAGCATCGCCGTCATCGACAGCCGGTTGGTGTAGGTCTCATCGTCGAAAAAGCTGACCTCCAGCGTATCGTCCCCGTCGAAATGCTCGATCACGCCGATCCTGCCGTCATTCATCGCCACCACCACCGGCAGACGCCAGCTGTTGATCGCCTGCCGATCGTCGGTAAGGAGCTGAAACGACAGCCCCGCTTCGCGGGCCAGCTGGGTGAGGGCGGGCACCATCGGTTTGCCTTTCAGCCACGGCGCGCCTGCGATCAGCGCGCCGGGGGAGCAGGCCACGCGGTAGCGCGTGGCGACAAAACCGAAGGCCTGCGCCCACTGCGCCAGCGCCTCATCCGTCATCGTTTCGCCCTGCGGGATTTCGCGTTGCTTCATGGCTGGATCTCCACGGTCTGGATGGTGCGGTTATCAAGATCGAACGCGTGACGCAGCTGCCCGGTGTTATACAGGCAGTTGAGCTGCAGCTGGTGCAGCTGACCGAGGGTCTGCTGCTGGGTGAAGCGCGCCTGGTAGACCTCCTGCTCGGCGTTGAGCACGTCGAGGAGCGGGCGCGAGCCGAGATCGAGATACTGCTGCTGGTACAGTTCGCGGGTGCGGGCGCTGAGGGCTTCCTGGCGACCCTGGATTTGCAGCGTGCTTTGCAGGCTCATCACCTGGCTGCGGGCTTCCAGCAGTTTCTGGCGGACATCAAGGCGCGTGCGCTGAACGGTGGACTGCGCCGCCTCCACCGCGTGTCCGGCAGCGTTACGCCGGGCGGTGAGGCCGCCGCCCTGATAGAGCGGCATCTGCACTTTCACCCATGCGGAATACTGGGTGCGATCCCGGGTTCCGCTCCCCGCGTAGCGATCGTTCATGTAGTGACGCACCTCCGGCTCCAGCGAGACGGTTGGCGTCATCTGCGCGTCGGCGTAGTCGAGGTTAGCCTGGGCGACGTTAGCCTGCGCCCAGGCGGCAAGTACCGCGGGAACCAGACGGTCATCCGGCTCGGCGATGTCGCAGCTCCGGCCCAGCTTTTGCGGAAAGTCATTGCTGATGGCGTTCAGGCTGTTCCAGCCGAGAAAGCTCATCAGCGTGGCGCGGGCGCTGTCCAGGCTGGCCTGGTACTGCATCAGCTGGGCGCGCGCGCCTTCGATACGGGCATCGGTCTGCACCACGTCAGAGAGCGACGTGGCCCCTTCGTTGTTACGCTGGCGGGTCAGCGTGCCAATGGAGGAGAGGGCGTCGAGCTGCTCTTTAGCGGTCTCGACCATCTGCTGCCAGGTTTGCACCTGCACCATGGCGATGGCGGTATCGTGAGCGATGGTGTCGATACTCACCAGCACGTTGGCCTGCTGCTGGGCAACGCCCGCGCTCTCGGCCCGCACCTGGCTGTCCACTTTGCCAAAGTCGTAGAGCATCTGTGAGAGAGAAAGCACCAGCGACGGCGTAAAGCCGTTCTGGTCGCCGTCGTGGGAATAACCGTTGTCCACGCCGGCATTAATCTGCGGATAGTATTTTGATTTAGCGACGTCCACCTCTTCGCTCTGCTGGTAGAGTTTCCCCACGGCTTCGCTGATGGCCGGGTGCCAGGTGACGGCGCGGTTGACGGCATCGCCAAGCTGCAATGAACCGGGTGCGGCTTTGCCAGCCGCAGGTGCGACGCGGCCATTGAGCGAGGGGAGTTCCTGCGTTTCGCGAAGCTGTCCGGTATTGATGATTGCCGCCGGGTTCGCGCAAAGAGCGGGCACAGATATCAGGCAGCACGAGAGCCACCAGTGAGGCATCTTCATTCCCATGTCATGTCCCTATTAAAAAGAGTATGTCTTTATTATTTATGCCCGGGCGCTGTGCGCCCGGGTCATCTCTTGCAGGTGCTATCAGGTAATGATGTGCTGCTGGTTAACCAGCTCGTCGTAGGTGGTCTGAACGCCATCAAGCGTAACGAGCGTGGTATTAGTGTAGGTGCCTCCCGCACCGTCACGGTCGATGGAGATCACGGTATTGCCATTACTATTAGTGACATGGAGATAATTCCCCAGCGTCGCGGCGCTACCGTTCCAGCCCACCAGCAGATCGCCGATGTCGATTTTGTCCCCCTGCGCCAGCGAGAAGCCGGTCCAGTGATCGCCCGCGGTGCTGCTGACGTTACCCGCCGTGGCATTCCCCACCGTACTGTTCAGCACCTGGTAAATCAGCGTATCGCCGTAGGCCGTACCGGTGATGGCGTCGTTATGTTCCGAACTAATGAACTGCGGCGCCATATTGATGGTCAGCGTGGCGCTGTCCGTTCTCCCGGTAGAGTCGGTCAGGGTGTAGTTGAAGGTCTCCTTCGACGTCATGGATGAGAGCGATACCCCGCTGTTGAGGGTATAGGTGTAATGGCCGTCAGCGCCGATCGCCAGGACGCCATAATGGCCGGTGATGTTCACCGTTGCGCTGCCGGTATACGGATCCAGCGTGGTGGTCACGCCGTTGTATCCGGTCACGCTCAGACGGGTATCCACCGAGTGGAGCTGATCCAGCACGCCGCCAGAATCGGTACCGTCAAAGATATTGCCGTTGACGGTGTGGCTGCCGGTGACGTCGAAATCACTCAGCGAGTAGGTGGTGCCGTTCACGCTTGGCGTGATGGTGATGTTCCCCACGCTCAGCCCCGGTACGCTACCGGTAAAGTTCAGCGTATAGGTTCCGGCGTTCAGATCCAGCCCTGTGAGCGGGATGTCGATATTGCCGCCCAGCAGTGAGCCGCCGCTGAAGGAGCCGCTGCGGATCACGCCCGAGCCGTCGCTGATGGACCAGTTTACCGTCAGCCCGCCCAGCGCCAGCAGCGAGGCCACGTTAAAGTGGAGCGACACGTTGTGCAGCGCGGTGTTCGTGTCGACCACGAAGGTTCCGCTGCCGGAGCCCTGGGTTGACGAGAGCAGGGCCGTCGTCCAGCTGGCGGTGCCCACGGTCGTATCCGAGTATGCCGACGTGTGGTGCACCGAGGTGAGGTCCATCGTGGCGCTGACATCGTTCACCGCATCCATCGCCCGGGGGGTTGGGGTGATGTTTAGCGATGCCGTATCCTTCGAGCCGTCAGGCGCGGTAACGGTGTAGACGAAGGTATCCGGCGTGCTGATATGGTCCGCTCCCACGCCGCTTCTCAGGGTGTAGGTGTACTGTCCGGACGAATTGATGGTCAGCGTGCCGTATTCCCCCTGAATGGTGGTGGTTCCACTGCTGTTGACCGCCACGCCGTTCACTTCGGTGACCAACGTGCCCGCCGGAACTGGGTCATTCGCCAGCACGTCGCCCGTGGTGGTTTCGCTGATACTCGCCACGCTGTAGACATGATCCTGCAGGACGCTCAGCGTGTAGCCCGTCAGGACGGCGATCCCCGATGCGGTATTGAGTAAGAACAGGTACTCCCCGGCCGGCAGATTCAGCGTAAGCTGGGATGACGAGCCCCCCAACAGCGGAGCGCGCAGCCAGCCCGACTCGACGCGAACCTGCTCGAAGGTCTGGGTGGCGTTGTTGAACTTATAGACGTACAGATCGAATACCGACGCCAGCGCCACGCCGCCCACGGAGGCCTGGATGGTCATGGTGCGGGTCGTGCCTTCCTCCACGTTGTAGATAATCGGGTTGGTCATGTCGTCCAGCAGGTTAAGCCCCAGCGTGCTGCCGAGATTAATGCCCACCAGGGTAAAACCGTTCTGAGACGAGGCGCCGTTATTAATCTCGCTCACGGTGGTGTCAAAGGTCAGCGAGGCCGTATCGTCCACCGTCACAATGCCGTTGATTACCGTACCGGCACCCAGAGACAACACCAGCTGCGCCGACGCGCTGACGCCGTTATGGGTGATGGTGTAGGTGAAGTTCTCCGTCCGGCCAACGACCGCGGCGCTGGTGTCGGTCAGGTTGTAGGTGTAGCTGCCGTCGCGGTTGATGGTCAGCGTACCGTATTTGCCCTGGATCACCGTGCCGTCGGCGTTCACGCTGGTGGTGACGCCCTGGGCGTTAGTGACTGCGGAAACGGTGGTTCCGGCCGGCGCGTTGTCGCTGCCGGCTGTCGGGTCCGTATCGAGGATCACGTTGCCGTTCAGGCTGGTATCGCCCGTGACCGTACCCGGACCGGTCTCTTTCACCGCCACGTCGAGGCTGGTGTAGGAGCCGGTCGCCAGCAGGTTGGTGTTGTAGCTGAGCACGCGATAGTTGCCGTCGGCCAGCCCGGTCAGGTTCAGCGATACGCCGGTTGCGCCGAGGGTAAGGAGATCGGCAAACTGCGGTTGGCCGGTATCCACCACGGTGGTCCAGGCGCCGTTGACGTAATGCTGAACCACCAGCTCAAGGGTGTTGAGCAGAGAGAGAACCGCGCCCGTGGCGTTGGCGTTCACCACGATATCCGCACTGCCGCCGCTGCCCACCGTGAAGTTGACCTGGGCCGTATCATTGCCCAGCAGCGTCAGGACGTTGCCGACGGCGCCGACCAGCAGGAAGCCGTAATCGCTGTACTGGCTGTTGGTCACGGTTGCCGTGGTGCTGAGGTTCAGCTCTTCGACGTTATTGCTGGCGGAGAGCGGCACCACCGGCGCAAGGGCGGAGCCCGGCAGCGAGGTGTTGCCCGCGGCGTCGGTGGCGGTGATCTGCAGCGTCTGGCCTTCGGTCTGTTTGTTAATGAAGGTGTAGGTGTAGGTGCCGTTGCTGCCCGCAATGGCGGTCACCGTCGAGCCGTCCGCAAGGCGGATCGCGACGGTGCTGCCTGCTTCCGCAGTCCCGGTCAGGACGCTACCGTCAGCGTTGAAGGTCCCGGTCGGCGCCGTTGGAGCGGTCGTATCGACGATAATCGTCGTCACGGCTGACGCCACGCTGGTGTTGCCCGCCGCATCGGTGGCCGTGGCGGTGAAGTTATGCGTGCCTTGCGCCAGCGTGGTGGTTTGCGGCAGGGTCCAGTTGCCGCTGCCGTCGGCGGTCACCGTGCCCACCAGCGTGATGCCATCGTAGATCCGCACCGTGGCATTCGCTTCGGCGGTTCCGCTCAGCGTTGGGCGCGTGTCGTTGGTCGGATTCGTACCGGTCACCGGGCCGGTAACGCTGCCGACATCATCAATGACCGAACTGATGACCGGTGCGCCCGGCGCGAGGGTATCGACGTTAATCACGTACCCGGCGGTCGGCGCGCTGGCGTTGCCCACCGCATCGGTGGCGGTAAAGGTCAAATTGTGCGGACCGTTGCCCAGCGCCGGGGATGGCGTAAAGCTCCACGCCCCGCCGGTCGCCGTCACGCTGCCGATTTGTACGCCGTTATCGAAGATTTTCACCGTCGACCCGGCTTCCGCCGTACCGCTGAGGGTTGGCTGCGCGTCGTTGGTGAACCCGCCGTTCGCCACCGGCGTCGCCGCATTGCCCACGTCATCCAGAATGCTGGTCAGCACCGGCAGCGCAGGCGGCGTGGTGTCGACGGTGAGGCTAAAGCTGGTGGACGACACGCTGGTGTTGCCTGCCGCATCCGTCGCCTGCGCGGTGAAGCTGTGCGCGCCAGCGGTCAGCGTGGTGTTGAGCAAGATACTCCAGCTTCCGTTGCCATCCGCGGTGCCCGTTCCGACAAGGGTAGTTCCCTCATAGATCTTCACGGTGGCAAACGGTTCGCTGGTTCCGACAAGGCGCGGTACCGTATCGTCGGTTGTTTGCCCGGACGTAAGCGGGCCGGTGATGGTGCCCACGTCGTCTATCGCCTGGCTGATAACCGGCGCGTTCGGTGCGGTGGTATCCACAATCAGGGTAAAGTCCGGCGAGTTCAGGCTGACGTTGCCCGCTGCATCGGTGACCGTGGCGGTCCAGGTATGGCTGCCGTTGGTCAGCGGCGTTGACGGCGTAAAGCTCCATGCGCCGGTACCGTCCGCCTGAACGGTGCCGACCGGCTGCCCGTTCTCATACACGGTGACCGTGGCGTTGGCGGTCGCGGTGCCGTTTAGCGTCGGCGTGGTGTCGTCGGTGCTCTGCCCGGAAGAGAGCGAAGTTTGAATGCTGCCCGCGTTGTCACCCGCGGTCGAAATGACCGGCGCCGACGGCACGCCCGTATCCACCGTCAGGTTAAACGGTGTCGTCGTGCTGCCGGTATTGCCAGCCACGTCGGTGGCGTTGAAGGTGATGGCGTGGGGACCTTCGCCCAGATCGGTACCCGGGGTGAAGGTCCAGCTGCCCTGGGCATTCACCACCGCAGTGCCAATTTCGTTGCCATCAACGATCACGTGCACGGTAGAACCCACCTCGCCCGTACCGTTGAAGGTTGGGCGCGCGTCGTTGGTGCTGTTACCCGACGTGAGCGCCCCGGTGACCGGACCGACGTCGTCAATCACGCTGGTCACCACCGGTACGCCGGGGGCTGCGGTATCAATTGTAAAGGTGAAGACCGATGAGTTAGCCGAGGCGTTGCCTGCGGTATCCGTTGCATACGCGCGCAGGGAGTAGCTGCCGTCGCCCAGCGGCGCGGTCGGCGTAAAGGACCAGTTCCCGCTGCCGTCAACGATCGTCGTGCCAATCTGCGTGCCGTTATTCATGATGTGAATCGTGCTGCCCGCCTGCCCGGTGCCGCTGATGGTCGGGGTGCTGTCGTTGGTCACCTGGCCGCTGGTGAGGTTACCCTGGACGCCGCCAGGGACGTTGTCG
This sequence comes from Enterobacter sp. Y17, assembly GCF_019730495.1. NCBI lineage: Bacteria > Pseudomonadati > Pseudomonadota > Gammaproteobacteria > Enterobacterales > Enterobacteriaceae > Enterobacter > Enterobacter sp. Y17. Next base: position 217,357 of record NZ_JAASKP010000003.1, read on the forward strand.
CTCACATTATCCAGCGTCGGAACCGTCGGTGCCGTCAGGTCAACCACCACGCTCCAGGGAGCTGAGACCGCGCTGACGTTGCCCAGCGGATCGGTCGCCCGGACGGTGAAGCTGTGCGAGCCTTCGCCGAGCGCGGTGTCAGGGGTAAACGTCCATGTACCATTGTTGTCAGCCGTCACCACGGCAATCTGGGTGCCGCCGTCGAAAATGGTCACCACGCTGTTTGCGTCCGCTGTCCCCGAAAGGGTTGGCGTGGCGTCGTTCGTCTCGGTGCCGCTGACCACCGCGGTGGCGGCGTTACCGACGTTATCCGTGACGTTGGTGATGACCGGCGTGGCGGAAACGGAGTCCACCACGACGGTGAAGCCCGCCGAAGGACCGCTCTGATTCCCCGCCGGATCGGTCTCGCGGATGGTCAGGATATGGTTGCCTTCTGTCAGGACGGGCGTGGTGTAGCTCCAGGTGCCCGTATTGCCGACCTCCGCGGTCCCCAGCAGCACGCCGTTGTTGTAGATGGAGATGGTATCGCCGACCGCGCCGGTGCCGGTGAGGGTCGGCTGGTTGTCGTTGGTGGTCTGGCCGCTGGTCAGCGGTCCGGTGCCCGGACCGACGTCGTCAATCACCGCGCCGATAGCTGGCGTGCCCGGTGCGGTGAGGTCGACGGTGACGCTGGCCGCCGGAGAGCGGCCGCTGGTCTGGCCGTTGAGGGTCGCCGTCACCTCAAAGGTGTGCAGCCCTTCGCCAAGCGCGGCTGGCGTATAGCTCCAGTTGCCGCTGCCGTCGGCGGTCACCGTCGTCAATGGCGTCGCGCTACCGTCCTGATAGATGGTAATCAGGCTGCCCGCTTCGGCCGTACCGGTAAGCGTTGGCGTGGTGTCATTAGTGGTTTTGCCTTTCACATCGCCAGTAATCGGGTCTGCATCATCGACGATCGCCGTGATGACGGGCACCTGCGGCAGCTCAAGCGACGAGTCGATGACGACAAAAGGCACGCCCGCGCTGGCATTCCCTGCGGCATCCGTAGCGGTCACGGTCAGCGTGGTCGGATCCAGCTGCGCCGGGCTCAGCGCAATGGAGAAACTGCCGTCGCTGCCGACAACGCCGGTACCAATGACCGTGGAACCGTTTGTCACGGTAATGATGCTTCCCACGTCACCGGTACCGGTCAGCGGTGTTCCTTCATCAGCCAGCAGCATGTTGCCCGGATCTGCCGGGGCGACGGTATCTACCGTCACGCTCAGCGGCGCTGAACTGCCTGAGGGATTACCCGCGGGGTCGCGGGAAGAGACGGTGAAGGTATGCGGGCCATCCGGCAGCGTCGTGTCGGCAGTCCAGCTCCAGGTGCCGCCCGGCTGGACCGTCACCAGCACTGTAGATGGCGTGCCGTCTACGGAAACGATAACGGTGGTGCCGGGTTCACCGATCCCGGTAAGGGTTGGCGTGCCGTCCTTCGTGTAGAGCACGTTATTAGACAGCTGGCTGTCAGCTACGGCGCTAATGACGGGGATCTCAGGCGCAACGGTATCGAGGGTAACGGTAAAGACCGAACTCGGCGCGCTGACGTTGCCCGCTGCGTCCACGCCCGCCACGGTAATGTTGAGCGGACCGTCCGTTTGCGTTGGAAGCGTCAGGTTCCATTCCCCGTTAGCCACCACGACACGGCCCACTTCGACGCCGTTGTTGTAGACGATCACCGTCTCACCGTTGACGCCGGTTCCGCCCACTGTCGGTGTGGTATCCGTGATGTAGCCACCGTTAGGCTCACCGCCCACTGCACTAATCACCGGCGTAGCCGGCGCCAGGGTATCCACGACGATCGTAATCGCTGGCGACGGGTCAGAGACGTTGCCCGCTTCATCGGTGGCGGTGGCGGTATAGGCGTGGCTGCCCTCGGCAATGTCGCTGCCAGGGCGCCAGCTCCAGTTGCCGCTGCTGTCTACCGTGACGGTGCCCACGACGGTCGATATGCCGTTGACGGTGTCAGTGATGTTGATGACGTCGTTCGGCGTGCCGGTGCCGCTCAGGACCGGGCGCGGATCGTTGGTGGTTCCGCCATCGGGTACGGGGCCGGTGATCTGGGTGACGCTGTCGGTGACGGTCGGTGCCGCAGGCGTAGCCGGCGCTTCGGTATCAATGGTGATGGTTACCGGCTGCGACGGGGCGCTTTCGTTGCCCGTGCCGTCCACGTTGGTGACGGTCAGGGTGATGTCATAGGTACCGCCGGACAGCGGGGTTGATGGCGTCCACGACCAGCTGCCGGTATTGTCCACGACAGCGTCGCCGATTTTGGCGCCGTTGTTGTAGATCGTCACGGTATCGCCCGCCGTGCCGGTACCGCTCAGGGTTGGCGTGGTGTCGCGGGTGGTTTCGCCCGGGTTTAGCGTTGTTGCTGTTCCGTCAGGATTGACGGTGATGGCCGGGACGTCCGGCGTGGCAGGCGCGACGGTATCTACCGTCAACACAAACGGGCTGGAGATGGTGGTATTGCCTGCGGCATCCGTGGCGTGAACCGTCAGCGAATGCGGGCCGTCGGTAAGCGGGGTAACGGGCGTAAAGCTCCAGCCACCGCTGCCGTCGAGGGTGGCGGTACCGAGCAGGGTGGCGCCGTCATAAACGGTGATCACCGCGTCAGCCGGGGCGGTGCCCTGCAGCAGCGGTGTGGTGTCATCCGTGGTATCGCCGCTGCTGAGCGTGCCCTGAACGCCGCCGACGTCATCGGTCACGGTGGCGATGGTGGCTGCCGCTGGCGGCGTGGTATCGACGGTCAGGGTGAAGCCACCTGACGGCTGGCTGGTGTTACCCGCCGCATCGGTGGCAACAACGGTAAAGGTATGAGGCCCGCTGCCAAGAGGCGTCGTGAGGGTATAGGTCCACGTGCCGTTGTCGTCGACCAGGACCGTGAAAAGATCGGTGCCATCCAGGCGGATGGTGACGCTTGAGCCAGGTTCAGCCGTGCCGTTAAGCGTCGGCGTGGTGTCGTTGGTGCTGTCGTTGGGGTTGAGCGCGCCGAGGCGCTCCGGCACATCATCCAGCACCTGGGTAATGACCGGGGCGGCAGGCGCGACGCTGTCAATCGTCAGAGTCCAGGTGTTGGAGACGCCGCTGGTGTTACCTGCCGCATCGGTCGCGACGGCGGTCAGGGCGTGGGGGCCCTCGGCGATAGGCGAGGAAGGCGTAAAGATCCATACGCCAAGACCATTGGCGACGGTCGTACCAATAGCAACACCGTCCACGCGCACGGTGACCGTCGCGTTTGCTTCGGCGGTACCGCTGAGCGTCGGGGTGGCGTCGTTAGTGGTCTCATTAATGTCGAGCGAGCCGGTGCGACCGGGAACATCGTCCACAACTTGTGAAATCACCGGGGCGCCGGGTGCCGTGCCGTCGACGTTAATTGTCCACGGGTCTGATAACCCGCTCGGATTACCGGCGGGATCCGTCGCCTTCGCGGTCAGCACCCAGGTGCCATCGGTCAGCGGTGCGGGCGGCGTAAAGCTCCACAGGCCGGAGGAGGGAACAACCGTCGTACCGAGGACATCGCTGCCGTTATAAATCGTGATGGTCGAGCCCGCTTCGCCCGTCCCGTTCACGGTCGGGGCCCGGTCGTTGGTGAGGCCGTTCTGGCCCACGGGGCCGGTGGTGGCCTGCACGTCATCAATCACCGACACGATAATTGGCGTCTGCGGTGGGGTAATATCCGGTGATGCCGCGGAGGTTGCGGGCCCCGTGTTGCCTGCCGCGTCGGTGGCGTCAGCGGTCAGGATTTCGCCGTTGAGCTTCGGCGGGGTCAGCGTCAGGCTAAAGTTCCCTTCGCTGTCGGCAACAACAGTGCCAAGGGTGACATTGCCTTCACGGATGGTCACCGTGCTGCCAGCTTCCGCGATGCCGCTGATGGTGCCGCCATCATTCGAAACCTCGAGATTACCCGGGGCAGACGGCGGCGTGGTGTCCACGGTGAAGATGACGGGCTCTGAGGTCGCGCTCAGGTTTCCGGCGGCATCGGTTTCAGTGACGGTTATGGAGTGTGTCCCGTCCGGGAGCGGGCCGTTCGGCGTGACGCTCCAGGTGCCGTTGGGCAACACCGTCGTTGTGCCAACCACCACGCCGTTATCGTAGATGGTGATGGTTCCGCCGGGCTCGCCGGTTCCCGCGAGGATGGGCAGTGAAGCATCGGTAGGCGCGACAGACGTGATGGTTCCCTTGATAAGGCCCGTATCGTCGGTCAGCACAATCGCGCTCGGCGCGGCCGGCGGAGTAAGATCCACTGTAAGGGTAAACACCGGCGACGCTGGCCCGGTGTTGCCGGCGGCGTCGGTTGCCCGCACGGTAATCTGGTGAGTGCTTTCGCTCAGATCAACCGACGGGGTAAAGGTCCAGGTGCCGTTGCTGGCGACGACCGCTGTACCAATGGCGACCCCGCCGTCATAAATCGTCACGGTCGAGCCCGCTTCGCCGGTGCCGGTAAGCTGCGGGCGCTGATCGTTGGTGCTGCCGCCGTTGCTGACTGCTCCCGTCTGCGGGGCGATATCATCCGTTACGCTGGTGATTGCTGGCGCATCGGGCGCGGTGGTGTCCGGCGCGTTGAGCGTTGTGCCCGGGCTGGTATTCCCGGCGTTATCCGTGGCGGTGGCGGTCACCTGCTCGCCGTTAGTCAACGGTGTGCCGAGAGAGACGGTAAAGCTGCCGTCGCTGCCCGTTTTTCCTGTGCCAATGACGTTGCCGTTCGCGTCTTTCAGCGTGATGGTACTGCCGGGTTCTGCGGTACCGGTGACGGTTTTGCCATCTGAAGAGAACTTAAGGCCGGAAGGCGCGTTCGGCGCTGTCGTATCCGCATTTGCCGAATTGTTACTGCCGCCACTATCACCGCCGCCGGTGCTTGCCGCCGCCGCGATGCCGCCCGCTGCGGCAATTCCGCCCAGTGCCCATGGCCAGATGGCGGCACCACCGGCGTCGCTCCCGGAGGCTGCAAGCAGCACGTCCGTAGACGCGATGGATTCGTACGTGGCGGCTCCGGTCGGATCTTCAATCCACCATAATGCGCCGTTGCTGTCCTGCAGTACCAGCTGGCTCACGCCCTGCGCGTCCGTGACGTAGAAGTTTTTAAGGGTGATCACCTCGCCGGAGTGCAGCGTAACCAGCAGATCGTTACCGTTTCGCGCGAAATGGGAGACGCTCGCTCGCTCGACATGAAGCTCAACGATAGAGGAATGGCTCAGGGTAACCTGTGTGCCTTCCGTGGTCGTTTCCACGCCAGTAAGTTTCGATATAACAGAGATTTGGCTCATTTAGGCATTACTCCAGCAGATGTGTCATGAACGGCGAGCAAGACGAGCCATCTCTGCAGAAGGTAAAGGGCGCCCCCGGCGCAGTCGCTGTTGTTACGCAGCTCTGACCGTTGTTTTTAGCGCGCACGATGCCCGCCAGAATTCAGAGTGGCAACATCAGAGCGAATCTAATGACTTATAAAAGAGAACAGTTTTTATGGGTGTTTTGTGTCTTGTAAAACCCTGTAATTAATAGAGGAATTATTTTTTAGAATATAAAAATGATATAGACAGAAAACGAAGGTTGTGCAAATTAAGCTTTCGTAAATAAGTGCAAAAACAATGAAGAGGGCATTAATGTATTGTGGTGGTTAATAATTCACTTGTCTCAACCTTTTGTTTTATATGATTTTAGTTTTAACCTGTGGCGTTGATTCTGAATATGATTTACGCAGTATGATAATTGGTAGGGAACATTTTTAATATAATGTAAAACGTTATTGTTTAAGCGCGCTTAATATGCATTTAAGTTAGGGTAACGTTTTTGATATAAGATATATTATGTCACCCACACAATAAAATATATTCTTATGCAGGCTTAAAACTCTGCTATCACGCGAAAATAATAGCGTTAAGTAAAGGGTGAAATAACCTGATTTATTTCCATTGGGGCTACGACGTCAGCATGATTTTGCGACAGCAAAAAATTCACGGGGAGAATGAATAAAAATCGTCAGTCGGGCGTTTACTGACGTCACTCCCTTCTTACCCTGGAGCTTTATATGAACACGACCTCGTTTCGTTTGATCCCGGTGCTGATTTTTTCCCTGCTGTCCCCCCTGGCGCTGGCAATGGGCAATAATAGTACCGAGAGCAAAACGCCCGATTGTCCTTCCGGACAGGTGTATGACAGCGCCACCCAGAAATGCGTGCCGGACAAGAGCAGCAGCCTCAGCGACCAGGACAAAACCAACTATGCGTACCATCTCGCGAAGAAAGGCGAGTATCAGGCGGCGCTGAACCTGCTTGATTCGCTGAAAAATGGCAATACGGCTGAAGCGTGGAACTATCGCGGGTTCGCCACGCGCAAGCTTGGCCGCACGGACGAAGGGATTGGTTACTACCAGCGCGCGCTGGCTATCGCACCGGATTATGCCAAAGCCCGGGAATATCTCGGTGAAGCGTGGATGGTAAAAGGACGTCCTGACCTCGCGAAAGAACAGCTGAAGGTGATTGCCGGTATTTGTGGCCAGTCCTGCGAGGAGTACCGTGACCTGCAGGCCGCCATCAACGGGCATCCGGAATCCTGATTTTCTCGTGGAGGGAAAACACATCGCTACCAGTGAGGTTCGTCAACAGTTAGCCGCACACCTGCCGCGTCTCTGGCGCTATGGGCTGGTGCTGTCGCGAAACAGGGATATCGCCGAAGAGCTGGTTCAGTCCACCTGCGTGCGTGCGCTTGAAAGGAGCAGCCAGTATACGCCGGGCACGCGCATCGACAGGTGGCTGTTCGCGATACTGCACTCCATCTGGATCTCTGAGCTTCGGGCACGACACGTGCGTCAGGGGCAGGGATTTGTGGCCAGCGACGAGCTTCTGGCGCCGGACACCCGCGAACAGGATGAGACGCGCCTGCATTACATGAAGGTGATGCAGCGCGTCAACGCGCTGCCTGAAGCCCAGCGCAACGCGGTATTTTTGGTTTATGTCGAAGGCTTTACCTACCAGGAGGCGGCGGACACTCTGGCGGTGCCTATCGGTACCGTGATGAGCCGGCTGGCGACGGCGCGGGCTCGGCTTGCCAGGTCCGCTGACGCACTGCCTCCGGCAAAGGAGAAACGCTCTTGAACTCGCACCGTTTTGCACCGCCCTATAACGACGACGCTATCGTGGCATGGATAGATGGCGAGATGTGCCGCGCCGACGCGCAGCAATTTGAAGAACAGTTGAAAAGTGACGAACGCCTCTCCGGGCGAACCGCCGAACTGATGAAAAGCAGCCAGGATTTCGCCGGGGCGTTTGCCCCCCTGCTGGATGAGGCACCTCTGGAGGCAATGCAGGCGCGTCTGGCGGCACTTCCCGATCCACAATCCTCCACGCCGGCTGGCGTCAGCAGGCGGGCGCTGATCGCCGCGTCGGCCAGCTTTTTGATGGGCGGATCCGGGCTGGGCTACCTGCTGCGGCCCGCTTCCGCGCCAGCGGATGAGAACGCTCATATTCGCGACCTCGAAGCGCAATATATGTCCCTGTACAGCGTTGAGACGCTGCTGGATATGGACAGCGCAACGCCGGTCCTGCAGCGCGGGCTGGAACGAGCCTCGCAGGACATCGGCATCAAGCTGAACATGTCGCAGCTTGTCCTGCAGGGGGCAGAGCTGAAAATGGTGCGAATGCTGCGCTATGAAACCACCTCGATCGCGCAGATTGCCTGGATTAACGCCGACTACGGCCCGATGGCGCTCTGTATCTCTCCTGTAGATGAGAAGACTATGGCCTCTCTGCGCCAGGAGCAGCGGCACGGCATGAACCTGGCGTGGTGGCAGGAGGCGGGCTACCAGTTTGTCCTGATTGGCCGCAACCCGCCGTCTCACCTGCGGGGAAACGCGGAGCAGCTACAGCGCCTCATCTCAGGATGACGGCACGTCGTTCGTCTGAATCGCAATAGCGATGGCAATACGATCGTCCACGACCAGCGCAAACTTATCCATCCCGTAGGCCGCGCGCGAGATCGCCGTCGTGGCATCCAGCGTGAGGGCCTGCGCGTGCGGGTCTTTCACGACAGCCTCCAGGATCACCGGGCGGGCGATGTTTCGTACGGTCAGCGTGCCGAACACCCTGAACCGCCCGTCGCCTTGGGCGACCACGCGAGAGCTGATGAACTCGATAGTTGGATAACGCTCGGATTCAAAAAACATATCGCTTTTCAGCTGCCAGGTGAGCAGCTTGTTTGAGGCTACGAGAGTCGCTACGGGAATGGTGACGTGAATATGGTCGTCGACGTCGTTTTCCGGGTTGAGCGTCACGGCGCCCGTCACGCCACTGAACGTCGCCCAGGAGAGGATGCCGCCGAAGGCATGCCACGACAGCCGAATGGCGGTGTTATTGGCGTCAATTATGTAGCTCTTCGGGGCAGCCATCGCCCACGGACAAACCAAAACAAGCACTATCACCAGGCGTCGCAGCATCACAGGATCTCTTTTAGGGGGGCAGGGAGTAAACGCGTCACCCCCGGGATCTATTCGGCTTTGTTGACATTATTTCAACCGGAGCGCGATAACCGGACCTGGTGACAAGTGTAGCCTTGAGAATGCAGAACTGCGGGGAATAAAAAAGGCCGCTTGCGCGGCCTTTCGAAGGGATTACTCAGTGACTTTCTTTTCCAGCTCGCTGGCACCTTCTTTGGTTTTGTTCCAGCCTTTCTCAGCGCCTTCTTTGGTGGCATCCCACCCTTTCTCGGTGCCTTGTTTGGTTTTATGCCAGGCTTTCTGGGAATCTTCGCTGACCTTGCTGCCCAGGCTTTCGCTTTTACCCTCCGCAGCATGCTTCTGTTTCAGCTTCAGCTCTTCACCTTTGTTCTGCTCTTCGTGCAGTTTTTGCTTCGCCTCGTTGGCGTTTGCGTTCGCCGCAGCGACGGTATCGTCAGTTGCATGTGTGGTCGCAGCAAATACTGGGGAAGCCAGCAGAACGGCAGATAATGCGATAATTGTTTTTTTCATAATATCCTCATTTAACGTTATCGGTTATGAGCGTGATTCAGCATGGCACAGGCGAAACGGGATGGCTTTAGGAAAAAACTGTAATGAGATCAATGTTCCCTGAAGAGGGATATTTCGCCTGAGGATTATCCAAAGGATAAAAATCCTATTTCAGCAAGGGCGGCGAGGGTCAGGAGAATGAAGATAATAACGGTTATGGGTCTGTACATGGTGGGTTCCTTCCGGGTTGAGCGGCTATTCCGTAGCGCTGGGTGGTGTGGGTAATTTTGCACAGGAGAAAGGGAAGGGGGATGATGTTTGTCAAAGGGATGGAAGGAACCATGGGCATGGGGCACAAAAAAGCCCGCAGGGCTTGCGCCGTGCGGGCTTTCAGGACTTCATCAGTCGACTCTGGTGATCGCCGATGAAGAATTTTGGGCTGGCGGGAGTTGAACCCGCGTCCGAAATTTCTACATACTAATTAAATCATAATGAAATCATTGTTTTAGCTTATAAAACAACATGTTAGTTTTTAGAGGTATCTAAGAGTTTTAGCTGGTTTTGTTGTTGTGCCGCCATTTTGCCGCCAAAATTATATTCCTAGTGAGAAGTTTTAGCAGCATCACTCACTGGGATATCGAAAGCTTGTGTTGAGAGTAAAAAATACTTTACTGAGAAAACTATATCGCATCATATATATCTTTTGCGCATGACCGTAGTTTTCTGCATTTATTAATTAACTCTGGGTGTGTATTCTTTGTTACACCAATTATATTAAGTATCTCAGATAAAACTATATATAATTTGTGGCAAAAAATAAACAATTCAACGGTTGCTATTTTTAATTGGAGTTCTTTATTGTCAATCTTTGCATCGAAGAACCTGTAATATGTAATATATTCATCGAGAGCAATGTATTTGCAGATTGAGAGTAACCCATCTTTTATTTTTAAAAGGTCGGCATCTTTCCGAGTAACACCTGTGATTTTTTTTTGGTTAATGACTTTCTCGTCAAAAGCGTTGAATGTGTCTAAAGACTTATCTATCAGACGTTCTATTACTAGTAGTGTTTTCTTTGACGGTACGTATTGCGGTCCAGATTCAGGCGAAGATTCCGGATAGAATTTTTCATATAGACTGTTTGGTCTACCAACGTATACGCCTAGTTCGTTTATTTTTTCAATGTAACTATTTAATTTTTCGTTTGGTGACGTCCTGATTGGTCTGCTGGCATTCACTTTCGTAAAATTTTCGACGTATGATTTGTTATGTGCATAATACATATCAGATAGATTTTTTTCTTCTGATAGTTCTATTTGTTTTTTTATTTGAAAAGTTCTATGGACGTTCGCTGCTAGCGCTCCTAGGGGCAATGTTAAACTCAGGATTAGCAATGGTAATTTGCTGATCTCTAGGAAAACACTCATTCCTTTACTATCAAATTGTGGAGTGTGCCCGTTCCATGAAAGGCAGCCAAAATATAAAAAACTTAAAAAAGGTGCTAATATAGCAATATGGAAAGGTGTCTGTTTTAATAATTGTTCATGATTGAAGGTGTAATATTTTCTTTTAACGATAAAGTAAATGGCAATCCCAATAAGGGCAAGGTAAATCCATAATGGCATGAGTGAAATTAAGTAGTCAGTAAAATACATATTAGTCTCATTTCAGGTTGTATAAAGGATTTTTAGTCACAGCATCTTCTAAATGCTCTGGTGAAAAATGCGAGTATATCATAGTAGATCATCTTTTGTTGGCTAAGTGACGATATGACTAAGTCTATCTGGCTTATTCTTCTGGAATCTCTCTACCCTGCTTAACTAAATGCTTTATAGTTGCATAATCATAATATCCAGCGGCGACTTGTTTAGCATATTCGATCCGTTTTAAGGCAATTGCTTTTTCATACATCGCACTTTTTACCGATATTGCTAAGAAGTGGTCAAGTTCCGCTAATTCCTCAGGCGTCCTGTCTACAGTAAAGAGATAGCGACGTTCGTGATGCTCAATAGCACCAACCAGAAATGCCGCCCGGCCTGCAATATTATGCAAGGGTTTATCGCCCAGCAGGTTATTACATTGTGGGCAAGATGGTACTGTGTGGCTGCGATCGTAATGCCTAACCCCACCTCTCCAAGCAACTGAAACAACATGGTCACGAACAATACCTGAATGATAGTCGCCACAATAGATGCATCGTGGTCGGTCTGAGTCATGTTGATTTATATTTAACGTTGATGTCGAGTTAAATTCTTCGCGTACATAAGGGACTGGTTTTTTTCGCTTAGCGCGACTTGCTATGACAGCCCTGATTGCTTCATCAGGTAAAGGCTCATCTTCTATTTTAGATGTTTTCTTTGCTGGGAGTTTTTCAGCCTTGCTTAAAGCATCGCCAGCAAATGATCTTACCTTTGGAGAAAATTTTGTTGTCACAAAAAGTCTGTCTAATGTTGAACTACTTATTTCTGCAGATCCTGGCTTTTGGGAGGGTACTTGCTGATTAACGCGACTCTGACCAGAATCAGCCTGAGAAATTGGTGTAGCAATAAAGACATAACCGCTAGAAATTTTATTTACAGTACAAGTAAATTTATCTTCATTATAACGCTTGCGAAAATGCTCTAAAGCCTGCTCTCTTGTGATGAAAGCCATCCGCTCCTCCCATCGATCACTAAACTTATGGATGAAACATTTAATCAGTAGAGCCTACATTCACCAATGGACAATGTCTATTGGACTTACTGATTTGGACTAATACACTGGTATGAGATGTAGGGAAGATTGGCTGTCGCCATTTTGCCGCCAATATTAAAGACAAAGGGGCTACGTTTTCACGTAACCCCTTGTTTTATTTGGTGGAGCTGGCGGGAGTTGAACCCGCGTCCGAAATTTCTACATCCTCGGTACTACATGCTTAGTTTGTCTTTACATTCGCACGCCAGCTGCGGACAGACACGCCACTAACGAACTAGCCTGATTAGTTTTAACGCTTCAACCCCAGGCAGGGCTTCCACGCGATCTCTTTTGGGTTTGACCTCTCTTTGATCCCCGTCTTAAGAGCGGAAGCTAGGGAGAGAGGGCTCAGAGCAGGTTATTAAGCTGCTAAAGCGTAGTTTTCGTCGTTTGCGACTATTTTTTTGCGGCTTTTAACGAGGCAAACCGCCCCTCGGCATGCACCTTGGGTTTCGCAAATCCCGTCGAATCCAGAATCAGCCCCAATAGTGTTGAACTTAGTATACCAGATTTCACTTCCTGGATACCAGCCCGGAACGCTAACTTATTGAATAGTACAATAAGTGTGCAGAATCAACGTCCTGCGTTTTTCATGATGCGCGCTTTATCAAGCTGCCACTCGCGCTCTTTCAGGTCAGTACGTTTGTCGTGCTGTTTTTTACCCTTCGCGACGCCAACTTTCACCTTGCACCATGCGTTTTTCCAGTACAGCGACAGGGCTACAACGGTGAAACCTTCACGGTTGATGCGTCCGTAGAGGGATTCCAGCTCACGCTTGTTCAGCAGCAGCTTGCGGGTGCGCGTTGGGTCACACACGTAGTGTGAGGAGGCGACGGTCAGCGGCGTAAAGTTCGCGCCGAACAGGAAGGCTTCGCCATCTTTCAGGATCACGTAGCTATCGCCGATGTTGGCTTTCCCGGTGCGCAGCGATTTTACTTCCCAGCCCTGCAACGCAAGGCCAGCTTCGAATTCTTCTTCAATGAAATACTCGTGGCGAGCACGCTTGTTGAGCGCAATGGTCGCCGAGCCTGGTTTATGTGCTTTTTTCTTCGTCATAAGTGTCGTAAAGCCGTCGGTAATCTGATTTCAAAAAAGTCACCTCATTGCGTCCTGTGAGGTCTAACGCGCTATCTTAGCACGAGATGAGGCTTAGCGTTTTTTTAACAGGTGATAAATGTTATTATTTGTCCGTTGTGTGACCATGGGAAATGCTATGCCTCAGATTAGCCGTACTGCGCTTGTGCCTTACAGCGCGGAACAAATGTATCAGTTAGTGAACGATGTTCAGTCTTATCCAGAATTTATTCCTGGATGCACCGGGAGCCGCGTTCTGGAGTCCGGCCCGACGCAGATGACCGCGGCGGTGGATGTCTCCAAAGCGGGGATCAGCAAGACGTTCACCACCCGTAATACGCTGACCAGCAATCAGAGTATTTTGATGCATCTGGTGGATGGTCCGTTTAAAACCCTGATGGGGGGCTGGAAGTTTACGCCGCTGAGCGCTGACGCCTGTCGCATTGAGTTCCAGCTGGACTTTGAATTTACCAATAAGCTGATTGAGCTGGCGTTTGGCCGCATTTTTAAAGAGCTGGCTTCGAATATGGTTCAGGCGTTCACCACCCGCGCCAAAGAGGTTTACAGTGTCGCATAAGATTGCTGTAGAAGTGGTGTATGCGCTGCCGGAGAAGCAGTATCTGCAGCGCGTGACGCTGGAAGAGGGGGCAACCGTTGAGGCGGCTATCCGCGCGTCCGGCATCCTCGAACTTCGCAGCGATATCGACCTGGCGAAAAATAAGGTCGGGATTTATAGCCGTCCGGTGAAGCTGGGTGATGTGCTGAAAGAGGGCGACCGGGTCGAGATTTATCGCCCGCTGATCGCTGATCCGAAAGAACTGCGACGTCAGCGTGCGGAGAAATCGGGTAAGTAGCGTGTTTTCCCCTCACCCTGACCCTCTCCCCAAAGGGGCGAGGGGATAAAAGAAAAACAAAAAAGGTGCTCAATGAGCACCTTTTTGCATTTCTGACTTCTGATTATTTGGTCAGGGCAGGCTTGTTGTCGATGTTGGTCAACACACCGGCGCTGCTGAAGGTCAGCGTCAGGGTCTGCTGGGTCGCATCTTCGTGGCCCGGCTTCTGACGGAATACATAGAACCAGGTATTAGTGCCGAACGGATCGGACATCATCGGGGTTCCCAGTGCATAAGCGACCTGCTGTTGTGTCATCCCCACACGGATTTTGGACACATCGTTAGGGGTAAGGTAGTTCCCCTGGTTGATGTCAGGACGGTAAACCACTTTCTCCAGAGTGGAACAGCCTGCGGTCAACATCAGAAGAACCGCTGCGGCAGCGGTCAGCATTTTACAACGCATAGTGATTTGATTCCTTTTCGGGCCCGAGCAGAACGCGGCTCATATGTAATATGCCGATGATAATAGACCTTGTCCCACTTTGAAACCGGTCTGGCGGCGTTTTTGTTGTTCTGTATGACCCTGAGATCCCGAAAAAGTTTATGCCGCCAGCAGTTCTTTCGCGTTCGCGAGCGTATTGCGGGTGACTTCGCTGCCGCCGAGCAGGCGAGCAAGCTCCTGCAGACGCGCACGTTTATCCAGCGGCTTCATGTGCGTTTCGGTCATTTCACCGTCGGTTTCTTTACTGACGATAAAGTGATGATGACCACAGCCCGCGACCTGCGGCAGGTGGGTGACACACATCACCTGCGTTGATTCGCCTAGCTGGCGCAGCAGTTTGCCCACCACCGCTGCCGTTGGGCCGCTGATGCCGACATCCACTTCATCGAAAATCAGCGCCGGGGTTTCCATTTTACGCGCGGTAATCACCTGAATCGCCAGCGCAATACGCGAAAGTTCACCACCGGAGGCCACTTTGGAGATAGCCTGCAGCGGCTGCCCCGGGTTGGTGGTGACGCGGAACTCGATGCGGTCCGCACCTTCTGCCGTCAGGTGGTTCTCTTCAAAGCGGACATCAATGGTGAAGATACCGTGCGGCATCGCCAGCGTGTGCATGCTGTCGGTGATGTGCTGGCTTAGCTCCTGGGCATAATGCTGACGGATTTCATGCAGCTTTTGCGCTGTCGCCAGCGCCTGTTCATGATGCAGGTTCACCGCGAGAGAGAGGGTTTCCTGCGAGTCAGCCTGATCGTCAAGCTGCTGCTGTTCTTCCAGCAGAGACTGATAGAATCCTGGCAGCTCTTCCGGCGTGACGTGGTGCTTGCGCGCCAGTGAAATTTGACGGGAAATGCGCTGCTCCAGCTCAAACAGACGGTTCGGGTCGAGATCCAGACGTTCACAGTAGTGGCGCAGTTCGTCACTGGCTTCGGAGATCTGAATGGCCGCTTCTTCCAGCATATCCAGGACGCCAGAAAGCTTGCTGTCCATGCCAACCAGTTCGGTAATGAGCTGGCGGACGTTATACAGCTGGCTTTGCAGGTTCACGTCTTCGCCGTCCGCCAGCAGGTTGAGCGCATTCTGGCTGGTTGAGAGCAGGTGGCCGCTGTTCGCCAGACGTTTGTACTCTTCGTCGATTTGCTCAAACTCACCCGGCTGCGGGTTGAATTCGTTGAGCTCTTTAAGCTGGTACGCCAGCAGCTCCGCACGTGCTGCGCGCTCCTGGCTTTGCTGCTGGTGCTGGGCAAGTTCACGGCAGCTCTGATGCCACTGGCGATAGTGCTCCGCCATAAGCTGAGTAAGCGCGTACTCACCCGCATAGCCATCGAGCAGCGCTTTCTGCTGTTCAGGTTTGACGAGTTGCTGGTGCGCGTGCTGACCGTGGATCTGGATAAGCAGCTGGCCGAGTTCGCGAAGCTGGGAGAGCGGGACCGCCGTGCCGTTGATAAAGCCACGTGAACGACCGTCGCTGCTGATCACGCGGCGAAGTAAACACTCACGTCCATCTTCAAGCTGGTTCTGTTCCAGCCAGCGCTGGGCGGCAGGGGTGTCTTTCAGGGAGAAACGGGCGCACAGGTCGGCACGGTTTGCGCCCATGCGCACCATGTCGCCCTCTGCGCGGCCACCAAGGCACAAGCCGAGGGCATCAATGGCAATGGATTTACCTGCACCGGTTTCCCCGGTGATCGCCGTCATGCCGCTGTGGAAATCGATCTCAAGCTCACGAACAATGGCAAAGTTGCTGATGGTCAGTTGTGCCAGCATAATTGTTTTCCTGTATGAAAAACCATAACTGTGTTTTCATACAGTATAAACTGGTTTTTTATACAGTAAAGTACTGGATGCAAAATCAGAACAATTTTTTTGACCAGCCAAGCTTCGAGCTTAATGTGTTGAAATAGCTGTAATCTTTCGGATGAATCAGATTAAGGTGGTAATCACATCGACGAATGAGAACATCTTCACCTTCCTGGATCGGCAGCGCTATCTGGCTGTCGCAGCTGATCTCCAGGTCGTTACGGCGGTGCGAGAAGCGCAGACGTATCGTGCTGTCGCCGTTGATGACCAGCGGGCGGGCGGAGAGCGTGTGCGGAAACATCGGCACAAGGGTGATGGCATCCAGCGAAGGCGTCAGGATCGGGCCGCCGGCAGAAAGCGAGTAGGCGGTTGAGCCGGTCGGAGTGGAGATAATCAGCCCGTCGGAACGCTGGGAGAAGGCAAAGATTTCGTCGATGTAAACTTCGAATTCAATCATGTGCGCCACTTTTCCGGGGTGAAGAACCACCTCGTTAATTGCGGTGCTGATGCGCTTCTGACAGTCCTGCTGGCACACCTGCGCTTCCAGTAAAAATCGTTTTTCGCTGATATAGTGCCCTTCCAGCACGTCAGCCAGCTGCTGCTGCGCATTGTCCGGGTCGAGGTCGGTTAAAAAGCCGAGATTGCCACGGTTGATGCCGATGACCTTAATGTCATAACGCGCCAGCGTGCGGGCCGCGCCGAGCATATTGCCGTCGCCGCCCACCACCACGGCGAGATCGGCCTGTTGGCCAATTTCCGCCAGCGTGCCGGTTTTGACGCTCTTCAGCTGCAGCTCCTGCGCAATCTGCTGCTCGACCATCACTTCATAGCCTTTGCTACACAACCAGCGATACAACATTTCATGTGTCGTTAGTGCGGTAGGGTGACGCGGATGCCCGACGATCCCAATACACCTGAAATGATTATTCATTTTCTGGAGGTCCTTGTGCCTGATGAATGATGACAATCTGTCTTGTTCCCTTGAATCCCGGAAACTGATCCCCATAATAAGCGAAGTTAGCGAGATGAATGCAGAAAAACGCGGAGAAATTCATGAGTAGTAAAGAACAGAAAACGCCTGAGGGGCAAGCCCCTGAAGAAATTATCACGGAACAGCACGATGAAGTTGAGGCTGTAGAGCCAGACGCATCTGCTGAGCAGGTGGACCCGCGCGATGAAAAAATTGCGAATCTGGAAGCCCAGCTGGTAGAAGCACAGAATCGCGAACGCGATGGTGTTCTGCGCATCAAGGCGGAAATGGAAAACCTGCGTCGTCGTACCGAGCAGGACGTTGAGAAGGCGCATAAATTTGCGCTGGAGAAATTCGTCAACGAACTGCTGCCGGTAATCGATAGCCTCGATCGCGCGCTGGAAGTGGCTGACAAAGCGAATCCGGACAACGCGGCGATGATCGAAGGTATCGAACTGACGCTGAAATCCATGCTCGACGTGGTGCGTAAGTTTGGCGTGGAAGTGATTGCCGATACCAACGTACCGCTGGATCCAAACGTCCACCAGGCGATTGCAATGGTGGAGTCCGAAGAGGTCGAAGCCGGTAAAGTGCTGGGCGTGATGCAGAAAGGTTACACCCTGAACGGCCGTACCATTCGCGCTGCGATGGTGACCGTGGCGAAAGCGAAAGCGTAATTTGCCATTCGTAGTGCCGGGTGGCGGTTTCGCCTTACCCGGCCTACAGCCTTACTCAGCGATACTTTCGCGCAGGGGTTTTACGGGCAGGACTTTCACCTGCTTAATCATATTGTCCTGCACGTCCAGGATATCAATATCGTACTGCTCAATGCGCACCCGCGTGCCCGCCGCCGGGATCTCTTCCAGCGCTTCCAGAATTATCCCGTTAATCGTGCGAGCCTCATCTTCCGGTAAATGCCAGTTAAAGGCTTTATTGAGTTCGCGAATGTTCGCGCTACCGTCAATCAGCACCGAGCCGTCGTTTTGCGGGGTGACCTCTTCCGCGAGGGAAGGTGACATTGACGTAGTAAAGTCCCCGACAATCTCTTCCAGAATATCTTCGACCGTCACCAGCCCCTGAATGTCGCCGTACTCATTGACCACCAGGCCGACTTTTTTCTTGTTGCGCTGGAATTTCACCAGCTGCGTGCTGAGCGGCGTTCCTTCCGGCACGTAGTAAATCTCGTCGGCGGCGCGCAGCATCACCTCTTTGGTGAACTCTTTTTTCTCGGTCATCAGACGGTAGGCTTCGCGCACGCGCAGCATGCTGATGGCGTCATCCAGCGAGTCGCGATAGAGCACAATGCGCCCGTGCGGGGAGTGCGTCAGCTGGCGAACGATGGCTTTCCAGTCGTCATTGATGTCGATACCGACGATTTCGTTACGCGGCACCATGATGTCGTTGACGCTCACCTTTTCCAGATCCAGCACTGACAGGAGCATGTCCTGATTGCGCCGGGAGATCTGCGAGCGGGATTCATTCACGATGGTGCGCAGCTCCTCTTTGCTGAGCGCGCTGCTGATGGTGACATCGGCTTTGATTCCCACCATCCGCATCAGTACGCGCGTTACCATGTTCAGCAGCCAGACCAGGGGCATCATCAGGATCTGCAGCGGTGCCAGTAGGAAGCTGCTCGGGTAGGCGACTTTCTCCGGGTAAAGCGCGGCGATGGTTTTCGGCAGCACTTCGGCAAACACCAGCACCACGAACGTCAGCACGCCGGTGGCAATCGCCACCCCGGCGTTGCCGTACAGGCGCATCCCAACGATGGTGCCGAGGGCGGAGGCCAGAATGTTGACGAGGTTGTTGCCGATGAGCACCAGGCTTATCAGGCGATCCGGCTTGCGAAGCAGTTTTTCAACGCGACGAGCGGCACGGTTACCCTGTTTAGCACGATGACGTAACCGGTAGCGGTTTAAGGTCATCATGCCGGTTTCCGAGCCGGAGAAATAGGCGGAGATGACCACCATGACGATCAGGATAACGATCAGCGTGGTGGTAGAAATGTGTTCCAGGGGGAACTCCTTTTGTTACTTAGCCAGCAAATTGCTGTATGAAGCGGCTGCCAAAATAGGCAAGGGTGAGAATGCCCGCACCCGCGACGTTGAACCAGACCACGCGACGACCGCGCCAGCCTTCATGATAATGGCCCCATAACAGGACAATATAGACAAACCACGCGATGATGGAGAGCACCGCTTTATCGATATTCTCCACGCTGAACAGGTTCTTCATATAAAACAGGCCCGTGCAGAGCGTCAGCGTCAGCAGCACCACGCCCACCTGGGTGATGTGGAACATCTTACGCTCAATGACCATCAGCGGCGGCATCTCATGGTTAAACGCCAGCTTTTTGTTTTTCAGCTGGTAGTCAATCCAGGCGAGCTGCATGGCGTAAAGCGCGGCGATGATCAGCGTCGCGTAGGCAAAGAGCGACAGGCCGATATGCACCAGCATCCCCGGGGTGGCTTCCAGATGCGTAATGAATTCATTAGGCATAAAGGTGGCGAGGGCCAGATTGATCAGCGCGAAGGTATAGACAATCGGCAGCAGCAGCCAGCCGCGATTTTTAGACGCGACGATGGTCATTACCGTGCAGATCATCAGGCTGACCAGCGAGCCGACGTTGAGGACGCTCAGGTTTTGCACGCTGCCGTCGCCGGGAATGATGCGTGATTCCAGCGCAAACGCGTGGCTGATCAGTGCGATCACCGCGGAAAGAATAGCCATGCGCCGCCAGCCGCTGTTTTTTTGCAGCAGTCCGGGAACGATCAGCGCGAGGCTGACAGAGTAGGCAACAAGGGCGATCAGTGCGAAAACAGGCATATAGGCATCGACAGTTGTCTTAATAAGAAAGAGAAGCAGTATAACGTTACGTGACGCCTGCTCCAACCGTTGCATAACAACAAAGGCGCCTTCATGTTATACTCCGGCAAAATTCTGTGTATGTGTCGCCCATGGCGGCCCAACGTTTCTACTCAGGCGAGAGACAATGTTTGATAATTTAACCGATCGTTTGTCGCGCACGCTGCGCAACATCAGCGGCCGCGGACGCCTTACTGAAGAGAACATCAAGGAAACGCTGCGCGAAGTGCGCATGGCGCTGCTGGAAGCAGACGTCGCGTTGCCGGTTGTTCGTGATTTTATCAACCGCGTAAAAGAGAAAGCGGTTGGTCATGAAGTTAACAAGAGCCTGACCCCGGGTCAGGAGTTCGTCAAAATCGTTCGTAATGAACTGGTTTCGGCGATGGGCGAAGAGAACCAGGTGCTTAACCTGGCGGCTCAGCCGCCGGCCGTGGTGCTGATGGCGGGCCTGCAGGGTGCGGGTAAAACGACCAGCGTCGGTAAGCTGGGTAAATTCCTGCGTGAAAAGCACAAGAAGAAAGTGCTGGTGGTTTCTGCGGACGTCTATCGCCCGGCGGCGATCAAACAGCTGGAAACTCTGGCCGAACAGGTCGGCGTAGATTTCTTCCCGTCCGACGTGGCGCAGAAGCCTGTCGACATCGTTAACGCGGCGCTGAAAGAAGCGAAGCTGAAATTCTACGACGTGCTGCTGGTGGATACCGCCGGTCGTCTACACGTTGACGAAGCGATGATGGACGAGATCAAGCAGGTACATGCCTCTATCAACCCGGTAGAGACCCTGTTCGTTGTCGATGCCATGACCGGTCAGGATGCGGCGAATACCGCGAAAGCGTTTAACGAAGCGCTGCCGCTAACCGGCGTGGTGCTGACCAAAGTGGACGGTGACGCCCGCGGCGGTGCGGCGCTCTCCATTCGTCACATCACCGGTAAGCCGATTAAATTCCTCGGCGTGGGCGAGAAAACTGAAGCGCTCGAGCCGTTCCACCCGGATCGTATTGCCTCCCGTATCCTCGGCATGGGCGACGTGCTGTCGCTGATCGAAGATATCGAGAGCAAGGTTGACCGCGCGCAGGCCGAGAAGCTTGCCAGCAAGCTGAAAAAAGGCGACGGTTTCGATCTTACCGACTTCCTTGAGCAGCTGCGTCAGATGAAAAACATGGGCGGCATGGCCAGCCTGATGGGCAAACTGCCGGGCATGGGCCAGATCCCTGACAACGTGAAAGCGCAGATGGATGACAAGGTGCTGGTGCGTATGGAGGCGATCATCAACTCGATGACCCTCAAAGAGCGCGCTAACCCGGATATCATCAAAGGTTCCCGTAAACGCCGTATCGCAGCCGGTTGCGGCATGCAGGTGCAGGACGTTAATCGCCTTCTGAAACAGTTCGACGACATGCAGCGCATGATGAAGAAAATGAAGAAAGGCGGCATGGCGAAGATGATGCGCGGCATGAAAGGCATGATGCCCCCCGGTTTTCCAGGGCGTTAATCGCTTTTGAGATTGCTTTTTGCCCGAAAATGAGTAAAATTTTCGGGCTTTTAATATGACACCCGGGCTCCGTTCCTCGATGGGGCCCGGTTGTTTTATTCACACAAGAGGATGTTATGGTAACTATTCGTTTAGCTCGTCACGGCGCTAAAAAGCGTCCGTTCTACCAGGTTGTTGTGACTGACAGCCGTAATGCACGCAACGGTCGCTTCATCGAGCGCGTTGGTTTCTTCAACCCACTGGCCGCTGGCGCAGAAGAAGAAACTCGTCTGGATCTGGATCGTATCGCTCACTGGGTTGGCCAGGGCGCTACTGTTTCCGATCGCGTTGCTACGCTGATCAAAGCAGCAAACAAAGCAGCTTAATCTGTCACGGTGGTCATGATGAGCAATAAAGCACCTGTTGAACCGATCGTATTGGGAAAAATGGGTTCTTGCTACGGTATCCGTGGTTGGCTCAGAGTGTTTTCCTCCACTGAAGACGCTGATAGCATTTTTGATTACCAGCCCTGGTTTATCCAGAAAGGCGGTAAGTGGGAAGAGGTCGAGCTGGAAAGCTGGCGTCACCACAATCAGGACATCATCATCAAGCTGAAAGGCGTTGACGATCGTGATGCTGCGAATGCGCTGACTAATTGTGAAATTGTCGTGGATTCGTCGCAGTTGCCACAGCTGGAAGAGGGCGACTACTACTGGAAAGACCTTATGGGTTGCCAGGTAGTCACTACCGAAGGCTACAGCCTGGGGAAAGTCATCGATATGATGGAAACCGGGTCAAATGACGTTCTCGTCATTAAGGCAAACCTGAAAGATGCATTTGGCATCAAGGAGCGGTTGGTTCCGTTCCTCGATGGACAGGTTATCAAGAAAGTCGATCTCACTACTCAAACCATTGAAGTAGATTGGGATCCTGGTTTTTAAATTCTCCGGATAAACGGTAAAAGACGGCGCTATGTGGATTGGCATAATTAGCCTGTTTCCTGAAATGTTCCGCGCGATTACCGATTACGGGGTAACTGGCCGGGCAGTAAAGAATGGCCTGCTGAACATCCAGAGCTGGAGTCCTCGTGACTTTACTCATGACCGGCACCGTACCGTGGACGATCGTCCTTACGGCGGCGGACCGGGGATGCTAATGATGGTGCAACCCTTACGGGACGCCATTCACACAGCAAAAGCCGCGGCAGGTGAAGGCGCAAAGGTGATTTATCTGTCACCTCAGGGACGCAAGCTTGATCAAGCGGGCGTGAGCGAACTGGCGACGAATCAAAAGCTGATTCTGGTCTGTGGGCGCTACGAAGGGATAGATGAGCGCGTAATTCAAACCGAGATTGACGAAGAATGGTCTATCGGCGATTACGTTCTCAGCGGTGGTGAGTTACCCGCAATGACGCTGATTGACTCCGTCGCCCGGTTCATTCCGGGGGTTCTGGGCCATGAAGCTTCGGCAACGGAAGATTCCTTTGCCGATGGGTTGCTGGACTGTCCACACTATACTCGTCCTGAAGTGTTAGAAGGGATGGAAGTACCGGCAGTGTTACTGTCTGGAAACCATGCCGAGATACGTCGCTGGCGTTTGAAGCAGTCGCTGGGCCGAACCTGGCTTAGAAGACCTGAACTTCTGGAAAACCTGGCTCTGACTGAAGAGCAAGCAAAGTTGCTGGCCGAGTTCAAAACTGAACACGCGCACCAGCAGCATGAACATGATGGGAATGCGTAATACGCTCCCGAATATCAGTTTACCCAGGATAAGAGATTAAATTATGAGCAACATTATTAAGCAACTTGAACAAGAGCAGATGAAGCAGGACGTACCTTCCTTCCGTCCAGGTGACACCGTGGAAGTGAAAGTATGGGTTGTTGAAGGTTCCAAAAAACGTCTGCAGGCATTCGAGGGCGTGGTTATCGCTATTCGTAACCGCGGTCTGCACTCTGCATTCACTGTTCGTAAAATTTCCAACGGCGAAGGCGTTGAGCGTGTCTTCCAGACTCACTCTCCGGTAGTTGACAGCATTGCTGTTAAACGTCGTGGTGCTGTACGTAAAGCTAAACTGTACTACCTGCGTGAGCGTACTGGTAAGTCTGCTCGTATTAAAGAGCGTCTGAACTAAGATTCGCTTAAGCGACATCCTGTTAGAAAGGGCTGGCCGAAAGGCTGGCCCTTTTTTTATCCCTGCGCACCTCTCGCGTTAACCCTTTTGTCATAAATCATTTACAATGCTTGCCTCTTGAATGGAGGGGACGTGGATAACGTACTGCATCAGCCTGGCCGGAAGCGCGCAGCGGCATTGACCGCGCTGTTTGCGATCCTGCTGATCGTGGTAGCGCCGCTTATCTCCGTCTCCTTGCAGAAAGATCCCATGAGCGCGATGCCGGGCATGCATCATGACATGAGCATGATGTCGATGGACGAGCATCAGGGCGATATGCCGCATACGATGCCTGTCGACCATGCGGAAGCGTGCGGCTACTGCGTGCTGTTAGCGCATGTCCCTGGCGTGATGCTGGCGCTGATCGTCCTGCTCAGCGCGGTATTACAGAGGCTTCGCATTAAGCCGCCGCGCCAGGCGGTTAGCCACTGGCATTTTTTCCCCTGGCTTTACCCTGATACCCGCGCGCCGCCGCGGCAGTCTGCTTTTTCCCTTTAAAACTAAATCGATAACTTTTTGCCTTAAAAAGGAAAAGTATGACTACCTGCACTCCGCGCGCGGCATGGGGAAACCTGCTGCGTCGCCTCCATTTCTACGTCGGGCTTTTTGTTGGTCCGTTTATCTTCTTTGCCGCGCTGACCGGTACGCTGTATGTGGCGACCCCGCAGCTGGAGAATGCGATCTACCGGCACGCGCTCCACACGAATTCCGTAGGCGAGCCGCAGCCGCTGGCGGAGCAAATTGCCGTGGCGGAAAAAACCGTTGGCTCAGATTTGCATTTGCACGCCGTGCGTCCGGGGCTGGCTGAAGGCGAAACCACCCGCGTGATGTTTGCCGATCCGACGCTTGGCCCATCGGAGAACCGGGCTATCTTTATTGATCCAGTAAGCCTGGCGGTGCTGGGAGATATGACGGTATACGGCACCAGCGGGATTTTACCGCTGCGTCAGACCATTGATTATCTGCATACCTCTTTGATGCTGGGCGACGTGGGGCGGCTCTACAGCGAGCTTGCAGCCTCCTGGATGTGGGTTGCCGCGCTGGGCGGTGCTGCCCTGTGGTTTTATACCCGGCCCAAACGGCGAATCAATAATCGCTTCCAGAATCGTCGTCGGATGCACGTGACGCTGGGCTGGAGTCTGCTGGGCGGAATGCTGTTGTTCTCAGCAACCGGCCTGACCTGGTCCCAGTGGGCTGGCGGGAACGTTGATAAGCTGCGGGCAGAGATGAACTGGCTTACCCCGCAGGTGAACACGATGCTTTCCGGTCAACAGAAGATCGTGGATGAGCACGCCGAACACCGAGGCCATCACGGCGGAATGATGATGCCGGAAATGGCGATGGATCTGACGCAGTTTGACGGAGTATTAAGCGCGGCCCGTAACGCGGGAATTGATGCCAACAGGCTGGAGATCCGACCGGCAAAAACGGCGGATCGCGCCTGGACCGTGACGGAAATCGATCGCAGTTGGCCGACCCAGGTGGACGCCGTTGCGGTTGATCCTTCGACGATGCAGGTTCTGGACAGAACCCGATTCGAGGATTTCCCGTTAATGGCAAAACTGACCCGCTGGGGCGTGGATTTCCATATGGGGATCTTATTCGGGCTGGTGAATCAGCTGCTGTTGGTGGCGTTCGGCCTCGCCCTGTGCGTGCTCATCGTCTGGGGTTACCGGATGTGGTGGATGCGTCGTCCGGCACAGTCGGCGGTGGATCCGGTGCAGACGCTTTGGCAGAGCTGGCTGGCGCTGTCAGGGTGGGGAAGAGGGATTACGGTGATAATCAGCATACTGCTGGGGCTGGCCTTGCCGGTTATGGGCGTGAGTCTGGCGCTGTTTGTTGTGGTGGACTGGCTGCGCTGGCGAGCGGCAACCAGGGTGACGCTCGCCGAATCTTCCGCTAAATAACCTATGGCGTGCTGATAACCACTGCGACGCGGCGGTTTTCAGCGCGCCCTTGCGGAGTGCTGTTGCTCGCAACCGGATATTTTTGACCTAACCCCCGCGTGGTGAGATTGCTGCGCGGGATATTTGCACCCTTCGCCCAGGCATCGGCCACGGCATTGGCGCGTTTTAACGACAGCGCTTCGTTGTAGCTTTCTTCACCGTAGTTATCCGTGTGACCGTCCATTCGCGCGTGGTTCAGGCCGGTTTCCGCCAGGCGAGAGGCCATGGACTGGATCTGCGTTTCACTTTCCGGGCGCAGTCTGGCGTCATTTTTATCAAACAGGATGGTGTCCGACATGCCAAGTGACCAGTCACCGTTCAGTTCGTTAAAACCGTAAGACTTCATCGCCGAAATTTGCTCAGGAGTGAATTTGCCTTCCGGGGGCGACTGACAGCCTGCCAGAACCAGTGAGGCCAGAACTATCGGCGCGAAGTAACGTTTTAACATAGTGTATCCTTTCTAACTTGTTGTTTTCGTACGCTGGTTTTTCACCTGATACATGTTGCGGTCAGCCCTCTCCAGTAATGCTTCCACGGAAGCATTTTCCCACGCCAGAGCAAAGCCAATGCTGAGTGACATCGATGCTTTTTGTCCGTTATGAAGATCAAACGGACGGATAAACTGCTGCGATAGCGCAGCACAAATGTGTTGAACCTCGAGCTCAGAGTGTACGCCGTACAGCACCATGGCGAATTCGTCACCGCCAAGGCGGTATGCCTGGTGACGTTTGTCGCCAAACTCCATCATCCTGCTGGCGACTTCTATCAGCACGCAGTCACCTGCCGCGTGTCCCCAGGTGTCGTTAATAAACTTGAAATTATCACCGTCGAGGAAGAGCAGGGCCGAGTTTGTTTTGGCTGAAGGGTCGTTCATTAACGCTGCAATGCTGTTACGAAACGCAGCGCGGTTGGCAAGACCGGTGAGCGGGTCGTGCATGGCGGTACGCAGCAGCTGGGCATTTTTCGCCTGAAGCTTCAGTTGCCACTCCTCCATCTCATCCAGAAGGCTGTTGAAGTCCTCACCAAACTGGTGAAACTCTTCAATACGGCCGTCTTTCACCCGGCGGGAGAAGTTGCGGTTAGTACGAACGTCATGCACCACGTCAGTGATGTTTTGCAGGGCCGTGACCATACCATGGTGCAAAGACTGGGTAATGGTGAGCGCGACGACGGTTGCAAAGAGAATGCAGCCGGTCAGAACGGCAAACGACATCCAGATGAAATGGCCGATCAGGCTGTCACGCGCGGTCAGGCGAATTTCGCCGATCGTTGCGCCGTTATGCATGATGGGCTGCGCAACCGGTACGGGGAAAAGCCAGCGGCTGACCAGTGCGCCCAGCGTGTCGTTGTTGTCCTCCGGGTTCCAGGACCAGTAGGCAAACCGCTTTTTATGCGCGTTAATAACCTCGGCCACGGCAAACTGCCCCTGTTTGCCCAGCGCAGCCAGCGTTTCGTTGGCCGCCAGCGAGTCGTTGAACACCAGCGAGGCTTCCAGGCTGTGGCTCATTGTTGCGCCGGTTAATTCGAGATTCTTTTGCGCGTATTGCTTTAACGTCACGACGGAAGCAAAACAGAGCAGCAGCCATATTAACGTCATCGTGATGATGACGCTTATCATGCTGTTTCGCCTCAACGTTCTTTTAAACGTCGGACGTGGCGTTGAAGTGAAATCTTTATCCATGCTGCTTATTCCGTGCAAGCATTAATACATCCGGATTGACTCTTACGCCACTGCGCGTCAATGCATCCAGATTGACGGCGAACCGTACCTGGCCGCGATCGATTATCAGGCAAAAGGCACTGCCAATTACACATTCCGGATTTTGCTCTGAGATTAATAGCAACGCTCTGCCCTGATATTGACTTATTAATTCAAGTTGTTTTGCCGGTGATTCAGACCCGAAATAGATCGCATCGCACGTCGCGGCCAGGGCTTCCTGATCGTTTCGTACAATAACGGGAGTATAAGGTAACTCGCTATGCCCCTCATCGCCGCTGAGGGCGTGCGTATAGTGCGAAGTGGCGTAGACGCAGAGTTTAGGCTGACCGGAAAGTGACGGCCATCGCGTATAGCTCACGATGCCTGAGACAATCGAGCGTACCGATTTATCCGTTTCCGTAAGCGTGCCTGCCGCCGCAGGGCCCACCATAAGGAACAGCATTATCACCAGAGTGAGTCGGAAAAAAGAGATCAAGAATAAATTTCTCACCAGAATCCGCCACATCGCTCTGGAAATAGATGTCCTTAAGAGTTGCGGGCAGAATACCATTGTTTATCAGGGCCGTCATTATGTCAGAAATAGCATGAGGCCGACCTAAGCTAAATCCTACAGTTGTTTATTTTCCGGTGGATAAAAATAGATTAATTCAGTCTGCTGGAGCGCATACTTTCATCCATCCCTTGCTGCCATGACGCACGCAGTTTTGCCGCGTTTTCGGCTGTATCGCAACTGGCAGGGAAAGATTTGCCTGCTAATCCCCAGGCGTGAATAAACCCTTCTTCGCAGACTTTCTTCTGACCATCAGCATAGCCGCGAAGATATTCACTACGATCAACGTGTGTGTCGTTAAAACTATCGGCCAGGGCCTGGTTATCTTTAACCGGCAGGCCATTCATGGCGTCTTCTTTACCTACATCAAACCAGGATGGGCTGGTCCAGTCGGGCTGGAAGGTGTAAGGATTGATCTGACAGCCCGTTAAAAACAGCGACAACAGCGCGAGAGCAATTGAACGCATAGCCATTCTCCTTTTTTCTTCAGCATAGCCTGGCTAAAGAAAACCTGTCTGTAATTTAAAGTTTACGTTTTTATGGGCTGATTTTTGCAATAAATTGGCG
This sequence comes from Enterobacter sp. Y17, assembly GCF_019730495.1. Lineage (NCBI taxonomy): Bacteria > Pseudomonadati > Pseudomonadota > Gammaproteobacteria > Enterobacterales > Enterobacteriaceae > Enterobacter > Enterobacter sp. Y17. Next base: position 245,505 of record NZ_JAASKP010000003.1, read on the forward strand.
TGTGTAAAGTAATCTGTACGTATTTTGGATTGAAATGTTTACTTTTTATGGTATCGTGGTTTCACCTCATTGAGGAAAACAACTATCGCAAACGAGCTTTACAGGATCGCCATCATGCAAAAAGACGCGCTGAACAACGTACATATCTCTGACGAACAGGTGTTAATCACTCCGGATCAACTGAAAGCGGAATTTCCGCTGAGCGTCGCGCAGGAGGCTCAGATCGAGCACTCTCGCCAGACCATTTCTGACATTATCGCCGGCCGCGATCCGCGCCTGCTGGTGGTATGCGGTCCTTGCTCCATTCACGATCCTGAAACCGCCATTGAATATGCTCGTCGATTTAAAGCGTTAGCGGAGGAGGTCAGCGATACCCTCTATCTGGTGATGCGCGTCTATTTTGAGAAGCCACGTACGACCGTCGGCTGGAAAGGGTTGATTAACGATCCGCACATGGATGGCTCTTTTGATGTGGAAGCAGGCCTGAAGATTGCGCGTCGCCTGCTGGTGGAGCTGGTCAGCATGGGGCTGCCGCTGGCAACCGAAGCGCTGGACCCGAACAGCCCGCAGTACCTGGGCGATCTGTTCAGCTGGTCGGCGATTGGCGCGCGTACCACGGAATCGCAAACCCACCGCGAGATGGCGTCTGGCCTGTCAATGCCGGTTGGCTTTAAAAACGGTACCGATGGCAGCCTGGCGACGGCGATCAACGCCATGCGCGCTGCTGCGATGCCGCACCGTTTCGTCGGTATCAACCAGGCGGGTCAGGTCTGCCTCCTGCAAACGCAGGGTAACCCGGACGGCCATGTGATCCTGCGCGGCGGGAAAGCACCTAACTACAGCCCGGCGGACGTGGCGCAGTGTGAAAAAGAGATGGAGCAGGCGGGACTGCGCCCGGCACTGATGGTAGATTGCAGTCATGGTAATTCAAATAAAGATTACCGTCGCCAGCCTGCGGTTGCGGAATCCGTGGTCGCACAGATCAAAGATGGCAACCGTTCGATTATCGGTCTGATGATTGAGAGCAATATTCATGAAGGCAATCAATCATCTGAACAACCGCGCAGTGCAATGAAGCACGGCGTCTCCGTGACGGATGCCTGCATCAGCTGGGAAACCACCGATGCGCTGCTGCGTGAGATCCACAAAGATTTGAAAGGCCAGCTGGCGACGCGTCTGGCTTAAGAGGTTAGTTATGGTTGCTGAATTGACCGCACTGCGCGATCAAATTGATGAAGTGGATAAGGCGCTGCTTGACCTGCTGGCGCGCCGCATGGCACTGGTTGCCGAAGTCGGTGAGGTGAAAAGCAAATACGGCCTGCCAATTTACGTCCCGGAGCGCGAAGCCTCAATGCTGGCTTCTCGTCGCAAAGAGGCACAGGCGCTGGGCGTTTCGCCGGATTTAATTGAAGATGTTCTGCGTCGCGTGATGCGGGAATCCTATTCCAGCGAAAACGACAAGGGCTTCAAAACCCTCTGTCCGTCCCTGAGGCCGGTGGTGATTGTCGGCGGGGCAGGACAGATGGGGCGTCTGTTTGAAAAAATGCTGACGCTTTCTGGCTATCAGGTGCGCATTCTGGAAAAAGAGGACTGGGCGCATGCTCCGGAACTCATGAAAGATGCCGGGATGGTTATCGTCAGCGTGCCGATCCACGTGACGGAGCAGATCATCGGGAAGCTTCCTGCTTTACCGAAAGATTGTATCCTGGTGGATTTGGCCTCCGTCAAAAATGGTCCGCTGCAGGCGATGCTGGCTGCGCATACGGGCCCGGTGCTGGGTCTGCACCCGATGTTTGGCCCGGACAGCGGCAGCCTGGCTAAGCAGGTGGTGGTTTACTGCGACGGTCGTCAGCCGGAAGCCTATCAGTGGTTCCTGGAACAGATTCAGGTATGGGGCGCGCTATTGCATCGTATCAGCGCGGTCGAGCACGATCAGAACATGGCGTTCATTCAGGCGCTGCGCCACTTTGCGACGTTTGCCTACGGCCTGCATCTGGCGGAAGAGAACGTGCAGCTTGAACAGCTGCTGGCGCTCTCTTCGCCTATCTATCGTCTGGAGCTGGCGATGGTCGGGCGTCTGTTTGCTCAGGATCCGCAGCTTTACGCGGACATTATTATGTCCTCCGAGAACAATCTGGCGCTCATCAAGCGCTACTATCAGCGCTTTGGCGAAGCCATTACGCTGCTGGAGCACGGAGACAAGCAGGCGTTTATCGACAGTTTCCGCAAGGTTGAGCACTGGTTTGGCGATTACGCGCAGCGTTTCCAGAGTGAGAGCCGGACGCTGTTGCGCCAGGCAAATGACAGTCGCCAGTAATGCGATGATGTATATACTGAAAGCCAGCAATGCTGGCTTTAACCATATAATGCATGGTTACTGCTTATCAATAACTTACATGTAAAACCTTTAAAAAACAGTAAGTTAAAAAATCTGTAACCATCTGGAACCGTTTCAAACACCCCGAAGTGTGGACGCAATGTGGACACTCCGGGGTGTAAGATTTTACAGCGATATGCCTCCGGCCAGCGGATTCAATGCAACCGCATTTTGGAGGTACTCCGGCGAAAGGTGCGCATACGTCATAGTTTGCTGGATGTTCGCATGGCCCAGTATTCTCTGTAGTGCAATGATGTTGCCCCCATTCATCACGAAATGACTTGCGAAGGTATGCCGCAGAATATGCGTTGCCTGATTTGTTGGGATGTCGGGCTTGACCATCTTCAGTATCTTGCAAAAACTCACATAATCGACGTTGAAAAACTTCCCGCTGGCCTTTTCCTTGATCATCTTTTCAAGTTCGGCAGAGATTGGAACCGTGCGTTTTTTTCCGTTCTTCGTTTTCAGGAACGTGACCCGCGCGTTAACTAACTGCGTTGGTTTCAGTGTAACGAGTTCCGTCCATCTTCCGCCCGTACTGAGTCCGAGAAGCGCGACGAGCAGATCATCCCCTGTGCAGGAATTCAGCAGCAGTGAAATCTCGGCTTTGTCCAGGAACGCCATTTCCTGATTAGCTTCTGCCAAAGGCGGCAGGCCACGAACGGGGTGCGGACCGGCAAACTCGTCCAGTTGCATCAACTTGGAGAACATGCCAGATAAACGGTACAGGTCACGGTTAATCGTTGATGCGCTAACACCGTCGCGCAACCTCGCGGAACGGTAATCCATCAAGATCCGTTTGTTTAATCTGGTGACGGGTAGATCTCCAATGTCGTCCATGGTTTTAACCAGGTGATTAAACTCCTTCGTTCCGCGCTCCAGGTTTTGCCCGTAATACTTCCACCATACATCCAGCAATTCTTTTAACGTTCGCCTGTCTGCCCGCTGACCAGCCCACTCTTTGGTATTAGCGTTCGCCAACGTGTAGCGTTCAAATGCTAACGCTTCGGCTTTCCTTTCAAATTTCCGGCGAATGCGACGTCCTTCGCGCCCGCGCGGCCTGATGTCCACTTCATATCGACCATCATCGAGCTTCTTAATTGACATAAGAAAGCCCTCCGGTGGGGTTGTAACTATCTTGGTAACAAATAGTGAAAATGTAATGCTTATAGAGAGTTAGCCAATCTTCGTCTCGGAGTGGTCTGATTCTGTTGGTTCTTGCCCACTGTGTGCGAAAGCCGGTGCGATCTGACCAGCTTGCGGGGCGGTTTTATCTGTCATAAGCCATAGGGTGTATTTCTGAAATTGGGGAGCGTTAGTGACTCGAAGAACAACACTTAACCCCGGATCCTTTTGCCCACTTTCATAATTCTTGATTGTTCCTAAAGCTATCCCGCTCAATTCACTGAATTTTGTCTGAGTTAGTCCTTCGGCTTTTCTGATGGCTTTTAATTTTTCAAATGTCTGCATTTGACAGTAACCTATTGGTGACTTATATTCCCCATCAAGGTAATAAATGGATTACCTTTTTGGGCGTAAGTCCAGCGCTTCAGGAAGCTTCCTGAACCGTTTTTAAGACGCTGGATCCTACAAGGTTAGCATGTAACCAGATGAGAATGGAGAGTGTCATGGAAGCAAACGACTACGTTATCCAGTATCCGCTTGATGCGGTGCACCCTGATAAGTTCGCGGAACTGCTGGGGAAACCCCGCACCGCAGTAGCCGCGATGATTGAAAAAAACAAACTGCCGATCGTTGAGTTTCGCGATCCTACAAAACCGAAAGCCCGCGCAGGTGACAAGCTGGTCTATGTTCCAGAGTTCAATCGCGGTGTTCGTGAAGCGTTTTACAACCGTCCGGTTGAACAGCGCGATGCGTGGCTTTTATGGATGGGGCTGTGATCATGACAACGCTGACGACTAGCCCTTCTTTCGCAAGCCTGTTAACCAGAAGCCAGCAGGTAACACACCGCGCCCACACCCGTGGCTGGATTGAAACTCCAGACGGTCGCTTCTTCCAGCCAAAGGCAACCGACGTGCAGTTCATCAAACAGTCACGTTTGCCGTTTATGTCTCGCCCGCGCAATAAGCGCCGCTGGTTTGCCCGCCTGATGGGCATCTTCGCTTAGTTCTGGTGAGGTGGATATGTTCATGGATAAAACAGGACAGCAACCGGGCCGCCGCAGTTTTCTGGAACAACGCGCCCGACTGCAAGCCAGTTTGAACGCCAACCGCGTGAACGATACGGCAACCCGCTTCAATCGCCTGGATGAAACTCGCAAGAAAGTGGTTTTCATCCTGGCGAATGATGCGGCCAGCCGCGTGGCCGGTTTACCACTACTGACCCGCCGCCACCTGAATTTAGCTTTTGCTGATCTGACCGAAGCGGAACAAACCTGCCTGATGATGGGGATTAAGCGCCTTTCAGAGTTCGCCGCGTCAATGCCGTGGGAATTTGAGGACTACGCCGCGCCCCGCGCTGAAATGCAGGCTTTACGTGACAAGCCGCCAGAGCCAGACAAACCAACCAATTAACAAATAACTGACCACAAAAAAGAAACAGGCGCTAACGCGTCGGGCTTCTTGCACTCTGGAGAAAGTAAAATGATTCGTTCGCTTGTGAAATGGCCTGGTGGTAAAAGCCGCGTAATTCCCGATCTGCTGCCCGTTCTGCCTAAAGCGGATTGCCTGGTTGAACCGTTCGTCGGCGGTGCTTCTGTCTTCCTCAATACTGAATATCGCCGCTATATCCTGGGTGATATTAATCCCGACCTGATTAACCTTTACCGCCAGATAACGCGCTGGCCGGATGCAGTGATTAACGCCGCTTGCCCGTTGTTTAAGGTGTATGGCGATAAAGACGGCTATCAGTGGGTCCGGGATGATTTCAACGCCCGTGCCAGAGATAATCTTTCTTCGCGTGAAGTTTTCGAAAACGGCCCGGACGCGGGCAAGATCCTTCGCGCTGCGCAATTCCTTTATCTGAATCGCCACGGCTATAACGGCGTTGTGCGCTACAACCGCCAGGGCGGATATAACGTTCCCTTTGGTAAGCATAAAACCCCGCCTTACTTCCCCGAAGAACAGATCCGCTTGTTCTCTGAAAAGGCCAACGACACGAAGGCCGTTTTCGTTTGTTGCGACTACCAGAGCACATTAAAAATCATGATTGGCAGCGATGCCGTTATCTACTGCGATCCGCCGTACCTGCCAGCGAGCGAAACAGCCAATTTTACCCAGTACCACACCGCCCCGTTTGGTGAGAAACAACACCGCCAGTTAGCTGCGGCCCTGCTGGCTGCCAACCGCCTGACTGGTTCGCCGGTGATCCTGTCAAACAGTGATACCCCCGCCACCCGTGATATTTACAGCGCTTTCAAATTCCAGGAAATCAGCGTTAACCGTTCAGTGAGTGCGAACGCCATTACCAGGGGAGCCGCCAGCGAGGTGATCGGCGTCCTCAAAGTGTGCGACGGCTGCGGGCGTGCCGGTGGCGGTTGCTGCCCTGATTGCGGCCCAGTAATGGGTAATGCGACATACAAAGAAATGATCGCGACGGCTGCGGCGAATGGTGTGGAGGTTTTCCAGTGACTACCCGTTTGCAGATTTCATGCGCCGCACCGCTGTGCGTAAGCAAGCGTGCAACCGCTGAATTAAGCCAGTACGTGAAAGGCCGGAGAAATTTTTCCCGCATTGCGCCACATCATTACCTGGTGATCCGTCTGGGTTGCCGCTGGCGGTTGTTGAGTAAGGACGGTGGCAAGGTCTGGTCATTGCTGACCCACGAAAAGTACAACGTGGAAAGTAAGAAATGACGGATTTCGCCTGGCCATGGAATAAGCCCCGCCCCGCTATCGGGGCGTTTACCTTTGAATCTGCAAAACTTGCCCCGCTCGCCGGGGCGGTGGCGCATCATCCTGCCGTTGAAAAGCATATCGACCGGCTTATCAAACGCGCCGGTTATAACCCGGCTGAGGTTCGGAATCGTGGATCGCTGATCCATGCGCTGGACAAATACGAGCCGCACGGCCTGCCGTTCGCCGTACATCAAGAAATGGTAAGAAAAGATATGGCCGCCGCAAAGGCCGCCGCAGCCGCATGGGCCAGTACGCCGGAAGGTGTGGAGGCCCGTTTGTTGTCTGAGCCGTTTTTTATCCGCGAAGTCTGGCGCAAAAAAATCGACTGGTTACGCGCCAACCGTGAAGCCCGACACATTAATGATTTTCTTATGGGGACCGTGAAAAAATCATTACTGCGTCTTGATGTCGTGCGCAGCAAACAAGGCGTTGCAACAGACATTAACAGCGAACTGGCCGCCTACTGGCATGGACGCTGGCAACGCCTGGCAGATTTCACCAAACGGGAAGCGTTAAGCGCCGCGCATGAGATTGCCAACCGCCTGGCTGAAATGCTTGAAACCGAATGCGCCGCTTTGGGCCTGACCGCCGAGGGCATGAGCGTTGAGGAACTGGACTGGATTTATTGCCACCTGGGCCGCGAAATGCTGGCCCTTCGCGTTGTGCCGCCCGCATGGACCGCGCCGTGGGAACGTGATCGGATCTTTACCGCCATTCTGCGTATGTGCTCGCCGGACTGGTGGGGCCGTAAAATCTGGCGTCTTCGCTGTGACTGGCGCGAAAACCAGTTGCGTGCAGTCGGTGCAGTTCATCGCAAGGCCCACGCCTATGTAAGCGCATCAAGCCTGGTTGAGTGGCAGGAACAGCGCCGGAAGAACCGCGAATTTTTCAAGAGTCATGAGCTTGTAGACGAAGACGGCAACGTTTCATCGCTTGAAGATATGATAAACAAGTCCACATCCAATCCGGCGATCCGCCGCCATGAGTTAATGGCGCGTATGGCTGGCGTGGAGCTTGTCGCACAACAGCGCGGCGATGTGGGCATCTTCCTGACCATCACTTGCCCGTCCAAATATCACAGCAATGTCGAATCCGGTCACCATAACGGCAAGTGGAATCACACCACCGTTGCCCAGGCGCAGCGGTATTTATGCCGCGTCTGGAACCGCGCAACCGCCAAACTGAAGCGTGAAGATTTGCGCCCTTATGGCTTCCGTGTCGCAGAGCCACACCACGACGGCACGCCACACTGGCACGCCCTGTTATTCATGCCGCAGGCGGAAGTTAAAGCCACCGTCGCGATCCTTCGTGCTTACTTCATTGCGGAGGACCGCGACGAACTGGGCCGCAATACCGGCGCTCGCTTCAAGTCCAAAAAAATGGACCCGCGCAAGGGGTCAGCAACGGCCTACATCGCGAAATATATTTCCAAGAATATCGACGGCCACGCGCTGGCCGGTGAGCTGGACGACGAGACGGGCAAGCCGCTGAATGAAACGGCCAGATATGCAATGGCGTGGGCATCGCTTCACCGCATCCGCCAGTTTCAGCCGCTGGGCCAGCCGCCTGTGTCCGTTTATCGCGAACTACGCAAACTGAGCAACCAGCTAACCAACCAACGCAAAATCGCGAATACCTTCAAACGTGGCGCGGCAATGCTGGCCGATCCAGAAATGGATGCGGTCTGCGCCGCTGCCGATGTGGGTTGCTTCGCCACATACATTTTGCGCCAGGGCGGTGTGTTGATCCCGCGTGAAAACTATGTCGTCCGCCTCGCCTATCAGCCAGCCGATGAAATGAACGCCTACTGTGAGATCCCGGAAAAGGTCTTCGGGGTCTGGTCGCCACGTCTGGGCGAAGGGTCGCGCATTTGCACGCGTCTGGTTAAGTGGACAATCCGTGCCAAATCCAAAGCCGCCACCGGGGCCAAAAGCGGTCCTGGTTTGGGGGTTGACGTTTTGCCGTCGCCACCCGGCGACGCTTGGAGTTCTGTCAATAACTCTACGGAAGTCGAAAAAATCAGCGATTTTGCGTCAGGCGTGGAGGATGTGACAGACGATTCAGAGGAAGAAATGGTCGATTTTGAAAACATGGATGCGGCCACGCGGCGCAAGCTTATGCAGCGGCTAAGGGATACTCCGTTCAAAAAACATTCTACTGACACACCATATGAGTTAGGAAGTGATCTAGAACTCACCTGGCGGAGTGCTTTTAACGCTAGGCAGGAAAAACAACAAACGGAAGAGGCTTGTGTGACTTTGTTACAGCCCGCAGTGGAAAGATTAATATCAGAAGGAATAATACAGAAGCTAAGTATTAGCAGAGGGCAAGCTCTTTCTTTGCTCCGGGGAAGTAAGCTGAAAGTAGGTCGCAAAATTTACCGCTCATCACCATTTGGCCGGTTGTGGATTGAACGCAGTAAATCTTATGATCTTGTCGTGACTCAGCTATGGCTTCGGCTCAGTACTTTGCATGGGGTAGATAGCAAAAAATTTAGATTTGATCCTTTCGGGGAGTATTTGAAAATGTTGAAAAGCATAGTCTAGAAGGACTTTGGGGAAGTTGGGTACTCAATTGTCCAACTAATATGTTGAAAGATTCCTCCGATACTCTTTTCAATTTTTTTTCGTCAAACCTGGTATAGGATCTAGCAATAATCATTCATTTTGTATAATGTGAACTGGAAAAATCTGAAATTGTAAGTTCTATACAAAAGCTTAAGGTTACCTATGGACGAGTATATCTCTGAATTTTTATATAATTATTACGATGAAGATAATAACTACAGGAAACTATTGTTATGGCTTATCCTCGATAGGAATAATAACGCCAGCAAAATTACGGCTAGATTGAAGTACGCCCAAGAATATAAAAACATATATAATAATACTAGTTATTATCGAAGCCTCTTGAAATATAAAAAATTCTACGAGTCGCGCAATTTAAATGTACAGGGTAGGAGGGTGTCAAACAGGAAAATAAAATACCTTCAAGTCAGTAATTTTCGTGGTTTTGGACAACTTTCTGATGAAGATATGGGAGTTAGATTTAATTTTAATATATCGAACAATATATTTTTCGCTCCAAATGGCGGAGGGAAGAGCAGTCTTTGTGAGGCGCTGGAGTTCCAGACGACAGGTGATATTAAAGAAGCTGGACGGAGAAAGACAGCACTTAAAAATTACATTAAACGAAATGGGAAACCTAGCATTACTCTTCATGATTATAATAATAAACCAATTCTTCCTACCTCAGATTGCAAGTTTAATTTCATTGATAGGAACCGACTCCAAGAGTTTTCATTGCTTGGATCTAGTGATACTAAGTTCCAAGAGCGAGATGTTCTTGCCGCATTAGTTGGCCTAGAAGATTATGATACATTCCTTTCTACACTTGTTGCACCAAAGAGCTTCAATGCACAAAGCTTCGTCAGTGTAGATTACTCCTCAAAACTTACATCTCTGAATCTTGATTTACAAAGATACCGTAAAGCGTCAAAAGACAATTATGACGATTTGCAGGAAATAAAATTAAAGATACTTAATGAATTAGGTATAAATTATGAGAAACTTTGCGAACGTTATCGCGATGATGTTGCAAGAACAAAATTCCCACACATTAAAAGATATCATGCGATATTAACTGAAAAGAAATCACAATTAAAAAAAGGCATTTCTTCTATTGAAATACCGTTAGAAAAATCAACAAAAATCTTATTGTCACTAATTAAAGTAATAGAGAGAAAAGAAAGGATTGAGGCAGGTTTAGAGGAAATAGCATTCAACGAAAAAACAATAGAACTTCACAGGATTTCAAAATTATTACTTGAAGAAGAAGCACATGATGCTTGCCCGTTATGTAATACACCTATTGAAAAGGTTAGTATCAATCCATTACAACATAGCATTGATATTCTCGTATCATTCACTAATGTAACCAGCTTACAGAAGCGATTGAAAAAGCATAATTCATATATAGTAAAACTAACAAATGTGATCCTAGAAACTCTGCGGTCGTTTTTGATATCACCAATTAATACATTGGTAGACTGCGATTTTGTTACATTATCTGATATTTCAAATAACTTAGCACAAATGAATGATGACGGGTTGAAAAAAAATCTAAGATACCTGCATGAATCATTGATAAACTGCACGTCCATTGCATCATATAATGAAAAAACAATTCAGCACAATTTAATTGTTAGTGACATTACTGAGAGCCTAAAAAAAATAGATACAAAAATAAATAAGATTTCTAACTCAATCGCCAATATTACTAACTATATTGCAATTTATAAATCAAAGATTCAAAATAAGGCAGAGAAACATAAGGCATTTGATACACTCCTAAATCAAATACAGTCTACTAGTGTTAAGTTATTGGAGGAGAATGCAAGGAATAATTTTTTCAGAGGATTGAATGTTGAATATGCTGAGTTTTACAGGCAAGCCTATGAGTATAAAAGAAATAAAGAAGCACAAATACTTTCAGGTATTGAGGGTTCAATCGTTGATTATTATAATGAAATCAATAAGCATGACGACGATAGCGAAAAACTTGATGGTATTTCATTTGTTTTTGAAAGCTCACAGCAATCCTATCGAGTTCAATTGAATATCCAAAATGAACAAGTAGACGCATTTGTAAGGTTATCGGAAGGTCATTTAAAATCACTTGGCCTTTCAATACTATTAGCTCTGGCTAAAAAGAAAAATTCGCAGTTTATCGTTTTTGATGATGTTGTGAATGCTATTGATACTGAACACAGATCGAACATTATCAATACGTTTTTGACTGATCCATATATAAAGAAAACTCAAAAAATAATTACCACTCATGATAAGTTATTTTGGGAGTTATATAGCAATCGGCAAAGATCATTAGGGAATGGTGAATTCAAGAGTTTTGTCCTTAACTGCTATCCGCATGGCATTCACTATGAAGAAAAGGATATTTCTTTTGAAGGTAAAATAACTGAGAGTTTAGAGTGCTATGACATTAGGCAGGCATTGATATATTGTCGAATTTGGTTTGAGTCACTTGCATCTCAGCATTGTGTAGACTCAGGGTTGAGTGTAACTGCTAGTTTTACAAGTAGAGATTTTCAAAAGCCTAATATGATTAAAATAAGCTTGGAGAAAATGTATGCGGTTCTCATTGAATCCTTGGGTGCTCGTTTGGAAAATGTTAATTATATTAAATCAAATTTCTTAAGTTGGGCATCTCAAAATCAAGAGCATCATGCTTTTAGTGAGCACAATTATAATATAGTGCATTCAAAAACCAGCCAAGAAATCCAAATGATTTTTGATTCGATTAGGCGGTTTGAAATTCAGCTATCTCCGCAGAAAAAATTAGCTAGTTTAGTTGCTACTCTTAGTGCGTTAGAAACTAAAATATCATCTTGTGATAATAAAATTCAGCGAGCAACACAAGCAACACCGGCTGATGTGATGCGGCAATGGAACAATGAACGTTTAAAATATCTGAGGGAGAAAAGTAAAATTGAAGAATTAAAGGATTATTGTGAAAATTGTCTTTTATGAACTAACTGAAGGAGCCTCAAAATGAGGCTCCTTGACAAATCAATTTCCATTCAAGAGATTAAGCGCGAACTGGCGTTCTTCAGGTTTGAGCCGTTCAATCAGGAATTTGACCAGCTTGTTACCGGTCAGCCCGCTGGGGCTGAGCGTGTGAGAAAACGAGGCGTTAAAAACAAACGTGTGGCCGCATTCAACTTCGGTGCACGCGCAGTATAAATCCGCCAGTTTTTTATCTTTCCAGTCTGATTTACGAATGATGGCCGGTTGACCGCATTCAGGACATTTAATTTTAAAAACTCGCATGTTCACCACCCCGCACGCCATTGCTAACAATGGGGACGATTTTAAACTAATTACGTTCATTTTTCGCCCTTATCGGCGATAATTACCGGCAATTCAACGTCAAAATTAAGGTGTAAGCGCGGCGGGATTTCCGGGTCATTGTTGACCCCATTCATAAATTTACGCTGCAACGGGATAACTTCGTCTTTCCGGTAGGTCGTGCGGGCAGTTTCAGGGTTGCCCATTACCGCGCCGTTAGTCGGGATGATGCCCGCCAACCCTGCGGGGAAACGGTGCGCGGTAAAGATATCCTGCGCGGTGATCCCTTTGATATTCTGGAATTCATCCTTTGCGCTGACTTCACCCACCGGCAGGATTTTGACCCCGTCCGGGTCGCCTTTCGGGATGTTGATAAACATGTTGCGGAAGTTGCCCAGCCCTTTGGACTGCGCAATCTTGTCTTTGATTTCGTTTTCCATTTCCAGCGTTAAATTTGGGTCGCTGGTATACAGAATAAAGCCCATATGCGCACCGTTGTTGTAGTAGCGGCGGCGGAAGATGGTCGCTTCGCTGTTAAGTAAAACGGAATGGATCCCGCCGATATAATCCGGCAGGCCGTAGACCTGCTGACGCGGGTCATACATTTTAAAGAAGACAATGTCTTCCGGGTCATAAATCAGCGCTGGCCCTTCCTGGAGAACGGCGAACGTTCCGTCTTTACGGCAGCGCAGATAAAGCGACGGCAGCGGCAGCAGGTCGATCACCTCCCCGAATACGTTGCGAATTTTCAGGATTGCGACGTCGCCGAACAGCAGATAATCAAAGACCGCTTGTTCGACCTGGTCAGGCGTCAGGCCGCCGCCGATATAGCCACCGGCAACCATGTTGCGCCGCGCATACAATACGCCACCATGCTGGCCGTTAAGGTTTGGCAACTGAGCCAGCGCCAGCCGGTCAATCGGGAGCCGCCAGTGATCCGCCTCGTTGTCATACCAGATATTGTGATAATCGGTGCCGGTCGTCAGGATGGGTTCTGGTTCGCCAAAGGTGATCACGCTGCCGCGCCCCGGCGTGAACGTTTCAACGTTATTGCCGGTCATTGCCCTGAATTTTTTCGCTTTACGCTGTTTCTTTGTCGTCATGCTGCATTCCCAAAAGCCCAGGTCGATGGGCGGTCAAATTCGTGATCGATAGGTTCGTTTATTACGGCGTGCGAGATAGCAAAGAAAACATCCGCGTGGCCGGTTGCGTCGGAACGTTCAGCAACGAACGTTAACGCGTTGCCGCTGTTAGTTGTGGTGCGCCGGATAGCCATAAACGACGCGGGGATTTCGACGCGCTCTTTGTTGGTTTCGTCTATGGCGTCTTTTGCCCATTCGATGCGCTTACGTTCCACGACGTCGATCATCTTCATTACCAGGCGGTTTTTACTTTCGACGCTGTAAAGAATGGCGTTCGCTTCGCGCGGGGCAAACTTGCTGACCAGGTCATACACCCCTTTCCCGATGCCGGTTGTGTCGATCCCGATGTAGGTAATATTAAAGCGGCGCATAAGCTGGCGTATCTGGTCAGCCTGCCAGCTAAAGTTAAAGCCCTGCCATTGCCAGCAGGCCAGCACGCGGAAGCGTTCACCGTCGTGAATGGGGGGCGCGATTATCACAAAAGTGGAGTTGTCACCGGAGCGCGACGGGTCAAAGCCCGCCCACACTTCGCGGTTGCCAAATGGCCGCGCGGCGGTCGGGTCATAATCGCCCCAGGTTGCCCGGTCCACTTCGCAGCCGACCAGCGTCGAGAATTTGAAGACCGCGTCTTTGCTGTCAACGAACTGGCACATGTAGAGCATGGCGAACGCGGTCGGGTTGTACTTGTTGCGGAGCCGCTCAATATCGACGAGCGCACCCAGCCCGCCTTTGATGGCGTCTTCCATCGTGATGATGTATCGCCAGATCCCGTCCGGGCAGATGATGCCCTGGCGCATGGCGTTTTCTTTTGGAAACTCAATCCCTTTGCGCTTCGGATCGTCGCCGCGCCATTCTTCGCCAGTCCATACCGGGTAGGCCTGGTGCGTCTTCGCGCTGGGCGTTGAAAAGTAAGTCGTTCTGTATTTGTTGTGCGTTGCCATTGCGCTGGCAACTTCGTGCAGGCGCGTGAATTTCGGGATCCAGAAGACTTCATCGCCATACAGGTGGCCGTTAAAGCCCTGCGCGGTGCTGGCGTTCGTGGACAGAAAGCGCAGGATTGCGCCGTTGCTGAGGCGGATATTTTTGCCGGTCAGCGTGATGCCGAAATGGTTCTGCGCAATCTGGACAATGTATTCGCGGAAGATTTCAGACTGTGCGCGGGATGCGGAGAAAAAGATCTGGTTATCACCGCTGATTACCGCGTCTTCAAAGGCTTCCCATGCAAAATAGTAGGTCATGCCGACCTGGCGGCTTTTCAGAATAAAGCGCCAGTCTTCGCCTTTATGCTCGCGGCAATGTAGCTGATATTCGAAAAGATGTTCCCGCGCCCAGGTGTCGAGCATTTCAGGCGTCAGCCCGGAAACGTCGTTTTTCTTATACCGGCGCTTTCCTTCTCTTTCCCCCGGTTCCCCGCCTGCGCTACTGAGGCAGTAGCCTTCGCCGTCATAGGATGCTTTTTTGGCCTGAATTTCGGCCAGTTTTTCGGCGTGCTTATTGCGCTGCGCCATAAGCTTGACGTGATGGGCAATCAGATCGCGGAGTTCTTCCAGTTCCAGCGCCGTTTTTTTCTCGCGGCGGGAAAGCTGGTCAATGCGGCGGGCGATGACGTTTTCCACTGATTCGACGGGCAGCAGTGATGCCCACTCCCCGACGTCAGCCCAGTGGTATATGGTGCGCGGTGGAATATTCAATTCCTGCGCAATATCTTTCGGCGACCAGCTTTTAATGTAAAGCGTGCGGGCCGCTTCTTTTAATTCATCGGAATATTTAGCCATGAGGCTATTATGACGGGATTATTTGACCAACCTGATAATTAAATATCGGCAAAAAGTGGTTATCCATTTATAACCGAATGCATAAGAAATAAAGCGGTCGCGACATTCTTTTTTATTGGCAATACTGACCATCACAAACGAATTGTATTATTCATTTCATTATTAAAGGTCAGTTATGACGCAACCCAGTTACCGAACTGATTGGCTATGCATCGCCACATCGGGGCAGGCCGTGGACGGTCGTACCATTGAAGCGCAATGGTTAATTGACGCGGCAGAGACTTATACTCCGAAAACTTACACCGCCATGATTTGGCCGCATCATCCGCAAAATGGTATTGGGGAGCGTGAGTTTACCTGCAATCTGGGTACTGTGGACGCGCTGAAAGTAGAGACGGAAGGTGACGTCACAAAATTATATGCCCAGTTAATCCCAAATCAGTTTCTTATTGATGCCAACCGAATGCAGCAAAAGCTTTTTACGTCTGCTGAGTTTATACCGGATTTTGGCGGAAGCGGACGCGATTATCTTTTCGGGCTGGCCGTTACGGATATTCCCGCGAGCCTCGGAACTGAAAGGCTTAAATTTATTCTCGCCGGGGAAGAAAAGGACGGCGAGCGCGGAAGCCTGGAAACTTTCAGCCTGGGTAATTTGCAGGCAGGCAAGCCAGAAAAAAAAGATTCTTTCTGGTCGAGATTATTTTCGGCCCGTAAAGAGTTCACGCCAACACCAGAACCTAACACCGACAAGCCCAATGAGGGCGAGGAACAAAAAATGGAAGAGTTAAAAGCCCTCATCCAGCAACTGCTGGATTTAGTCAAAAGCGGCAAAGAGGCCGCTAACGGCGACGCTGATAACGTCGATACGCCAGAACAGGCAGCCGACGAAGTGGCAGATATCGCCGCAGATATCGCCGAAGCTGCGGCAGAAGTTGCCGATCTTGCCGAGGAAGTGGCAGAGAACCCGGAAGACGAAGTCAAAGCGGCGGAGTTCAGCGTTGCAAAAGCCAACCTGGCTAAAGCAATGAAAGCGTTCAACGTGACCCCGTCTAAACGCCCGCGCCGCAGCCGTCGCCGTGAGTTTTCAGCGCGTCGCCAGTCTGGTGGTAACCAGATGGACACGCTGACCACGCAACTGACCGCCGTCATGACGAAGCTGTCTGCGATGGAAAGCGGCGGCACGCAGCGCCCAAATAATGCGCCAGGCGGCAGCAACAAGCCGTTTGACTTCTGTTAATCAATTTTCTTTCCAGGGATAAAACGAAATGCAATTAACCCCAAAAGCAGAGCAGATGTTGCGTAAGTACGCCGCAGGCCTGGCGAAAGCCAACGGCCAGGTGGACACGTCACGATACTTCTCGCTGACCAACCCGAAAGAAACCCAGTTGCGTAATGCGCTGCTGGAAAACTCTGAATTCCTGCGCCTGCTGCCTAACGTGCTGGACGTGGACCAGATCACCGGACAGGTGGTAACTACCGGTAAAAAAGGCATTTACACCGGGCGTAAAAAGGACGGGCGCTTCTCGCGTGCGCTGGGCGTTGGCGGTAATGAATACAAGCTGGTCGAAACCGATTCCGGCTCGTATCTGCCTTACTCCCTGCTGGTTGTCTGGGCAAATGCGGGTAGCGAAGAAGAATTCTTCCAGCGCATCCAGGCTTTCAGCAATGAATCGTTCGCGCTGGATATGCTGCGCGTGGCATTTAACGGTACAAGCGTTGCTGAAGACACCGACCCGGAAGCCAACCCGAACGGTGAAGACGTTAACATCGGCTGGCATAAAATTGTTAAGGACCGTTCCGCCGAGCAAATCATCACCGGTGACGTCACTATCGGCGGAGCGAATGCTGATTTCATGGGGCTGGATGCGGCGGTCACCGACCTGGTGCATACCTGCATTTATGAGCCATTCCGCAATGACCCGCGCCTGGTTGTGCTGGCATCCGCTGACCTTATCGGCGCAGACGTCACCACGCTGATGAATAAGATTGATCGCCCGACTGAAAAAGTCGCTGCGCAGTTGATTGGTCGGCAGATCGCGGGCCGCACGGTGTACACCCCGCCATTCATGCCGGAAGGTCGCCTGATCGTCACCACGCTGGACAACCTGCATATCTACACCCAGCAGGGAACCCGCAAGCGCAAGGCCGAATGGAACGACGACCGCAAGCGCTTTGAAAATAACTATCTGCGTATGGAAGGGTACGCCGTCGAGCATGACGAGCTTTACGCCGCATACGACAAAATTACCCTGGCAACCGACGCGCCAGCTTCAGGCGGGGGCGAATAATCATGGCTCTTTCCCTGTGTCAGCGACACCGCGCACGCATTAAGACCGCAAAGACGCTGGATAAACGCGAAGCCCTGGCGTCGTCGCCGGTCAGCTTCCACCTGCAAATGCTGGAACTGGCAAAAGATGTTGAGCAACTCCGCAGCCTGCCGCGCACCGAAGACCGCATCGAATTTAAACGCGATGTGTTGTTGCCGCGCTGGATGCCGACCGTTGAGTCCTATCTTGCCGGTGATGCCCGCTTCGCAAATCCGGCCCTGGTCTACTGCGTAATCTGGTTGTTCGACACGGGGGAAATGAGCCAGGCGCTGGACTGGGCCGACGTGGCTATCACTGAAAACCAGGCGATGCCGGAAAACTTCAAAAGTACCATGCCCGCTTTTGTGGCCGATACGGTGCTGGAGTGGGCAACGAGCCAGGCGGAAGCCGGTCACAGCATCGAGCCGTATTTCAGCCGCACGTTTGAAAACATCCGTGAAAAGTGGCGTTTGCACGAAGACATTAACGCGAAATGGTTCAAGTTCGCGGGGCTTTATCTGCTGCGCGACGAGCGGAGGCGCCCGCGTGCCACTGCCGTGGATGATGTGGAAACGCTTGAACAGGCCGATGCCCTGCTGGCCCAGGCGCACGCCTTTAACAATAACTCTGGCGTCAGGACCGCACGCGACAAGATTCGCGCCCGGATTAATAGCCTGACAAAGCAATAACGACTCCCGCAAGCCGGGACGGGCGCGGGGGAGGCATCAACCCTTTAGGGTTGTTGGCTATGGATCCCGTTAGCCCGTTTCTTTTGCAAACAAGGTGTAAACCATGAGTGGTCCAAGTTTCAGCATTAGCGGCAAGCCGTTAACGGTGACGCCAACTGTGATCACCAATGGCGTGACGTTCTGGCCTGATCTGGATCTGGCTGAATTTCAGACGTCGCGCACCCTGCCCGCAGACCTGCCGCCAGACACCGCAGGCGTTGCCCTGCTGGCCGCCATAGCGGAGGTAAACACGACGCTGGCCGACGTGGTGGCCTACTGGAACGGGAAAGGATGCGAGCGGGCCGCCGATGTACCGGGCGCAAAGCTGAGAGACGAAAACCAGTTAACAGCCCAGTACAAAAAAGCAGTTTATGCGCGGGCAAAAGCCGATTTGCTGGGCGAGTTCGCCACCATCGGGCGACGTGAGTCGCACCCGGGCCAGGAAAGCCTGGACACCCGCGCCAATCTGCTGGCCGAAGCGGCCAACGTGATGCGCAACATGCTGCAACAGCCACGCGTGGGGGTGCATCTGATATGAGCCAGCTTGAAAGCCTGACGGCGTTTATCACGGCGAATCTGCCGCAAGATGCCATGCAAATGTTTTCCAGTTCAATGGACGATTGCGAACTGGTCCGCAGCGCCAAAGCGCTGGGGAACAATCAACGCCGCATCGGCGTGCTGACGTATAGCGCCCGCTTGTCGTGGGATAACTTCCCGTTTCGCATTTATTCGCCGGGGCTGATTTATGCCCTGGTGCTGGCCTGGGTGGATGAACATGCCAACGAGCTGCGCGACGAACTGAAATTAGCCGATCCCACAGTGGACCCGGAGTTCGACGACGAAGGAAGCTGCATTCTTGATGTGGTGGTCGGGCTGGCTGATCCGGTGATTATCCGCGAAGTGGAAGACGGTCCGATCCCGTTCAGGGGCAAAGCCTGGGACATCGTCAACCCGGAAATCTGGGTCGCGGAGGAAGCGGAATTCATTGTCCAGCATGGTGATGCGTCGTGATCCGTGGGGAGTTAAACCAGCAACAGCTAAAGCAAATGCGCGAAGCGCTGGCAAAAGCTGACCTGCCACCACGGAAGCGCCAGCGCCTTTTGTGGCGTGTCGCAAAGCTGGGAATTATTACGGCCGCCAAACGTCACCAGCGCCAGCAGGCGGCCCCGGACGGCACGCCGTGGGAACCACGTAAGCGCGGCAAAGGAAAGATGCTAAAAGGATTGCCCAAGCTGCTGGCCGTCCGGGAAATGCCGGAGATTCAGGGCGTCAAGGTTTATCTCAAAGGCGGTAATTATCGCAACGGAAATAAGCCCGTCGCGGCGGGTCTGGTCGGTGCGGTCCAGCAGGACGGTGCGCGGATCCAGATGAAAGCCAGTAACGCCCCGCGTAAACCGCAGGCGAATCAGCCAGCGCTGCCTCGCCAGGCAAAGCGACTGCGGGCGCTGGGGTACAAGGTCCGCAAGGGCAAGCGCTGGGTGAAGCCGTCCAGCAAACAAATCATGGAAACCATGAGCATGGCGCAGGCCGGGCTGGTTATCCGCAAGCTGAAAGGCACACCGGCCAAACGCACATGGACCATAGACATACCGGGCCGCGTTTTTCTGGGTGTCAGTAACGACGAATTTAACCAAATCATAGCGCGGCAAATGCAGGCAATCGGCTTCGGCTGGGACGTCAACGCGCAGGATATCAGGGGGTAAAAATGACGTGGCCGAATGTCACAGTTAGTCAGAAAAACCGCTACAACGGCACGACGAACGATATCGAACGCGTTGTCCTGTATGTCGGTTACGGTGACACCAACACCGACAAAACCCAGGCGGTCAACACCGGCACCGATCTGGATAAGGCGCTGGGCGATACCGACAGCCTGTTAAAGCGGATTGTGGCCGCTGCCGCCAATAACGCCGGTCAAAACTGGTTTGCTTATGTGCATGTCATGCCTGAGCCAGATCCAGACAATGCGGATTACAAATTCGATGATGCGTGGATGAAAGCCGTCACGGCTGCCCAGTCCGTCGCATCCGTTGAAGGGGTTGTCCTGGCGGTTGATGTGACTGAAAAAGCGACCATCAACCGCGCCACAGAAATGCGAACGACCTTACAGGCTAAATTCGGGCGCTTTGTCTGGTTTGTGCTGTCTGTGGGTGGCCCGGAGGAAGACGAATCCTGGGCGGATTACCAGACGCGCATGGCTGCGCTTGAAAACGGTATCGCATCGCCTGGCGTCCAGCTTGTGCCGCGACTGTGGGGCAACGAACCGGGCGTTCTCGCCGGTCGCCTGTGCAACCGTGCGGTGACCGTCGCAGACAGTCCGGCCCGTGTGGCAACCGGCGCGGTCACTGCGCTGGGCAGTGACGACCTGCCGAAAGACGGAACCGGGCAAGAAATTGATCTGGCCGTCTTGCAGGGATTGCAGGCAAACCGCTTCAGCGTGCCGATGTGGTATCACGACTATGACGGGATTTACTGGTCAGACGGTCGCACGCTGGATGTTGAGGGCGGCGATTATCAGGTCATTGAAAACGTCCGCGTCGTGGATAAGGCATCCCGCCGCGTCCGTTTACGCGCCATTCCAAAAATCGCGGATCGCTCGCTTAACAGCACACCGGGCAGCATTGCGGCGCATGAAACCTATTTCGGCAAGCCGCTGCGCGAAATGTCGATTGCAACGCAGATCAACGGCGTGGAGTTCCCCGGTGAAGTGAAACCGCCAAAAGATGGCGACGTCACTATCACCTGGACCAGTAGCGTTGCGGTGCAGATTTATTTGATTGTCCGCCCGTATGAGAGCGCGAAGGAAATCGGCGTCAGCATCGAACTGGATACATCACTGGAGAATCAGGCATGAGCGGAGAACGCATTAGCGGCGGTTCGTTCGATGTGAACTATGACGGCGTCATGATTCACGTCGAAAACGCAACCGTCACCATTACGGATAACAGCGCCGTGGCGCAAACGCGTGGCGTTCCGAACGGCCACACAAAGGGATCGGTGTCGGCGGATGTGGAAATCGAAGTCGATTCCCAGAATTTTAAAAAATTCACCGCCGTGGCCCGCGCTGCCGGTTCGTGGCGCGGCATCCCCGCAAAGGACTTTTTGTTCTATGCGAACGCCGGAGACGACGAAGAAAAAATCGAGGTGTTTGGCTGCGTTCCCGCGCTGTCTGACATCGTCAACATCAACCCCAACGAGGCCAGCAAAACCACGAAGAAAATTAAATTCATGGTGACCAGCCCCGACTTTGTGGCGATTGACGGCGTTCCGTACCTGTCTGCCCGCGACACCCGCGATCTGAAAGGTTAACAAGATGCCAAATGGAGAAACATCACTGCTGGCAAAGCTGCTGCTGATCGGGGCCGTGATCGGCCTGGGGCAACTGATGGTCAGCAGTGAGCAGATCACAACCCGCCTGCTAGTCGGGCGGATGATTCTGGGGGCTGCGGTGGCCCCGCTCGCCGCAATCCCGCTGCTGAAATTTCCCGATATGCCGGAACTGGTTGTCGTGGGCATTGCCTGCGCCCTGGGCATCCTGGGGAGCGCCTTTATCGAGGCCGGTTTAAAACGCCTCGCGGAATACTGGATTAAACGATGGGGAAGCAAACGCCATGAAACTGATTGAAAAACAAAAGCTTTTCACCGTGATGATCGCAAACCTGATCCACTTCGCGGAGGAAAAAGGCTACCTCCTGACGTTTGGCGAGGCGTACCGCACGCCTGAGCAGGCCGCGCTAAATGCCAAAAAAGGCAGCGGCATTGCAAACAGCCTGCATACCCAGCGCCTGGCCGTGGATTTCAACCTGTTTATCAATGGGGAGTACCAGACCGACAGCGCTGCCTATCGCCCGCTGGGCGAATACTGGGAATCTATCGGCGGCTCATGGGGTGGACGTTTCAGTAAGCCGGACGGCAATCATTTTTCCCTTGAGCATAACGGGGTGCGCTGATGCGTAATTTGCTGGGGTTGCTGCTGATCATGATTGCTGCCATGTCAGCAGGGTGGCAGGCGCACGACTGGCACGACGCAAAGCTAAAGCTGGCCGCCAACGAATCGGCAGAGCAAACCCGCCAGATTGTCGCCGAAGTGACGCGGCAGTCTGGTGAAGCGCTGGAAGCAAAAATCGCGGAGCTAAAAGGTAATGAGATCCACACGGAACGGGAAATACGCACCGAAATCATCAAGCCGGTATTTAGCAACGTTTGCGCTTCTGATGATTACGTCCGGTTGTTCAACGAAAGTGCAGATCGCGCCGAGCGAGCATTATCAGGAAAACCAGCTAACGCTTTGCCCGGTGAATCTGCCCAGACTGGCGGGGCCAACCGGTAACGACTTTGACGCGGCGTTAACTGCCTATCGGCAGATGTACACCGATTGCGCCGTAAGACATAACGCCCTGGTGGGCATCATTCGACAACGAAAGGAAGTAGCAAAATGAGTAAGTCTGATTCTAAAAAAATTGTCCTGGCCGTCGCGGGCGTCAGCCTGAGCTTTGAGCCTAACAAAACCGCCTACAACAACCTGATTAACGAAATGACCATGACCAACAAGGTTGCGCCGATGGTCACCTATCTGGGCCGCATTGTTGATGCCGAATCCAAAGAGGCATTAAACAAGCTGATGGAAGATTACCCAGGCTGTGAAATGCAGATCGTCGAGAAGGTTAACGAAATTTACTCCCCGAAGCTTGAGATCGAAGTAAAAAACTAGCGGCGCGGGTGGCGGCCATTCGTACGAACGGGCTGGAGCAATATCTTGCCCTTCGTCGCTACTACCTCCCGCATGAACCTGACGACGAAGAAAGTATCGCCCGCGCCATATGGCTGGATGAGTATTTCGCCAAAACCAGGGCGAATAAAACGGCGGAAGGTATCGCCATTGCACTAAACGGAAGCTGATATGAGTCACCTGGATTTTACGCTGAGCCTGATTGATAAGCTGACGCGGCCACTAAAAACGGCCCAGTCTTCGCTGACTGGCTTTGCCGAAAAATCGCAGGCGTCTTTTGCAAAGATCGGCATCGGCGCGGCGGCGGTCTGGGGTGTTGCCCACTCCATCACTGGCGTGGTTGGCCCCGCGTATGAAATGAATGCTGCGCTTTCCGAAGTGGGCGCCAAAGGCGTGGCAGAAGACACGCTGAAAAGGCTGTCCAGCGAAGCCCTGAAATTCAGCATGCGCTACGGCAAAAGCGCGGTTGATGTGGTGAATTCCAGCTATGCGATGAAAGGCGCAATGTCCGGCCTGAGCGATGCAGATCTGCCACGCGTGACAGTGGCGGCCAACACCCTGGCGGCAGGCGTAAAAGCCAGCGGCGAGGAAGCGGGCGAATATATCGGCGCAATGGCATCCCGTTTCAATGCGGAACTGTCCAGCCTGGGGCATGTGAAATTTGCCGAAGAACTGGCCGGTAAAACGGCGTACATGGTGCAAAACTTCGGCGTGAAAATGCAGACCATGCAGGAGCTTATCGAGGGGACCAAAAACGCCGGTGCTGACTTTGGCGTCAGCATGGATGAACAATTCGCGGTGCTGGGTACGCTTTCTCGCACCCTGGGCACGGAGTCCAGCGGCATTTACGAGCAGTTTTTGCGAAGCGCACCGGCAGCGGCTGAAAAGCTGGGCATGAGCTTTGTAGATGCGACCGGCAAAATGCTGCCAATGGGCGACATCCTGCAAAAGTTGCAGGACAAATACGGGGCCAGCATTGAAGGGAACGTCAAAGCCCAGCAGGCGCTGGACGCGGCCTTCGGCGGCGGTGCTGATGTTATTAAAAAGCTGTACGGCCAGCAGAATGATTTAAATCGCAGCATCGCAGAACTGGGGCGCAATGACGGCATGAAACGCGCCCAGGAAATGGCCGAACGTATGGCGAAGCCGTGGGAACGCATCGTCGCGACGTTTTACGCGATGCGCGTCGCGCTGGGTAATACGCTGATCCCTATCCTTACGCCGATGATGAACCGTGTAGCCGACGTGGGGGCAAAATTTGCCCGCTGGCTGGAGATGTTCCCCAACATTGCCCGCTGGCTGGGTTATATCACCCTGGGCGTGCTGTCCTTCGGGCTGGTCGGTGCGGCAACCAATATCGTGATGGGCATCTTTGGTTTCACGATGACGGGCCTGACCAGTATCGCCAAAGGTCTGGGCAATGTATGGAAAGCCCTGTTATGGACCCTTAACTTGCTGCGCCCGTCATTGCTGACAACCCGCATCGGGCTGGCCGCGCTGTGGATCCAGTCAAAGCTGTTAGCCCTGTGGACCGGCGTTTGTCGTGTCGCGCTGGCCGCCTGGAACGTTGTGTTAAAAGCCGGTGCGGTTGCCATGCGCATTTATGGTGTGGCGACCATGTTTGCCGGTGTGGCCATGCAACTGCTGACCAGTCCGATCACCCTGATAATTGCCGCCCTGGCTTTGCTGGCGCTGGGGGTATGGTATGTCGTGAAACACTGGGATGAACTGAAAGCGGCGGTAATGAATACAGAGGCTTTTGCATGGGTGATGGATGTTGCCGATCAGGTGGGCCAGGTCTTTTCTGACGTCTGGAAATCCATCACTGACGGCTGGGATTCTGTGGTTGCGTTCTTCGCCGGTCTTTCACCACTCGCCACATTTGAAGGATTCGCGGACACCATCGGCGGTGTATTCAGCAAGCTTTTTGACGTCCTGAAAAGTACGTTTGCATCCACCTATAACTGGATTGCGGAAAAGCTAAACAAAATCCCCGGCGTCAATATCGATCTGAAAAACGTTTCACCGCCCGCGGGAGCCGGAGCGCCGCCAAAACTGAACGGCCCGTCCTTGCTGACGGGCAATACGGTTAATGCAGATATCCCGCGCGGCGGCCTGATGGGGCAGGTAAAAACTGACAGCAAAACCGTTGTGGATAGCCGCAAGACGTGGGGCGATACCTATATCAACGCCCCGAATGGAATCACCCCGGCCCAGTTGGCCGAATGGCAGGAGCTTAACGCCGGATGAGTACCGAACCGTTATACATCGACCTTTTGATCACTGACGGCGATTTCACGCTGGACAGTGGCAACGAGCCGCAGCGGTGCAATAACCGCGACAGCATAGCCCAGGACATCATCCACAGCATTCTGGAAAGCGGCATCACCACGCGGCTGATCGGTGAACGAAGCCCGACCATGCGCGGCGACGCGCTGACCCAGCTATCGCTACTGGTTGAAAGTGACGAACGTCTGGTCCCCGGCACGATTGTGATCACAGAAGAAAGTATCACGCGGCTGTATGTCACCGCTGAAACCTACGATTTCGGCAGCGTTGGCACGGAGGTGAATTATGACTGAGAAACCGGAAGTAGATTTCGAAAAAGTCCTGAGTGACAGCGGGATGCCAACGACGGAAGCGGAAATCACAGCCGTGTTTAAAGAGACGGTTAAGGCGGAGGGATTTATTACCAATACTTCCCGAATGTCACCGTTCTGGCGTCTGATATCGAAAATTGTCACCACGCCCGTGCTGTGGTTGCAGGCTGCGCTAATCAATGTCGTCCTGCGAAACATGTTTGTGGCAACCGCCACGGGTGCAATGCTGCGCTTGCTCGCCTGGGCGGTGAACATCACCCCGAAACCGGCAAGCGCTGCCGCAGGGGTAATCCGCTTTTACAAGACAAATCCTTCGGACGTTGTGATCGTGCCTGCCGGCACGTTGATTCAGACGGAGCGAATAAACGGCGTGATCTATGTGCTGGCCGTCAACGAAGACACGACACTGGGGGCGGGTCTTGAAAGCAGTATGGTTCCCGTTACCGCGATCGATACCGGCAGCGGTTACAACCTTGCGCCGGGATATTTTCGTATTTTGCCCGTGGCCGTTGCAGGTATCGCCAGCGCAGTGAATGAGGAAGACTGGTTGATCACACCAGGCGCAGACGAGGAAAGCGACGACGAGTTACGCGACCGCACGCGCAACCAGTTCAACCTGGTGGGCAATTACCACACCGATGCGATATACCGCAGCATGATTGCGGGTGTTGTGGGGTTGAGTATTGATCGCATCTTCTTTTTGCATGACGCCCCGCGCGGACCGGGAACCGCAAATGCCTACCTGCTACTGGATAGCGGGGAAACGTCGCAGCCCTTTATTGATGCGGTTAACGATTACGTTAACTCCCAGGGTCACCACGGACACGGCGATGATTTGCAGTGCTACGCGATGCCGGAAACGACCCACGCGCTGGCGGTAAAGGTGTATGTGGAAAGCAAAGAAAATATGGAGCCGGAAGAACTGAGCCAGTTAGAAAGCGGGGTTTCAGATTTGATCCGGTGCGCATTCAGGGAAAACGCCAATTACGACGTTAAAAAGACGTGGCCGTATTCGCGTTATTCCTTTTCGAACCTGGGCCGGGAGATTCACAAAGCATTCCCGGTCATAGATTCACTGAGTTTTTCACTGACAGATATTGTCAGCGAATTATCGGTCCCGCGTCTGGCCTCCTTATCAGTGGAGATCCTCAATGACTGAGTTTGCCAGACTGCTGGCCGGGTTGAAGCTGCCGTCATGGATGGACCGTGGCGACCCCGCGCGGCTGCTGCGTGCCTGCGTGAATTTCTGGTTGCAGGTTTACGAGTGGATTACCTGGCCGTTGAGGCAGTTCGACCCGCAGACCTGCGTCGAGCCAGTGTTGAACCTGATCGCATGGGAACGTGATATCACCCGCTTTAAAGGTGAGCCGTTAAGCCTGTTTCGTAAACGAGTCAGCTACGCCTTTATCAATGCGCAGCAGGCGGGCGAGGTGGCGGGGTTTATTGCCATTTTTGAGCGGCTCGGGATCGGGTATGTCGAACTACTGGAACGCCAGGAGGGGATGGACTGGGACGTGATTACCGTCCGCGTCACTGATAGCCAGATAGCGGATAACAGCGATCTCCTGCTGGAGATTATCCGCAAGTATGGTCGGACCTGCCGCCGTTATCAGTTTGAAGTGATCACCACCCTGCCGCTGCATATCAATGTTGGATGGTATCAGGGTGATTATGTTTGCTGGCCTGCGACCCTGGGCGATGTGCAAAACGAATTAAGCGCGACATTTAGCGCAAGGTTGGAGTAAAGGAATTATGGCTCAGACAGTCATTACAAAAGCGTTCACAGAGTGGAAAGCCCAACAGGCAATTGATAATCAGCCGGTTAATCTGGATGAATTTATTTTCGCCTATCTTCCCGATCTGGATGTGACAAAGCCGGTTGAGAATAAAGAGGGTTTGCCACCTGCCGATAAAATCGTCCATCGCCAGGCGGTGAGCAAATCAGGCGTGGTTAATGCGAATTCCGTTGTGTATTCCGTCACTCTGGGCGCGGACGTCGGCGACTTTAATTTCAACTGGATCGGTCTGGCGAACAAAGCAACCGGTACGCTGGCGATGATTATTCACGCCCCTACCCAGAGCAAAATTAAGAACGCCAGCGGGCAACAAGGTAACGTCCTGGTTCGTTCCATGCTTATGGAGTATAGCGGGGCTGAGTCGGCAACCAATATCACCACGCCAGCAGAAACCTGGCAGATCGACTTTACCGCCCGCCTGGCGGCAATTGACGAACGCCAGCGCAGGGAGAATATCGATCTTTATGGTATGGCGGCATTTTTTGACAGCGGTTATCTGGTCGCCAAAAGTGGCGCACAATATTACGTAACAAAAGGCGCGGGCTACGTTGCCGGGCTACGTGCAGAACTGGCCGCGAATCAGAACATCACAGTTTCAGCCAGGCCGGTAAAGGTCTGGCTGGATGTGTCCTGGTCGGGAACGCTGACAAGCGAATGGGCTGTAAAGAGCAAAATTACTGTGGCTGCGAGTCTTGCCGATTATGTGGAAAACGGTAGCCAGCATTATGTGTTTGCAGTGGCGAGCATCGACGCAAGCGGCAATATTACCGATCTGCGCCCGAAAGGCACCCTTAACGACCAGTCAATCAAAGAGCATGAAAAATCACGAAATCACCCTGACGCGACCACTACCGAAAAGGGATTTACAAAGCTAAGTAGCGCAGTCGATAGCGAATCAGAAACGGAAGCCGCAACACCGAAAGCGGTAAAAGCTGCTAATGACAACGCAAATGGCCGCGTGCCGTCAGGGCGGAAGGTTAACGGGCGAGCGCTGGCGGAAGATATCAATATCACTTCGCAGGACATTTTTAACGGCCAGGCCGTGCTGATTGGGAATGCTGCCGATCTGAATAGCTTTATTACACCGGGATTATATTACCAGTCCTCCAATGCGCAGGCGGAAGCTGGAACTAATTATCCAGAATCGGTGGCCGGGTCGCTTGAAGTTTACAAACATGCAGGTGTTACGCAGGTATACCGGATATATGCTGATTCACGCTCATTTATCCGTATTTTTTATAATGGCACATGGACACCATGGGCAAAACAGTACGACTCAGCCAATAAACCTAAACCAACAGATATTGGTGCGGTGTCTGCGAATGGTGGTGATTATAACGCCACATTCAAGCTGGGAAGAGTTGAAACCTTGCCAACAGAATCAAATATGTCTGCCCTTTATAATGTACGGGCAGGTGATGGTGGGGTTGTGTCAGGTGTTGAATTTAACTGGTACGGTCAAAAATTTACAGTCGGCATCACCCGCGACGGAAGCACCGGCACAAACGGTTTAGTATTTCAGCACAACGGATATACGCGCCTAAGAATAGATAAGAATGGTAATTTAATATCTTCCGGTGCAATTTCCGCAGGTGATAAATTGGTAGCTGGCGCTGGCGTTTTCGATACTCCGGGCGTGCGGGTTTATTCTTCGAACAACCCCCCAAATTTAAGCGCTTATGCAACAACATCATGGACTATCGCTAACTTCCTGCAAGGGGGGCTTAGGCTGGCATCAGCAGGAGTCGCCACAAACGGAAATAATGATAACGAATTTGCGTATGCGCCTAACGGAACGGTGGTTACTGCTGTGCAGCAAAAAACGAATTACACGGCGGTACAATATCGTTCTCTTCAATATAACATCGGCGGAAACTGGTACACAGCATGGGTGGCTTAATGACGAAGCAATCTGGAGTGTTTAAAAAATATGACCCATTAGATAAGTGGGGGAAATACACCCCGGCGAAGGTAGCTAAACTATCGCCGGAGGAACTCGAATTATATTACGTTGCAAAATCACCAGAGGTGAATATTGTTTTCCTGAAAGATGATAACGGCAATGACTGGTATTTGTGGCTTAAAACGCTTTCACAGGAAACGCTAAAGGTATCATTTAA
The DNA here is from genome assembly GCF_019730495.1 of Enterobacter sp. Y17. Classification (NCBI taxonomy): domain Bacteria; kingdom Pseudomonadati; phylum Pseudomonadota; class Gammaproteobacteria; order Enterobacterales; family Enterobacteriaceae; genus Enterobacter; species Enterobacter sp. Y17. Next base: position 274,801 of record NZ_JAASKP010000003.1, read on the forward strand.
CCCTGACACGAAAGAAATTATCCATTTCTCTTATGATGCAAGCGCGATTTTCCCGATTAATCAGATTGTCGTTGAAGTCGCGCCGGAGAATGTACCGGATGAATTTACCGCTGCGGGCGAGAAAGCATTAGGCGGCGCATTTCTTTTTGATGGTGGGGAGATCATTGCCGCGCCTATTGATTATGAGGCAGAGGCAGAACGTAAAAAGCTGGAATTATTAAACCATGCGAATAACGTGATTGCCACGCTTCAGGATGCCGTTGATCTGGGTATGGCGACCGATAAAGAGGAAAAAAACCTGCCGGAGTGGAGAAAATACCGCGTTTTATTAAACCGGGTTGATACCACCAGGCCCGAATGGCCGGAGCCTCCCGAAGATGTGGCGTGATTCAGTTATTAAAATTGCCGACGATATGGCGGGGTTGAGTTGCTCAATCATCCCGGCGCATCCGTGGGTGTATGGTCTGGGTCAGTCGGCAGATTCAGGGGGGTATCTGAGTCCGGCTAATGCCCTGGGCTATCTGGCGGGGAAGCTGGCAACCAGCAGCGGGAGCGGTGACGTTATCGTGATGATGATTGCCGAAAATACCCATGATGGATTTATGAAAGCCCTCAACGGGCTTGCCACGGTGTTTCCAGCGCCCGCATTTACCCAGGTTAGCCGTATGGCGGCTGCGGCGGCCGAACTGAGCACGGTTAAAATGCAACTGCCGTCGAAATCCAGTTCGCTGCCGGTCGCCGCGCCGCTGTCCGTCGCGACAAACCGCCTTGCAGTGAACGCGCAGCGGGTTGCCGCCGCGCAGCTAGCTGCCGCTGCCAGCACGACAACCGAAGGGCTGAAAAAACAAATTGCCGAATTCGTCCAGGCGCGTGCTGGCCTGCTTTCTTCGGTTAGTCAGTCTCTTGAAGACCTGAAAGGGGCCAGCGCGAAAGCCTGGTCATTCAGTTACACCGGCAATCACAGAATGGCGGCTATTGAATTACTAAAAGACATACCGCAGGCAACCGCCGTGCATACAGCGGCAATGATGTTTATCGGTGATTCGCTTGCAGATTTGGGGAAGATGATAAATGAGCCAGACCGCACTACTCGCGCTTAATGGTGAAGGGATCGCGATGCAAAACATGCTGGTTTCCCCTTCAATGCAGTTTCAGGAAAAAGACCAGTCAGGCCAGACATCGAGCACGACCAATTCAGAACAGGGCATCAAGGCTAAAGAATTGCGCGTGTCGGGCCTGGTGACGTTTGACGACGAGGCAGTTTTACAGCGCCTTTTCCAGTTGGCATCCGCTACCGAGGCCAGCGGAGCCTTAAAGACTTATCGCGTCGCCAATGCCACGGCAACCGCAATCAACTTCCGCGAAGCCACCTTCACCGGCCAGATTGATGCCGTTCCCCAGGAAGACCGCCTGGCCTGGCAGGTCAGTTTCACGCTGCGGGAAAAAAACAGCGTGCCGGAAAAACGCCAGGCACGAAAAGGCAACGCAACCGCCAGCACGAAGCAAACCGGCGCGGGGGGTAAAGGTGGCGCAGCGGCAGACGAACCAGCCGACAAAATGAGCTGGTTTGAAGAGAAAGTCCTGAAACCCGTTAATGATGCGCTGGGGTAAAGCATGAAACCAATTAAACGCCTTTTCCTGTCCAGTGACCCGGTCCACATGGTGGACTGTAATATCGTGCTTGAGCAAAACGCCTGCGGGCGTGGATTCATCACGGCCAGCACTGAAATGGATTACACCGGCAAATTGGTTCGGGTCGATGTGGGTTATGACGGGCTGGTCCTGCGCTGGTTCACCGGCTATGTTGAGCGGTCGCAGCCTGCTGATAATGGCGCCTGCCGGTTGTTCGTGCGTGAGCTTGTCGGGGTGTTCGATAAGCTGTGGCCGTGTTCGTTCCAGCACCCAACGTTACGCCAGATCACTGACTGGTTAACGGAGCAAAGCGGGTTAACCGTCGCACCGCCTGCCGGTGCGGCTTATGCGGATAAACCTATCCCGTACTTTACCCACAGCGGAACCGGCTATCAGCTATTAGCCAGCCTGGGGCGGGCTTTCTCAATCAAAGATTATGTCTGGTATCAGTTGCCGGACGGGGCCGTCTTTACCGGCGCAGCAGAGCATAGCCTTTTTGCCGGTAAGCCAGTGGAGATCCCACACGAATTTAGCCAGGCATCCGCAGCCGGTAATTCAATGGTTGTGCCGATGATCCAGAGCCTGCGCCCCGGTGTTGAGGTCAACGGCCAGCGCTTAAGCCAGGTTCAGCTTAACAACGACGATATGACAATCACCTGGTTACCACGCAATAAGGTAACCGGCAAGCCACTGCAAAAATCACCGATTCAGCGCCAGATAGAAAGCGTCTACCCGGAACTGGCTTCCGGGCTGCATTTGCCAAAGCTCGCCAGGGTTGAAGCGCCAAGCGAAGACGTTTCCGGGGGTAACATCGCGGACCCATTCCGGCCCCGTTACGCTGTGGATCTGCAACTGCTGGATGAAGACGGCAACGCGGCGGCCAACACGCCGGTTTATTCCGCCGTGCCGCTGCCGGTTCCAATGGCCGGGAGTGAATCGGGAATGTTTCAGTTTCCGCCGCCTGGCACGCTGGTTGAGATTGGTTTCGTGGAAGGCAGACAGGATAAACCGTTTATTCGTCAGATCATGCCGCAGGGGCATAACCTGCCAGCGGTTAAGCCTGGCGAACAGTTACAGCAACAGCGCGATGGGGTATCACAGCGCGTTACCGTTGCCGGTGACTGGGTGCGCCAGACCGACCAGGCGATAAGCGAAACATCCATGACGCGGGAAGTGACCGCAGATGATGAAAAGCGAAAGCTGGTTGCCCGTGAAACAACAGTCCAGGCCACGGATAAAACAACCGTGCTGGGAACGACCACACTTCTGGCCGGTGCGGTTATGCATGTAAGCGAGGGTGATTACAGCGTCGGCACGTCAGGCAACCTGACGGTGACTTGCAGCAAAGACAATTCTGTCAGTGTGGGCCAGAACGTAAAACGCGATGTAGGCGGCAAGCTGGAAGACAACATCCAGGGAAATGCCGACGTTACTATCGGCGGAGCGCTTAACGAGAAAATCGCAGGCATAAAAAAAAGCGTTGCCGCAGCGCAGCAGTTGATCGGGGCTTCCGTTAAGCTGGGCAGCGAGGAAACCAACGTCCTGACGTTGCTGACCGACACCCTGGACGTTGTCCACGAACTGGCGCAGATATGTGCGACCCATACGCACCCCAACACGGGAGCCAGCGGGCAGGCATCGCAGTTCACCGGAACCGCCGAAAAAACCAACGCTTTGAAAGCGAAATACAGCCCCCTTATAGCCTGACAAAACGCAGGCGAAAACCATCACGTCACCAGACGCCACAGAACGCCCCACAGCAAGCGCAGAAACATAAGGCCGACACTGTTCGGCCTTTTTTGCGTTCGTTTAACCATGCCCCAGAGACGAAGCGACAGAGCGCAGACGGAAGCGGATCCGAGACGGAAACGGCGCTACACCGCACCCGCCTGCGGTATTTGGATCATAAAAATTTTGCAAAAGAATTTTTGCGCAAAGCAACCCGCCAGCCCGCGCCACCGCTGGGCTTCTGCGGTCTGCTGGCGTTTGCACACCGCGCAAGGATTTGCAGCGCGTTGCAAAAGTTGCCGACCAGTCAGCGCCTAACCGATTGGTTAACATGATGTTTTTAAAAGGATCGTTTTACTTTCCGTCACGATCAAATGTGAGCGGCGGTTGTCTGGTTTTTTAAAAGGTAATGCGGTCAGGCCATGCACGGCGCTGGCTGGCGGACTGTTGGGGATAATTTAGTTTTTGCAAAACGCTGCGACTTTTACCCATCAAAACGATCTGCAAATGAGATGTAAAAAACCCCGCAGAAAAGCGGGGTTTGGTGTGCGTCCGTGGACGCTTTTTTTCGATGTGTGGACGACGTGTGGACATCGTAAGAAACAAATCCTTTTGTTTCATGGTATTGCGTCTAAAATTAAAACAGCAATGCTGGCTTTTTTTATTTTGGGGAACTGTCATGGCCGAACCGCAGCTGCTGTTGAATTACACCGGGCATCTGCCTGAATGCCCGACGTGGAGCGCAGAAGAGCGCGCGCTCTACTGGGCCGATATTCTGGAAGGGGAGATCCACCGCTACCATCTGCCGACGGCAGAACACACCGTACTCTCTTTCCATGAGGAGGTGGGCTGTTTCGCGCTGCGCGAGCAGGGTGGTTTTATCGTTGCGATGCGAACGGGTATCTGGCTGACCGATAAACACGGCCTGCTGCGCCGCAAGGTGTGCGATAACCCCTCTAACCCGCAGCTCGCACGCTTTAACGACGGCGGCACCGATTCTCTGGGACGATTCTACGCGGGCACGTTTTGGGGGTCGGGAGATTACAACGGTGCCCTGCTGATGCGCATCGACAACGACCTGACGCCGAAAGTGATCCAGTGCGATATTCACGGGCACAACGGCTTAGCGTTTAGCCCTGATAATCAATGGATGTTTACTTCAGATACGCCAAACGGCGTTATTTACCGAACGCCGCTTGATGAGAAGGGCGAACCCGGCAGGCGCGAGGTGTTTCGTCAGTTTAAAGAGGGCGAAGGGATACCGGACGGCGCGGCAATGGATGTGGAAGGCTGCTACTGGAGCGCGCTATTTGACGGCTGGCGTATTGCGCGTTTTTCTCCGCAAGGGGAGCAGCTGGAAGAATATCGCATGCCGGTGCGTTGCCCGACGATGGTCTGCTTTGGGGGCGATGACATGAAAACACTGTTTATTACCACCACGCGGGAAAATATGGATGCGGACGAGGTGGCGAAGTATCCGCTCTCCGGCGCCATCTTCACCCTGCCGGCGAACGTGGCAGGGATGAAGAAAAGCCGCTTTATCGAACGTTAAGCCGGGTCAACCGGGACCACGTTCTCGCTCGGATAGCAGCCCAGCACCTTCATGGAACGCGTGATCTCGCCCAGTTCGCGCAGGGCCTTCTGCATGGAAGCAGATTCCAGGTTGGCCTGGATATCGAGGTAGAACATCTCTTCCCACGGGTTACCGTGGATTGGGCGTGATTCCAGCCTGGTCATGATCAGGTTGTGGTTACGCAGCACCAGCAGGGCTTCAACCAGCGCCCCGGCCTGTTGGCCGGTCGCCATCAGCAGCGTGGTTTTCGCTGGCACCTGGTCTGACACATTGATTGCCTTGCGGGCCAGCACCACGAAGCGGGTGATATTTTGCGTCTGGTTCGCCAGATTGCGTTCCAGCACCTGTAAACCATACAGCGCCCCGCCTGCTTCGCTGCCGAGCGCGGCGACGGTTGGGGTGTTAGCCTGCGCCACTTTTTCCATCGCCGCCGAGGTGCTTTCGGTGTACTCAATTTTCCAGCTCGGATAGCGGTTCAGGAACTGGCTGCACTGCTGGAACGGCTGTGGATGACTGTAAACCGTTTCGATCTTGCTCAGGTCCGTTGAGCCGGCGACCAGCACGCAGTGATCGATTGGGATCGTCAGCTCGCCAACCAGCGACAGGCTGGTGTGCTGCAGCAAATCGTAGACGTCGTTGATGGCGCCGGAGCTGGTGTTTTCAATCGGTACGACGGCGTAATCCGCCTGGCCGGTCTCAACCTGGTTAAAAATGTCGGCAAACTTCGCGCAGCCGCTCTCAATAAATTCTTCGAAATGGCGTGCGGCATACTGACGTGCGGCCAGGTGAGAATAAGATCCCTTCGGACCGAGGAAGGCAATACGCGCAGAGTGTGGATTGGTTTTATTCAGATGCTGCTGGAGCAGCGCTTGCTGAGTGAGAACGGAGTCTTCGATGATGAGCTGGAACAACCGGGTAATGTAGTGGGCATCGAGGTGATGCGCTTTGCCGAGCTGAATGAGACGTTCCAGCAGATCGCGCTCGCGGTCGATATCTCGTACCGGGCGATGGGAGTCCAGCTTGGCTTTGCCCACTTCAACGGCAAGCGCGCGGCGTTCGGCCAGCAGCGCCAGCAGTTTCTCATCCAGCGCGCTGATTTTTACTCGCAGATCCAGTAACGGGTTTTCCGGTGTCATAGTGTTGCCTGTCTCATTTTATCGTTATCAATAAAAAAGGCCCCCCGGTGTGGGAGGCCTTGTTGTTCGTCTTCGCATTCTTTATCACACGACGAAACGCCTCCCAGTCAGGGGAAGGTAAAAAAGAATGCGAAGAAGAACGGCGTAAGTTTCATAAAGTCATCCTGTGATTGATACCGTTAAAGTACCCGTACTGTTTTCACCCTGTCAATAAAAAACAAAAAACGCGCCCGAAGGCGCGTTGGCAGTACACTCAATTTAAAGGATTACTCTTCTTCAACTTCTTCCGCGAAGCTGGCGTCTTTCACCGATGTTGCGGCGCGACGGGCTTCACCTTTGTGTTGCACTTTATTGAGCTGCCGTTCCAGCTTGTTGATCAAATCGTTAATTGCTGTGTACATATCCTCGTGTTTTGCGCTGGCGACCAGATGGCCGTTTGGAGTATTGATAGTTGCGTCAGCGATGAAACCCTGCGGCTCCTTGGACAGGATGATATGTGGATTAATCAAATGAGTTTGCCATTTATCCAGTTTGGCGAGACGGTCTGCGACGTGCTGGCGGATTGCCGGAGTAATTTCCATTTGTTTACTGGTAATGTTCATTGTCATAAATTTTACCTCTTGTCTTTCCGTCTTGGTGATTCCAGCATACCCGACCTAATGTCAAAATGTGTGATTTATATCACGTTATTTTGTCGGTTTTTGTCAGGGAATCTTTTTTGTGAGGCAGGGCAGGAAGAGGTGAGATTTACCTTGTCGAAGGCAAAAATTGGGGCCATAGTTGACTGGATGTGTTGAGGCTTAAGCGCTTCAGCGACGCGGTAAAATGAATAAAAAAACGGCAGCCTTCGGGCTGCCGTTTTGCATTGAGGCAATATCAGGTGTTGCTGCTGTTCGCAGCGATGATTTTCGCCACTTTTTCAGCCTGAGCGGTCATCTGCATCTGACGGTAAGCATTTTCCATCAGCTTCAGGCCGTCGCGCGTTGCCTGAGTATCCGGATAATCACGCAGCATACCTTCTACGCGGTTAACCACGGCAACCCATGCGCCACGGCGGGTATAGTATTCCGCTACGGAGTATTCATATTTAGCCAGACGATCTTTCAGGAACACCAGACGTTTGGTCGCGTCGGTCACGTACTGACTGTTCGGATAGCCGCGCACCAGCTTGGAGAAGTCATTGAAGGCATCACGCGCATGCTGCGGGTCACGGTCTGAACGATCCACGCCGAAGAAGCCCTGCAGCGCACTGTCGTCCAGCGCCATGTTGGTGAGGCCGCGCATGTACATCACGTAGTCGATGTTAGGATGAGTCGGGTTCAGACGCATGAAACGATCGATGGTTGCCTGAGCCAGCGGCAGGTCGGCATTTTTATAGTATGCGTAGATGAGATCTAACTGTACCTGCTGCGAATATGGACCAAATGGATAGCGATTATCCAACGCTTCCAGTTGCGTTATCGCCTGTTTCCAGTTACCGTCCTGCAACTTTTGTTGTGCAGTCGCATAGATTTCATTCGGCGGATTGTCAGGGACCTGTTCATTTGAACCGGAGCAGCCCACCAAAGCCAGGCTCAACGTGGCCGCTGCCACCAGATATTTCATGCGCGTCATGACGTTTTGACTTTCCTCAAATGTTTGTCCGGGAGAAACTCTGTTCCTGCTCCCGATTAAGACCAGCTACAATAGCACACTATATTAAACGGCAAAGCCGTAAAACCCAACGTTAAACGAAGAAGCAGTTTATGGCACAACGAGTAGAACTCACCGCAACAGTCTCCGAAAATCAGCTCGGTCAACGCTTAGATCAGGCTTTGGCCGAATTGTTCCCTGATTATTCGCGTTCACGCATAAAAGAATGGATCCTTGACCAGCGCGTGCTGGTAAACGGCAAGATCTGGGACAAACCAAAAGAGAAAGTGTTAGGTGGGGAAGCTGTCGCCATCAATGCTGAAATCGAAGAGGAAATCCGCTTCGAGCCGCAGGATATCCCACTGGACATCATCTATGAAGATGATGACATTCTGGTGATCAACAAGCCGCGCGACCTGGTTGTTCATCCGGGCGCGGGGAACCCTGACGGTACGGTACTTAACGCACTTCTCCATTATTATCCGCCGATCGCGGATGTTCCGCGCGCGGGCATCGTGCACCGTCTGGATAAAGACACCACCGGTTTGATGGTGGTGGCGAAGACCGTTCCAGCTCAGACCCGTCTGGTGGAATCGCTGCAGCTGCGCGAAATCACCCGCGAGTATGAAGCGGTAGCCATTGGGCATATGACCTCTGGCGGAACGGTGGAAGAGCCAATCAGCCGTCACCCAACCAAACGTACCCATATGTCGGTGCATCCGATGGGTAAACCGGCGGTGACGCACTATCGCATTATGGAGCACTTCCGTATTCATACGCGCCTGCGTCTGCGTCTGGAAACCGGACGTACTCACCAGATCCGCGTGCATATGGCCCACATTACCCATCCGCTGGTCGGGGATCAGGTATACGGTGGTCGTCCGCGTCCACCTAAAGGCGCATCGGATGAGTTCATCAGCGTATTGCGTAAATTCGATCGCCAGGCGCTGCACGCGACTATGCTGCGTCTTTACCACCCTATCACCGGTATTCAGATGGAGTGGCATGCGCCTATCCCGCAGGATATGGTGGATCTTATCGACGCCATGCGTGCTGATTTCGAAGAACATAAGGATCAAGTGGACTGGTTATGACCAAACTGATTGTCCCGGAGTGGCCATTGCCTGCAGGCGTGGCCGCCTGCAGTTCAACCCGTATTGGCGGTGTTAGCCAGGGCGCGTGGGAGTCTTTGAACCTCGGTGCGCACTGTGGCGACAACCTGGAACATGTTGAAGAGAACCGCCGACGTCTGTTTGCTGCGGGGAACTTGCCGTCGAAACCGGTCTGGCTGGAACAGGTTCATGGTAACGCAGTGCTGAAGTTGACGGGAGAACCCTATGCTTCTAAATGCGCTGATGCCTCTTACAGTAATACTCCGGGAACCGTTTGTGCCGTGATGACCGCCGATTGTCTGCCGGTTCTGTTCTGTAACCGTGCAGGTACCGAGGTGGCTGCAGCACACGCGGGCTGGCGTGGTCTGTGTGAAGGCGTGCTCGAAGAAACTATCGCCTGCTTTAGCGATGAGCCAGCCAATATTATGGCCTGGCTTGGCCCGGCCATTGGTCCTCGCGCTTTCGAAGTGGGGCCAGAGGTTCGCGAAGCCTTTATGGAAAAAGATCCGCAAGCGGTTGAAGCCTTCCTGCCTTCGGGGGATAAATATCTGGCTGATATTTACCAGCTCGCCCGCCAGCGTCTAAATAACGTTGGCGTGATGCAGATCTTCGGCGGCGATCGCTGCACATTCACCGAAAAGGGTGATTTTTTCTCCTATCGTCGCGACAAGACCACGGGGCGTATGGCAAGTTTCATTTGGCTGATATAACCTAAAGAATCAAGACGATCCGGTACGTGCCGTTTTCTTTTCACATAATTCAGGTCATTAACCTTGAATAATTGAGGGATGACCTCATTTAATCTCCAGTAGCAAATTTGACCTGTTATGGGAGGAGTTATGCGTCTGGATCGTCTTACTAATAAATTCCAGCTTGCTCTCGCCGATGCCCAGTCCCTCGCACTGGGGCACGACAACCAGTTTATCGAACCTCTTCATTTAATGAGCGCCTTGCTGAATCAGGAAGGGGGATCGGTACGTCCTTTATTAACGTCCGCTGGCATTAATGCTGGCCAGTTACGCACCGCTATCGATCAGGCGCTGAGCCGTTTACCGCAGGTAGAAGGTACCGGCGGCGACGTTCAGCCGTCTCAGGATTTGGTGCGCGTGCTTAACCTTTGCGACAAGCTGGCGCAAAAACGTGGGGACAACTTTATTTCGTCAGAGCTGTTTGTTCTGGCGGCGCTTGAATCACGCGGTACCTTGACCGACCTGCTGAAATCTGCCGGTGCGACCACCGCCAATGTGACTCAGGCGATTGAGAAAATGCGCGGAGGTGAAAGCGTGAACGATCAGGGAGCCGAAGACCAACGTCAGGCTTTGAAGAAATTTACGGTCGATCTGACCGAGCGTGCTGAACAGGGCAAACTTGATCCGGTTATCGGCCGTGACGAAGAAATCCGCCGTACGATTCAGGTACTGCAGCGTCGTACCAAGAACAACCCGGTGCTGATTGGTGAACCGGGTGTCGGTAAAACCGCCATCGTTGAAGGGCTGGCGCAGCGTATCGTCAACGGCGAAGTGCCGGAAGGCCTGAAAGGCCGCCGCGTACTGGCGCTGGATATGGGCGCGCTGGTGGCCGGTGCGAAATACCGCGGTGAGTTTGAGGAGCGTCTGAAAGGCGTGCTTAACGACCTGGCGAAGCAGGAAGGGAACGTTATCCTGTTTATCGACGAACTGCACACTATGGTCGGTGCGGGTAAAGCGGACGGCGCGATGGATGCCGGGAACATGCTGAAACCTGCGCTGGCGCGCGGTGAACTTCACTGCGTCGGTGCCACCACGCTCGACGAGTACCGTCAGTACATTGAGAAAGATGCTGCTCTGGAACGTCGTTTCCAGAAAGTGTTTGTTGCTGAGCCAAGCGTTGAAGATACCATCGCGATCCTGCGTGGTTTGAAGGAGCGCTATGAACTGCACCACCACGTGCAGATCACTGACCCGGCTATCGTTGCGGCAGCGACGCTTTCGCATCGTTATATTGCTGACCGTCAGCTACCGGATAAAGCGATCGACCTTATTGATGAAGCGGCTTCGAGCATTCGTATGCAGATTGACTCGAAACCGGAAGAGCTGGACAGGCTCGACCGACGCATCATTCAGCTCAAGCTGGAACAGCAGGCGCTGAAGAAAGAGTCTGATGAAGCCAGTAAGAAACGCCTGGATATGCTCAATGAAGAACTGGACGATAAAGAGCGCCAGTATTCTGAGCTGGAAGAAGAGTGGAAAGCCGAGAAAGCATCCCTTTCCGGCACTCAGACCATTAAAGCTGAACTCGAACAGGCCAAAATTGCCATTGAGCAGGCTCGCCGTGTCGGCGATCTGGCGCGTATGTCTGAACTGCAGTACGGCAAAATTCCTGAGCTGGAAAAACAGCTTGAGATAGCGACGCAGTCAGAAGGGAAAACGATGCGTCTGTTACGTAATAAGGTGACGGATGCAGAAATCGCAGAAGTGCTTGCTCGCTGGACCGGTATTCCGGTGGCGCGCATGCTGGAAGGCGAGCGTGAAAAACTGCTGCGCATGGAGCAAGATCTCCATAATCGGGTGATTGGCCAGAACGAAGCGGTTGAAGCGGTTTCGAACGCTATTCGTCGTAGTCGTGCAGGGCTGTCCGATCCAAACCGTCCGATTGGTTCGTTCCTGTTCCTGGGACCGACGGGGGTCGGTAAAACCGAGTTGTGTAAAGCGCTGGCTAACTTTATGTTCGACAGCGACGATGCGATGGTACGTATCGACATGTCCGAGTTTATGGAGAAACACTCCGTCTCACGTCTGGTCGGCGCGCCTCCGGGATACGTTGGTTATGAAGAAGGGGGATATCTGACGGAAGCCGTTCGCCGTCGCCCTTATTCCGTCATCCTGCTGGATGAGGTGGAAAAAGCGCATCCTGATGTGTTCAACATCCTGCTTCAGGTGCTGGATGATGGCCGTCTGACCGACGGACAGGGGAGAACGGTCGACTTCCGTAATACGGTTGTCATCATGACCTCGAACCTGGGTTCCGATTTGATTCAGGAACGTTTCGGTGAACTGGACTATAGCCATATGAAGGATCTGGTGCTCGGTGTCGTGAGCCATAACTTCCGTCCGGAGTTCATCAACCGCATTGATGAAGTGGTAGTATTCCATCCTCTGGGTGAGAAACACATTGCGTCGATTGCGCAGATCCAGCTGCAGCGTCTGTACAAACGTCTGGAAGAGCGTGGATATGAAATTCACATCTCCGACGAGGCCCTGAAGCTGCTGAGCGAGAATGGTTACGATCCAGTGTACGGTGCGCGTCCATTGAAACGTGCTATCCAGCAGCAGATCGAAAACCCGCTGGCGCAGCAGATCCTCTCCGGAGAGTTGATTCCGGGCAAAGTTATTCGTCTGGAAGCCAACGACGATCGTATTGTGGCAGTGCAGTAAGTCACAAAACGCAAAAACGAGCCGCTTGCGGCTCGTTTTTGTTTAAAAACCAGGCGAAAATTGAGGTCTGGAGTAAGATTTGCTTGGAAAGTGAGCGGTTAGTAAATAAATGTCACTTTATCCTTGCAGCTTCGGAATTACTCCCTATAATGCGCCTCCACTGACACGGAACAACGGCACACACGCCGCCGGGTCAGCAGAGAAAAGCGAAATTAATCACTTGACTCTGAAGCGGGAAAGCGTAATATGCACACCCCGCGCCGCTGCGAAAAGCGAAGCGGCACTGCTCTTTAACAATTTATCAGACAATCTGTGTGGGCACTCAAAGTGACATGGATTCTTAACGTCGCAAGACGAAAAATGAATACCAAGTCTCTGAGTGAACATACGTAATTCATTACGAAGTTTAATTCACGAGCATCAAACTTA
>NZ_JAASKP010000004.1:0-196071 GCF_019730495.1 Enterobacter sp. Y17
CAGAAGTGAAACGCCGTAGCGCCGATGGTAGTGTGGGGTCTCCCCATGTGAGAGTAGGGAACTGCCAGGCATCAAATAAGTGAAGAGGCCATCCGCAAGGATGGCCTTTTTGCGTTTATACGCTGCACAAACTAATCCCCCAACGCCCTGCTTATACGGTAAACTACCTGCGTTTTTGCATCAGGATAGCGTCTATGAACCACTCCCTTAAGCCCTGGAATACCTTTGGCATTCAACGCAATGCTAAACAAATTGTACGTGCCGATACTGCACAGCAAATGCTGGATGCATGGCAAAGCGCAACTGAAAATAACGAACCCGTACTGATTCTGGGCGAAGGAAGTAATGTCCTGTTTCTCGATGATTTTGCGGGAACGGTGATCGTTAACCGCATCATGGGAATTGATGTGGAAGAGCGTGCCGACAGCTGGCACCTGCACGTGGGGGCCGGAGAAAACTGGCATCATCTGGTGCAATTCACCCTCGAAAAAGGGATGCCGGGCCTGGAAAACCTTGCGCTTATTCCAGGCTGCGCCGGATCGTCACCTATTCAAAACATCGGTGCCTACGGCATCGAACTGAAACATGTCTGTGAATATGTCGACTGCATCGAACTGGCAACCGGAACGGCAAAGCGTTTAACGGCGGAACAGTGCCGGTTTGGCTATCGTGACAGTATCTTCAAACATGAATATCAGGATCGCTACGTGATTGTTGCCGTGGGCCTGCGTCTGTCGAAGGACTGGCAGCCTGTGTTGACCTACGGGGATTTAACGCGTCTCGATCCGGCTACCGTAACCGCCCGCGACGTTTTTGATTCCGTTTGCCATATGCGGATGACCAAACTTCCCGATCCAAAAGTAAACGGAAACGCAGGAAGCTTCTTCAAAAACCCGGTTATCAGCAGCGAAAATGCAAAAGTCTTTCTTGAAGGATGGCCAGCCGCGCCACGTTATCCTCAGGCTGATGGCAGCGTGAAGCTTGCCGCAGGATGGCTTATCGATCAATGCCAGCTAAAAGGCACTTCAGTAGGCGGTGCTGCCGTTCACCAGCAGCAGGCTCTGGTGCTGATTAATCAACGCGATGCGACCAGCGATGATGTTGTACAGCTGGCTCATTATGTTCGTCAGCGTGTGGGCGAAAAATTTAACGTCTGGCTGGAGCCAGAAGTTCGCTTCATTGGCTGCACAGGCGAAGTTAATGCCGTGGAGGCTATCGCGTGAAGGACAATACCGTTCCCTTAACCCTGATTAGCATCCTTGCTGACGGTGAGTTTCATTCTGGCGAGCAGCTGGGTGAGCAGCTTGGCATGAGCCGTGCTGCTATCAATAAACATATCCAGACGCTTCGCGACTGGGGTGTTGATGTGTTCACGGTTCCCGGAAAAGGCTACAGCCTGCCGGAACCGATTCAATTGCTGAATGAAGAAGCGATCCGCAGCCAGATCGGACACGGCAATGTTGCGGTGCTGCCGGTGATTGATTCGACGAACCAGTATCTTCTGGATCGTCTGCCTGAGCTGAAATCCGGCGATGCCTGCGTTGCTGAATATCAACAGGCCGGTCGCGGCCGTCGCGGTCGCAAATGGTTTTCGCCATTTGGCGCTAACCTCTATCTGTCCATGTACTGGCGACTCGAGCAGGGCCCGGCCGCTGCCATTGGTCTGAGTCTGGTCATCGGCATCGTCATGGCGGAAGTGCTGCACGATCTGGGGGCGGATAAAGTACGCGTTAAATGGCCTAATGACCTCTACCTCAACGATCGTAAACTTGCCGGTATTCTGGTCGAACTGACGGGAAAAACGGGCGATGCAGCGCAAATCGTCATCGGCGCAGGCCTCAACATGGTAATGCGCAATGTACAAAATGATGTGGTGAATCAGGCCTGGACTAACCTCCAGGAGGCGGGGATCGTCATCGATCGCAACACCCTTGCCGTGCGTATGATTAAAGAGTTGCGCAGTTCACTCACGCTTTTTGAGCAGGAAGGGCTGGCATCGTTCCTGTCTCGTTGGGAAAAGCTGGATAACTTCATCAACCGCCCGGTGAAATTGCTGATTGGTGATAAAGAGATCTACGGAACTTCCCGCGGTATTGACGCACAGGGCGCGCTGCTTCTTGAGCAGGATGGCGTGATCAAACCCTGGATGGGCGGTGAGATTTCACTGCGAAGTGCCGAATAACCGGATCGAGTTAATTATGCGAAAACCCGTCTGCGCAACGCTGGCCGTCATGATGAGTGTGCTGTTTTCGCCTCTCTCTCATGCGGATCGGGCCTGGGAGAGTTACAAGGCCCGCTTTTTCAAACCGGAAGGCCGTATTGTTGATACCGGTAATGGCGGCGTGTCGCATACGGAAGGTCAGGGTTTTGCCATGCTGATGGCGGTGGCCAACGACGATAAAGCCACGTTCGATAAGCTCTGGCAATGGACAGACAGTCGGCTAAAGAACAAAGAAAATGGTCTGTTTTACTGGCGCTATAACCCCGCAGAGTCCAACCCGGTCGCCGACAAAAACAACGCTGCAGATGGCGACGTGCTGATTGCCTGGGCGTTGCTGAAAGCCGACGCCCGCTGGCATGACAAGCGCTACAGCGCCGCATCGGATGCAATTACCAAAGCACTGATTGACCACAGCGTGATCCGCTATGCCGGTTACCGCGTGATGCTGCCCGGCGTCCAGGGGTTTAAGCTTGAGGGTGAAGTCGTCCTTAATCCTTCCTATTTCGTGTTTCCGGCCTGGCAAGCTTTCGCCAGACGCAGCCATTTGCCGGTCTGGCGCGATTTGATTAAGGACGGGAAACGCCTGCTGGGGAAAATGGGCTCGGGTAAAGCGAATCTGCCCACTGATTGGGTTTCACTGGCATCAGGTGGCAAGCTGGCTCCTGCCAAAGGCTGGCCGCCGCGAATGAGCTATGACGCGATTCGTGTTCCGCTGTACGTTGCCTGGTCTGATAAGCAAAGCCCACTGCTGACGCCGTGGAAGGCCTGGTTCGGTCAGTTCCCCCGGGAACAAACGCCCGCCTGGGTTAACGTCGCGACCAACGAATATGCGCCCTACATGATGGAAGGCGGCCTGCTGGCTGTACGTGATTTCACGATGGGGCAGTCTTCCGGTGAACCCGAAATCACCTCTAAAGACGACTACTATTCGGCAAGTCTGAAAATGCTGGTGTGGATCGCCCAGCAATAATGTCGACATTATCCCTCTCCCCGATGGGGAGAGGGAAGTCATACCTTGTTACTGCGGATACGGTACCCAATCCCCGCCGTTCAGGCGAACGTACGGTTTGTTCTGATACTGAATGACGACCGCGTTAGCGTTTTCTGAGACCTCTGCGGTTTGCGGCAGGTTGCTGGTGAGCTGATCCCAGTTCACGCTATCCTCCACAAACAGCTTCCCGTCAACGGCGCGGGCAACCAGCTCTGAGATCGCCAGATAGCTGGTTGGCTGTGTAATCTCAATCGGTGCGCCCTGATGCGGTGCCTTCATACCAAAGAATTTAATGCCGGCAGGCACGTTGGTGATGGACGGGCTTGGGATATCACGCAGACCCGACACCTGCATTCTGTCACCTTTCAGCGCACCACCGTGCTCAGGTACCACAACCACCATCACTTTACGGCCCGATTTTTCCAGCTCCGTGAAGAACGCGTCCAGCTCGTCAAAGAACTTCTGCGCACGCACTTTATAATCAGCCGTTTTGCTCACGCCCGGGAAATGGTTACCGTCGTGGAGCGGCAGGGTATTAAAGAACGTCGCGCTGCGTGGATTGCTGTCTTTTTCGATGGTCTGCAGCCAGCGCTGCAGGACGGCAGTATCGTCATAAACGGGCGAGCCGTCGAAGCCCAGCAGAGAGACAGGAAGACCGGTTTGATCCATCAGCGGTGCCTGCATGCCGCCCTGTTCGCGCACCTCTTTCAGGAAGTTACCGAACTGGCCGTTATGCCCCAGCATCAGGTGCTGCGTAAAGCCCAGCTTTGCGAGGTTATCGAACAGATAACACTGGTTGCCGGCGGGTTGATACAGGTTTTTATGCGATGTCTGACCACAGCTTGCACGCAGCAGGCGGATCGCCGCCGGGCCGCTGTACGAGGTGGCAGAGTTGAAATCTTTAAACTGAATATCGAAGTGTGACCACAGAGGATGAGACATCAAACCGGCGGCGTCCACGTCGGCCCAGGAGAGAGAGCAGATGTTGATCACCAGCAGTTCAAACGGCTGAGCATCCGCCGGCAGCGCTTCCGGGAATTTAGTCTGTCGCTTGTCTTCCGCGGTATAGAAACTGGAGAGCCAGGCGTTCAGATTGGTTGAGGTCGGCGGTGCGGTCTGGGTTGGGATATCGCCCACCACAGGCGTATCGCCTGCCGTTGTGACGGTTGCCGCCGCGCTTCCCCCTGTGGTGGTCACCGTGGTGGTCGGTTGACCGGCAGGCCACAGCGAAAAGTTCGGCCCAGCCAGCGTCAGCACGTTAAGCCAGATCATAATCGCGACGACAAACACCGTGACGCGGATCCACTGTGACAGGAACAGCCAGGCAACCAGCAGCACAAATACCGCGCCAATCATCTGCCAGTTAATAAAACGCTCGGTCAGATCGAGGACATAGCTGGCGCTAAAGCCCGCCACCTGCGACCCCTGGCTCATAATGCTGTCCGGCCCCGGTAGCCAGGTATCATGCCAGAACAGCGCAAAGCCGACAGGTATAGCGACCCAGTGGCGCAAGCGATGTAACCTGATATTCGGCAGCGGCATCAACAGGAAGGCCATAAACACGAGGTTTAGAAGGGGATGGAAATTCAGATAGCCTGCCCACAGCAGGCCAAACTTCACCAGAAAGTAGAAGTTCCAGCCGGAAAGGCCGCGCCAGTATTGCCAGAGCGGCGAGGGTGACGAAGCGGTATAGGTAGAATTAGTCATGTTTTCGGTCTGCCTTGACGTGTGATGCCCGTGTCAGTGTTCCGGCTGGTTTTACATAGCGAGGTTTAATAAACAGCACTCTGGCCGTATCACGGATACGGCGGATGGAATGGCGCGCATAGTAGCCAAGCGGGAAAAAGATCAGCGCACAGAATATAACCAGTTGAATGATATCGCTGATGTTCATGATGATGCGTTCTCCGCGTTGTCTGTTAATAAGCGAAGGGGTTCCGGAACCCGACGCCAGACGTGTCCATCATGTCTGGCATTGAGGATCGGTTTGGCATCGCTCTTGATAGCGAGCGGCTTAACCCATTGTTCAGGCTGGAGCGCACGCATCTGCACCAGCTCCGCGCTAATCGTATTATCTTCGAACCAAATCATACGGTTCGAGAAAATATCCCCTGTAGGCAGAGGGAAGATGTGGTTAAGCGCCGTATCGAGATCGTTTACCCGGCAGAAGGACAAAAACAGCACCAGGCGATTGTCGCCAATGGTCATGATGTCCCCTGTACGGTTCGGGCGACATAAGGTGAGAGCCTGTTCAACGCGAATACCCGGTACAGGACGCAGAGCAACCATGACCCCTTTTCCGTCAGCAGGAAGAAGCGTGTTGTTCATCATGTTGCCCACGGCGTCGCAGAAGGTATCCCATTTTTGGTACCCACGCAGCTTCATCGGCTGCGTCATGGAGAGCAGCGTGGAAATATCTTCCGGTACGTGGCGGCTAAACTGCTGGCCCTGAACGCTTTCGATAAGCGTCAGGCAGCGTGACAACGGCGCATTCCATGGAATAACCATATTGGCGCCGCAGCCCAGAAGCAGGCGCTCATCGGTGGCGCGCAGGCTGGTATTATTTTCGCGCACGATGATTTTCAACGCACTTCCGCGCTGGCGGCGTAAGGTGTGGATTTGTCGTGCCAGCGTCTCAATCTGGTTATTCTGCATCAGCGAGAAAATAAGGTTTGCCGCCTGGGTTGTGCGGGCTTCATGGAAAAGGGCTTCGTTAGAATCAAACAATGTCCAGTTTTCCGACAGGGCGGGTGCCCCCTCTAAAACCGCGATATGGCTCAGGATGCGTTTTTCATCACTGCGCGGCTGCACCACGGTTTCTTCCTGCTGCGCCAGGTGCCACTCGCCCTCAATATGTTTCAGCGTAAGCTGTTGCCTGGCGCTCACGCCTTTTTCATTACACCAGAATGCAATATCGTAGAGATAGCTGCCTGCCTGGTCACGAACGCTTGCCAGACCGAACAGGGAGCGATATTCGCCCATTAAAAGTGAGAACAGCTTGTCATTATTACTGCCGGGATTGACTATCAATAGCGTGCAATTTTGAAATTTTGCCCATTTATTGATTTTTTCCAGCCAGGGCAGCAGTTTTTCAGCGGGCATATTTTGCAGGACGTTATTTGCGCATTTCAGAATCACTAAATAGTGATCCGGATCAATAGAGCACTGAACGTCGCGGGACAAAAAGTATAGACTATCGGCTTCCGATGTCATGGAAAATAATCGCACCGTCTGGGGGCCGCGACCACTTTCAAGCGTAATAATTTTCTTCGGATCTTCGCCCATGCTAATGACGGCCACGCGGGAATCCTT
Source organism: Enterobacter sp. Y17 (assembly GCF_019730495.1). Classification (NCBI taxonomy): domain Bacteria; kingdom Pseudomonadati; phylum Pseudomonadota; class Gammaproteobacteria; order Enterobacterales; family Enterobacteriaceae; genus Enterobacter; species Enterobacter sp. Y17. The sequence goes on from NZ_JAASKP010000004.1 coordinate 6,525, forward strand.
ATCCTGAGCAGCAATTGTCTGGTTTACCAGACTGATAGCATCTTCATTACGGTCCGTATTAATCCACCAGACTCCTCCGACTGGCATGTGGCTCAATTCGTCCCATAATGACTGGATGCCAATAGAAAATATGGAGTCCACGGTGTCCCTCTTTTCGTCTAATTTATCTGTATCTCAGTTTACTAGCGAAAGCGTAGAAATAAACCTAACATTGAAATTAAAGAACATCAGATTTAGCATGTAAATGAAATTTGTCAGGGCAGGAAGCCCCGCAACTTCTTTAGCGTGCGATTTTCCTTAAAGGGATGGAAAAAGAATGGATAATAACGAACCTGGAACCCCAGTCGACTCGACTCTGGGTTACACATTCCAAAACGATTTTCTGGCGCTGACGCAGGCCTTTTCTTTACCTGAAATAGATTACACCGATATTTCCCAGCGGGAACAGTTGGCCGCGGCTATTAAACGCTGGCCGTTATTAGCTGAATTCGCCCATCAACAATAAGGGAGCCATTGATGGCCATACTCGGATTACAGGGTGTCCGTGGCGGTGTGGGTACCACATCAGTTACCGCGGCGCTGGCGTGGTCATTACAGCTTTTAGGTGAATCGGTGCTGGTTATTGACGCCTGCGCCGATAATTTGTTGCGTATGTCGTTTAACGTCGACTTTTCTCGTGAAGAAGGCTGGGCCCGGGCACTGCTTGATGATAAAGACTGGCAGGATGCAGGGATGCGCTATACCTCCCAGCTTGATCTGCTGCCGTTTGGACAACTGAGCACCACGGAACGCGAGAATGAAGCCGCGTATCAGCGCCTGTTTTCGCAGTTCACGCTGGCGCTGCAAACCCTGAAAGAAAAGGGGCACTACAAGTGGATCCTGCTGGATCTGCCGCACGGCGCCGGCACGCTGACCCGACAGCTAATCGCCCAGTGCGATCATATACTTTCCATCGTCAACGTCGATGCAAACTGCCATATCCGCCTGCATCAGCAGGGGCTGCCTCAGAACGCTCACCTTCTGATTAACGATTTGCGCATTGGCAGCCAGATCCAGGACGATCTGTATCAGGTCTGGCTGCAAAGCCAGCGCCGTCTGCTTCCCATTGTCATCCATCGTGATGAGGGGATGGCGGAATGCCTAGCGTCTAAGCAACCGCTCGGCGAATACCGCAGCGATTCACTGGCGGCAGAAGAGATCCTGACGCTGGCTAACTGGTGTCTGCTGAACTTCGCCAACAGGGCGGAGCATGCAGGGAGTTCTGTATGAGTCGTCTCGCCAGCTGGTTACTCATCCCACCGGTCAGTTCGCGTTTGAGCGAACATTACCGGCATTTCCGCCGGCACGGTGCTTCGGCATTTAGCGCCGCGCTCGGCTGTTTCTGGATGATTCTGGCCTGGATGTTTATTCCACTCGAACACCCGCGCTGGCAGCGCATACGTGCCCGGCACAGTGAGCTATATCCGCACATTAATCCCAACCGGCCGCGTCCTTTGGATCCGGCGCGATATCTCATTCAGGCCATCTGGCTGGTGGTCACGTCATCCCGCTCAGAGAAAATAACGCCGCACTGGCGCAGCTTCTCCCGCGTCCAGCAGTTACGTGAGCGCTACCACCAGTGGCTGGATAAACTGCCCAACAGCGTAAGCGATAAGACCAGCCATCTGGATAACCATAAAGAGCTCGGGCATCTTCACCCGGGCCTGCGGCGTTTTATCCTCGGCGTGATCGTCGTGTTCTCGCTCATTCTGGCGCTGGTCTGTATTACGCAGCCTTTCAACCCTCTGGCGCAGTTCACCTTCCTGATCCTGCTGTGGAGCGTGGCGCTGCTGGTCCGCCGTATTCCGGGCCGCTTCTCGGCGCTGATGCTGATTGTGTTGTCGTTGACCGTCTCCTGTCGCTACATCTGGTGGCGTTATACCTCAACCCTGAACTGGGACGACCCGGTCAGCCTGGTGTGCGGCCTGGTGCTGCTGTTTGCCGAAACCTACGCCTGGATCGTGCTGGTGCTGGGCTATTTCCAGGTCATTTGGCCGCTCAACCGCCAGCCGGTTCCGCTGCCTAAAGACACCGCGCAGTGGCCGTCTGTTGATCTCTTTGTACCGACCTACAACGAAGATCTGAGCGTGGTGAAAAACACCATTTATGCCGCGCTGGGCATCGACTGGCCGAAAGACAAGCTCAAGGTCTGGATCCTGGATGACGGCAACCGTCCGGCGTTCCGCCAGTTCGCAGAGGAGGTTGGCGTCGAGTACATCGCCCGACCGACTCACGAACATGCGAAAGCCGGGAACATCAACAACGCGTTGAAGTATGCCACAGGGGAGTTTGTCTCGATCTTTGACTGTGACCACGTGCCGACGCGCTCGTTCCTGCAGATGACCATGGGCTGGTTCCTGAAGGAGAAAGAGCTGGCGATGATGCAGACGCCGCACCACTTCTTCTCGCCGGATCCGTTTGAACGTAACCTTGGCCGCTTCCGCAAAACCCCGAACGAAGGCACCCTGTTTTATGGCCTGGTGCAGGACGGAAACGACATGTGGGATGCCACCTTCTTCTGCGGCTCCTGTGCGGTTATCCGCCGTAAGCCGCTGGATGAAATTGGCGGTATCGCCGTCGAAACAGTTACTGAAGATGCGCACACCTCTCTGCGCCTGCACCGTCGTGGCTATACCTCTGCGTATATGCGTATTCCGCAGGCTGCCGGTCTGGCAACGGAGTCACTGTCGGCGCACATTGGTCAGCGTATTCGCTGGGCGCGCGGCATGGTGCAGATTTTCCGTCTCGATAACCCACTGATTGGTAAAGGGCTCAAGCTGGCGCAACGTCTCTGCTACGTCAACGCCATGTTCCACTTCTTATCCGGTATCCCGCGGCTGATCTTCCTGACCGCGCCGCTGGCGTTCCTGCTCCTTCACGCTTATATCATTTACGCCCCGGCGCTGATGATTGCGCTGTTTGTTCTGCCGCACATGATCCACGCGAGCCTGACGAACTCGAAGATACAGGGTAAATACCGCCATTCCTTCTGGAGTGAAATCTACGAAACGGTGCTGGCCTGGTATATCGCACCGCCGACGATGGTGGCGCTGATTAACCCGCACAAAGGGAAATTTAACGTCACCGCCAAGGGCGGCCTGGTGGAAGAAGAGTACGTCGACTGGGTGATCTCCCGTCCGTATATCTTCCTGGTATTGCTGAATATCGTTGGCGTCATCGCCGGTATCTGGCGTTACTTCTACGGCCCGGAAAACGAAATCCTGACCGTCTTTGTGAGTATGGCCTGGGTCTTCTACAACCTGATTATCCTCGGCGGCGCGGTAGCGGTGTCGGTGGAGAGTAAACAGGTTCGTCGCGCGCATCGCGTTGAAATCTGCATGCCTGCGGCGATCGCCCGTGAAGATGGCCACCTCTTCTCCTGTACCGTGCACGACTTCTCTGACGGTGGTCTGGGGATCAAAATCAACGGCCAGGCGAAGGTGCTGGAAGGCCAGAAAGTTAACCTGCTGCTTAAGCGCGGCCAGCAGGAGTATGTCTTCCCGACGCAGGTTGTGCGCGTGGCGGGCAATGAAGTCGGTTTGCAGCTGATGCCGTTGACCAAAAAGCAACATATCGATTTTGTGCAATGTACGTTTGCCCGCGCGGATACGTGGGCTCTCTGGCAGGACAGCTTCCCGGAAGATAAACCTCTGGAAAGCCTGCTGGATATTCTGAAGCTGGGGTTCCGTGGCTATCGTCACCTTGCAGAATTCGCCCCGTCGTCGGTGAAATTAATTTTCCGGTCACTTACTTCGCTGGTTTCCTGGGTCGTGTCGTTCATTCCTCGTCGTCCTGAGCGGGATGAGGCGAAGCAGGCGGACCCGGTTATGGCTCAACAATGATGATAACGCGATGAAAACAAAACTTTCCTGGTTATGTGCAGTGGCAATGGGGATGAATGTTCTCCCCGCAACAATGGCTAACGCAGCTCCTGGTAACGCAGCGGCAACGCCTGCGCCAACGGTACCTGTCGTCGCGCAAGCAACCGATCCGGTTGTCACCGCGGCACCTGGTCAAACAGAAAATATCATGCCGAACCAGCCAACGGAGGGGAACACCCTGCCGGCAGACGGCCAGGTCATCGGGCAGGTGATGCCTGGCGTCCGGGGGGCGAATGCGCCCGTCGTTGCGGACAATGCGCCGTCGCGGGACGTGAAGCTGACCTTCGCGCAAATTGCACCGCCTCCGGGCAGTATGGTGCTGCGCGGCATCAACCCTAACGGCGGCATTGAGTTTGGCATGCGTAGCGATGAGGTCGTTTCTAATGCGGTGCTGAACCTGGAATACACGCCGTCGCCGTCTCTGCTGCCGACGCAGTCCCAGCTGAAGGTCTACCTGAATGATGAGCTGATGGACGTACTGCCGGTCACCAAAGAGCAGCTGGGCAAGAAAACCCAGGCGCAGGTGCCGATCAACCCGCTGTTCATCACCGACTTTAACCGTATCCGTCTGGAATTTGTCGGCCACTACCGCGATGTCTGCGAAAACCCTGCCAGCAACACGCTGTGGATGGACGTCGGGCGTAACTCCTCGCTGCAGATGACCTACCAGTCGCTGGCGCTGAAAAACGATCTCTCGGCATTCCCGGTTCCGTTCTTCGATCCGCGTGATAACCGTCCGCTCACGCTGCCGATGGTGTTTGCATCATCCCCGGACGTGACCGAGCAGCTGGCGGCCACCATTGTGGCGTCCTGGTTTGGTTCACGTGCTGGCTGGCGTGGACAGAGCTTCCCGGCGATGTATGACAAACTGCCGGACAGAAATGCCATTGTGTTTGCGACCAACGCGAAACGCCCGGCCTTCCTGCGCGATCATCCGGACGTCAAAGCGCCGACCGTTGAGATGATAAGCCACCCGGAAAACCCGTACGTGAAGCTGCTGGTGGTGTTTGGCCGTGATGATAAAGATCTGGTGCAGGCAGCAAAAGCGATTGCCCAGGGCAACGTCCTTTTCCGTGGCAACAGCGTTGTAGTGGATGAGGTCAAACCGCTGCTGGCGCGTAAACCTTATGATGCGCCAAACTGGGTGCGTACCGACCGTGCGGTGACATTTGGCGAACTGAAAACCTATGAAGAACAGCTGCAGGCGACGGGGCTTGAGCCAGCGCCGATTAGCCTGTCACTGAATCTGCCGCCGGATCTGTATCTGCTGCGTACCAACGGCATTGATATCAATCTGAACTACCGTTATACCGCGCCAGCGACCAAAGACAGCTCGCGCATGGATATCAGCCTGAACAACCAGTTCCTGCAGTCGTTCAGCCTGCAAAGCACGCAGGATACTAACCGCCTGATGCTTCGCCTGCCGGTGTTGCAGGGGCTGCTGGACGGTAAAACGGATGTCTCCATTCCGGCACTGAAGCTGGGCGCGATAAACCAGCTGCGCTTTGACTTCCAGTACATGAACCCGACGCCTGGCGGTTCGGCGGAAAACTGCATCACCTTCCAGCCCGTACAGAACCACGTCGTGATTGGCGATGAGTCGACCATCGACTTCTCGAAGTACTATCACTTCCTGGCGATGCCGGATCTGCGCGCCTTTGCTAACGCAGGCTTCCCGTTCAGCCGCATGGCCGATCTCTCTGAGTCCATCGTTGTGATGCCAAAAGCGCCAAGCGAAGGGCAGGTCACGACCCTGCTGGATACCATGGCGACCGTTGGGGGACAGACGGGATTACCGGCGATTAACGTCACGTTGACGGACGATGGCAGCCAGATCCAGAACAAAGATGCTGACATCATGGTGATCGGTACCATTCCGGATAAGCTGAAGGATGACAAACGTATCGATCTGCTGGTGAAAGCGGCCCAGTCCTGGGTTAACACGCCGCTGCGTCAGACCGAGTTCCCGAGCATTATGCCGGATATGAACGACCGTCAGGCCAGCGCGCAGACGACGGTAACGTCTCAGGGGGCAATGGCCGCGGTGGTGGGCTTCCAGTCACCTTACAACGAACAGCGTAGCGTGGTGGCTCTCCTGGCGGACAGCCCGCGCGGGTATGAACTGCTCAATACGGCCATGAACGACAGCGGTAAACGTGCCGCGATGTTTGGATCCGTGTCGGTGATCCGTGAGTCCGGCGTCAATAGCCTGCGCGTGGGCGACGTGTACTACGTGGGCCATCTGCCGTGGTTCGAACGCCTGTGGTATGCGCTGGCTAACCATCCGGTTCTGCTCGCCATCCTGGCGGCGGTCAGCGTGGTCTTGCTGGCATGGGTGCTGTGGCGTCTGCTGCGTATCATCAGCCGTCGTCGCCTGAACCCGGATGAGTAAGATGTGATGAAAGCCTTTCGCTGGTGTGCATTAGCAGCGTTGATGCTGGCGGCGCTTCCTCTTCGCGCCGCCTGTACCTGGCCTGCCTGGGAGCAGTTTAAAAAGGATTACATCAGTGAGGGCGGGCGTGTCGTTGATCCCAGCGACACGCGCAAAATTACGACCTCTGAAGGGCAAAGCTACGCCTTGTTCTTTGCCCTTGCGGCGAACGATCGCAGCGCGTTTGACCAGCTGCTGACCTGGACGCGCGATAATCTTGCCAGCGGCAATCTCAACGACCATCTGCCCGCCTGGCTATGGGGCCAGAAAGATAAAGAGACGTGGGCGGTGATTGATACCAACTCCGCCTCTGACGCCGATGTCTGGATCGCCTGGTCTCTGCTCGAAGCGGGCCGGTTGTGGAAACATCCGGACTATACCCGCACGGGTAAGGCGCTGCTGAAACGCATTGTCAGTGAGGAAGTGGTGAAAGTGCCGGGGCTCGGCGCAATGCTGCTTCCCGGTAAAGTCGGTTTTGCCGATGAAAACGTCTGGCGTTTTAACCCCAGCTATCTTCCTCCGCAGTTAGCGAGTTATTTCACGCGCTTTGGTCCGCCGTGGACCCAGCTTCGTGAAACCAATCAGCGTCTGCTGCTGGAGAGCGCGCCGAAAGGGTTTTCGCCGGACTGGGTTCAGTATCAGAAAAACAAAGGCTGGCGGTTACAGCAGGATAAATCGCTGGTGGGCGGCTACGACGCCATCCGCGTTTATCTCTGGGTGGGAATGATGAGTGATAAAGATCCTCAGAAAGCCCGGCTGCTGACGCGCTTCCAGCCGATGGCGGCAAAGACAATGAAACGGGGTGTGCCGCCGGAGAAAGTGGATGTGGCGACGGGTAAACGCACCGGGAATGGCCCGGTCGGGTTCTCTGCCGCCATGCTGCCGTTTTTACAACAACGTGATGCCCAGGCGGTTCAGCGCCAGCGCGTTGCGGACCATTTTCCCGATAACAATGCCTATTACAGCTACGTGCTGACTCTCTTTGGGCAAGGATGGGATCAGCATCGTTTTCGCTTCACCGCAAAAGGTGAATTAATACCGGATTGGGGCCAGGAATGCGCAAGTTCACAGTAAATCTACTCACTTTATCGCTTGGCCTGGCACTGATGCCGATGGCTGAAGCCGCCAACTCTCCGCAGCAGAAACAGCTGCTGGAACAGGTTCGGCTGGGCGAATCGACACAGCGTGAGGATTTGGTTCGTCAGTCGCTTTACCGTCTTGAGCTGATTGACCCGAACAACCCTGACGTCATTGCCGCACGCTTTCGCTACCTGCTGCGCCAGGGCGATAACGCCGGTGCGCAAAAAGAGCTGGATCGTCTGAAAGGGATCGCGCCGGGCTCAAGTGCATACCAGTCATCACGCAACACGATGCTGCTGTCCACGCCGGATGGCCGCCAGCAGCTCCAGCAGGCGCGTTTGCTCGCCACCACGGGACACACGCAGGAGGCGATTGCAGCCTATGACAAGCTGTTTGACGGCAACCCGCCGGGCGGCGACGTGGCGACGGAATACTGGAACGTCGTGGCGAAAGACCCCGCTCGCCGGAATGCGGCCATTAACCAGCTCAAGAAAATCAACACCAGCAGCCCCGGAAATACACAGCTGCAGGCGACGCTGTCCCAGCTTTTGTTCCAGAGCGGACGCCGTGACGAAGGCTTTGCGGTATTGCAGGATATGGCTAAATCGACCAACGGGCGCAGCCAGGCGTCTGATATGTGGTATGACCAAATCAAAGGCCAGCCTGCCAGCAGCGCCAGCGTCAGCGCGCTGCAAAAATACCTGAGCGTATTCAGTGACGGCGATAGCGTCGCGGCGGCGCGTGCCCAGCTCGAAGAACAGCAAAAACAGCTCGCTGACCCGGCGTTCCGCGCGAAAGCGGAAGGGCTGGCGGCGGTGGATGCCGGGCAGGGAAGTAAGGCGGTCACGGAACTGCAAAAAGCCGTCAGCGCCAACCATGCCGACAGTGAAGCGGTGGGTGCCCTTGGCCAGGCCTATTCCCAGAAAGGCGACCGCGCCCGCGCGGTGGCGCAGTTTGAAAAGGCGATTGCCCTCGATCCCCAGAGCGATAACCGGCGTAAATGGGACAGTCTGCTGAAGGTCAACCGCTACTGGCTGCTGATCCAGCAGGGCGATGCGGCCCTGAAGGCGAATAACCCTGCGCAGGCGGAGCGTTACTATCAGCAGGCGCGCGGTATCGACAATACCGACAGTTATGCCGTGCTGGGGTTGGGCGATGCCGCCGCGGCGCGTAAAGATAATGACGCGGCGGAACGTTACTATCGCCAGGCGCTGCGTATGGACAGCGGCAACAGCAATGCGGTCCGCGGCCTGGCTAATATTTACCGCGCGCAGTCCCCGGAGAAGGCCTCGCAGTTTATCCAGTCTCTCTCCGCCAGCCAGCGCCGGAGCATTGATGATATTGAACGCAGTCTGACCAACGAGCAGCTCTCCGCTCAGGCAGAACAGCTGGAAAATCAGGGAAAATACGCCCAGGCGGCAGAGATTCAGCGCCGTCGTCTGGCGCTCTCTCCCGGCGACGTTTGGATAACCTATCGTCTCTCGCGCGATCTCTACAGCGCGGGTCAGCGCAGCCAGGCGGATACCCTTATGCGTCAGCTTGCCAGCCAGAAACCGACCGATCCGGATCAGGTGTACGCCAACGGGCTCTATCTTTCCGGTAACGATCAGGACCGCGCCGCGCTGGCGCATCTGGACACGCTGCCGCGCAGCCAGTGGAACGGCAATATTCAGGAGCTTGCCGACCGCCTGCAAAGCAATCAGGTGCTGGAAACCGCCAACCGTCTGCGCGACAGCGGCAAAGAGCAGGAGGCGGAAAACCTTCTGCGTCAGCAGCCGACCTCCACCCGCATCGACCTGACGCTGGCTGACTGGGCGCAGCAGCGTGGCGATCTGGCGTCGGCGAAAACGACGTATAACGCCGTTCTGCAGCGTGAACCGCAGAACGAAGACGCGATCCTCGGCCTGACCGAGATTTACAGCGCGCAGGGCGACAAAGATGCCGCGCGCGCAGAGCTGGCGAAACTGCCCGCCGCGCAAAACGGCCAGCCGCTGTCGCTCAACATGCAGCGCCGGATCGCGATGGCGCAGGCAGGTCTGGGCGATTCCGCTGCCGCAGAACAGACCTTCAACAAAATCATTCCGCAGGCTAAATCGCAGCCCGGCTCCATGGAAAACGCGCTGGTGTTACGTGATGCCGCGCGTTTCCAGGCGCAAAACGGTCAGCCTCAGCAGGCGCTGGAAACCTATAAAGACGCGATGGTGTCGACGGGTATCACGACGACCCGTCCGGCCGACAACGACAGTTTCACCCGTCTGACGCGTAACGATGAAAAAGACGACTGGCTGAAGCGCGGCGTGCGCAGCGATGCTGGTGACTTGTACCGTCAGCAGGATGTTAACGTCACGCTGCAGCACGACTACTGGGGCTCCAGCGGCACGGGTGGCTATTCTGACCTGAAAGCGCACACCACCATGCTGCAGGTGGATGCCCCGCTCTCTGACGGGCGCATGTTCTTCAGAAGCGATCTGGTCAATATGGACGCCGGTTCATTTGATAACAATAACGGGACCTACGATCCAAAATGGGGGACCTGCTACGAAACGCCGTGTAGCGGCAACACCCATCAGTCCGACAATGGCGCAAGCGTCGCCGTCGGCTGGCAGAATAAAACCTGGGCGATGGATATTGGCACCACGCCAATGGGCTTTGACGTCGTCGACGTGGTGGGCGGCATCAGCTACAGCAGCGATCTGGGCCCCATCGGCTATACCGTTAACGCCCATCGCCGCCCCATCTCCAGCTCTTTGCTGGCGTTCGCCGGGCAAAAAGATACCAACACCGGCACCACCTGGGGCGGCGTACGTGCCACCGGTGGCGGCGTAAGCATGAGCTATGACAAAGGGGAAGCGAACGGCGTCTGGTCAAGCCTGAACGCGGAAACGCTGACGGGTAAAAATGTGGAAGATAACTGGCGCGTCCGCTGGATGACGGGTTACTACTACAAGCTCATTAATAAAAACAACGAGCGCCTGACGGTCGGCGTCTCCAATATGCTCTGGCACTACGACAAAGACCTGAGCGGTTATACCCTGGGTCAGGGCGGCTACTACAGCCCGCAGGAGTATGTCTCCTTCGCACTGCCGGTGACCTGGCGTAAACGCACGGAGAACTGGTCCTGGGAGCTGGGCGGCTCGGTGTCCTGGTCTCACTCGAAAACCAAAGACGAACTGCGCTACCCGATCCAGAATCTGATCCCGACCGATGAGCCAGACCGCTATACCGACCGGGGCGTGATGGAAACCGGCAGCAGTTCCTCTGGCACGGGTTATACCGCGCGGGCCATTATCGAACGCCGCGTAACGTCCAACTGGTTTGTGGGCATGGGCGTGGATATTCAGGAAGCGAAAGACTATACCCCAAGCCATGCGCTGATCTATGTGCGTTACTCTGCTGCAGGCTGGCAGGGCGATATGGACTTACCGCCGCAGCCGCTCATCCCTTACGCGGACTGGTAATCGGATTATCCTTAATCCATTTGTAAGTCTCTCTTAATAGCGCGGCAATCGGGTATACTCAGGCGCGCCAGGTTTACACCCTGGCGCGCCCTGCGCTTCGAGTTTTGTGGAGAGTCATTTTGCGTGTCAGCCGTTCCTTAACAATCAAACAGATGGCGATGGTTTCTGCCGTCACCGTGCTGTTTGTACTGCTCTTCTGCGTAATTTTGCTGTTTCATTCCGTACAGCAGAATCGCTATAACACGGCTTCGCAGTTAGAAAGTATCGCGCGATCGGTGCGCGGCCCGCTCTCTGCCGCTATCCTGAAAGGGGATATTCCCGAAGCGGAAACCATTTTAAAACGCATTCAGCCTGCCGGCGTCGTTAGCCGCGCCGATGTGGTCTTGCCCAATCAGTTTCAGGCGCTGCGGATGAGCTTTATCCCGGAGCGTCCCGTCCCGATGATGGTGATGCGCCTGTTTGAACTGCCGGTGCAGATTTCGCTGCCCGTTTATTCGCTTGAACGCCCTGCCAATCCGCAGCCGCTGGCCTACCTGGTATTACAGGCGGATTCCTACCGCATGTATAAATTCGTCATGAGCTGGGTGGTTACGTTAGTGACCACTTGCTTACTTATGACGCTTATTCTCAGCGTGGCGCTTACCTGGTGCATTAACCGGCTGATTGTTCATCCGCTACGCCGTATCGCCCGCGAGCTGAATACGCTTGCGCCGCAGGATCAGATGGGGCATCAGCTTGAGCTGCCGCGTCTGCATCATGACGATGAGATAGGCATGCTGGTGCGCAGCTACAACCTCAACCAGCAGCGCATTCAGCGCCAGCAGGATGAGTTAAACAGCAGCGCCACGCGCTTCCCGGTGTCGGAGCTTCCCAATAAAGCCTTCCTGATGGCGATGCTGGAGCAGACCGTTGCCCGTCAGCAAACCACGGCGCTGATGGTTATCGCCTGTGAAACCCTGCAGGATACGGCTGGCGTGCTCAGGGAGAGCCAGCGCGAAATGCTGCTGCTGACCCTGGTGGAGAAAGTGAAGTCTGTCCTTGCCCCGCGCATGGTGCTGACCCAGGTCAGCGGTTACGACCTGGTGGTGATTGCCAACGGCGTAAAAGAACCCTGGCATGCGATCACCTTAGGTCAGCAAGTACTCACTGTCATTAATGAGCGGTTGCCCATTCAGGGTATCCAGCTTCGTCCAAGCGCCAGTATCGGTATTGCGATGTACTATGGCGATTTAACGGCAGAGCAGCTTTATCATCGCGCGTTCTCGGCGGCGTTCACCGCCCGGCGCAAAGGGAAAAATCAGATCCAGTTCTTCGCGCCGGAAGAGATGGAAAAGGCGCAGCAGCGCCTGACGGAAGAGAGCGACATCCTGACCGCGCTGGATAACCGCCAGTTTGCCCTCTGGCTACAGCCGCAGGTGAATTTGCTGACGGGAGAAGTGAAAAGCGCCGAGGCACTGCTGCGCGTGCAGCAGCCGGATGGTTCATGGGAGCTGCCGGAAGGGCTGATTGAGCGCATTGAGTCCTGTGGCCTGATGGTTACCGTCGGCTACTGGGTGCTGGAGGAGTCCTGCCGTCAGCTTGCCGCCTGGCAGGAGCGCGGCGTGACGCTGCCGCTGTCGGTCAATTTGTCTGCCCTGCAGCTGATGCACCCAACCATGGTTTCAGAGATGCTGGAGCTGATCCATCGTTACCGAATCAAGCCTGATACGTTAACTCTGGAAGTGACGGAGAGCCGACGCATCGACGACCCTAATCAGGCAGTCGCAATTCTGAAACCGCTGCGTAATGCCGGCATTCGCATTGCGCTGGACGATTTTGGCATGGGATACGCCGGGCTGCGTCAGCTTCAGCACATGAAAACCCTTCCGGTGGATGTGCTCAAAATTGACAAAGCGTTTGTCGACGGTCTGCCGGGCGACAGCAGCATGGTGCAGGCGATTATCCAGATGGCGCGCAGCCTCAATTTGCATCTTATTGCCGAGGGAATTGAAACCGAAGCGCAACGCGCCTGGCTGGCAGAGGCGGGCGTGGAGAGCGGACAAGGCTTCCTTTTTGCCCCTGCTGTTCCTTCGGATGTCTTTGAAGAACGATACCTTTCTGGTGCTGACAATAACGCAAAAGTGTAATGTTGTTGCTGGCTTGTGCGAGCCAGCTCAAAGTTCTTAACATTTGTGTTTCAAATTTGAACTGAGTTTATTTCTGTCCTGTTATGTGGGTGTTATTTTAAAGCCGCAGGTTAACCATAACCTTACAAAGCCTGTGGTTTTTCTTCCCAAGGACACCTTATGAAAACCTCACTCTTCAAAAGTCTTTATTTCCAGGTCCTGACAGCCATCGCCATCGGTATTCTGCTGGGTCACTATTACCCTGAGCTGGGCGCGCAAATGAAACCGCTTGGCGACGCGTTCGTTAAGCTCATCAAAATGGTCATCGCTCCGGTGATCTTCTGTACCGTCGTGACGGGCATCGCTGGCATGGAAAGCATGAAGGCGGTCGGTCGTACCGGTGCAGTGGCGCTTCTCTATTTTGAAGTGGTCAGTACCCTTGCGCTGATTATCGGTCTGATCATCGTCAACGTGGTGCAGCCGGGCGCGGGGATGAACGTAGACCCGTCAACGCTGGATGCCAAAGCGGTCGCAGTGTATGCCGAGCAGGCGAAGGATCAGGGCGTGGTGGCCTTCCTGCTGGACGTGATACCGGGCAGCGTCATTGGCGCGTTCGCCAGCGGAAACATCCTGCAGGTTCTGCTGTTTGCCGTGATGTTTGGCTTTGCTCTGCACCGTCTGGGCAGCAAAGGCCAGCTTATCTTTAATGTGATCGAAAGCTTCTCCCAGGTGATTTTCGGCATCATCAATATGATCATGCGCCTGGCGCCGATCGGTGCTTTCGGCGCGATGGCCTTCACCATCGGTAAGTATGGCGTCGGTACGCTGGTGCAGCTGGGTCAGCTGATTATCTGCTTCTATATCACCTGTATCCTTTTCGTGGTCGTGGTGCTGGGCTCCATCGCCCGCGCGACGGGTTTCAACATCTTCAAATTTATCCGTTACATCCGCGAAGAGCTGCTGATCGTTCTGGGGACCTCCTCTTCAGAATCCGCGCTGCCGCGTATGCTCGACAAGATGGAAAAGCTGGGGTGCCGTAAATCGGTGGTCGGGCTGGTGATCCCGACGGGCTACTCCTTCAACCTGGACGGCACCTCGATATACCTGACGATGGCGGCCGTGTTTATCGCTCAGGCGACCAACAGCCATATGGATATTTTCCATCAGATTACCCTGCTGGTGGTGCTCCTGCTCTCCTCTAAAGGCGCGGCAGGCGTTACGGGCAGTGGCTTTATCGTGCTGGCTGCTACTATTTCCGCTGTGGGTCACCTGCCGGTGGCGGGTCTGGCGTTGATTCTCGGTATCGACCGCTTCATGTCAGAGGCGCGTGCGTTAACCAACCTGGTGGGTAACGGCGTGGCGACGGTGGTGGTGGCGAAATGGGTGAAAGAGCTGGATCACAAAAAGCTCGACGATACTCTGAATAACCGTTCAACTGACAGCAAAAATCCTGGCTTAACCTCTTAATCTTGTCACAAATGCCCGTATTCCCTTGTCGGGATGCGGGCTCCTGCGCATAATAACTGTTCGTACCTGTCATAATTCGACAAGATTTTTTTTGGGTATATTTCACTTCTGACCGTGACGTTTTGCCGAACGCGCGGTCTAATCGACGTGTTTTCATCGTCATCTTTAAGAGTGAAGCGCGTCGCGAAACACTCTTTTTTAACCAGGAATGTTGATCAGGGGTTCACATGCAGGGCACAAAAATTCGACTCTTAACCGGCGGTTTGCTGATGATGGCAGCAGCCAGTTATGTGCAGGCAGATGCGCTCCAGCCAGACCCGGCCTGGCAACAAGGGACATTAGCGAACGGTTTTCAGTGGCAGGTTTTAGCCACTCCGCAACGTCCCAGTGACCGTGTAGAAATCCGTCTGTCCATTAATACCGGTTCCCTCGCGGAAAGCACTCAGCAAACCGGTTTTAGCCATTTTATTCCACGGCTGGCGCTCACGCAGAGCGGCAGCCTGCAAGCGGTTCAGGTGCGTTCGCTTTGGCAGCAGGCCATCGATCCGAAACGCCCACTCCCTCCGGCTGTGGTCTCGTATGACTACACTATGTTTAACCTGAGCCTGCCAAATAACCGTAACGACCTGCTTAAAGAAGCGCTTACGTATCTCTCCGATGCCTCTGGCAATCTGGCGATTACGCCGGACACCGTCAACTATGCGCTGAGCAACAGTGACATGGTGGCGACCTGGCCCGGGGATACCAAAGAGGGCTGGTGGCGTTACCGCCTGAAGGGCTCGACGCTGCTGGGACATGACCCGGCCGAACCGCTGAAACAGCCGGTGGACGCCGAACAGGTAAAATCGTTCTACCAGAAGTGGTACACCCCGGATGCGATGACGCTTATCGTGGTGGGTAACGTGGACAGCCGCGCGGTGGTGGAGCAGATCAACAAAGCGTTTGGTGATTTGAAAGGCAAGCGTGAAACGCCAGCCCCTGTCCCGACGCTCTCTCCGCTGCGTGCAGAGCCTGTCAGCATTATGACGGACGCCGTGCGTCAGGATCGCCTCTCCGTCATGTGGGATAACGCCTGGCAGCCAATCCGCGAGTCTGCGGCGATGTTACGCTACTGGCGTGCCGATCTGGCGCGTGAAGCGCTGTTCTGGCACGTTCAGCAGACGCTGAGCAAGAACAACGTGAAGAATATCGGTCTTGGCTTTGACTGCCGCGTGCTGTTCCAGCGTGCGCAGTGCGCCATCAACGTTGAATCGCCGGGCGATAAGCTGAATGCCAATCTGGGCGTGGTCGCAAAAGAGCTGGCAAAAGTGCGTAAAGAGGGGCTTTCCGAAGAGGAATTCAACGCTCTCGTGGCGCAGAAAAAACTCGAGCTGCAGAAGCTGTTTGCGACCTACGCTCGCGCCGATACCGACATTCTGATCAGCCAGCGTATTCGCTCCCTGCAGAATCAGGTGGTGGACATTGCGCCGGAACAGTACCAGAAACTGCGTCAGGACTTCCTGAACGGTCTGACCGTCGAGATGCTCAATCAGGACCTTCGTCAGCAGCTGTCGCAGGAGATGGCGTTGATCCTCCTGCAACCGAAGGGCGAGCCGGAATATGACATGAAGGAACTTCAGAAGACCTGGGATTCCATTATGGCTACCGCGCCGCAGCCAGCGCAGGCCGCCACGGCTGATGATTTACATCCGGACGCGACGGATATTCCGCAAGGGCAGTAATGCTTAAACATTCCCTCTCCCACAGGGAGGGGGTGTTCATCGTCCACTCTCCCTGTGGGGAGAGTAATCCCCAGTAATTTTTTACCTGAAGCGATGAATGTTGCTTCAGGTAAATGAATGACTTACAGCGATGCCCTGAGCCACCCTGGCACGTTCACAAGTCATGTTGTTACAGAGTAGCAAGGAACATAAAGTGAACGGAATGACCACCAGAGCCGTATGTTCCCCCTCACCCCAGCCCTCTCCCTCAAGGGAGAGGGGGTCGTCCGTGCTGGCATTATTTTGTGGGGAACCCTCAGCCCCGTGGGAGAGGGTTAGGGTGAGGGCATCAGCCCGCAGCCTCTTTAAACAGGCATCGCCTCGCGCGGAATAATTGCCCCGCGATACTGAATCACAGTGCTGGCCGTCAGGTGCCCACGCTGTGCCGCCGCTTCCGGCGTTCCACCCGTCAGCCGTACCGCCAGATATCCCGCGCTGAATGAATCACCGGCCGCCGTGGTATCAATCACTTTCTCTTTGGCAAGCTTCACCGCCGGAACGTCAACCAGCGCTTCGCCCGCCACCGCGACCAGGCACGAATCCGCCCCGCGCTTAATCACCACTTCGCTCACGCCTGCCGCCTGCGTGCGTGCAATCACGTCCTCTACCGGTTTCTCACCCCACAGAGCGTTTTCATCGTCGAGCGTGAGGAAGGCGATGTCGGTGCACTGCAGCATCTGCTGATAGACCTGCTGCGTCTCTTCGCGGCTGGCCCACAGGCGCGGGCGGTAGTTGTTATCGAAAATAACCTTGCCGCCGTTTGCACGGCATTCGCGCAGCAGCGAGAGCAGTTTTTCACGGCTGGTAGGGCTCAGGATCGCCAGGCTAATCCCGCTCAGATAGAGGTAGTCAAAGGTCGCCAGCTCTTCGCAGATGGCCGCGGCCGCGTCGCTCTCCAGCCAGAATTTGGCCGCGGCTTCGTTACGCCAGTAATAAAACGTGCGTTCGCCGGTGCTGTCGGTTTCGATGTAATAAAGCCCCGGGAGGCGGTTCTCCATACGTTGAATCAGCGACGTTTCGACATGTTCACTCTGCCAGGCCTCCAGCATTTGCTGGCTGAAGCTGTCCGTACCCAGGGCGGTCACGTAGTTCACGGTGAGCGCCTCAGGCGCGACCTGACGGGCAATATAAACGGACGTGTTTAACGTATCGCCACCAAATCCGCGGCTGACTTCCGCGCCTTTTTGTGACAGCTCAATCATGCATTCGCCAATCACGGCAATTTTTTTGGACATAGTCGTGAACCTGAACAGAAGAATTATCAGCAGTGTGCGCTGAGTGAATTAACCGGTCAACTATATTAAAACAACGTTCCATTATTTTATTTGAGCCAGCGCGTGTTCCCGCGCATTTCTGTCATCTTAATTTCATTTTCCCGGTGAATTGAACATAAAGTTCTCAATTGTCGCGCCGATAATCCTGTGACGAGTCCAGAAAGGCTATCCCAACAACAGGACATCTGAAATGAAGTCAGAGCAGGTTATCCAGCGGCTGAGCACTACGCCTGAGGCAAGTATTGAGAACTTGCAGGAGCATCGCTACTGGCTGCAATGTGAGCGTGCGTACACCTATCAGCCGATCTACCGAACAGATGGTCGACTGATGGCAATTGAAATTTTGACCGTCGTTACGCATCCCTCAAACCCTACTCAGCGCATCGCGCCGGATCGCTATTTTGCCGAAGTTGCCGTTCGCCAGCGCCTGGACGTGCTGGAAGAACAGCTTCGTATGCTGGCAACGAAGCAGTCCTTTTTCGAACGGCACGATATCCTCGCCTCGGTGAACGTCGATGGTCCAACCCTGCTTGCGCTGCGTCAGAACGCAAAATTGCAGGAGCTGATCGCCACCCTGCCGTGGATGCGCTTTGAGCTGGTGGAGCATGTCCGCCTGCCGCAGGACTCCTCGTTTGCGTCGATATGCGAATACGGCCCGCTGTGGCTGGATGACTTTGGCACCGGCATGGCGAACTTCTCCGCCCTGAGTGAGGTGCGCTACGACTACATCAAAGTGGCCCGCGACCTGTTCATTATGCTGCGTCAGACCCCGGAAGGGCGGAATCTGTTTACGCTGTTATTACAGCTGATGAACCGCTATTGCCAGGGCGTGATTGTTGAAGGTGTGGAAACACTGGAAGAGTGGCGTGATGTGCAAAACTCTCCCGCAGCGGCGGCGCAAGGCTATTATCTCTCCCGCCCGGTACCCATGGATCGCCTCGATAGCGTTATAACGACCCTCTGATAAGCCCGCTTCCCTTTGTCTGGACTATAGTTTTACAGGACAGGTCATCAGGAAAGGGGATAAAAATGACGAGAACAACCAGGGTAATCTCCTGGACAGCAGGGATTTTCTTGTTGTTGATCGTGGTCGTCGCCATCATTATTGCGACGTTTGACTGGAACCGTCTCAAGCCGACCATCAACCAGAAAGTCTCAACCGAACTGAACCGCCCCTTCGCCATACGCGGCGATTTAGGGGTGGTATGGGAGCGTCAGAAAGAGGAGCCCGGCTGGCGCAGCTGGATCCCCTGGCCTCACGTCCATGCCGACGACATCATTCTCGGCAACCCGCCGGATATCCCGGACGTCACCATGATCCACCTGCCGCGCGTTGAAGCCACGCTGGCTCCGCTGGCGCTCCTCACCAAAACGGTTTATCTGCCGTGGATCAAACTTCAGCAGCCCGATGCGCGCTTGATCCGACTCTCAGAAAAAAACAACAACTGGACGTTTAACCTTGCCAGCGACAGCGAAAAAGATCCGAATGCCCAGCCTTCTTCCTGGTCATTCCGTCTCGACAATATTCTTTTCGATCGCGGACGGATCGCCATCGACGATAAGGTCAGCAAGGCGGATGTGGAGATCCTCGTCGATCCGCTGGGCAAACCGCTGCCGTTTAGCGAGGTCACGGGCACGAAAGCAAAAGGCGACGCGGCAAGCGTAGGCGACTATGTCTTCGGCCTGACGGCAAAAGGACGCTACAACGATCGGCCTCTCAGCGGTAAAGGGAAAATAGGCGGCATGCTGGCGCTGCGGAGCGAAGGCACGCCGTTCCCGGTGCAGGCGGACTTCCGTTCCGGTAACACCCGCGTGGCGTTCGTGGGCACGGTCAACGACCCGATGAATATGGGGGGCGTCGATCTTCAGCTTAAATTTGCCGGCGATTCACTGGGCGAGCTGTATGAACTGACCGGCGTGCTGCTGCCGGATACCCCGCCGTTCGAAACGGACGGGCATCTGGTCGCCAAAATCGATACCGAAAAATCGTCCGTTTTTGACTACCGGGACTTCAACGGCCGTATCGGCGACAGCGACATCCACGGCACGCTGACCTACACCACCGGAAAACCGCGCCCGAAACTGGAAGGGGATGTTGAGTCCCGTCAGCTGCGTCTGGCCGATCTTGGTCCGCTGATTGGCGTGGACTCGGGTAAAGGTACCAGGTCGAAAGAGGTCAAAAAGGATGTTCAGCCTGCGGGCAAAGTGCTGCCATACGATCGTTTCGAAACAGACAAATGGAACGTGATGGATGCGGATGTGCGCTTCAAAGGCGGAAAAATTGAACATGGCAGTACGCTGCCGATCAGCAATCTTTCGACCCATATTCTCCTCAAAAATGCCGACCTGCGCCTGCAGCCGCTGAAGTTCGGCATGGCGGGCGGGACAATTTCCTCGAACATTCATCTGGAAGGCGATAAGAAGCCGATGCAGGGACGGGCGGAGATCCAGGCGCGTCGATTGAAGCTGAAAGAGCTTATGCCGAACGTAGAGCTGATGCAGAAAACCCTCGGTGAAATGAACGGTGATGCCGACATTCGCGGTGTGGGGAACTCGGTGGCGGCGCTGCTGGGCAGCGGCAATGGTAACCTGAAGCTGCTGATGAACGACGGGCTGGTGAGCCGAAACCTGATGGAGATCCTGGGGCTGAACGTCGGTAACTACGTCATCGGGCAAATCTTCGGTGATGACGAGGTGCGGGTGAACTGCGCGGCGGCCAATCTGGATCTGGTTAACGGCGTGGCGCGCCCGCAGATATTTGCCTTCGACACGGAAAACGCGGTGATTAACGTGACCGGGACCGCCAGCATGGCCTCGGAGCAGCTTGATTTGACGATTGACCCGGAAAGTAAGGGGATCCGCATCATCACTCTGCGCTCGCCGCTTTACGTGCGCGGGACCTTCAAAAACCCGCAGGCGGGCGTGAAGCCCGGACCGCTGATTGCGCGCGGTGCGGTGGCTGCGGCCCTGGCGACGCTGGTCACCCCGGCCGCAGCGCTGCTGGCGTTGATTTCGCCGTCAGAAGGCGAGGCCAATCAGTGCCGGACTATTTTGTCGCAGATGAAGAAGTAAGGTGCGGCCTGTTTTTGCCGGGTGGCGCTGCGCTTACCCGGCCTACGGGACTTTCTCCCTCTCCCTGTGGGAGAGGGGCGGGGTGAGGGCATCAGGCCGCAGTGAATTACAGAGCCTGATGCTTCGTCTCGTGAGTCAGCAGCAGCGCAATCAGCGTCAGCGCCGCCATGGCCGCCAGATAGACGCCCACATAGAACAGACCATAGTTCGCCTGCAGCCAGGTGGCGATATACGGCGCAACGGACGCGCCCAGAATAGAGGCAACGTTGTAGGAGAACGACGCGCCGGTATAACGCACTTCCGTCGGGAACAGCTCAGGCAGCAGCGCGCCCATCGGGCCGAAGGTCAGCCCCATCAGGCTCAGGCCAATCAGCAGATAGGCCATCACCAGCGCCGGGCTACCTGAACCCAGCAGCGGCGGGAAGACGAACAGCGCGAACAGAATAATCAGCGTGGTGATCGTAATCATGCTCGCACGACGACCAAATTTATCCGCCAGCAGGCCCGCAATCGGTACCATCACGCCAAACCCGATCACCGCCATCATCAGCATCCACAGCACTTCGTTACGCGGCAGCCCCAGCCCAACCGGCGCGGCGGCGGTACTGAACGTCATGGAGTAGACGGTCATGATGTAGAACAGCGTATAGGTTGCCAGCATGATGAACGTGCCCAGCACGGTCACGCGGACGTGTTTGGTCAGCAGCGTACCCAGCGGCACTTTCACCTGCTTGTTCGCTGCGGCCACTTTCGCAAAAACAGGAGTCTCATGCAGCGAAACACGCACATACAGCCCAATCAGCACCAGCACGGCTGAGAAGATAAACGGGAGACGCCAGCCCCAGCTCATGAACTGTTCATCCGTCAGCAGCCAGGAGAGCAGCAGGAACGTCCCGTTGGCAAAGAAGAAGCCAATCGGCGCGCCCAGCTGCGGAAATGAACCGTACAGCGCGCGCTTGCGCGCCGGGGCGTTCTCGGTGGCCAGCAGCGCCGCGCCGCCCCATTCACCGCCCAGCCCCAGACCCTGACCGAAACGCGCCAGCGCCAGCAGGACCGGCGCCAGAATGCCGATGGTTTCATAGGTCGGCAGGAGACCGATGGCTACGGTGGAGATGCCCATCGTCAGCAGCGAGGCCACCAGGGTGACTTTTCGGCCAATGCGATCGCCAAAGTGTCCAAACAGCGCAGAGCCAATCGGACGCGCAACAAACGCGATGGCAAAGGTCGCCAGAGACTGCAGCGTGGCCGCCGTCGGATCGCCCTGAGGGAAGAAAATATGCGGGAAGACGATGACCGCGGCGGTGGCATAAATATAAAAGTCGAAGAACTCAATGGCGGTGCCAATCAGCGAGGCGACGACAACTTTATTGCGCGAGTTTACCGGAACGTTTTCCGTTCCTGAGTCGAGTGTGGTGGCTGTTGCTTGCATAATATTTTCTTATTTTTGTCGAACGAAAGGCCATATTACGCACAGCAAAAGCGACATTTCAATCTGTAACAAAGCCGCGTGCTGGTGATAAAAGCAACAAAAAGCGGATAATTTTCAGGCCAGCGAAAACGCGTCTATGAAATGCTTCACAGATTTTAAATATCAGTCAATTAAACTGGTTTTCAGTTAAATAAAAGTTACGGACTGGATTTATATGCTGAAATGATGAATCGGGCTGAAATTTCAGCCCGAGAGCGGGGCTAGCGGTGCGTTTTACCGGGCATTCGCGTGTCGCCTTTGTACTCGGCGGTGGCAATCCATGCCGCGCAGAACAGAGTCAGACGGGCGAAGAAATAGAAGAAGGCCATCAGTCCCAGCACCGAGCCAAACGCCGCGCCGGAAGGGGATTTCACCAGCGACGGCAGCGTGTAGGTCATCACGATTTTGATCACCTCAAAGCCGATCGCCGCAATCAACGTGCCGCGGATCAGCGCCTTCTTGCGCGGACGATGGCGGGGCAAGCGCCAGAAGATCCAGAAGAACAGCAGGTAGTTGGCGAAGATGGAAATGGCCAGCCCAATGCCGCGCCAGGCGGGCTTGAGCCATTCGATGTAATCAAGATAGAGCGCGGAGATGATCATCTGCTGCGCCGAGCCCGCCACGGAGGTAATGGAAAGCGTCACGATCAGCGCGACGAGCAGGCCAATCAGCGAAACAAAATCGCGGAGATACTTCACCCAGATTTTCTCCTGGTCCTGCGGCTTACGCTCCCAGACGTCGCGCGACTGGGCGCGAATGGCCTCGCGCAGGTTGCCCATCCAGTTAACGCCGGAGTAAAGGGCAATCAGCAAACCGACGATGCCGACGGTGGTACGCTGCTGAACGGCGGTATTGATGGTGCTCTTGAGCGTGCTGGCAAGGGTTGGGTCACTGACGTTATTCAGGATCTTACTGAAGATATCCTGCAGCAGCGTCGGGTGCGACGCGAGCACAAAACCGGCTGCCGCAAACGACACCATCAGGATGGGAATCATCGACAGGAAGGAAAAATAGGTGATGGCGGCACCAAACTGGTTCCCCATGCGGTCATTAAACCGTTCTGTGGCGCGTATCAGGTGCGCAATCATGGGAAGCTGCTGGATCTTTTCTGCCATGCTGGTAACCGTACCCAGCGCTTTGCTGGCTGTTCCCGGCGTTGCGGGCGCTTCAGGCTCGGTTTCCATCTTTTTGATGGGCTCATACTCTAAATGTTGGGTGGGTCGTTGCGGGTTGTTTTCCGGCGTCACGCGCATTTTCCTTTTCGTTGAGCTGGATGTGTTTTTGAATTATAGCTTGCGGCTAGTCCACGTAAGCTTTTGTGAGTTCGGTAAGCCACTCCATGAACAGATGGACCCGGCGGGAGAGGTTGCGGCGGTGAGGGTAAATCAGGGAGACAGGCATCGGTTCGGCCCGGTATTGCGGGAGGATCTCAATCAGTTTCTTCGCGCGCAGTAAATCGCGCACCCCAACCCGCGGAACCTGAATAATGCCCAGCCCGGCGAGACAGGCAGCCTGGTAAGTTTCCGTGCTGTTGACGGTTAACACCCCGCCCGTTTTTATCCACTGCGTCGTACTGCCATTATAAAACTCAAAGCCCTGCGGGCGGGTTCCCAGCATCGCGGCGTAGTGGATGACGGCGTGCGAGCCTAAATCGTCGAGCGTTTCCGGGTAGCCAAATCGCGCCAGATAATCCGGGCTGGCGCAGTTAATCACCGACAGCTTGCCCAGCGGACGGGCAATCAGCCCTGAATCCTTCAATGTGCCGACGCGCACCACGCAATCAAACCCTTCGCGGATCACATCCACCAGACGATCGCTGCTGCTGAGCTCCAGTTCAATGCCCGGATAGTGCTGCAGAAAAGCAGGCAGTTTGGGGATGACTAAATTTCGAGCAACGCCGACGGGCATATCCACGCGGAGCCGACCGCTGATGCTGGAGGGATCGTGCTGAAACATACCGTCGAGTTCATCAAGGTTTGCCAGCAGATCTTTTGCCCGTTCGTAATAGACCATGCCGTCCTGCGTCAGGCTGACGCGGCGCGTGGTGCGGTGCAATAGCTGGGTGCCAAGCCGGTTTTCCAGGGCCTGAATTTGCCGCGAGACGCTGCCTTTCGGCAGGGTTAATGTTTCGGCCGCGCGGGAAAAACTCTCCAGTTCCGCGACGCGGACGAACAACTGCATTGCGTGAATTTTATCCATAGAGGAAGCTCATTGTTGTTTCTGTTGAAACAGTGAAGCGTTTTAACCCATCTTTATTGATTTTCTATCACCTAATAAGCTCTTTCTCAATCTCCTTAACAGCCAAAACGAGGTTTATGATGAGTGAACGTATCGCATTAGTGACGGGTGGTAGCCGTGGTCTGGGTAAAAACGCTGCGTTAAAGCTGGCGGCAGACGGAACGGGAATTGTCCTGACATACAATCGTAGCCAGCAGGAAGCGCTGGATGTTGTGCATGAAATTCAGGAAAAAGGCGTCAACGCAGCGGCATTACAGCTCAACGTCGGGGATATCACGAGTTTTGATCATTTTGCCCGACAGCTTCAGGAAACCCTTAAGACCGCCTGGCAGCGCGAAACCTTTGACTATTTATTGAACAATGCCGGAACGGGTTTATATGCGCCCTATGCCGACACGACGGAAGCCCAGTTTGATGAAGCGCTGAACATTCATTTCAAAGGACCTTTCTTCCTGACCCAGCGCCTGCTGCCGCTGCTTAACGACGGGGGGCGTATCCTCAACGTCTCAAGCGGGCTGGCCCGTTTTACCCAGCCGGGCTCTGGGACCTACGCGGCCATGAAGGGGGCGATGGAAGTGCTGACGCGTTATCAGGCGAAAGAGCTGGGCGCGCGCGGAATTTCCGTCAATATCATTGCGCCGGGCGCGATTGAAACCGACTTTGGCGGCGGACGCGTGCGCGACAACGCGGAGCTGAATCAGCTTCTGGCCTCGCAGACGGCGCTGGGCCGGGTGGGGCTGCCGGACGATATTGGCGATGCCATTGCGGCACTGCTCAGCGATAAATTGGGCTGGATGAATGCGCAACGTATTGAAGTATCAGGCGGTATGTTCCTGTGATACACGGGCTTAAGGGGAAGGAACCCCTTAATGAAACCCTTAGTATGGATGTGTCTGCATACTGACAGTGATAAAGAACGCAGGCAGCCATAGCCGATAACCCCTTTTCATCACGATATTTCTCAAGAGAAAGACCCTGATGATTATTTATTAACGCAATGGCGGCAGAAAATATTTTCAGCGAATGACGTTTGATATTCGTTTCCTCTTAATAGCGACACTGAAGAGGAAACGACGTCCGGGAAATATCTGCTAAAAAGCGGTTGGTCAGGAATTATTATTCAGGTATTCCTGCTGTAATAAACCAAATAGCCAGTCATTTTGCCAGCGCCCCGCAAGGTAATAGCTCTCGCGTAATTCACCTTCCAGACGAAAGCGGGCTTTTTCCAGCAGGCGTCTTGACGCGACATTTCCCGCGGTGACGGTGGCGGTGAGTCGCCGTATACCGCCCTGATGAAAAGCGTAATCGCAAAGCGCTTTCAGGGATTCAAAGCCGTAACCTTTCCCCTGCGCCTCGGGTGCGAAAAGGAAGCCCACTTCGGCGCAGTCTTCCTCCCGATGAATATACCCGGTAACACCCAGCGGGGCCTGTGAGGCGATGTCACGCACGACGAGACAAAGCCAGTGCGCGCTGCCCGGTGCCCATGGGGCCAGGCGCGAATCAAACGCCTCGCGGATCGCCGCGACGGGGCGGCCTTCCGCCACAAAGCGCATCACGTCCTGGTGCTGCTGTAGCGCCAGAAAAAAGGGCCAGTCTTGCTCCTGCAGGGGCGAACAGGTCAGGCGAGAGGTAATTAAAACCGGCATTCAGATTCTCCTGAAACATTTTAAATCATTTTAGGGTTGTCACTTTATTTCAACAGAAAGTCAGGTATGGTTAACCGCGTATAAATAAAAAGAATAAAGGGCATTTCGTGCCCATTCCGGATGTCTTCGTTGTCGCTTAAGGAAAACAATGACTCTCAGCACATCACATCATATTCGCGAACAGTTTGAACACTGTCTGGCGGTCATTCGCCATGCGTCGGTGGAAATTTTACTCCTTCTGAATGTACATGCTTCTGAGGGAAAAGATCCACGCTGGTTTCTGGAACAACTCGACAGCGCGCGATTAGCTCTGGGCGGCTGGGGAGCCGTTGCGAAAAAACTCAACCTCAATGATGCCGAGATGTCGGAATTTACGCTCCAGCTGCGCCTGCTGCAGCAGCGCGTTCCGCAGTATGAAAGCGGACAGGATGTGAGTGAAAACCAGCTTATTGCGGCGATGCGGTTTGTGACCGCGCTGGAACATCTTCGCCTGCAGCAGCCGCTGTTGACCTACAGCACCGACCTGGCACCGGGAAGCGAACTCCAGCAGCAGGCGCACAAGCAGGTACGCGCGATTGAGCTGATGATTAAAGGACTCATCCAGCAGGCCTGGCCCGATCAGGTGCGGCTGAACAACCATCTAAAGACCCTGTTTAACGCTGACCGCGTACGGCGCTGGCTGAAGCTTGGCGAGATCAATGATGTCCTGAGCGGCATGATGTTCAGTGAACTGGCGCAGATGCTGGTGGATAAAAAAGAGTTCAGCCGCTATTACGCTTCGCTGTTCAGCGACCCGTCCATGCTGACGCTGCTGGTTGAACCGCGCAAAACGCTGCAAACCTTCCTCGATGACATCCGGCAAATCCGCAACAGCATCACCGTTCAGAAAACGTTAAGCTCGGCGCAAATTCAGCTGCTGGATAGCTACTACGCGCAGATCGCGCGGCCCGTTCAGCGCGCGTTTGAAGAGGGGAGAACGCGCGTCAATCCGGCCGGATTCATGGCGGTAGATGCCAGCGAATTGCATACCTTCTGGGAAAAGGCGCAGAAAATGGATCGGGTCACCGGTGGGGATCTGTTTGAAGTCCGTGACACCATTGAAAAGCCGACCCAGCGCGCGCCGCGTACCCCTGAACAACGCGAGCAGCTCATTTCCGGTGCGCTATGGGGGGCGGTTGGCGTCATGGTGATTGCCATCGTGGCAGGGGGCTTCTGGCTGGTGACCAGCAGCAAACCGCAGCCTGCAACCGCCAGCGCGGCTGAAGCGGCTCCTCCGCAGGAAATGCGCGAGACGCCTTCTTCGCGCGAAACGCTCACGCGCATGGGGGTCACCTGGGACGAGAATAATTTCCGCTCGGCCATTAACCGCAACGATACCCGCGTAACCCTGCTATTTTTGCAGGGCGGTATGGACTGGAAGCTGTCCTGGACCGAAGAGGCGATGTCGGCAGGCTATGACGATGTGCTGGAGCTGATGTTACGCTACCGCCAGAACATGGTGGAAGAGAAGCCGTGCCGTCGCTTCATCAACACGCTCAGCCACGCCATGTCGAACGGCGAGTCTCTGACCTCGGTTCGTAAAGAGTATCTCAAAGCTTTCTGCACCGTACCTGCCGTGGTGAAACGCCAGCAGCACGATCTCGACATGGCCACACGGCGCGCGCAGTCGCAGCCGGATGCCACCACGAAAAAATGGCAGTCTATTCAGACTGCCATTTATGAGGTGATTCGCTAAAATTTTTCCCCTCACCCCAGCCCTCTCCCCATAGGGGCGAGGGAGATGAAGAGCGCACCGTGCAGTCCCCTCTCCCCTCTGGGGAGAGGGTTAGGGTGAGGGGTGAGGGCACCAGACCGCACCCCGCTTAAGGCTCCCCATACAACCCAATCAGCCGCCGCACCACGCCGTTCGTCCAGCCGAAACCGTCCTGCAGCGGATACTCACCCCCGCCACCTTCGCGCGGCGTGCTGCTGGCGATGTGGTACTTCTCAATCAGCTTGTGATGCGTCTTATAAAAATGGTTCACCGTATGCAGCCAGCTCCAGGCGATCTCATCGCCCAGCGAGTCGTTGCCGTACTGCTTGAACCCCTGAATCGCCATCCACTGCAGCGGCGCCCAGCCGTTGGGTTTATCCCACTGCTCGCCGGTTTCGTACTCGGTCGCCAGAATTCCGCCCGGCGTCAGCAGACGCGCCTTGACCGCATCCGACAAACGTTCTGCCTGCTCGTGCGTCGCCATTCCAACATATAGCGGCACAATGCTGGCGGCAGAAAACAGCGCCAGCTCTTCGCGTCGCCAGTCGTAATCGCGGTAGCAGCCGCTCTCCTCGTCCCACAGATAGCGGTTCACCGCCGCGCGGCGATCGTTGGCTTTCTGGCGGAACGCCTCTGCCGTCTCTTTATCCCCTTTCGACGCGGAGATGTTGGCGATAGCGCTTTCCAGCTTGAACAGGAAGGCATTCAGATCGATGGGGATAAACTGCGTCGTGCGGATGCTGGCGAGCCGCGACGGATCGCGCAGCCAGCGGGACGAATAATCCCAGCCGGACGCCGCACCCGCGCGCAGGTCGCGATATACCTCATTGGGCGGACGACCCGAGTGGCGGGCAGTTTCCACGTCCTCAATCCACGATTCGTCGCGCGGGGTATCACGGTCGTCCCAGTAGCGGTTGAGCAGTGAACCGTCCGGCATGCGCACAGCACTGCGGTAAGCCTGGTTAAGCAGCAGCGACTCCGCGCCGTCCATCCAGAAGGCGTATTCCATTTTGAGGTGATCCAGATAGCGTTTCGCACCGCGCACGCCGTCCTCCTCGAACAGCTCCACCATCAGGGCAAAGACCGGCGGCTGTGAGCGGCTGAGGTAATAGGTGCGGTTGCCGTTGGGGATATGCCCGTAGCGTTCAATCAGCCAGGCGAAGTTGTCCGCCATACATTTGAGCAGATCGTTACGGCCGCTCTCCGCCAGCCCCAGCATGGAGAAATAGGAATCCCAGTAGTAGGTCTCGCTGAATCGCCCGCCGGGGACGATATAGGCCTGCGGCAGGGCCAGCAGGGAAGACCAGGGAATATGATCCTGCGGCTCGCGCGTCAGCACCGGCCACAGGTTATCAATATGCTCTTTCAGGGAGAGTCCCGGGTCGGAGACATATTCTGTGCCGTACGTTTCAGGCATCCAGAAGTGGTTCTCCACAAACTGGCGCAGGTCGAAATCCCGGTGGCGTCTGACCTTGCGGTAGCGGATCAGGATATCCAGCGGATCCATCTTCGGCGCGCAGTCGGGGAAGGTTTTACTGTCCGCAAACAGCCGCGTCGACTGCACATGCTCGAACAGTTCAAGATAGCGGTCTGCGGGCGTCAACGCATCGGAGGCGGGTAGCCCCTCGATCATTTCGGGTTCCGGCTCCGCCTCAATCATTTCATCCAGTTTCAACTCGCAGGGATCGGTCTCGTAGCGCAGCTCTTCTGCAATCTCGAACTCGATGTTCTCGGTAGCCTGTAGTTTCTGGTTGAACATGGTGATAGGGACCTCCGGTTGTGTGTTCAAAAGACAGGTTTATCCGGGCGTCTTATAAGCGTAGACATTCGCTTCGGTAGATGGGGAGGGATATGTGCGGTAGATCACTATTTTCGGAGCATTCGTTTTGCAACGATTTATGAATGTTAAAAAAATGCCCCTCCGGAGAGGGGCATCAGGATTAACGCATGGTCACAAACTCTTCCGCGGCCGTAGGGTGGATGGCCACCGTGTTGTCGAAGTCTTTCTTGGTTGCGCCCATCTTCAGCGCCACGGCGAAGCCCTGCAGGATCTCGTCCATGCCGAAACCGATGCCGTGGATACCGACAATCTTCTCTTCCGGACCTACGCAGACCAGCTTCATGCGGCACGGCTGACGGTGAGAGGTGACGGCGGTGTACATCGCGGTAAATGCCGATTTATACACTTTCACCTGGTCGTCGCCGTACTGCTCGCGCGCCTGCGGCTCGGTTAAGCCGACGGTGCCGATTGGCGGGTGGCTGAAGACCACGGTTGGGATGTTGCTGTAGTCCAGATGCTCGTCCGGCTTGTTGTTGAACAGGCGCTCGGAGAGACGACGGCCCGCCGCAACGGCGACCGGCGTCAGCTCAACCGCGCCGGTGTTATCGCCGACCGCATAAATGCCCGGTACGCTGGTGTTCTGGAATTTATCGACGACGATATAGCCTTTTTCGTCGGTTTTCACGCCCGTCACGCCCAGGTTGAAGTTATCGTTCGCAGGTTCACGGCCAATCGCCCAGATCAGGCAATCGACGGTCTGGCTGCGGCCATCTTCCAGCTCAAGCGTCAGGCTACCATCCGCGTTTTTCACCACCGCTTTTGGCACGGCGTTGGTGTGCAGGGTCGGGCCTTCGGTGTTCATCACTTCAACCAGCGTATCGACAATCAGCGGGTCAAAGCTGCGCAGCGGCGCGTGTTTACGTACGAACAGGTGCGCTTCCGCGCCCAGGCCGTTAATCACGCCAGCCAGTTCCACCGCGATATAGCCCGCGCCAACAACGGCAACGCGTTTTGGCAGGGCAGGCAGCTCGAAGAAACCGTCGGAGTCGATGCCGTATTCCACGCCCGGGATGTTCGGGTGGCTCGGACGACCGCCGGTGGCGATCAGGATGTGATCGGCGGTGATCGTCTCGCCGTTCACTTCGATCGTTTTCGCGTCCACAAAGCGGGCGAAACCGTGGATAACATCGACGTTATTTTTACCCAGCACGTTGTCGTACGAGGTGTGAATACGGTCGATGTAGGCGGTACGGCTGGCGATCAGTTTGTCCCAGTCGAAGCGGTTGATGGTGGTGTCAAAGCCGTAGTCCGGGCCATACATATGGATAGCTTCACGGATCTGCGCCGCATGCCACATCACTTTCTTCGGTACACAACCCACGTTCACGCAGGTGCCGCCCAGCGCTTTGGCTTCAATCAGCGCGCACTTCTGGCCGTACATGGCCGCACGGTTGATGGAGGCGATGCCGCCGCTGCCGCCGCCGATTGCGATGTAGTCATAATGCTTAGTCATTGCTTTTGTCCTTAATCGTGAATTGCCGCGATTGTATACCTGAAATCAATAGTTTCCACCGATGACTGCGATTACTCCGGCACGATCCAACTGACGGTGGCGTGGCCTGTACCGGCGGGGACCAGCGTTTTATGCAGCCACGGCAGCACGTTGTTCATCTGCGCTTCGAGCTTCCACGGCGGGTTGATCACAATCATGCCGGAGGCGGTCATGCCGCGCTGATCGCTGTCAGGGCGTACCGCCAGCTCGATCTGCAGGATCTTGCGGATGCCGGTCGCTTCCAGGTCTTTGATCATGCGTTTGATCTGCGCGCGCAGCACCACCGGGTACCACAGGGCATAGGTGCCGGTAGCAAAGCGTTTGTAGCCTTCGTGGATGCCGGTTACCACCGCCTGATAGTCGGTTTTGATTTCGTACGGCGGGTCGATCAGCACCAGGCCACGACGGGAAACCGGCGGCAGTTTGGCCTTCAGCTGCTGGTAACCGTCGGCTTTTTCCACGCGGGCGCGGCTGTCTTTCTGGAATTCGGAACGCAGCAGCGGGAAGTCGCTCGGATGCAGTTCGGTCAGCTGGAGGCTGTCCTGCTCGCGCAGCAGCTGGCGTGCAATCAGCGGTGAGCCAGGGTAGTAGCGTAGCTGGCCGTTGCGGTTGAAGTGATTTACTACGCCGATGTAAGGCTCCAGCTCGGCAGGCAGATCGTCCTGCTGCCAGATGCGGGCAATCCCTTCCAGATATTCACCGGTACGCTCGGCATGCTCGCCGCTCAGCTGATAACGGCCCGCGCCCGCGTGCGTGTCCAGATAGAGAAACGGCTTCTCTTTCTCTTTGAGCGATTCGATGATCAGGCTCTGAACGGTGTGTTTAAGGACGTCGGCGTGGTTGCCTGCGTGGAAGCTGTGGCGATAACTGAGCATGGATGAATGTGTTCCAGGTAGTAAACGTAGGCCCGATAAGCGTAACGCCATCGGGCAAAAATAGAGCGTATCGCCACAGTATACAGAAAAGTTTCCACCGCCGCGAAAGCGCAACGTCCGGCATTGAAATCCTCTACACTTAACCCCATTCTAGATCTCATATGCACAGCGCCGGATGCGCGCTTCATTCACCTATTTCAACAGGACAGCGTTTATGACCAATCCATTACTGACGCCTTTTTCGTTGCCGCCGTTTTCTAAAATCCTCCCTGAGCATGTTGTTCCAGCCGTTACGCAATCGCTGGACAACTGCCGCGCGGCGGTAGAAAGCGTGGTAGCGCAGGGCGCGCCGTACACCTGGGAAAATCTGTGTCAGCCGCTGGCCGAAGTGGACGACGTGCTGGGGCGTATCTTCTCCCCGGTGAGCCACCTGAACTCGGTAAAAAACAGCCCGGAACTGCGCGAAGCCTACGAGCAGACCCTGCCGCTGCTCTCTGAGTACAGCACCTGGGTCGGGCAGCACGAAGGGCTGTACAAAGCCTACCGCGACCTGCGCGACGGCGACCACTATGCCGAACTGAACACGGCGCAGAAAAAATCGGTCGATAACGCCCTGCGTGATTTTGAGCTGTCCGGGATTGGCCTGCCAAAAGAGAAGCAGACCCGCTACGGCGAAATTGCCGCGCGTCTGTCCGAGCTGGGCAACCAGTACAGCAACAACGTGCTCGACGCCACCATGGGCTGGACGAAGCTGATTACCGACGAAGCTGAGCTGGCCGGTATGCCGGAAAGCGCGCTGGCGGCGGCAAAAGCCCAGGCCGAAGCGAAAGAGCAGGAAGGCTTCCTGTTGACGCTTGATATCCCGAGCTATCTGCCGGTGATGACCTACTGCGACAACCAGGCCCTGCGCGAAGAGATGTACCGCGCGTACAGCACCCGCGCCTCCGATCAGGGGCCGAATGCCGGTAAGTGGGACAACAGCCCGGTAATGGCGGAAATCCTCGCCCTGCGTCACGAGCTGGCGCAGCTGCTGGGCTTCGAAAACTACGCGGATAAATCCCTCGCCACCAAAATGGCGGAGAACCCGCAGCAGGTGCTCGACTTCCTGACCGATCTGGCGAAACGCGCCCGTCCGCAGGGTGAGAAAGAGCTGGCCCAGCTGCGCGCCTTCGCGAAAGCCGAGTTCGGCGTGGACGAGCTGCAGCCGTGGGATATCGCGTACTACAGCGAAAAACAGAAGCAGCACCTCTACAGCATCAGCGACGAGCAGCTGCGCCCGTACTTCCCGGAAAACAAAGCCGTTAACGGCCTGTTCGAAGTGGTAAAGCGCATCTATGGCATCACCGCCAAAGAGCGTACCGATATCGACGTCTGGCACCCGGACGTGCGCTTCTTCGAGCTGTATGATGAGAAAAACGAGCTGCGCGGCAGCTTCTACCTCGATCTCTACGCGCGTGAGAACAAGCGCGGCGGGGCGTGGATGGACGACTGCGTGGGCCAGATGCGTAAAGCCGACGGTTCCCTGCAAAAACCGGTCGCCTACCTGACCTGTAACTTCAACCGTCCGGTAAGCGGCAAACCGGCGCTGTTCACCCACGACGAAGTGATCACCCTTTTCCACGAGTTCGGTCATGGTCTGCACCACATGCTGACCCGCATCGAAACCGCAGGCGTAGCCGGTATCAGCGGCGTGCCGTGGGATGCGGTCGAGCTGCCAAGCCAGTTTATGGAAAACTGGTGCTGGGAGCCGGACGCGCTGGCGTTTATCTCAGGTCACTATGAGACCGGCGAGCCGCTGCCGAAAGCGCTGCTGGATAAAATGCTGGCGGCGAAAAACTACCAGGCGGCGATGTTCATTCTGCGCCAGCTGGAGTTCGGCCTGTTCGATTTCCGCCTGCACGCCGAGTTTAGCCCGGAGCAGGGTGCGAAAATCCTTGAGACCCTGGCCGAGATTAAAAAGCAGGTTGCCGTTATTCCAGGGCCAACCTGGGGCCGCTTCCCGCACGCGTTCAGCCACATCTTCGCCGGCGGCTACGCGGCGGGCTACTACAGCTACCTGTGGGCCGACGTGCTGGCCGCGGATGCCTTCTCCCGCTTCGAAGAAGAGGGGATCTTCAACCGCGAAACCGGCCAGTCGTTCCTCGATAACATCCTGACCCGCGGCGGGTCTGAAGAGCCAATGGTGCTGTTCAAACGCTTCCGCGGACGCGAGCCGCAGCTGGACGCGATGCTTGAGCATTACGGGATCAAAGGCTGATTGTTACGTGAAGATCTGCTTAGTAGATGAAACAGGCGCCGGAGACGGCGCCTTATCTGTTCTGGCGGCCCGCTGGGGGCTGGAGCACGATGAAGAAAACCTGATGGCGCTGGTGATGACGCCGGAACATCTCGAATTACGCAAGCGCGACGAACCGAAGCTCGGCGGGATTTTCGTCGATTTTGTCGGCGGCGCGATGGCGCACCGGCGCAAGTTCGGCGGCGGTCGCGGCGAAGCGGTGGCCAAAGCGGTCGGCATCAAAGGGAGCTACCTCCCGGACGTGGTCGATGCCACGGCGGGGCTGGGGCGCGATGCGTTTGTGCTGGCGTCTGTCGGCTGTCGCGTGCGGATGCTGGAGCGTAATCCGGTCGTCGCTGCGCTGCTCGATGATGGACTAGCGCGGGGCTATGCGGACCCGGAAGTCGGCCCGTGGCTGCAGGAACGACTACAGCTGATCCACGCCTCCAGCCTGACGGCATTGACGGATATCACCCCGCGCCCGCAGGTGGTCTATCTCGACCCTATGTTCCCGCATAAGCAGAAAAGCGCGCTGGTGAAGAAAGAGATGCGGGTGTTTCAGTCGCTGGTGGGGCCTGATTTGGATGCCGATGGCCTGCTGGAGCCGGCTCGTCAGCTTGCCACGAAGCGGGTGGTGGTAAAGCGCCCGGACTATGCGCCGCCGCTGGCGGACGTTGCGACCACTAACGCGGTGACCACCAAAGGGCACCGGTTTGATATTTATCCGGGTACGCCGGAATAAAAAAGCCGGGTGGCGGCTTCGCCTTACCCGGCCTGTGTCCTCGATCTATCCCCTCTCCCTTTGGGAGAGGGTTAGGGTGAGGGGAGTTTAACGCACTTACTCGTCTTCTTCGTCACGCAGTGGAACAATCAGCATATCCACGTGAACGGTGTTAATCAGCTGGCGCGCTGAAGACATCAGCTTGCTCCAGAAGTCCTGATGATGACCGCAAACCACCAGGTCCATATCGTATTTCTTGATCGCATCAACCAGCACCTGGCCCAGGTCGCCGCTGCCGCTCAGGGTTTCGGTAATCGGATAGCCCGCGTTGGTGGAGAGTTCGCTCAGGGCATGGTGAGTCTCTTCGGAGATGCGTTTCTGCATATCGCCAAGATTCACGTCGATCAGACCGGTGTAGAGGT
This sequence comes from Enterobacter sp. Y17, assembly GCF_019730495.1. Classification (NCBI taxonomy): domain Bacteria; kingdom Pseudomonadati; phylum Pseudomonadota; class Gammaproteobacteria; order Enterobacterales; family Enterobacteriaceae; genus Enterobacter; species Enterobacter sp. Y17. The sequence goes on from NZ_JAASKP010000004.1 coordinate 41,822, forward strand.
CGGAGTAATTCACGTCAACGTGAATCAGCGAAACTTTCGCGTTGTAGGGACGTGCCATGGATACCGCTTTATCAACCAGCACTTTGCTCTCCGGAGAGAGGTCAACCGCGATGAGAATGTGTTTGTAAGCCATAGTGTTACTCCTTCCTTAAGTTATCGATGACTAAGTGAGAATGCCGTCGTCTGATACTTTCATTACGGCCCAGTTAAACATATTTTTCAAGCTTTGGTGTTGATAACGATTAACCTTGTGGCAAAAAAATTAACGGATCTCCTACACTGTTAAATGAGCCGTTCGGATATTAAAACGCGAACCGGATCGATTTTGGTCATTCTTTCACTGAACTGTCTGTCAGGGCATTGGGGTGCGGTAGCTCAGGAGCCTTGCTTCGTGGGCGGACGCCGGGGAGGATGTATGATTAGCACCGTCGCATTGTTTTGGGCGTTATGCGTGGTTTGCATAGTGAATATGGCGCGCTACTTCTCATCGTTACGTGCGCTGTTAGTGGTACTTCGTGGTTGCGATCCGTTGCTTTATCAGTATGTGGACGGTGGAGGGTTCTTCACCTCGCATGGACAGCCCAGCAAGCAGATGCGTCTGGTGGGGTACATCTACTACCAGCGCTACCGCGATCATCACGATGAAGAGTTTATTCGTCGCTGCGAGCGCCTGCGTCGTCAGTTCATTTTGACCAGTGCCCTGTGCGGGCTGGTCGTAGTCAGTATGATTGCATTGATGATTTGGCACTGAGCATCACAGCAGGCGGGGAAAGCCCCGCCTTCTTTCATCTGGCTCAGGGCTTAACTGAGAACCGGAGACTGGAGATATTGTTCTCAATCGAAATAACCTTTCCGCTATAGGCAATGTTCACTTCCCCGCTTGTATCAATACTGGCCGAGGTTATCGTGCCTGTACCTTCGATTACCGGATACTTCATCGCAAGCTGATGGATAATATCAGGGTCTTTCCCTGCAAGCGCCCCCGAGAGATAGTAACGGTAGATTGGTGGTACGGTTGTGCCACCCTGATTGTTCACGGTCATATAGAGCCAGACGCTATCGGATAATTTATAAACGCGCTGTAGCTCATCGCTATTTCGCTGATTGGGCTGATGGTTTAACCAGAAAAATCCAATGACCAGAACCAGAAGTGAAAAGGTAACAAGGCGATGAATCCATTTAATAGCCGTTTTGAATGGCATACTCTATTCCTTCTCTGATGTTGCGTTGGTCCGTTGGGTCGTCTCCGTAAGGCGGCTTTTCGTACCATTTTCCCCATTCCGGTTTTGAGGTACCTGCCCGGCCTTGAGCCCAGCCTGCCCCCATAAGGAGGATGTTTGCAGGGATACCTGCCGCAGTACCGGCGGCTCCGAAGTTGAAGTTACCAAATGCAGCAAAATAAGGGTCGAATTTTTTATAATCCCAGGGACCGCCATTTCGGACTTTTTGGTAGAACCAATAATACGTTGAGGGCGTAGCCATATTGCGTGACATTCCGTTAAGGCGTGCCTCACGCATATTGTTCGCTATAACGATTGAACCCGGTCCTGAGATAGGGACAGAAGCCATACATTCTCCTTTGTCTGGATTTTTCTTCTGGCCGCCATGATAGTTTTTTCTGTGTTTTAAAATTGAACAAAAAATGTTCAGGAAATCCTCATGTTATCAAACACTTCATGGAAAAAAGCTGCCATAAAAAAAGCGGGTCAGTTTCCTGACCCGCTTTTTTGTCGCACTAAACCGATTAGATCAGCTTCAGCGAAATCCAGTACAAACCGCCAGACAGCAGGATTGAGGCCGGAAGGGTGAACACCCAGGCCATCAGAATGTTAGTCACGGTTTTGCGCTGTAGACCGCCACCGTCAACAATCATGGTACCTGCCACGGATGAAGAGAGTACGTGGGTGGTGGATACCGGCATACCGGTGTAGCTCGCCAGACCGATAGACACTGCCGCCGTCATCTGCGCGGACATACCCTGCGCATAGGTCATGCCTTTCTTACCGATCTTCTCGCCGATGGTGGTCGCCACACGACGCCAGCCAATCATCGTACCGATACCAAGCGCCAGCGCGACGGCCATGATGATCCAGATTGGCGCGTACTCAATGGTGTTGAGCATATCGCTTTTCAGTTTCTTCAGCAGACGTTTGTCGTCACCATTCACCTCTGGCAGCTTCGCGACTTTATCGGTCACATCAGAGATACAGAGCATGATACGACGCAGCTGACCACGCTGTTCTACAGCCAGTTTGTCGTAGCTTTCGATATCGCCCAGCATGCCTTTCGCACGTTCCAGCGCGTTAATCGCGTTTGCCGGATGGCAGTGGAACTCGCCAGGCGCGGTGGTTGCACCGGCTTCCGGAGAAGGGATCAATTGATCAACGCCGGTCGCTTTTTTCAGCAGGTCAGGATGCTGCTGGAAATAGGTTTCAACGTTGTTGACCGCATCGCGGGTACGGGTGATTTCGTAACCCGAGGCGTTCATGTTCACCACGAAGCCTGCCGGTGCGACGCCGATCAGAACCAGCATCACCAGACCAATGCCTTTCTGCCCGTCGTTCGCGCCGTGAGAGAAGGCCACGCCGATAGCAGAAATGATCAGGGCGATACGCGTCCAGAACGGCGGCTTTTTCTTGCCGTCTTTCTTCTCACGCTCTGCTGGCGTCAGGTGGATACGCGCACGTTTTTTCGTGTTGCTCCAGTAGCGACGCAGGATGAAAATCAATCCCCCCGCGACTACCAGACCCACGATAGGGGAGATGATCAGGGAGCCGAAAATGCCCAATACTTTAGGCAGGTTCAGCGCATCAACAACCGATGTCCCGGTCATCAGGGCGTTGGTTAACCCGATACCGATAATCGCGCCGATGAGGGTGTGAGAACTGGATGCAGGCAGGCCAAAATACCAGGTACCGAGGTTCCAGATAATTGCAGCAAGCAGCATTGAGAACACCATAGCGAGGCCATGGCCAGAACTAACGTTAAGCAGCAGATCCGTTGGCAGCATATGCACGATGGCATACGCAACGCTCAGCCCGCCCAGGAGAACACCAAAAAAGTTAAATACCGCCGCCATAACAACCGCAAGCTGCGATCGCATTGCGCGAGTGTAGATAACCGTCGCTACTGCGTTTGCAGTGTCGTGGAAGCCGTTGATCGCTTCGTAAAACAGTACAAAAACCAGAGCAAGCAATAATAAAAGCCCGGTATGTAAATCCAGGCCGGCAAACAAATGTAGCATAGGACGTTACGCCATTTTGAGGACATGAACGCGGCGCATTATCCAGGACAAATGCGCGGCGGGCAAAGTGAAATATAGACTTTTTTTGACATACCACCTGATTTGAGAAAAGCACTAGAAAGGATATTCTTTAAATTTCAATGGAATGGCTTTGTAATATCTTTTTACGCTGGTGTGACCACAGAGGAAACTTTACAATCCGCGGCAGTTAACAAAGAGGGTTTTGACGTGGAAAGGTTTGATGCCGTGGTAATTGGCGCCGGTGCGGCGGGTATGTTTTGTGCGGCAATGGCCGGACAGGCGGGTCGTCGCGTGCTGCTGCTGGATAACGGTAAAAAGCCCGGCCGTAAGATCCTGATGTCCGGCGGCGGGCGCTGCAACTTTACTAATCTGTATGTTGAACCCGCGGCCTATTTGAGCCAAAACCGTCATTTTTGTAAATCTGCGCTGGCGCGCTACACCCAATGGGATTTTATCGACCTGGTGGGTAAGCACGGCATCGCGTGGCATGAAAAGACGCTGGGGCAGCTGTTCTGCGACGACTCCGCGCAGCAGATTGTCGATATGCTGGTGGCCGAGTGCGAGAAGGGCGGCGTCGTCATGCGCCTGCGCACGGAAGTGCTGGAGGTCGCGCGTGACGACCAGGGCTATACGCTGCAGCTGAACGGTGAAACCGTCAGTGCGGATAGCCTGGTGATCGCCAGCGGCGGCCTGTCTATGCCGGGGCTGGGCGCCTCCCCGTTCGGCTATAAGATTGCCGAACAGTTTGGCCTGAAAGTCTTGCCCACGCGCGCCGGGCTGGTGCCGTTTACGCTGCATAAACCGCTTCTCGAACAGCTTCAGACGCTGTCCGGCGTGTCCGTTCCCTCGGTCATTACCGCCGAAGACGGGACGGTGTTCCGCGAAAATCTGCTCTTTACCCATCGCGGCCTTTCCGGCCCGGCGGTACTGCAAATCTCCAGCTACTGGCAGCCTGGGGAGTTTGTCACGGTTAACCTGCTTCCCGATTGCGATCTCGACGCGTTCCTTAACGAGCAGCGTACCGCGCACCCGAATCAAAGCCTCAAAAACACCCTGGCAATGCAGCTGCCAAAACGTCTGGTGGAATGTTTGCAGGCGCTGGGGCAGATCCCGGACGTGTCGCTCAAGCAGCTTAACAGCCGCGAGCAGGAAACGCTGGTCGAGACCCTGACAAACTGGCGCGTTCAGCCAAACGGCACCGAAGGCTACCGCACCGCAGAAGTGACGCTGGGTGGCGTTGACACGAATGAGCTCTCGTCCCGCACCATGGAAGCGCGCAACGTGCCGGGGCTCTATTTTATTGGCGAAGTGATGGACGTCACTGGCTGGCTCGGCGGGTACAACTTCCAGTGGGCATGGGCAAGTGCCTGGGCGTGCGCTCAGGCGCTGGCAGAAGACAAGTGACATAAGAGCACAGCCACTCGTCACGGTTGGCTTTACGAGCTGACGGTGGTGACGTCTGTCACAGCAAGAATATTGCTCGCGGCCACGGTCCCCATCCTGATATATGACGCTGCGGTAACGCCGCCAATATGCGGTGAAATAACCACGTTTTCTACGGACTGCCAGAGGTGCGGCGCGGTCAGCGGCTCGTGGGTAAAGCTGTCCAGCGCGGCGCTGTGCAGCGTGCCATCCCTGAGCGCCGTCAGTAACGACTCATCGTGGATCAGCCCACCGCGTGCCGTATTGACCAGAATTGCGTTCCGCTTGCAGTGTGCGAGCGTTTCGCTATTGATCATCCCCCGATTCTCATCGGTCAGCGGACAGTGCAAAGAGATGACATCGGAACGGGAAAGAAGTCCGTTCAGCGTTTCTGCGCGTTCGCACAGGGCAGGCATAGTCTTAGCATAGGGATCGTAAGCCAGCACTTTCATGCCGAAAGCGTGACCAATAGTCGCCACGCGCGAGCCGATAGCACCCAACCCAATTAGCCCTAACGTTAAGCCCTCCAGTTCAATGGATTTATGCGTCGCCTTATCCCAGTGCCCGTCTCGCAGCCGCTTGTCCAGAGGCACCACTGACTTTGCGCAGGCGAGGATCAGCGCCCAGGTATGTTCAGCCACTGCCGCCGCGTTTGCACCTGGCGCAGCCCGGACGGCGATGTTGCGCTCGGCCGCTGCCGTCTGGTCTATCACATCGATCCCGCTTCCGTGCTTGGAAATAACCTGCAAAGCCGGGGCGGCATCCATAACTTTCTCGGTGATCCTGCCGTAACGTACCAGGATCGCCACAGGATTGTGTCGTTTACACAGCGCGATCAGGTCATCTTCTGTGGGCTGGCGGCCCGCAAACACTACCTCAAAGCCCTGTAACATCACCATGGCCTGCTCCGCCAGGTCGCTTCCGGTAACCAGCACTACGTCTTTGCCCCCCATCACAGCGTCTCCTCGTCGCTCAACATACCTGCCTTACGAAGCGCGTCATCAAGCCAGTGTGGACGTAAATCGCCTTCACGGATGGCGGCAAGACGCCGGGTCTCCATCTCCAGCTTTTCTTTTGCCAGAGCGATAACCTCCTGAACCTCATCGCGCGGGATGACGACCACGCCGTCGATATCCGCGACAACAAGATCCCCGGCCTGAACCGTCGCCCCGGCGACTGAAATGGGATGATTAACCCGGCCAGAAATTAACTTTGTCGGGCCGCAGGGGTTCAAACCGGCAGAAAAGACGGGGTAGTGACCTTTGCTCAGGGTGTCGGCGTCACGTACAGCGCCATCAATAATAATGCCCGCAATGCCGCTCGCCTGAGCCTGAGTGGCCATGATTTCGCCAAGCAGCGCGCAGCTCAGGTCGCCTTTGCCATCGACGATCAGGACATCGCCGGGCTGCGCCACCGCCATCGCGGCATGAATCGCCAGATTATCACCCGGGCGGACTTCAACGGTGATGGCCGGACCCGCAACGGACATGTGTGGGGCCAGCGGTTTGATGCGGCCATGAAGCGTACCGCGGCGACCGGCCACGTCGGCCAGAATAGCTGCCTGATACTCGGCCGCCCGACGTACGTCCTCGGCAGAAACGCGCTCGAAATGGCGATTAATCGGTTTTTTTTCATTAACGGACATAAATGCCTCCATATTGTTTTACTGAGTACAATGCAGGTGTACAGAACAAAACAACTATAGCGGTGTTGCTTTCCTTTTAGCCAGACCCGAGGTGGCGTTTGTGATGTAAACACGAAGTGACTCACAAAATTTGAGGTACACTCACTGCCGGGCTAAAAAGGAGATAATGATGGGGAATGAAGGCGTTGTAGCGGTTGAAAAAGCGCTGGCTTTACTGGATTGCTTCCGTCCTGGAGATGAGAGCCTGACGCTGACCGCGCTGGCACAGCTGTCGGGTTATCACAAAACCACGGTTTACCGCTTGATGAATTCTCTTGAACGGATGAATTACGTCGTCAGGCATGAAGACGGCAATTATGCGCTGGGCCCACGTCTGCTTTACCTCGGCAAGCTGTATGAACAATCTTTCCATCTTTCCCGGGTGGTTCAGCCAGAGCTTCAGGCCTTATCCCTGGCGTCTCAGGAGAGTGCCAGCTGGTATGTGCTGGAGGGAGGGCAGCGGCTTTGCCTGTTTCGCGCTGAAGCGTCGCATGGCCTGCGACACAGCAATCTTCCCGGCAGCCAGTTCCCGCTCGATAATTCGGCCATCAGTAAGGTATTACGCCATTGGGGGCTCAATGAAAGCCTGCCGGAGGGAGACGCTGAACTCCCATTCTACACGTCAGGCGCGCGCGACCCCCATACCGCTGCGTTTGCGATGCCTGTCTTCGGCGTTCACGACAAGCTGGTTGCGGCGTTAGCCCTGACCGGCCCCATCTCGCGGCTGACGGAAGATCGTCGTGAGAAGGAAATAGGGCAGTTGATGAAGGCGGCTGCAAGCCGTCTGTCGCAGAAAATGGGCGCCAGCAAGCCCTTCTGTCAGCAGTTCTTTGGTGAAACGAGCGACGCGGCGGAAGAAAATCTTTAAACGCAGAAGCGGGACAAATGTCCCGCTTCTGTCATCGTTAATGCGTGACCTGTTTTTCGTGTAGCTGAGCGCGGCGGGCCTGCCGCCCCATAATGAGCACCGCGATACCCCCGGCCACGCACAGCGCGGCCAGCGGAAGCATTGCCAGCGTGTAGCTGCCTGTCCGCTCATTGATAATGCCGTACGCGTTTACCATCACCGCCCCACCTATCAGGTTTGCGATGGCGCCAATCGCGGCCAGTCCCGCCGCCGCTGAGGTACTGCTCATCCAACCGGACGCCAGCGCCCAGAAAGGCCCTTTCATTGAATAAGCGCCTATCAGCATAATGCTGAGGATAACGATCGTGGCAGACAGCGAGACGCTTACAAAGGCGGCGAACACGCCGGCGGCAATCATGAACAGCGTGAGCGCGGTATGCCAGCGGCGTTCGTTGGTACGATCGGAATTCCGTCCCCATACAATCATCAGAACCGATGCCAGACCGTAAGGAATGGCGTTAAACAGACCTGTCTCAAGGTTATCCAGATGGAAGGATTTCAGCAGTTGAGGAGACCAGACGCTGATCGTGGTGCCCGCGGAAGATGCACCCGCGTAAATCAGCGCCATCAGCCAGATCTGACGATGCTTTAGCAACTGCCACGTCGTCTGGTGTCCAATGTTCTTTTGCTGGCTACGCTCGGTTTCCAGCGTGGTTTCCAGCCACTGTTTCTGTTCGCTGCTGAGCCAGCTCGCCTGATGAGGGCGATCCCGGAGAATAAACCAGGCTGCAATACCCAGCAGCACCGCCGGCAAGCCTTCAATAATGAACAGCAGATGCCAGCCGCGAAGACCCAGCCATCCATCCAGTGACAGTATCAACCCGGAAAGCGGGGAGCCGATGAAGTTAGCGAGCGGGATGGCGACCATAAAGGACGCAATAATGCGTGCGCGGTAGCGGGACGGGATCCACCAGGTCAGATACAGCACGACGCCCGGGAAGAAGCCCGCCTCTGCAGCACCGAGAAGAAAACGGACGATATAGAGCGACGTGGTGTTCTGCACCAGGGACATACACATGGAGACGATGCCCCAGCTGATCATAATGCGCGGGATCCACAGCCGGGCGCCGACTTTCTGCATGGCCAGGTTGCTGGGTACTTCAAACAAAAAATAGGCCACGAAATAAAGACTGCTGGCGAAGCCAAACGCGGCTTTGCTGAGGCCAAGGTCCTCATTCATCTGCAGCGAAGCCATGCCGATATTCCCGCGATCGATAATGGAGACCAGGTAACTGACAATCAGAAACGGGAGAATACGCCAGATCACCTTCCGCATCGTCTCTCTTTCTATGTCCTCGGTGGCGGTAGCGCCGTTACGTAAATGTTCTGTCATTGTGTCCTCGCAGGGTTTGTTCTTTGTTTTATTAGGTACAACTCAGTTTTATTAAACAAAACCACTATAGCGACGGCGCGTTATTTTTATCCAGTTAATGGAAGGTTTAAATGATGTAAATAAGAGGTGACTCACAGATAGTGCGCTGCAGATATATCGCTCACAGCAGTCGAACCAGCCGCAAAGAGGGCACGCTGCAAGGGAGATAATCACGCAACGCAATTATTGCACCAACTTTTCCTCGTCATTCAACTAAGCTTCGACCAGGTGCCCCGCCTCGTTCGCGGGGCCAGATTCCTTTTGGTCGAGCACGCATCATGCAGCTACTCAGTATTATTATTTTGCTTACCCTTACCGTGGTGATCCATTCGCTGTGGATGTTTGGCGTTTTAAAGTTCATCAAATTAGAAGTCGATTCGGCGGTACGCATCGTTTTACGCAATGTCGGTATCGTGATCTCCATGATCTTCGCCCACCTCCTTGAGGCCGGACTGTTTGCTGCGTTTTATTTTGTCATCGACGCGTTTAATGACTGGAACACCAGCTTCTCTTTTTCACTGGTCAGCTACGCTACCGTGGGATACGGCGACGTCACGTTACCCCAGCACTGGCGGCTCATCGGCGGGGTGGAAGGGCTGGTGGGCGCGTTGATGGTGGGCTGGTCTGTCGCGGTTCTGGTGGCGGTGCTGCAGCGTTTGCGCGGCATGAGCGCCTAAACGGCAGATGCACGATCCCCGCCTGGTAAGGTAAAGTACTCCTCCTTGCGTGGCCGGAAGGCCGCGACTTTGAGGGCGAAGAGGCTGATTAACGGCCCGCCCTTTTCTGTTCCTGGTTTACGCCAGTTTGCATGGTGTTGTGTTTTGTCTGCCAAAAGGGTTTTGTATGTCTGCTGCTCATCTCGGTTTCCCGACGGAAACCGTTGTTGTCTTTGTGGTGATGGCCGTAGGGGCGATGTTTATCGACCTCTTTATGCACCGTCACGATAAACCCGTCTCGCTGAAAAGCGCGGCGATGTGGTCCATTTTCTGGGTCATGATGGCGATGGCCTTCGCCGGATTCCTGTATGTTCACCACGGCGCCGAGATGGCGAGCCTGTTCCTCACCGGCTACGCGCTGGAAGAGGTGCTCTCCGTCGATAACCTGTTTGTGATGATGGCAATCTTCGCCTGGTTCGGCGTGCCGGATAAGTACCGTCACCGCGTGCTCTACTGGGGCGTGCTGGGGGCGATAGTCTTCCGCGGCATCTTTGTGGCTATCGGCACCAGCCTGTTAAGCCTGGGGCCGTACGTTGAGGTGATCTTCGCGCTGGTCGTTGGCTGGACGGCGGTGATGATGCTCAGGCGCAATGAAGAGAGCGACGAAGTGGAAGATTACTCGGGTCATCTCGCCTATCGCCTGGTGAAGCGCTTCTATCCGGTCTGGCCGAAAATCAGCAGCAACGCCTTTATTCTGACCCAGAAAGAGGTGGATGCGGAGCTTGAAAAGCCGGAAAACCAGGACGTGATGGTCGGACGCGTGAAGAAGGCGAAGCGCTATGCGACGCCGCTGCTGCTTTGCGTAGCCGTCGTCGAACTCTCTGACGTCATGTTCGCGTTTGACTCCGTGCCGGCCATTATTGCCGTGAGCCGCGAGCCGCTGATTATCTACAGCGCCATGATGTTCGCCATTCTCGGCCTGCGTACGCTTTACTTCGTGCTGGAAGCGCTGAAGCAGTATCTGGTGCACCTCGAGAAAGCCGTGGTTCTGCTGCTGTTCTTCGTGGCGTTCAAGCTGGGGTTAAATGCCACCGACCACTTCTGGCATCACGGTTACAGCATTGGCGCGACGGCCAGTCTGTTTGTGGTATTAGGCGTGCTGGCGCTGGGGATTATTGCGAGCGTGATGTTCCCGGGGAAACGTGAGGCCTGATGTACCGCCTTTCTCCCTCTCCCTGTGGGAGAGGGCAGGGGTGAGGGCACCGGTCCGCACCTAACCCTTAATCGGTGAATTCCGACGCTTGCGCGGGTGGTGGAAGTGCCGCCAGTGCGGATCCTGCGCCGCCGCCAGCAGTTCGTGGTCGCCGCGGGTGTCGCCCCAGGCGCGCAGATGATAGGCGTTCAGATCGCCATACACTTTTTCCAGCCTTGCCACCTTCTGGGCGCAGCGGCAGTTATTGCCCGTGATGCGCCCCGTCAGCTTGCCGTCTTTCACTTCCAGCTGCGTGCCAATCAGCTTAATGCCGAGCTTATCAGCCCACGGCTGGAGCACCAGCGCCGGGGACGCGGAACAGATGGTCACCTCCGCACCGGAATTTACCTCAGCCGCCACCGCCAGAACCCCTTCAGGGCGCATCAGCTTGTTCCAGTATTTTTCACAAAAGGCTTCCGCCTGCTGGCGCAGCCAGTGTTCATCCACGCCCGTCAGGAACGTTTTAATCAGCACTTCCTTGAGCTCATCGCGCGTCAGCTTGCGACGCACGCAGTGGAGCGTGGGCAGCGCCATGCGCACCAGGCGGCCCGCGAAGTAACGTTTGCCGAAGGCAAAACGCAGGAAAGGAATAAAGCTGTCGTGGTGCGTTAATGTCCCGTCAAAGTCGAAGACAGAGAGCACGCTGGATTTAGCCACCGTCTCGTCGGCAATCATATTGGTCATAAATACGTCTTAGCTGAAATACACATTCTGCGGATCAGTTTACCTGCTTTAGCTGGACAGTCCTTATATCACCACTCTTTTTTTCTCGATCTTGCGATCTCAAAGTGAGTCCATTTTTGGCCTCGATAACAATTGGTGAAAAAACGAGCTGTCTATATTATCGCCACATCGCAAGATATTTAGGGGAACCATTGGCCCCCACAGGTAAGGAAAAACTCACTCACTACTTCTTTCTTGATATGACTCTTAGATCGCTTATTTCAATCCTCACGTTAAGTTTTGCTTCGTTTTCTGCGTTCAGCTTTCAACTTCCAGCGTCGATGTTATCGATGAACAGCGAGCTGGCGGCATCACCGGCGAAATCTGCGCTGGTGCATCAGGAAACAGGTCCGCTGCGCTCGCGTATTCTCGATCAATACCAGAAGTGGAAAGGCACCCAGTACCGGTGGGGCGGAACCACGCATCGCGGGGTAGATTGCTCCGCGCTCATGCAGCACCTGTTCACCGATGCGGCGCATCTTAATTTACCGCGCACGACGAGTGAACAGATCCATCGCGGCGTGCAGGTGGCGCAATACCGCCTGAAAGCCGGCGATCTGGTCTTCTTCCAGACGGGCCCGAACCGCAAGCACGTTGGCGTTTATATTGGTGAAAACCAGTTTATTCATGCCTCAACCAGTCAGGGCGTAACGGTTTCAACCCTGACGGATGATTACTGGCAGGCACACTACATTACCGCCCGTCGCATCGCAGGCAGCGCGGCCTGACAGCGTCAGATGATGTCATCCACGACGCCACCGTCGACGCGCAGCGCCGCGCCCGAGGTGGCGGAGGCCTGGGTCGAACAGACATAAATCACCATATTGGCCACCTCTTCAACCGTGGCCGCGCGCTGGATAACCGAGCTGGGGCGGTGGGCCATCACAAACTCTTTCGCCAGCTGCTCCAGCGATTTGCCGGTTTTTTCGATTTCATCTTTCATCATCTCGGCGAAACCGTCAGACATCGTCGGGCCCGGCAGGACGCTGTTGACCGTCACGCCGCTCCCCGCCACAAACTTCGCCAGCCCGCGCGCCAGCGAGAGCTGCGCCGTTTTGGTCACGCCGTAGTGGATCATATCCGCCGGAATATTGCAGGCTGACTCGGAGGAGATAAACACCACGCGTCCCCAGCCTTTCTGCACCATGCCCGGCAGCAGGGCGCGGGACAGACGCACGCCGGACATCACGTTGGTCTGCCAGTAACGCTCCCAGGTTTCATCGTCGGTGGCATAGAAATCCTGCGGGCCGTAAATCCCGGCGTTGTTGACCAGAATATCGACGTTATTCGCCACCTTCAGAAGCGACTCGACCCCTTCCGCCGTGCTGAGATCGGCAATCGCGGCGCGCACCTGTACGCCCGGCACCACCTGCTGGAGCTGCTGAATGCCTTTATTCACCGATTCCGTGCTGCGGCCATTGACGATCACTTCCGCACCGCTTTCTGCCAGACCTCTGGCAATGGCGAATCCGATCCCGCCGGTTGAGGCGGTCACCAGCGCCACTTTCCCCGCAAAGTCGATTTTCATCATCTGCTCCTTATCGTTTTAACGTTCGGACCTTAAAGCGTAGCAGGTGAGGATGACGGCTCCTGGCTAAAAAGGCGCAACAGCGTCTCAACCTGTTCATCAAGCGGGGCGAGGGAACGTTTAACAATCAGGTGAAGCGGCGTTGCCCTGCGCGCGCCGTGGCTCAGCGGCAGCCGTTTTAGTACACCCTGATCCAACTGGGTCTGGATGCGTTCCTCTGGCAGCCAGCCGTAGCCGACCTGAGAGACGACGGCTTCAATCGCGGCATCGATGGTGGAGAAGGTCCACGACTCGCCGGCAGCACGCGCGGCGGGCTGGCTGTCCGCAATCTGGATGAGCGGCCACGGGCGCAGCATCTCATCATTTAGCGGCGCGTCGAGGTGAAACAAGGGGTGCCGGGAATGGGCCACGGCAACAAAGTCGATATTCATCAGCCATTCTCCGAGCCCGGTAATGTCCTGGCGGCGGGTTAAGACCATCACATCGGCTTCGTCGTTAATGGCATCGGCGCGGGTATTTTCCAGCACCTCGGTCAGACGTACCTGAGTCTGCGGATACTGCTGCTGGAACTGACGAAGAATAGCGAACAGGCGGCGGCGCGGGAAAATGGAGTCCACCACCAGATCTAACCGCGTTCGCATCCCGTTGCGAAGTGTCGCTGCGCGCGTCTCAACGTACGAAAACGCTTTCAGCAGCGGTTTAACCTGGTTGAGAAGAAGCTCTCCGGCCGGAGTTAACACCGCCCGTCGCCCCTCCGGGACCAGCAGCGCCACGCCGAGTCGCTCCTGCAGCAGCGACAGGTTATAGCTCACCGAGGACTGGCTGCGGTGGGTTTCTTCCGCGGCTTTGGCAAAGCTGCCCGCTTCCACCACTCTTTCCAGTAAAGCCCATTGTTCCAGCGTCGTCTTATGCATGATTTATCTAAAATTTGGATGAATTTGATTAAAACATAGCGTTATTCATTCATTTTTTGAAGGGGTACGATCGTCTCATCAAAACAAAGGAGACATCTTATGAACACCTTCGACAAACACGACTTAAGCGGCTTTGTTGGTAAACATCTTGTATATACCTACGATAACGGCTGGAACTACGAGATTTACGTAAAAAATGAGACCACGCTTGATTACCGTATTCACAGCGGTCTTGTGGCCAACCGTTGGGTGAAAGATCAGCAGGCTTATATCGTGCGGGTAGGCGAGAGCATCTATAAAATTTCCTGGACCGAACCAACCGGTACCGACGTCAGCCTGATCGTGAACCTGGGCGACAAGCTGTTCCACGGCACCATCTTCTTCCCACGCTGGGTCATGAACAACCCGGAAAAAACCGTCTGCTTCCAGAACGACCATATTCCGCTGATGAACAGCTATCGCGATGCGGGTCCGGCGTATCCAACGGAAGTGATTGATGAATTCGCTACGATCACCTTTGTGCGCGACTGCGGTGCCAATAATGAAAGCGTTATTGCCTGTGCGGCCAGTGAATTACCGAAAAACTTTCCAGATAATCTCTAATAAGCGCGACAATTAACTAAAAAGAAAAGTTCCCGGCTATTTCATATTATTTTGAAATGGCCGGGATTTTTTTTGTTTGTTGATGATTGGTTTAAATGAATCCATTTTAAAATGTTGCAAAAGATCACATTAAAAATATTTAATATTAATTTAACTTGTTGTTTTTCAACTAGCTGCTAGTTGTCTTATAACGTTGCAAACGTTGTCTTAATTTTTCCCTAAGGAAAGAGAGCTACTTTGATATAAGTTTATGGTTCGTTGAAATAAACGGGCTGGCATTTGGTTAATATCAAAAACATGCCATTTTTATTGCAAGGAAATTAATAATGAGTGATTTTCTGCCTTTTTCGCGGCCGTCGATGGGCGCTGAGGAAATTGCGGCGCTTCAGGACGTTTTGATGTCGGGCTGGATCACCACAGGGCCAAAGAATCAGGAACTTGAAGAGGCATTCTGTCAGCTTACCGGGAATCAGCATGCGATTGCCGTCTGTTCAGCCACCGCAGGTATGCACGTCACGCTGATGGCGCTGGATATTGGCCCGGGCGATGAAGTCATTACCCCTTCCCAGACCTGGGTCTCCACGCTGAATATGATCGTGTTGCTGGGTGCCACACCGGTCATGATTGATGTGGACAAAGATACATTAATGGTGACGCCAGAAGCCGTTGAAGCCGCCATTACCCCGCTTACCAAAGCCATTATTCCCGTTCATTATGCCGGCGCGCCGTGTGAAATCGACGCCATTCATGCCATCGGCGAACGTCACGGTATTCCGGTTATTGAAGATGCGGCCCATGCCGCCGGAACGTATTACAAGAACCGTCATGTGGGCTGGAAAGGGACCGCGATTTTTTCCTTCCACGCCATTAAAAATATGACCTGCGCGGAAGGCGGCTTAGTCGTCACGGATAATGCCCAGCTGGCGCAGCGGATCCGCAGCCTGAAATTCCATGGCCTGGGCGTAGATGCCTATGACCGCCAGACGCACGGCCGCGCGCCGCAGGCGGAAGTGATCGCGCCGGGCTATAAATACAACCTGGCAGACATCAACGCCGCGCTGGCGCTGGTGCAGTTAGGCAAGCTGAAAGAGGCCAACAGACGCCGCCAGGAAATTGCTGAACGCTACCTGCGTGAGCTTGCCGATACGCCGTTCCAGCCGCTCACCATTCCGTCATGGCCGCACGTGCACGCCTGGCACCTGTTTATTATTCGCGTTGACGAAGCGCGCTGCGGAATTTCCCGCGACAACCTGATGGCGGCGCTGAAAGAGAAAGGCATCGGTACCGGCCTCCACTTCCGCGCGGCGCACACCCAAAAATACTACCGCGAGCGTTTTCCTGATGTATCGCTCCCGAATTCTGAATGGAATAGCGCGCGTATTTGTTCTCTCCCTCTTTTCCCGGACATGACTCATGACGACACAACCCGCGTCATTACCGCACTCCATCAGCTTGCAGGACATTGATATGTTCAGTGCACCGACTGTACAAAAAGTTTCCGTGGTAATCCCGGTTTATAACGAGCAGGAGAGCCTGCCCGAACTGATCCGTCGTACAACCGCCGCCTGCGACACGATGGGCAAGGCTTATGAAATTCTGCTGGTAGATGATGGCAGTAGCGATAATTCCGCGCTGATGCTGACCGAGGCCGCGCAGGCCGAAGGCAGCCATATTGTTGCCGTGCTGCTCAACCGTAACTACGGCCAGCATTCGGCGATTATGGCGGGGTTTAGCCACGTTACGGGCGATCTGGTCATCACCCTGGACGCTGACCTGCAAAACCCGCCGGAAGAGATCCCGCGTCTGGTCGCCAAAGCCGATGAAGGCTATGACGTGGTCGGCACGGTACGTCAGAACCGTCAGGACAGTCTGTTCCGCAAGCTGGCCTCACGCACCATCAACCGCCTTATCCAGCGCACGACCGGTAAAGCGATGGGCGATTACGGCTGCATGCTGCGCGCCTACCGCCGCCATATCGTCGACGCGATGCTGCACTGCCATGAGCGCAGCACCTTTATTCCGATCCTCGCCAACACCTTTGCCCGCAAGGCAACGGAGATTCCGGTTCTGCACGCCGAGCGCGAGCACGGGGAGTCGAAGTACAGCTTTATGCGTCTCATCAACCTGATGTATGACCTCATCACCTGCCTGACCACCACGCCGCTGCGTCTGCTGAGCGTGTTCGGCAGCATCATCGCCGTGGCCGGTTTTGCGCTGTCCGTTCTGCTGGTGGTGCTGCGCCTGGTCTTTGGCCCGCAGTGGGCGGCGGAAGGGGTCTTCATGCTCTTTGCCGTGCTGTTTATGTTCATCGGCGCCCAGTTTGTCGGGATGGGCCTTCTCGGTGAATACATTGGCCGTATTTATAACGATGTTCGCGCGCGTCCGCGCTACTTTATTCAACGTGTTGTCCGTCAGGAACACAAAGCATCTCAAGAGGAAATTCACCCATGAAATCTGTTGTATTTGCCTATCACGATATGGGGTGCACGGGCACGCTGGCCCTGCTGGAAGCGGGCTATGACATTGCGGCAATCTTTACCCATCCGGACACGACCGGAGAGAATAACTTTTTTGGCTCCGTGGCGCGTATCGCCGCCGAGCGTGGGATCCCGGTTTATGCACCGGACGACGTCAACCACCCGCTGTGGGTGGATCGCATCCGCGCGCTCGCGCCTGACGTAATCTTCTCGTTCTACTATCGCAACCTGCTCTCTGACGAGATCTTAGGTCTGGCCGCAAAAGGCGCCTTTAATCTTCATGGTTCTCTGCTGCCCGCCTACCGCGGCCGCGCGCCGCTGAACTGGGTGCTGGTGAACGGTGAAACGGAAACGGGCGTGACGCTGCACCGCATGGTGCGCCGTGCTGACGCGGGCGCTATCGTGGCACAGCAGAAGGTCGCTATTGATGCGGACGAAACTGCGCTGCAGCTGCATCAAAAGCTGAATGCAACGGCACAGACGCTGCTGCGTGATGCACTTCCAGGCATCCTCAATGGCACCTTCAGCGAGACCGCGCAGGATGAGAGCAAGGCAAGCTGCTTTGGCCGCCGCGCGCCGGAAGATGGTCGTCTGGACTGGAACAAGCCTGCCCGCCAGCTGCACAACCTGGTGCGTGCCGTGACCGACCCGTGGCCGGGCGCGTACAGCTTTGCGGGCGTAAGCAAATTTATCGTCTGGAAATCCCGCGTGCGTGACGATATTCCGGCTGCCAAACCGGGCACCGTCGTCTCTGTCTCTCCGCTGATCGTGAGCTGCGGCGAGCAGGCGCTGGAGATCGTCACCGGACAAACCGACAACGGCCTGTACGTGCAGGGCACGCAGCTGGCACAGTCTCTGGGTCTGGTGGCCGGGGCGCTGATCACCAGCGCGCCGGTGGTTGCCATCAAGCGCCGTACCCGCGTGCTGATCCTCGGCGTGAACGGCTTTATCGGTAACCACCTGACGGAACGTCTGCTCAAGGACGATAACTACGAGATTTACGGTCTGGATATCGGCTCTGACGCCATCAGCCGTTTCCTCGACAACCCGCGTTTCCACTTCGTGGAAGGGGATATCAGCATCCATTCCGAGTGGATTGAATACCACATTAAAAAATGCGACGTGGTGCTGCCGCTGGTCGCCATTGCCACGCCAATCGAGTACACCCGTAACCCGCTTCGCGTGTTCGAGCTGGACTTCGAAGAGAACCTGAAGATCATCCGCGACTGCGTGAAATACGACAAGCGCATCATCTTCCCGTCCACGTCTGAAGTGTACGGCATGTGTACCGATAAGAACTTCGATGAAGACACCTCCAACCTGGTGGTCGGGCCGATCAACAAACAGCGCTGGATTTACTCCGTCTCCAAACAGCTGCTGGACCGCGTGATTTGGGCCTACGGCGAGAAAGAAGGTCTGCGCTTTACCCTGTTCCGTCCGTTCAACTGGATGGGCCCGCGTCTGGATAACCTCAACGCGGCGCGTATCGGCAGCTCCCGTGCGATCACCCAGCTGATCCTGAACCTGGTGGAAGGCTCGCCAATTAAGCTTATCGAAGGCGGGAAACAGAAACGCTGCTTTACGGACATCAGCGACGGTATCGAAGCGCTGTTCCGCATCATCGAAAACAAAGATAACCGCTGCAACGGTGAAATCATCAACATCGGTAACCCGGACAACGAAGCGAGCATTCGCGAGCTGGCAGAGATGCTGCTGGCCAGCTTTGAGCGCCATCCGCTGCGCGACAAGTTCCCGCCGTTTGCCGGCTTCCGCGAAGTGGAAAGCAGCAGCTACTACGGCAAAGGGTATCAGGACGTTGAGCACCGTAAGCCAAGCATTCGCAACGCGAAGCGCTGCCTGAACTGGACGCCGACGGTGAAGATGGAGCAGACCATTGACGAAACGCTCGATTTCTTCCTGCGCACCGTGGAGCTGTCGGAACAGGCCTCATGAAAAAAGTCGGTTTACGCATTGATGTCGACACCTTCAGGGGAACGCGTGACGGCGTACCCAAACTGCTGGAACTGCTGAACAAACACGATGTGCGTTCCAGCATTTTCTTCAGCGTGGGGCCTGACAACATGGGACGCCATTTATGGCGTCTGATTAAACCGGCATTTCTGTTCAAAATGCTGCGCTCGCGCGCAGCATCCCTCTACGGCTGGGATATTTTGCTGGCTGGCACCGCCTGGCCCGGCAGACGTATCGGCGCGGGTAATGAAGCCGTTATCCGTGAGGCGGCGCAGCATCATGAGGTGGGTCTGCACGCCTGGGACCACCATGCCTGGCAAGCCTGGGCGGGCGTCTGGGATATCCCGCGCCTGTCCCGTGAGGTCGAGCGTGGGATGCTGGAGCTGGAGGCCATTACCGGTCAGCCCGTGCGTTGCTCCGCCGTGGCGGGATGGCGTGCGGATCAGCGCGTCGTGAAGGCCAAAGAAGCCTTTGCGTTTCGCTACAACAGCGACTGTCGCGGAACCGGGCCCTTTTTGCCGCTGTTAGGCGAAAATCGCTACGGAACGGTGCAAATTCCGGTTACGCTTCCCACCTGGGATGAAGTGGTCGGGCGCGAGGTGAAGGCGGATGAGTTCAATCGCTACATTCTGGACCGCATCCATCGTGACGCCGGCACGCCGGTGTATACCATCCATGCCGAAGTGGAAGGGATTGCGTATCAGCATGATTTCGACGAACTGCTGACGATGGCCGCTCAGGAGGGCATTGAATTTTGTCCGTTGAGCGAGCTGCTGCCGGACGACCTCAGCACCCTGCCCGTGGGCAAAGTCGTCCGTAATGAAATGGCTGGCCGGGAAGGCTGGCTTGGCTATCAACAAACCGTGAGTCCGGTCCCATGAAAACAGCCCGTTATGGCTTAGCGCTTCTCGCACTGTTTATCGTTTACTACCTCATTCCGGTCGATATTCGTCTGCTCTGGCAGCCTGATGAAACGCGCTATGCGGAAATCAGCCGCGAAATGCTGGCATCCGGAGACTGGGTAGTCCCGCATTTTCTGGGGCTGCGTTACTTTGAAAAACCGATTGCTGGCTACTGGATCAACAGCATCGGGCAGTTGCTGTTCGGGCACACCAACCTCGCCGTGCGCGCCGGTTCTATATTCTCCACCGGGTTAGCGGCGCTGCTGGTCATCTGGATGGCATGGCGTCTCTGGCGAGATAAGCGGACCGCCATTTTCTCCGGTCTTATCTTCCTGACCCTGTTCCTGGTGTATGGCATCGGCACGTATGCGGTGCTGGATCCTATCATCACCCTGTGGCTGGTGGCGGCGATGTGCAGCTTCTGGCTGGCCTCACAGGCCCAAACCGTTGCCGGAAAAGCGGGCGGCTATGTGCTGCTTGGGCTGGCCTGCGGGATGGGGGTGATGACCAAAGGCTTCCTGGCGCTGGCGGTACCGGTGATTGGCGTGCTGCCGTGGGTAATCGCCCAGAAGCGCTGGAAAGAGGTGCTGATTTTTGGCTGGCTCGCGATCCTGAGCTGTGTGCTGATTGTTCTGCCGTGGGGGCTGGCTATTGCGCAGCGTGAGCCTGACTTCTGGCGTTATTTCTTCTGGGTTGAGCATATTCAGCGTTTTGCCCAGAGCGACGCGCAGCACAAAGCCCCGTTCTGGTACTACATACCGTTCCTGATCGCGGGCAGCCTGCCGTGGCTTGCGCTTTTGCCCGGTGCGATTCGTCTCGGCTGGAATGACCGACAAAACGCGGGTGGCGGGTTCTATCTGCTGGGTTGGGTGGTGATGCCGCTGCTGTTCTTCAGCATCGCCAAAGGCAAGCTGCCGACCTACATCCTGCCCTGCTTTGCCCCGCTGGCGATCCTGATGGCGCGCTATGCCTGCCTCGCGGCGGAAAAAGGTGCCAGAGCGTTACGCATTAACGGCGGGATTAACCTGGCGTTTGGCGTTATCGGCGTGGTGGCGGCGCTGGTGGTCTCGCCGTGGGGACTGTCTAAGCATCCGGTCTGGACGTCGGTCGAACTGTATAAAGTCTTCTGTGCGGTGGTGGCGTTCCTCATCTGGGCCGCGGTAGGCTGGTTTACCTTCAGACAGAGCCAGCAGCGCTGGTGGCTGGCGGCACTGTGCCCCGCAGGGCTGGCGCTGCTGATTGGTTTTGCCATTCCTAATCTGGTGGTGGATTCCAAACAGCCGCAGTCGCTGGTCGATACCGTGCGCGAGCCGCTTCAGGAAAGCCGATTCGTGCTGGCCAATAACGTGGGCGTGGCCGCGGGCCTGGCGTGGGAGCTGAAGCGCAATGACATCACGCTGTTTGGTCAGAGCGGCGAACTGCGCTACGGGCTGGATTATCCCGATGTGAAAGATCGTTTTGTCAGTGAGGACGACTTCGCGCAGTGGCTGGCAGCGCATCGTCAGCAGGGGCGCGTGTCGCTGGTGATGCTGCTGTCAAAACGCGACGATATTTCACGGGCGAATTTACCGCAGCCGGACAATCTCTATATCCAGGGGCGTCTGGCCTTGCTGGAGTACCTGCCGAAGTGATGACCTGGATCTGGCTGATACTGGCAAGCCTGCTCAGCTGCGCGGGGCAGCTGTGCCAGAAACAGGCCACCCGTCCGGCGAAAGCCGGGCGGCGCGGGGCGCATATCGCGCTGTGGCTTGGCCTGGCACTGCTGGCGCTGGGCAGCGGGATGCTGGTCTGGCTGGTGGTGCTGCAACGCCTGCCTGTCGGCATCGCGTATCCTATGCTGAGCCTCAATTTTGTCTGGGTGACGCTGGCGGCGAAGGCGTTCTGGCGTGAGCACGTTGCTGCGCATCACTGGCTGGGGGTAGGGTTCATCATCATTGGGATTGTTATCCTGGGAGGGAGCCTGTGAAAGGAGCGTTCTGGGCCTTATGCAGCGTGCTGTTAGTCAGCGCGGCGCAGCTGTTGCTGCGCAATGCCATGCAGGCATTGCCACCGGTCAGTGAGATCCTGGCGTTTGTTTCCGCGCTGTGGCACTTCTCGTCCGGCACGGGCGCGCTGCTGCTGGGGTTGACGGGGTACGTGGCCTCGATGGGCTGCTGGTATCTGGCGCTGCATCGCATGGCGCTCAGCAAAGCCTATGCCCTGCTGAGCCTCAGCTATATTCTGGTGTGGGGCGCGGCGATCCTGCTGCCCGGCTGGGGAGAACGCTTCTCCTGGCACGGGCTGGTGGGCGTCGGGTTTATTATTCTGGGTGTGTTAGTGATTTTTCTGCCCCGAACGTCCCGAGGTGAATAATCGACTCGTGGGTCAGGGTATAAGGGGTCGATGTGCAGACGGCAAGGCTCAGCGAGCCGACCTGTAGCTGGCTGACCGCGTGCGTCTGCGCCGTGCTGTCGATGCTGACAATCTGCCAGGCACTGCCGCCACGCTGTTTCACAATCGCTTCTTTCCGCGTCCAGATACGCCAGAAGGCGGAAAGCCGTTCCTCGGGCGCTTCACGCTCCAGCTCGTCATGCTCGGTCATGCTGAATACCGCATTAGCCAGCGCCTGCCAGTTCTTCCTCGGGCGAATCACTTCGATATCGCAGCCGACTTCACCTTCATCGCTCATCAGCAGGGCGATATCGTCACCGCTGTGGCTCAGGTTGAACCACAGCGGATGACCCTTCGCAAAGGCCGGTTTCCCATGCTCGCCGTAAATGATGTCGGGGAGCGGGCGAGGGGATAACGTTCTGGCGAGCAGCGTTCTCCCGGCCAGCCAGGAGGCCTGTCGGGCACCCTGAGGCGCCCTGTCTGCGAGCGCTGACGCCAGCGGGTCCGCGCAAAGGGTGGAGATTTTTCCCAGTACAAACTGGTACATAGTTACGCCCAGCGTTTAATGATAATCGAGGTGTTGATGCCGCCAAACGCGAAGTTATTGCTCTGCAGATACTCGCAGTCAATCTGGCGGGCTTCTCCCATAATATAATCTAAAGCACCGCATTGCTCATCCGGCTGCGTTAAATTGAGCGTCGGGGCAAACCAGCCTTCACGCATCATCTGCAGGCTCATCCACGCTTCCAGCGCGCCGCAGGCACCCAGCGTATGGCCAAAATAGCTCTTCAGCGAGGAAACCGGCACGCTGTCACCGTAGATGGCGGCAGTGGCCTGACTTTCGGCGATATCGCCGCGATCGGTGGCGGTACCGTGCGCGGAGATATACCCCATATCCCGGGCGCTTAATCCCGCCATGGCCAGCGACTGCTCCATGCAAATCTGCATGGTGTCACGCTGAGGCTGGGTGATATGGGCCGCGTCACAGTTGGTGGCAAAGCCCACGATCTCTCCGTAGATTGTCGCCCCGCGCGCTCTGGCGTGCTCCAGCTCTTCCAGAATCAGGGTGCCTGCGCCTTCCCCAATGACCAGACCATCGCGCTGCGTATCGAACGGAGAAGGAGTGGTTTTGGGTTCGTCGTTACGCTGGCTGGTGGCAAACAGCGTGTCAAACACCGCCGCTTCAGACGGACACAATTCTTCCGCGCCCCCCGCGACCATCACGGTCTGATACCCGTGGCGAATCGCCTCCCAGGCGTAGCCAATCGCCTGGCTGCCGGAGGTACAGGCGCTCGACGTCGGGATCACGCGGCCGCGTAACCCAAAGAACAGGCCGGTATTCACCGCCGTAGTGTGCGGCATCATCTGGACGTAGGTTGTCCCGGTGATGTTATTGGTGTGCTTTTCGGTGAGCATGGTCGCGAATTCACTGACCGGGCCGGTGCTGCCAGTCGAAGAACCGTAGGCGATACCGGTTTGACCGTTGGTGAGCACCGCTTCGCCAATCAGCCCCGCCTGCTCCAGCGCCAGCTCGGTGGCGCGGGTCGACATCAGCGACACGCGGCCCATGGCACGAATACGCTTGCGGGTATAGTGTTCCGGCAGCGTGAAATCATCGATCGGCGCGCCCAGCAGGGTATGCAGGCCATCGTACACCTGCCATTCCGGCATTTTACGCACCGCGTTTTCATACGCCAGCAGCCTGCTGGAAACGGATTGCCAGCTTTCGCCAAAGGCGGTCACGCCGCCCATGCCCGTAATCACCACGCGACGCGTCATAGCATGCCTCCGTTAATGGAAATGACCTGGCGGGTAACGTAGCCCGCAATATCCGACATCAGATAGCTTGCCAGCCCGGCGACCTCTTCAGCCTGGCCCATCCGTTTCATTGGGATGATGGACATGGCTTCCTTCAGCGCGGCCTCTTCCATCTCAATCATGCCGGTATCAATCAGCCCGGGGGCAATGCAGTTGACGGTGATTTTGCGTTTTGCCAGCTCAATCGCCAGCGCTTTGGTGGCGCCGATAATGCCCGCTTTGGCCGCGCTGTAGTTCACCTGTCCGCGGTTGCCCATCACGCCGGACACGGACGATAAGGTGATAATGCGCCCGCCTTTACGGGTGCCAATCATCGGCATAATGCAGGGGTGAATGACGTTATAAAAACTGTCGAGATTGGTGTGGATCACGCTGTCCCAGTCGTCTTCGCTCAGCGCCGGAAAGGCGCCGTCGCGCGTAATTCCGGCATTGCTGACCACGCCATACCATGCGCCATGGGCTTCAATCTCCTGCTCCAGCACCTCGCGGCACTGTTCGCGGTTGCCCACATCAAAGGCGAGTAAACGACCGTTGCCACCCGCCTGCGTGATGGCGTCCAGCGTCTCCTGCGCGCCTGCGGCATCACGATGGTAATGCACGCCTACGGTAAACCCGTCGGCGGCAAGCTGACGAGCGATGGCGCGCCCTATGCCTTTGCTGGCCCCGGTGACCAGTACGGAACGACTCATGCGTTAGATCCCTGATTAAAAAGCGATGTTAATTCTTCTGCGCTCGGCTGGAAGGTGTTGACCCGGCCCGTGGCCAGCGTCTCTTCATTAGCGGAAATCGCGCATTCAAAGCTGCCGAAGCGTTCGTCCTGCATCAGCAGCTTAACGGTGATGTCCAGCGTCAGGCCTGCGGCGAAACGCCCGCTGGCGCAGACCAGCTCGCGCGCGCCGAGCACCATGCCCAGCGCGATATGTTCCTGCCCCTGCTGCTGGCGATGCCAGCCTGACCAGACGCCGACGGTCTGCGCCATCAGCTCGAGCGCGTACCAGCCCGGCAGGTCGCCATCGGCATTGAGAAACGGCGCCAGCACGCTTTGCCCGTTGACCGCAACGCGGCAGACCGCCGTGTCGTCCGTAACGTTCTCAACGGATCCCAGCAGCATCATTGGCGCCTCGTGCGGCAAATAGGCTTCGGGTGATAAGTAGCTCATGAGGCTCTCCCCAGCAGGATGCTGGCGTTATTGCCGCCAAACGCGAACGAGTTAGACAAAATGACCGGTTTTTTCAGAGCGGCTCGCTGGTGCAGCAGGCCGCACGGCGCTAGCGTGTCGTCCGGCGCGTAGCGGGCGAAGTCCTGCGGCGGCAACGGCAGATCGCGCGTCAGAATCAGCCAGCTCAGGGCCGCTTCGGTAATACCGGCGGCGCCCAGCGTATGGCCGGTAAGGTGTTTGGTTGAGCTGCACGGCACGCTTTCCCCGAAGAGATCGTGAACCACCTGCGATTCAATCTGATCGTTGAGCGGCGTGGCCGTGCCGTGCAGGTTGATGTAGCCGATATCCTGCGGCTGCATGCCCGCTTCGTTAAGCGCCTGCGCGATAGCCCTTATCGCCCCTTCACCCTGCGGATGCGGAGCGGAAATATGGTACGCATCGCTGGATTCGCCCGTTCCGAGCAGCGCCACGTCCGCGGACTCCCGGCTCAATACCATCAGCGCGGCGGCTTCACCAATGGTGATCCCCCGGCGGTCGCGACCAAACGGCTCGCAGAGCGTAGGGGAGAAAGATTCAAGGCTGTTAAAGCCGTTGACGGGCATCCGGCTCAGGGTATCGGCTCCGCCGACAATGGCGATGTCCACCAGCCCGGCTTCAATCAGACGTTTACCGCCGATCATCGCCCGCGCGCTGGAAGAGCAGGCCGTGGAGATCGTATAGGCCGGGCCTTCGAGCTGAAGCCAGTTGGCGAGGAAGCGGGACGGATCGCCAAGCTCCTGCTGCGGATACTGCCAGCGCGTACTGCTCTCGCCGTCGGTCATGCGCCTAACGTGCTCATCGCCTTCGTCCAGCCCGGAGGTGCTGGTTCCCAGCACCACGGCTACGCGGTCGCGACCGACGCGGGCGATGGCCTCGTCAACGGCGGGCTGAATCTGCGACAGCGCGGCCAGCAGCAGCTGGTTATTGCGGGTACGGTGTGCGGCGAAGGCGTCCGGGATGTGCGGAAGCTCGCCTTCCACGCCGCCCAGAACGGCTTCGGGTAAACCCTGCAACCAGCCGGTCCGGGCGTGCATCCCCGGCGCCACGCCTGCCGTCAGGTTCGCGGCAATCTCGTCAGGCGAGTTGCCCAGCGCGTTGACCATGCCAACAGCGGATATATAAATCATCTCAGTCACCCAGATATTGAATGGTGATGTGGTATTTAAAGACGTGTTGCTCGATGCTGATCGGCTCGCGCTTGCCTTTGCGCTGCAGGTAGACAATCTCCGTCACCAGCTTGCCGCTGGCGTTACGCAGCTCGCGCCGATCGCCATTGTCCGTTAACGTCCAGCCCTTCGGCAACTGCGGCTGCCAGACGCTAATCGGCCAGTGGCTGAGCATCACGTCGGCCAGCACCTGGCTGGCGGGCGGCAGCTGCGGCACGACGATCGACTGCTCGGTATGAATACCTGTCTCATCGTACGTTGCCAGGAACAGACGAATGCCCACGGAAGAGAGCCCGGCCAGTGTGACCTTATGCGCATCCGCGTTGAGCATCACCAGCAGGGACTGCGTTTGTCCGTTAAAGCTGCCGGTCAGCAGCTGCTGGGAGCTCACCGCCGGGCTAATGCCGGGCGGCGGCAGCATAACTTTAGTTCCCGGCTGGAGCCAGGCCTGAGGCCGCGTCTCTTTGGTATCGGTCGAATGGCTGCAGCCTGCCAGCAGCAGCGCCGCGGCCAGCACAACGGCGCGATAAAAAGCGTTCATTTACGTTTTCTCTCTTTCTTATCCGGCATCGCCAGCGGAGCCAGCAGGAAGGCGGTAAAAATACCGCTCACCAGCACGATGCCAAAGCTGCTGATGGCCTGGGTGGCGCTGAAGACGAGCATGCCCAGCGTCAGCAGCGTGGTCATCATGGCCAGCGTAATCGCCAGCATCGAGGTCAGCGGCGTACCGCGCGGGTTGCTGAAAAACAGCGTGTAGTTAATGCCAATGCCGAGCACCAGTACCAGCGCCAGCAGTGAGAACAGATTCACCGGGTGGCCCGTTGCGGCCAGCACCGCCAGGCCGCAGCTCAGCGACAGCACGGACGGCACCAGGCTTATCAGCCCTTTACGCCAGCCGAGGCGCAGCATCGCCCCGCAGGCAATCACTGCCAGCGCGGCAAACAGTAGCCCCGTCAGCAGCGTGCGGTAGAGGGCAAACAGGCTGTCAAAGCTGGCTTTGCGATCGACCCAGACGACGCCGTCATGGCGCGCGGCCAGTTCACCGAGGTGAGCGCTATTTTTCGCGCCGTCCACCGGCACGAGCACGCCGCTTTCCCCGTTGGGCAGGGTCAGCCAGAGCAGACGCCAGCCTTCGCTGGCCGGGCTTTTAAGCCACGCGTCCACGCTGACCGGCATGGCGTCGAGATTCGGGGATACGGCGTTGAGCCCGGCGCTTTTCAGCACGTTAGTTACCGCAGGGGCAGCCTCGCGCAGCAGCTTCAGATCGCTTTTCTGGCGGGCCAGCGAGTTCAGCGGCAGCGTACGCCAGCGGGCGATCTCTCCGGCTTTCTGCGCCTGTGCCAGCGCCGGGGTAAAGGCTTCCAGCCGCTCCAGCGTTTGCTGAGGCGAGGCGCCATGCACCACAAACCATTTTTGATCGACGCTCTGTCCGGTCAGGGCGGTAATGGCCTTCTCCTGGGCCAGAATATCTTTCGGGAGCGCCTGCAGCTGGGCGATGTCGTCGTCCACCCTCAGGGTGCTCATCCCCACGGCGGAGAGCAGCGCCAGCGCGACGGGCAAACCAACGGACAGTCTTTTATTGCGTCGCCACGCGGCCAGCCAGCGCAGCATGATAACCATCAGCGGAACCGGGCGCACCGGTAAACCCCGGCACAGCCACGGATGCCAGAAAATCACCGTCAGGCAGGAGGCGCTCAGCCCCACGGCGGCGAACACCGCCATCTGGCGGATCCCGGGGAAGGGGGCCAGCATCATAATCAGGTAGGCGGCAACGGTCGTCAGCAGCGCCAGCAGCAGCGCATTGCGTACTTTGGCCAGGCTTTGCCAGGGGGAATATTCCGCGCCGTGCACCATCCGTTCGGTCAGGTAGTAGAGCGTGTAGTCGGCTGAAATTCCGATGATGCTCATGCTCATCACCAGCGTCATCAGGTGCAGTTCGCCAAAGAGCAGCAGCGTCACCACCGTACCCGCCAGCGCGCCGATGGCAATGGAGAGCACGCTCAGCAGCAGCGGGCGCAGGGAGCGGAACACCGCCACGATGAGCAGGAACACGCCAAGCAGGGTGGCGATGCCCAGCGTCGAGACGTCGCGTTTGGCCTGCTGGCTGGCGTAATCGCTGTAGAACACGGTCCCGCGCGAAAGCAGCTGCGCCTGGGGGTAACGCGCTTTTAGCCTCTCCTGCAGCGCGTTAAGCGTCGTCACCAGCCGGTGGGTCTGCTGCATATCAAATGACGAGCCCGCCAGCTCGCCGTGCAGCAGATACCAGTAGTTTCCCGCCTCATCCTGTGTGACCAGCCAGCCGTCCATCAGCCGCAGCTTCTGGCCATTTTGCGCCAGAGCGAGCTGCGAGCCGCGCATCAGCATCAGGGGATCGTTTTGCAGCTCTTTGCCGCTGACGCCGGAGAAGGCCGAATAGAGCTGAGATAAAATCCACTGCGCCTGCGCTTCTCCGCCGTTTTGCAGGCGGGCGCGGGTGGCGGGATCGATCAGGCCATTTCGGTGCTGCCAGAAGAACTCTCCCCAGGCCTTTTGCCCGGCGGCGTCCATCGGGCCTTTGACCTCGCTGAGCGAATCGCTGCTTTGCAGCAACGCCAGCCACTGCTGCGCCACGCGCGGATCGGGCTCTTTGCCGGGGCTGACCAGCCAGACCAGCTGGCGGTCGAGACGCTGCATAAACCCGTCGTTGAGCGCCGGCGGGATCGCCCCCAGCGTCTGCTTCGGCAGCATGGCCAGCACGCTGCTGTTCAGACGCGCGCCGGGCAGCAGCGACAGCAGCACGCCCAGCAGAATCAGGCATAGCGTGGCCCACAGCAGCGCCGGGCGCAGGGATTTACGGTGCGGCAAAGCGTTGGCGTTCGTCATCGGTCAGGCTGGCGGGCGTCAGTTGGTGGCGTGAAAGGGCGATATCGGTACGGTCGCCCTGTTTATCGTTGAGGCGAATCGTCTCCAGATAGGTCGCGCCGCCCAGATCGAGGGTGGCGAAAATCTTGTCCAGCGGCGTCGTTTTTGGCGTAAGCACCAGCGACCAGCGGCCCGCGCCCAGGTCTTTAAAATCGATGCGGAAGTTCTCTTCAAGCACCCTGCGGTCGGCCTGGAACAGGGCCCGCAGAAGATGGTTGAACTGGAACATCTGCGGATTATTGTCGGCGGTGACGGTCTGCGGCGGCTGGCCGTTAATGGCCTGAACCATCCGCTTGTCGTCCAGCAGGAGCGTCATCGGAAACGGCGCTTTTTGATCCCACAGCAGGCCGCTGTCGCGGGCGATCAGCATCTCGCCCTGCGAGCGCAGCGGCTGCGGCATATCTTTTATGGTGCGAACCTGCTCGAAGTGCGCGCGCACGACGGGCTGCCCGGTGAAGCGCTGCTGCAGTTCATCCAGCGTCACGGCGCTGACCAGCGGGCTGACGAGAAGCGCCAGCAAAGGCCACCATTTCATGGCGTCACTCCCATTCGTTCAAACAGTATTGCCGGGCTCACAAAGCACATTTCGCGGGTGGCTTCTTCCACCGCTACCTGGATGGTGTAGCCGGTCGTGGTGCGTTTGCCGGTCTGCGCATCGAAAATTTGATAGGCAATGCGCAGGCGGTTTTCATACTCTTCAACGTGCGCGCGGACGCGAATACGCTGCTCAAAGGTCACCGCATCGCGGTATTTCACCCGGGTATCGACGACGGGCCAGACGTAGCCGGAGGCCTTCATCTGGCGATAGCCATAGTCAAACTGATTGAGCAGCGCCTCGCGGGCGATCTCAAAGTAGCGGAAATAGTTACCGTGCCAGACCACGCCCATCATATCGACGTCGTGGAACGGAACGGTGATCTCAACTTCAGTCGTAAAGCGGGGATCGGTCAGCACCCTTTACTCCTTCTCTCTGGACTCTGGCAGATGCCAGAAATCGAAAAAATTAAACCAGTCGAGCGGCGACAGGAGGGCGTAATGCTCCAGCCGCTGCGCGTAGCGATCGACGGTCTCCTGCAGCGCCTGCTGGCGTTCGCCGCGCGGCAGGCGCAGCGGGTCGGCAAACGGTTCGCTGTGCAGGACGAGCTTACCCTGCTGGCGCAGGGCAAAAATCAGCACCACCGGGCAGCGCAGGATGGAGGCCAGGATAAACGGCCCCTGTGGGAATGGCGCTGGCTGGCCCATGAACGGGCTCCAGATCACCCGCCACTCGCCGCCACGCTGCGGATTCACCGCGATGCGGTCGCCCACAATCGCGACCCATTCTCCCCGCTCAAGCTTCTCTTTGATGGCAATCGCGGTGTCCGGGCCGATGTCGGTAACCGACATCAAATTCACGCCCGCCTGGGGCGCCATTTCGCTCATGATTTGCTTAAAACGCCGGGCGTTCTCGCTGAAGACCAGGGCGGTGATAGTTTTGCTGCCGTCCAGCTGGGCCAGCGCCCGGCAGGCCTCTACGTCGCCAAGATGCGAGGCCAGCAGCAGCTTGCCCTGCGGTGCCGCGATATTAAGCGTTTCGCTCGCGCCGGGGGCAAAGACCACGTCGCGATCAAACTGCAGCTCACCGCGCCAGCTGGCGACTTTATCCAGCATCGCGTTGCCGAAGCGCATGAAATGGAAAAAGCTGTTGAGCCGCGGGGGAACGGGCATGTTCCGCTGACGCAGTTCTTGCTTCACTCTCCCAATCCACTGCCGCGAGGCCAGCCGCGCCGGACGTGCGATAAGCCAGTACACGCCGATTACCGGCCACAGCAGCACGGTAAAGGCCCGCCGCCCCATCAGCTTCCAGACGCGCAGCATCAGGCGCATGCCCCACAGGCCTTTGACCTCGTCCTGCTGCGCCCAGTGCTGGCGGCGTCGACGGAAAAGCAGGCCGGGCATGCGGGGCAGCATGCCGAAGAACAGCCGGGTATGCATCAGGGAGATCCGCACGTTATCTTTTAACGCGTCGAAGTGGGACAACCCGTCCTGCGGGTAGGTGACGCGGGTGGGCAGAAAGACGCTGGCGTTGCCCTGCCAGTAGAGACGGACCATCACTTCGGTGTCAAAGTCCATCCGTTTGCCGAGCGTTTCGCGCGCCGCCAGGCGCAGCGTGGGCGAGACCGGGTAGACTCGAAAGCCGCACATGCTGTCTTTAAGCTGCAGGGATAAGGTCTCAATCCACACCCAGACGTGGGTTACCCAGCGCCCGTAGAGCCGCGAGCGCGGAATGGAATCATCATAAATGGGCTGGCCGGAGATCAGCGCGTCCGGGTGGCGCTCCGCCAGCGCCAGCAGTTTGGGGATATCTTCGATGGCGTGTTGACCGTCCGCGTCCACCTGCACGGCATGGGTATAGCCCGCGCGCGCGCACTCCTCCAGCCCCCTGATGACCGCGGCACCTTTCCCGGCGTTTTGCGCCAGGCGGATCAGCGTCATCTGCGGCTGCTCTGCCGCCAGGCGCTCGAGCTCCTGACGGGTGCTCGCTTCGCTGCCGTCATCCACCACCAGGCACGGCAGGCCGAACGGTGCGAGACGCGACAGCACGCGGGCGATCATGGCGCCGTGGTTGTAGCACGGGATCAGCACGCAGGGGCGGAAGGTTACTGACATAGCCGAATTTTCCCGCTGCTGGCGGTATGGCGCTCCGCCCCGGCGTGACGCTGGTAGCTGAAGGTCAGCATCTGACGTTCGGCATGCCACTCAAGCACCAGCGTCACCGTGGTTTCCGGCAGCAGAGGCGCCTGGAACTTCACGTTTTGAATGCTGTGAAAGCGGTAGCCCGGCGCCAGTAACGTCGTGGCGTAGTGCATCACCCAGTCAAGCTGCGCAACGCCGGGCAGCAGAGGCTGTACGGCAAAATGGCCCTGAAACCAGAACAGCGCCGCGTCGAGATGCAAAATGATTTCCAGCTTCTCCGGCTGTGTCTGGCGGCGCTCAAGTTCATGAATTTTCATGAAATAACTCCTCTAGCTGCGCATAGACACGCTTGTTCATACTGTTTACCGGCATTTCATCGACAATGCGCCAGTAGCGCGGAACGGCGACCGGCTCAAGCCACGGCAGCAGGGCGCGACGCCAGGCGAACTCCTGCGCTTTTTTATCCTGCATATAGCCGCGCTGGCGAACCGCTTCGTCCAGGACCAGCAGTGCGCCAATCCCCTGACGGCCTCCGCGCGTGACCGGCAGCGCAGCCGCTTCGCAAATGCCGTCGAGCTCCAGCAGGCGACGTTCGATCTCGTTAAGCGAGATGCGCTTTTCTTCAATTTTGACCACCCGCCCGCGACGACCGGCGATGCTGAACAGCCCCTCGCTGTCGAAGTGCAGGATATCGTCCAGCTGGAGTCCTTCAGCCTCGTGGATCAGTGGCGACGTGACGCGACAGGCGTCATCTTCCTGATGGAAGATAACGCCGGGGAAGGCCAGCCACGGGACGTTATCCTGCTGGCGATGGCGCCAGGCGAGGATGCCGGTTTCGGTGCTGCCATAAATTTCATCCGGGCAGATGTTAAGCCAGCCAGCGGTGGTGGTGACGTCACACCACGGCAGCATTCCGCCTGCTGAAATCAGCATCCTGACGGGCGGCGCGGGCAGTTCCGTATCCAGGCGCTTCAGGAACGCCGGGCTGCTGATGAACAGGTAATGCCGGTCATGAGGAAGGGCGGCCAGCTGCTCGGCGTAGTAGAGCATTGCGGCATGCAGCGGCAGGCCCAGCGCCATCGGCAATACGATGCGGAAGGTCAGGCCGTACAGATGTTGCGGTACGACCGAGGCGACAACGCTACAGCCGGTCAGCCGCTCGCCGAAGCGGTCAGCCAGCAGACGGGCTTCACGATCCAGGCTGACGATGTGCTTAATCACCCGGCGCGGGGTACCCGTTGAGCCGGAGGTGAACAGTTCAACGAAGCGGCTTTCGTCAATGGCCGGCAGGGGCGCCCAGCGGCGAGCGGTCTGATGGCTGGAGGCCACCACAATCAGCTTGCCATGGAAATCGAGAGAGCGATCGCTCAGGATGCCGCTAAACAACGCCTGCTGTTCTTCAAGCTGCGAGACGCGGCTATGGCCGGGAATGACCGGCGTTTTACCGGCATGCAGCGAGGCCAGCAGCGCAACGACAAACAGGTAGCTGTTTTCAAAGCACAGC
Source organism: Enterobacter sp. Y17 (assembly GCF_019730495.1). Classification (NCBI taxonomy): domain Bacteria; kingdom Pseudomonadati; phylum Pseudomonadota; class Gammaproteobacteria; order Enterobacterales; family Enterobacteriaceae; genus Enterobacter; species Enterobacter sp. Y17. Next base: position 75,131 of record NZ_JAASKP010000004.1, read on the forward strand.
GCCCAGCGCTCGCCTTCCTGCTGATGCAGAGTGTCGACCAGCAAGGTCACGTCGTGGCGCAGCTGGCCAAGCGTCCAGGTACGATCGTCAAGCCAGGCAACGGGCATGTCGTCAGGACGGGGCGCGTTTAGCCACTGGCCCAGCGGAAGGGGGTTAGTCATTGTGCATCTCTTTTTTTATCACCCGCTGGCGCACCAGCCACTCGGTCGCCATCAGCGTTCCCATCAGGATGTAGGCCACCATACCGTTCCACAGCGTCCACAGATGCATGTCGCCGTGGAGCACGGTGAACAGCGCCATCGCGCCGTTTCCGATGAAAAAGCCGCACCAGACGAGGGTCACCTTGCGGGTATAGCGCACGCCCTCCGGGGGCAAATTCGGCTCGCGCAAGCGCGCCAGCCGTTCGACCAGCGGCATCGCGGTCCACAGCGAACCGCCGAACACGGCCAGCATCACAAGGTTGACGACCACCGGGTAGAACAGCAGCCACTGGTGGGTTTTCAGCAGGTAGCTGGCCGCGCAGAGCGCGATGCCCGCGAGCGCCACGCACTGCACCACATACCGCATCGGGCCAGCGTTCCGTCGCGCCTGGCGCAGCCGCAGCAGCAATACCAGCGGCATCACCGGCAACAGCCACTGCAGGCTGTTGTGCGTTAGCCCAAATCCAATCAGGAAGGGCCACGCCAGCAGCATCAGCCCCGTCAGCAGTGGGATGACCGGGAACGTCCGTCCACCACGCACGACGTCTTACTCTTCGCGCAGAAGCTGTTCGACGGCGTCTACCACATCCTGAACGGTACGAACCGACTTGAAGGTTTCCGGCTTGATTTTCTTGCCCGTTTTCTTCTGCAGATGAACAATCATGTCCACCGCATCAATGCTGTCCAGCTCCAGGTCTTCGTAAAGACGGGCTTCGGGCGTAATGTCCTGCGGGTCGATTTCAAAGAGCTTGGTCAGAAGGCCGCAGACTTCCTGATAAATGGTTTCTTGTTCAGTCATCGTTCACATCTCAGGCGCGTTGAGCGTTGATAAAGGACGCCAGCGTGGCGACGGAAAAGAAGTGCTGGCGCATCTCTTCGCTTTCGGCAGAAAGCACCACGCCATACTGGTTTTTTACCGCCAGACCCAGTTCCAGCGCGTCAATGGAGTCCAGACCCAGCCCATCGCCAAACAGCGCGGCATCGGTATCAATATCCTCTGCGGTAAGCTCGTCCAGATTCAGCGTGGTGATAATGAGATTCTTAATTTCAAGATAAAGCGCTTGCATCATTAATTCCTGACAAAGATTGAAGGCCTGATGTTAATCGATGCTGCAGATGCCGGTTTAACTGCCTTGCCGCCAGCGCCGGTTCTTGTTCATTTGCATCGTAAAATTCGTCGATGTTCACGCGGTCGCGGACATCCACGGTGAAAACAGGTTTTTCTGGCGGTACATCATACCAGTGACTTTTTTTATCCAGCAGGTGTTCACTACAGTGGATCAGCACCACCCGCAGATCGCTGTTACAGCGCACGGCGATATTTGCCGCGCCGCGCTGGAGGGAGATAGCCTCGCCAAACCGGGTACGCGTGCCTTCCGGGAAGATTAACAGCGTGTCGCCCTGAGCCAGACGCTGCTGGCTGGCCGCGAGCAGGGGCTCGGCTTTGCTGTTAATCAGATAATCCGCCGCGCGGATAACGCCGCTGACAAAGGGGTTGCGCAGCAGCGCGCTTTTCACCAGGCAGTCGGTTTCGGGCATCACCGACGCCAGAATCACGTAGTCAATTAACGTGGGGTGGTTAGCCACCACCAGACAACCCCGATCGCTGCGCAGCGCGTCAAGATTGTGAATGCGATAGTCCAGTACGCCGAGGCCGCGCGCAACGGTCAGGAAGAAGCGGAAGCTGGCCGCAATGCTGCGACGCGCCAGGCGGCGACGGCTGGCGCGGTCGCGCTGGACGATCAGCAGCAGGTTGAACCAGACCAGCGACAGCAGCAGCCCGCCCACGCCAAACAGCGCGAAGCAGAAGCCGGTCATCACCAGACGCCATAACCAGTTGATACGGGCAGCCAGGCGGTTCATGCGCGCGTCCATTGCCACAGCAAACGTTCGCCAGGCACCGCAAACTGACGTTCCTCGCTGAGATAGCGCTGCAGGAACATCAGGCTTTGCGGCAGGGCGGGTTCTTCACCCGTGCTGCCACTGCGGGTTTCACACTGCAATCCGTTGCCGGATTCAATCACCAGCGCCAGCGCGTAGGGCCAGGTGGGCATCTGCGGCGGTAGCGCCGGATGGTAAAATTCCGGCAGCGCGCCGTCAAAATCGACCAGCAGGACGCGGGAATAGCCCGCATGCAGCAGGCTCAGCACTTCACATAGGGCCTGCTGGAAGGTGTCCAGCCCGGCAGAAATGGATGACGAGACGATGGCCTGGCGTGCGGTGATCGTGAGATTGCCCACCGCGGAATTGTGCACGGACATCGCGAAGTCGGTGGGTGAAACGGACTGCCCGGTCGCCAGAGCATGCAGAATACGGTAGTTGCGCTCCAGCTCGCCGTGGCGGCTGGAATAGACGACGGCATCAATGGCGTGGTTTTGCAGCATGGCCAGACCAATATCCACCGCCAGCTTACTGCCTGAATTGAGGCGGCGCGCGGTCATCATGGGTAAAGCGGTCAGGCGGGGAAGCGGGGCCGCTGGGTCAACGGCCAGCTGCAGGCGCGACCATGCCTGCCACTCTGTGGCATCGCTGAGTCCTGGCGCTCTCGCCTGCCAGTCGATAATGTTCAGTGAAAATTTCATCTACGCGCGTCCGCGAAAAAAACCGTATTCAAAGGGCAGACTGGGCCACCCGGCAGCTAAGCTGCTCTATTGTTCACGTTTGGTGCATATCAGCAGGGTATGACCGACCCCAAGGTTGTCCAGCCGCTGTTCAACGCTGAAACCTGCGCTCTCCAGGTAGCGATAGAACTTCTCTACGCTGTAAAACCGGCTATTGCCATTCGCCATACAGGTGAAATAGAGCGAGGTGGCATTCAGGCTGAAAGAGGCAGCTTCAAATTTCTGAGCATCCCAGAAAAGCTCCATGATGCACAAACATGCGCCTGGCTTCATGGCCTGTGCGACGCGCGTCAGCATGGCGACAATCTGATCCGGAGAGAAACAATCCAGGAACTGGCTCATCCACCAGACGTCGGCGTCACCCGGCAATGTTGCTGGGCTAAGCATATCGACAGCATGGAATGCAATACGATGAGAAAAACCTGCTTTTGCGATGTTTTCCTGCGCCAGCGCTATCTGCTGCGGCAGATCGAGGATCGTCACGGCAACATTTTTGTCATAGCGGCAGCAGCGTAACGACCATTTACCCGTATTTCCGCCCACATCGTACAATTTTGTCGGCGAGCTTGCGAATATATATGGCAACGCAGCGTCAAAAGCGGCGTCAGAATAGTAATGATCGAAGGCGAACCAGCTCTCTTTCGCCGGAGCAGGTAATTGGGATAACGCCGGGTAAATGGTTGGCCAGTTGCCAAACACGGCTAATCCGGCAGGTTTTTCCTCCTGCAGGGCGTCCGCCAGGTGAAATAGCCCCTGATAACAAACGTCCTGGGTGAAATCCATATTTACGCGGGTCATTTCGTCGTGCAGTAAAAAATGGCCCACTTTCGCCAGGAAATAACGTCCATTCTGTTGGGTAACGATTCGACCGCTTAATCCCATATCCAGCAGTACGCTGACGCCATAGCTGCCGAGCGTGCTGTGTTCGGTTATTTCCTCGAGGCTTGCCCCTTTTTTACCTTGTTTATCGAGCCAGGCGAGAACGCCTGAGTTACGCAGACAAAGCGCAGTCTGGAATAACATCGGGGCAAAGGCGATGCGCTGCGCTTCGGTAATGGCATCCAGTGCGCTGAGTGTGTCCTTTTCGTACATTCCTGCGTAACCTTTGAAGCTAATAAAGAGAGGTTATCGGGCCATACGCGGCCCGACTTTAGAAAAATATTACAGCGCGGCGCCAGCGGAGAGGTTCAGCTGAATATCGTGGTCGAGGTTATTTACCCAACGGTTATAATTTTTGTGAATTTTACCGTCTGCCGCTTTCAGGTTAAGGCTGTTTTCATAGTTGATTGAATAGCTTGTGGTCGTGTACGGAATACTCACCTGGACCGAGTGATCGCGTGACTGCAGACGCCCCTTAATCATTCCCGGGCCGGTTTCCGTCATGATCCAGTCGCGTTTTTGGCCTGCTTTCAAAATTGCCGTTTTTACCTGATCGGCAGTATGGCCCGCGCTTACAATAGAGTGAACCTGAGCAATTGGGGCGGTGCGCGCACAGCCTGCCAGTGCGCCAACGAATACGGCAGCAGCACACCATTTAACGATCTTTTTCATCAACAACTCCATATCAATAATAACAATTAAAGGTAGTGTTTTTTACAAATAATATTCATCCGGCTTTTTGTTATCGCTGGGTGTATTTTTTAATCAATATTAATGTTTACATTACGTTGACGCGAAGACGGGCATAATAACATGGAAAATAAATAAGAATTTCATTTTTTATAATTTGCGTTAAATCATGAGTTGCGTTTCAACGTAATGCGCGCGGCGTAATTAAAAACAGAATGAGTATCGCCTTAACGCAAATAAAAATACCGCGACGGATTAGGGACGCGGTAATTTACGGTGTATTACTGACGGTTTAAACCTACCTGTACAGGTAGGTCGGTTAGCCGGGTAACCGGCTTTTCGGCCTCCCCGGCCCGAGCAGGATCGCCAGCTTGCTGCCGCCTTTGGTGGTTTCCATCCAGATTTTACATACGCTGGTCAGGGGGACCGACAGCAGCATACCGACCGGGCCCAGCAGCCAGCCCCAAACCAGTAAGGATAAAAACACCACCAGCGTCGACATGCCCAGACGGTGTCCCATCATGCGCGGTTCAAGAATATTGCCCAGCACCATATGCACGACGAGGAACAGCGCGCCGACCAGCATGCATTCGTAGAAACCGTTAAACAGAAACGCCTGAATCATCGGCGGCACGGCGGAAAGCACCGCGCCAATATTGGGCACGTAGTTCAGCAGAAAGGCCAGCACGCCCCACATCAGCGCGAACTGCACGTCCATCAGCATCAGCCCCAGCCAGACAATCACCCCGGTCCAGACGCTCAGGAGCGTTTTCAGCGCCAGATATTTGGAGACGCCCTTCAGGGCCCGGTGTAGCCCGGCAATGTGAATTTGCGGATTGTTCAGCGCAAAGCGCAGCTTATAGGGTACGTGGCGAACTTCGAACAGCATAAACACCACCGTCATGACCAGCAGCAGAATGCTGGCCATCGCGCCGGAAAGCCCCGTCATCAAGGTGGTGGCGTAGGTCATGACCTTCTCGGAGTCCATCCTGCGCAGCATCCGTTCGGGTGAGATATGCAGATTGAGGAATGGCACCATCTCCTGCAGCGCGACAATTTTACGCGTCAGCTCTTTGTTGTACTGCGGCAGCATGGTGGAGAATTCGCTCAGCGATGCCGCCAGCACGCCGAAGAGCGCCGTCAGGCCAATCAGCATGACAATAACCACGATGGTGATGGCTACCGGACGGCTGACGCCCCGGCGTAAAAACCAGGTGACCAGAGGATTAAGCACGATGGCAAAAAAGAGCGCCAGCAGGAGCTGAACAATAATGTCAGCGGCAGCATGGATACCCGCAAGGATAACCACCAGACAGGCGAGTTTTAATAAGATGTGGAGTCCTGCTTTGTCGGACGGGTTAGCGATCATGCGTGTTCCTTAATATGATGACCCGATAAGTGTAGTGCCCGGGCTTCGCTTCGTCTGGCACCGTTAATCTGAAAGTCGGGGCTGATTTTCTTATTGCGCCGTGGTAATAGTGAAACACTGTTGTAAAAAATCCAGGTAGAACCCCATGCCCGAACCTGCCGCTGAACCGGCACTGAGCGGACTGCGCCTCAATCTGCGCATCGTTTCCGTTGTGATTTTCAACTTTGCCAGCTATTTGACCATCGGCCTGCCGCTGGCGGTCCTGCCGGGCTATGTCCATGACGTGATGGGCTTCAGCGCCTTCTGGGCGGGGCTGGTGATTAGCCTGCAATATTTCGCCACGCTCCTCAGCCGCCCGCATGCCGGGCGCTACGCGGACGCGTTCGGTCCAAAAAGCATCGTGGTGGTGGGACTGTGCGGCTGTTTCCTCAGTGGCCTGAGCTACCTGCTGGCTGCCGCAACCGGCCACTGGCCGCTGGTCAGCCTAGCGCTGCTCTGCCTGGGCCGCGTCATTCTGGGCATTGGGCAAAGTCTGGCGGGAACCGGCTCGACGCTGTGGGGCGTGGGGGTGGTAGGCGCGCCGCACATTGGCCGGGTGATCTCCTGGAACGGGATTGTCACCTACGGTGCGATGGCGCTCGGGGCGCCGCTCGGCGTGGCCTGCTATGCGCTTGGCGGGCTGTATGGGCTTTCCATCACCATTATGGCGGTCGCGCTGCTGGCAATCCTCTTTGCGCTGCCGCGTCCGAAAGTGAAGGCCAGCAAAGGCAAGCCGCTGCCGTTTCGGGCGGTGCTGGGGCGCGTCTGGCCGTACGGCATGGCGCTGGCGCTGGCGACCACCGGCTTCGGCGTGATTGCGACCTTCATTACCCTGTTCTACGACGCCAAAGGCTGGGACGGCGCAGCCTTTGCGTTAACCCTGTTTAGCTGTGCGTTTGTTGGCGCCCGCCTGCTTTTCCCTAACGGCATCAACCGCCTTGGCGGGCTGAATGTGGCGATGATCTGCTTTGCGATAGAGATTGTCGGGCTGCTGCTGACCGGAATTGCGATGGTGCCCTGGGTCGCGAAAGTGGGTGTGTTCCTCGCGGGGGCAGGCTTTTCCCTGGTCTTCCCGGCGCTGGGCGTGGTGGCGGTAAAAGCCGTGCCGCAGCAGAATCAGGGGGCGGCGCTGGCGACCTATACGGTGTTTATGGATATGTCTTTAGGCATTACCGGCCCGCTGGCGGGGCTGGTGATGGCCTGGGCAGGGGTTCCGGTGATCTATCTTGCCGCGGCGGGTCTGGTGGTGATTGCGCTGCTGCTGACGTGGCGGCTAAAAAAATGGCCCCCGGTGCAGGCACCGGAGGCCACGTCATCGTCGTGAAGCGTTACTGGATCACGATGGTGTTAATGATGTTTTCAGCAGCCGTCTGCGCTTTCTGCTGATCTTCGGCTGGCAGGGTGATCTGCAGGGTCAGCAGTTTGTTATCAACCTTGCCCAGCACCACAGAAGAGTAGGCGGTCTGGCCTTTTGCAGAGATGATGCTGTCGAGCTGTTGCAGCGTGTGGCCTTTCAGCTCGATGGATTTATTGGTCACGACCTGCAGCTGAGGATCGCGGCCGCGCTGCTGATCTTCCAGACGTTTGGACAGGACGGCCAGGTCTTCGCTGGTGTCGTCGCCCACAATCACAATGACCGCTTTCTGCCCGGTTGCGTCGGAGTAAACGTGCATGTTATTCGCCTGGGTGCCCAGTTTGCCGCTCTGATCGGTCATATCGGCTGGCAGAGAGAAGCTGAGTTTGCCATCCATCAGATTCACCGGCTGGCCGGTCGCGTTGCTCTCTGCGGATGCGCCCTGAGCAGGCGTTTTCGTGTCGCTGTTATCACAGGCTGCAAGACCCACAACCAGCAGGCCAATCCCGACATATTTAACCAGATTGCGCATTGACTTCTTCCTTTCGATAAACGGCCATAACGGCTCATTCGCTCATCTTATCACAACTGATAAAGCGAACCCTTAACCAGCCTGCAATGCCGTGATTTCAGATTTATCTGCCAGCCTTTTCAGCAGCATATTGAGCAGCACGCCGTACATCGGCAGGAAGAACACAATGCTGATAAGGACCTTGAAGCAGTAGTCCACCAGCGCGATTTCCATCCAGTGTTCGGCCATGAACGCATCCGGGCTGCGCCAGAAGGCGATGAAGAAGAAGGCCAGCGTATCGCTCACGTTACCGAACAGCGTGGAGGCGGTTGGCGCCATCCACCAGCGATGATTTTGACGCAGGCGGTTAAACACATGCACGTCGAGGATCTGCCCCAGCGCGTAGGCCATAAAGCTTGCCGCGGCGATACGGGCAACAAACAGGTTGAAGTGGGTTAACGCCTCAAAGCCCTGCCAGCTTCCCATATAAAACAGTGACGAAACCACGTACGAGATGAACAGCGCCGGGAGCATGACCGAAAAAATAATACGGCGAGCCAGCGATGCGCCAAAGATACGCACGGTCAAATCCGTCGCGAGGAAAATAAACGGGAAGCTGAATGCGCCCCAGGTGGTATGAAAACCAAAGATGGAGATTGGGAGCTGCACCAGATAGTTGCTGGAGGTGATCACCAGCAAATGGAAAAGCGAAAGCCAGAACAACGCTTTTACGCGCTGTGATTCAGAAAACGACGTCATATTGTGACCTTTTTATACGTTGGGGTGAGGGAACCCAATAAAAACCGCAGCATGATACTGCTTTGGCAGGACATTGCAATGGTTAGTTTTTACGCAATCGTTAACCTGGTTTGCATTGATCGCAACCGGGCGTAAACTACAGCCGTTTTTACCAGACCGAGAAGACCATGACCGACCTGTTTTCCAGCCCAGACCACACTCTTGATGCCCAGGGCCTTCGCTGCCCGGAACCGGTAATGATGGTACGCAAAACCGTGCGCAACATGCAGACCGGTGAAACGCTGCTGATTATTGCCGACGACCCGGCCACGACCCGCGATATTCCCGGTTTTTGTACCTTTATGGAGCATGAGCTGGTGGCACAGCAGACCGAGGCGCTGCCGTACCGGTATTTGATTCGTAAGGGGTAGATGGGCTGGCGTTGCTGTAGGTCGGGTAAGGCGAGGCCGCCACCCGACGAATATGTGTCCTCTGCGGCCTGATGCCCTCACCCCGCCCCTCTCCCACGGGGAGAGGGTGCAAACACTAAAAACGGCAATCTTTGATTGCCGTTTTGCGTTTACCTAGCCTTTCATCCACGCGCGGATCCCGTCCAGGAACATCTGCGTTGCCATCATCACCAGAATCAGCCCCATCAGGCGCTCCAGCGCGTTCACTCCTTTCTCACCCAGCAGGCGCAGGAACAGCGACGACTGCAGCAGGATGATAAACGTCCCGCCCCAGGCGATCAGCAGGGCAATCACCAGATGGCTCATCTGGTTCGGATACTGATGCGACAGCAGCATCAGCGTGGCCAGAATGGTCGGCCCGGCGACGAGTGGAATCGCCAGCGGCACGATAAACGGCTCTTCACCCGCGGGCAGGCCGCTGCTGCTGCCTTCCGCGCTTGGGAAAATCATCTTAATAGCAATCAGGAACAGAATAATCCCGCCGGAAATCGACACGGTTTCGGCGCGCAGGTTCAGGAACGCGAGAATTTTTTCACCGGCAAACAGGAAGATAAACATCACCAGCAGGGCGATGAGCAGCTCGCGGATCATGATCGCCCGGCGGCGCTTCGGCTCGGTGTGCTTCAGCACCGACATGAAGATAGGCAGATTTCCCAGTGGATCCATAATCAGGATCAATAAAACCGCCGCGGAAATGATTTCACTCATCTTTAAATTATCCCTGATACTTAGTAGTGTTATTCCGATGATTAGCGCTTTTTCTGATTGCCGGGCAATCATCGATTAATTTCGCTTGCGACTTTGGCAGCATTTTGTAATGTGAAGCATATCCCAGTTCAATACTGGCTTGCACAATCAGCACACACCCTCAGCAGGAAAAAAATGCTATGAAAAACGTTGGTTTTATCGGCTGGCGCGGTATGGTCGGCTCTGTACTCATGCAACGCATGGTTGAAGAGCGCGATTTCGACGCTATCCGCCCGGTCTTCTTCTCCACTTCCCAGCTCGGCCAGGCTGCTCCGTCCTTTGGTGGTACCACAGGCACGTTGCAGGATGCTTACGATCTGGAAGCGCTGAAGGCACTCGACATTATTGTGACGTGCCAGGGCGGCGATTATACCAACGAAATCTATCCAAAGCTGCGTGAAAGCGGCTGGCAGGGCTACTGGATTGACGCGGCCTCTTCGCTGCGTATGAAAGACGATGCCATCATTATTCTTGACCCGGTGAACCAGGGCGTCATCACCGACGGCCTGAACAACGGCGTGAAAACCTTTGTCGGCGGTAACTGCACCGTCAGCCTGATGCTGATGTCCCTCGGCGGCCTGTTCGCGCAGGATCTGGTGGAGTGGGTCTCCGTGGCGACCTACCAGGCGGCGTCCGGCGGCGGCGCGCGTCACATGCGCGAGCTGCTGACCCAGATGGGCCAGCTGCACCAAAGCGTCGCGACCGAGCTGGCAAACCCGGCGTCCGCGATCCTTGATATCGAACGTAAGGTCACTCAGCTGACCCGCAGCGGCGAGCTGCCGGTGGACAACTTCGGCGTACCGCTGGCCGGTGGTCTGATCCCATGGATCGACAAACAGCTGGATAACGGCCAGACCCGCGAAGAGTGGAAGGGCCAGGCTGAGACCAACAAAATCCTCGCGACCGCGAACACCATTCCGGTTGACGGCCTGTGCGTGCGTATCGGCGCGCTGCGCTGCCACAGCCAGGCCTTCACCATTAAACTGAAAAAAGATGTGTCTATTCCGACCGTTGAAGAGCTGCTGGCCGCGCACAACCCGTGGGCGAAAGTGGTGCCAAACGATCGCGATATCACCATGCGCGAGCTGACCCCGGCTGCCGTTACCGGCACGCTGACCACGCCGGTTGGCCGTCTGCGCAAGCTGAACATGGGGCCGGAGTATCTCTCCGCGTTCACCGTCGGCGACCAGCTCCTGTGGGGCGCCGCCGAGCCGCTGCGCCGCATGCTGCGCCAGCTGGCGTAATAATTTGTTAACTACCGGGGGTGATTTTCACCCCCTTTTTTTGCGTACTACATGGAGTAACACGCGTATGTCTTATTTTTTATCAGGAGTCATCTAGAGCGTTGGCTATGCTTTAAGGAAGAGTCATTTCTTACCTGAGGTTCGAACGGAGCAGAATGGATGCACATTTTTGTGCTGTCCCGTTCAGGTCACATTAAAAGTCGTCCCGGAGCGCTTAAAAAGGACGACATAAAAAACAGGATGAATACCATGTCCGATCGTGTGGATAGAGACGTGATTAATGCGCTTATTGCGGGTCATTTTGCTGACCCCTTTTCTGTGCTTGGGATGCATCAAACTGAGGATGGCCTTGAAGTTCGGGCACTGTTACCGGATGCCACAGAAGTCTGGGTGATTGAACCCAAAACCGGCCGCAAGGTCGGTAATCTTGAATGCCTCGATTCCCGTGGCTTTTTCTCGGGCGTGATGCCCCGCCGTAAAAACCCTTTTCGCTATCAGCTCGCCGTTCTCTGGCACGGTCAGCAAAACCTGATTGACGATCCTTACAGCTTTGGCCCGCTGCTTAAAGAGATGGATGCCTGGCTGCTCTCCGAAGGAACGCATCTTCGCCCTTATGAAACGCTGGGTGCCCATGCCGATACCATGGACGGCATTACCGGCACGCGATTCTCCGTGTGGGCGCCTAACGCCCAGCGCGTCTCCGTTGTCGGCCAGTTCAACTATTGGGACGGTCGCCGCCATCCGATGCGCCTGCGCCGGGAAAGCGGCATCTGGGAGCTGTTTATCCCTGGAGCGCACCCCGGGCAGCTTTATAAATTCGAGATGATCGACGCCAACGGCAAGCTGCGCATTAAAGCTGACCCGTATGCCTTCGAAGCGCAGATGCGCCCGGATACCGCGTCGCTGATTTGCGGCCTGCCGGAGAAGGTCGTCCAGACGGAGGAGCGCAAACAGGCCAACCGCTTTGATGCGCCGATCTCCGTCTATGAGGTACACCTTGGCTCCTGGCGTCGCCATACCGATAACAACTTCTGGCTCAGCTACCGGGAGCTTGCCGACCAGCTGGTGCCCTACGCCAAATGGATGGGCTTTACCCACCTTGAACTGCTGCCGGTCAACGAGCATCCGTTCGACGGCAGCTGGGGCTATCAGCCCACCGGGCTGTATGCGCCAACGCGCCGCTTCGGCACGCGCGATGACTTCCGCTATTTCATTGATGCCGCGCATGCCGCCGGGCTGAACGTCATCCTCGACTGGGTGCCGGGCCATTTCCCGTCGGATGACTTTGCGCTGGCAGAGTTTGACGGCACGAAGCTGTACGAGCACAGCGACCCGCGCGAAGGCTATCACCAGGACTGGAACACGCTGATCTATAACTACGGTCGCCGTGAGGTCGCAAACTACCTGGTCGGGAATGCCCTGTACTGGATCGAGCGGTTTGGCATTGATGCCCTGCGCGTCGATGCGGTGGCGTCGATGATCTACCGCGACTACAGCCGCAAAGAGGGCGAGTGGATCCCGAACGAGTTTGGCGGCCGTGAAAATCTGGAAGCGATTGAATTCCTGCGCAATACCAACCGGATTATCGGCGAACAGGTGGACGGTGCCGTGACCATGGCGGAAGAGTCGACCGACTTTGCGGGCGTCTCCCGTCCGCCGTCATCAGGCGGCCTGGGGTTCTGGTATAAGTGGAACCTGGGCTGGATGCACGACACGCTCGACTACATGAAGCTGGATCCGGTTCACCGTAAGTATCATCACGATAAGCTGACGTTCGGGATGCTCTACAACTACACCGAAAACTTCATGCTGCCGCTGTCGCACGATGAAGTGGTGCACGGCAAAAAATCCATTCTCGACCGCATGCCGGGCGACGCGTGGCAGAAGTTTGCCAACCTGCGCGCCTACTACGGCTGGATGTTTGCCTTTCCGGGCAAGAAACTGCTGTTTATGGGCAATGAGTTCGCCCAGGGACGCGAGTGGAACCACGACGCCAGCCTCGACTGGCACCTGCTGGAAGGCGGCGACAACTGGCACCACGGGGTGCAGCGTCTGGTGCGCGACCTGAACCTGACCTACCGCCACCACAAAGCGCTGCACGAGCTCGACTTCGATCCGTACGGCTTTGAGTGGCTGGTGGTGGACGACCACGAGCGCTCGGTGTTTGTCTTTGTGCGTCGTGACAAAGCGGGTAACGAGATCGTCGTCGCCAGCAACTTCACGCCGGTGCCGCGCGAACATTACCGCTTCGGCATTAACCAACCGGGCAAATGGCGCGAGATCCTGAATACCGACTCGATGCACTATCACGGCAGCAACGCCGGTAACGGCGGGCTGGTCCAGAGCGACGCCATCGAAAGCCACGGGCGACCCAACTCCCTGAGCCTGACGCTGCCGCCGCTTGGCACCATCTGGCTGATGCGGGAGGGCGAATGACGCAGCTTACGGCAGGTAAACCCGAACCGCTCGGCGCACGTTTTGACGGAAAGGGTGTCAATTTCACCCTCTTTTCCGCTCACGCTGAGCGGGTAGAACTGTGCGTGTTTGATGGGGAAGGTAACGAGCACCGTTACGATTTACCCGCGCGCACGGGGGATACCTGGCACGGCTACCTGGCCGGAGGACGGCCAGGCATGCACTATGGCTTTCGCGTACATGGTCCGTGGGATCCGGCGCAGGGGCACTGGTTTAACCCGGCGAAGCTGTTGATTGACCCGTGCGCGCACCGCGTGGACGGCGAATTTAAAGACGACCCGCTGTTCCACGTGGGCTACGGCGAGCCCGACCACCGCGACAGCGCGCCCGTCGCGCCAAAAAGCGTGGTGGTAAACGATCTTTATGACTGGGAAGACGATGCCCCGCCGCAGACGCCGTGGGGCAATACCGTCATTTATGAAGCCCACGTCAAAGGGCTGACGTACCTGCACCCGTCGATCCCCAAAGAGATGCGCGGCACCTATAAGGCGCTCGGGCATCCCACCATGATTGCCTACCTGAAACACCTCGGCATCACCGCGCTGGAACTGTTGCCCGTCGCCCACTTTGCCAGCGAGCCGCGCCTGCAGCGGCTGGGGCTAAGCAACTACTGGGGCTACAACCCGCTGGCGATGTTCGCGCTTGAGCCACGCTATGCCGCCCATCCGGAAAAGGCGCGGGACGAGTTTCGCGATGCGGTGAAGGCGCTCCATACGGCGGGCATTGAGGTCATTCTGGACGTCGTGCTCAACCACAGTGCCGAAAGCGATCTCGACGGTCCGACGCTCTCCATGCGCGGAATTGATAACCGTAGCTATTATTGGATCAGGCAGGATGGCGATTATGAGAACTGGACCGGCTGCGGTAACACGCTCAACCTCAGCCATCCGGCGGTCACGCATTTTGCTTATGAATGCCTGAAATACTGGGTGGAGACGTTCCACGTCGACGGTTTTCGTTTCGATCTGGCGCCAGTGATGGGGCGCACGCCAGCGTTCAGCCAGCAGGCGCCGCTGTTTGAGGCGATAAAAAACTGTCCGGTGCTCTCGCAGGTGAAGCTCATTGCCGAGCCGTGGGACATCGGGGAAGGCGGTTATCAGGTCGGGAATTTCCCGCCGCTGTTTGCCGAGTGGAACGATCACTACCGCGATGCCGCGCGCCGCTTCTGGCTGGAACGGAATCTTTCGCTGGGGGAGTTCGCCGGACGCTTTGCCGCTTCAAGCGATCTCTTTAAGCGCGACGGCAAACGCCCGTCGGCCACCGTCAATCTGTTGACGGCACACGACGGTTTTACGCTCAGGGACTGCGTTTGTTTCAATCAGAAACACAATGAGGCAAACGGCGAAGAGAATCGCGATGGTACTAACAATAACCATAGCTTTAATCATGGTATAGAAGGGTTAGGCGGAAGCCTTGACGTCATCGAGCGGCGACGCGCCAGCGTTCACGCTTTGCTGACAACGCTTTTATTGTCGCAGGGCACGCCGATGCTGCTGGCAGGCGATGAACACGGCCACAGCCAGCACGGTAACAACAATGCGTATTGCCAGGACAACACGTTAACCTGGCTCGACTGGGGTGAAGCCAACAGCGGGCTGATTCATTTTACCGCTGCGCTGATCCATCTTCGCCAGCAGATCCCCGCGCTGACCGCCGACCGCTGGTGGGAAGAGGGTGACGGCAACGTTCGCTGGTTGAATCAAGACGCGCAACCGTTAAGCGCGCAAGAGTGGCAACACGGCGTACCACGCCTGCAAATCCTGCTGTCGGATAAATGGCTGGTCACGCTGAACGCGACGGATGACGTCGCAGAGATTGTTTTACCTGAAGGGGAATGGCGAGCTGTTCCCCCCTTTGCCGGAGCGGATAATCCGGTAGTAATGGCTGTCTGGCACGGGCCTGCGCACGGAGTGTGCGTATTCCAAAGATGATAAAAAAGGAGTTAGTCATGGTTAGATTAGAGAAGAACGATCCCTTAATGTTGGCGCGCCAGCTACCATTAAAAACGGTTGCCCTGATACTTGCGGGTGGACGTGGTACCCGTCTGAAAGATTTGACCATCAAGCGCGCGAAACCGGCCGTTCACTTTGGTGGTAAGTTCCGTATCATCGACTTTGCGCTCTCCAACTGCCTTAACTCGGGCATTCGCCGTATTGGCGTCATTACGCAGTATCAGTCGCACACGCTGGTTCAGCATATCCAGCGCGGCTGGTCATTCTTCAGCGAAGAGATGAACGAGTTTGTCGATCTCCTTCCCGCTCAGCAACGCGTCCACGGTGAGAACTGGTACCGCGGAACGGCGGATGCAGTGACGCAGAACCTCGACATCATTCGCCGCTATAACGCGGAATACATCGTGATCCTCGCCGGGGACCATATCTACAAGCAAGATTACTCCCACATGCTCATCGACCACGTCGAAAAAGGGGCGCGCTGCACCGTAGCGTGTCTGCCTGTGCCCGTTGCTGAAGCGACGGCGTTTGGCGTGATGCACGTGGATGCCGACGACAAAATTATCGACTTTGTTGAAAAGCCGGCGAACCCGCCAACCATGCCCGGCGATGACACCAAATCGCTCGCCAGCATGGGGATTTATGTCTTTGATGCAGATTATCTTTATGAGCTGCTGGAAGACGATGACAAAGACGAAAACTCCAGCCACGACTTCGGTAAAGACATCATTCCGAAAATCACTAAAGCTGGCATGGCCTATGCACATCCTTTCCCGCTGTCCTGCGTGCAGTCCGACCCCAATGCGGAACCTTACTGGCGCGATGTGGGAACTCTGGAAGCGTACTGGAAAGCGAACCTCGACCTGGCGTCGGTCACGCCTGAGCTGGATATGTACGACCAGAACTGGCCGATTCGTACCCATATGGAATCGCTGCCGCCGGCCAAATTCGTGCAGGACCGCTCCGGCAGCCACGGTATGACGCTGAACTCGCTGGTGTCCGGCGGGTGCATTATTTCAGGCTCTGTGGTGGTGCAGTCGGTGCTGTTCCCCCGTGTGCGGATAAATTCATTCTGTAATATCGATTCGGCAGTCTTACTGCCTGATGTCTGGGTAGGGCGCTCGTGCCGTCTGCGTCGCTGCGTTATCGATCGTGCCTGCGTCATTCCAGAAGGGATGGTGATTGGTGAGAACGCGGAAGAAGACGCGCGTCGTTTCTATCGTTCGGAAGAGGGGATCGTGTTAGTCACACGGGAAATGTTGCGGAAGCTGCAGATCAAACAGGAGCGATGATGCAGGTTTTACATGTATGTTCTGAGATGTTCCCGTTGTTAAAAACGGGCGGTCTGGCAGATGTTCTGGGTGCATTACCGGCAGCGCAAATCGCCGGAGGCGTGGATACCCGAGTCCTGCTGCCCGCCTTTCCGGATATCCGGCGTGGAATTCCCGATGCAAAAGTGGTGACCCGCCGTGAGACCTTCGCCGGACGC
Organism: Enterobacter sp. Y17; assembly: GCF_019730495.1. Lineage (NCBI taxonomy): Bacteria > Pseudomonadati > Pseudomonadota > Gammaproteobacteria > Enterobacterales > Enterobacteriaceae > Enterobacter > Enterobacter sp. Y17. The sequence goes on from NZ_JAASKP010000004.1 coordinate 91,909, forward strand.
ATCACCCTGCTGTTTGGACATTACAATGGCGTAGGGATTTACCTGATCGACGCGCCGCACTTATACGATCGACCGGGCAGCCCGTATCACGATACGAACCTGTTCGCCTACACCGATAACGTGCTGCGCTTTGCGCTGCTCGGCTGGGTCGGGGCAGAAATGGCGACGGGGCTGGATCCGTTCTGGCGCCCGGATGTGGTGCACGCGCACGACTGGCACGCCGGGCTTGCCCCGGCGTATCTCGCGGCGCGCGGCCATCCGGCGAAATCGGTCTTTACCGTGCATAACCTGGCGTATCAGGGGATGTACTATGCCCATCACATGAGTGAAATCGATCTGCCATTATCGTTCTATAACATGCACGGGCTGGAATTTAACGGGCAGATCTCGTTCCTGAAAGCCGGGCTGTATTACGCCGATCATATTACCGCCGTGAGCCCAACCTACGCGCGTGAGATCACCCAGCCGGAGTTTGGCTACGGCATGGAAGGGTTGCTGCAACAGCGCCACCGCGAAGGCCGCCTGTCAGGCATTCTGAACGGCGTGGATGAACAGATCTGGAGCCCGGAAACCGATCTCCTGCTGGCGGCGCGCTATGGCCGTGATTCCGTGGAAGACAAAGCGGAGAACAAACGCCAGCTGCAGATTGCAATGGGCCTGAAGGTTAACGATAAAGTGCCGCTGTTCGCGGTGGTCAGCCGCCTGACCAGCCAGAAAGGGCTGGATCTGGTGCTGGAGGCGTTGCCCGGTTTACTGGAGCAGGGCGGACAGCTGGCGCTGCTCGGCGCGGGCGACCCGGTGCTGCAGGAAGGCTTCCTTGCCGCTGCGGCGGAACATCCGGGGCAGGTGGGCGTGCAGATTGGCTATCACGAAGCGTTCTCGCACCGCATCATGGGAGGCGCGGACGTCATCCTGGTGCCGAGCCGTTTCGAACCCTGCGGCCTGACGCAGCTTTACGGCCTGAAATACGGCACGCTGCCGCTGGTGCGCCGCACGGGCGGACTGGCGGATACCGTATCCGATAGCTCTCTGGAAAACCTGGCGGACGGTATCGCCAGCGGGTTTGTCTTTGAGGACAGTAATGCCTGGTCGCTGCTTCGGGCGATTCGGCGTGCTTTCGTCTTGTGGTCCCGTCCATCGCTCTGGCGTTACGTTCAGCGTCAGGCGATGTCCATGGACTTTAGCTGGCATGTTGCGGCGCAGTCATACCGCGATCTCTATCAACGCTTGATGTAACGAGGCGAAGTTACTGATATGAACGCTCCATTTAGCTACTCTTCACCCACGCTCAGCGTTGAGGCGTTAAAGCACTCCATCGCCTACAAGCTGATGTTCACCATCGGGAAAGATCCGGTTATCGCCAACAAGCACGAGTGGCTGAACGCCACCCTGTTTGCGGTGCGTGACCGCTTAGTTGAACGCTGGCTGCGCTCAAACCGCGCCCAGCTCTCGCAGGAAACGCGTCAGGTTTACTACCTGTCGATGGAATTTTTGATTGGCCGCACGCTGTCCAACGCGCTGTTGTCGCTCGGTATTTATGACGACGTCAAAACCGCACTCGAAGAGATGGGGTTAGATTTAGAAGAGCTGATCGACGAAGAGAACGACCCGGGCCTCGGCAACGGCGGTCTGGGGCGTCTCGCCGCCTGCTTCCTCGACTCGCTGGCGACGCTGGCGCTGCCGGGCCGCGGCTACGGTATTCGCTACGACTACGGTATGTTCAAACAGAACATCGTCGACGGGCGCCAGAAAGAGTCGCCGGACTACTGGCTGGAGTACGGCAACCCGTGGGAGTTTAAGCGCCACAATACGCGCTACAAGGTGCGCTTTGGCGGACGTATCCAGCAGGAAGGCAAAAAATCCCGCTGGGTAGAAACGGAAGAGATCCTGGCCGTGGCCTACGATCAGATTATCCCCGGCTATGACACCGATGCCACCAACACGCTGCGCCTGTGGAGCGCCCAGGCCAGTAGCGAAATCAACCTCGGTAAATTCAACCAGGGGGACTACTTTGCGGCGGTGGAAGACAAAAACCACTCCGAAAACGTGTCCCGCGTGCTGTACCCGGATGACTCGACCTACTCAGGTCGCGAGCTGCGCCTGCGTCAGGAGTATTTCCTCGTCTCCTCGACGATTCAGGACATCCTCAGCCGCCACCATCAGCTGCACAAAACCTACGCCAACCTGGCGGAGAAAACCGCGATCCACCTTAACGACACCCACCCGGTGCTCTCCATTCCGGAGCTGATGCGCCTGCTGATCGACGAACACAAGTTCAGCTGGGATGACGCGTTTGAAGTGACCTGTCAGGTATTCTCCTACACCAACCACACGCTGATGAGCGAAGCGCTGGAAACGTGGCCGGTAGACATGCTCGGCAAAATCCTGCCGCGCCATCTGCAGATTATCTTTGAGATTAACGACTACTTCCTCAAGACCCTGCAGGAGCAATACCCGAACGATACCGGGCTGCTGAGCCGCGCTTCCATCATTGATGAATCGAACGGGCGCCGCGTGCGCATGGCCTGGCTGGCGGTCGTCATCAGCCACAAGGTCAACGGCGTGTCCGAGCTCCACTCGAACCTGATGGTGCAGTCGCTTTTTGCGGACTTCGCGAAAATCTTCCCGACGCGGTTCTGCAACGTGACCAACGGCGTCACGCCGCGCCGCTGGCTGGCGCTGGCCAACCAGCCGCTCTCTGAGGTGCTGGACGAGAATATCGGCCGTACCTGGCGTACCGACTTGAGCCAGCTGAGCGAGCTGGAACAGCATATTGATTTCCCGACGGTGAACAAAGCCGTGCGCGAAGCCAAGCTGCTGAACAAAAAGCGTCTGGCGGTCTGGCTGGCGATGCACCTCAACGTGGTGGCAAACCCGAAAGCGCTGTTTGACGTTCAGATCAAACGCATCCACGAATACAAGCGTCAGCTGATGAACGTGCTGCACGTGATCACCCATTACAACCGCATTAAGGCCGATCCAACGGCCGAATGGGTGCCGCGCGTGAAGATCTTCGCCGGTAAGGCGGCCTCCGCCTACTACATGGCGAAGCACATCATTCATCTCATCAACGACGTGGCGAAGGTGGTCAACCAGGATCCGGACATTGGCGACAAGCTGAAGGTGGTTTTCATTCCAAACTACAGCGTAAGCCTGGCGCAGATGATCATCCCGGCGGCGGATCTCTCTGAGCAGATTTCCACGGCGGGTACGGAAGCATCCGGCACCAGTAACATGAAGTTTGCTCTTAACGGCGCGCTGACCATTGGTACGCTTGACGGGGCGAACGTCGAGATGCTGGAGCACGTGGGCGAAGAAAATATCTTTATCTTCGGTAATACGACGGAAGAGGTGGAGGCGCTGCGCAGGAAAGGCTACTCGCCGCGTCAATATTACGAAGAGGATGAAGAGTTACGTCAGGTGCTGACGCAGATCGCGACCGGCGTGTTTAGCCCGGATGAACCGAGCCGCTATCGCGATCTGGTCGATTCGCTGATTAACTTTGGCGATCACTACCAGGTGCTGGCGGACTATCGCAGCTACGTGGACTGTCAGGATAAGGTTGACGAGCTGTACCGTCAGCAGGAGAAGTGGACCAGCGCCGCGATGTATAACATCGCCAATATGGGCTATTTCTCGTCCGACAGGACCATCAAGGAGTATGCCGAGACGATCTGGCATATTGATCCGGTGAGGTTGTAAAAGCAAAACGGCAACCTCGGTTGCCGTTTTTAGTGTTTGTTCCCTCTCCCTGTGGGAGAGGGTCAGGGTGAGGGCATCAGCCCGCACCGATCGTATTACGACGCCAGCGACAGCTCACGCTTCCCCGCATTTTGCTGTAACCACTGCGCCACGCGAGACTGTTGCTCGGCGTTGAGCCACATCCCTTCTTTGGTACGACGCCAGATAGCATCATCCAGACGACGAACCCACTCGTGCTCAACCAGGTAGCGCAGCTCGGCTTCGTACAGCTCGTGGCCGAAATGTTCGCCCAGATCCGCAATGTCCTTCGCGTCGGCCAGGAAAAGCTCGGTATTGCTGCCGTAGGTGCGGGCATAGTGGCGCGCCATCCCTTCGGTGATGAACGGGAAGCGACGGCGCAGCTTCGCGGCGTAATCATCGCGATTGTCGCCGATATCACCGCCGGGCAGTACCGCGCCTTTGGTCCACGCCGGGCCAATACCTTTATAGTACGGTGCCAGTTTTTCCAGCGCGTGCTCGGCCAGCTTGCGGTAGGTGGTCAGCTTGCCGCCAAACACGGAAAGCAGCGGCGCCTGACCGTCAACGTCGTGAATATCGAGCGTGTAGTCGCGAGTAATCGCCTGCGGTGAGTCAGACTCGTCATCGCACAGCGGACGCACGCCGGAGTAGGTCCAGACCACGTCGTCGCGTGACAGCTGTTTCCTGAAGTGCGTGTTATACACTTTGAGCAGGTAGTTCACTTCGCTCTCGTCGATCTCGACGTTCTTCGGATCGCCTTTGTACTCCACGTCGGTGGTACCGATGATCGAGAACTCGTCCATCCACGGGATCACAAACACGATGCGCTTGTCTTCGTTCTGCAGAATGTAGGCCTGCTTTTGCGTATGCACGCGCGGTACCACAATGTGGCTGCCCTTGATCAGGCGAATGCCGTACGGCGAAGGCAGATGCATGCCGTCGTCGAAGAACTGCTTCACCCACGGGCCGGTGGCGTTCACCAGACCGCGCGCTTTCCAGCTGAATTTCTCGCCGGTATCGATGTCTTCCGCTTCTACAATCCACAGGCCGTTTTCACGACGGGCAGAGGTCGCACGGGTACGGGTTTTCACCTCGCCACCTTTCTTCTCGACCATCTGGGCATTCGCCAGCACCAGACGCGCATCGTCCACCCAGCAGTCGGAATATTCGAAACCGCGCACGATTTCAGGCTTAAGGACCGATTCTGAGCCAAAACGCAAACCTGTCGAACCCGGGAGGCTGGTGCGTTTACCCAGATGATCGTACATAAACAGACCGATTCGAATCATCCACGCCGGACGCAGATGCGGGCGATGGGGCAGGCGGAAGCGCATCGGAATCGCCAGATGCGGGGCCATTTTCAACAGCACTTCACGTTCGGCCAGTGCTTCACTGACCAGGCGGAATTCGTAGTGTTCCAGGTAGCGCAGGCCACCGTGAATCAGTTTGGAGCTGGCGGACGACGTCGCGCAGGCGAGGTCGTTAGCTTCCAGCATCAGTACGGATAAACCGCGTCCTGCGGCATCGACCGCAATACCGGCACCGTTGATGCCACCGCCTATCACAATCAGATCTTTGGTTTCCATAACACCCTCATGCACTTTCGTTAAAGCTCAAAAATGTTCGATATCGCTCATAATAGCAAAGGAACGCGCTTTTGGTAACATCAAAAAAACAATTTAGAGTGATATGGATAACATAATGGCGTTTACCCGCCGCCAGGACGTACACTACGGGGTAAAATAGTGCGACTAACTTTTCTCCCTCTCCCCGTGGGAGAGGGCTGGGGTGAGGGCATCAGCGCGCACCCAACCTGAACAACAGAAAGAGAACACCATGGATCAGTTTGAATGTATTAACGTAGAAGAAGCCCACCAGAAGATGCACCAGGGAAAAGCGGTGCTGGTGGACATCCGCGATCCGCAGAGTTTTGCGATGGGCCACACGCCGGGCGCGTTTCATCTCACTAACGACACGCTGGGCGCGTTTATGCGCGATAACGACTTCGAGACGCCGGTGATGGTCATGTGCTACCACGGCAACAGCAGCAAAGGCGCGGCGCAGTATCTGCTTCAGCAGGGCTACGACGCGGTGTACAGCGTCGACGGCGGCTTCGATGCCTGGCATCGTCATTTCCCGGCAGAAGTGGAATACGCTTTTGAGCGCTGATCCCGCTATACTGTCCCCTTTTGTGTGGAAATAAGCGACCGCTGCCCATGTTGATGATCACCTCTTTTACCAACCCGCGCGTCGCCCAGGCGTTTGTCGACTATATGGCGACGCAGGGCGTTATTCTGACCATTCAGCAACATACGCAGACCGACGTCTGGCTGGCCGACGAGAGCCAGGCCGCGCGCGTAAACGAAGAGCTGGCGCGTTTTCTTGAGAACCCCGGCGACCCGCGCTATCTGGCGGCCAGCTGGCAGTCCGGGCAGACCGACAGCGGACTGCACTACAGCCGTTTTCCCTTCCTCGCCACCATCCGCGAGCGCGCCGGCCCGTTTACGCTGCTGCTGATGGCGGCCTGCATTATCGTTTTCATCATTATGAACGTGGTGGGCGACCAGAGCGTGATGATTGCCCTGGCCTGGCCCTATGACCCGTCTCTTGAGTTTGACGTCTGGCGCTACTTTAGCCACGCGCTGATGCACTTCTCGGTGATGCATATCCTCTTCAACCTGCTCTGGTGGTGGTATCTCGGCGGCGCTGTTGAAAAGCGTCTGGGCAGCGGCAAGCTGATCGTTATCACCCTTATCAGCGCCCTGCTGAGCGGCTATGTGCAGCACAAGTTCAGCGGGCCGTGGTTCGGCGGGCTGTCGGGCGTCGTGTATGCCCTGATGGGCTATGTCTGGCTTCGCGGGGAGCGCGATCCGGAAAGCGGCATCTATCTGCAGCGCGGATTAATAACCTTTGCGTTAATATGGCTTATTGCCGGATGGTTTGATCTGTTTGGTATGTCTATTGCCAACGGTGCGCACGTCGCCGGGCTGGCCGTGGGGCTGGCGATGGCCTTTGCCGACACGCTCCATGCGCGAAAACGAACATAATTCTCAGGGATAATTGATGAAACAAACACAACGTCATGACGCTATTATCGAACTGGTAAAAAAACAGGGATACGTTAGCACCGAAGAGCTGGTGGAGCAGTTTGCCGTCAGCCCGCAAACCATCCGTCGTGACCTGAACGACCTGGCCGATCAGAACCGCATTCTTCGCCACCACGGCGGGGCGGCGCTGCCGTCCAGTTCGGTCAATACCTCCTGGCATGACCGTAAAGCCACGCAGACGGCAGAGAAAGAGCGCATTGCCCGCAAGGTCGCCAGCCAGATCCCGAACGGGGCGACGCTGTTTATTGATATCGGCACCACGCCGGAAGCGGTCGCCCATGCGCTGCTGGATCACGAGAACCTGCGCGTGGTCACGAACAACCTGAACGTGGCCAATACCCTGATGCAGAAAGATGACTTCCGCATCATCCTCGCGGGCGGCGAACTGCGCAGCCGCGACGGCGGCATTATCGGCGAAGCGACCCTCGATTTTATCTCTCAGTTCCGCCTCGACTTCGGCATTCTCGGGATCAGCGGCATCGACAGCGACGGCTCGCTGCTGGAGTTTGATTATCACGAGGTGCGCACCAAGCGCGCGATTATTGAGAACTCACGTCACGTGATGCTGGTGGTCGACCATTCGAAGTTTGGCCGAAATGCGATGGTAAACATGGGCAGCATCAGCATGGTGGATGCTGTTTATACCGACGTGATGCCGCCGGCGGGCGTGATGCAGGTGATTAAAGATAATAATTTGCAGTTAGAGTTGTGTTAAAAGCCGTTCACCCTCTCCCAGTGGGAGAGGGCCGGGGTGAGGGCATCAGACCGCAGAGGTCCTAAACGCCATACCCCATCATCTTCAACAGCTGCTGCGCATGCTGCACCGCATCCTGACGATGCGCCACGCCCAGCTTCTGATACAGATTGCGGATATGCGTTTTGATGGTGGTCGCCGCCACCGCAAGCTCACCGGCAATCTGCTCGTTGCTGTAGCCTGAATAGATCAGACCCAGAACCTGCCATTCGCGCTGGGTGAGCGGACTGGTGCGGATAAGCTCCGGCACTTCCGGGTGGTTCAGCAGACGTTCAACGAAGTTCTCATCAAAATGCGCGAACTTGTGTCGATGATGCTGGTTAATCTCGCGAAGAATGCGCTGGGCGCGATGCTGGTCCAGCTCCGGCAGCGTGTTGAGCTGAATAAGCTGACGCAGCTGCTGCGCCATCACTTCACCTTCAATTACAAAGTGGCTGATAAAACCGGTGCGGTTAGCCAGCTGCAGCGCTTCCAGCAGCACGCGCTGGGCATCGTTTTTACGACCCGCCTGCCAGTAAAGCTGGTTCAGCAGCAGCAGGTTGCGGTTCAGGTCGCTCATCAGACGCAGGCTGCGCGCGTTCTCGTTCAGCTCTTCCAGCACAATCTCTGCGGGCTCTAATTCACCGAGCAGGATCTGCGCGCGGGCAATGTTGCGCCACTGGCTCTGCAGGAAGTGGTTGTTCGCAAATTCGGGTTTTGGCGTCTGACGCAGCCAGTTGGCGGCGGATTTTTTATCGCCGGTCATCTGCCAGTAAATCACCCGGACCTTATCGGCGTTTGAGACCCAGTCGCTGTGATACTGACCGTTGCCGAGCAGGTTCTCCAGGCGGTTCAGATGGTTGCGGGCGTTATCGAGATCGCCGCGTGCCAGCGAGCATTGTACCAGCAGCGCCAGACACTGCAGCTGCTGCTGAGGCTGGAAGCTGGAAAGGACATCCACACCCTGGCGGGCGCAGTTTTCTGCTTCATCCAGACGCGACCATGCCCACAGCAGCTGAGCGCGAATACGCAACAGGAACTCGTGCATCGGCAGCTGTTCCAGGTGCTGTTCACGAATCAGCTGGAACGCTTTTTCCTGGTTTTCCCAGGCGGCCTGCAGGAATCCCTGCGCGAATAAAATCTCGCTCTGTTGGATCAGGCTCCACAGCGCGTAATGCCAGACATCATGACGACGCGCCATCTGTTCGGTTTGCTGCATCAGTGAAAGCGAACGCGTGAGGTCGCCTTTGCAGTGCAGCACTTCACCGTGCACAGAGGTCGCCACGATGCGGCTGTAGAAGTTAGCCAGCGGCAGTTCATCCAGCGCGACCATCGCCAGCCGTTCAGCTTCGTCCGGGTCGCCGTCGTTAATGGCCACCTGAGCGCGCAGCGCGTTGAACTCGCCGTGCAGGGTGGTATCCATTTCGCTTTCCATCTCCTGCTCGGCGCGCGCCAGCAGGGTGTTCACTTCGCTGTAGCGGTGCTGGCTCTGCATCAGCCAGGCCTGCAGCAGCACCAGACGCGGGTTCTCCAGCAGGCTTTCCCACGGCAGGGCTTTGAGAGACTCTTCCAGCAGGGTCAGCTCGCTGTGGTTAAACAGGCCCCACGCATGGTTGAGGAGGATATCGCGCAGCATGCTGGCATCACCGGCGGCCAGCGCGTGGTGGATGGCCTCGCTCGGGAAGCCTTGCGCCATCCAGCTTTCGGCAGCGGCGCGGTGGATCTCCGGCAGTTCAACCGCCAGTTCCCACTGACAGCGCTGGCGCAGGAAGCTGCCAAACAGCGGGTGATAGCTAAACCACTCGCCGGGATCGTCCATGCGCGTCAGGAAAAGGCCCTGACGTTCAATCTCTTCGAGCTGCAGCTGACCGTTTTCACAGCCCGTCACGCGCACGATGAGCGCATCGTTCATGGAGCGCAGCAGAGAGCTTTTCAGCAGGAAATTACGCGTCGAGGGATCGACGCTGTCCAGTACCTCATCCACCAGGTAGTCGGAAAGGTGACTGGCGTTGATGCCCGCCAGACGCCGCGCAGACTGATGCGCCGGACTGTTGTTTTGTCGGGCAGAGAGCGCGATAAGCTGCAGCGCCGTGGCCCAGCCGGCAACGTCATCACACAGACGGCTGCTCTCGGCGGCCTCAATCGGTGATGTCAGGCGGCAGTCAAAGAACTGTTTCGCTTCCTGGTGGGTAAAGGCCAGCTGCTGGCTGCCCACTTCCAGAAGCTGATCGCGCACGCGCAGGTTGGCAATACCCAACTGCGGCAGGTTGCGTGACAGCACCACTAAAGTCAGGTTTTCCGGCTGATGGCGCAGGAAGAAACGCATCGATTCATGAATCACCGGATTCGTGATGAGATGGTAATCGTCGATCACCACGTAAAGCGGACGATGCCATTCGGCCAGTTCGATAAACAGCTGAGAGAAAAGGGAGGAAAGGCTGGCGTACTGGCGCTTTTGCACCATCACCTCACTGGCGACGCAGTGTCCATGGGTGGCTTGCTGTATGGCGGCAATCAGATAGCTGGCAAAACGCTCCTGCTGGTTATCGCCCTCGTCGAGGGAGTACCAGCCAAGATCGCTTTTACCCGCGGCCCATTGCGAAATGAGCGTTGTTTTTCCATAGCCTGCAGGGCTCGTAACCAGCGCCAGTCGGAAATTATGCGCGCCGGAAAGTTTAGCCAACAGACGCTCGCGGACCACTGTATGGTCAAGACGAACCGGGCGACTTAATTTAGACGGAATCAACATAGGTTTCACTTCACTGTGGGGAACGAGAGATTTTATTTTTTTTGCGCTTCGTAATTAATACGATATAAGGTCGAACAGAAAGAGAACTATTGCAAGTTATGTCTGGGTTTTGTGGTTCTGAATTTGCACTCTGTCACAAAACATTCAGGCAAATGTTGGAACTTTCTCGAAAGGGCCGTAACGCCGCGTCACTGCTGGTTTGTCTGTATACATTGCCGCTGCGCTGAAACTGGTTTCAGAAAGGTATAGTGACGTCAAATTTAATAAAGTGCGGGTAAAGTTGAGTGAGAGTAATAGTCTTTTGAGATCTGTCCCGATGGCTAAATTATTATTCTACGTAAGTAATCATTTCAGAACGGATTAATTTCACCCGAAACTGCATTTCATTTCTTTGACATTCTCCCCGGTTACTTTTTTATCTTCCGGGCACACTCGAACTATGCTCTGAGAGTGGCCTCGATCACACTTTTATGCTCATCCCCGCTACTCCTCCCTGTCTAATCCCCCACAGGAGGAGGAAGAGGGGAAATGAGCCAGGCACACTAGCGCCAACTTGTGTTTTCTTTCTAAAGGATGCCGATCCCCTATGTCACAGCCTACCTTCAACAAAGCTCAATTCCAGGCTGCCCTGACGCGTCAGTGGCAGCGTTTTGGCCTTCATGCTGCAAACGAGATGACGCCTCACCAGTGGTGGCAGGCCGTGAGCGGTGCGCTCGCAGAACAGCTGGATGCTCAACCTTTGGCAAAGCCGGTGAAGAACCAGCGCCATGTAAACTACATTTCAATGGAATTCCTGATTGGCCGCCTGACGGGCAACAACCTGTTGAACCTCGGCTGGTATCAGGACGTTGGTGACGTCCTTAAAGAACACGACATTAACCTGACCGACCTGCTGGAAGAAGAGATTGACCCGGCGCTGGGCAACGGCGGTCTGGGACGTCTGGCGGCCTGTTTCCTCGACTCCATGGCGACCGTCGGCCAGTCGGCAATTGGCTATGGCCTGAACTATCAGTATGGCTTGTTCCGTCAGTCGTTTGCCGATGGCCATCAGATGGAAGCGCCGGACGACTGGCATCGCAATACCTATCCGTGGTTCCGCCACAACGCGCAGCTGGATGTGCAGGTCGGTATTGGCGGGAAAGTGACAAAGCAGGGGCTCTGGGAACCGGCGTTCACCATTACCGGTGAAGCCTGGGATCTGCCGGTGCTCGGCTACCGTAACGGCGTGGCGCAGCCGCTGCGTCTGTGGCAGGCGAAGCACGCGCATCCGTTTAACCTGACCAAATTCAACGACGGCGATTTCCTGCGCGCCGAGCAGCAGGGCATCGACGCCGAGAAGCTGACCAAAGTCCTCTACCCGAACGACAACCACCTGGCCGGTAAAAAGCTGCGCCTGATGCAGCAGTACTTCCAGTGCGCCTGCTCCGTGGCGGACATTCTGCGTCGCCATCATCTGGCGGGCCGCAAGCTGGCGCAGCTGCCGGACTTCGAAGTGATTCAGCTCAACGACACGCACCCGACGATTGCGATCCCGGAACTGGTGCGCGTGCTGATCGACGAGCACCAGCTGAGCTGGGATGACGCCTGGGCCATCACCAGCCGTACCTTTGCCTACACCAACCACACCCTGATGCCAGAAGCGCTCGAGTGCTGGGATGAGAAGCTGGTGAAAACGCTGCTGCCGCGCCACATGCAGATCATCAACAAGATTAACGACCAGTTTAAAACCCTGGTGGATAAAACCTGGCCAGGCAACAAAGCGGTCTGGGCGAAGCTGGCGGTTGTGCATGACAAGCAGGTGCGCATGGCGAACATGTGCGTGGTCAGCGGCTTTGCGGTGAACGGCGTGGCGGCGCTGCACTCGGATCTGGTGGTCAAAGATCTCTTCCCGGAATACCACCAGCTTTGGCCGACCAAATTCCACAACGTGACCAACGGCATCACGCCGCGTCGCTGGATCAAGCAGTGCAACCCGCTGCTGGCCGGTCTGCTGGATAAGACCCTGAAGAAAGAGTGGGCCAACGATCTGGACCAGCTCATCAACCTGGAAAAATACGCTGACGACGCGAAATTCCGCGAGCAGTACCGCGCGATCAAGCTGGAGAACAAGGTTCGCCTGGCGGAGTTTGTGAAAGTGCGTACCGGCATTGAGATCAACCCGAATGCCATTTTCGATATCCAGATCAAACGTCTGCACGAGTACAAACGCCAGCACCTGAACCTGCTGCATATTCTGGCGCTGTACAAAGAGATCCGCGAGAACCCGCAGGCCGACCGCGTGCCGCGCGTGTTCCTGTTCGGTGCGAAAGCGGCACCGGGCTATTACCTGGCGAAAAACATTATCCTCGCCATCAATAAAGTGGCGGCGGCGATCAACAGCGATCCGAAAGTGGGCGACAAGCTGAAGGTGGTGTTCCTGCCGGATTACTGCGTCTCGGCGGCTGAAATGCTGATCCCGGCGGCGGATATTTCCGAGCAGATCTCGACGGCAGGTAAAGAAGCGTCCGGTACCGGCAACATGAAGCTGGCGCTGAACGGCGCGCTGACCGTCGGTACGCTCGACGGGGCAAACGTCGAAATCGCCGAGAAGGTCGGGGAAGAGAATATCTTTATCTTCGGCCACACCGTGGAAGAGGTGAAGGCCATCAAGGCCAAAGGCTATGACCCGGTGAAATGGCGTAAGAAAGACAAAGTGCTCGACGCGGTGCTGAAGGAGCTGGAAAGCGGTAAATACAGCGACGGCGACAAGCACGCGTTTGACCAGATGCTGCACAGCATGGACAAACACGGCGGTGACCCGTATCTGGTGATGGCGGACTTCACGGCCTATGTAGAAGCGCAAAAGCAGGTCGACGTGCTGTATCGTGACCAGGAGGCGTGGACCCGCGCGTGCATTCTGAACACCGCCCGCTGCGGTATGTTCAGCTCTGACCGTTCAATCCGTGATTATCAGGCCCGTATCTGGCAGGCAAAACGCTAAGGAAGCGCGATGGAGAGTAAACGTCTGGACAGCGCCGCGCAGGCGGCGGGGATCAGCCTCAGTTACATTAATGCGCACGGCAAACCGCAGTCTATTGGCGCCGACACCAAAAGACGTTTGCTGGATGCCATGCACAAAGCCGACGCGAAAGCGTCGGTTGCGCCGGTGCCGAACGTGAAGGTGTTCACCGCAGGCAAAAAGATGCCGCTGGCGGTGGAGGGGCGCGGCGAGTTTAGCTGGCTGCTTACCACCGAAGAGGGGCATCAGCACAAAGGCCACGCCACCGGCGGCAAAACGTTAAACCTTCCGGCGAAGCTGCCGGAGGGGTATCACACCTTAACGCTCACCCAGGACGATCGTCGTTTCCACTGCCGGGTGATCGTCGCGCCAAAACGCTGCTACGAGCCGCAGGCGTTGCTCGAAGGCAAAAAGCTGTGGGGCGCCTGCGTGCAGCTCTATACGCTGCGCTCCGACAGCAACTGGGGCATCGGTGATTTTGGCGATCTGAAAAAGATGCTGGTGGATGTGGGCGAGCGCGGCGGCGCGTTTATCGGGCTCAACCCGATCCACGCGCTCTATCCGGCCAATCCGGAGAGCGCCAGCCCGTACAGCCCGTCGTCCCGTCGCTGGCTGAACGTGATTTATATCGACGTTAACGCGTTAGATGACTTCAAAAACAGCAAAGAGGCGCAGGCGTGGTGGAAACTCAGCACCACGCAGCAGGCCCTGAAGCAGGCGCGCGACGCGGAGTGGGTGGACTATTCCACCGTCACGGCGCTGAAAATGGCCGCGCTGCGTCTGGCGTGGAAAGGCTTTTCGCAGCGCGATGACGAGCAGATGGCCGCGTTCCGCCAGTTTGTGACGCAGGAGGGCGAGAGCCTGTACTGGCAGGCGGCGTTTGATGCGCTGCACGCGTATCAGGTGAAGGAGGACGAAATGCGCTGGGGCTGGCCGGTCTGGCCGGAAGCGTATCAGTCTGTCGACACGCCTGAAGTAAAAGCGTTCTGTAAAAAATATGCCGATGAAGTGGACTTCTACCTGTGGCTGCAGTGGCTGGCGTACAGCCAGTTTGCCGCCTGCTGGCAGGTGAGCCAGGGCTATAAGATGCCGATCGGCCTGTATCGCGATCTGGCCGTCGGCGTGGCAGAGGGCGGCGCGGAAACCTGGTGCGACCGTGAGCTTTACTGTCTGAAAGCCTCCGTCGGCGCGCCGCCGGATATTCTTGGGCCGCTCGGTCAGAACTGGGGGTTGCCGCCGATGGATCCGCACGTCATGGCGTCGCGCGCCTACGAGCCGTTCATCGACCTGCTGCGCGCGAACATGCAGAACTGCGGCGCGCTGCGTATCGACCACGTGATGTCCGTGCTGCGTCTGTGGTGGATCCCGTACGGTGAAACGGCCGATCACGGGGCGTACGTGCAGTATCCGGTTGACGATCTGCTGTCGATCCTGGCCCTGGAAAGTAAACGCCACCAGTGCATGGTGATCGGTGAAGATCTCGGTACCGTGCCGGTGGAAATTGTCAGCAAGCTCCGCGACAGCGGCGTCTACTCCTATAAAGTGCTCTATTTTGAAAACGACCATGAGAAAACCTTCCGCGCGCCGAAAGCGTACCCTGAACAGTCAATGGCAGTCGCGACGACGCATGACCTTCCTACGCTTCGTGGCTATTGGGAAAGCGGCGATCTGACGCTCGGCAAAACGCTCGGGCTGTACCCTGATGAAGAGGTTTTGCGCGGCCTGTATCAGGATCGCGAGCTCTCCAAACAGGGGCTGCTGGATGCGCTGCACAAGCAGGGCTGTCTGCCGAAACGTGCCGGACATAAGGCGTCATTGATGTCGATGACCGCTACCCTCAATCGCGGCTTGCAGCGCTATATTGCCGACAGCAACAGCGCCCTGCTGGGTCTGCAGCCGGAAGACTGGATTGATATGGCGGAGCCGGTGAACATTCCGGGCACCAGCTATCAGTACAAGAACTGGCGTCGCAAGCTGTCCACATCGCTTGAGAAGATGTTTGCCGATGACGGGGTGAACAAGCTGATTAAGGATTTGGACAAACACAGAAGGGCGGTGGGCAAGAAGCGGTAGTTTCACCCTAACCCTCTCCCGGAGGGAGAGGGAATAGAATGTAGGCCGGGTAAGCGTCAGCGCTACCCGGCTTTTTTACATCAAACCACCATATTCAACAGCAGTACCCCGACCAGACCGCACACCGAAATAATGGTTTCCAGCGCGGACCAGGACTTGATGGTTTCACCGATCGTCAGGTTGAAGTACTCCTTGAACAGCCAGAAGCCAGGGTCGTTAACGTGAGAGAAAATCACGCTACCGGAACCGACGGCGATAACCATCAGCTCAGGGCTAACACCCGTGGTCGCAATCAGCGGGGCAACGATACCGCCCGCGGTGATTGCCGCAACGGTCGCAGAACCCAGCGCAATACGCAGAACCGCGGCAATAGACCAGGCCATCAGGAGCGGCGATACGTTGGTTTCATGCATCATGGCAGCGATGTATTTATCCACCCCGCTGTCGACCAGAACCTGCTTGAATGCGCCGCCACCGCCGATGATCAGGAGCATCATGGCAATGATTTTGATGGACGAGGTCAGCGTGTCGTTGATCTGATCCATTGAACGACCGCGGTTCAGGCCGAAGGTGAACATCGCGATCAGCACCGCAATCAGCGTTGCCATGACCGGGTCACCGAGGAATTCCGCAACGGACAGGAACGGATGACCTTTCGGCAGAATCATCTCCGCCACGGCACGCATCGCCATCAGGATCACCGGTACCAGAGAGGTCCAGACGCTGACGCCAAAGCCCGGCATCTCTTCTTCGGTGAAGGTTTTGGCGCTGTACAGACCTTCCGGAATCGGCTTATCAATGCCTTTCAGGAAGCGGGCATAAACCGGGCCCGCCAGAATCACGGTTGGGATCGCCAGAATCGTACCGAACAGCAGGGTTTTACCCATATCCGCGTGGAAAATGGTTGCGATAGCGGTTGGACCCGGGTGCGGCGGCAGGAAGCCGTGAGTCACGGACAGCGCCGCAGCCATTGGCACACCGACATACAGCAGCGGGATGTTTGCCGCAGCCGCGATGGTGAACACCAGCGGCAGCATCAGCACGAAGCCCACTTCATAGAACAGCGCGAAGCCGACGGTAAAACCGGTTAATACCACCGCCCACTGGATGTTCTTCTTGCCAAATTTGGCAATCAGCGTGGTGGCGATTCGCTGCGCGCCCCCGCAGTCTGCCAGCATTTTGCCGAGCATGGCGCCGAAGCCCATGATCAACGCCAGGCTGCCGAGCGTACCGCCGACGCCGGCTTTGATGGAACTGATAACTTTAACCAGCGGCATACCCTGCATCAGACCGACTGCAAGTGCCACCAGAACCAGAGCGATAAATCCGTTCATTTTGAAACGGATCATCAAGAGCAGTAATAACACAACACCGATAGCAACGATGACTAATGGCATGATTTACCTGGCCTTTGAATTGTTATGGGTAACGTCATTGTTTCAACGACAAATTCCGATTGTCCCAACTGGGAACAGAGTGTTAACGGCACTCATACTGATGCCTTCGAAACCATTAAGTTTAGTCGGCTGTTATAAGGATGCTGAGTGCCCACGAGAATGATACGGGTAACATGGCTCGATTGAGAATCACCCTGGGAGGCTAAATTTGAATTATGAGACGCAGGTCAACATATGGGAGGTAAACGCAAAACGGTAACCATGAGGTTACCGTTTTTAATGTTTTCACCCTCTCCCGTGGGAGAGGGCCGGGGGTGAGGGCATCAGACCTCACTATTTCTGTAGGCCCGGTAAGCGCAGCGCCACCGGGCGATACAGACGGATACTGAATTAGTAGTAAGAGTGCTCGCCGCGCTGGTGCTCGGTCAGGTCACGCACGCCTTTCAGTTCCGGGAACTCGTTCAGCAGCTGCTTCTCGATCCCTTCTTTCAGCGTTACATCGACCATTGAGCAGCCGTTACAGCCGCCGCCAAACTGCAGAATGGCAAAACCTTCGTCGGTGATTTCCATCAGGGAAACACGACCGCCGTGGCCCGCCAGCTGTGGGTTGATCTGGGATTGCAGCAGATACTCAACGCGCTCCATCAGCGGGGCATCGTCAGACACTTTACGCATTTTCGCGTTCGGCGCTTTCAGGGTCAGCTGAGAACCCAGCTGATCGGTGACGAAGTCGATCTCCGCATCTTCAAGATACGGTGCGCTCAGCTCATCAACGTAGGCGGTGAGCTGTTCAAATTTAAGGGCAGTGTCAGTCGCTTCCACAGCATCCGGAGGACAATAAGAAACACCACATTCTGCATTCGGAGTGCCTGGATTAATCACAAACACGCGGATCTGCGTCCCTTCTTCCTGATTTGCCAGCAGTTTGGCAAAGTGCGCTTGTGCAGAATCGGAAATACGGATCATAGCTTTGGCCTAATAGTTGACTAAATTACCTGGGTATAATCATACGCCCATTGAAGAAGGGCTACAAGGTACGGCACAGACACCATACCTGAACCGACGCGGCGCCGCTTCGCAAAAGCAGTCGGGAAAGTTCAGCAACGGTACTGCCCGTGGTGACGACATCATCCACAATCGCGATATGGAGACCGTCAACCGGCAATTCAAGGCGAAAGGCATTTTTGAGGTTTCTTTTGCGAAGCCGTGCGCTGAGCTGATGCTGGATGGCGGTGGCATGAACGCGTGTCAGCGCGCGGGCCTCATACCGGCAGCCGAGCCACCGCGCGAGGGGACGGCAGAGCAGGTCACTCTGGTTATAGCCGCGCCGCCAGTGCCGACGGCGGTATAAGGGGACATTCACCACCATGTCAATTTTCGGCAGTGCCCGGTGACGTCGCGCCTGCAAAACCGCCAGCAACAGCAGTCGGGAAAGGGGCTGTGCCAGCGAGCTCTGCCCGGAAAACTTCAGCGCGTGGATCAGCCTGTTCAGCGGCGGAACATAATCATCCACTGCCACCAGCGCACTCCACGGCGGGGATTTTTTCAGGCAGCGGCCACAGGGCAACGAGGGGTTCGTGGCCGGTAAACCACATTGTGGACAGATCCCGATACGCCATTGCAGCGATCGCGTGCAGACGGAGCAGACGCCCCACCCGCTGAGCGCCAGCGGCATTTGGCATAGCCAGCACAAGCCGGGTACTGTTAGCATGTGCAACCTCCATGTGAAAAAAGAGAACAGTAACTGATGAAGACGCTGTGGTGGCAGACCGTCGGGACAGGAAATTGCCATCTTGTGCTGCTGCACGGATGGGGCCTGAATGCGGAGATATGGCATTGCATACGTGAGGAACTTGCCTCGCATTTCACGCTGCATCTGGTGGATTTACCCGGCTTTGGCCGCAGCCGCGGGTATGGCGCGTTGTCGCTTGATGAAATGGCGCAGCAGGTTCTGGACGCTGCGCCGCAAAACGCGGTCTGGCTGGGCTGGAGCCTGGGCGGGCTAGTGGCGAGCCAGATTGCGCTGTCGCGGCCTGAACGCGTAAAAGCGCTGGTGACGGTGGCGTCATCGCCCTGTTTTAGCGCGCAGGAAGAGTGGCCGGGGATCAAGCCTGACGTGCTGGCGGGCTTCCAGCAGCAGCTGAGCGAAGATTTCCAGCGGACCGTAGAGCGGTTCCTGGCATTGCAGACAATGGGCACTGACACCGCGCGTAAGGATGCCCGAACGCTGAAGCAGACCGTGCTTTCGCTGCCGATGCCGGAGGTTGAGGTGCTAAACGGCGGACTTGAGCTCCTGAAAACGGTTGACCTGCGCGAGCCGCTGGCCGCGCTGACGGTGCCGCACCTGCGTATCTACGGTTATCTCGACGGGATTGTGCCGCGCAAAGTGGTTCCGCTGCTGGATTCGCTCTGGCCGGAGAGTGAATCGCAGATTATTGCCAAAGCCGCACATGCCCCGTTTATCTCTCATCCGACGGAATTTTGTTCAGCGCTGATTGCGTTAAGTCAACGTTTCGACTGATTATTTTCTATCCTGCCTGGAAAAAGTAACACACCGCAACCATACTCCAGATGTCGTTGCGGTTGTTCTGCCTACGATAATCAAAACAACAATCCTATGGAGAGTCAGGCTATGAAACTTGTTACAGGTATTGTCACTTCTCTGGTTATTGGGTCACTGTCATTTGGCGTCTTTGCGGCAAAAGAGCTGGAAAAAGATAAAGTTGCCGGCATGAATCTGACGAAAATTGGTGAGATTTCTACGTCTGACACCACCGCGCCGATGGATGCTCGCAGAGAGCTGTCGAAGAAAGCGGATGAGCTGGGCGGAACGTACTACGTCGTCACCAGTGCAGAAAAACAGACCAAAAACGTACGCGCAACGGCGGACGTCTACAAGTAATACGATAAAGCCGGGCAGCGATGCCCGGCTTTGTTAACGCAGCGTCCACCACTCCCTGAGGCAGGCCTTTCCTTCCGGACAGCTTTTACAACTGCCGGAGAGACAACCGTCCGCTTCTTCCTGAATCCGCACGGCTTTCCCCATGGCTTCCAGTCTTTCCAGCATGGCATCGATCATCGGCTGCGGCGTATGCAGGCTGAGGCTCAGCTGTTTCGCCTCCATTCGCCCTTGCAGTGCCAGCAGGTCACGAACCTGAATCAACGATGCCATGGTTTGCTCCTTAGTGACAGTCGCCCGCCGGGCTGCTGCAGCAGGTCGCGGCGGTTTTACGGTTTGCCAGCAGGTCGATGTAGACGCGGCTGCGCGCACGCCGCAGCAAACCGAGCACTATCACGTTAAACAGCACAACCGCGAGAATACAGACCAGGCTGTAGCGCGGATGCTGGCTGAAATTAACGGTTTGATAAAAGAGCGTCGACAGCGAGTACGCAATGTTTAACCCCCACAGGATGGAGAAGCCCATCCAGCCGCGGCTGGACTCGCGGGCAATCGCCCCCATCACGGAGATGCACGGAATGTAGAGCAGGACAAAGATGAGGTAGCTGTAGGCCGCGGACGCGCTGCCAAATTTCTCGCCCATCACGCCCATGGCACCTGTTGCCATTTCGCCGTCACCTTTGCTGGCCT
Organism: Enterobacter sp. Y17; assembly: GCF_019730495.1. Taxonomy (NCBI): domain Bacteria; kingdom Pseudomonadati; phylum Pseudomonadota; class Gammaproteobacteria; order Enterobacterales; family Enterobacteriaceae; genus Enterobacter; species Enterobacter sp. Y17. The sequence goes on from NZ_JAASKP010000004.1 coordinate 112,275, forward strand.
CAATAGGGTTCGCCAGCACGCTCAGGCTGAAGGTGTCTTTCAGGCTCTGCCAGGTCTCCTCTACGGCACCCAGCAGTTCATGACCGAGATGAAACTCTGCCGGATTAAATTCCTGTTCCTGAATGTTCTCTGCGGTGTAAAGCGTGTTCAGGGTGCCGACAACCACCTCTTTCGCCATCGCGCCGGTGAATAGCCCGACGGTTGCCTGCCAGTTATCCTCATGCACGCCAATCGGTTTGAAGACCGGCGTGATGACGCGGCTGACGGAGGCGAGGGCAGAGTCGTTGATGTTATCTGCCGCCTGCCCGCTGAGGGTGAAGCTGTTCAGCGCGCTCAGGAAAATGCTGACGATGACAATCACCTTACCGGCGCGCAGCACAAAGCCCTTCAGGCGCTGCCAGGTCTGGATCGCCAGGCTTTTCAGATGCGGCACGTGATACACCGGCAGCTCCATCACAAACGGCGACGCTTCACCGCGCATGATGGTGTGCTTCAGCATTAAACCGGTAAGAATAGCCATCACGATGCCCAGCACGTACAGCGAAAAGACCGCCAGCGCGCCCTGCTGACCAAAGAAGGCTGCGGCAAAGACCGCAAAGATGGCCAGACGGGCACCGCAGGACATAAACGGCGCCATCATGATGGTCATCAGACGTTCACGCGGCGCATCCAGGGTGCGTGCGCCCATCACCGACGGTACGTTACAGCCGAAGCCGACAATCAGCGGGACGAAGGATTTACCTGGCAGACCCAGCGCCTGCATCAGACGATCCATCACGAACGCGGCGCGCGCCATGTAGCCGGAATCTTCCAGGAACGAGAGGAACAGATACATCATGCCGATCTGCGGCACCAGAGGCAGAACGGTGTTGATACCGCCGCCGATCCCCTGTGCGAGGAAGATGGTTAACCATTCAGGGAAGTGCAGAGTGTAACCCACCCACTGAATTCCGTGAACGAAGACCGCGACGGAACCGGCGTCGAAAATAGGCTGGAGGGCGCCGCCGATGTTAATGGCGAGCAGGAACATCACGTACATCACCAGCAGGAAGATGGGCAAACCGAGGAAGCGGTTAAGCACGACCTTATCCACCGCTGCCGTAAAGCGGCTGGGCTCTGCCGTCAGCGCGTTACTGACAACGTCGCAAATCGAGGCGATGGCCTGGTAACGCGCGTCGGCGATGTGCAGCGCCGGGTCGTCCAGCTCGTCGCTAAGACGGGCCACCGTCGCGTCCAGCTTATCAGCCGCATGCCCGGCGTAAGCGCGGCTGTAGATATCCCCTTCCAGCATCTGCAGGCCAAGCCACAGGCGCTGTTTCGCAGGCATGCTTTTGTCCATCTCCTGCGCCAGCACATTGGCTTCGCGCAGGAGAGGCTGCGCGTAATGCACCAGCTCAATGTCATGATTTCCCTGGTGACGGTCAATGGCCAGCTTCAGCGCATCAATACCGCGAGCGCGCGTCGAGACCAGCGGAACGACCGGGCAACCCAGGCGCGCGGAGAGGGCATCGACGTCGATACGAAGCTTTTGTTTCTCCGCAATGTCGAGCATGTTGAGCGCCACGATGCAGGGGATGCCCAGCTCCAGCAGCTGCAGCGTCAGATAAAGGTTACGTTCGAGATTGGATGCGTCGACCACGTTGATCAGCAGGTCCGCGTCGCCGCCAAGAATATAGTGGCAGGCAATCTGCTCATCGAGCGAGGTTTGCGACGAAATGGTGGTTAAGGAGTAGGTGCCGGGAAGGTCAACCAGCGTCACCTGGTTGTCCGTTGTCGTGAACTGGCCCTCTTTACGTTCAACCGTCACGCCCGCCCAGTTGCCCACTCGCTGGCGGGCTCCGGTTAGCTGGTTAAAAAGCGTAGTCTTGCCGGAATTAGGATTGCCAATTAAGCCAATAGTTAACTTTTTCATTTTTTTAGACTCACTGAAACCGCTGGCTTGTTATCGGGATAAGGCTTCGACTTCTATTAACGCGAGGTCTTTCTTACGCAGCACCAGATTCACGCGGCGGGTTTCGATATGAACCGGATCGCCCAGCGGCGCCACGCGCACGACCTGGAATGACGAGCCGGGCAGCATGCCCAGCGACAGCAGCTTTTGCCGATAGGCTGGGCTAATTTCGCGGGTAAAACCGGTAATCTTCCATGCACTGTCTGGAGTGAATTGCATAACGCCTGATTCCACGAAAGGTTAAATTATCTACTATGGGATGATAATGAGAATAGTTTTTATCAGCAATATTAAAACTGTGACGGAATGTTGTTTACGGTATTAATTTACGGCCTGTTTGACCTGGCTCAATATTTGCTGAATTGCCAGGAAAACGAAAAGGGGAGTATTTGTTAACGGGGTGATAATTCGTGGTTTAAATATGGCTATGCAATCGGTTTCATATATTTCGATATGATTTTATTCCCCCACCCATGAGGACGAGGGGGAAAGACCGCACCGTGCGATCCCCTCTCCCCTTTGAGGAGAGGGTTAGGGTGAGGGGCATTGTAACCTTAGCGTTTCTTACCCATCGCTGCCGCCAGCGCATCCATCATCGCGCTGTTGCCTGCAGGCTGAGCATCACGTCCGCGCGGTTTTGCCGCTTTTGCGGCCGGGCGCTGCTGCTCGCGGCCACCGCCATTGCCGCCGCGGCGCGCGCTGGTGTCGCCCGGCTGCTCGTCCAGACGCATGGTCAGCGCGATACGCTTGCGCTGCAGATCGACTTCCAGCACTTTCACCTTCACGATGTCGCCCGCTTTGACCACGGTGTGCGGGTCTTCAACGAACTTGTCGGCAAGGGAAGAGATATGCACCAGACCGTCCTGATGCACGCCGATATCCACAAACGCGCCAAAGTTAGTGACGTTGGTCACCGCGCCTTCCAGCACCATGCCGGGCAGCAGGTCGTTCATGGTTTCCACGCCGTCAGCAAAGGTCGCCGTCTTGAACTCAGGACGCGGATCGCGGCCCGGCTTTTCCAGCTCTTTGATGATGTCGGTGACGGTGGGGACACCAAATTTGTCATCGGTGAAATCAACGGCTTTCAGGTTGCGCAGGGCGCTGCTGTCACCCATAAGATCTTTCAGTGCCTGCTGGGTGGCGGCCAGAATGCGCTCCACAACCGGGTACGCTTCCGGGTGAACGGTGGAGGCATCCAGCGGGTTATCGCCGTGGTTGATGCGCAGGAAGCCCGCACACTGCTCAAAGGCTTTTGGCCCCAGACGGCTCACCTTCAGCAGCTGCTGACGGTTCTGGAACTGGCCGTTCTCATCACGCCAGGCGACGATGTTCTGCGCCATCATGCGGGTTAAGCCCGCCACGCGGGTCAGCAGGGGAACGGAAGCGGTATTCAGGTCAACGCCGACGGCGTTTACGCAGTCTTCCACCACCGCATCCAGCTTGCGCGCCAGCTGAGTCTGGCTCACGTCGTGCTGATACTGGCCCACGCCGATGGATTTCGGGTCGATCTTCACCAGCTCCGCCAGCGGATCCTGCAGGCGGCGTGCGATAGAGACCGCACCGCGCAGGGAAACGTCCAGGTCCGGGAACTCCTGGGCCGCCAGCTCGGACGCGGAATAGACGGATGCTCCCGCTTCGCTGACGATCACTTTCTGCGCCGTCACTTTCGGGAACTGCTTCTGCACGTCGAGGTAGAAACGCTCGGTTTCGCGTGAGGCCGTACCGTTGCCGATAGCAACCAGCTCCACGTTGTATTTTTCGCACAGCGCCGCTACCACGACGGCCGCTTTCGCTGCCTGGCCGGTGTGCGGATAGATGGTATCGGTCGCCACCAGCTTACCGGTGCCGTCAACCACAGCGACCTTCACGCCGGTACGCAGGCCCGGATCGAGACCCATGGTCGCGCGCAGGCCGGCAGGGGCGGCCATCAGCAGGTCGTGCAGGTTACGGGCGAAGACGTTAATCGCTTCATCTTCGGCGCGCTCGCGCACGGTGCCCATCAGCTCGGTTTCGAGGTGCATCAGCACCTTGATGCGCCAGGTCCAGCTCACCACGCCTTTGCGCCAGCTGTCCGCCGGGGCGTTGTTCAGGCGCAGGCCGAGATGGTCGATAATGATCTGCTCGCAGTGGCTCTCTTTCGGCGGCTCGTCAAACTGCGGGTCGGCGTTCAGGGAGAGCTGGAGTACGCCTTCGTTTCGGCCGCGGAACATCGCCAGCGCGCGGTGTGAAGGGGCGGTAGAAATCGGTTCGTGGTGATCGAAGTAGTCGCGGAATTTCGCGCCTTCTTCCTCTTTACCCGCGACGACGGTAGAGACGATGTGGGCATTCTTCCACAGGTAATCACGCACTTTAGCGAGCAGGGCGGCGTCTTCGGCGAAGCGCTCCATCAGAATGTAGCGCGCGCCGTCGAGGGCGGCCTTGGTGTCCGCTACGCCTTTGTCGGCGTCGATGAATTTGGCGGCTTCGGTTTCCGGATCGTGGGACGGCTCGTTCCACAGCAGGTCGGCCAGCGGCTCAAGACCCGCTTCAATCGCAATCTGCCCGCGCGTGCGGCGCTTCGGTTTATACGGCAGATAGAGATCTTCGAGTTCGGTTTTGCTCAGGGTGCCGTTGATGGCGCTTTCAAGCTCGCTGGTCAGCTTGCCCTGTTCGCCGATGGATTTGAGGATCGCCTGACGACGTTCTTCCAGCTCGCGCAGATAACCCAGACGGGTCTCCAGGTTACGCAGCTGCGTGTCATCCAGACCGCCGGTGACTTCCTTACGATAGCGTGCAATAAACGGCACGGTGTTCCCTTCATCAAGCAGGCGAACGGCAGCTTCTACCTGTTCGGCTCTGGCCTGAATATCACCCGCAATAATGCGGCAGAGCGAATCTTTCATCATGGCTTTATCATCTGTTGAGTCGAAAAATCAGGGGATAGTTATACGGGCTGACACGGCAAAATGCCAGCCGGGGAGGGCGCTCTCGGACTATTTTACGTAGACGATCTCATTGACGTACCAGCTGGCTTCACCGGCTGGAGTCTGAACGACGGCCAGATCGCCCACTTCCTTTTTGAGCAGCGCGCGAGCCATCGGGGAGTCGATGGAGATGTAGTCCTTACGACCAAAAATTTCATCGTAGCCGACAATGCGAAAACGCAGAATGTCGCCATCGTCGTTTTCAATCTCCACCCACGCGCCGAAGAACACTTTGCCCTCCTGCTGCGGGGAGTAATCGACAATTTTGAGATTCTCGAGACACTTCGTCAGGTAGCGAACCCGGCGGTCAATTTCGCGCAGCCGCTTTTTGTTGTACTGGTAGTCAGCGTTTTCGCTGCGATCGCCCAGGCTTGCCGCCCAGGTCACCTTTTTGGTTACTTCAGGACGCTCTTCGCGCCAGAGGTAATCCATCTCTTTTTTGAGCTTTTCGTACCCTTCGCGGGTGATCAGGGGCGTTTTCATGGTAAAGCCTTTGCTGCCTGCCGGTTAACTGTCTTGCGCACAATACGTACCGCACAGTGTAACAGACAGGATTAAAAATGATTTATGTGATGAAATGAGCAGATAAGCTGCTGTTAAATATGCTTTGTAACAATTTCGACTAGAATTTATACCAGAATTAACTGGTCGAATACGTGCACTTTTTTAGAATACGCTGTTACAAAGACTATCCGAACCTTTGGGAGTACACACAATGCAAGAGAACTACAAAATTCTGGTCGTGGATGACGACATGCGCCTGCGCGCGCTGCTGGAACGTTATCTGACCGAGCAGGGCTTCCAGGTTCGTAGCGTCGCGAACGCTGAGCAGATGGACCGTCTGCTGACCCGTGAATCTTTCCACCTGATGGTTCTCGACCTGATGCTGCCTGGCGAAGACGGGCTTTCTATTTGCCGCCGTCTGCGCAGCCAGAGCAACCCGATGCCGATCATCATGGTGACGGCGAAGGGTGAGGAAGTTGACCGTATCGTCGGCCTCGAAATTGGCGCGGATGACTACATTCCAAAACCGTTTAACCCGCGTGAACTGCTGGCGCGTATTCGCGCTGTGCTGCGCCGTCAGGCGAACGAACTGCCTGGCGCACCGTCGCAGGAAGAAGCCGTCATTGCCTTCGGCAAGTTCAAGCTGAACCTCGGCACGCGCGAGATGTTCCGTGAAGATGAGCCAATGCCGCTCACCAGCGGCGAGTTTGCGGTTCTGAAAGCGCTGGTCAGCCACCCGCGTGAACCGCTTTCCCGTGACAAGCTGATGAACCTGGCACGCGGTCGCGAATACTCCGCAATGGAACGCTCCATTGACGTGCAGATCTCCCGCCTGCGCCGCATGGTGGAAGAAGATCCTGCGCATCCTCGTTATATTCAGACCGTATGGGGTCTGGGCTACGTGTTCGTCCCGGACGGCTCTAAAGCATGAGGCGAATGCGCTTCTCGCCGCGTAGCTCGTTTGCCCGCACCCTGTTGCTGATCGTCACCCTGCTGTTCGTCAGCCTGGTGACGACCTATCTGGTGGTGCTGAACTTTGCGATCCTGCCGAGCCTCCAGCAGTTTAATAAGGTCCTGGCCTACGAAGTCCGTATGCTGATGACCGACAAACTGCAGCTGGAGGACGGCACGCAGCTCGTCGTTCCCCCGGCGTTTCGCCGTGAAATCTACCGTGAGCTGGGCATTTCGCTCTACTCCAACGAAGCGGCGGAAGACGCTGGCCTGCGCTGGGCGCAGCACTACGAATTCCTCAGCCAGCAGATGGCGCAGCAGCTGGGCGGCCCAACGGAAGTGCGCGTTGAGGTCAACAAAAGCTCGCCCGTCGTCTGGCTGAAAACCTGGCTGTCACCCAATATCTGGGTGCGCGTTCCGCTGACCGAAATCCATCAGGGCGACTTCTCGCCGCTGTTCCGCTACACCCTGGCGATTATGCTGCTGGCGATAGGCGGCGCGTGGCTATTTATCCGTATACAGAACCGACCGCTGGTCGACCTGGAGCACGCTGCGCTGCAGGTCGGTAAAGGGATTATTCCACCTCCGCTGCGCGAGTATGGCGCCTCGGAAGTCCGTTCGGTGACGCGCGCGTTTAACCATATGGCGGCAGGCGTGAAGCAGCTGGCGGATGACCGTACGCTGCTGATGGCGGGCGTAAGCCATGACCTGCGCACGCCGCTAACGCGTATTCGTCTGGCGACGGAGATGATGGGGGAAGAGGACGGTTATCTCGCCGAGTCCATTAACAAGGACATCGAAGAGTGTAACGCCATCATCGAGCAGTTCATCGACTACCTGCGCACCGGGCAGGAGATGCCGATGGAGATGGCGGATCTGAACGCGGTGCTGGGCGAAGTGGTGGCGGCGGAAAGCGGCTACGAGCGCGAGATTGATACCGACCTGCAGGCGGGTGAAATTCAGGTACGCATGCACCCGCTCTCCATCAAACGTGCAGTGGCGAATATGGTGGTCAACGCGGCGCGCTACGGCAATGGCTGGATTAAAGTCAGCAGCGGGTCTGAACTCAACCGCGCCTGGTTCCAGGTGGAAGACGACGGTCCGGGCATCAAGCCCGAGCAGCGTAAGCATCTGTTCCAGCCGTTTGTGCGCGGCGACAGCGCGCGCAGCACCAGCGGCACGGGCTTAGGCCTGGCGATTGTTCAGCGTATTATCGATAACCACAACGGACTGCTGGAGATTGGCACCAGCGAGCGTGGTGGACTGAGCATTCGCGCCTGGCTGCCGGTACCGGTGACGCGGGGGCAGGTGAAAGAGGGTTAAAAAAAGGGTGGCAATTGCCACCCTTTTTTGTAGGTCGGGTAAGGTGAAGCCGCCACCCGACAAAATGCGGTCTCTGCGGTCTGATGCCCTCACCCCGGCCCTCTCCCACGGGGAGAGGGAGAAGGACTACAGCTTCGGACCCGCGCTCACCAGCGCAGCACCCGCCGGGGTATCGGTGTACTTCTCGAAGTTCTCGATAAACAGCTTCGCCAGCGATTCTGCTTTCTCGCGCCACTGCTCCGGAGAACCGTACGTGTTGCGCGGGTCGAGGATATGCGTATCCACACCCGGCAGCGACGTAGGGATCGCCAGGTCAAACATCGGCAGCGTGAAGGTTTCGGCGTCGTCCAGAGAACCATCCAGAATGGCGTCGATAATCGCGCGGGTATCTTTGATAGAGATACGTTTGCCGGTACCGTTCCAGCCGGTGTTCACCAGGTATGCCTGCGCGCCGGATGCCTGCATGCGTTTCACCAGCACTTCAGCGTACTGCGTCGGGTGCAGCGACAGGAAGGCCGCGCCGAAGCAGGCGGAGAAGGTTGGGGTTGGCTCCGTCACGCCGCGCTCGGTACCTGCCAGCTTGGCGGTAAAGCCGGAGAGGAAGTGATACTGCGTCTGGCTGGCCGTCAGGCGAGACACCGGAGGCAGCACGCCGAACGCATCCGCGGTCAGGAAAATGACCTTCGTGGCATGACCCGCTTTTGACACCGGCTTCACGATATTGTCGATGTGGTAGATCGGGTAAGAGACGCGGGTGTTTTCCGTTTTCGACGCATCGTCGAAGTCGATGGAGCCGTCGGCACGCACGGTGACGTTTTCCAGCAGCGCATCGCGACGGATCGCGTGGAAGATATCCGGCTCGGCCTCTTCAGACAGGCGAATGGTCTTCGCGTAGCAGCCGCCTTCAAAGTTGAATACGCCGTCGTCATCCCAGCCGTGTTCGTCATCGCCAATCAGGCGACGTTTTGGATCGGTGGACAGGGTGGTTTTCCCGGTACCGGACAGGCCGAAGAATACCGCCACGTCGCCTTTTTCACCGACGTTAGCCGAGCAGTGCATGGAGGCGATGCCCCGCAGCGGCAGCAGGTAGTTCATGACCGAGAACATCCCTTTCTTCATTTCGCCGCCGTACCAGGTACCGCCTATCAGCTGGATACGCTCGGTCAGGTTGAAGGCCACAAAGTTTTCGGAGTTCAGACCCTGCTCTTTCCACTGTGGGTTCGTGCATTTCGCACCGTTCATCACGATGAAATCCGGGGTGAAATCCTGCAGCTCTTCGTCGGTTGGACGAATAAACATGTTTTTCACGAAATGTGCCTGCCAGGCCACTTCAGTGATAAAACGCACGGAGAGACGGGTATCGGCGTTTGCGCCGCAGAAAGCGTCGACAATGAACAGACGCTTGCCGGAAAGTTGATGGGTGACGAGCCCTTTCAGGTGCTGCCAGGTTTCCGGGGAGAGCGGTTTGTTGTCGTTCTTCCCTTTGCCCTTGTCAGCCCACCACAGCGTATCGCGGGTGGTTTCGTCTCGGACGATATACTTATCTTTCGGCGAACGACCGGTAAAAATACCGGTATCGACGGCGATAGCACCAAGATTCGTCAACACACCACGCTCGTATCCTTCCAGTGCTGGATTGAGCTCTTCCTGATACAGCGTATCGTAGTCGGGGTTGTAGACGATTTCCTGGACGTCGTGAATACCATAAGCCTTGAGATCTTGCGGGGTTAAACCAGTAACACGCATATCACTGCTCCTTAGCCAATATGTACTGCCTGAAATTGTAGGGTTTTTCTGAGGTTGTTAACCGCGACGGGGCTCATAGATTTACGCATCTGGACAAAACCCTTACTAACGGAAAACGCTGCGACTCCAGTCACAGCGCAGGCGGATTATCGCAGGAATCGCTTTTTGGTTGGGGAAAATGTTCCGAAAAGGTTAAAGAGTGGTGATTTTATCGGAAAGAATGTGAATGTAATCGCATACACGTAAGAAAATTACGTAAGAGTTACATAAGGAAAACGATTCAGCTTGGGGGGAGTTTTTTTACCCCTCACCCCAGCCCTCTCCCCAAAGGGGAGAGGGGGTTCAAGTTCCCTCTCCCCTTTGGGGAGAGGGTTAGGGTGAGGGGAAAGAGGTTTAGTGAACCTGCGGATCCGCCGGGGAGGCGTTATTGCGGATCTCAGCGATATCCATCGAATTGAACACGTAGTGCGTACCGCAGTAGTCACAGTGCATATCGATTTCGCCGTCTTCCGCCATGATGCTGTCGATCTCTTCATCCGGCAGGGTTTTCAGCGCGCCAGCACAGCGCTCGCGTGAGCAGGTGCACTTAAATTCCACGGACTGCGGATCGTAAACCGTCACTTCTTCTTCGTGGTACAGACGCCACAGCACGTCTGTCGCCGACAGGTTGAACAGCTCTTCCGCTTTGATGGTTTCGGTCAGCGTCGCCAGGTGCTCAAAGTCATTGGTTTGTGCGTCCTGCGCAGGCAGAACCTGCAGCAGCATACCGCCCGCAGCAGGCTGACCGTCCACTTCACCGGTGCGGATGAAGAGACGCGTCGGCAGCTGTTCAGAACGCATGAAGTAATCTTCCAGGCAGGCTGCCAGGGTATCGCCTTCCAGACCCACCACGCCCTGATAGCGCTCGCCTTCCTCAGGGGAGATGGTGATCACCAGGTAGCCATTACCCACCAGCGTTTTGAGGTCTGCATTTTCAGGCACGTCGCCCTGAACGCGCGCCACGCCGCGCATCTGCTGCTGGTTATTGCCGTTGATCACCGCCAGCGTCATCGGGCCGTCACCCTGCAGCTGCACGGTGATATCACCGGCAAACTTCAGCGTCGCCGTCAGCAGGCTGGTGGCAACCAGCAGTTCGCCCAACAGGGTCTTCACCGGCAGCGGGTAGTTGTGGTTTTCCAGAATCTGTTTCCAGGTTTCGGATACGGTGACCAGCTCGCCGCGCACGGCGAATTGTTCAAACAGATAGCGGTGTAATTGGTCGTGTTGGGCCATTTTCATCTCTCGTGCGGGTGAGGTTAATCAGTCTCACCGTGTTTAAATTTCATCAGATCGCGACGCTCTTTTTTATCCGGTCGCCGGTCCGGGTGGGGCATCGTCAGCGCGTTCATTTTGCGCGCCAGCGCGGTCTTCTCGCGCTTTTCAATGCTCTCCGCCGTCTCTTCATAAAGCAGTACGGCTTCCGCTGCAGGTCGACGCTGTTCGGTAATGGCTTTAATCACCACCGTACGTTCATCGTTGCCCTGCCGCAGCGTTAAGGTGGCATTCAGCTCAACCAGCTTGCTTGGTTTGCTGCGCTGGCCGTTGTAATGCACTTTTCCGCCGTCAACCATCTCGCGGGCGAGGGCGCGAGTTTTATAAAAACGCGCTGCCCACAGCCATTTATCCAGTCTTACCCCGTCAGAGGGTTTTTCTTTCATGGCGTCTCCTTCAGGGTCAGTGAGGGGATCATCTGGCGATAGTCGTTCAGTCCAGGGTGGCGCATATAGCTTTTTTCAGCCAGGCCAGAGTCAGGATTGGTCACGCCCAGACAGTAGCGAATGCCAAACCTTGCCGCGGAATCCAGAATGGGCTCGCTGTCATCAATGAACAACGTACGTTCTGGCTGCAAACCCGTCTCTTCCCTTACCGCATGCCACAACCGCTGATCCTCTTTCGGATAACCAAATGTGTGGGTGGAAAGTAATAAATCAAGGTGCGACGCCAGACCGGTATGCTCCAGCTTCACCGCCAGATTATGTGGATGCGCGTTGGTCAACAAAATACGGCGCTTTCCGCTCGCTTTCAGCGCATCCAGAAAGGGCACGGTATCCTCGCGCAGAACGGCGCGCGGGCCCTGGGCGGTGGTCATGGCACAAATATCCAGACCGAGGCGCTCGCTCCAGTAGTCAAGACAGTACCAGTTTAGCGTATGTTGCACCGCACTATATTGCGAACGAATGAATGCCTGCGCTTCTGCCGGGGAGATCCCCTGCTGCTCGCCATAGGTTTCAGGAACCAGCGTTTGCCAGAAATAGTTATCAAAGGCGAGATCGAGCAGCGTGCCGTCCATATCCAGCAGAACGGTATCTACCTCCTGCCAGGCGATATCAAGATGCATTAGGGGGGAACTCCAGCCAGAAGAAACGTGCGCGACAGGGTAGCACAACTTGCCGCGCAACGACGTTATCAGATCAGGCTCTCAGACGAGGGGATCAGCTTTGGATTGAGGCAGTTTTCATAATACTGCTGAATGTCTGCAAGCCGGGTGCGCGAGCGCTGGTAGCGGCGCAGGGCCATAAAGCCGTTCCAGAAAATGGCGATCAGCATCGCGGTCATCAGCAAAGAGGTGCCGATGTAACGCCACAAGCCTGCGCTATCCGGCATCCGGTGCAGGCCGATATGGCGAGTGCCGTTGGCGTCGGTATAAATACTCGTGACAATCCCTTCGGCGCTGAACGGCGTTTGCATCAGCATCTGCGCCAGGCGCTGGAACTGGCTCCACTGCTCCTGTGCCGGGTAGTCATAAAGCGCAACCTGCGGGTAGGGTTGATCGACAAGGTCGCTGCCTTCATCGCTTGCAATCACAAAGCCACCCGGCGCCGGGCTGTTCAGCGCCTGAGCCGCACGGGTGGTCTCGCGCATCATGAACGGCGACGTCGAGGTGGCGACCAGGTTATCCAGCGATTCCGCGCTCACCGGACGCAGCAGCACGTTAACGCCATCCAGTCGTCCCGCTTCGGCGCGTTTTACCAGCGAGTCCCAGTCTTTGCTGTTCCCCAGGTTTACCAGGGCGTTTTTAAGGCGTATGCACTCATCCTGAGAGGAGCATAAATCCTGCGTTTTCAGGACGATGTCACCAAAATCATCCAGCAGAACCATGCCTGATTTCTGAATGGCCGAGCGCAGCGCGGGGCTGACGCGCGAATCATCGTCCGGTTTCGGGTGCAGCTGGCGGTTAACCGTCTGGGTGAGAGCCGTGGCCTTATTCACCACTTCGGATTCCGGCAGCGGCAGCGGCGGCGCGTCGTTCCAGATAATTTGCGAACAGTCGAACGGCATGAACGGCGAGCTCTGACGCGTGTTCCACGCCCCCGGGGTGTGAATATTACACATCCCGGTTCCCTTCAGGCGCAGCGTGTCCCCCACGCGTACACCGGCTTCATCCAGTTTGTTGACGCTTGTCGCTTCAATGGTTTGCGCCCCTTTGATCCATGACAGGGTGAATTTAATGGGCATATCCAGCGGCACGAAAAGCAGCAGCATGGCTAAGACCAGCGCGGCGCCGCCGGCAATGACCGTACTGCGTAGCCAGTGCTGAAGCGGGAAATTTTTCACTTCATCATGCAGAGACAGGAAGCGCCCCTGACGCACAACGTGGCGGTCAAGGTAGATATCAATATCGGTTTTCTGCCCTAAATCCTGTGCGATCCACGGCTGCCAGTGGCGCGGGTAGATCAGGTCGATAATACCGAGCGAAATATTGTTGAGATGCTCCTGATCGTTTTCACCGAACAGGCCCCAGCGCTTTGGGGTACCGCGCAGGCAGTGGATCTCGCGCAACGAGGTTTTAGCCGGTGGAGCAAAGAGACCCCAAAGCCCGCCGGCCAGCAGCAGCACCGCGCCGCCAGCCAGCCAGGGGACAAACACATCCGGCGTCAGCAGGCAGATGAAAAAGAGCAGGAAGGCAGCAACGATCAGAATGGCTTCACGGATGCCGTCCGGGCGGCTCAGGGCGTACTCTTCATGCGTCTCCTGGCGAATGTTCAGCAGTTCGATCTGCTCTGTCTCTTCGCCACGAATGGACGCCTGCGTTGAACTCGCGCGTTCCAGCGCAAAACGCGGGGCTTCCTGAAGGTATTCATTCAGCGTATGGCCGTTAAGCGTGATTACCAGAGGCAACGAATCGGTGTGAATCAGCTCAACGCTGTTTTCGTCATTAATGTATTGCTCCCAGGACGGGGGCAGATGCACTTCGACGGAATCAAGGTAATAGCGCCATTTGTTGGGGTCATCAGTGGTGATGCCATAGCGCGTGATGGAGCGCGTCACGCAGAGCACGGTATCACTTTGCGCATTAAGCTTTAGCGCGACGGGCGCAGCGGTGGCTCCCGTTGGCCCAGGCGTTAACTGAGTACGGTTCAGGATTTCGAGATAGTTTTCAACCGCATCGCGCTCGTCCTGCGTGAGTTTACGCGTGCTCGCACCCGCAAATGCGTTTAAAAAGGGCAGACGATAACGGCGCTGTACGCGGCGCCTGTACAACCACCCTGCAACCAACGCGCCGGCCAGCATAGCAGCGAGAACAATCAAAATGGTGCTCATGCTTTCCCCATCTTACTTATCTTCTTACAGGTGTAGTCAGTAGCACCTTTACATTGAATGAGAGTCTGTGGCTGGCTATCGGCAAGTATGGAGTCGAACTTGAGCATTCTGAAGCGCATCCCAGTGACCAGTGATGATAGCAAAGCCTGTTATGGCGCGATATCAGCAAATTCCTGGAAACATTTCAACCTCTTGACATTTGTTTTGAATTGAGGATTGATCCCTGATACGTTGCACAAATGTAAATAAAGAACGATTGACATTGCCGAAACCGTGCGGCATATCGCACAATAACGCCAGTTCTCACTGCTAAGACCCATCAAGATGAGCAAACCATTACAAAAACCCACCATTCTGAATGTTGAAACTGTCGCCAAATCGCGCCTGTTTAATGTCGAAAGTGTGGACCTGGAGTTCAGCAACGGTGTGCGTCGCGTTTATGAACGTATGCGCCCCTCTTCGCGCGAAGCGGTGATGATTGTTCCCATTGTCGACGATCATCTGATTTTGATCCGCGAATACGCTGTGGGAACGGAATCTTACGAGCTTGGGTTCTCGAAAGGGCTTATCGACCCGGGTGAAACCGTCTTTGAAGCGGCAAACCGCGAGCTGAAAGAAGAGGTCGGCTTCGGTGCGAATGAGCTTTCATTCCTGAAAAAGCTGAGCATGGCGCCGTCCTATTTTTCCAGCAAAATGAATATCGTGGTGGCTGAAGACCTCTATCCTGAATCGCTGGAAGGGGATGAACCGGAGCCGCTGCCGCAGGTTCGCTGGCCGCTAGCGCACCTGATGGATCTGCTGGAAGACCCTGACTTTAATGAGGCTCGCAACGTGAGCGCGCTGTTCCTGGTACGGGAGTGGTTGAAGGGGCAGGGGCGACTGTAGTGGCCTGATGCCCTACTCCAACCCTCTCCCACGGGAAGAGGGAGCAAACACAAAAACGGCAACCAGAGGTTGCCGTTTTGCTTTGTTGTCAGAACAGCTCGTGCGTCTCGCCGTTATCAATAATCTCTGTCCCCACCTCGTGCACCGCCTGCGTGGTTGGCTGCGTGCCCTCGATGAAATACTCTTCGCGACTATTACCGCCGTTGGCGAGTTGACCGGTGCTGCGGTCGATATTAACCGTCACCACGCCTGGCGGTGGCGTTAACGGCTGCTCCGGCACGCCTTCAAGAACGGACTTCATGTAGGCGTCCCAGGCCGGCTGCGCGCTCTTCGCTCCGCCTTCGTAGCCGGAAATCTGATCCTTAATCGCGCCGGATGCCGTTGTACGGCCTAAGTCACGGCGGTGATCGTCGAAACCGATCCAGACCGACGTCACCACGCCCGGACCGTAGCCGGAGAACCACGCGTCTTTCGAGCTGTTGGTTGTCCCCGTTTTACCGCCGATGTCATGACGCTGCAAATCGCGCCCTGCGCGCCAGCCTGTGCCCTGCCAGCCCGGTTCACCGAAGATGTTGGTATTCAGCGCGCTTTTGATCAGGAACGACAGCGGCGTATTGATCACGTGCGGGGCATACTCCGGCGCGCCGGTCTGTGCCACCAGCGACTGGTTAGCCTGCTCAAGCTGCGGCTGCGGCACGACGCCGTTCTGCTGCTCCTGAGACACGGCAGGGTCTTCCATGTCCTTATTCTCAAGCACCTCAGATTTTGGCGTATTGCCATAAATCACCGGAATATCGCAGTCAGGGCAGGCAATTTTCGGCTTCGCTTCGAACAGCACGCCGCCCTGATCGTTCTCGATCTTGCTGATGAAGTACGGGTCAATCAGGAAGCCGCCGTTGGCCATCACCGAGTACCCGCGTGCGACCTGAAGCGGCGTAAACGAGGCGGAGCCTAACGCCAGCGACTCGGTGCGAACGATGTTCTGCGCCGGGAAACCGAAGCGCTGCAGATACTCTGCGGCATAGTCGACGCCCATCGCGCGCATGGCGCGCACCATCACCACGTTTTTCGACTGTCCCAGGCCCTGACGGAGACGAATTGGGCCGGCATACTCCGCAGGAGAGTTCTTCGGCTGCCAGTCGGAACCGGCACCGGCATCCCAGCGGGAGATTGGCACGTCGTTAAGAATGCTGGCGAGGGTCAAGCCTTTATCCATTGCCGCCGTGTAGAGGAACGGTTTGATATTGGAACCGACCTGACGCAGCGCCTGAGTGGCGCGGTTAAATTTGCTCTGGTTGAAATCAAACCCGCCGACCAGGGCCAGGATGGCACCGTTCTGTGGATTGATAGAGACCAGGGCCGAGTTGACGTCCGGCACCTGCGCCAGCCACCAGGATTCGCCTACCTTGCGCACCCAGATTTGCTGCCCGGTCTGGACTGCATCGGTCACTTTACGCGGCGTTGCGCCCTGCAGGGTATCCGAGCGGTAAGGACGCGCCCAGCGGATACCGTCCATACGCAGGGAGACGGACGTACCGTCCGCGAGCGTCGCAACGGCTTCCTGAGGATCGGCCTGCGTTACCACGGCAGGAAGGAGCGGACCATAGGTTGGCAGCGCCTTCAGCGTACTGGTGATTTTTTTGCTGTCCCACGCGCTTTCGCCCACTTTCCAGAGCACGTTTGACGGGCCGCGATAGCCGTGACGCATATCGTAGTCCATCACGTTGTTCCGCACCGCTTCCTGAGCCGCCTGCTGGACCTTACGGGTGACGGTGGTGTACACGCGATAGCCATCTTCGTAGGCCTTGTCACCATAGCGATTCACCATCTCCTGGCGAACCATTTCGGTCAGGTAAGGGGACGCGAAGGCGATCTCAGGGGCGTGGTAGTTAGCGTCAATGACATCGTTACGCGCCTGGTCGTACTCGCTCTGGCTGATGTAGCCTTCGCTCAGCATACGTGACAAAACGACGTTACGGCGCGCGGTGGCGCGATCGAGCGAGTAGAGCGGGTTAAACGTGGACGGCGCTTTCGGCAGACCGGCGATGGTTGCCATTTCGCTTAAGGTGAGCTGCTCAACGGGCTTACCGAAGTACACCTGTGCGGCAGCCCCCACGCCATAGGCGCGGTAACCCAGGTAGATTTTGTTGAGGTACAGCTCAAGGATTTCGTCTTTGCTCAGCAGCTGCTCAATACGGATCGCGAGGAACACCTCTTTGATCTTGCGTATCAGCGTCTTTTCAGGGCTGAGGAAGAAGTTACGCGCCAGCTGCTGCGTAATGGTACTCGCCCCCTGAGAGGCGTGACCAGAGAACAACGCAATGCTCGCGGCACGGAAAATCCCCACCGGATCGACACCGTGGTGCTCGTAAAAACGGCTGTCCTCCGTGGCGATAAAGGCTTTCACCATCACGGGGGGGATTTGGTTTAAGGTCAGCGGAATACGACGCTTCTCGCCATACTGCGCCATCAGCTCGCCATCGGCGCTATAGACTTGCATCGGGATCTGGAGGCGCACATCGCGAAGCGTGGCGACATCAGGTAGCTGTGGCTCAATATATTTGTATAAACCGTAAACCGAGCCTGCTCCCAGCAGAATGCAACAGACTGCAAGGATGAATAAATACTTTACGAACTTCACCGGAGATTTCCCATTTGGTTTCACTTGGGCAGTTTCTAAACAATCGCGCGGTAGTATAAAGGCAAGCCTGATTCATTGATATAGCCGTCAAGACGACGGGCGATAAGGAGATCGTGAAGCATGGCTTTCAAAACATGGCAAACGGGCGTTCATATTCAACAGGATAGGGTGCAGATCGTCGCCCTGGCCCGGGAGAAGTCGGGCTGGTGCTTGCGCCGCTGGTGGGCGATTCCTCTGGCCGAAGGCATCATTCGTGACGGCAAAATTTGTCAGCCAGAACAGCTGGTTGATGCGTTACGCGACTGGCGGAAAACGCTGCCGCACTACCACCGGGTGTTCCTCTCTTTCCCGGCAGCACGCACCCTGCAACGGTCGCTCCCCCGTCCGACCGTTGCGCTGCGCGACAGCGAGCAGCTCTCATGGCTTGGCGCGGCGCTCGCGCGCGAACTGGAGATGTCTGCCGATACGCTCTGTTTCGATTACGCGCAGGATACCTTCAGCAATACCTTTCACGTGACCGCCGCGCAAAACAACGAGGTTGATACCCTACTGGCGCTGGCGAAAACGCTGCGTTTGCGGCTGGTGGCCATTACGCCGGATGCCAGCGCGCTGGCAAATCTTCTTCCTGCGGTGGCGCCAGCGACGTGCGTCGCCTGGCGCGACGATCGGCAGTGGCTGTGGGCGATGCGCCACCAGTGGGGACGCCGCTTTACCACAGAAGCCGAAAGCGTGGCCGAGCTGGCGGCTCTGCTGGCGCTTGGTCCGGATGACATCGCGCTGTTTGATAGCCGACGTGACCCGTGGGAAATCCTGGAGCGCTGCCATGCCCCGCTACCGGACTGCGGCGCTGATTATACCGTTGCGCTGGCGCTGGCCATGAGCGAGGTGCCCGGATGAGCCTCATGAACTTTCTGCCCTGGCGACAGCAGCGGCGCGCACGATGCCTGCGTTTCTGGTGGGCAATGTGTGTCGGCACCGTGCTGTTGATGTTCGCGGTCATTTTCTGCCTGCGGATAAACCCTGTTATGAGGCTGCACGCGCTGCAAACGGAGCTGACGGGAATGCAGACCGTGCAGCACGCGCTTGCCTCCCGGCAGAAACTCGCCTCACAGGCGCAGAAGCCAGCGCAGACACGTCAACAACGCGCATGGCAACCGGTGCTGGAATCCCTTTCCCGCGCCACTCCTTCACAGGTCTGGCTGACAGAGCTTCGCTATCAGCCTCCTGCTCTGATGTTGACCGGGTATGCCATAACCCTGCCAGCCCTGTCTGCTCTGCGCGATGCGCTGGGCCAAATAGCGGGTTTTACGCCCGGAACGGCGGGTGGGCTTCGACAGGACAGCCAGGGGCGCTGGATGTTCACCCTCCATCTTAAAAGCGAGGGGTAACGCATGGATACCTTGTTAGAACGCTGGTGCGAAAGCCGTCCCTGGTATCGGGTGCTTTTCTGGTGTCTGGGGAGCCTCCTGGCAGGACTGGCCGCGTGGGGCACCTTGCTCAGACCGCTAGACAGGCAGTGTGCTGAACGACAGCGACAGCTGATTCAGGACGCGAGGACGAACGCGGCGTTATGGCCTGTCGTCAGAAAGGTGCCGTTTCTTACGGAAACAACGGAAGTACGCGAGCTGACGCCGTTTTCCCCGCTCGATTTTCAGGGCGATAACGCGACGCTGGTTCACTGGAAGCCGCTGCAGAACGGAGGGGAACTGATGCTGGAGGTGGAGTGGCAGGCTCTCCCGGCGCTTTTTTCCCGGCTGGCGCAGCGGGATGTGCAGATCGCCGCTTTCGCGATTGCCCCACTAGGTACAGCGTTGCGCCTGCGGCTGGAGCTGGAACATGCGAAATAGCGCGCGATATTTGCTGGTTTGCTCAGCGCTGCTATTGACCGGCATGCGCGATCCGTTTCGCCCGCCGGACGATCCCTGCGCCATTGGCGAGCTGGCGCAGTGGCGCTATCGCGGCATGGTGGTAGGAGAGCAGGCTATCGGCATTTTACAGGATGGGCAAAAGCGCTGGTACCGGCTGCAAACGCATGAGCGCTTCCCGGCGGGCTGGACGATAACAGCCATAAATGAAACGGAACTGGTTGTTAATGTGGGTGACACATGTGAACCAGGAACATGGACGTGGCAACGAGAAGGAACGAATAAGAATGAATTTACGGATAATGCTGTGGCTGCTGGCGTTCAGCCATCCGCTGTGGGCCGCCGCGCCAAAACCGGTCACGCTGGTGGTGGATGACGTGCCTGTAGTCCAGGTGCTGCAGAGCCTGGTCGCACAGGAGAACCGAAATCTGGTGATATCGCCTGACGTCGGCGGCTCGCTTTCGCTCAACCTGACGCGCGTCCCCTGGCGGCAAGCGTTACAGACGGTTGTCACCAGCGCTGGCCTCGTTTTGCGAGAGGAGGGCGGCATTTTTTATGTTCATACCGCGGCTTGGCAGCGTGAACAGCAGGAGCGCTCAGAACAGGAGCGAACGCGTCGACAGCTTGAGGCGCCGCTGGTTTCTCACAGCCTCGCTTTCTCCTATGCCGATGCCGGAGAGCTGCAAAAAGACGCTGAAAAACTCCTGAGCCCAAAGGGAAGTTTGTCTCTCGACAAACGCACCAACCGGCTGCTGATTCGCGATAACCAGACGGTGGTGGAGACGCTGCAGCGCTGGGCCGCTCAGATGGATATTCCTGTCGAACAGGTCGAGCTGGCGGCGCATATTGTGACCATTAATGAAAAAAGCCTGCGTGAGCTGGGAGTGAAATGGAATCTCGCCGACGCCGCCGACGCGGGAAAGGTTGGCCAGCTCACCACGCTTGGCAGCGATCTTTCCGTCGCCAGCGCCACCAGCCACGTGGGTTTTAACATCGGACGGATCAATGGTCGGCTGCTGGATCTGGAGCTCTCTGCGCTGGAGCAAAAACAGCAGGTCGATATCATCGCCAGCCCGCGGCTGCTGGCCTCGCATATGCAACCGGCCAGCATCAAGCAGGGGAGTGAAATTCCGTATCAGGTCTCAAGCGGTGAAAGCGGGGCAACCTCCGTTGAGTTTAAAGAGGCGGTATTAGGGATGGAGGTCACACCGGTGGTCTTACCGGGTGGGCGCGTGCGCCTGAAATTGCACATCAGCGAAAATATGCCGGGACAGGTTCTGCAGCAGGCTGACGGCGAAACGCTGGCGATCGACAAACAGGAGATAGAAACTCAGGTGGAGGTAAAAAGTGGAGAAACGCTGGCGTTGGGCGGAATTTTTTCGCAGAAGAACAAAACCGGCAGCGACAGCGTGCCTGGGCTGGGAAAAATCCCCTGGCTTGGACAGCTTTTTCGCCACGATGGTAAGGATAATGAACGGCGCGAGCTAGTGGTGTTTATTACACCACGTCTGGTCGGTATTCGCTGACGGGTAACGATCCCCGCAATGATTTTGCATTCAGTTTGTTGCAGATGTTTGACGTGGGGCATGAATTAGCATACAAGGAGTACCGATTTGAGTTGGACTTACGTCTTATTACCTTATGCGCCCGACGCGGTGATTTAATCAGTTGCCAAACAAGCCGGAGTATTGAGATAATTTTTAGTCTGACTCTCGCTCTATTGCATATGAGGTTTCAGTTCATGTCCTGCTACGCTGGGTGTCTGCGAAGCGGGAATTACCATTAACGAATAGTCTTAGTAGTACCGATAAAATGGCAGAGAAACGCAATATCTTTCTGGTTGGGCCTATGGGTGCCGGCAAAAGCACTATTGGGCGTCAGTTAGCTCAACAACTCAATATGGAATTTTACGATTCTGATCAAGAGATTGAGAAACGAACCGGAGCTGATGTGGGCTGGGTTTTCGATGTAGAAGGCGAAGAAGGTTTCCGTGACCGAGAAGAAAAAGTGATCAACGAACTCACGGAAAAACAGGGCATCGTTCTGGCAACAGGCGGCGGTTCTGTGAAATCTCGCGAAACCCGTAACCGTCTCTCCGCCCGTGGCGTAGTGGTCTATCTTGAGACGACCATCGAGAAACAGCTGGCACGTACGCAGCGCGATAAAAAGCGCCCGCTGCTGCAGGTTGAAACGCCACCACGCGAAGTTCTGGAAGCGTTGGCCGATGAACGCAATCCGCTGTATGAAGAGATTGCCGACGTGACCATTCGTACTGACGACCAGAGCGCTAAAGTGGTTGCAAACCAGATTATTCATATGCTGGAAAGCAACTGATTCTGGCTTTATATACACTCGCCTGCGGGTAAAAGCATTAAAGGTGGATGTCGCGTCATGGAGAGGATTACAGTTACTCTCGGGGAACGTAGTTACCCTATCACCATCGCGGCTGGTTTGTTTAACGACCCAGCTTCCTTTTTACCACTGAAAGCGGGTGATCAGGCGATGCTGGTCACCAATGAGACGCTGGCTCCGCTTTATCTCGACCGCGTACGCCACCTGCTTGAGCAGGCGGGCGTAAAAGTCGACAGTGTGATTCTCCCCGATGGCGAGCAGTATAAAAGCCTGACGGTACTGGATACCGTCTTTACCGCATTGCTGCAAAAACCGCACGGTCGCGATACAACACTGCTTGCCCTGGGCGGCGGTGTTGTGGGCGATCTGACCGGCTTTGCGGCCGCAAGCTATCAACGTGGCGTCCGTTTTATTCAAATCCCGACCACGTTGCTGTCCCAGGTCGACTCCTCTGTGGGTGGCAAAACGGCAGTTAACCATCCGCTCGGCAAAAACATGATTGGCGCGTTTTACCAGCCCGCATCGGTGGTGGTGGATCTCGACTGTCTGAAAACCCTGCCGAAGCGCGAACTGGCTTCGGGTCTGGCGGAAGTGATCAAATACGGCATTATTCTGGATGGCGAGTTCTTTAGCTGGCTTGAAGAGAATATGGATGCGCTGCTGTGCCTGGATGAGGCTACACTGGCATACTGCATTCGTCGTTGTTGTGAACTGAAAGCAGAAGTTGTTGCAGCAGACGAGCGTGAAACGGGCTTACGTGCTTTACTGAATCTTGGGCATACGTTTGGCCACGCCATTGAAGCCGAGATGGGTTACGGCAACTGGCTGCACGGTGAAGCCGTCGCGGCCGGTATGGTCATGGCAGCGCGCACCTCTGAACGTCTGGGGCAGTTTAAACCTGAAGAGACGGCACGCATCATTGCGCTGCTTGAGCGTGCAGGTTTGCCGGTAACCGGGCCGCAGGAGATGTCGGCGCAAGCGTATTTACCCCACATGATGCGCGATAAAAAAGTATTGGCAGGTGAGATGCGTCTTGTACTCCCGCTTGCAATAGGGAAGAGTGAAGTGCGCGGCGGAGTGCCGCACGATGTCGTTCTTGGCGCTATCGCTGATTGTCAGCAGGCGTAACAACTAGAAAGGTCAGGCCACTGTCGCAGGTGGTCGTTTAGCTTCAGGTGAAATGCAAAGTCGTTAGCATAAGCCTTTGAGTGGGGTGTTAAATGGATGAATTCAAACCAGAAGACGAGCTGAAACCCGATCCCAGCGATCGTCGTACTGGTCGTTCTCGTCAATCTTCAGAACGTGATAACGAGCCGCAGATCAACTTTGACGATGTTGATCTGGATGCAGACGATCGTCGCCCTTCGCGCAGCCGCAACGCGCACGAAGAGCGAGCAGAAGAGGATTATGAGTCCGAAGAAGATTCAATGGACGAACAGCCTGTAGAGCGTCGCCCGCGTAAACGTAAAAAAGCCGCTGCGCCGAAACCGGCTTCCCGCCAGTACATCATGATGGGCCTGGGCGTTCTGGTGCTTGTGCTGCTGATTGTCGGCATTGGCTCCGCGCTTAAAGCACCGTCAACGAACTCAACCGAGCAAACTGCTTCCGCTGAGAAGAGCATCAACCTGTCCGGTAACGATGCGACCAATCAGGCGAATGGCGCACAGCCTGCACCGGGTACGACTTCCGCAGAGCAGACCGCAGGTAACACCACAGCGCCGCAGGATGTTTCTCTGCCGCCCGTTTCTTCAACCCCTGCTCAGGGTCAGGCACCTGCCACGCCTGAAGGCCAGCAGCGCGTAGAAGTTCAGGGAGATCTGAACAATGCGCTGACGCAGCCGCAGAACCAGCAGCAGGTTGATAACGTCGTGGTTAACTCTACGCTACCAACTGAGCCGGCAACCGTTGCCCCAATTCGCGGCGGTAACGCTCAGCCACAAACGGCTGCGACGGAAACCAAACCGCGCCAGACGCAAACTGCGACGCGTCCTGAACGTAAGCAGGCGGTGATTGAGCCTAAGCGTGAAACCAAACCTCAGGCAGTCGTAAAAGCGCCTGAAGTGAAAGCGGTACCGGCACAGCCGAAACGCACCGAAACGGCTGCGGTGAGCGAGCCTGCTAAAGCGCCAGTCACGCAGACTGCGCCGAAAGCAACGGCAACCACAGCTGCACCTGCAGCAACGGCTCCGGCAGCCACGGCAATAGCCTCCAGTAGCGCCGCAGGCAAAACGGCAGGTAACGTTGGCTCGATGAAGTCTGCGCCATCCAGCAACTACACGCTGCAGCTGAGCAGTTCGTCTAACTATGACAACCTCAACAGCTGGGCGAAGAAATCAAATCTGAAAGACTATGTTGTTTATCAGACGACCCGTAACGGTCAACCGTGGTATGTGCTGGTCAGCGGCGTTTATTCGTCCAAAGATGAAGCGAAACGTGCCGTAGCGGCACTGCCAGCGGATGTTCAGGCAAAAAATCCCTGGGCGAAGCCGATTCATCAGGTTCAGGCCGATCTGAAGTAATGTTTAAAGCGCAGGATGCTGTCGGAGCTTTCTCCACAGCCGGAGAAGGTGTAATCAGTTAGTCAGCATGAAAAAAAATCGCGCTTTTCTGAAATGGGCAGGGGGGAAATACCCCCTGCTCGATGATATTAAAAAGCACCTGCCAAAAGGCGAGTGTCTAATCGAGCCTTTCGTGGGCGCAGGATCGGTGTTCCTGAACACCGATTTTTCTCGTTATATCCTGGCGGATATCAACAACGACCTCATCAGCCTCTATAACATCGTTAAGCTGCGTACCGAAGAGTATGTCGCAGAGGCGCGCAAACTGTTTACGCCGGAGAATAATCAGCCGGACGTTTACTACCAGTTCCGCACTGAGTTTAATCAGAGTCAGGATCCGTTCCGTCGGGCGCTGCTGTTCCTCTATCTCAACCGTCATGGTTACAACGGCCTGTGCCGCTATAACCTGCGCGGGGAATTTAACGTACCGTTTGGTCGCTATAAGCGCCCGTATTTCCCGCAGGACGAGCTGTACCACTTTGCCGAAAAAGCGCAGAACGCAGAGTTTCATTGCCTCTCCTATGAAGAGTGTATGGAGCTGGCAGGCGTAAACTCGGTGGTTTACTGTGACCCGCCTTACGCACCACTGTCTGCAACGGCGAATTTCACCGCTTATCACACCAACAGCTTCAGCCCGGCCGAACAGGTCCGTCTGGCGGAGATGGCAGAAAAGCTGGTCAGCAAAAGAATTCCGGTGTTAATTTCGAATCACGACACGCCTGATACGCGCGAATGGTACAAAGCCGCGAAGCATTTTCAGGTCAAAGTGCGGCGTAGCATTAGCAGCAACGGCGGCACACGTAAAAAGGTGGACGAACTTCTGGCTCTTTATCGCCCCTGAGCCGTTTTGCCCGCCGGTAAACACATTTCAAGGAGAAGCGGATGAAACAGTTTTTGATTGCTCCCTCAATTCTGTCGGCCGATTTTGCCCGCCTGGGTGAAGACACCGCCAAAGCTCTCGCGGCTGGCGCAGATGTCGTCCATTTCGACGTTATGGACAACCACTACGTCCCTAACCTGACCATTGGCCCAATGGTGCTCAAGGCATTACGTAACTATGGCATTACCGCGCCGATCGACGTTCACCTGATGGTTAAGCCTGTTGATCGCATCGTGCCTGACTTCGCCGCAGCGGGTGCCAGTATCATCACTTTCCATCCTGAAGCCTCTGAACACGTGGACCGCACGCTGCAGCTGATCAAAGAGAACGGCTGTAAGGCGGGCCTGGTGTTTAACCCGGCCACGCCGCTGAGCTATCTCGACTATGTCATGGACAAGCTGGACGTGATTCTGCTGATGTCCGTTAACCCGGGCTTTGGCGGTCAGTCGTTCATTCCCCACACGCTGGATAAGCTGCGTGAAGTGCGCCGTCGTATTGATGAGTCAGGTTACGATATTCGCCTGGAAGTGGACGGCGGTGTGAAAGTGAATAACATTGGTGAAATTGCGGCAGCCGGCGCGGATATGTTCGTTGCAGGTTCGGCAATTTTCGACCAACCGGATTACAAAAAAGTCATTGATGAAATGCGCCGTGAGCTGGCGAAGGTAAGTCATGGATAAATTGCAGGCAATTCGGGGTGTGGCATTCGACCTCGACGGCACGCTGGTCGACAGCGCGCCGGGCTTAACGAGCGCCGTAGACCAGGCGCTGTATGCACTTGAACTCCCCGTTGCGGGTGAAGAGCGCGTGGTAACGTGGATTGGCAACGGCGCCGATGTTCTGATGGAGCGCGCGTTGACGTGGGCGCGGCAGGAGCGCGCGTCGCAGCGTTCCGCGCAGGGCAAACCGAGCGTTGACCACGCTGACATCCCTAAGGATGAACAGCTGCGGATTCTGCGCAAACTGTTCGATCGTTTCTACGAAGAGACCGTCGAGGAGGGCAGTTTCCTGTTCCCGGACGTTCAGGAAACGCTGAGCGCGCTGCACGCGAAGGGCATTCCGCTGGGGCTGGTGACCAACAAACCGACGCCGTTTGTTGCACCGCTGCTGGAAGCGCTCGATATCGCGAAGTATTTCTCCGTGATTGTGGGCGGTGACGACGTGCAGAACAAAAAGCCGCATCCGGAACCGCTGTTGCTGGTGGCAGGAAAATTATCCTTAACGCCTGCGGAGCTGCTCTTTGTCGGGGATTCGCGCAATGATATTCTGGCTGCCCGAGCGGCTGGGTGTCCTTCCGTCGGATTAACCTATGGCTACAACTACGGTGAAGCCATCACGCTAAGTGAGCCGGATGTGGTCTTCGACCACTTCAAAGATTTGTTGCCCGCACTCGGGCTTTCGCACAGTGAACATCAGGAATTGAATAATGACTAAGCCCATCGTTTTTAGTGGCGCACAGCCTTCAGGTGAATTGACCATTGGTAACTACATGGGTGCGTTACGTCAGTGGGTCAGCATGCAGGATGAGTACCATTGCATTTACTGCATCGTCGATCTCCATGCGATTACCGCGCGTCAGGATCCTGAGAAGCTGCGTAAAGCCACCCTGGACACCCTGGCGCTGTATCTGGCCTGCGGCATCGATCCTGAGAAGAGCACCATTTTCGTTCAGTCTCACGTGCCGGAGCACGCGCAGCTGGGCTGGGCGCTGAACTGCTACACCTATTTCGGCGAGCTGAGCCGTATGACCCAGTTCAAGGATAAATCCGCGCGCTACTCTGAAAACATCAACGCCGGTCTGTTCGACTATCCGGTGCTGATGGCGGCGGACATCCTGCTGTATCAAACCAACCAGGTACCGGTAGGTGAAGACCAGAAGCAGCATCTGGAGCTGAGCCGCGATATCGCCCAGCGCTTTAACGCGATTTACGGCGATGTGTTTAAAGTGCCAGAGCCATTCATTCCGAAGTCCGGTGCGCGCGTGATGTCGCTGCTGGAGCCGACCAAGAAGATGTCCAAGTCTGACGATAACCGCAACAACGTTATCGGCCTGCTGGAAGATCCGAAATCCGTCGTCAAAAAGCTCAAGCGCGCAGTCACCGACTCCGACGAGCCGCCTGTAGTGCGCTACGACGTGCAGAACAAAGCGGGCGTTTCCAACCTGCTGGATATCCTCTCCGGCGTGACCGGCCAGAGCATTCCTGAACTGGAAAAACACTTCGAAGGCAAGATGTACGGCCACCTGAAAGGTGAAGTGGCAGACGCCGTTTCCGGCATGCTTACCGAGCTGCAGGAGCGTTATCACCGCTACCGTAACGATGAAGCTTTCCTGCAGAAGGTGATGAAAGACGGCGCGGAAAAAGCCAGCGCGCGCGCGTCCGAAACCCTGAAAGCGGTGTACGAAGCGATTGGGTTTGTGGGTAAACCGTAGGTAAAAGCAAAACGGTAACCACGTTACCGTTTTTAGGGTTGTACCCTCTCACTGTGGGAGAGGGTCAGGGTGAGGGCATCAGGCCGCACTTCCCTACACAAAAAAACCGGGATATCCCGGTTTTTTTACGCCTGAAAAACGCTTACTGATCCGCCGCCGGGCCGCAACCGCCGATGATCTTCGAAATGGAGATCGCCGGGTGCAGCAGGTAATCGTAGCTGCAGTTATTTTTGGTGTTCTGTACATGACCGGTACAGGCAGTCAGAGTCGATAACAGGCCAACCAGAACGGCGGCTTTTGCCAGTTTGAACATACGCATTCCTTGTCTTAAAAACGAAAGTTGGATGTAACTCAGGGGAATAAAGGGAGAAATTCCACTTCGGGGCGGTATGTTATCGACAGCAGTAAGAGGGGAGTAGTCCGCATAAGGACTACTCCGCAAAGGAAGAATATGCGTTAGTGATTCGAGAACCAGTTCAGCTTATCGCGCAGCTCAACCACGCGACCCACCACAATCAGCGCCGGGCTTTCGACCTGCTGCGCCAGCTCACCGAGCTGCGTCAGTACACCATTCACCACGCGTTGCTTGATGGACGTACCGTTTTCCACCAGCGCAACCGGCATATCAGCCTCCATGCCGTGCTCCAGCAGCTTCGCCTGAATCGTCGCGGCCTGGTTCAGCCCCATGTAGAACACCAGCGTCTGCTTTTCAGCGGCCAGGTTATGCCAGTCCAGCTCGCTGCCGGTTTTCAGATGGCCCGTCACCAGACGCACGCTCTGGGCATAGTCGCGGTGGGTCAGCGGAATGCCAGAGTAAGCTGAGCAGCCGGATGCCGCCGTAATGCCCGGCACGACGGAGAAGGGAATACCCGCGTCACACAGGGTTTCCAGCTCCTCGCCGCCGCGACCAAAGATAAACGGATCGCCACCCTTAAGGCGCACCACGCGCTTACCTTTCTGCGCCTCGCGCAGCAGGATCTGGTTAATCTCCTCCTGCGGCACGCAGTGATAGCCCGCCCGTTTTCCAACGAATACGCGGTCGGCATCGCGGCGTACCAGGTTCATGATGTCATCGGAGACCAGGCGATCGTAAACCACGGTATCGGCCTGCTGGATCTGCTGTAGCCCTTTCAGCGTCAGCAAGCCCGCATCGCCGGGGCCTGCGCCCACCAGCACCACTTCACCGCGATGGTCCAGCGGCTCGCTGAGCAGCTGTTCGGTCGTCTCTTCAACGGCTTTGGTGTCCTGATTCGCCAGCGACTGCGCCAGCCTGTCGTTCACAAAGAATTTTTCCCAGAAGCGACGGCGCTCACCCACGGTCGAGAAGGTTTGCTTCACGCGGGAGCGGAGCTGCCCGGCGTAATGCGCAATCTGACCAAGGTGCTGCGGCAGCACGGCTTCCAGCTTTTCCCGCAGCAGGCGGGCGAGAACCGGCGAGCGTCCACCGGACGACACCGCAATCATCAGCGGCGAGCGGTCGATAATCGAGGGCATGATAAAGCTGGCCTCTTTCGGCGCATCCACCACGTTGCAGAAGATTCGGCGCGCTTCGCAGGCGTCGCTGACGCGCTGGTTCACTTCATCGTCGTCCGTTGCGGCAATCGTCAGCCAGCAGGTATCGAGCAGGGATTCATCAAACTCACCCTGTTCCAGCGTGAGCATCCCTTCCTGAGCCCAGACCTCAAACTGTGGGGCGAAGGTGAGGGCGTTGACGGTGAGCCGGGCGCCAGCCTCTAACAGCAGGCGCGCTTTGCGTTCAGCCACGTCGCCGCCGCCCACGAGCAGGCAGTCGCGGTTGCGTAATTGACAAAAAATCGGCAGGTGATCCACGACGTTACCTCGCAGCTTTCATGGAGGGGGTAAGAATTGACGTCAGGATAACAGCAGGAATCGTACAAAACATACGGTTTTTCCTGCCGTTACCCATAAGGGGTCATAAGCTTTTCGTATTGAAAAGGCGGGGGATTAGCCTTTCAACTGCACCTTGCCGTCCTTCACGCGAACGTCATAGTGCTTCACTGAATGACTCTCATCTTCCATGCAGTAGCCGTCGCTTAAGCGGAAACGCTGCTTTTTCAGCGGGCTGGCGACCCACAGTTCGCCCTGATGCTCGGCAATCAGTCCGCGGGAGAGCACGCTGGCCTCGAAGAACGGGTCGATATTGCTGATGGCAAAAACCTGTTCATCGTGGCGAGGGCGGAAAATCGCAACCTGCTCGCTGCCCAGCAGCGCGCATACGCCGGTGGCCGGGATGATGTCGTTAATATCGCAAATGTTTATCCACTGGCTCATGCGTTTTCCTCCACCAGCGTGACCGGAATTCGTTCATACGGTGTCGCCGGACGATGCTGTTCACGCTCCGGCACAACCTGTACGTTCGGGTCGCGCTGGGTGCTGTTGATAAAGTGTTTGAAGCGCGTCTGCGCCGCCGGGGTGTTGACGGTTTCCGTCCACTCGCAGATCACCGCCTCGCGAAGGCGTGCCATCTCGGCTTCCAGATGTTCGTTCAGGCCCAGCTTGTCGTCGATGATCACCGATTTCAGGTAGTCGATACCGCCTTCCAGGTTATCGAGCCAGGAGGCGGTACGGGTCAGCTTATCGGCGGTTCGGATGTAGAACATCATGAAGCGGTCGAGATACTGAATCAGCGTGTCGCGATCGAGATCCGCCGCCAGCAGGTCCGCGTGGCGTGGCTTCATCCCGCCGTTGCCGCAGACGTACAGGTTCCAGCCCTTCTCGGTGGCGATGATCCCCACGTCTTTACCCTGCGCTTCCGCACATTCGCGGGTACAGCCGGAGACGCCAAACTTCATTTTGTGCGGGGTACGGATGCCTTTGTAGCGGTTTTCCAGCTCCACGCCGAAGCCCACGCTGTCGCCGACGCCGTAGCGGCACCAGGTGCTCCCCACGCAGGTTTTCGCCATGCGCAGCGCTTTGGCATACGCGTGACCGGTTTCGAAGCCGGCTTCAATCAGCTGACGCCAGATTTCCGGCAGATCGTCTTTCTGCGCGCCGAACAGGCCGATACGCTGGGAACCGGTAATTTTGGTGTAGAGGTTAAATTCACGCGCAATACGACCCACGGCGACCAGCCCTTCCGGCGTGATTTCGCCACCGGCTGAGCGTGGAATAACGGAGTAGGTGCCGTCTTTCTGGATGTTCGCCAGAAAGTTGTCGTTGGTGTCCTGCAGCGGCGTATGTTCCGGCTTGAGTACGTACTCGTTCCAGCAGGAGGCCAGCAGGGAGCCGACGGTCGGTTTACACACTTCGCAGCCGTAGCCCTGGCCGTGTTTCGCCAGCAGTTCGTCGAAGGACTTGATGCCTTCCACGCGGATCAGGTGATACAGCTCCTGGCGAGAATACGCGAAGTGCTCGCACAGGTTGTTGTTCACTTCGATGCCCTGTTTCGCCAGTTCGGCGTTCAGCACCTGAGTGACCAGCGGAATACAGCCGCCGCAGCCGGTACCGGCTTTGGTTTCCGCTTTCAGTGCCGCCACGGTGTGGCAGCCTTTGTTGATGGCGGAGATCAGCATGCCTTTGGTGACGTCGAAGCAGGAGCAAATTTGCGCGCTGTCCGGCAGTTTATCCACGCCGATAGACGGCTTGCCGCTGGACGCGTGCGCCGGGAGGATCAGCGCGTCCGGGTTTTCCGGCAGTTCGATGGCGTTCAGCACCAGCTGGAGCAGGTTGCCGAAGTCGCTGGTGTCGCCCACCAGCACCGCGCCGAGCAGGTTTTTGTTGTCCTGGCTGACGATAAGACGTTTGTAGACTTCTTTGCTTTCGTCGAGATAGACATAGCTGCGAGCGCCGGGCGTGCGGCCATGCGCATCGCCAATACCGCCCACGTCCACGCCCAGCAGCTTCAGCTTGGCGCTCATGTCTGCACCGGTAAACGCGTTTTCGCTGCCGAGGATATGGTCCACGGCGACCTGCGCCATTTTGTAGCCCGGTGCCACCAGACCGTATACGCGGTTATTCCAGCTGGCGCATTCGCCAATCGCGTAGATATCCGGATCGGAGGTCTGGCAGGCGTCGTTGATCATGATCCCGCCGCGCTGCGCCACGGCCAGCCCGCACTGGGTCGCCAGCTTGTCGCGCGGACGAATACCGGTGGAGAAGACGATGAAGTCCACTTCCAGCTCGCTGCCGTCGGCAAAGCGCATGGTTTTGCGCGCTTCAGTCCCTTCCTGAACGATCTCTTTGGTGTTCTTGCTGGTGTGAACCTTTACGCCCATGCTTTCGATTTTACGACGCAGCTGGTCACCGCCCATGTGGTCGAGCTGTTCGGCCATCAGCATCGGGGCAAATTCGATGACGTGGGTTTCAACGCCGAGGTTTTTCAGCGCGCCTGCCGCTTCCAGACCCAGCAGGCCGCCGCCGACGACCGCGCCGCGACGGCTGCGACGGGCGCAGGACTCGATGGCGTTGAGGTCTTCAATGGTACGGTAGACGAAGCAATCCTGAGTTTCCGAGCCTTTGATCGGCGGGATCCACGGATAGGAGCCCGTCGCCATGATCAGCTTGTCGTAAAAAACCGTACGCCCGGCGCTGGAGTGGATCACTTTTTCCTGACGGTTGATGGTGATAGCGCGTTCGCCCACCAGCACTTTTACGCCATGCTTCTCGTAGAAACCTTCGCGCACCAGAGAGAGCTCTTCGGCGGTATGATGGGAGAAGTAGGAAGACAGGTGCACACGGTCGTACGCCTTGCGGGGTTCTTCACAGAACACGGTAATATCGAACTGCTCAGCATCGGCCTTATCGAGAAGATCCTCAATAAAGCGGTGGCCGACCATGCCGTTACCGATGATAGCGAGTCTGACTTTGCTCATTATTGCCTCGATTTCTTTTCTATTATTGCCTACCTTAACGATTCAGCAGGGGCGCTTATTGATGCAAATCAAATACGTCTTCGCCTACTCCTTAGGTGGTATATAACTGATTTGTCAGGATTTTTATAAGTGGCGGAAATCGCAGGCTTTTCGTGCTCGTTGAATTTGTGTACAAATCAGGGGCGGTTTTGCCAAAATCGATACGCCTGAATATCAGCGGCGTTTTTTAGGGGAAGGGTATGTCTACAACACCGTTATGGCTTGTTCAGAATGTTCATTTACCGGGTCGGGAAGGGCTGTGGCAACTCGCCATTGAGAACGGGCGATTTGGTGACATCACCCCGATGGACGACACCCACGCCGAAAGTTATGAAGTATTGAACGCGCGCGGCGGGCTTGCGATCCCGCCGTTCATTGAGCCGCATATCCATCTTGATACGACCCAGACCGCGGGTGAGCCGAACTGGAACCAGTCCGGCACGCTATTCGAAGGCATTGAGCGCTGGGCGGAGCGCAAGGCGTTGCTCAGCCATGAGGATGTTAAAGCGCGCGCCTGGAAAACGCTGAAGTGGCAAATTGCCAACGGCATCCAGTTTGTCCGTACCCATGTGGATGTCTCCGACCCGACGCTTACCGCCCTGAAGGCGATGCTGGAGGTGAAGCAGGAGGTGGCCCCGTGGGTGACGCTGCAAATCGTCGCGTTCCCGCAGGAAGGTATTCTCTCTTACCCGAACGGCGCGGCGCTGCTGGAAGAGGCGTTAAGGCTGGGGGCCGACGTGGTGGGGGCGATTCCGCACTTCGAGTTCACCCGCGAGTATGGCGTACAGTCGCTGCATATCGCTTTTGAACTGGCGAAGAAATATGACCGTCCGCTGGATATCCACTGCGATGAAATCGACGACGAGCAGTCGCGGTTTGTCGAGACGGTGGCAACGCTGGCGTATGAGGCAGGCATCGGCCCGCGCGTGACGGCCAGCCACACCACCGCCATGCATTCCTACAACGGCGCTTACACCTCGCGGCTCTTCCGTCTGCTGAAAATGTCGGGGATTAACTTCGTCGCTAACCCGCTGGTCAATATTCATCTTCAGGGGCGCTTTGATGACTATCCGAAGCGCCGCGGCATCACCCGGGTGAGAGAGCTACAGGAAGCGGGCATTAACGTCTGCTTCGGTCATGACGACGTCTTCGACCCGTGGTACCCGCTCGGCACCGGCAACATGCTGCAGGTGCTGCACATGGGGCTGCACGTCTGCCAGATGATGGGCTATCCGCAAATCGACAGCGGCCTGAATCTCATCACCCATAACAGCGCCCGTACCTTCGGCCTGAGCGATTACGGTATTGCCACGGGGAACCCGGCGAACCTGATTATTCTGCCTGCCGAGAGCGGGTTTGAAGCGGTGCGCTGTCAGGTGCCGGTGCGCTGGTCGATTCGTCAGGGACGGGTGATCGCCACGACGCAGCTGGCGCAGACGTGGATCCAGATGGATATCGGAGGAGAAGAGGTAAGCTTTGCCAGAAACAGCCCCTCTGCCGAGCGCAAAGGGGCGTAGGGGTTAGTGAGACGCTGCCGCCGCGTTGTGCTGGCGGTGGCGGGTCACGAAGCCCAGAACGAAGCACATGATGAACACCACGGCATACAGACCGTTCGCGGTGTGCAGCGCCGCCAGCGGGCCGCTGTGGGCGACGATCGGGCCGGTGACCACGAAGGTCAGCATGGTGCCGATGGTGCCGCAGGTCAGGACGAAGTTAACCAGCTTCGGCGAGGCCACTTTGGTCTGCAGGGAGCCCAGGGTGATGATCGAGGTATAAATGGCGCTGGAGAAGAAGCCCAGGGTCAGAATGAACCACGGCATGTGCTCCGGTGAACCGTTGATGAACAGGTACATCAGCACGGTCGCCAGCCCCGCCAGCACGGTCAGAATGCGCTGCAGGTCGAAGAAGCGCAGGATGAAGCTAAACGCCCACATGCCGAACATGTAAGACATCCAGAAATCGCTCACCAGTTTACCCGCGTCGTTCAGGCTCATGCCCAGACCTTTGGCATACTCCGGTACCCAGGAGATAAAGCCCAGCTGGCCCAGGATGTAGCACAGCGCGGCGATGGAGAGGAACAGCACGCCGATGCCCCACTTTTCTTTCGCAACAGGCTCTGCGGTGGTTTGCGCTTTCTTGCCCAGCACCGGGAACTTGCAGCCGAAGGTCAGAATAAAGATCGCCACGTAGACCAGGCCGATGCAGGCATAGACCCAGTACCACTCAATGCTGCGCGCCAGCAGAACCGCCGCGAGCATCGGAAAAATCATTCCGGCCATGCTGAAGAAGGAGTCGGTAAACAGCAGGCGCGCGCCGCGCTGGCGGCCTTCATACATATGGGTAATGAGGAACGTACCGATCGACATGGTGATCCCGCTCACCAGACCGAGCACGAACATGGCGGCGGAGAACAGCGCGATGCTGTGGCTCAGCATCAGGCCCGCCACGGCGGCAACCATCAGCACAAAGCCAAAGCGCAGCTGGGTTTTCAGCGGGACGATTTCCATTAGCCAGGCATTCAGGAAGATAGAGATCAGGATCCCCGCGTTGAGGAAGGTGAAGGTGTTACTCATGCTGGAAACGGGCAGCTGGAAGTAGTCTGCGATATTCCCCATCACCATCCCGGTGACGATCACCAACGCGCCGGTCAGGGCGTAGGAGAAGAAGCTGATCCATGTGAGCTTGATGCGATTGCTGTTAGTCATGTCTGGCCTGTTCAGAAAAAGAAAAACGCCCGGGGGGCGCTGAGAGCGGGCAGATTTTAGTCGCTAAAGTGATCTATTCCTATCTTTTAAGGGCAATGATTACGTCATTGCAGGTTTTAGTGTGATCTAAGTCACATTAATTGACGGCGTAACCAATCGTTTGCGCGGTAATAATTGTTTCAACTTCGTAAAATTAGGTAAAAGGCTGGTCTCCGTTCATACTGCTCTTTAGAATCAAGCCATTCGCTTTTTATACTGCGCTTTGTTAAGGAATTCTCATGCTCAAATCAACACTGGCGGCTGTCGCAGCTGTGTTTGCTCTTTCTGCCGTTTCCCCTGCTGCGCTGGCAGCCAAAGGGGACCCTCACGTTCTGCTGACCACCTCTGCCGGGAATATTGAGCTGGAACTGAATAGCCAGAAAGCCCCTGTTTCCGTGAAAAACTTCCTCGACTATGTGAACAGTGGTTTCTATAACAACACCACTTTCCACCGCGTGATCCCAGGCTTTATGGTGCAGGGCGGCGGCTTCAACGAGCAAATGCAGCAGAAGCAGCCAAACCCGCCTATTAAAAACGAAGCGGACAACGGCCTGCTGAACAAACGCGGCACCATCTCCATGGCGCGTACCGCAGACAAAGACAGCGCGACCAGCCAATTCTTCCTGAACGTGGCGGATAACGCCTTCCTCGACCACGGTCAGCGCGACTTTGGCTATGCCGTTTTCGGTAAGATTGTGAAAGGCATGGACGTGGCCGATAAGATTTCTCAAGTGCCTACTCACGACGTCGGTCCGTACCAGAATGTGCCGTCAAAACCGGTGGTTATCCTCTCCGCAAAAGTTCTGCCGTAATTCTCCTGAACGCGGGCTTCTTCTGCCCGCGTTATGTCGCCCTCCCTGCGAAAGCGCGTTTTGCTGCTTATACTTGTGGCAAACGGACTATTCAGGGAGGCGTTAAGTGAAAAAACTCACCGACAAGCAAAAATCCCGTCTCTGGGAGCAGCAGCGTAACGTCAATTTACAGGCCAGTTGTCTCCTTGAAAAAGGTAATGGTCCCTCAGAACCCCATATTGAGACGCTGGAGCTTGGGCCATCCGCGCCCGGGTTGCCCCATCTGTGCCTTATTCATCGTCATCTGTACCGCAGCGAGATGAAGCGGGCAGGCGAGTTACGTACCGACGATATTTTTAAGGGTGACATTCCGTTCTGCCATTTCGAATACATCGAGAAGATGGGCAACGAGCTGATGGCGGCGCTGGAAAGCGAAAAGTATCTCGTGGGTCTTGAGAAAGCGGCGTTTGTTGACCGGGTTAGCCACTATTACTGCGAAATCAACATGCTGCATCCGTTTATGCGCGGCAACGGTATTGCCCAGCGCGTTTTCTTCGAGCAGCTGGCGCTCCACGCGGGCTACTCGCTGGACTGGCGCGATATCGATCCCGACCAGTGGGTGACGGCTAACCGAAGCGGCGCAACGGGAGATTTAACCGCGCTCAACGCTATCTTTGCCAAAGTAGTGAGCGAAGCGCGGGAATCTGAGTAGAATAGGGCGGCATTTTTTTCGGGAGCCGCCATGATTCTGCTGATTGATAACTACGATTCCTTCACCTGGAACCTTTACCAGTATTTTTGTGAACTAGGTGCAGAGGTGGTTGTCCGCCGCAACGACGAGATCGGACTGGCCGATATCGGGACGCTGGCTCCGCAGAAAATCGTGATTTCTCCGGGGCCGTGTACGCCGTCGGAATCGGGTATTTCTCTGGATGTGATCCAGCACTTTGCCGGCAAGCTGCCGATACTGGGTGTCTGCCTGGGCCATCAGGCGATTGCTCAGGCGTTTGGTGCCACCATCGTGCGCGCCGCGAAAGTGATGCATGGTAAAACCTCTCCGGTCACCCACGCCGGCACCGGGGTATTCACGGGGCTCAATAACCCGTTAACCGTGACGCGCTACCATTCCCTGGTGATTGACCCGTCTACGCTGCCCGACTGCTTTGAGGTGACCGCCTGGAGCGATACGCAGGAGATCATGGGGATTCGCCACCGCGAATGGGACCTCGAAGGCGTGCAGTTCCACCCGGAAAGCATCCTCAGCGAGCAGGGGCACGCGCTGCTGGCAAATTTCCTCAATCGCTGAATATCTGTTGCCTTGCTGTGATTTTTTATGCATATTTTGTGATTATATTTTCACAATCACTGTGACATAAAAATGGATGGTCATGACATGGCAACTGAACAACCAGCAATTACCCGCGCGACATTTGATGAAGTGATCCTGCCGATTTATGCACCGGCTGAGTTTATCCCGGTGAAGGGAAAAGGCAGCCGCGTCTGGGATCAGCAGGGTAAAGAGTATGTGGATTTCGCGGGCGGTATTGCGGTCACTGCGCTGGGTCATTGCCATCCCGCGCTGGTTGAGGCGCTGAAAACCCAGGGCGAAACCCTGTGGCATACCAGCAATGTGTTCACCAACGAACCAGCGCTGCGCCTGGGCCGCAAGATCATCGATGCGACCTTTGCCGAGCGCGTGCTGTTTATGAACTCCGGCACTGAAGCCAACGAAACTGCGTTTAAGCTGGCGCGCTACTACGCGACAACGCGCCACAGCCCGTACAAAACCAAAATCATCGCCTTCCACAATGCCTTCCACGGACGCTCCTTCTTTACCGTCTCCGTTGGCGGCCAGCCGAAGTATTCCGACGGGTTTGGCCCGAAACCGGCCGACATTGTCCACGTGCCGTTTAACGATCTGCACGCGGTGAAAGCGGTCATGGACGACCATACCTGCGCCGTTGTTGTCGAGCCGATCCAGGGGGAAGGCGGCGTGACGGCGGCAACTCCGGAATTCCTGAAAGGGCTGCGCGCGCTGTGCGACGAGCATCAGGCGCTGCTGGTCTTTGATGAAGTGCAGTGCGGGATGGGGCGTACCGGCGATCTGTTCGCTTATATGCACTACGGCGTGACGCCGGACATCCTGACCAGCGCCAAAGCGCTCGGCGGCGGTTTCCCGGTGAGTGCGGTACTGACGACGCAGGAGATCGCCTCCGCGTTCCACGTCGGTTCTCACGGTTCCACCTACGGCGGTAACCCGCTGGCGAGTGCCGTGGCGGGTGCCGCATTCGACATTATCAACACGTCGGAGGTGTTGAACGCCGTGAGCGCGAAGCGCGAGCTGTTCGTAAAACACCTGCAAAAGATTGATGAACAGTACGATGTGTTCAGCGAAATTCGCGGGATGGGGCTGTTGATTGGCGCCGAGCTGAAGCCGCAGTACAAAGGCCGGGCGCGCGACTTCCTGCACGCCGCCGCCCACGAAGGGGTGATGGTGCTTAATGCCGGGCCTGACGTGATGCGCTTTGCGCCGTCGCTGGTGGTAGAAGACAAAGACATCGAAGACGGTTTAACCCGCTTTGCCGCGGCGGTCGAGAAGATCGTAAAAGGCTAATACTCGGTTCGCTTTAGCCGGCGCGTTAACCAAATGCCGTGATGCGGACGCTGACGCCATGCC
The DNA here is from genome assembly GCF_019730495.1 of Enterobacter sp. Y17. NCBI lineage: Bacteria > Pseudomonadati > Pseudomonadota > Gammaproteobacteria > Enterobacterales > Enterobacteriaceae > Enterobacter > Enterobacter sp. Y17. The sequence continues at coordinate 150,989 of NZ_JAASKP010000004.1, forward strand.
ACCGACGAAATGGTGTGCATGGTGTTCAGATGCCCCAGAACGCGCTGTAAATGCTGCTCCAGGGTGCTCATTGGCCCGTGGGTCAACGTCTCCGGCGCTTCCAGAATGTTTGAGTCGCCCGACTCGCCCGGCGCGTCATACTCCAGACGCTGCTGGCACCTCTGCAACGCAATTTCACACGACTGCAAATAGCGCTGCGCCAGATCCGGCGTCAGCATCGTGTGCTCGCGCGCCAGCGTGGTCATGGCGTTAATATGCTCGACGATAAACTGGCTGTGCGTCACCCAGAGCTTCATGTCTGCCAGATAGTGCGAGTTAAAGCCCGGCTCCTGCATCGCCTGGTTGAGCGAGTTAAACAGGGCGTTGTGCGCCTGGTTGACCTTCATCCGCTGATAGGCCAGCGGGGAGGGCTGCGGGTCGTCGCTCAGGATCAGGCGAATAGCCTGCTGGTCGGCTTCCAGCGCGTCGTGGGCGTTCTGCCTCAGCAGCCCGCTCTGCCACTGCGGCCACAGCCAGACCATGCCGCCAAAGGCAATCAGGCAGCCGATCAGGGTATCAATCAGTCTGGCGACAATAAACTGTTCGCCATTGAGCGTGAGCAACTGCAGCGTATATACCGCCGTCACCGTAAAGCCCACCATCGCCCAGCCGTAGTTTTTGCGGATAATCAGGTAGCTCACCAGCGTAATCGCCAGCATCCCTGCCAGGGTATAGCCTTCCGGCACGTGGAAGTGCAGCGTCACGCCCGCAATGATCAGCCCGGCCAGCGTTCCGCCAGCCCGATGCAGAATACGCACCCGCGTGGCGCCGTAGCCGTTCTGGGTGACAAACAGCACGGTCATTAAGATCCAGTAGGGTTTCGGCAGGTGCAGCGCCATGCCCATCAGGCTGGCGGTACTGAGCATCACGCTGATCCTTGCGGCGTTGCGCAGGGCGGACGATTTAAGAGAAAGATAGCTTTTGAGCGCGGGCAATAGCGGAAGCCGTTTTTGCTTATCCGCCATCAGGTCGCGGGGATAAAGCGGGCGCTGGGTGCGCAACACGCGGGCGATGCGGCTGAAGTGCCAGGCGGCAAACTGGCCGACCGGGTTATCGGGATGCTGACGGGCGATTTTCTCCAGCGCGCCCAGCTGTTTTTCCATGTTAAAGCGCGTGGGGTAGCGGTGGTAGAGAATATCGTCGGCCAGCACCCGCAGGCGTGCCGAGACGGTCTGCGCGTTCCAGCGGATCACCGCTTCGGCGTGGCTGCGCTCGACCAGCTTTTGCACCTCCTGCGGGTGGTGAAGGCTTACGGAGATATGCTCCTGTAGATCCAGCCCGACCTGGAAGGTGCGCAGCAGCCGCTTGTACTCGTGGTTCTTGTTGGCGGCGAGCATATGCAGCTGCTGATAGCACTGGCTTATGAGATCCACCACCTTCTGCTGGCGCGTCAGCAGCGGCGGTAAGGATTTTTCCGGGTCGGTATGCTGGGTGAGCAGGGTGTATTTGGCTTCGCAGTAATCCGCAAGCTGTACATAGAGCAGGCTCAGGGATTCACGCAGCGGCTGCTCCCGCCACAGCCAGAACCAAAACCAGTTAAACAGCCCGTACCATAATGTCCCCAGGGCGTAGATCAGCAGCGGCTCCCACACCGGCATGTTCCCGGCGAGGCTCAGCGTGAAAATGGCCGCAATCAGCGAGGCGGGAAGCAGGCGGGCGTGCAGCGAACTGATTTCCGCCGTGACGCCAAGGGTCATCGCCAGTACGGTCAGGATCAGCGGCAGCGGGATATCCCGGGCAAGCAGGAGCTGTACGGCGAGGCTACAGCCAGCAAACAGGCAGCCACCAACGATCAGGCGTTTGAAAAAGCGCTTATGCGGCGTGTCCAAACCGGCAATGTTGCAGCAGGCGGGCACGAGGGAAAACAGCAGGCCTTGCTGAAGATGTCCGAGGATCAGGCCTATGGCCACAGGAAGACACAACACCAGCGTTTGCCGCAGTGCGTAGTTAACTTCCGGGTGATAGATCAGCCTGCGCCACATGGGGAGTAGAGACAAAAACGGCGTGACACCTTGCGATGGCACGCCGTTTAAGCGGAATTAACGCGTTCCGTAGACCACGATGGTTTTACCGTGGGCGGAGATCAGGTTTTGATCTTCCAGCATTTTCAGGATACGGCCTACTGTTTCACGGGAGCAACCGACGATCTGACCAATTTCCTGACGGGTAATTTTAATTTGCATGCCGTCCGGGTGGGTCATGGCGTCTGGCTGTTTCGCCAGGTTCAACAGGGTTTGTGCGATACGGCCGGTAACGTCCAGGAAGGCGAGGTTACCCACTTTCTCTGACGTGACCTGCAGACGGCGCGCCATCTGGGAAGAAAGACGCATCAGGATGTCAGGGTTAACCTGAATCAGCTGACGGAACTTCTTGTAAGAAATTTCAGCCACTTCACATGCTGTCTTTGCTCGAACCCAGGCGCTACGTTCCTGGCCCTCTTCAAACAGGCCCAGTTCACCGATGAAATCGCCCTGGTTCAGATAAGAAAGGATCATCTCTTTCCCTTCTTCATCTTTGATCAGCACTGCCACCGAGCCTTTAACGATGTAATACAACGTTTCCGCTTTTTCACCCTGGTGAATCAGCGTGCTCTTCGATGGGTACTTATGAATGTGGCAATGAGACAAGAACCATTCGAGAGTCGGGTCTGTTTGCGGTTTGCCAAGCACCATGCGCTGTTATCCTCTGTTATAAGCTGTCACCAGAGTCATCAGATGCATCCGGACTCTGGGGTTGCAATCGAATTCTTACCCATACCCTGGGAAGTCGGCTACCGTAACGTTTCGCAGCCAGTAAAGTTTGATGTCCTCTGCATACACGTGTAACGTCAATGTATTACTGTAGCATCCTGAGTGTTTTAGCATAGCTTTCGCCGCGTGTCTCCTGGTGTCTCGCTTCAGCATGATGCAGGTCGCCTTCCATTGCGATAAATGTAACGCACACGTAATCTGTCACCAAAAATGCAACGTTGGAGTTAATGAATATGCAAGCGCGCGTGAAATGGGTTGAAGGTTTAACGTTCCTGGGCGAGTCCGCGTCAGGACACCAGATTTTGATGGACGGTAACTCCGGCGATAAAGCACCCAGCCCAATGGAAATGGTGCTGATGGCGGCAGGCGGATGCAGCGCAATTGATGTGGTGTCGATTCTGCAAAAAGGACGTCATGACGTGACGGATTGTGAGGTTAAACTCACGTCAGAGCGTCGCGAAGAGGCGCCACGCCTGTTCACCCATATTAACCTGCACTTTATGGTCACCGGTAAAGAGCTGAAAGACGCGGCGGTCTCGCGTGCGGTGGACCTGTCTGCGGAGAAGTACTGCTCTGTGGCGTTAATGCTGGAGAAAGCGGTAAAAATCACGCATTCGTATGAAGTGATCGAGGCGTGATTGATGGGGCATCGTGCGTGTTGATGCCCTCACCCTAACCCTCCCCCACAGGGAGAGGGAACATGCTCACGCGATCTGCTTCCCTTCCATCAGTCGCTCCACCAGCGGCGTCATGATGAGCTCCATCGCCAGCCCCATTTTTCCGCCCGGCACGACTAACGTATTCATGTGCGAAATAAACGAGCCCTGCAGCATTGCCAGCAGCCAGGGGTAATCAATGCCTTCGAGATTGCGGAAATGGATCACCACAAAGCTCTCGTCCAGCGACGGGATGCTTTTAGCGGCAAACGGGTTCGAGGTGTCCACCGTCGGCACGCGCTGGAAGTTGATATGGGTGCGGGAGAACTGCGGCGTCAGGAAGTTAATGTAATCCTCCATGGAGCGCACCACGGAGTCCATCACCGCCTCTCGCGAATGGCCGCGCTCGCTCATGTCGCGCGTCAGCTTCTGGATCCACTCCAGGTTAACGATAGGGACCACGCCGACCAGCAGATCCACGTGGCGCGCCACGTCGTGTTGAGGGGTGACCACGCCGCCGTGCAATCCTTCGTAAAACAGGACGTCGGTGGGTTCCGGCAGCGGCTGCCACGGGGTAAAGGTTCCCGGCACCTGATTCCAGGGTACGGCTTCATCATAGGTGTGCAGATACTTGCGGGACTGCCCTTTGCCGCTCTTACCGTACTCTATAAAGGTTTGTTCCAGCAGGCCGAAGTCATTGGCCTCCGGGCCGAAGTAGCTGATGTGTTTACCCGAATCGCGCGCCTTACGAATGGCCATGTCCATCTCCGGACGCGTGTAGCGGTGAAAGCTGTCGCCTTCGACCTCCGCCGCACGGAGATTCAGCTGGGCGAAAATCTTGCGAAATGCGAGGCTGGTGGTGGTGGTTCCCGCACCACTCGACCCCGTAACGGCAATAACCGGATGTCTGGCAGACATAGCAACTCCCTGACTGAAAAGGGTGGAAGATCAGCCGTGAAACGCGTTGCGGGGCATGATATTGACCGTCTCATGCAGTTCTGACCACACCAGCACCACGTCGCCGCTTTTCAGCTGGCGCTTAACATCGTTGACCTTTTGCTCAAGCGAGCGTTCCTGTTCACCATAATCGGTGCCTTCGCGTAATACAAAGCTTTCAATCAGATTATCGAGCGTTTCGGGAGCCAGATCCTGCCAGGGAATAATCATTTTGCACCGTCCAGATAAGTGGTCAGCCAGTCAGGAATACGCGCCTCAAGCCACATTTTCGGGCGGCGCAGCGTGCCGCCGATAAAGCCGACGTGGCCGCCGTGCTCGGTCAACTGATAGTGAACGTTGTCGGGCAGGAATTCCTGAGCGGGGATCGAGTGATGATCCATAAATGGGTCATCTTTGGCATGAATAATCAGCGTTGGCTGCGTGATCTTGCTGAGCAGCGGCATGGCGCTGCACTGACGATAATAGTCAATCGCATCGGCGAAGCCGTGGATTTTCGCGGTGATCAGGTCGTCGAACTCGCGGATACGACGCACCTTTTTCAGCTGGCGCAGGCTTACCGGCAGGGTATCCGGGTAGGCCTTCAGCTTACGCGCCGCGTTGGCCTTCAGCAGGTTGAGCAGGTAGCGCTGGTAGACGCGGGAAAAGCCTTTATCCATGTGGTAGCTGCACTGCTCGAGCATAAACGGCGCGGAGACAATGACGGCGGCATCCAGCGGTACGCTTTCGCCCTCTTTGGCCAGCAGACAGGCCAGCATATTGCCGCCCAGCGAGTAGCCCACGGCGGCCGTTGGCACGGTGCCATAATTTTCCCGCAGCCAGTGTAAAAACCACGTCCCGTCTTCGGTTTCACCCGAGTGATAAATGCGTTTCTGACGATTCGGTTCACCGCTGCAGCCGCGAAAATGCATCACCACGCCGAGCCAGCCGCGCGCTTTTGCCGCCTCAATTAGCCCATGCGCATACGGGCTGTGCAGGCTGCCTTCCAGACCGTGGAAAACCACCAGACGCGGCTTATGGCGAGCCTGTTCAGGCGCTTCGCTCCAGGCGAGATCCAGAAAATCACCGTCTGGCAGGTCAAGCCGTTGCCAGTGCGGGGTGAACTGAACCTTGCGGCGGATCAGTCGCGGCAGCATGGTCTGCAAATGCGGATTGGCCACGCCGCGCATAGGCACGAACTCAGTGCTGTCTTCGGCCGCAATGTCGAAGTCTGATGGAATGATTTGGGTCATAAGCGCGATGCTGATTCTTGTCGGAAATTTACGAAACTTTCCGAATTGTACCCCGTTTAAGCTGGATTTCCGAACCCGGTACGGATTCTGCTCTTCAAACGGGGTAAATAAGTCAGTCAGCCTGCAGCATCGCTTCCAGCTGTTCCTGCGCGTCGAGCCACGCCATCTCGCACTCTTCGAGACTGGATTTGGTCTTCGCCTGGGTTTGCAGGCAGTCGGTCAGCTCAGCCTTGCGGCTCTGGTCATACAGGCCGCTATCGCCGAGCTTCTCTTCAACGATAGCCAGCGTGGCGTTGAGTTTTTCCATCTCTTTTTCGAGACGGGTAATCTCTTTACGCAGGGGCTGCGTCTGGGCGCGCAGCTCCGCCTCACGGCGCTTCTGATCTTTACGCGCCTGCGCGCTGTTGGCGTTGTCTTTCGCTGACTCTTCCGGCTGGTTTTCCTGCTTCTGCACGTCCGTCAGCCACTGCTGATAGTCTTCCAGATCGCCGTCGAACGGTTCGACTTTGCCGCCGTGCACTAAATAGAGATCGTCCGTGGTGGAGCGGATCAGGTGACGGTCGTGCGAAACCACCACCAGCGCGCCTTCGAACTCAATCAGCGCTTCGGTCAGCGCCTGACGCATGTCGAGATCCAGGTGGTTGGTCGGTTCATCGAGCAGCAGCAGGTTCGGGCGCTGCCAGACGATCAGCGCCAGCACCAGACGGGCCTTTTCGCCGCCGGAGAAGCGCTCGGTGTTTTCAGTCACCTTATCGCCCTGGAAGCCGAAGCCGCCGAGATAGTCGCGCAGCTTCTGCTCCATCTCCTGCGGCGCAAGACGCGCGAGGTGCTGAATCGGCGATTCATCCGCGCGTAAAAATTCCAGCTGATGCTGGGCGAAGTAACCCAGTTTGATGCCCTTCGCCAGGCCGATTTCGCCGCTGACCGGGTTAAGCTCGCCCGCCAGCAGTTTGATCAGCGTCGATTTACCGGCGCCGTTACGCCCCAGCAGGCCAATGCGCGAACCCGGCACCAGGTTGAGCTTGATGGAATCGAGAATAATGCGGTCGGCATAGCCCGCGCTGACCTTCTCCATCTTAAGCAGCGGGTTCGGCAGGCTTTCCGGCTCGCGGAAGCTGAAGTGGAACGGGTTATCCACGTGCGCCGGGGCAATCATCTCCATGCGTTCCAGCATCTTGATGCGGCTCTGGGCCTGCTTGGCTTTTGAGGCTTTGGCCTTAAAGCGATCCACAAAGCTCTGCAGGTGCGCCACACGCTGCTGCTGGCTTTCGTACATGGACTGCTGCTGGGCGAGACGCGTCGCGCGCTGGCGCTCGAAGGAGCTGTAGTTGCCGGTGTACTCGAACATCGTTTGCTGTTCGATATGAATAATTTTATCCACTACCGGGTCAAGGAAGTCGCGGTCGTGGGAGATCAGAATCAGAGTGCCCTGATAGCTCTTGAGCCACTTCTCCAGCCAAATAACCGCATCGAGATCGAGGTGGTTGGTCGGTTCGTCGAGCAACAGCAGGTCAGAGCGGCAGATCAGCGCCTGCGCCAGGTTGAGGCGCATACGCCAGCCGCCGGAGAAGTCGCTGACCGGACGTTCCAGCTGTTCGTTGCTGAAGCCCAGGCCGTGCAGCAGGCTGGAGGCGCGGGAGCGAATGGTCCACGCGTCGATGGCGTCCAGCTTGCCGTGAACGGTGGCGATGGCGTGACCGTCGTTGCGCTCGTTAGCAGAATGAAGTTCCGCTTCGAGCTTGCGGTATTCACGGTCGCCGTCGATAACATAGTCGAGTGCCGGTTCGCTCAGCGCAGGCGTCTCCTGGTTTACCCAGGCGAGCTGCCAGTTCCCCGGGAAGGTAAAGTTACCGCCATCCGCGCTAATCTCGTTTTTCAGCAGCGCCAGCAGGGTGGATTTGCCGCAGCCGTTTTTGCCGACCAGACCCACTTTTTGGCCCGGGTTGATGGTAGCAGTGGCGTTATCCAGCAGGACGCGCACGCCGCGACGAATTTGTAACGAGGAGAAAACAATCATAGAAGCGCCGTATGTTCCGACTATGTTAATTTGCCATTATGATAATGTAAGGTGTGGGCCATTTTCCGCACCGGGCCGCCATGGTAGCCCAAAACAGCGACGATACACAAAAACAGAAACAAGACCGGGAGGGGAATGATGTCTCAGACAGCAAAAGTGCTGCTGCTGTATGCCCATCCGGAATCTCAGGACTCGGTGGCAAACCGGGTGCTGCTTAAGCCGGCCACACAGCTTAGTAACGTAACGGTGCACGATCTCTACGCGCACTATCCTGATTTCTTTATTGATATCCCTTACGAGCAGGAGCTGCTGCGTCAGCATGACGTGATTGTGTTCCAGCATCCGCTTTATACCTATAGCTGTCCGGCGCTGCTCAAAGAGTGGCTGGACCGCGTGCTGAGCCGGGGTTTTTCCAGCGGGGTGGGGGGCAACCAGCTGGCGGGAAAGTACTGGCGTAGTGTGATTACGACCGGTGAACCCGAAAGCGCTTACCGCCACGACGGGCTGAACCGCTATCCGATGAGCGATATCCTCAGGCCATTCGAGCTGACGGCGGCCATGTGCCGTATGCACTGGATGAGCCCGATTATTGTCTACTGGGCGCGGCGTCAGGATCCGAAAGAGCTGGCAAGCCACGCCAGAGCCTACGGTGAATGGCTGGCGTCACCTATCCCGGCAGGAGGTCGTTAATGGAAGGATCGAATTTACTCCTTGCCGGGGTGCTGTTTTTATTTGCGGCCGTCGTCGCGGTGCCGCTTGCAGCCCGTATTGGTATCGGTGCGGTGCTGGGGTATCTGCTGGCGGGGATCGCGATTGGCCCCTGGGGGCTGGGATTCATCAGCGATGTCGATGAGATCCTCCATTTCTCCGAGCTGGGCGTGGTGTTCCTGATGTTCATCATCGGCCTGGAGCTGAATCCTTCGAAATTGTGGCAGCTCCGACGCTCTATCTTTGGCGTGGGCGCCGCGCAGGTGTTATTCAGCGCCGCGATCCTGGGTGGACTGTTAATGCTGACCCACTTTTCATGGCAGGCGGCGGTGATTGGCGGGATAGGCCTTGCGATGTCGTCGACGGCGATGGCGCTACAGCTGATGCGCGACAAAGGGATGAACCGTAACGAAGCCGGTCAGCTGGGCTTTTCGGTGCTGCTGTTCCAGGATTTGGCGGTGATCCCGGCGCTGGCGCTGGTGCCGCTGCTGGCGGGGTCCGGGGACGATCACTTCGACTGGGCTAAAATCGCCATGAAGGTGCTGGCCTTCGCGGGCATGCTGATTGGTGGTCGTTTCCTGTTACGTCCCGTGTTCCGCTTTATTGCCGCGTCGGGCGTTCGCGAGGTGTTTACCGCCGCGACGCTGCTGCTGGTGCTGGGATCGGCGTTGTTTATGGACGCGCTGGGGCTGTCGATGGCGCTCGGGACCTTTATCGCCGGGGTGCTGCTGGCGGAGAGCGAGTATCGGCACGAACTGGAAATTGCCATCGATCCCTTCAAAGGGCTGCTGCTAGGCCTGTTCTTTATTTCGGTGGGGATGGCGCTTAACCTTGGCGTCCTCTATACCCATCTGCTGTGGGTGATAGTGAGCGTCGCCATTCTGGTCGCGGTGAAGATGCTGGTGCTGTACGTGATGTCACGTATCTACGGGCTGCGCAGTTCGGAACGCATGCAGTTTGCCAGCGTGTTAAGCCAGGGAGGCGAGTTCGCGTTTGTGCTGTTCTCGACCGCATCCTCCCAGAAGCTGTTTAAAGACGATCAGATGGCGCTTTTGCTGGTGACGGTCACGCTGTCTATGATGACCACGCCGCTGCTGATGAAGCTGGTGGATAAACTGCTGTCGCGCCGCCTGAACCCAAATGACGATGAAGACGAAGCGCCGTGGGTGGAAGACGACAAGCCGCAGGTGATTGTGGTGGGCTTTGGCCGTTTTGGACAGGTGATTGGACGCCTGCTGATGGCGAACAAAATGCGCATTACGGTACTGGAGCGGGATATCAGCGCGGTCAACCTGATGCGTAAATATGGCTACAAGGTTTACTACGGCGATGCGACCCAGCTCGAGCTGCTGCGCTCGGCGGGGGCGGAAGCGGCAGAGTCCATCGTGATTACCTGTAACGATCCGGAAGACACAATGAAGCTGGTGGATCTGTGCCAGCAGCATTTCCCGCATCTGCATATTCTGGCGCGTGCGCGGGGACGTGTTGAAGCTCACGAATTGTTGCAGGCGGGTGTGAAACACTTCTCCCGTGAGACGTTCTCCAGTGCGCTGGAGCTGGGCCGTAAGGCGCTGATCTCGCTCGGCATGCATCCGCATCAGGCGCAGCGCGCCCAGATGCACTTCCGCCGGCTGGATATGCGGATGCTGCGCGAGCTTATGCCGGTACATACCGATACGGCGCAGATCTCCCGCGTGCGGGAAGCGCGTCGCGAGCTGGAGGAGATCTTCCAGCGAGAGATGCAACAGGAACGACGCCAGCTTGATGGCTGGGATGAATTTGAATAAAGGGTAACGAAAGATGGCTGTACGTAAACGCTTTATCGCGGGTGCAAAATGCCCGACCTGTCAGGCACAAGATACCCTGGCGATGTGGCGGGAAAATAATGTTGATGTTGTTGAGTGTGTTAAGTGCGGTCACCAGATGCGTGAGGCCGATAAAGAGGCCCGCGATCACGTTCGCAAAGAAGAGCAAGTTATCGGGATTTTTCATCCGGACTAGCGATATGCCCTGAGTTTTTTTAAGCTAAAGGGTACACGGGTGCAGATTTCCGCTACAATCTGCGCCAGCAATTTTCCCACGCTCAGGAGATATCATGAAAGTAGCAAAAGACCTGGTGGTCAGCCTGGCCTATCAGGTACGTACAGAAGACGGTGTGTTGGTTGATGAGTCTCCGGTGAGTGCGCCGCTTGACTATCTGCATGGTCACGGTTCCCTGATTTCCGGCCTGGAAAACGCGCTGGAAGGTCATGAAGTTGGCGACAAATTTGACGTTGCTGTAGGCGCGAACGACGCTTACGGTCAGTATGACGACAACCTGGTTCAGCGCGTTCCTAAAGACGTGTTCATGGGCGTTGACGAACTGCAGGTTGGCATGCGCTTCCTGGCTGAAACTGACCAGGGCCCGGTTCCTGTTGAAATCACCGAAGTGGAAGATGACCACGTCGTGGTTGACGGTAACCACATGCTGGCTGGCCAGAACCTGAAGTTCAACGTAGAAGTTGTTGCGATCCGTGAAGCGACCGAAGAAGAACTGGCTCATGGCCACGTTCACGGTGCGCATGGTCACGACCATGACCACGATCACGGCCACGACGGCTGCTGCGGTGGTCACGGCCACGATCACGACCATGGTCACGACCACGGTAAAGGTGGTTGCGGTAACGGCGGCTGCGGTTGCCACTAATACCCGTCGTCTTTCAAGCCGCAGGTGCGTTGGCTGCGCTTTCAAACCCCGGTCACATAGTTATCTATGCTCCCGGGGATTTTCAAGCTTGCCGCCTTCCTGCGACTCGAAATCCATAGGGTATGTAGGCCCGGTAAGCTTCGCGCCACCGGGCACAAAAAAAGCGGGATTATCCCGCTTTTTTTACGCCTCAATAATGAGGAGGTGGCGTCTCTTCTGACTGAGAGGCAATGTTTGACGGCTGTGTAGCCTTCAGCTTTTCCGTCAGCAGGCGCATATGATCCCGCAGTTTTGCCATTTCGAGCTCATGTGCGGTCACGGTCTGGTTTAGCTCTTCGATGGTGATGTCCTGAAAAGCCAGGCGGCTTTCCAGCTCAGCCATTCTCGCTTCTATTGCTGTATCCTTCATCATTCACCTCGTTTATTTCAGATTCGCCATAATGGCCCTGCGGCGGCGCAGTTTAACTGAGTTTATCCTTAAGTACAGTCTGCATCCCTTTGGCAGGAAACTTATTTAAACAAAAATAGTCTGAAAAGTGGCGAGAATTGGAAGTGTCTGTCTGTAGATTTCTTCCGCAACGTTTTATAGTACGTAACTCATTTACGTTTAACGCTGGGGTGAGAGTCCCCAGGCCCTGGAGATATGGATGAAATCACTGTTTAAAGTAACGCTGCTGGCGACGACGATGGCTGTTGCGCTGAACGCGCCGCTGTCATTCGCTGCTGATACTGCTGCGAAGCCTGCTGCCACTGCAGACAGCAAAGCGGCGTTCAAAAATGACGACCAGAAATCCGCCTACGCACTGGGCGCATCTCTGGGTCGCTACATGGAAAACTCTCTGAAAGAACAAGAGAAACTGGGCATCAAACTGGATAAAGCTCAGCTGATCGCGGGCGTTCAGGACGCATTTGCAGATAAGAGCAAGCTGTCTGACCAGGAAATTGAACAGACTCTGCAGGCGTTCGAAGCGCGCGTGAAGGGTGCCGCGCAGACCAAGATGGACGCGGACGCTAAAGACAACGAAGCGAAAGGCAAAGCCTACCGCGACACCTTTGCTAAAGAGAAAGGTGTGAAAACCTCTTCTACTGGCCTGGTGTACAAAGTTGAGAAAGAAGGCACCGGCGATGCGCCTAAAGACAGCGACACCGTGGTTGTGAACTACAAAGGTACGCTGATCGACGGTAAAGAGTTCGATAACTCTTACACCCGCGGTGAGCCGCTCTCCTTCCGTCTGGATGGTGTGATCCCTGGCTGGACTGAAGGCCTGAAAAACATCAAGAAAGGCGGCAAGATCAAGATGGTTATCCCACCGGATCTGGCCTATGGCAAAACCGGCGTTCCGGGTATCCCTGCTAACTCTACGCTGGTCTTTGACGTAGAGCTGCTGGATATCAAACCGGCACCGAAAGCGGATGCGAAAGCAGACGCACCGGCTGACGATAAAGCCGCTGCTGCTAAGAAGTAATGTTGAAAAAAACCGCCGCCTTTCAGGCGGCGGTTTTTTTATTGTGGGGCAGATATAATTAACACTGGAAAGCGCTACGCACGCTGTATTAATTTAGTTGTCCGTGTAGATAATGAGCCTGCCCTGAAAACCTAACGACAGGCTCCTGAAAAGGAGTGTTTTTTTCATGTCCAGGTCGCTTTTAACCAACGAAACCAGTGAACTTGATTTGCTGGATCAACGTCCTTTCGATCAGACCGACTTCGATATTCTGAAATCCTACGAAGCGGTAGTGGACGGGTTAGCGATGCTCATTGGCTCCCACTGCGAAATCGTATTGCACTCCCTGCAAGATCTGAAGTGTTCCGCCATCCGCATTGCGAATGGTGAGCATACTGGCCGTAAAATTGGTTCGCCAATTACCGACCTTGCATTGCGTATGCTGCATGACATGACCGGCGCGGACAGCAGCGTCTCAAAATGCTATTTCACCCGCGCCAAAAGCGGCGTGCTGATGAAATCAGAAACCATCGCGATTCGAAACCGCGAGCATCGTGTTATTGGGCTGCTGTGCATCAACATGAACCTTGATGTGCCATTCTCGCAAATCATGAGCACCTTTATTCCACCAGAAACGCCGGACGTTGGCTCTTCTGTTAACTTTGCCTCCTCCGTTGAAGATCTGGTGACCCAGACGCTTGAGTTTACGATTGAAGAGGTGAATGCCGATCGCAACGTCTCGAACAACGCCAAGAATCGCCAGATCGTGCTCAATCTCTACGAAAAAGGGATTTTTGATATTAAAGACGCCATCAACCAGGTGGCCGATCGTCTGAACATCTCCAAGCACACGGTCTACCTCTATATTCGCCAGTTCAAAAGCGGCGATTTCCAGGGACAAGACAAGTAATGCGTTTTGCGTTAATGGTGACAGGCCCGGCGTACGGCACTCAGCAGGCCAGCAGCGCGCTGCAGTTTGCGCATGCGCTACTGGCGGCCGGACATGAGCTGTCGAGCGTCTTCTTCTATCGGGAAGGGGTGTATAACGCGAATCAGTTTACGTCACCGGCGAGCGACGAATTCGATCTGGTGCGCGCCTGGCAGGCATTAAACGAAAAGCAGGGCGTAGAATTGCACATCTGCGTGGCGGCGGCACTGCGCCGCGGGGTAACCGATGCAACCGAAGCCGCACGTCTTGGTTTATCGGGTTCTAACCTGCAGCCCGGCTTTTCGTTGAGTGGCCTGGGTGCACTGGCACAGGCGGCATTAACCTGCGACAGAGTGGTGCAATTCTGATGAAGCGTGTCGCGTTTGTTTTTTCCTCCGCACCGCACGGCAATGCGTCCGGCAGAGAAGGGCTGGATGCGCTGCTCGCGACCTCAGCATTGACCGAAGATATCGGTGTCTTCTTTTTGGGCGACGGCGTATTTCAGCTTCTGGCGGGGCAGCAGCCTCAGGCCATTCTGGCGCGTGATTACATCGCGACGTTCAAAGTGTTACCGCTTTACGATATCGAAACCTTCTATGTCTGTGCCGACTCCCTGGCTGCGCGCGGCCTAAACGAGGCAACGCCTTTCGTGCTGGATGTGACAGTCCTGTCTTCTGCTGCATTGCGCGAACACCTTTCCCACTACGACACCGTTCTGACTTTCTGAGGCTGACATGCTCCATACTCTGAGCCATTCACCGTGGCAATGTGATATCGACGCGTTACTGAGTATGCTGCGCGAAGGTGATGATCTGCTGCTGATTCAGGATGGCGTGCTTGCCGCACTGGACGGCAGTCGTTTCGTTGAAATTCTCACGAATGCCCCCATAACAGTCTCTGCGCTGAAGGACGATCTGGATGCGCGGGGTCTTTCTGGTCAAATTTCAGCCAAAATTGACGTGGTTGGCTATACTGATTTCGTCAATCTTACTGTGACGCACGCCAGTCAAATGAACTGGTGATTTGAGATCGCTGTATATTTCTTGACACCTTTTCGACGTAGCCCTAAAATTTCGCGTCCTCATATTGTATGAGGTCGTTTTATTACGTGTTTACGAAGCAAAAGCTAAAACCAGGAGCTATTTAATGGCAACAGTTAACCAGCTGGTACGCAAACCACGCGCACGCAAAGTTGCAAAGAGCAACGTGCCTGCGCTGGAAGCCTGCCCGCAGAAACGTGGTGTATGTACTCGTGTATATACCACCACTCCTAAAAAACCAAACTCCGCACTGCGTAAAGTATGCCGTGTGCGTTTGACTAACGGTTTCGAAGTGACTTCCTACATCGGTGGTGAAGGTCACAACCTGCAGGAGCACTCCGTGATCCTGATCCGTGGCGGTCGTGTTAAAGACCTTCCGGGTGTTCGTTACCACACCGTTCGTGGTGCGCTCGACTGCTCAGGTGTTAAAGACCGTAAGCAGGCTCGCTCCAAGTACGGCGTGAAGCGTCCTAAGGCTTAATGGTTCTCCGTTAAGTAAGGCCAAACTGATTTATCTTAATGTCAAACTAAACTCTTTGAGTTTTGGACAATCCTGAATTAACAACGGAGTATTCCCATGCCACGTCGTCGCGTTATTGGTCAGCGTAAAATTCTTCCAGATCCGAAATTCGGATCAGAACTGCTGGCAAAATTTGTAAATATCCTGATGGTAGATGGTAAAAAATCTACTGCAGAAGCAATCGTATACAGCGCGCTTGAGACCCTGGCTCAGCGTTCTGGTAAAAATGAACTGGAAGCTTTCGAAGTCGCTCTCGACAACGTTCGCCCAACCGTAGAAGTTAAGTCCCGCCGCGTTGGTGGTTCTACTTATCAGGTTCCAGTTGAAGTTCGTCCGGTTCGTCGTAATGCTCTGGCAATGCGTTGGATCGTTGAAGCTGCTCGTAAACGCGGTGATAAATCCATGGCTCTGCGTCTGGCGAACGAACTTTCTGATGCTGCAGACAACAAAGGTACTGCAGTTAAGAAACGTGAAGACGTTCACCGTATGGCAGAAGCCAACAAGGCGTTCGCACACTACCGTTGGTAATCCCTTCGGAGTATTAGTCACCAGGCGGGCGCTTCAGAGAAGCCGCCCGCTCTGGGTAACTTAACTGAACGCCTAAAGATATAAACGAGGAATCAAATGGCTCGTACAACACCCATCGCACGCTACCGTAACATCGGTATCAGTGCGCACATCGACGCCGGTAAAACCACTACTACCGAACGTATTCTGTTCTACACCGGTGTAAACCACAAAATCGGTGAAGTTCATGACGGCGCAGCCACCATGGACTGGATGGAACAGGAGCAGGAGCGTGGTATCACTATCACCTCCGCAGCGACTACTGCATTCTGGTCAGGTATGGCTAAGCAGTACGAACCGCATCGCGTAAACATCATCGACACCCCGGGCCACGTTGACTTCACCATCGAAGTAGAACGTTCCATGCGTGTTCTTGACGGCGCGGTAATGGTTTATTGCGCAGTTGGTGGTGTTCAGCCACAGTCTGAAACCGTATGGCGTCAGGCGAACAAATATAAAGTTCCACGCATCGCGTTCGTTAACAAAATGGACCGTATGGGTGCTAACTTCCTGAAAGTTGTTGGCCAGATCAAAACCCGTCTGGGCGCGAACCCTGTTCCGCTGCAGCTGGCAATTGGTGCTGAAGAAGGCTTCACCGGCGTTATCGACCTGGTGAAAATGAAAGCCATCAACTGGAACGACGCAGACCAGGGCGTTACCTTCGAATACGAAGATATCCCGGCTGAAATGCAGGACCTGGCTGACGAATGGCACCAGAACCTGATCGAATCCGCTGCTGAAGCTTCTGAAGAGCTGATGGAGAAATACCTGGGTGGTGAAGAACTGACTGAAGAAGAGATCAAAAAAGCTCTGCGTCAGCGCGTTCTGAACAACGAAATCATCCTGGTAACCTGTGGTTCTGCGTTCAAGAACAAAGGTGTTCAGGCGATGCTGGATGCGGTAGTTGACTACCTGCCATCCCCGGTTGACGTTCCTGCGATCAACGGCATCCTGGACGACGGTAAAGATACTCCGGCTGAGCGTCACGCAAGCGACGAAGAGCCATTCTCTGCACTGGCGTTCAAAATTGCTACCGACCCATTCGTGGGTAACCTGACCTTCTTCCGCGTTTACTCTGGTGTGGTTAACTCCGGTGACACCATCCTGAACTCCGTGAAAGCGGCGCGTGAACGTTTTGGCCGTATCGTACAGATGCACGCTAACAAACGTGAAGAGATCAAAGAAGTTCGTGCGGGCGACATCGCTGCAGCTATCGGTCTGAAAGACGTGACCACTGGTGACACCCTGTGTGACCCGGATCACCCGATCATTCTGGAGCGTATGGAATTCCCTGAGCCGGTAATCTCCATCGCAGTTGAACCAAAAACCAAAGCTGACCAGGAAAAAATGGGTCTGGCTCTGGGCCGTCTGGCGAAAGAAGACCCATCATTCCGCGTATGGACTGATGAAGAATCTAACCAGACCATCATCGCTGGTATGGGTGAACTGCACCTGGACATCATCGTTGACCGTATGAAGCGTGAATTCAACGTTGAAGCGAACGTGGGCAAACCTCAGGTTGCTTACCGCGAAGCGATTCGCGCGAAAGTTACCGATGTTGAAGGTAAACACGCTAAGCAGTCTGGTGGTCGCGGTCAGTACGGTCACGTTGTGATCGACATGTACCCACTGGAGCCGGGCTCTAACCCGAAAGGTTACGAGTTCATCAACGACATCAAAGGTGGTGTAATTCCTGGCGAATACATCCCAGCCGTTGATAAAGGCATTCAGGAACAGCTGAAAGCGGGCCCTCTGGCTGGCTATCCGGTTGTTGACATGGGTGTTCGTCTGCACTTCGGTTCTTACCACGACGTTGACTCCTCTGAACTGGCGTTTAAACTGGCTGCGTCTATTGCCTTTAAAGAAGGCTTTAAGAAAGCAAAACCAGTTCTGCTTGAGCCAATCATGAAGGTTGAAGTAGAAACTCCTGAAGAGAACACCGGTGACGTTATCGGTGACTTGAGCCGTCGTCGCGGTATGCTGCGTGGTCAGGAATCCGAAGTAACTGGCGTTAAGATCCACGCTGAAGTTCCGCTGTCTGAAATGTTCGGATATGCAACTCAGCTGCGTTCTCTGACCAAAGGTCGTGCATCATACACCATGGAATTCCTGAAGTATGATGATGCGCCTAACAACGTTGCTCAGGCCGTTATTGAAGCCCGTGGTAAGTAATCCACAGGATTAAAACCTAAGTCCCGTGCTCTCTCCACAGGGGAGAGCACTATAGTAAGGAATATAGCCGTGTCTAAAGAAAAATTTGAACGTACAAAACCGCACGTCAACGTTGGTACTATCGGCCACGTTGACCATGGTAAAACTACCCTGACTGCTGCAATCACTACCGTTCTGGCTAAAACCTACGGTGGTTCTGCTCGTGCATTCGACCAGATCGATAACGCACCAGAAGAAAAAGCACGTGGTATCACCATCAACACTTCCCACGTTGAATATGACACCCCGACTCGCCACTACGCACACGTAGACTGCCCAGGCCACGCCGACTATGTTAAAAACATGATCACCGGTGCTGCGCAGATGGACGGCGCGATCCTGGTTGTTGCTGCGACTGACGGCCCAATGCCTCAGACTCGTGAGCACATCCTGCTGGGTCGTCAGGTAGGCGTTCCTTTCATCATCGTGTTCCTGAACAAATGCGACATGGTTGATGACGAAGAGCTGCTGGAACTGGTAGAGATGGAAGTTCGTGAACTGCTGTCTCAGTACGATTTCCCAGGCGACGATACCCCAATCGTTCGTGGTTCTGCTCTGAAAGCGCTGGAAGGCGAAGCTGAGTGGGAAGCGAAAATCATCGAACTGGCTGGCTTCCTGGATTCTTACATCCCAGAACCAGAGCGTGCGATTGACAAGCCATTCCTGCTGCCAATCGAAGACGTATTCTCCATCTCCGGTCGTGGTACCGTTGTTACCGGTCGTGTAGAGCGCGGTATCATCAAAGTTGGTGAAGAAGTTGAAATCGTTGGTATCAAAGAGACTGCGAAGTCTACCTGTACTGGCGTTGAAATGTTCCGCAAACTGCTGGACGAAGGCCGTGCTGGTGAGAACGTTGGTGTTCTGCTGCGTGGTATCAAACGTGAAGAAATCGAACGTGGTCAGGTTCTGGCGAAGCCAGGCTCAATCAAGCCACACACCAAGTTCGAATCTGAAGTGTACATTCTGTCCAAAGACGAAGGCGGCCGTCATACTCCGTTCTTCAAAGGCTACCGTCCACAGTTCTACTTCCGTACAACTGACGTGACCGGTACCATCGAACTGCCAGAAGGCGTTGAGATGGTAATGCCAGGCGACAACATCAAGATGGTTGTGACTCTGATCCACCCAATCGCGATGGACGACGGTCTGCGTTTCGCAATCCGTGAAGGCGGCCGTACCGTTGGCGCGGGCGTTGTTGCTAAAGTTCTGGGCTAATTAATTATCCCCGAAAAAAAAAGGACGCTTCGGCGTCCTTTTTTGTTTTCTGCCGTTCAGGCACTGTCACAAAATTTCGCATTTTTTGCCTGCTCCCGCCCCGTATTGTGGCGCTTGTGCTATTGTAATCATAACCATTCTCACTTACACTTTGCGCATAATTTGAACGGGAGTCTCTATGTACGTTTGTTTATGTAATGGTGTAAGCGACAAAAAAATACGTCAGGCCGTTCGCCAGTTTCAGCCTCAGTCATTTCAGCAGCTACGCAAATTTGTTCCGGTGGGAAATCAATGCGGTAAATGTGTACGTGCTGCGCGAGAGATCATGCAGGACGAATTGATGCAGATCCCGGAATACAAAGAGATCGCGTAAGCGCCCATCTTTTTTTTGACATCCCTGTAGCCCGATCTACGCTTCAATGAGTGGAAGCGGAGGGACTATATAATGAAAGGTGATGTTAAAATCATAAGTTATCTCAATAAATTATTGGGAAATGAGCTTGTCGCAATTAACCAGTACTTTCTTCACGCGAGAATGTTCAAAAACTGGGGGCTTAAACGTCTGAACGACGTTGAGTACCACGAATCGATCGATGAAATGAAGCACGCTGATAAATATATCGAGCGTATTTTATTCCTTGAAGGTATTCCAAACCTGCAGGATCTCGGAAAGCTGGGCATCGGAGAAGATGTCGAAGAGATGCTGCGTTCCGACCTCAGGCTGGAACTTGAAGGCGCCAAAGATCTCCGTGAAGCCATTGCCTATGCCGACAGCGTACATGACTACGTCAGTCGCGATATGATGATCCAGATCCTGGCCGATGAAGAAGGTCATATTGATTGGCTGGAAACGGAGCTGGATCTGATTGCTAAAATCGGTCTGCAGAACTACCTTCAGTCGCAGATTAAAGTGGAAGAGTAACCACCGTCTTCCAGCCTACGCATAAACCCGCTGCTGCCAGAAATGGCCCAAAAGGCAGTGGGTTTTTTAATGCTCCCTTATCGCCGGTGAGTAACGAAAACACAAGAATGCTAAGTAGCGCCATAAGCGCAGCGAGTAACGCCAGCGTAGGCAGCATGCACCAGCCATGCCACGCACCAAGCGCCGCCAGGTATTTTACATCGCCGTATCCCATCCCTTCACGCCGGCAGATAAACCGATATCCCCAGTAAATAACGGCAAAGCCGACATATCCAGCCATCGCTCCCACCACTGCACTTGGCAGAAAATCAGGTTGGACGCAGAGCTGAAAGAGCAGGCCCGCCCAGAGCAGCGGGCAGAGAAACTTATCCGGAAGCAGTCCGTAGCGAATATCTGCACGGACGAGAAAGGCAGTCAGCGAAAAATAGACCAGCAAAAAGGGGAGGGTGGTTAACATGGAAATGGCCTCAAAAGGGTTTGAGCGCATACTCGTCATAATCGGTCTGGCCGGCAATCGACAAAAACGACACTTGCGTAGGGGTTCCAGACAAAGAAACGAGAAGGGATTACATTGCGTAAAATGTTGCGTGCCTTAACGCATACTGCGCCACTGGCGCTTAATTTCTAAACGGCACTTGCGTCTTGTCCAGATTTACGTATAATGCGCGGGCTTGTCGTAATTGACGGCGGGTTCAATCAGAACCAGAGTAGCTCATTTTGTTACTCAACAATGCTCCCAATTGGGGAGCTACGTAAGAACGGTTACACTCTCCCATCAATCGTAATGGGTTTGAGGAGTAATCATTTTCGTTTATAAAATAATTGGAGCTCTGGTCTCATGCAGAACCAAAGAATCCGTATCCGCCTTAAAGCGTTTGATCATCGTCTGATCGATCAATCAACCGCGGAAATCGTCGAGACTGCTAAGCGCACTGGTGCGCAAGTCCGTGGTCCGATCCCGCTGCCGACCCGCAAAGAGCGCTTCACCGTTCTGATCTCTCCGCACGTCAACAAAGACGCGCGTGATCAGTACGAAATCCGCACTCACAAGCGTCTGGTTGACATCGTTGAGCCAACTGAGAAAACCGTTGATGCTCTGATGCGTCTGGATCTGGCTGCCGGTGTAGACGTGCAGATCAGCCTGGGTTAATCAGGTCATCGAGCGATTGAGAGGTTGATACAATGATTGGTTTAGTCGGTAAAAAAGTGGGCATGACCCGCATCTTCACTGAAGATGGCGTTTCAATCCCAGTAACCGTAATCGAAGTTGAAGCAAACCGCGTTACCCAGGTTAAAGATCTGGCTAACGATGGCTACCGCGCTGTTCAGGTGACCACTGGTGCTAAAAAAGCTAACCGTGTAACCAAACCAGAAGCGGGTCACTTCGCTAAAGCTGGCGTAGAAGCTGGCCGTGGTCTGTGGGAATTCCGTCTTGCTGAAGGCGAAGAGTTCACCGTAGGTCAGGACATTAGCGTTGAGCTGTTTGCTGACGTTAAAAAAGTTGACGTAACCGGTACCTCTAAAGGTAAAGGTTTTGCTGGTACCGTTAAGCGCTGGAACTTCCGTACCCAGGACGCTACCCACGGTAACTCCTTGTCTCACCGCGTTCCGGGTTCTATCGGTCAGAACCAGACTCCGGGCAAAGTGTTCAAAGGCAAGAAAATGGCAGGTCAGCTGGGTAACGAACGTGTGACCGTTCAGAGCCTGGACGTAGTACGTGTTGACGCTGAGCGCAACCTGCTGCTGGTTAAAGGTGCAGTTCCGGGTGCAACCGGTAGCGACCTGATCGTTAAACCAGCTGTGAAGGCGTAAGGGGATAGCAATGGAATTAGTATTGAAAGACGCGCAGAGCGCGCTGACTGTTTCCGAAACTACCTTCGGTCGTGATTTCAACGAAGCGCTGGTTCACCAGGTTGTTGTTGCTTATGCAGCTGGTGCTCGTCAGGGTACTCGTGCTCAGAAGACTCGTGCTGAAGTAACTGGTTCTGGCAAAAAGCCATGGCGCCAGAAAGGTACCGGCCGTGCGCGTTCAGGTTCTATCAAGAGCCCGATCTGGCGTTCAGGTGGCGTGACCTTCGCTGCGCGTCCACAGGACCACAGTCAAAAAGTTAACAAAAAGATGTACCGCGGCGCGCTGAAAAGCATCCTGTCCGAACTGGTACGTCAGGATCGTCTGATCGTTGTCGAGAAGTTCTCTGTTGAAGCGCCTAAAACTAAGCTGCTGGCACAGAAACTGAAAGACATGGCTCTGGAAGATGTGCTGATCATCACCGGTGAGCTGGACGAGAACCTGTTCCTGGCCGCACGTAACCTGCACAAGGTTGACGTACGCGATGCGACTGGTATCGACCCGGTTAGCCTGATCGCCTTCGACAAAGTCGTAATGACTGCTGATGCTGTTAAGCAAGTTGAGGAGATGCTGGCATGATTCGTGAAGAACGTCTGCTGAAGGTGCTTCGCGCACCGCACGTTTCTGAAAAAGCGTCTACTGCGATGGAAAAAACAAACACCATCGTTCTCAAAGTTGCTAAAGACGCGACCAAAGCAGAGATCAAAGCTGCTGTGCAGAAACTGTTTGAAGTCGAAGTCGAAGTCGTTAACACCCTGGTAGTTAAAGGGAAAGTTAAACGTCACGGACAGCGTATCGGTCGTCGTAGCGACTGGAAAAAAGCTTACGTCACCCTGAAAGAAGGCCAGAATCTGGACTTCGTTGGCGGCGCTGAGTAAGTCGGAGGAGTAATACAATGGCAGTTGTTAAATGTAAACCGACATCTCCGGGTCGTCGCCACGTAGTTAAAGTGGTTAACCCTGAGCTGCACAAGGGCAAACCTTTTGCTCCGTTGCTGGAAAAAAACAGCAAATCCGGTGGTCGTAACAACAATGGCCGTATCACCACTCGTCACATCGGTGGTGGCCACAAGCAGGCTTATCGTATTGTTGACTTCAAACGCAACAAAGACGGTATCCCAGCAGTTGTTGAACGTCTTGAGTACGATCCGAACCGTTCCGCGAACATCGCGCTGGTTCTGTACAAAGACGGCGAACGCCGTTACATCCTGGCCCCTAAAGGCCTGAAAGCTGGCGACCAGATTCAGTCTGGCGTTGATGCTGCAATCAAAGCAGGCAACACCCTGCCGATGCGCAATATCCCGGTTGGTTCTACCGTTCATAACGTAGAAATGAAACCAGGTAAAGGCGGTCAGCTGGCACGTTCCGCTGGTACTTACGTTCAGATCGTTGCTCGTGATGGTGCGTATGTCACCCTGCGTCTGCGTTCTGGTGAAATGCGTAAAGTCGAAGCAGACTGCCGCGCTACTCTGGGCGAAGTTGGCAATGCTGAGCATATGCTGCGCGTTCTGGGTAAAGCAGGTGCTGCACGCTGGCGTGGTGTTCGTCCTACCGTTCGCGGTACTGCGATGAACCCAGTCGACCACCCACATGGTGGTGGTGAAGGTCGTAACTTTGGTAAGCACCCGGTAACTCCGTGGGGCGTTCAGACCAAAGGTAAGAAGACCCGCAGCAACAAGCGTACTGATAAATTTATCGTACGTCGCCGTAGCAAATAATTTTAGAGGATAAGCCATGCCACGTTCTCTCAAGAAAGGTCCTTTTATTGACCTGCACTTGCTGAAGAAGGTAGAGAAAGCGGTGGAAAGCGGAGACAAGAAGCCCCTGCGCACTTGGTCCCGTCGTTCAACGATCTTTCCTAACATGATCGGTTTGACCATCGCTGTCCATAATGGTCGTCAGCACGTTCCAGTCTTTGTTACCGACGAAATGGTTGGTCACAAACTGGGTGAATTCGCACCGACTCGTACTTATCGCGGCCACGCTGCTGATAAAAAAGCGAAGAAGAAATAAGGTAGGAGGAAGAGATGGAAACTTTAGCTCAACATCGCCATGCTCGTTCTTCTGCTCAGAAGGTTCGCCTTGTTGCTGACCTGATTCGCGGTAAGAAAGTGTCGCAGGCCCTGGACATCCTGACCTATACCAACAAGAAAGCTGCGGTATTGGTCAAGAAAGTACTGGAATCTGCCATTGCTAACGCTGAACACAACGATGGCGCTGACATCGACGATCTGAAAGTCGCGAAAATTTTCGTAGATGAAGGCCCAAGCATGAAGCGCATTATGCCGCGTGCGAAAGGTCGTGCAGATCGCATCCTGAAGCGCACCAGCCACATTACTGTGGTTGTGTCCGATCGCTGAGACTCTGGAGACTAGCAATGGGTCAGAAAGTACATCCTAATGGTATTCGCCTGGGTATTGTAAAACCATGGAACTCTACCTGGTTTGCGAACACCAAAGAATTCGCTGACAACCTGGACAGCGATTTTAAAGTACGTCAGTACCTGACTAAGGAACTGGCTAAAGCGTCTGTATCTCGTATCGTTATCGAGCGTCCAGCGAAGAGCATCCGTGTGACTATTCACACTGCTCGTCCTGGCATCGTTATCGGTAAGAAAGGCGAAGACGTAGAAAAACTGCGCAAGGTCGTAGCGGATATCGCTGGCGTTCCTGCACAGATCAATATCGCTGAAGTTCGTAAGCCTGAACTGGACGCTAAATTGGTTGCTGACAGCATCACTTCACAGCTGGAACGTCGTGTTATGTTCCGTCGTGCTATGAAGCGTGCTGTACAGAACGCAATGCGTCTGGGCGCTAAAGGTATCAAAGTTGAAGTTAGCGGCCGTCTGGGCGGCGCGGAAATCGCACGTACCGAATGGTACCGCGAAGGTCGCGTACCGCTGCACACTCTGCGTGCTGACATCGACTACAACACCTCTGAAGCGCACACCACTTACGGTGTAATCGGCGTTAAGGTATGGATCTTCAAAGGTGAGATCCTGGGTGGTATGGCTGCTGTTGAACAACCGGAAAAACCGGCTGCTCAACCTAAAAAGCAGCAGCGTAAAGGCCGTAAATAAGGAGCGTCGCTGATGTTACAACCAAAGCGTACAAAATTCCGTAAAGTGCACAAAGGCCGCAACCGTGGTCTGGCGCAGGGTACGGATGTTAGCTTCGGCACTTTCGGTCTGAAAGCTGTTGGCCGTGGTCGTCTGACTGCACGTCAGATCGAAGCAGCACGTCGTGCAATGACCCGTGCAGTTAAGCGTCAAGGTAAGATCTGGATCCGTGTATTCCCGGACAAACCGATCACCGAGAAGCCACTGGAAGTTCGTATGGGTAAAGGTAAAGGTAACGTGGAGTACTGGGTTGCCTTGATCCAACCGGGCAAAGTCCTTTATGAAATGGACGGTGTTCCGGAAGAGCTGGCCCGTGAAGCCTTCGGCCTGGCAGCAGCGAAACTGCCTATCAAAACCACCTTTGTAACTAAGACGGTGATGTAATGAAAGCAAAAGAGCTGCGTGAAAAAAGCGTTGAAGAGCTGAACGCTGAGCTGCTGAACCTGCTGCGTGAGCAGTTCAACCTGCGTATGCAGGCTGCAAGTGGCCAGCTGCAACAGACTCACCTGCTGAAGCAAGTGCGTCGCAATGTTGCACGCGTTAAGACTTTACTGACTCAGAAGGCGGGTGCGTAATGACCGATAAAATCCGTACTCTGCAAGGTCGTGTTGTTAGCGACAAAATGGAGAAATCCATTGTTGTAGCTATCGAACGTATTGTGAAACACCCGATCTACGGTAAATTCATCAAGCGTACGACCAAACTGCACGTACATGACGAGAACAACGAATGTGGTATCGGCGACAAGGTTGAAATCCGTGAATGCCGTCCACTGTCCAAGACTAAGTCCTGGACGCTGGTTCGCGTTGTAGAGAAAGCGGTTCTGTAATACAGTACGCCTTCTCAATACGAATAAACGGCTCAGCGATGAGCCGTTTATTTTTTCTACCCATATTGCAGAAGCGGTGTTATAATGCCGCGCCCTCGATATGGGGCTTTTTAACGGCTCTGATTTTAGAGTCTCAGGTAGTAGTTGACATTAGCGGAGCACTAAAATGATCCAAGAACAGACTATGCTGAACGTCGCCGACAACTCCGGTGCACGTCGCGTAATGTGTATCAAGGTTCTGGGTGGCTCGCACCGTCGCTACGCAGGCGTAGGCGACATCATCAAGATCACCATCAAGGAAGCAATTCCACGTGGTAAGGTCAAAAAAGGTGATGTGCTGAAGGCGGTAGTGGTGCGCACCAAGAAGGGTGTTCGTCGCCCTGACGGTTCTGTCATTCGCTTCGATGGTAATGCATGCGTTATTTTAAACAATAACAGCGAGCAGCCTATCGGCACGCGTATCTTTGGGCCGGTAACTCGTGAACTTCGTACTGAGAAGTTCATGAAAATTATCTCTCTGGCACCAGAAGTACTCTAAGGAGCGAATCATGGCAGCGAAAATCCGTCGTGATGACGAAGTTATCGTGTTAACCGGTAAAGATAAAGGTAAACGCGGTAAAGTAAAAAATGTTCTGTCTTCCGGCAAACTTGTCGTTGAAGGTATCAACCTGGTTAAGAAACATCAGAAGCCGGTTCCGGCCCTGAACCAACCAGGTGGCATCGTTGAAAAAGAAGCTGCTATTCAGGTTTCTAACGTTGCAATCTTCAATGCGGCTACCGGCAAGGCTGACCGTGTAGGCTTTAGATTCGAAGACGGCAAAAAAGTCCGTTTCTTCAAGTCTAACAGCGAAACTATCAAGTAATTTGGAGTAGTACGATGGCGAAACTGCATGATTACTACAAAGACGAAGTAGTTAACAAACTCATGACTGAGTTTAACTACAATTCTGTCATGCAAGTCCCTCGGGTCGAGAAGATCACCCTGAACATGGGTGTTGGTGAAGCGATCGCTGACAAGAAACTGCTGGATAACGCAGCAGCTGACCTGACAGCAATCTCCGGTCAAAAACCGCTGATCACCAAAGCACGCAAATCTGTTGCAGGCTTCAAAATCCGTCAGGGCTATCCGATCGGCTGTAAAGTAACTCTGCGTGGCGAACGCATGTGGGAGTTCTTTGAGCGCCTGATCACTATTGCTGTTCCACGTATCCGTGACTTCCGTGGCTTGTCCGCTAAGTCTTTCGACGGTCGTGGTAACTACAGCATGGGTGTCCGTGAGCAGATCATCTTCCCAGAAATCGACTACGATAAAGTCGACCGCGTGCGTGGTTTGGATATTACCATTACCACTACTGCGAAATCTGACGAAGAAGGCCGTGCTCTGCTGGCTGCCTTTGACTTCCCGTTCCGCAAGTAAGGTAGGGTTACTGAATGGCTAAGCAATCAATGAAAGCACGCGAAGTAAAGCGCGTAGCTTTAGCTGATAAATTCTTCGCTAAACGCGCTGAACTGAAAGCGATCATTTCTGATGTGAACGCTTCCGACGAAGATCGTTGGAATGCGGTTCTCAAGCTGCAGTCTCTGCCGCGTGATTCCAGCCCGTCTCGTCAGCGTAACCGCTGTCGTCAAACAGGTCGTCCACATGGTTATGTGGGCAAGTTTGGGTTGAGCCGTATCAAACTGCGTGAAGCCGCCATGCGCGGTGAAGTGCCAGGCTTGAAAAAGGCTAGCTGGTAATTACCAATTGAATCACGGGAGTAAAGACAGATGAGCATGCAAGATCCGATCGCGGATATGCTGACCCGTATCCGTAACGGTCAGGCCGCGAACAAAGTTGCGGTCACCATGCCTTCCGCCAAGCTGAAAGTGGCAATTGCCAACGTGCTGAAGGAAGAAGGTTTTATCGAAGATTTTAAAGTTGAAGGCGACACCAAGCCGGAACTGGAACTTACTCTTAAGTATTTCCAGGGTAAAGCTGTTGTAGAAAGCATTCAGCGTGTCAGCCGCCCAGGCCTGCGCATCTATAAGAAAAAAGATGAGCTGCCAAAAGTTATGGCTGGTCTTGGTATCGCAGTTGTTTCTACCTCTAAAGGTGTTATGACTGATCGTGCAGCGCGCCAGGCTGGTCTTGGTGGCGAAATTATCTGCTACGTAGCCTAATCGGAGGAAAGAATGTCTCGTGTTGCTAAAGCACCGGTCGTTATTCCTGCCGGCGTTGATGTAAAAATCGACGGTCAGGTTATTACGATCAAAGGTAAAAACGGCGAGCTGACTCGTACCCTCAACAAAGCTGTTGAAGTTAAACATGCAGATAACGCTCTGACCTTCGGTCCACGTGATGGTTTCGTGGATGGATGGGCTCAGGCTGGTACCGCGCGTGCCCTGCTGAACTCAATGGTTGTTGGTGTTACCGAAGGCTTCACTAAAAAGCTTCAGCTGGTTGGTGTAGGTTATCGTGCAGCTATCAAAGGGAATGCAGTAGGCCTGTCTCTGGGCTTCTCACACCCTGTTGAGCATCCGCTGCCGGCCGGTATCACTGCAGAATGTCCGACTCAAACTGAAATCGTGCTGAAAGGCGCTGATAAACAGCTGATCGGTCAGGTTGCAGCAGATCTGCGCGCCTACCGTCGTCCTGAGCCTTATAAAGGCAAGGGTGTTCGTTACGCCGACGAAGTCGTGCGTACCAAAGAGGCTAAGAAGAAGTAAGGTAACACTATGGATAAGAAATCTGCTCGTATCCGTCGTGCGACCCGCGCACGCCGCAAGCTCAAAGAGCTGGGTGCAACTCGCCTGGTGGTACATCGTACCCCGCGTCATATTTACGCACAGGTAATTGCACCGAACGGTTCTGAAGTTCTGGTAGCTGCTTCTACTGTAGAAAAAGCTATCTCAGAACAATTGAAGTACACCGGTAACAAAGACGCCGCTGCAGCTGTAGGTAAAGCTGTTGCTGAACGCGCTCTGGAAAAAGGCATCAGCAATGTTTCCTTTGACCGTTCCGGGTTCCAATATCATGGTCGTGTCCAGGCACTGGCAGATGCTGCCCGTGAAGCTGGCCTTCAGTTCTAAGGTAGAGGTGTAAGATGGCTCACATCGAAAAACAGGCTGGCGAACTGCAGGAAAAGCTGATCGCGGTAAACCGCGTATCTAAAACCGTTAAAGGTGGTCGTATTTTCTCCTTCACAGCTCTGACTGTAGTAGGCGATGGTAACGGTCGCGTTGGTTTTGGTTACGGTAAAGCGCGTGAAGTTCCAGCAGCGATCCAGAAAGCGATGGAAAAAGCCCGTCGCAATATGATTAACGTCGCGCTGAACAACGGTACCCTGCAACACCCAGTTAAAGGTGTTCACACGGGTTCTCGTGTATTCATGCAGCCAGCTTCAGAAGGTACCGGTATCATCGCCGGTGGTGCAATGCGCGCCGTTCTGGAAGTTGCTGGGGTTCATAACGTTCTGGCCAAAGCATATGGTTCCACCAACCCGATCAACGTGGTTCGTGCAACTATTGATGGCCTGGAAAATATGAATTCTCCAGAAATGGTCGCTGCCAAGCGTGGTAAATCCGTTGAAGAAATTCTGGGGTAATTGACCATGGCAAAGACTATTAAAATCACTCAAACCCGCAGTGCAATCGGTCGTCTGCCGAAACACAAGGCAACGCTGCTTGGCCTGGGTCTGCGTCGTATTGGTCATACCGTTGAGCGCGAGGATACTCCCGCTGTTCGTGGTATGGTCAACGCGGTTTACTTCATGGTTAAAGTTGAGGAGTAAGAGATGCGTTTAAATACTCTGTCTCCGGCCGAAGGCTCTAAAAAGGCGGGTAAACGCCTGGGTCGTGGTATCGGTTCTGGCCTCGGCAAAACCGGTGGTCGTGGTCACAAAGGTCAGAACTCTCGTTCTGGCGGTGGCGTACGACGCGGTTTCGAGGGTGGCCAGATGCCACTGTACCGTCGTCTGCCGAAGTTCGGCTTCACCTCTCGCAAAGCAGCGATCACAGCGGAAATCCGTCTGTCTGACCTGGCGAAAGTTGAAGGCGGCGTTGTAGACCTGAACACGCTGAAAGCAGCAAACATTATCGGTATCCAGATCGAGTTCGCGAAAGTGATCCTGGCTGGTGAAGTTTCTACTCCGGTAACTGTTCGTGGCCTGCGTGTTACTAAAGGTGCTCGTGCTGCTATCGAAGCTGCTGGCGGTAAAATTGAGGAATAAGTAGCAGATGGCTAAGCAACCGGGATTAGATTTTCAAAGTGCCAAAGGTGGATTTGGCGAGCTGAAACGCAGACTGCTGTTTGTTATCGGCGCGCTGATTGTGTTCCGTATTGGCTCTTTTATTCCGATCCCTGGTATCGATGCCGCTGTACTTGCCAAACTGCTTGAGCAACAGCGAGGCACCATCATTGAAATGTTCAACATGTTCTCTGGTGGTGCTCTCAGCCGTGCTTCTATCTTTGCATTGGGTATTATGCCGTACATTTCGGCATCTATTATTATCCAGCTGCTGACGGTCGTTCATCCGGCCCTGGCAGAGTTGAAGAAAGAAGGGGAGTCTGGACGTCGTAAGATTAGTCAGTACACCCGTTACGGTACTCTGGTGCTGGCAATATTCCAGTCGATCGGTATTGCTACCGGTCTGCCGAATATGCCTGGTATGCAGGGCCTGGTGTTAAACCCGGGCTTTGCATTCTACTTCACCGCTGTTGTAAGTCTGGTCACAGGGACTATGTTCCTGATGTGGCTCGGCGAACAGATTACTGAGCGTGGTATCGGTAACGGTATCTCTATCATTATCTTCGCCGGTATTGTTGCGGGCCTCCCGCCAGCCATCGCCCATACTATCGAGCAAGCGCGTCAAGGCGACCTGCACTTCCTCCTGTTGCTGTTGGTTGCAGTATTAGTATTTGCAGTGACGTTCTTTGTTGTCTTCGTTGAACGTGGTCAACGCCGCATTGTGGTGAACTACGCTAAACGTCAGCAAGGTCGTCGTGTCTATGCTGCACAGAGCACACATTTACCGCTGAAAGTGAACATGGCGGGGGTTATCCCGGCTATCTTCGCTTCCAGTATTATTCTGTTCCCGGCGACCATCGCGTCATGGTTCGGGGGCGGTACTGGTTGGAACTGGCTGACAACAATTTCGCTGTATTTGCAGCCTGGGCAACCACTTTATGTGTTACTCTATGCGTCTGCGATCATCTTCTTCTGTTTCTTCTACACGGCGTTGGTCTTCAACCCGCGTGAAACAGCAGATAACCTGAAGAAGTCCGGTGCATTTGTACCAGGAATTCGTCCGGGAGAGCAAACGGCGAAGTATATCGATAAAGTAATGACTCGCCTGACTTTGGTTGGTGCGCTTTATATTACTTTTATCTGCCTGATCCCGGAGTTCATGCGTGATGCAATGAAAGTACCGTTCTACTTCGGTGGGACCTCACTGCTTATCGTTGTTGTCGTGATTATGGACTTTATGGCTCAAGTGCAAACTCTGATGATGTCCAGTCAGTACGAGTCTGCATTGAAGAAGGCGAACCTGAAAGGCTACGGCCGCTAAATGGTCGCCTGAGAAGTTACGGAGAGTAAAAATGAAAGTTCGTGCTTCCGTCAAGAAATTATGCCGTAACTGCAAAATCGTTAAGCGTGATGGTGTCATCCGTGTGATTTGCAGTGCCGAGCCGAAGCATAAACAGCGCCAAGGCTGATTATTTCGCATATTTTTCTTGCAAAGTTGGGTTGAGCTGGCTAGATTAGCCAGCCAATCTTTTGTATGTCTGTACGTTTCCATTTGAGTATCCTGAAAACGGGCTTTTCAGCATGGTGCGTACATATTAAATAGTAGGAGTGCATAGTGGCCCGTATAGCAGGCATTAACATTCCTGATCAGAAACATGCTGTGATCGCATTAACTTCGATCTACGGCGTCGGCAAGACCCGTTCTAAAGCCATTCTGGCTGCAGCGGGTATCGCTGAAGATGTTAAGATCAGTGAGCTGTCTGAAGAACAAATCGACACGCTGCGTGACGAAGTTGCCAAATTTGTCGTTGAAGGTGATCTGCGCCGTGAAATCAGCATGAGCATCAAGCGCCTGATGGATCTTGGTTGCTATCGCGGTTTGCGTCATCGTCGTGGTCTGCCAGTGCGCGGTCAGCGTACTAAGACCAACGCACGTACCCGTAAGGGTCCGCGCAAACCGATCAAGAAATAATCGGGGTGATTGAATAATGGCAAAGGCACCAGTTCGTGCACGTAAACGTGTAAGAAAACAAGTCTCTGACGGCGTGGCTCATATCCATGCTTCTTTCAACAACACCATCGTTACTATTACTGATCGTCAGGGTAACGCATTGGGTTGGGCAACAGCCGGTGGTTCCGGTTTCCGTGGTTCTCGCAAATCCACTCCGTTCGCAGCTCAGGTTGCAGCAGAGCGTTGCGCAGAAGCCGTAAAAGAATACGGCATCAAGAATCTGGAAGTTATGGTTAAAGGTCCGGGTCCGGGTCGTGAATCTACTGTTCGCGCTCTGAACGCCGCTGGTTTCCGCATCACGAATATTACTGATGTGACTCCGATCCCTCATAACGGTTGTCGTCCGCCGAAAAAACGTCGCGTATAACGCTCCGTTTTTTAGGTTAGTTGGAGATAGAAAATGGCAAGATATTTGGGTCCTAAGCTCAAGCTGAGCCGTCGTGAGGGCACCGACTTATTCCTTAAGTCTGGCGTTCGCGCGATCGATACCAAGTGTAAAATTGAACAAGCTCCTGGCCAGCACGGTGCGCGTAAACCGCGTCTGTCTGACTATGGTGTGCAGTTGCGTGAAAAGCAAAAAGTTCGCCGTATGTACGGTGTGCTGGAGCGTCAGTTCCGTAACTACTATAAAGAAGCAGCACGTCTGAAAGGCAACACAGGTGAAAACCTGCTGGCTCTGCTGGAAGGTCGTCTGGACAACGTTGTATACCGTATGGGCTTCGGCGCTACTCGTGCTGAATCACGTCAGCTGGTTAGCCACAAAGCAATCATGGTAAACGGTCGTGTTGTTAACATCGCTTCTTATCAGGTTAAAGCGAATGACGTTGTTAGCATTCGTGAGAAAGCGAAAAAGCAATCTCGCGTGAAGGCCGCTCTGGAGCTGGCTGAGCAGCGTGAAAAGCCAACCTGGCTGGAAGTTGATGCTGGCAAGATGGAAGGTACGTTCAAGCGTCAGCCAGAACGTTCTGATCTGTCTGCGGACATTAACGAACACCTGATCGTCGAGCTTTACTCCAAGTAAAGCTTAGTACCAAAGAGAGGACACAATGCAGGGTTCTGTGACAGAGTTTCTAAAACCGCGCCTGGTAGATATCGAGCAAGTGAGTTCGACGCACGCCAAGGTGACCCTTGAGCCTTTAGAGCGTGGCTTTGGCCATACTCTGGGTAACGCACTGCGCCGTATTCTGCTCTCATCGATGCCGGGTTGCGCGGTGACCGAGGTTGAGATTGATGGTGTACTTCATGAGTACAGCACCAAAGAAGGCGTTCAGGAAGATATCCTTGAAATCCTGCTCAACCTGAAAGGGCTGGCGGTGAGAGTTCAGGGTAAAGATGAAGTTATTCTTACTCTGAATAAATCTGGCATTGGCCCTGTGACTGCAGCCGACATCACCCACGACGGTGATGTTGAAATCGTCAAGCCGCAGCACGTGATCTGCCACCTGACCGATGAGAACGCAGCTATTAGCATGCGTATCAAAGTTCAGCGCGGTCGTGGTTATGTGCCGGCTTCTGCCCGAATTCATTCGGAAGAAGATGAGCGCCCAATCGGCCGTCTGCTGGTCGACGCATGCTATAGCCCTGTAGAGCGTATTGCCTACAATGTTGAAGCAGCGCGTGTAGAACAGCGTACCGACCTGGACAAGCTGGTCATCGAAATGGAAACCAACGGCACAATCGATCCTGAAGAGGCGATTCGTCGTGCGGCGACCATCCTGGCAGAACAACTGGAAGCTTTCGTTGACTTACGTGATGTACGTCAGCCGGAAGTGAAAGAAGAGAAACCAGAATTCGATCCGATCCTGCTGCGCCCTGTTGACGATCTCGAATTGACTGTCCGCTCTGCTAACTGCCTCAAGGCAGAAGCTATCCACTATATCGGTGATCTGGTACAGCGTACCGAGGTTGAGTTGCTGAAAACGCCGAACCTGGGTAAAAAATCTCTTACCGAGATTAAAGACGTGCTGGCTTCACGTGGTCTGTCTCTGGGCATGCGCCTGGAAAACTGGCCACCAGCAAGCATTGCTGACGAGTAACCGGATCACAGGTTAAGGTTTTACTGAGAAGGATAAGGTCATGCGCCATCGTAAGAGTGGTCGTCAACTGAACCGCAACAGCAGCCATCGCCAGGCTATGTTCCGCAACATGGCAGGTTCACTGGTTCGTCATGAGATCATCAAGACGACCCTGCCTAAAGCGAAAGAGCTGCGTCGCGTAGTTGAGCCGCTGATTACTCTTGCCAAGACTGACAGCGTTGCTAATCGTCGTCTGGCATTCGCCCGTACTCGTGATAACGAGATCGTGGCAAAACTGTTTAACGAACTGGGCCCGCGTTTCGCGAGCCGTGCCGGTGGTTACACTCGCATTCTGAAGTGTGGTTTCCGTGCAGGCGACAACGCGCCGATGGCTTACATCGAGCTGGTTGATCGTTCAGAGAAAGCAGAAGCTGCTGCAGAGTAATCTGCAGTAACGTAAAAAAACCCGCTCCGGCGGGTTTTTTTATATCCGCGATACCCCCACTTCTCTACAATGTCTGTATCAATTCTGTTCATCCCCTGGAGCTGGTAATGTGGTTGCTCGACCAGTGGGCAGAACGCCATATTCGCGATGCCCAAAAAAAAGGTGAATTCGACGATCTCCCGGGGAGCGGTGAACCCCTTGCGCTTGACGATGACTCGCACATCGCGCCTGAACTACGGGCTGGATACCGTTTACTGAAAAATGCGGGCTGTCTCCCCCCGGAGCTCGAACAGCGCAGAGAGGCTGTTGAACTGGCCGATCTTCTCAAAGGGATCCGCTATGACGATCCACGACATTCTGAACTTAGCCGCCGCCTCGCCCTGCTTGAACTCAAGCTGCGCCAGGCTGGTATGAACACTGATTTTTTGCGCGGTGAATTCGGTGAAAGATTGATGCAGAAAATAAACGAGGAGTAGTTATGTACCGTATCGGTGAACTTGCGAAGCTTGCGAATGTCACGCCGGATACCATCCGATATTACGAAAAGCAGCAGATGATCGATCATGAAGTTCGGACTGAAGGGGGCTTTCGCCTTTATACCGATAACGATCTGCAGCGCCTGCGGTTCATTCGTTATGCGCGTCAGCTCGGTTTTACACTGGATTCGATCCGCGAGTTATTATCGATCCGCATCGATCCGGAACATCACACCTGCCAGGAATCTAAAAGCATCGTGCAGGCCCGGCTGGATGAAGTTGAAGCGCGTATACAGGAACTGCAAACCATGCAGCGCTCTCTGCAAAGGCTGAATGATGCCTGCTGCGGTACGGCCCACAGCAGCATTTACTGTTCA
This sequence comes from Enterobacter sp. Y17, assembly GCF_019730495.1. Taxonomy (NCBI): domain Bacteria; kingdom Pseudomonadati; phylum Pseudomonadota; class Gammaproteobacteria; order Enterobacterales; family Enterobacteriaceae; genus Enterobacter; species Enterobacter sp. Y17. The sequence goes on from NZ_JAASKP010000004.1 coordinate 186,224, forward strand.
ATTCTCGAAGCCCTTGAACAGGGAGCGAGTGGAGAAACGCAGGGCTGTTGATTTTTAGTTCAACCGGGTCTAGACTCGCTTCGTCATAAACCCTGCTCTGGAGACATTATGAGCCGCTATCAGCACACGAAAGGACAAATTAAGGACAATGCCATTGAGGCGTTACTTCACGACCCGTTATTCAGGCAGCGCGTTGAGAAGAATAAAAAAGGGAAAGGAAGTTATCTGCGTAAAGACAAACATGAAAAACGGGGTAACTGGGAGGCCAGTGGCAAGCAAGCGAATCGCTTATTTACCACTGGCCTTCCTGCTTTTATCTGTTGATTAGATGCGGTTATTTTGCTCTTTTAACAGATCGCGGATCTCACTCAACAGCACTTCTTCTTTCGTTGGCGCAGGTGCTGCAGCTGGCTCTTCTTTTTTACGGTTGAGCCTGTTGATCAGCTTGATGGCCATAAATATGGCAAACGCGACAATCACAAAATCAAATACGTTCTGAATAAATACGCCGTAGTGCATCACTACTGCCGGAACATCACCCTGCGCTTCACGCAGCGTGAAAGCGAACTGTTTGAAATCAATGCCGCCGATTAACAACCCTAAAGGTGGCATGATAATGTCGGCCACTAATGATGAAACAATCTTGCCGAATGCCGCACCAATAATGACACCCACTGCCAAATCCACCACGTTCCCGCGCATCGCAAATTCGCGAAATTCTTTAATAAAACTCATTGTTCTCTCCTTGTGCCAGCTGACGAGTTTAAGTTTAACAAATCATTAGCCAATTGCCATTCGGGATAATTAAACATGATGAAAAATAAAAGGCACAGAAATGAAAAGGATAAAGTAAGGGTGCTCTTTCTCGAGCACCCAATTCTTTAAAGGAAGAATGGACTTGGCTGGAATAAACGTTCGACGTCGGTAATAAACTTTTTATCGGTAAGGAACATAATAACGTGATCGCCTTGCTCAATTCGTAAATTATCATTGGCAATCATGACATCATTCCCGCGCACAACGGCGCCGATAATCGTGCCTGGCGGCAGTTTAATTTCGTCGATCGAACGGCCGACGACGCGCGACGTCGTTTCATCTCCATGAGCAACGGCTTCAATGGCTTCCGCTACGCCACGGCGGAGCGATGACACACCGACAATATCCGCTTTACGAACATGGCTCAGGAGCGCGGAAATTGTCGCCTGCTGAGGGGAAATAGCAATATCAATAACGCTACCCTGAACCAGATCGACATACGCCTTGCGCTGAATAAGCACCATGACTTTTTTTGCCCCCATGCGCTTCGCGAGCATGGCGGACATTATATTCGCCTCGTCATCGTTGGTGACGGCAATAAAGAGATCAACCTGATCAATATGCTCTTCAGCCAGTAGCTCCTGATCCGACGCATCACCATAAAATACAATCGTATTTTGCAGTTTTTCCGCCAGTTCAGCAGCACGCTGTTGATCGCGCTCGATCAACTTCACGCTGTAATCTTTTTCCAGCCGATGTGCCAGACCGGCACCGATATTGCCACCGCCGACCAGCATAATGCGTTTATAGGGTTTTTCGAGACGCTGAAGTTCACTCATCACCGCACGAATATGCTGTGAGGCCGCAATAAAGAAGACCTCATCACCGGCTTCGACAATCGTGGAGCCTTGCGGGCGAATTGGCCTGTCGTGGCGGAAAATCGCTGCAACGCGCGTATCAATATGCGGCATGTGCTCGCGCATGGTGGAAAGCGCATTGCCGATCAATGGTCCGCCATAATAGGCCTTAACCACTGCCAGGCTCACTTTGCCCTCGGCAAAGTTCACCACCTGCAGGGCACCCGGATATTCGATCAGGCGATAGATATTGTCGATAACCAGCTGTTCTGGCGCGATGAGGTGGTCAATGGGGACCGCTTCGGAATTAAACAGTTTTTCAGCATCGCGAACATAGTCCGGAGAGCGAATGCGCGCAATTCGGTTTGGCGTGTTGAAAAGCGAGTAGGCCACCTGACAGGCCACCATATTGGTTTCGTCCGAACTGGTTACCGCAACCAGCATGTCGGCATCGTCGGCGCCCGCCTCACGAAGAACACGTGGGTGCGAACCATGACCCTGCACCACGCGCAGGTCAAACTTGTCCTGTAAGACACGCAGACGATCGCCGTTGGTATCAACAATTGTGATGTCATTGTTTTCGCCAACCAGGTTTTCCGCCAGCGTTCCGCCCACCTGTCCTGCACCCAGAATGATAATCTTCATATCTCGTGACCTGTTCTCAACATCACTCTTTGATTAGCTTAGCGTAAAAGAAGCCATCGCCCTCTTCAGCACCCGGCAGGTTCTGCAGACCCGGGCATTCAGGCGTTCCCGTATCGCTCAGCGCGGCGTCCGGCGTACGTTTAAGGAAGGCCGCGATTTGCTGGCTGTTTTCTTCCGGCAGTACGGAGCAGGTCGCATAGACCAGCGTTCCGCCAGATTTAAGATGCGGCCAAATGGCGTCGAGAATGTCGGATTGCAGTTGGGCAAGTTCCTTAATATCACGATCGCGGCGTAGCCACTTGATGTCCGGATGACGACGAATAACACCGGTTGCAGAGCAGGGGGCGTCCAGCAAAATGCGATCGAACTGGGTTTCACCACACCACTCTGCGGGTTTGCGCCCATCGCCCTGCTTAACCTGAGCCTTCATGCCAAGACGCTTGAGGTTGTCGTAGACGCGTGAGAGACGCTGTTCATCGACGTCCACGGCCATCACGCTGGCCTGCGGAGCCACTTCCAGAATATGCGTCGTTTTGCCCCCAGGTGCGGCGCAAAGATCGAGGATCTGCTCACCATTTTTGGGTTCAAGCCAGGTCATGCAACCCTGAGCCGAGGCATCCTGTACGGTTACCCAGCCTTCATCAAAACCGGGCAATGCATGTACCGGTGCCGGTGAGGCTAAGCGTACGGCATCCGGATAGGCTTCATGCGGGGATCCACTCATTCCAGCTGCTTCAAGTAATGCCAGCCATGCGTCACGAGTGCGGTGATTCCGATTCACGCGTAACCACATTGGCGGACGCTGATTGTTGGCATCGGCAATCTCCTGCCACTGCTGTGGATAAGCTTTTTTCAGGCGCTTCAACAGCCAGTCCGGGTGCAGGAAACGTGCTTCGCTTTGGGCAAATTCAGCCAGAAGCTCTTCCTGCTGTCTCTGGAACTGACGCAGTACGCCGTTGATCAGCCCTTTCAGCTGAGGGCGTTTAATCGCAACGGCGCCTTCAACCGTCTCAGCCAGCGCGGCATGAGGTGGGATGCGGGTATAAAGAAGCTGATAAAAGCCCACCATAATCAAATAGTGTACGGTGCGCTGCTTGCCTGTCATTGGGCGTGACATCAGCTTGTTAATCAGCCACTCAAGCTGAGAAAGCGTGCGCAGAACGCCAAAGCAGAGCTCCTGAAGCAGGGCTTTGTCTTTATCAGATACTTTTTGTTGCAGGGGAGGCAGGACGTTACTTAAGGACTGGCCCTGCTCGATAACCTGCTCAACGGCCTGAGCCGCCATACTGCGTAGATTTTGTTTTTTCATAACCGTAAAAATAAAAATGCCCGGAAACACCGGGCCTTAAGGATAGATTTGCTCAGGCAAGACGATTGCCCGGAATAAACCATTCGCGACGGGAATTTAACAGATCCTGAGCGCTCATGGCCTTCTTGCCGGCCGGTTGTAGCGATTCAAGATTCAGGATCCCTTGCCCAGTCGCCACCTGAATTCCGTTCTTGTTGGCGTCAACAATCGTACCGGGTTCAGCCGTGGTAGTACCGCTAATGACGGAAGCTTTCCAGACTTTCACCGGCTGCTCATCAATCTCCATCCAGCTCATTGGCCACGGATTAAAAGCGCGAATGCAGCGTTCAAGCTGTGCGGCTGACAGGGACCAGTCGATCCGCGCTTCTTCTTTGCTCAATTTTTCGGCATAAGTCACCAGCGCGTCATCCTGAACTTCCGGTTTCGCCGTGTTGTCAGCAAGCTGCTGGAGCGTCTCGATAAGCCCTTGTGGACCAAGGTCTGCCAGTTTGTCATAAAGCGTAGCGCTGGTATCGTCTGACGTAATGGGGCACGCCAGTTTATACAGCATATCGCCGGTGTCTAAACCTACGTCCATCTTCATGATGGTAACGCCCGTTTCGGCATCACCTGCCCACAGCGAGCGCTGGATAGGTGCAGCACCACGCCAGCGCGGGAGCAGAGACCCATGCACGTTGATGCAACCCAGACGGGGCATATCAAGCACAGCTTTTGGCAGAATTAAACCGTAAGCTACCACCACCATTACGTCGGCATTCAGGTCAGCAACCAGCTGCTGATTTTCCTGTGGGCGTAACGATGCGGGCTGGAAAACGGGTAGCCCATGCTCTTCTGCCAGCACCTTTACCGGGCTCGGCATCAGTTTTTTACCGCGACCTGCCGGACGGTCAGGCTGGGTAAAGACGCCAACAACCTGGTGAACAGACGATAACAGCGCGTCAAGATGACGCGCTGCAAAATCAGGGGTTCCCGCGAAGATAATACGTAGTGTTTTAGACACGATGATCCTTGTATCCGGGGGGACGTTATGCGCGAGAACGCAAACGATCCAGTTTCTCTACTTTTTGACGAATACGCTGCTGCTTGAGCGGCGAGAGATAATCGATAAACAGTTTACCGACCAGGTGATCCATCTCATGCTGAATACAAATTGCCAGCAGGTCGTCTGCTTCCAGTTCGAACGGATTACCGTCACGATCCAGCGCGCGAATTTTCACCTTTTCGGCACGCGGTACTAAAGCGCGCTGTTCAGGAATGGACAGACAGCCTTCCTCAATACCGGTTTCGCCACTCTTTTCGAGCAGCTCAGGGTTGATCAGCACCAGACGCTCATCGCGATTTTCGGAAACATCAATCACGATAATACGTTTATGAATGTCCACCTGCGTCGCCGCCAGGCCAATGCCTTCTTCGGCGTACATGGTATCGAACATATCATCAACGATACGCTGGATTTCTGCATTCACTTCTTTGACCGGTTCAGCGACGATGCGAAGGCGCTCGTCCGGAATATGTAACACTTGCAAAACTGCCATAAATTTCCAGAGTCGTGTTCAGGAGTTGATAAGAATACTCTCTCTATTCTAGACAAATCCCCCATCGATTGACAGCATCAGTGACCAATCGCAATGATTGCGGAGGCCGCTTATGGCAGGGGAAAGGATGACGTCAACCGAGATATGGCTACGGCTAGTACACACTGGGTCTCTGTGTGGTGATGTAATGCTGGAAGCGGCTGCGCGACTGCAGAAGCTGGAACACCTCAACGTGCTCGTCGCCAGAGAGGCCGGGCTGACAGCAAAGCAGGCTGAACGGTTCTTTGCACTCGATGAGAGCGAGCTGGAACGTAGCCTTGTGTGGCTTGAGCAGCCGGGACATCATTTATTAACGCCCAACCATCCCCTATATCCCCCTTTGCTCCGCACGATCCCTGATTATCCCGGGGTGTTATTCATAAAAGGTAACCCTGAGGCGCTTAACACCGTTCAGCTGGCGGTGGTAGGCAGTCGTGCGCCTTCATGGTACGGCGAGCGATGGGGGAAAATCCTGTGCGAACAACTGTCACAAAGCGGTTTCACGATCACCAGCGGGCTGGCCTGCGGTATTGACGGCGTAGCCCACAGCGCGGCGCTGTCAGTTAAGGGACGAAGTGTAGCTGTGCTGGGGAACGGTCTTTTTAGCATTTATCCACGCCGGCATCAGGCGTTGGCGATGCGGCTTATTGAATCTGACGGCGCGATAGTGTCTGAGTTTCCGCTCTCCGCACAGCCCAGGCCGGCAAACTTTCCGCGTCGCAATCGGATTATCAGCGGGCTCAGCAAAGGCGTGCTGGTGGTTGAAGCGGCGCGCCGAAGCGGTTCGCTGGTCACGGCGCGATGCGCGCTCGAACAGGGGAGAGAAGTCTTCGCCTTGCCTGGACCGATAGGTAATCCCGGATGCGAGGGACCCCACTGGCTGATTAAGCAAGGGGCAACGCCGGTAACGGAAGTAGGAGATATTCTTGAAAATTTGCAATATGGGTTGCAATGGCTGCAGGAAGATCCCGAAAAGCGACAATATTCATCAGATCAGGGAAAGGTGGCATTGCCATTTCCCAAGCTCCTGGCTAACGTAGGAGATGAGGTAACACCTGTTGACGTTGTCGCTGAACGTGCCGGCCAACCTGTGCCAGTAACGGTAGCACAGCTACTCGAACTGGAGTTAGCAGGGTGGATCGCAGCTGTACCCGGCGGCTATGTCCGATTAAGGAGGGCATGCCATGTTCGACGTACTGATGTATTTGTTTGAGACTTACATCCATAACGAAGCAGAAATGCGAGTGGATCAGGACAAATTGACACAGGATCTTACCGATGCGGGGTTTGAGCGGGAAGATATCTATAATGCGTTGATGTGGCTGGAAAAACTGGCTGATTATCAGGAAGGCCTCGCCGAACCGATGCAGCTTGCTTCTGACCCATTGTCAGTACGCATTTATACAGCGGAAGAGTGTGAAAGGCTGGACGCCAGCTGCCGGGGGTTCATCTTATTCCTTGAGCAGATTCAGGTGCTGAACCTCGAAACGAGAGAAATGGTGATAGAGCGCGTCATGGCGCTGGATACAGCAGAATTTGAACTGGAAGATCTCAAGTGGGTGATCCTGATGGTTCTGTTTAATATCCCGGGCTGTGAAAATGCCTATCAGCAAATGGAAGAATTACTCTTTGAAGTGAATGAAGGTATGCTGCACTAATTCAATGTGCAGCACCAAGAGTTGTTATGGCCAAATCAGCACTATTCACGGTGCATAAAAACGAGCCCTGCCCGCAGTGCGGGGCTGAACTTGTTATTCGGTCCGGGAAACACGGCCCGTTTCTCGGTTGTTCACACTATCCGGAATGTGATTATGTCCGTCCCCTGAAAAGCCAGGCGGATGGACATATCGTTAAAATTCTGGAGGGTCAGTATTGCCCACTCTGCGGTGGTGAATTAGCCCTGCGGCAGGGGCGATTCGGCATGTTTATTGGATGTAGCCGCTACCCGGAATGTGAGCATACGGAACAAATTGATAAGCCTGATGAAACGGCAATTGCGTGCCCTCAGTGTCAGCGCGGTCAGTTGGTACAGCGCCGTTCCCGTTATGGTAAGACTTTCCATTCGTGCGATCGCTACCCTGAATGCCAGTTCGTTATCAATTTTAAACCGGTAGCGGGAACCTGCCCTCATTGCAATTATCCGCTACTTATAGAGAAGAAAACCGCGCAAGGCATGAAACGCTTCTGCGCCAGTAAACAATGTGGAAAGCCGGTTACGGCGGATCAAAATAGTGAATAATAACCTGCCATCAGGCTCCATTGCGCATGCTGTGGACGTACTGAAAAAAGAAGAAGTCATCGCCTATCCAACTGAAGCTGTTTTTGGAGTCGGTTGCGATCCTGACAGCGAGACGGCCGTAAGCCGACTGCTTGCCTTAAAACAAAGACCCGTCGAGAAAGGGCTGATTTTGATCGCTGCGAATTATGAGCAGCTTAAACCCTATATCGATGACTCCATGCTGACGCCGGCGCAGCGCGAGACTATCTTCTCCGCGTGGCCTGGCCCGGTAACCTTCGTTTTCCCGGCGCAGCCGACTACGCCTCGCTGGTTAACCGGAAGTTTTGATTCCCTCGCCGTTCGCGTAACTGACCATCCGCTGGTGGTTGAACTTTGCCTGGCATTTGGTAAACCGCTGGTCTCAACCAGCGCCAACCTGACCGGATTGCCACCTTGTCGGACAACCGAAGAAGTATTGGCGCAGTTCGGGAATGACTTCCCAGTCGCTGTCGGTGAAACGGGAGGGCGCCTGAATCCGTCTGAAATTCGCGACGCCTTGACCGGCGAACGTTTTCGCCAGGGGTAATCTCATGGAAACCTATGCTGTTTTTGGTAATCCGATTGCACACAGCAAGTCACCGTTGATCCATCAGCAATTTGCGAAGCAGCTGCAGATAAATCATCCCTATGGTCGCGTACTGGCCCCGGTGGATGCATTTATTCCAACGCTGGAGGCTTTTTTCGCCGCGGGCGGTAAAGGCGCGAATGTGACGGTTCCTTTTAAAGAGGAAGCCTTCGAACGTGCGGATGAGCTGACCGAGCGCGCTTCACTGGCTGGTGCAGTCAATACCCTAAAACGGCTTGAGGATGGGCGCCTTTTGGGTGACAACACAGACGGAGTTGGTTTACTTAGCGATCTGGAACGACTGTCGTTTATTAAGCCCGGGTTTCGGGTCCTGCTGATTGGTGCGGGTGGCGCATCGCGGGGAGTACTGTTGCCTCTGCTTTCACTGGACTGTGCGGTGACCATTACCAACAGAACCTTTTCCCGAGCGGAAGCACTGGCGGCGTTGTTTGCGCATACCGGCAGCGTGAGCGCGGTAGCGCTTGACGATCTCGCCGTTCGTGAGTTCGATCTTGTCATCAATGCCACGTCCAGCGGCATCAATGGCGAGATCCCGTTAATTCCTGCTTCTCTGGTCAGCGCGCATATGTACTTCTATGACATGTTTTATCAGAAAGGGAAAACGCCTTTCCTTAACTGGTGTGAACAACACGGCGCGAAGCAGTTAGCCGATGGACTGGGAATGCTGGTGGGTCAGGCCGCGCATGCGGTGCTGCTCTGGCATGGCGTGTTGCCTGCGGTCGAACCTGTCATTGAAAAGTTAAAGCAGGAGCTTTCGGCGTGAACCAGGCTATCCATTTCCCGGACAGAGAGAACTGGGATGAGACTAAACAAGCGGTCTGTTTTCCGGTGCTGGTGCAGGGGATGCAACTTACCTGTGCCATTCATGGGGAGACGCTGTTGCGCCGTTTTGGCGGTTCAGACCCGATAGCGATATTTTGTGAAAATCGCTGGGATCTGGAAGAGGAAGCCAGCGATTTAATCCGCGAACAGCAGGAAGACGATCAGGGCTGGGTTTGGTTGTCCTGATCCAAATAGTCATTCTTCCAGTTAACGTAGTTGTTCGCCGAGTATTTTAATCCTTCGATCTCCGCCTCCTTCAGGGGGCGGATCTGTTTTACCGGGCTTCCCAGATAGAGATAGCCACTCTCCAGCCGTTTGTTCTGCGGGACCAGGCTACCGGCACCAATCATTACGTCATCTTCTACTATGACGCCATCCAGCAAAATCGACCCCATGCCAACAAGTACGCGATTCCCGATAGTGCAGCCGTGAAGCATCACTTTATGGCCGACGGTAACCTCTTCTCCAATGATGAGGGGATTACCGTCCGGGTTATAGGAGGATTTGTGCGTGACATGCAGAACGCTGCCGTCCTGAATATTGGTACGGGCGCCAATCGACACATAGTTAACATCTCCCCTGATGGCGACGAGGGGCCAGATGCTGACATCATCGGCCATTCGGACATCGCCGATCACCACGCTGCTGGCATCGATCATCACGCGATCGCCTTTTTGGGGGAACAGATCTTTATAAGGACGTAATACTGCGGGCATATCTACCTCTAACAATGAGCGCTATACAGAAGACTTTGATCATATTAATGGATCGCGGCAAGGCAAAATACGTCAATATTTAAGCAGATCGGGCGGGATTTCAGCGAAAAGCGCGGAAAATCAGCAGTCGGAAAAAAAGATCTAAAAAATACTTGTGCTAAAAAATGGGATCCCTATAATGCGCCTCCATCGACACGGCGGATGTGAATCACTTCACAGACAACGCGGTCGGTTGAAGAGAAAAATTCTGAAATAACGGGTTGACTCTGAAAGAGGAAAGCGTAATATACGCCACCTCGCAACGG
>NZ_JAASKP010000005.1:0-176565 GCF_019730495.1 Enterobacter sp. Y17
TCGCTGACCCTGAGCGCGCCGGGCGCCATCGTCAACACCGCGCTGCTGTACGCGGCGAATAACCTGGCGCTGTTTGCTGACAGCATCACCAACCGGCGCGGCGACATCATGGCGGGAAACAACCTGTGGATGCAGCGGGATGCGGCGGGGAATGCGAACAGCCAGGTGGTGAACACGTCGGGGAATATTGAGACGCAGGGTGGGGATATTACGGTTAAGACTGCCAGCCTGTTAAATCAGCGTGATGGATTAACGTCAACCACAACAACAAGTGCGTCGCCAGCGTATGGTTGGGTTGGGCAGGCAACTGTTGACATACCTGTGTCGGTTCTCGGAATCGATACGCTTGTTCGGGATAAATACAGCACTTATACCCATGAGGGTTCTGGTACATGTGGTGGGGTTCCCTGTTTCTTGTATGAGGATACCCATTACTATTACAAACCAATTACAGGCTATGAAACACGTAAATATGCACTAAATCAGATAGCGCAGGTTGTAAATGCTGAGGGTGGAAGCGCTCGTATTTCTTCCGGGCGTAACCTGACTATCACTGCCGCAGAGTTGAACAATCAGGCGAGTGCAATCCTGGCGAATAGCAATATTACGCTTGCAGGAAACACGCTGAATAATCAGAGCTATCAGAGCGGAACTTATACAGAATATGCTGTATATAAATATGTAAGCCCCTCATATGGCGGGGGTTCTCCTAGCTCCTACTCTCCAACCCATCGCAATACTTACTACGACAATGACGTAACCTATGTATTAGATGGGCATGTCACAGAAAGTGAAAATGGTGAAACATACCGTGCCGTCATCCAGGCGGGCGGCAACGTCACCGCAAACTTCACCAGCAACATCAGCAACACCAGTACCACCGCTAACGCGGGCGGCGTCAGTAACGTTATCTCCACCCCGTCGCTGAACACACTCAGCAACCAGACCATCGGCAGCGGTGTGCAAAAACAGGGGCTGAGCAATACCGGCACCGTGGCGGTGACCTCGCCGCAGTGGAACGATCGGCTCCAGGGGGCGCTGCAGCAGCTTAACGGCGGCGGCGCGCTGGAAAACGGCGACGCGTCCGGCACGCCTCTCAGCAACGTTGCCACCACGCAGAAAGGCAACGCGAACCTCGGCCAGCTGGGCACGCTGGCGAACGCAGGGGTCACCACCGCCGATCTCCGCACCGCGCAGGGCGGCGCCGTCGGGCACTATCAGGGCCAGCGCGTCGACACCAGCGCTTACCCGCTGCCGTCGGGCAACAACGGCTATTTTGTCTTCTCCGACAACCCGAAAAGCCCGTACCTGATCGGCATCAACCCGAAACTGAATGGTCTCGGACAGCTTGATCCCGCCCTGTTTGCCGATCTGAACGCGATGCTCGGGATCAAACCGTCGTCCACGGCGCCGCAGGAGACGCGGCTGGCGTTTACCGACGAGAAGCAGTTCCTCGGCTCGTCCTATATGCTTGGCCGCCTCAACCTGAACCCGGACTACGACTACCGCTTCCTCGGCGATGCGGCGTTCGATACCCGCTATGTCTCCAACGTGGTGCTCAACCAGACCGGTAACCGCTACCTGAACGGCATCGGCTCCGATCTGGATCAGATGCGCTATCTGATGGACAACGCCGCGGCGGCGCAGCAGTCGCTGGGCCTGCAGTTTGGCGTCTCGCTGACCGCCGATCAGATTGCCGCGCTCGACCACAGCCTGCTGTGGTGGGAGAAAGCCACCGTCAACGGCGAAACCGTGATGGTGCCGAAACTCTACCTGTCGCCGAAGGACGTCACCGTCAACAACGGCAGCGTGATCGCGGGCAACAACGTCACCCTGAAGGGCGGCAGCATCACCAACGGCGGCAGCTCGCTGCTGGCGAAAAACAGCCTGACGCTCGACAGCCAGAACAGCATCAGCAACCTCAGCAACGGCCTGATGAAAGCGGGCGGCGACCTGAACCTGAGCGCCATCGGCGATATCAATAACATCAGCTCCACCATCAGCGGCAAAACGGTCGCGCTGGAGAGCCTGGACGGCAGCATCAACAACCTGACGCAGGTTGAGCAGATTGATATCAACGCCGGCGGGAAGTACGGCAACATCGGCCTGAAGGACACCCTGCTGGGGAACGCTGCGTCGATTACCGCGCAGGATGGCCTGTCGCTTGAGGCAGGGAAAAACATCACCGTCACCGGGGCGAACCTGTCCTCCGGCGGGGATATGCTGCTGAACGCGTGGGGCGATATTGCCGTCAACGCGAATCAGATCAACGACGCATTCAGCTCCAGCCGGGAGAAAACCAGCCGTTCCTCCGTCACGTATCAGGGAAGTAACGTCAGTGCGGGCGGCAACCTGCTGGTGAATGCCGGGCACAACCTTGACGTGACCGCCAGCGACCTGAAGGCGGGCGGCAGCGCGGGGCTGAGCGCGGGCAACGATCTGAACCTGAACGCGGCACAGACAAGCGAAAGCAGCCGTAAAGGGAAAAGCGAGTCCCACAGCACCGGGCTCGACCGCACCACGATTTCCGCAGGCGATAACCTGGTCCTGAAGGCCGGGCAGGATATCAACGCTCAGGCCGCCGCGCTGGCAGCGGAGAAAAGCGTCGGGCTGCAGGCGGGTCGCGACGTGAATCTGGCTGCGGAAGAGACCACGCAGGGCGACAGCTATAGGTCAGGCAAGAAAACCGTTATTAACGAATCGGTACGTCAGCAGGGAACCGAGATCGCCAGCGGGGAGAATACCCAAATCCTCGCCGGACGCGATGTCACCACCGAAGCCGCGCAGGTGACGGCGAAGGGCGATATCGGCGTGGCGGCAGGCCGCGACGTCAGCCTCAATACCGCAACCGAAAGCGATTATCACTACAAAGAGCAGACCAAAACCAAAAAAGGTTTCCTCAGCAAGAAAACCACCCACACCATCGAGGAGGACAGCGCGACGCGTGAATCCGGCTCCTTGCTGAGCGGCGATAACGTGCAGGTGGTGGCGGGCAATAACCTGCGGGTGTTCGGCTCCGCCGTGGCGGGCGATGGCGACGTGCAGCTTAAGGCGGGCAACAATGTTGATATCGTTGCGGCCACCAACACCGACACCTCGTGGCGCTTTAAGGAAGAGAAAAAATCCGGCCTGATGGGCTCGGGCGGGATTGGCTTCACCATCGGCAGCAGTAAAAGCACGCACGATCTTCGTGAGAAGGGTACCACCCAGAGCCAGAGCTTCAGTACGGTGGGCTCGACGGGCGGTAACGTCGCGATTTCTGCCGGAAACCAGGCCCATGTCGGCGGGGCGGATCTTATCGCCGGGAAGGATTTAAGCCTCAGCGGCGACAGCGTCATCATCGAGCCGGGGCACGACAGGCGCACCCGGGATGAAACCTTCGAGCAGAAGAAAAGCGGGCTCACCGTGGCGCTCTCCGGCACCGTCGGTAGCGCTATTAACAATGCCGTGAGCGCGGCGCAGGAGACCAAAGAGCAAAGTGATGGCCGTCTGAAAGCCCTTCAGGCCACCAAAACGGTGCTGTCCGGCGTGCAGGCCGGGCAGGCTGCGGATATGGCGGCAACCACCGGCGATCCGAACGCAATGGGTGTGAGCCTCTCGCTGACGACCCAGAAGTCGAAATCACAGCAGCATGCTGAGAGTGATGCGGTGGCAGGCAGCACGCTGAACGCAGGCAACAATCTCTCCATCACCGCGAACGGCAAAAACAAAGGTGCAAACAGCGGCGACATCGTGATTGCGGGCAGCCAGCTGAAAGCCGGGGGCGACACCACGCTGGATGCACAGAACGATATTCTGTTGTCCGGCGCGGCGAATACCCAAAAAACCAGCGGCAAGAACAGCAGCAGCGGTGGCGGTATTGGGGTAAGCATCGGTGCCGGAGGCAACGGCGCGGGTATCAGCGTGTTTGCCAACGTTAACGCCGCGCACGGCAAGGATAAAGGTAACGGTACCGACTGGACCGAAACCACAATCGACAGCGGCAAAAACGTCACTCTAAAAAGCGGGCACGACACCGTGCTTGATGGCGCTCAGGTTAACGGCAATAAAATCGTGGCAGACGTTGGTCACGACCTGCTGATGCGCAGCCAGCAGAACAACAGCGACTACGACAGCAAGCAGACCAGCGTTGCAGCGGGTGGCAGCTTCACCTTCGGCACCATGTCCGGTTCAGGCTATATCAACGCCAGCCAGGACAAGATGAAGAGCCGCTTTGATTCGGTGGCCGAACAGACCGGGCTGTATGCCGGGGACGGGGGCTTCGACATCACCGTGGGGCATCACACCCAGCTTGATGGCGCGGTTATCGCGTCCACCGCCACGCCGGACAAAAACAGCCTCGATACCGGAACGCTGGGCTTCAGCGATATCCACAACGAAGCGGACTTTAAAACCTCGCACTCCGGTATCAGCCTGAGCGGCGGCGGCAGCTTCGGGGATAAATTCCAGGGCAACCTGCCGGGCGGCATGATCTCCGCTGCGGGTAATAAAGGCCATAAGGAAGGCACCACGCAGGCCGCCGTGGCAGAGGGCTCCCTCACCATCCGCGACAAGGCAAACCAGAAGCAGGACGTGGCCGATCTGAGTCGCGACACCGAACATGCTAACGACAGCATCAGCCCGATCTTCGACAAGGAGAAAGAGCAGAACCGCCTGAACGCGGTTGGGATGATCAGCGACATTGGCAGCCAGGTGGCGGATATTGCCAGGACGCAGGGTGACCTGAACGGGCTGAAGGCGGCCCAGAAAGAAACCGGCGCAACACTCCCCGCAAACGCGACAGAGAAACAGCGCCAGGATTATCTGGCGAAACTGCGAGATACCCAGGCATACAAAAACGTGATGGTGACGTACGGAACCGGCAGCGATATGCAGCGCGGCATCCAGGCGGCCACGGCAGCGCTGCAGGGACTGGCGGGCGGCAATATCGGAGGGGCGCTGGCGGGCGCGTCGGCACCGGAGCTGGCGAACATCATCGGCCATCATGCAGGCATTGATGACAACACGGCGGCAAAAGCGATTGCCCATGCCATCCTCGGCGGCGTAACTGCAGCCCTTCAGGGAAACAGTGCCGCAGCGGGCGCTGTGGGGGCCGCATCCGGCGAACTGATTGCTACAGCAATCGCCAGACAGTTCTATCCGGACACAGACCCGTCGAAGCTGACGGAAGAGCAGAAGCAGACCGTGAGTACGCTGGCATCTGTTTCAGCGGGCATAGCCGGCGGGATTGCTGGGGGAAATACGGCTGGTGCGGCGGCCGGGGCCAGTGCCGGGAAGAATAGTGTTGAGAATAACTATCTGAGCAGTACGCAGGCAGTAGCATTCGATAAGGAACTTTCTGAGTGTCGAAAATCTGGTGGTGACTGTCAGGCGATTATCGATAAATGGAAAAAAGTCAGTGATGAGCAAAGTGCTACAGTTGATGAGCTATTGAAGGATGATCCCCTAACGGCTGTTGGATGGAATAAGGAAGTTGCTGAGGGTGGCTACGATATGACGGAGCGCCCCGGCTGGTTGGGAAATATCGGCGCTGATGTTATGACCAGTGACGAAGCCAAGACCTACGTTCAACAGTGGAATGGTCAGGATCTGGCGAAAATAGACCAAAACAGTCCGGAGTGGATGAAGTATGCGGTATTCGCGTCCGATCCGGAAAATCAGGCCATGCTTGTCAGCGGTGGGCTGCTTGTAAAAGACATAACCAAAGCGGCGCTATCGTTCATGAGCCGCAATACTGCAACGGCTACTGTCAAAGCCTCTGAACTCGGAATGCAATGGGGCCAGGGTAATATTAAACAAGGTATGCCTTGGGAGGATTATGTTGGTTCATCCTTACCCTCCAGTGCCAGATTGCCCCAGAATTTTAAAACGTTTGACTATTATGATGTATCTACTAAAACAGCTGTGAGCGCTAAATCATTGGATACACAGACAATGGCGAAGCTGGCAAACCCTAATCAGATTTACAGTTCGATCAAAGGAAATATTGATGCAGCTGCAAAATTTGATACATACACACTCTCTCGAAAGACAATTGATTCTTCTATGATTGCTAATAGAGAGGTCCAGCTTGCTGTTCCTGCTACTACAACAAAAACGCAGTGGACAGAAATAAACCGAGCCATTGAATATGGCAAGAGTCAGGGTGTGACAGTTAAAGTGACACAGGTGAAATGATGAAATTTAATAAAAGTCAGGATTACAGGGCTAGTTGTTACTATAACTCTGAATTATTGCTTGTTGAGACTCAATCAGGGCTGGGGATGGTCGCTGCTGATCCCCTCTTTCCTCCCCACTTATTGCACCCCGATGCCGATAATCAAAGTATCGGTGAAGTTGTTTTACAAGCGTTGTCAGATAGCCGGACATTGACGATTGAAGAGTGTGATACGTTCTTTGATGTTGAGAAAGGCAAAGCACAATATGCTGCCTGGATAGCAATGTTGATGAAAAAATACGGCTATAAAACCAAACGTGCTTTATTCAAAGATATGAAGAACTGTGGTGTACATTGTATCAATGGTTTTATCACTTTTTCACCAACTCGCCATGAGAAACTAGAAGGTTGGGGAAGAACTAAAGGTGATGGCATAGAGAATGTCGTTCTCTCTGTAGATAGCACTCCAGCCGAAATTGGCGCGGGTCTGCGACTTGCCCTCAGTCGTTGCAAAGGTTGATTCAAAATCCCGCCAAATGTCGGCGGGATTTTTGGATTTGCCCTTTTTCACTTCCAGATAAGACGTATTTGGCCGTATCGTCTTCCGGTCAATTCTGATTCTCCAATAACTACTCTTGCCGTTGGAGGAATATTGCGCATTATTTCAAAAGAAAAGAAGCGCTCTGAAGATCTACCCGAATGAGGGTATAGAACTACCCCAGCCTCTCCACCCTCGTCTCCCCCTCCACCATTGACAGCTGATACAGCGAAAACGATCGCTGTTTCTCAATCAACTTCGCCAGCTCCGGCGAGTGGCTGGTGAGCCAAATCTGCGAGTAGCGGCTGGCCTCGGCGATTAAGCTCGCCAGCGCGGGCAGCATCTGTGGGTGCAGGCTGTTTTCCGGTTCGTTCAACGCGATAAACGCCGGTGGGCGCGGGCTTAACAGCGCTACCGCCAGGCACAGAAAGCGCAGGGTACCGTCGGAGAACTCCGCCGGTTCCAGCGGCCTGCTAAGACCTTCGCGCTGCATCATCATGCGAAAACGTCCGCCAGTGTTGTCGCTGTAAAACACGCAGCCGGGGAAGGCCTGGTCAAGGATGCGCATCAGCAGCAGCTCGTCGCCGATCTCGACGATAGTCTGAAACGCGGCCGCCAGGTTGGCACCGTCGCTGGCCAGCACCGGGGAGCGGAAACCGACCTGCGGAGCCCGCATCGCCGAGCCGATTGATACAGAAAACTCATGATAAAAGCGCCAGTTACGCAGGGACTCGCGCATCTGCGACACTTCCGGGTAAAGATGCGGTTCGCCGAGCTGCCCGAACACCGATTCGTTCTCGTACAGCGTGCCGCTGTGGGTCACTTTCTCGTGATGCACGTTGTTCAGAAATACTGCCTGGTTCTTACGCTTCATCAGCTGTGACGAAGGCCGACGGTGCTGACCGCTCAGCCAGATGGACTCCTCTTTGATCACCGGATCGAGCTGAAACTGCGAGGGATAGGGCAGCTTCTCCACAAACCCGACCTGCAGCTCGTATTCGTAGGTCTCTGTTTCCACCGCCAGATTCATCCGCCGCAGCTGGTCGCTGCGGGTTTTGCCTGCCCAGAACACCTTCAGAATGCCGCCCTCGTTTGCCAGCGCCTGGGAAAATTGCCCCTGGGCGGCGCTGTGCATCAGGTGTATCGCCTTGTAAATATTGGATTTCCCGGTGCCGTTCGGCCCGAAGACGATGTTGAGCTGCTCCAGCTCCAGCGACATGTCGCGGATGGATCGGTAGTTTTGAATGTGCAGGGTGTTGATCACTGGCAGGCCCCTTTTGCAGAATAAGCCTGTATATAATCACAGTCTTTAAGATGAAATGCAAAAAAGAGACGACAGTGAGGATGTCGTCTAAACGGGGTACTGCTTTGGGCCTCTACGGGTCAATGGGGCCTTCGCATTTTTATGATCACTTGACTGCCAGACGCAGACCCAAATCATCAGGATAGGGATCAAAGTAGTTTTGCGTCATCAGATACCGGTCGGGGTATTCGGCCAGGTAGTGCTTCAGCAGCGTGATCGGGGCGAGAATAGGCAAGTGTCCGTTGCGATAGTGCAGGATCACGTCGCGCAGCTCGCCGCGCTGGCGGGTGTTCAGCTGGTTACGGAAATACCCCTGGATATGCATCAGCACGTTGGTGTGATTCTTCCGCGAGGCGGGTTTTTTCAGGATGGTCATCAGCTTTTCCCGGTACGCCACGAAGAAGGCGTCCAAGTCTTCCCACTCGTGCAGCGAGGCAACGAACGGGCCGATTTCGCGATAGCCTGCCTGATGGTGCGCCAGTAGCTGAAGCTTATAGCGGCTGTGAAAATCCAGCAGCCCACGCCGCGTCAGACCTTTAGCGCGCAGCGTGTTTAGCTCGTGCAGGGCAAATACCCGCTCGATAAAGTTTTCCCGCAGCACCGGGTCGTGCAGCCGACCGTCTTCCTCGACGGGCAGCCACGGGTAGGTTTCAAGAAGGGCGGCGGTGAACAGCCCGACGCCCTCCTTGCGGCCCCGGTTGCCGTTTTCATCGTACAGCCGCACGCGTTCCAGGCCGCAGCTTGGGGATTTTGCACAGACGATAAATCCCGACAGATCGCCGATTTTTGGCAGATAGTCTGCCGTAAAGTCGGCCATTTTCTGCGTGAGGTCATCATGAGGCGGCTTGCTGAAACGGAGCTGCGTTTCGCCGCTGTCCGTCAGCGTCAGGCGTATGGCCGGGCGAGGCGTCGGCAGGCCGATGGCCATTTCAGGGCAGACGGGCCTGAAATTCACCCACTGGGCCAGCTCATCCATGACGAAGCCCATACGCTTGTGTCCGCCGTCAAAGCGAACGGCGGATCCGGTCAAACATCCGCTAATACCGAGTACAGGTTTCGTTGTCATGGTGTAGTCCTCCCGTTCATATAATTAAAACTTACACAACATGACTAATTTGTCCAAGTATTAGCGGAACTATTTTTTTTATTCCTTTAAAATCAATGCGTCTTAACTGCCCTTGTAGGTCGAGTAACCGTACTGGCTCAGCAGAAGCGGGATGTGCAGCTTCTC
The DNA here is from genome assembly GCF_019730495.1 of Enterobacter sp. Y17. NCBI lineage: Bacteria > Pseudomonadati > Pseudomonadota > Gammaproteobacteria > Enterobacterales > Enterobacteriaceae > Enterobacter > Enterobacter sp. Y17. The sequence continues at coordinate 9,230 of NZ_JAASKP010000005.1, forward strand.
GTTGGTGCGGGTCACGGTAAACAGCACCGGGATCTCCGGGAAGAAGGAGTCCAGCTTTTTGCCGTGGAAGTACTCTGCGGTTTTGAAGGTCACTTTATACACGCCAGGCTGCATGTCCTGATCCTGCGGATAGAGCGATTTGATGCGGCCGTCGTGGTCGGTTTTACCGCTGGCAATCGGGGTCCATTTGTCCTGCTGCTGTTTCTCCAGCGTAACGGTCACGTCTGATGGCGGCATCCCGGTTTGCTGGTCGAGAATGTGAACGCTCAGCGTGCCGGCAGGGGCGCTAAAGGCAGCAGGGGCAAAGGCCATCGAGGCCAGGATCAGCAGAGGGGCAGTTTTTTTCATGGTGTTTTCCTGTTGAGTTATTCGTCACAGGAAAACGTTAGCATCTGCGGCGCGGGAAAATATTCAACTTTTCGTGAAGATTCCCGCAGGAGAAAATTATCAGAGGATAATCACTTCAAGCGATACCTGCTGCTGCCACTGCTCCACCTGTTTTTTCCGCCCGGCGGTGAGTTTGCCGCTGGTGATCAGAAGCCATTTGCGCTCCGGGAAAATTTCCGGTGCCAGCGCGTCAGGCGGAACCGGCAGGATGTCGATTCGGTGGCCCTGCCCGGTGCGCGTTAAGGCTTCGAGCCAGATCTCGCACGGGTCGTTCAGGTGCCAGCCGCTGAGCAGAATGTTATCGCCCGGCGCTTTTTTATCGCCTTCGAGGCAAAACGAGGTGTAGGCGATGATGATGCCGTCGAGGATCGCGCGCAGGGTCATGGCGGCGGCGACGTTGGCCGAGACCTGGCTGCGCAGCGGGCGCAGCACGTTCGCGACCAGCTCCGGCCTTGGGTATTCGCGTCCGGCGTCGTAAATCATCTGGCGCAGGGACTCGACCTTGCCGTCCTGCAGACGTTGCAGCATGTTCTGCTGCAGGGTTTGCCAGTTGTTGGTCCGACCCGGCATCGGGCGCTCCAGCAGCGGTTTGACCTGGCCGATCGGGACGCCTTTTTTGACCCAGTCGAGGATTTTTAGCGCCTGCTGGACGTCATCGTCGCTGTACTGGCGGTGGCCGCCTTCCGTGCGCTGTGGCTTGAGTAAACCATAGCGACGCTGCCACGCCCGCAGGGTGGTGGCGGTGATGCCGCTGAGTCTGGCGAATTCGCCGATGGAGTAAGCCATGTCCGTGTCCAGAGTGGAGGAATACTCTCAATATACTACGAATTTTCCCGAACGGGATGAAGCGCCGAAACGGTGCACTACACTTAACGTCCAACCGTGCAAATGAAAGGAATTCTCATGAAGCTATGGCCTGTTGTGACCGGTGTTGCCATTGCGCTGACGCTGGTCGCCTGTAAATCCCCCACGCCGCCGAAGGGCGTGCAGCCGATTTCCGGTTTTGACGCCAGCCGCTATCTTGGCAAATGGTACGAGGTCGCCCGTCTGGAAAACCGCTTTGAACGCGGGCTGGAGCAGGTAACCGCCACCTACGGCAAGCGCAGCGACGGCGGCATCAGCGTGCTCAACCGGGGCTACGATCCGGTGAAGAACAAGTGGAACGAGAGCGAAGGCAAAGCGTACTTTACCGGCGAACCGACCACCGCCGCGCTGAAGGTGTCCTTCTTCGGCCCGTTCTACGGCGGCTATAACGTGATCAGGCTGGACGATAAGTACCAGTACGCGCTGGTCAGCGGCCCGAACCGCGACTACCTGTGGATCCTGTCGCGCACGCCAACCATTCCGGATGCGGTGAAGCAGGATTATCTGAACACCGCGCGCGGTCTGGGCTTCCGGGTTGACCAACTGGTGTGGGTGAAGCAGTAGCCCCTACTGGTAGGAAAACGTAATGCTGGCCAGCGCGTTGGCCGAGCCGGGGACCAGTTCGCCGGTTCGGACGTACTGCGCCTGGAACGGTAACGTGAGCGTCTGCGCCGCCGTGGTGCTCTGGATGAAGAACTGGCCGGTCGCACCCGCGGCCGAGCTGTCCGGCCCCATCGTCAGCGGCCCGCTGCCGTTGTAGAAAAACTGCACCCCAACGCCGGACGCCGTGGAATCTCCGGTCAGAGTCACCACCGACGAGGTGTTCGACGGCGTGGTCTGATCGGTCATCACGGCGTGAACCGCCACGTTCGCGTCGCAGGTCAGGCCGACGGTAAACGTCCCCGATGGCGACGTGCTTCCCACCGTGGGCAGGGTGCGAATATCAATGGTGCCCAGCGCCACGCTGGCGTTTTTGCTGCCGACCGTACACCCGCTGGCGGTCACCGTGATGGTGGTCGGGCTGATGATGACCTGCGCCGTTTTCGTTTCGTTGTTATAGGCGGTGAGCACCGCGGCGTTGATAGTCGGGATGTTATAGACGCCGGATTTCAGCGCCGTACCGGTTTTAATAAAGGTGACTTTTGCTGACCAGCCTAAATCCTGGGCGATTCCTCCCGTCCCATCCGCAGGATAGCTTTGTGTTACGCCGGTTTGCAGGGGAATATATTTTGTCCCCTTAAAGTCCTTTAAACCGATGATATACCCCACGCCCGGTACGCCGGTCTCAAAAATAGTGTAATTCGCGCCGTCGACGGTGACCGTCGCACCGCTAGAGATGGCGCTGCTGCTGGGCTGCAGCGTCCCTTTGTTGCAGGTAAAAATAAGCCCGCACCAGAACACCTGCTGCACGCTGGCGGTGGCGCTCCAGGTCGATCCGATAATGCTGCCTGGCACCACGGAGTCCGCTGGCCCGCTGTAGGTCATCGGCTGAGGGGAGAGCGTAATGTCCGATTTCCAGTCCAGAGCCTGCACGCTGGCGCAGAAAAGTAATCCGCTGAGAAGAAACGCTAAACGCATCATAGATACTCCGTTGTCCAGGTGGCGAGGGCTGACACATCACCGGCGCTCACCGGCGTGGCGGTGGCAACCAGCTGCGCGTAGAAGGTCATCTGTACGCTGTCATCCCCCGCCGTTCCGTACGCGGTGGTCTTTGTATTCAGGGGAATGAGTACGCTCTCTTTATCGAGGATCTGCACCGCCACGCCGGTAGCGCCACCGTCGGCAATCTTCAGCAGCTGCGGGCTGGCATCATCCGGCGTACCGCTGAAGCGGATTTTTACGCCAGCAAAGGTTGGCCCGCACGCTTCAAGCCTGAGCGTGAAGGGCGTTTTGATATTGCTGACGGCCCCGGCACGGCTGAACTGTTTAATACCAATGGTGCCCAGCGGCACGTTTTGCTCAACGGAGTCCTGCGCCACCACGCAGGTGTTGCCGATCAAATTGCCGGTGACGGAGACCAGCACGTCGTAGCCGCGAACGGGGAGCGTGAAAACCAGCGGCAGCGCAAGGCAGCCGATCCGAAGCGTTACTGACATACCACCTCCTGAGAATAAAGACCGGTGCGGGCGTTATAGTTCTGCTTGTTTAAGGCGTAGGTAATGGCGCAGCGCTGGCGGCTGCCGCGGCCCCACACGGCGTTCAGCGTGCCCTTATCTGACAAACCGGAGAGATACAGGCTGCCGCCATCGCCAACGATGCCGCTGGTTTTGTCATCATCGAGCGAGACCAGCGTGCCGAAGGGGAGCACGTCGTTGCCGTGACGTACGATAAACATCGCTTTTGCCCCCTGGTGCGTGGTGAAGGTGGCGCGAACCAGGGCGCCATCGGTAGGCGTTTTGTTGGCGATGGCGTTTTCCAGCTCCACGTCGTTGCCGGCGGTCGTCACGTCCAGCGCGACCTGGTTAACGCGGTACGGCGTGGCGTACGGGATCACCGCGTAGCCACGGCCGTCCGTTTTGATGCCCTTATGGTTAAGCACGGCGACATTGCTGGCCCCCGGCGCTTTTACCAGAATGTTGGTGTTCCCGAGCGGCTGGCTCAGCGTCAGGCCATCTTCATGCACTACCGCGCCGCCGCTGATGCCGTAGCTGAGGTTGCGGGAGTCGCTGGCGTAGCTGTAGCCCAGGTTGTAGTCTCCCCACGCGCCTTCGTATTGCAAGGTGGCATCGCCGCCGTAGTGCTGTCGGGAGCTGTAGCGCTGGTTGACGCTATAGAACAGATTCTCCTCACCCGGCAGGTAGCCGCTCACGCCCGTGCTGGTGGTGGTGCCGGTGGAGTCCGCATGGGTCGTGGTAAAGCGCGCGCGGGTCGACAGCGTCGGGTTGCCCAGCGGGACCGAAATCGACATCGACAGGATGTTATCTTTCTTGTCGTCATACAGGCTCGAGCTTCGCTGGACGCTGACGCCAAGCGACACGTTGCGAAACGTGGCGTTCCACGCAAACTGCAGGCTTTGCGTGGTATTTGACGTGTTCCAGTAGGTCTGCTGATCCCACGACAGCGACAGCGAGCCGTATTGTCCCATCGGCTGCGACAGCAGCAGCTGGTTTTTTGCCTTACGCGACATGCGCAGGTTGTACACGGTGTCGTATTGGGTGGTGACGGTGCCATCGTCTTCCACCGTCTGCTTTGGCGATCCGCCCGACATGCCTTTGTACGTGGTGTCGCTGAGGGTATAAAACCCTTTCGTGGAGTAGCGCAGCGAGAAGAAATTCACCCGCGTGCCAATGTCGTTCAGCAGCTTGCTGTAGCGCAGGCGCACCGAATCACCGGTATAGTGCCGATCGTCCGCCAGCTGGCTGCGGGCGTGGGTCAGATCGATGGAGTAGGCGCCAAAGCGGCCGAGGTTTTGCCCAAACCCGAGGGCCAGGCCGTTATAGCGATCGGCAAACTGCGCCCCGCCGTAAAACGTCAGGCCGTATCGCCAGCCGTAGAACAGCTCGCCCTGCGCGAAAGCGGGCGCGTCCTGATTGCCCGTCGGACGGTATTTCCCGGCGCCGAGGGCATATTTCACCTGTCCGTTACGCACCAGGTTCGGCACGCTGGCAAAGGGAAGCGTGTATTGCGTTTTGCTGCCGTCGTTCTCCTGAATGGTGACCGCCAGATCGCCGCCCGAGGAGGTCGGGTAGAGATCTTTCAGCACAAACGCCCCCGGCGGGACGGAGGTTTGATAGATGATGTTGCCGTTCTGGCGAACCGTTACGGTCGCGTTGCTGCGCGCGATGCCCCGGACTTCTGGCGCATAGCCGCTGAGGCTGGCGGGCAGCATGTTGTCATCGGTTTTCAGGGCGATACCGCGCAGGCCCACGGAGTCGAACACCTGCGCCGAGGTGTACGTTTCCCCGGCATACACCTGCGCGCGCAGGGCGTGAATATCGCGCTGCAGCCAGGTCTGCACGTGGGTGAGCTCATTGCTGTCTTTGGTCCACGTGGTGAAATCACGCAGCCGCCACGCGCCCAGGTTGACGCCGCTGTTGAGGCTCGCAAACAGCTGCTGTTCCCGCGTGCGCGTCTCGCCGCGATACTCATTGTTCGAGCCATTGACCACGTAATTCAGCCACGCGGCAGGAATGCCCGCCTCCCAGCTTTCCGGGCTGACGTACCCGCGCGGCAAATTGCGCATCGCACTTTGCGGTACGGTGAAGCTCAGGGTGAGCGTCTTCTGGTCCAGATCAAACTGCGTATCCGCAAACGCCTTCGTTAGGAAGATGCAGCGCTGCGCCAGCGGCAGGTCGCCACCCTTCGCCTGATGGCTATCGATGCCCAGCGCGGCGAATTGTTCAGGCGTGAGGCAGGGCAGCGCTTCACCCGTGCTGTCTTCAGCAAGGCGGAACGTGACGTTACCCGTGAACGCATAATTCGTATTGATATATACGTTGAGGTTGTAATCACCCGGCGGCAACGCGCTCCCGGCGTTGACCCAGGCGAGATCGGCGCTGTTTGCGCTCTCGCCGTTGAGGAACGCGGGGTTAAATTGCAGCTCGCTTTCAGCAGCCACGGCTTGCCGAATCACCAGGGAGATCACCGTGGCGCACAGGATTTTTATTTTCACGTGGTCACGCCTTACTGTTTTTATTATTGGGATAACGACGCGCGCGCGGCGGGGGTCCATGCCCCGTAATCGTTAATGGTCTGATAGCTCATGCTGCCCGCATGGCTGAAGGTTTCGGCCAGCGTCACGCTGCCTTTCGGGGGCACCATCACCGGCTGCACCGGCATACCGTCAATTTTCACGTTGATGGTGGTGAGGTAGTACGGCGTGGGGTTGCTGAGCGTGACTTTTCCGGCGCGGTAGGCACCGGCCAGTTTTTTCCACGCCTCTCCCGGGCTCTCGCTGAGTCCTTCCGGGCGATAAAAGACCTTGATGCGGTTAGCCGACGCAAACTGCAGCGTATTCCCGGCGCCGCTTTTCGCCTGCTGGGGGATGGCTTTGACCGTCATCCAGTAGAGCGTCTCCCGATCCGCTGGCAGGGCTTTGCCGTTAAACATGATTTTCACCGCGCTTTCGCTGGCCGGTTTTATGACGTACAGCGGCGGCGTGATCGCGAAGTCGTTGGTGCGCTCGCCTTTCTCATTCTCCATCCACGACTGGATGAGGAACGTAGCGTCGGGATGGGTGTTTCTCACCTGCATCATGGCCTGGCTGGTGGCGCTGGAGTAGACCATTCGCGTTGCGCCCAGCCCCACGCCGCCGGCATAGACGGCGGAGGAACATAACGCACCCGCCAGGCAAATCCATGTGTTTACGCGCATAGTGTTTCTCCTGAAAGCTAAGACAGGCCCGGCCGCAGACCGGGCCTGAAGATTACGAATAGGTCACGGTGTAGGTTGCGACGGCGCTGGCATCACCCGCGGTGGCGCCGCCCTTCGGCGAGTAATATTTCGCGCTGAAGTTCAGGGTGTTGGCACCCTTACGCAGAGGGATGGCCGCAGCAGGTTCACCCAGGTTCACCACGTTGCCCTGCTCGTCATAAAGGCGAATAGCCACGTTTTGCGCAGAGTTGGCGCTGCCGTTTGCTCCGACGGACAAGCTATTAACATCGGAAGTGTCCGGCGTGCCGGTGAAGGTGACGGCCACGGTTGTGGCGGCAATCGGGTTCTCATCCGTAGAGGCTGAGGTATCGGCGATTTCGCAATCTTCCAGGGTGATGGCAAACGCTTTTGCCGTGCTGGCAACGCTGCCTGCCGTCTTCAGCGTTGCGGTACGCACTTCACCCATGTCCACGTCAATGTTGGCGCTTCCTGCGCTGATGGCGCAGGCGGAGGTCACCACTTTGCCGCTAAAGTTCACCGTGCCGCCGCTGGTGCCGGCAGCCAGGGCCGTGCCCGCTGGCAGTAATGCCGCAATAGCGATCGCGAGCAGCGTTTTATTATTGAATTGAGCTTTCATTGTCCTGATTCCATTATGGTGTTATGTCGAGATTTGCTCTGAAAGCAGCAGGTCTAACTGGTTAAAAAGACCAGCAAATCTGTCTTGTTCCTGAGCCCGAGTTTTCTTATCGCTGAGCTTTTTAACGCGCTGACACGACGGTAAGAAAGCTGCTCTGTTTCGGCGATGTAACGCATATCCAGACCCTTTCGCAGTTCCTTCAATACCCTCCATTCACCCGGCGTCAGCGATAACGCCGTGGGTTTTTTTAGTGGGCGATAACGGCTATCGACCATTTTTAATACGCTGGCTCGCCAGTGATAAAGCGGGTCCTGCAGCGAGAGATAGGCGTCTATTTCACCGCGTATCCACAGCCAGGAATTTGCCGGTGCGGAATACATGCAAATAAGTACGTCGGGATAAAGTACTTTCATCTTCCTGATATATTTCAGGCAGTCATATCCCGCGTGATATTTCTCCATGCCGGATAAAAAAATCACGTCTATCGGTGCGGTCGCGAGTATCGTTTCGATCTCCGCGTAATTATCGATCGATGCTGTAATCTGCATAGCCGGGACAATATTTTTTAATAACGCGGCGATCCCCTGGCGCGCAAAGTGATCTCCACCCAATAGCGCGATATTTAAATGACGTGTGTTGTTGAGCTTATTCGCCATGTCATTCCCTCGATTTATAATTGTAATGAGACTCGTCTGTCTGGCAGAACGATGCCTGTATTTTCGAAGCAATTAAGCATTGCACGGTGTGAGCCCACTATACTCAGGGCGTAAAAGAGGTAACCTGAATTAATCTTAATTTGTTTTAAGTACGGTTTAGGTGTAGCGTCAATTTCTCCTCGCTGAACCGGCTTTTGCTTATCTGCCTGTAAATAATCATACCGGTAGTTTTTATTGAAAAGTTGGCTTTAATAAATGTTTTGTAAGGAAATAGTCTGGGGACGTCATGCGACGCGGGTTGTTACTGACGGTGGCTAACAGTTTCGCACCGAAATTGTTAATTAAGACGACAGCTTTCGAATTGGTCGTAATTTCGAAACCCGCTGGCAGAGCGCGTCCTCTCTGCTTTTGATTAAAAAAACAAATTAAGCGCGCTGAATAATTCAGACAATGATGGCTAAAGCGTTCAACGGGCGCCTTTGTCGAGTTTTGTCAGTGTCAAGACGGCTTAAAATCGCGGTTAAGAAAACTTCAGACCGGTCAGATAAAGAGAAAGGAAAAATAAGATTTTTCGCCAGGCGCCAGGATATACAGTTGCGCATTTATCCGTCACATTAATCCTTACACAGGCGAGGGATACGCAGGTTAACCGTGAAGGGAATCTACTGGAGCAACAGGCGTTGACCGGAGGTATTTAGCCCATTCTATGCATAAGCATTACATTATTAATGGCCTGGTAGAGTTTCATCCAGCGGCCAGCACATTACGCGATCTCAACAATCCTGACCGGGTGGTGGTATTAAATTCCCCGGCGGGGCGCTGTTTGTTGTTATTAATAGAAAGAGTCGGAAGTATTGTGACTCAACAGGAGTGCATGGATATTGTCTGGCAGCGCCGGGGGATGCTGGTTTCGCCTAATACCTACTACCAGAATATTTCTATTCTGCGTAAGGGGCTGAAGAAAGTGGGGTTTGAAACCGATCCGATTGTCACTATCCCGCGCATTGGGCTGACGCTCGCAAGCGATACGCAAATCACCGTTAAAGAGACGCAGCCGCAGGCTGATGAGGAAGAACGTGCTGCTCCGGATGTCTGCGAAGAGACTGTCGGCCCGACGGCCCCGACACGCCGCTTCTGGCTGCCGGGCGCGCTGGTGCTATTGCTGATGCTGGCTGGCGTGAGCGTTATCAGCCATAACCTGCTGCATGAAAGCTATTTCGTCGACGGATACCGCTTCGCGATGAAGATGGGCGAATGCCAGCTCTATTTTTCTCGCGATATTGAAACGCAGCGCGACAGGGATAAAGCCCTGGCCTATGCCGCCCCGTTTAAGGACCAGTGCGCTAACTATCCCTGGGTTTACGTCAGCGGCTACATCCTGCTGCCTCGCGCATCGGTCATTCGCTGTGACAGGCCAATGACGGAACCCAACCGCTGTATGTCCGATTATTTTATAGAGGATCGCTAGTATGGTTCGCTACCGTCAAACGGTTGTTGCGCTCTGCCTGTGCCTGTTGATGGGGGCTGTCGTGGCAGCGTATTACCTCTTGCATCGCCATTACATCCAGCCCTTTTCCTGCCAGGCGAACTTTATTCAGCATCACCGTGATGAAACGCTCTCTCTGTGGCTGAATTACACCGTGGAGGGTAACAGCGGAATACTCAGCATGAATGGCCGGTTGAAAAGCGATCCTACGAAGACCCTGAATCGCAAAGTTTTCTTTCAGATTGAGCGCAAAGACAGCGTCTATAATCTGACGTCCATACGCAATATGAAATTTCCGGACGACAACATCAGCGACAGCTGGCTGGAGAAGTACGAGCCCTTATTTTTTATCTATCCGAATAAGAATATTTATATGCGTATTAAGAAACAGCAGAATGAGAATTATTTATTTATTCTGGGAACGCTGCCGACCTATGTGTGCCACACGTCAAAAAACGGATAGCGACAGGGAGAAATGTTTTTAATTTTTTGCGGGCATCATTTATGCTTGATTTAACAGCCAGGACCTATCTTAGGAAAATATAACAGCGACAATAATGTTGCGATAATGTAATTATTCTTCGGCAAGTTAATGAAAAATATAATTGATGATAGCGTCAGAATGACGCCTGCACGGAATAAATCCCTGCATATGGGTTTACTCCTGTGGCCCCATTTCTCGCTTTTCGCATATTCAGGATTAATAGAGGCGTTACGTATTGCATCCAGCGTCCAGAAGCGTAGCCAGAAAATACGCTTTAAACTCAGCCTGATAAGCACTTATCCCGACTTACCGATAGTGAGCAGCTCAGGGCTCAGCGTGCGGCCTGAGGCCGCCCATGCGCCGCCCGGCGACTTCGACTACATTGCGGCGATCGGCGGAGGTCTGGAGCATCTTCACCAGGGACACCGTGGCGACAGAGCGTTTCTCACGGAGGCTTATCACAACAACGTTCCTCTGATTGGTATTGGTACCGGCAGCTTTATTCTGGCGGAGGAAGGCTTACTGAACGAGCGCCGCGCCTCGATTCATCCTCATCACCATGACGTTTTCACGCAACGGTTTCCGCAGGTTTATGCTGAGCAAGGCCTCGATTTTATCGACGAAGTCGATGTGCTGACCTGCCCGGGCGGGATCTCAACGCTCACCCTGGTAACGGCGCTGATCCGCGCCCACGGGGGAGACGACATTGCGGCCACCACCTCCCGGCGGCTGTCCCTTCCTCCGCATGACGCCGCCACGCCGCGGCCCGCGAATATCGCCATGATCCCTGATTCACGGCTGCGCAGGGCGGTGACGATCGTCGAACAGTATCTGACTCACCCGCTGAACGCCGCCAGGCTCGCGCAGGACGTTAAGCTGAGCGAACGCCAGCTTAACCGCCTGTTTCACGCCGAGTTTGGCAAAACGGCGCGGGAATTTATTCGCAGCGCCAGGCTGCGCTATGCCTGCTGGCTGCTGAAAAACTCTCAGCAAAGCGTGACGGATATTGCGCGGCGGATGCGGTTTAGCGACTGCGCCCATTTTATTCGTCATTTTCAGACCGAGTACGGCTGCACGCCGGGGGTATGGCGCACGTCGCAGAACTGATGCACCTATTTCGTGCTTTCTTCGTAGGGTATTACTGGCTCGCCTGGATAGACTTCCGTTAAAAGCCTAACGGAGGGAAGACGACATGAACTGGCAGCCTTTTCGCGGCGATGCACCGGAAAATATGACGATTTTCAGCGCGTCATTTCCCGACGTCAGCGACCAGTGGCCGATGAAAGACGACGCTGCCCGTGAAATCGCCTCCCTTGACCGCGCCCTGAAAGCCGAGCCAGCGCTCCGGCCTCCGAGGGTAGAATACGACGAAGGGGGGCAGGCCGTGCTCGTCCCGCAGAACCGCTATTCCGAACAGGCCTTCCGCAACCGCCCGGCGCTCACCGCGTGGCGCACCCGGCTGGTGCCCTCCGCGCTGGCGCTGTTTGTGGTGCAAAACCCGCTGGAGGACCGCCTGCCCGACGGCACGAAAATGGACAGCGACAGCCGCCAGTGGTTTATACACGCTAACGATGCGGTTGGCGTGCGATCCCGCGCCAGGGTGCTGGCCGCGCTGGTGGATAAGTACATTCACAACGAAAGTGAAAATAACTGGGTTAGCCTCGCAAGCGGTGCCGCCATTCCGGTGCTGGAGGCGCTGCGCGAAGCAAAGCTCGACGGCCAGCGTGTATATCTCACGCTGGTGGACAAAGACCCTGTGGCGCTCAGCTGGGCCGAAACCATGGCGGCGCAGGAAGGGATTGTGGTGGGCGAACAGCTGACGCTGCTCAGGCGCAACCTGCTCCATACGCTGGTGCGTAACGAAGACCTGCTGCTGGAGCTCGGCGAGCATCAGGCCGAACTGGTCGACGCGCTTGGGATTTTCGAATACTTCAACGATACCGATGCGGTGATTTTTCTCCAGCGCGCCCTGCGGCTGGTCAAACCCGGCGGCGCGGTGATTGTGTCGAACATGCTGACCAGCAGCCCGCAAATTGACTTTGTGCTGCGGGGTATCGGCTGGGAGGATATTCACCCGAGGTCGTTACAGCAGCTGCAGGATATCCACCTCGCGGCGGGCGTGCCGGTGGAAGACGTCACCGTGGTGGTGCCGAAGGATGGGGTGTATGCGGTGATGGAGATTAAGGTTTAGCTCGAACGGTGTGGGATGACAAACCGCACAATCGGTTCCCTCTCCCTTGAGGGAGAGGGCTAGGGTGAGGGGGAGCAGGGCGCAACAATATTTACCGTTCCTCAGTTGTTCGGTTAAACCGAACAACTGTCATGAAGGATTGACTCGTTTCCCTGTTCTCATTCCCAGGTGATGATTCTTGCTTGCCATGATCTATCATTTGCCTGGTTTCCTGAACCAACTTTCGGGCCATTTCATTAATACGCTCTCTACTTTCAGATGTACGAGAGTTTATAACTTCATTTAAGGTCTTCGTTTTATTGCCTCCATGCTTCTGGATACTTGATTTAATCTCTGCGCTCTATAATGATCCCCCCATGAAAATAGAAACCGCACTCCCCACACACTTCGAACGTCTGGTCGCGATCTGGGAATCCTCCGTCCGCGCCACCCATCACTTTTTACAGGAAAGCGATATTGCGGCGCTGCGCCCGTTATTGCTTAACGCCTATCTGCCTAACCTCAAGGTCGTGATCGTTCGCGATGACGCAGGCGTTATTCACGGCTTTTTAGGCGTGGATGAAAACCGCATTGAAATGCTGTTTGTTGATGACGCGAGCCGCGGGAAGGGCGTCGGGAAATTGCTGCTCCAGCACGCCATCGCAGCGTTCGGCGCGAACGAAGTGGACGTGAATGAGCAGAACCCGCAGGGCGTCGCGTTTTATCGCCATATGGGGTTTGAGCAGGTCGGACGCTCGGAACTGGACGGGCAGGGGAATCCGTTTCCGCTGTTGCATATGCGGTTGGGTGAATGAATATTAACTTAACGCAGAAATCATACTTTTAGATATGAAATGCAACGCGTTTTCCTGTGGGAAGTTCAATGTCGATATGAAGTTTCCCCCCCATTGCCTCAATGTAGCGCTTAAGCGTGGCAATTTTGAGTTCATTTCCACGTTGCTCTAGCTGCGTTACTGCGGGCTGACTCACCCCCATCAGATCGGCAACATTTTTTTGCGAAAGTCTCAGCTCTTCACGTAAAAGTTGCAGACCCGTCTCGAGGATCATTTCATCTGCCATTTCTTTAATACGTTGTTGGCTTTCCGGTGAACGTGACGCAATCACTTCATTTAAGGTTTTCACTTGGTTGCCTCCAGGCTTGTCAGATGGAAGGAAAATTCTGCTTCTGCGATGCGAATCATTTTTTCATAAAAGGCTTTGTCGTTACTCTTATCGCCCGCGCAAAGCACAATGGCCTGACGGACAGGATCAAATGCGAAGAAAGCACGTATCGGACGTCCAGCATATTGAATACGTAATTCTTTAATATGGTTATACCGTGAGCCTTTAACCGTATCAGCATAGGGCCGTGGAAGACGTGGCCCATATTTTTGCAGATTTAGCAGGTCTGCCAGTACCTTATCCTGTAATCCTTCTTCCTGCTCAAGCAGCCATTGCTCGAACACCTTTCCGAACAGAACCGTCCACATGCTTTCGTCCATGATAAGCTGTAGCTTATAAAAAAGAATATAAGCTGTAGTTAATAAATGCAATGGCTGTCATCGATAGCCTGGCTGTTAGTGGCAAGAGTATGACAAAGTTGAGATATCAAACGGGATCGTGCAATTAAGAAATTGCGAGGCGCTTTCCAGCGTTTTTTCTATTCATGCTGGTGTGTATTGCTTCGAGATTATAGCGATCTATCTCTCTGAAAATTGGCGTTTTCCTAACTAGTGAACTATCCGGGATAATCGGATAGTTGAATGTTAATCAACTTTGCGACCAGAAAAATTTTTCATGAGATGCCCATTAATAGTTCGAGCATCTTTAACTTACAGAATTTAAATGAATAAATGATCATGTTCACATAAGGTGACTGGGATGTGGGGAATTTATTTATTAATAAAGTTTTTATTAAAGCGGATGGCATTTTGGCGGAAGATCACAGGAGTCGAACCTGCCCGGGAACGCTGGCGTCCCCAACTGGATTTGAAGTCCAGCCACCTCACCGGAGATGACGATCTTCCGCGCCTCGATTGCTACATGGAGGCGGGGCGCATTATAGCTACTTTCAGGCATTTACCACATACCCCGACACACTTTTTTCACCTCTCTTTTGACCTGTACACCCCTGTTTCAGTTAATTCCTAAGAAAATCCTCATGTTAGCCCCTCGTGCTTCCAACATTTACCGCGATCACAAAAAACAAGAAACGTAATCTGCTAACCAGAAAACGCAATACCCGCTCCTGAAACAATGGTTTAAAACTCTGTAACCGGTCTCAGCGCCCCCTACAGCGTGAAGGATAAAAAAAGATGAGCGAAGTATTGTCAGTTAAAGAGAAGATTGGCTACGGCATGGGAGATGCCGCCAGCCACATCATTTTTGATAACGTCATGTTATACATGATGTTTTTCTACACCGATATTTTCGGCATTCCCGCCGGGTTTGTCGGCACCATGTTCCTGCTGGCGCGCGCGCTGGATGCGATCTCCGACCCGTGCATGGGGCTGATTGCCGACCGCACCCGCAGCCGCTGGGGCAAATTCCGTCCGTGGATTTTGTTCGGCGCCATCCCGTTCGGCATCGTCTGCGTGCTGGCCTACACCACCCCGGACCTCAGCCTCAACGGCAAAATGGTTTACGCCGCCGTTACCTACACCCTGCTGACCCTGCTCTATACCGTGGTCAATATCCCCTACTGCGCGCTGGGCGGCGTGATCACCAACGACCCGACGCAGCGTATCTCCCTTCAGTCCTGGCGCTTTGTGCTGGCGACCGCGGGCGGCATGCTCTCCACGGTGCTGATGATGCCGCTGGTGAACCTGATTGGCGGCGACGATAAGGCGTTCGGCTTCCAGGGCGGCATCGCCGTGCTGTCGGTGGTCGCGTTCCTGATGCTGGCGTTCTGCTTCTTTACCACCAAAGAGCGCATCCAGGTGCCGCCTAGCACCACCTCCATGCGGGAAGACCTGCGCGACATCTGGCACAACGACCAGTGGCGCATCGTCGGCGTACTCACCATCCTCAACATCCTCGCCGTCTGCGTGCGCGGCGGCGCGATGATGTACTACTGCACCTGGATCATGGGCTCGCCGGAGGTGTTCGTCGCGTTCCTCACCACCTACTGCGTCGGCAACCTGATTGGCTCCGCGCTGGCGAAACCGCTCACCGACTGGAAGTGCAAGGTCAGCATCTTCTGGTGGACCAACGCCGCGCTGGCGGTGGTCAGCGTGGCGATGTTCTTCGTGCCGATGCACGCCACCGTGCTGATGTTCGCCTTTATCTTCATCATCGGCGTGCTGCACCAGCTGGTGACGCCGATCCAGTGGGTGATGATGTCCGACACCGTCGACTACGGCGAATGGACCAACGGCAAGCGCCTGACCGGCATCAGCTTTGCGGGCACGCTGTTCGTGCTGAAGCTCGGTCTGGCGCTGGGCGGAGCGATGATCGGCTGGATGCTGGCAGGCGGCGGCTACGACGCGGCAGCCAAAAGCCAGAACAGCGCGACCATCAGCATCATTATCGGCCTGTTTACCCTGGCCCCGGCGGCCTGCTACGTGCTGAGCGCCATTATCGCCAAGCGCTACTACACGCTGAAAACCCCCTTCCTGACCAAAATCATGGGTGAGCTGGCGCAGGGCGCGCGCCGCAATCAGCAGGAGTTTGAAAACCTGCCGGTCAGCAAAGAATTGCAGAACTAAGAGGACGAGAGCATGAAAATCAGTGATGGAAACTGGCTTATTCAACCGGGCCTGAACGTGACGTATCCGGTTCAGGTGTTCGACGTGGAGCAGCAGGGCAACGACCTGGTGGTGTATGTGGCGCCGCGCGACGTGCGCGAACGCACCTGGCAGCTCGACACGTTGATGTTCACGGTGCGCCTGTTTGCCCCGCAGGAAGGGATTGTCGGGGTGCGCATCGAGCATTTCCAGGGCGCGCTGAATAACGGCCCGCACTATCCGCTGAACGTTCTGAAAGACGTGAAGGTAGAGATTGAAAACAACGCCGGGTTTGCCGAGCTGAAAAGCGGAAGCGTCAGCGTGCGCGTCACCAAAGGCGAGTTCTGGGCGCTGGATTTCCTGCGCAACGGCCAGCGCATTACCGGCAGCCAGCTGAAAAACAACGGCTACGTGCAGGATACCAACGCCGACCGCAATTACGTGTTCGAACGTCTGGATCTGGGCGTGGGGGAAACGGTCTACGGTCTGGGCGAGCGCTTTACCGCGCTGGTGCGCAACGGCCAGACGGTCGAAACCTGGAACCGCGACGGCGGCACCAGCACCGAGCAGTCCTACAAAAATATCCCGTTCTACCTGACCAACCGCGGCTACGGCGTGCTGGTGAATCATCCCGAGAACGTCTCGTTTGAAGTCGGCTCCGAGAAAGTCTCCAAAGTGCAGTTCAGCGTGGAAGGGGAATATCTCGAATACTTCGTGATCGACGGCCCGACGCCGAAAGAGGTGCTGAACCGCTATACGCGGTTCACCGGGCGTCCGGCGCTGCCGCCTGCCTGGTCGTTCGGCCTGTGGCTCACCACCTCGTTCACCACCAACTACGACGAAGCGACGGTAAACAGCTTTATTGACGGCATGGCCGAGCGCGACCTGCCGCTGCACGTGTTCCACTTCGACTGCTTCTGGATGAAGGCCTTCCAGTGGTGCGATTTCGAGTGGGACCCGGTGACCTTCCCGGATCCGGAAGGGATGATCCGACGCCTGAAGGAGAAAGGGCTGAAGGTCTGCGTGTGGATTAACCCGTACATCGGCCAGAAATCCCCGATTTTCAGGGAGCTGAAAGAGAAGGGCTACCTGCTCAGGCGCCCGGACGGCTCCCTGTGGCAGTGGGACAAATGGCAGCCGGGGCTGGCGATTTATGACTTCACCAACCCGGACGCGTGCCGGTGGTATGCCGACAGGCTGAAAGGTCTGGTGGAGATCGGCGTCGACTGCTTCAAGACCGACTTCGGCGAGCGTATCCCGACGGACGTGCAGTGGTTCGACGGGGCCGATCCGCAGAAGATGCATAACCACTACGCCTACATCTATAACGAGCTGGTGTGGAACGTGCTGAAGGAGACGGTGGGGGAGGAAGAGGCGGTGCTGTTTGCCCGCTCGGCGTCCGTCGGGGCGCAGCAGTTTCCGGTGCACTGGGGCGGCGACTGCTACGCTAACTACGAGTCGATGGCCGAAAGCCTGCGCGGCGGGCTGTCGATTGGCCTGTCCGGCTTCGGGTTCTGGAGCCACGATATCGGCGGGTTCGAAAACACCGCTCCGGCGCACGTCTACAAGCGCTGGTGCGCGTTCGGGCTGTTCTCCAGCCACAGCCGCCTGCACGGCAGCAAATCCTACCGCGTGCCGTGGGCGTACGATGACGAGTCCTGCGACGTGGTGCGCCACTTCACCCAGCAGAAGTGTCAGCTGATGCCGTACCTGTATCGTCAGGCGGCGCTGGCCCGCGAGTTCGGCACGCCGATGCTGCGGGCGATGATGCTGGAGTTCCCGGACGATCCGGCATGCGATTACCTCGACCGCCAGTACATGCTGGGGGATGCGGTGATGGTCGCGCCGGTGTTCTCCGAGGCGGGCGACGTGCAGTTCTACCTGCCGGAAGGACGCTGGACGCATCTGTGGCATAACGACGAAATTCAGGGCAGCCGCTGGCATAAGCAGCAGCACGATTTCATGAGCCTGCCGGTCTACGTGCGCGACAACACCCTGCTGGCGCTGGGCAACAATAACCAGAAGCCGGACTACGCGTGGAACGCGGGGACGGCCTTCCAGCTGTTTAACCTGGACGATGGCTCAACGGCGGTGAGCGAAGTGCCTGCGGCGGACGGGGCCGTGGCGTTTACGCTGAAGGCGTCACGTCGGGGCGATATCGTGACCTTTACCGGCGCGGGAGACGCGAAAAACTGGTCCGTGTGCTTGCGCAACGTACAGAAGGTGAGCGGCGTGAAGGGGGGGTCACACGCGGGCAGCGAGTGGGGTGTGGTAGTGAAAGCGGAGGGGAATGAGGTGGTGGTTCACCTTTAATTCCCCTCACCCTAACCCTCTCCCCAAAGGGGCGAGGGAAGGGTTTGCTCCCTCTCCCTTTCAGGGAGAGGGCTGGGGTGAGGGTGCGGTCGATACTACACCGCCCGTCATCGTCTGCTGCACCTGCTGTTTATCCATATTTACCGCGTTCAGCTTGCCGTTCACCGTTGGCTTCAACGGTGCGCTGGCCTGCACGCTGCCGCTGGCGGTGAGCTGAATATTGCCGTCGCCCGTAATCGGCAGCGCAGGCCAGCCCCACTGCTGCAGCACGTTGAGCGGCACGCCGCGGCCGTTCAGGCTCACCGTGGTCTGCCGCTGCGGCAGCTGAGAAACCGTCGCCGTGGCTTCCAGAATGCCTTTCTCGGTAAAGGCGCTCAGGTCGGTAATGTTCACCGTGGCGGCGTTCGCATTCAGCGCCAGCGACGGACGACGCACGTCCACGCGGTTAAAGGTCGCTGCCGCGCCGTTCAGGGTTGCGCTACCGCCCCAGATACCCCACTGGCGATCTTTCACCAGCTGCAGGTTTGCGCCGTAGCCGTCCAGAGAGGTGATCTGCCACGGGAAGGCGGGATCGATGTCGATCACCAGGTTGCGGCTCAGGCCGAATTTTTGCAGCGTGACGCTGTTCAGCCATTCCGGCAGAGGCTCCATCCACAGCGTTTTCCAGTTCTGCGGCAGGGTGTACTCCAGCCCGGCGATGGCAACATCGTCCAGCACCAGCGCTTTACCATCGCGCAGCCAGTTACCGGACGTGCGCACCATGCCGCCCTCCCAGCGGGAGGTGAACTGACGCAGCGCCATGCCCTGCGGGGAAAACTCCGCATTCAGGATCGGGTCGAAAAGATGCAGCGAGCCGTAGATAAACTCGCTGGCGTTCATGGACAGCCGGCCTTCCTGGCTCTGCCAGTCGCCTTTGCTGAGAGTCAGGTTGCGCAGGCTTAAATCGAGATCGGTCACCGCCCAGTCCGGGCCCTGAAGCCGGGCGTCGGTCACGTCCAGACGACCAATCTGCAGAGAGGGGATGGAGGCCAGCGGCGCGAAGAACGCCATCAGCGTTTTATCGCTCTGCAGGCGGATCTCATTCAGGCGCATCGTGTCGATAATCCAGCTCCCGTCGGCGTTGCGCAGGGCGGAGCCGGTAAGCGAGCCACGGGCCATATCGGCGCCAATCGTTTTCAGCACCACTTCCCTGCCGTTGAGCTGGCCCTCGATCAGCACGTTAGTCGCCGGTACGCCGTTCAGGGTCAGCGAGCCCGCGCTCATCTGGATCTGCGCGTTGTTCCCCAGCACGTTACCCGCTTCCGGCTGCCACGGGCTGACGCCGCCCGTGACCTTCTGCGCGCTGAGATCCCATTCGGTATTCGGGCTGTTAAAGGCCATGTTGTTCAGCTGCAGGCGATCCGCCTGGAAAGGCAGCGGTGCCGTCTGAGGCGAGAGATTCAGCGTGCCGTCGAACAGGGTGATGGTGTCCATATGCAGCGGATCGGTTATCTGGCGGCTGCTCAGGCCGATATCGACTTTTTTGGCTACCAGCGTGGCGGGTTTACCGTCCCGACCGAAGGTGACGTTTTCCAGAATGATGTGGGAAGGCGACGAAAAGCGGTGATTCATCTTGTCGAAACTGAGTTCGTAGTCGGTATTCACCGTCACCCAGCTGCTGACCTGAGACGCGCCCCAGCGGGTCTGGAGCAGAATGTAGAACGCCAGCAGCACAATGAGCAGGGCTACCAGAAGATAGATGAGGAGCTTTCCAATAAATTTCATGGTCTTCCATCCCGCAAAACGCACATAAGGGAGTTATGCACGATTTATGCGCAATCCTCAAGGCGGGAATGGTGTAATTAGATGTCACGGCAGGCATTGGCTGCCTGCCGTGAAGAGGATCAGTTCTTTTCAGGCGGGAAAACGAGGTTCAGTACGATAGCGGTGATACCGCCCGCGGCAATGCCGGAAGAGAGCAGGTTTTTCACCCAGTCAGGCGCAAACTGCAGGATCAGCGGCTGCTGGGAAACACCCAGACCGACGGCCAGCGACAGCGCGATAATCATGATCGCGCGGCGGTTCAGCGGCTCGCGGGAGACTATACGCACGCCGGAGGCCGCGATTGTCCCGAACATCACCAGCGTTGCGCCGCCCAGCACCGGCTCAGGGATGTGCTGCACAAAGCCGCTTACCGCCGGGAACAGGCCGAGGACGATCAGCATCAGCGCCACCACAAAACCGACGTAGCGGCTGGCCACGCCGGTCAGCTGGATCACGCCGTTGTTCTGACCGAAGCAGGAGTTCGGGAAGGTGTTGAATACCGCAGAGACAAACGAGTTCAGGCCGTTCGCCAGCACGCCGCCTTTCAGGCGCTTCATGTACAGCGGGCCGGACACCGGCTGCTCGGAGACGTCGGAGGTGGCGGTGATGTCACCGATGGTCTCCAGAGAGGTGATCATAAAGACCAGCATCAGCGGCAGGAGCAGGCCCCAGTCAATGCCCAGTCCGTAGTACAGCGGCGTGGGGACGACGATCAGCGCGCTGTTGGTCGGCGCGGTGTTCTCCGGCAGCATGCCCAGCGCCCACGCCAGCAGGTAGCCCGCCGCCATGGCGATCACCAGCGAGGCGACGCGCAGGTAAGGATTTCGCTGACGGTTAAGCAGAATAATGATCGCCAGCACGACACCCGCCAGCAGCAGGTTTTTCGGCGCGCCAAAGGTGTGGTCGCTCATTGCGGCATAACCGCCGCCAATGGAGGTCAGGCCCACCTGAATCAGCGACAGGCCGATAATCATTACGACGACGCCAGAAACCAGCGGGGTGATAACGCGGCGAGCCAGATGCAGAACGCGGGAGATGACCATCTCCGTGCAGCTGGCCAGCATCAGGGTGCCGAACAGCGCCGCCATCATGGTTGGGACATCCGCACCGCCGGTTTTCAGCGCCGTACCGCCCATGATAAGCGGTGCCACGAAGTTAAAGCTGGTGCCCTGAATCGACAATAATCCCGACCCCACCGGCCCCCACGCTTTAATTTGAATAATCGAGGCCACGCCGGAGGCGAAGAGAGACATGCTGATAATGTGCTGCGTGTCCTGCGCCGGTAAACCGAGCGCCTGGCAAATCAGCAGCGCCGGGGTGATCACCGCAACAAACATCGCCAGAAGATGCTGGCAGGCGGCGAAAAGCGTTTGCGGCAGCGGCGGGCGATCCTCAAGGCGGTAAATCAGTTCGCTATTTTGCTTCTGCGCAATCGGTTGCGCATCAGGCGACTCTATGGTGTTAACGGACATCGGCGGCAATCCCACGGTGGAAAAGCGGGCATTTTATCTGACCACCTGGTAAAAGCAAACGATTGCCAGCAAAAAAAGGGAAGAAAATCTGCCGCTGTGAGCAGGTTTTCTACAACGCGTGGGGAAAAAAAATTACACTTTTTGCGCCGGGGGCTCATGAAGAGCGCAAACCGGCCCAGGATAACGCCGCGTGTGTATGGAACACGCGCATAACAGGAGCCTTTTATGATTCATCTCGATACGTTGTCGACCCTTGTTGCCGCAACGCTGGTTCTTCTGCTTGGTCGCAAGCTGGTACATAGCGTTTCCCTTCTGAAGAAATACACCATTCCTGAACCTGTCGCCGGTGGCCTGCTGGTGGCGCTGGCCCTGCTGATACTGAAAAAAAGCATGGGCTGGGAAATCGATTTTGATATGTCCCTGAAAGACCCGCTGATGCTGGCCTTCTTTGCCACTATCGGCCTGAACGCCAACCTGGCGAGCCTGCGCTCGGGCGGTAAGGTGCTCGGCGTATTCCTGATTGTGGTGGTGGGGCTGCTGCTGATGCAAAACGCCATTGGCATCGGCATGGCAACGCTGCTGGGGCTGGATCCGCTGATGGGTCTGCTGGCGGGGTCGATTACCCTTTCGGGCGGTCACGGAACCGGGGCCGCGTGGAGCAAGCTGTTCATCGAGCGCTACGGGTTTGAAAACGCGACGGAAGTGGCGATGGCCTGTGCGACCTTTGGCCTGGTGCTGGGTGGCCTGATTGGCGGTCCGGTGGCGCGGTATCTGGTTAAGCACTCCACCACGCCGAACGGCAGGCCGGACGATGAGCTGGTGCCGACCGCCTTCGAAAAGCCGGACGTTGGCCGCAGCATCACCTCGCTGGTGCTGATTGAAACTATCGCGACGATCGCCATCTGCCTGACCGTGGGCAAAGTGGTTGCGCAATGGCTGGCGGGTTCCGCGTTTGAACTGCCGACGTTTGTCTGCGTGCTGTTTATCGGGGTGATCCTGAGCAACGGTCTGGCGCTGATGGGCTTCTACCGCGTGTTTGAACGGGCGGTATCGGTGCTCGGCAACGTCTGTCTGTCGCTGTTCCTGGCGATGGCGCTGATGAGCCTCAAGCTGTGGGTGCTGGCCTCGCTGGCGCTGCCGATGGTGGCGATTCTTGCGGTGCAGGCGCTGTTTATGGCGCTGTACGCCATGTTCGTGACCTGGCGCATGATGGGCAAAAACTACGATGCGGCGGTGCTGGCAGCGGGTCACTGCGGGTTTGGTCTGGGGGCTACCCCAACGGCTATAGCCAACATGCAGGCGATCACCGAACGGTTCGGACCATCGCACATGGCGTTTCTGGTGGTCCCGATGGTTGGCGCCTTCTTCATTGATATCGTCAACGCGCTGGTGATCAAGCTGTACCTGATGCTGCCGATGTTTGCCTGAGATCAGGCGTTGGAATACCGCTCGGTTTCCGGCATCCAGCGCTCAATTAACGCTGCCGCCTGTTCGGGGTAGCGTTCATGAATATGGCGGGCGAGGCGCTGAACCTCGGGGATCATGGCCTGATCTCGCAGCAAATCCGCTACTTTGAACTCCGCGTTACCCGTCTGACGCGTGCCCAGCAGCTCGCCCGGGCCGCGGATCTCCAGGTCTTTTTGCGCAATCACAAAACCGTCGTTGCTGTCGCGCAGCACCTGCAGACGCATCTGGGCGGTTTTGGAAAGAGGCGCTTTGTAGAGCAGTACGCAGTGGGACGCAACCGCGCCGCGGCCGACGCGCCCGCGCAGCTGGTGGAGCTGGGCAAGGCCGAGACGCTCCGGGTTTTCGATGATCATCAGGCTGGAATTGGGAACGTCCACACCGACTTCGATTACCGTGGTGGCGATCAGCAGATGTAAATCACCCTGTTTGAACGACTGCATCACCGCCTGTTTTTCGGCGGGCTTCATGCGTCCGTGAACCAGACCCACGTTCAGCTCGGGCAGCGCCAGCTTAAGCTCTTCCCACGTTGCTTCGGCAGCCTGTGCTTCCAGCAGTTCAGACTCTTCAATCAGCGTACAGACCCAGTAGGCCTGACGCCCTTCCTGGGTGCAGGCGTTGCGCACGCGGTCGATGATATCGCTGCGGCGCGTGTCGGGAATGGCGACCGTGGTGACCGGCGTACGGCCCGGCGGCAGTTCGTCAATGGTGGAGGTATCCAGATCGGCGTACGCGGTCATCGCCAGGGTGCGCGGGATCGGCGTGGCGGTCATGATCAGCTGATGCGGGTGGAAGCCCTGCTGCAGCCCTTTCTCCCAGAGCGCCAGACGCTGATGCACGCCGAAGCGGTGCTGCTCGTCGATAATCACCAGCGCAAGACCGTTAAACTGCACCTGCTCCTGGAAGATGGCGTGCGTGCCGACAATCATCTGCACCTGCCCGCTGGCAATAGCCTCCTGTTGCGCAAGGCGCGCTTTGCCTTTTTGCTTCCCGGCAAGCCAGCCCACTTCAATTCCGAGTGGCGCAAACCAGGCGCGGAAATTGTTGGCGTGCTGTTCAGCCAGCAGCTCGGTCGGCGCCATTAGCGCCACCTGTTTACCGTTAGCAATCGCGCGCAGGGCCGCCAGGGCGGCAACCAGCGTTTTACCGGAGCCCACGTCGCCCTGCACCAGGCGCATCATCGGCACGTCGAGCGCCATATCGCGTTCAATCTCGGCGGTAACGCGCGCCTGCGCGCCGGTGGGTTTAAACGGCAGCGAGGCCAGCAGCTTATCTTTGAGCGCATCGTTCTGGCTTAACGGCTGAGCGTGGAAACGCTGCGCGCCCGCGCGAAGCGCCAGCATGCTCAGGTTATGTGCCAGTAATTCCTCAAGGATAAGACGCTGTTGTGCGGGGTGTTTGCCGCTTTCTAAATCGCTGAGCTGCAGCGTTGGCGGCGGGCGGTGCAGGGTGCGCAGCGCCTCGGGCAGGCTCATCATGCCCTGCGCCAGCTCGGGCGGCAGCAGCTCGGTAATGGCGCAGGTATCCAGCAGCTCCAGCGCCTGATCGGTGAGCTTGCGCAGCGTCGCCTGCTTGATGCCTTCGGTTGTCGGGTAAACCGGGGTAAGCGTCTCCTGCATTTCCGGCGTGCTGAGATCGCCCTGCACGCGGTACTCCGGGTGGATCATCTCTGCGCCGTATTTCCCGCGTTTGGCTTCGCCATAGGCCAGCACCCTGCGGCCCGTCGCCAGGCTGTTTTTCATCGCCGCGCTGAAGTTGAAAAAACGTATGGTGAGAATGCCGGTACCGTCGCTGATCTGGCAGGTCATCATCCGGCGTCCGCCGAAGGTGATGTTGCAGTTCAGGACTTCGCCTTCAACGGTGGCGTAAATGGCGGGAAGAAGATCGCCAATCTTGTAGAGCTGGGTGCGGTCTTCGTAACGCAGGGGGAGGTGAAGCAGGAGATCCTGAACGGTGTGCAGGCCAATTTTTGCCAGCTTATTGCTTTGCGCCGCGCCCACGCCCGTCAGGCTGTTAAGCGGGATAGCATCCAGCAGGCGGCCTTTCATCGCTTACCCGGCGTACTGCATGGTGGCCCACCACTCGGCATCGGCTACAATTTCGCCCTGCGCGTTGACGTGGGGGTAAGGCAATTTTTTCTGCTTCGCAACGCGAGCCAGCACCGGATAACCACCTTCAAACAGCAGGCGCTGCTGCTCATCTTCCGGCAGCATGCTGTTGCTGCGCTCGTACATCCCGGCGTTCTGACGCTGGCGCTGCGCTTCATACAGAATGAGCGCGGACGCCACGGAGACGTTCAAAGACTGCACCATGCCGATCATCGGAATGATGATGTCACGATCCGCCAGATCCAGCGCTTCCTGGGTGATCCCGGTTTTCTCCTGACCCATCAAAATGCAGGTCGGTCGGGTGTAGTCGATCTCGCGGAAATCTACGGCTTTAGCGGACAGGTTCGTGGCCAGGATCTGCATCCCGCGCCCTTTCAGGTGCGATACGGCTTCGCCAATGGTGTGATGATTTTTGACAGACACCCAGCTGTTGCTGCCTGCCGCCGCCGAGACCGTATTGCGCATACGGCCGTCCGGCCAGACGGCGTGCACTTCATGCACACCGACGGCATCTGCGGTACGGACGATAGCAGAGACGTTATGAGGTTTATGCACCTGCTCCATGCAGACCGTCAGGTCAGGCTGACGCCTGGCGAGCATTTCGCAGATACGTGCATAACGTTGTGAATTCATAAACCTAGTTTCGGTTTCGGGTGACTTTAATCACGTCCGGCATGACGCGGATCTTGCGCATAATATTCGCCAGATGCACGCGGTCGCGGGCGGTCAGACGAATAAAGGCGCTGTACACGCGGCCATCTTTTTCTTCCGTATTCAGGCTCTGAATGTTGGATGAAGCCGTGTTGATCGCTGCCGTCAGGTTCGCCAGGGCACCCTGATGGTTGAACATATCCACCTTAATTTCGGTGATAAATTCCTGCGCGGTCTCTTTATCCCACTCGACCGCCATAAACTTCTCGGCTTCTTTCTGGTAGCCGCGAATGTTACGACAGGACTCGTGGTGGATAACCAGCCCTTTACCCGGGCTGACATGCGCAATAATCGGGTCGCCAGGAATTGGACGACAGCATTTTGCGAAGGTGATCAGCACCCCGTCTGCGCCTTTAATCGGCAGGTGTCCGTGGCTTTGCGTGGTTGCAGGCACCGCTGTCGTGTCGCCTTGCTGCAGATTCTTCGCCACCACCACGCTCATGGCGTTGCCGAGGCCAATCTCTGCCAGCAGGTCGTCAAGCGACGCAAGCTTCATGCGCTCCAGCTCACGCTGTACGTTCTCCTGCGGAATTTCAGCCAGCTTACGGCTACCGCCCAACGCGTGGTTGAGCAGGCGACGCCCCAGGCTGACGGAATCATCGCGCTTGAGGTTTTTCAGCAGCTGGCGAATTTTGGCGCGTGCTTTGGAGCTCACGACAAAGTTCAGCCAGGCCGCGTTCGGACGTGCGCCCGGCGCGGTAATAATTTCTACCGTCTGGCCGCTGGAGAGCGGCTGAGACAGCGGATAAGGCTGTCTGTCGACACGCGCGCCGACGCAGGCATGCCCGATATCGGTATGCACGGCGTAAGCGAAGTCGACCGGCGTGGCGCCCGCAGGCAGTTCGACAATGCGACCTTCTGGGGTGAAAACGTAAATCTCATCCGGGAAGAGATCGGATTTAACGCTCTCGATAAATTCAAACGAGCTACCCGCACTCTGCTGAAGCTCCAGCAGGCTCTGCATCCAGCGCTGGGCGCGGATTTGTGCGGTCGTGCTGCTTTCGCCACCGTGCTCTTTATACGCCCAGTGTGCGGCAACACCCATCTCTGCCATCTGGTCCATGTCTTCGGTGCGAATTTGCACCTCAACAGGTACGCCATGTGGCCCGATCATCGAGGTGTGCAAAGATTGATAGCCGTTCGCTTTTGGAATGGCGATGTAATCTTTCATGCGGCCCGGACGCGGTTTGTAGAGGCTGTGCATCTGCCCCAGCACGCGATAGCAGGTGTCCGAGTCGTGGACAATTACGCGGAAGGCGTAGATATCCATGATCGAGTGAAAACGCTGCTCTTTGAGCACCATTTTGCAGTAGATGGAGTACAAATGTTTTTCGCGACCGCTGACGCGGCACGGAATTCCCGCTTCCTGTAAGCGCCCTTCAATTTCCGAGAGGATTTTTTGAATCATCTCTTTACGGTTACCGCGTGCGGCTTTCACCACCTCTTTAATCACGCGATAGCGGTTCGGGTACAACGCTTCAAAACCCAACTCTTCCAGCTCGGTTTTAATGTGGTGAATACCTAAACGGTGCGCCAGCGGACTGTAGATTTCGAGGGTTTCACGGGCAATGCGGCGACGTTTATCCGGGCGAAGTGAGCCCAGCGTGCGCATGTTGTGGGTACGGTCAGCGAGTTTGATGAGAATGACGCGGATATCCTGCACCATCGCCATAATCATCTTGCGGAAGTTTTCGGCTTGCGCCTCTTTCTTGTCGCGGAAATTCAGCTTATCAAGCTTAGAGACCCCTTCCACCAGTTCGGCAACGCTTTTGCCAAACAGCTGTTCCATGTCCTGATAAGTGGCAGGGGTATCTTCGATCACGTCATGCAGCAGAGCGGCCATCAGCGTTTCGTAGTCGAGTTTCATCTCGGCCAGAATACAGGCCACCGCTACCGGGTGCGTGATATAGGGTTCACCGCTTGAACGTGTCTGGCCCTCGTGAGCGTCACGTGCAACGAGATACGCCTGCTGAAGACGCTTAATCTGGTCTTCAGGCAGGTAGGTTTGAATCAGTTGATTCAGGCTTTCAAACAGATACAAGGGCGACCCGCAGGTTTAATTAACGACGACCTTCAGCAATAGCGGTTACGGCCTGCAGTTCTGCGGCTTCCTGCTCTTGCTGCTCCTGGCGCTCACGCACGTCGAGGATCTGGTTGTTGATCAGACCTTCTTCGATTTCGCGAAGTGCAATAACGGTGGTTTTATCGTTTTCTTCCGGTACCAGCGGATCTTTACCGCCTACCTGCATCTGACGAGCGCGACGCGCGGCGACCAGCACCAGGTCAAAACGGTTACCAATTTTCTCTACAGCGTCCTGAACAGTTACGCGTGCCATACTTAAAATGCTCCACAGGTGAAGAAATGACTGGGCATGATACTGAAAGTGGGTTCAGTCTGCCAACAGTTTGGTGATTAATGCGTCATGTCGCTGCTTCTGGCGGCTCATACGCAGACGTTCTGCACGAAGAATGGTTTTGAGATCGCTCAGTGCGGCATCAAAATCATCATTCACAATAAGGTAATCATATTCCGCGTAATGGCTCATTTCTGCAACAGCCTGTTCCATACGCTTTGCGATCACTTCTTCGCTGTCCTGACCGCGGCCACGCAGGCGGCGATCCAGCTCATCTTTCGATGGCGGTAAAATAAAGATACTGCGCGAATCAGGCATTTTCTTACGAATTTGCTGTGCGCCCTGCCAGTCGATATCCAGGAACACATTCACGCCCGTGGCCAGAACCTGCTCAATGGTTTCACGCGAGGTACCGTAGTAATTACCAAATACTTCAGCGTGTTCAAGAAACGCGTCTCTGCCGATCATCGCTCTGAATTCGTCGTGATCCACAAAGAAATAGTGTTCACCGTGCACTTCACCCGGACGCGGCGCTCGCGTGGTGTGAGAAACAGAAACCTGTGTGTCGTACAACGGTTGGGTTTTTAACAGTGCCTGAATAAGGCTGGATTTACCCGCGCCACTAGGGGCAGAAACAATATAAAGCGTGCCTTGAGCCATGAGAGTCTTTTGTATGTGTTAACGAAGAAGTCCTACATACGGGCTTATTATACACGTCACCGCCGTGTGACGTAGCCTTTGTCACACTTTTTCCCCTGGATTATTGAATTTTGCGTGCCGTTTTCAGGTTTTATCTGTGGTTTTCAGCAACCAAAAGAAACACCGGATAGCGTCTCGCATTGTGAAACGTTGCCGTTAGCGTTGTTTCAGGCATCCGGGTATATCTCCTGCAATGAAAAGGAGGGGTAGCGATGTGGCGATGGATAAGCGGGTTAATGCTGTTGTGGTGTGGCTATGGCGCGGCGGTGTGTCCGGTGTGGTCGCAGGCAAAAGCAGAAAAAGAGATGGCGTCGTTAAGCGCCCAAATCAAAGGCTGGGATGAGGCTTACTGGAAGCAGGGCGTGAGCGAGATCAGCGACGAGGCTTACGACCAGCTTCACGGGCGGTTAACGCAGTGGCAGCGCTGTTTTGGCAGTGAGCCTTCAGAAGAGAAACTCCCGGCGCTGACGGGAAGCGTAAAACATCCCGTTGCCCACACGGGTGTGCATAAGGTGACCAGCAAAGAGGAGTTGAGACAGTGGATGCGTGTCCGACAGCATCTGTGGCTGCAGCCCAAAGTTGACGGTGTGGCGGTGACGCTGGTCTATCGCAACGGAAAGTTAACCCAGGCCATCAGTCGCGGTGATGGCCTCAAAGGGGAAGACTGGACCGGGAAGGTACGTTTAATCCCGTCTGTTCCGCAAAATCTCACCGGCGCGCTGGCGAATAGCGTCTTGCAGGGCGAGCTTTACTGGCTACGCGACAACCACATTCAGAGCCAGTTGGGCGGAATGAACGCTCGCGCAAAGGTGGCGGGGGCGATGATGCGGCAAAAGGATAACTCGCTATTGAGCAAGATCGGCGTATTCATCTGGGCCTGGCCGGACGGACCGAAAGATATGCGTACATCTTTAGCAGAACTGTCTCAGGCCGGTTTTACGCTGTCGGCACGGTATACGCTACCCGCCGAATCTGTCGATGCCGTCGAGAAGCAGCGCGCGGCCTGGCACGTGACCGCATTACCCTTTGCCACGGATGGCATTGTGGTGCGTTCGGAAGATGAACCTGCGGGCGAAGAGTGGTTACCGGGAGAAGGCATCTGGGTTGTCGCGTGGAAATATCCTCCCGCAGCCCAGGTCGCTGAGGTGAGCGATATTCATTTTTCCGTGGGGCGCACGGGCAAAATTTCCGTTGTAGCAGCGCTGGAACCCGTGCAACTGGATGATAAACAGGTGCAGCGGGTGAGTCTGGGCTCGGTTGGGCGCTGGCAGAGTCTGGATATTGCTCCGGGGGATCAGATACAGATCAGCCTGGCCGGGCAGGGTATCCCCCGGTTTGATAAGGTGCTCTGGCGCGGAACGGACAGACATAAACCAGAGCCTCCGGCCTCACGCTATCATGCTCTTAGCTGTTTCTATGCTTCGCCGGAGTGTATGGAGCAGTTCTTTGCCCGGCTAACCTGGCTCAGTTCAAAGCAGGTACTTGATATTGAAGGAGTAGGCGAGTCAGCCTGGCGGGCCATCTGGCAGGCGCATCATTTTGAACATCTCTTTTCATGGCTGTTATTAACGCAGGCGCAGCTGCAGGCTACACCGGGGTTTTCCTCAGCACGCGGGCTGGCGCTCTGGCACCGATTTAATCTGGTGCGCGAGAAGCCGTTTATCCGCTGGCTCATGGCAATGGGTGTGCCATTGACCCAGGCTTCGCTGAAGGCGATGGGAGACATATCGTGGCAGAAGATGAGCGGGCGCAACGCTAAGGACTGGCAGACCCTGCCGGGAACAGGAGAGGAGAAAGCGCGACAAATCGTTAACTGGATTCACGCGCCTCAGATTGATGTGCTGGCGAAATGGCTCGCTGAACAGCACATCAACGGGTTCTGAAGCTAGTGGGCGCTGTGTTTGTAATGAAAAACGGGCAGCCCGAGCTTCAGACGCAGCGCCAGCATGCGGGCCGTAAAGCCAAACAGCAGCGTTGAGATGACCACCACGTCATGGTTTGAAACGTAATGCTGCAGGGCGATATAGAGCACCGCTGCCGCAAAGGAGATGCCGGCATACAGCTCTTTTTGAAAGACCAGGGGGATGCGTTTGCAGAACATATCGCGCAGCACACCGCCGAATACGCCCGTGACCACGGCAGCAATGGTGGCGATAACCGGTCCTTCCCCCATATCGAGCGCGATTTGCGCACCGATTATCGAAAAGACGATCAGCCCCAGCGCATCAAGCACCAGGAACAGGCGGCGAAGATGGGGCATAACGGGCGCCACGATGGTGGTTAACACGGCGGCCGTCGCAACAATAATCACATACTCAGGGTGTTTAACCCAGCCGAGCGGGTAATGGCCAAGCAGGATATCGCGCACGGAACCGCCGCCCAGTGCGGTCGCGGTAGCAATAATGATTACGCCGAAGGTATCCATACGGCGACGTCCGGCGGCAAGCGCGCCGGTCATGGCTTCTGCGGTGATGCCAATGAGATAAAGGATGTGAAGCAGCATATACCCTCCGGTGTGAACGCGGGGGAGGTTAGCGATTTGTGCGCAAGATCACGATTGAGATTTTCTAAGGCGAGTCAGTTTGCCCTAAAAATTTTTATCAAGCTATATTGAGCAGGCTTGATGAAAGGCGGTAAAGCGACAAAATGGGCGTTGAGATGGATTAGAAATAGTAATGGGTGGTGCATTCGACACCACCCGAAAGGCATTACTCGATGTTCTGGATCTGCTCGCGCATCTGTTCAATCAGCACTTTCAGCTCAATCGCTGAATTCGTCACTTCTGCATTGATCGACTTAGACGCCAGGGTGTTCGACTCGCGGTTGAACTCCTGCATCATAAAGTCCAGACGGCGGCCCACAGCTTCTTTTTTCTTCAGAATGTTGTAGGTTTCTTTAACGTGCGCTTCCAGACGGTCCAGCTCTTCAGCGACATCGATACGCTGCGCCATCAGCACCAGTTCTTGTTCCAGACGGGTGTTTTCCAGCTGAACTTCCGCTTCTTCCAGTTTGGCGACAAGGCGCTCGCGCTGCCATTGCAGCACTTCTGGCATATGGGTGCGGACTTTCGCTACTTCGGTGCTCACGCCTTCAAGACGCTGCTCAATCATCGCTTTCAGCGCCTGGCCTTCGGTTTCGCGGGCAATGATAAAGTCGTCCAGCGTGCCGTCGAGAGCTGCCAGGATTTCAGCGGCAATGGCGTCCAGATCCTGCTCACCGGCGGCCATGACGCCAGGCCAGCGCAGAATATCAACCGGGTTGATTTCGCCTTCATCGCTCTGCATTTTGACCCAGTTCGCCGCATTCACGAGCTGTTTTGCCAGTTTTTCGTTGAGGATGAGCTCGCCCTGTGCGCTCGCATCAGGCTCAAAGCGCAGGTTACATTCCACTTTTCCGCGCGTCAGACGCGTACGGATACGTTCACGTACGACAGGCTCAAGGCTGCGGAACTGCTCCGGCATACGGAAATACGTTTCCAGGTAACGCTGGTTTACCGAGCGCATTTCCCATGTGGCGCTACCCCAGCTACCCTTGATTTCACGCCGGGCGTAGGCGGTCATACTGCGGATCATAGACATTCCCGTTTTTAAAGGAGAGATGGGGGGATTATAGCTTTCGGGGGCTTCTCAGGATAGGAATAAGCGTCCTTTATCCGTATAATGCGCAGCCACATTCGTTTCAAGCCGGAGAATCCATCATGCGTCCATCAGGTCGTAGCGCCAACCAGGTGCGTCCCGTCACCCTGACCCGTAACTATACAAAACACGCTGAAGGCTCCGTGCTGGTTGAGTTTGGTGACACTAAAGTGCTGTGCACCGCCTCCATCGAAGAAGGCGTTCCGCGCTTCCTGAAAGGTCAGGGCCAGGGGTGGATCACCGCAGAATACGGCATGCTGCCGCGTGCGACCCATACCCGTAATGCCCGTGAAGCGGCAAAGGGTAAGCAGGGCGGTCGTACCATGGAGATTCAACGTCTGATCGCGCGTGCGCTGCGCGCCGCCGTTGACCTGAAAATCCTCGGCGAATTCACCATCACGCTGGACTGCGACGTGATTCAGGCTGACGGCGGTACGCGTACCGCGTCCATTACCGGTGCCTGCGTAGCGCTGGCCGATGCCCTGAACAAGCTGGTTGCTGCCGGTAAGCTGAAAACCAACCCAATGAAAGGCATGGTTGCGGCGGTTTCTGTCGGTATCGTTAACAGCGAAGCGCTTTGCGATCTGGAATACGTTGAAGATTCCGCAGCCGAAACCGACATGAACGTGGTGATGACCGAAGACGGTCGCATCATTGAGGTGCAGGGCACGGCGGAAGGCGAGCCGTTCACCCACGAAGAGCTTCTCTCCCTGCTGGCGTTGGCCCGAGGGGGAATCGAATCCATTGTAACGACGCAGAAAGCGGCGTTAGAAAATTGATTTTAAAGGCGACCAATGAGTCGCCTTTTTTTTGCCTGTAAGACAGAAAAACCAAAGGAGCAAATCCATGAAATCGTATCAGCGCCAGTTTATTGAGTTTGCGCTTAACAAGCAGGTACTTAAGTTTGGCGAATTTACGCTGAAATCCGGGCGTAAGAGTCCCTATTTCTTCAACGCCGGGCTGTTTAATACCGGGCGCGATCTGGCACTGTTAGGCCGTTTCTATGCCGAAGCGCTGGTGGATTCCGGGATTGATTTTGACCTGCTGTTTGGCCCGGCCTATAAAGGCATTCCGATTGCGACCACCACCGCGGTGGCGCTGGCGGAACACCATGACCGCGACGTGCCGTACTGCTTTAACCGCAAAGAAGCTAAAACCCATGGTGAAGGCGGGAATCTGGTCGGCAGCGCGCTGCAGGGCCGCGTCATGCTGGTCGATGACGTGATTACCGCGGGTACGGCGATCCGCGAATCAATGGAGATTATCCAGGCCAACGGTGCGACGCTTGCTGGCGTGCTGATTTCTCTGGATCGTCAGGAGCGTGGTCGCGGTGAAATTTCCGCTATTCAGGAAGTCGAACGCGATTACAGCTGCAAAGTGACGTCGATTATCACCCTGAAAGACCTGATTGCGTATCTGGAAGAGAAGCCTGAGATGGCGGACCATCTGGCGGCGGTACGTGCATACCGGGAAGAGTTCGGGGTGTAATTAAATTGCCCGGTGGCGCTACGCTTACCGGGCTTACGGATTACTGCAACTGAGCAGCCACTAACGGCCAGCGGGCGTCAAAATCGTCCGTTGGACGGTATTTGAATTCGCTACGCACAAAGCGGGAGAGCATCCCTTCACAAAACGCCAGAATCTGGCTCGCCAGCAGCGTTTCATCAATGGTGTAACCTTCGCCTTCACGCATTTTCTTTTCGCGTAGTACCTGGCGCAGCTGCGCTTCAATACGCTCGAAAAGCTGGTTAATGCGGCCCTGCAGTCTGTCCTGTTCAAACATCAGCGCGTGGCCGGTGAGAATACGGGTTAAGCCCGGATTGCGTTCACCAAAGCCCAGGATTAACAGCACAATCAGACGCAGACGTGCGGTGGTGTCTTTTTCGTCTTTCAGAATCAGGTTGATGCGCGTGATCAGGCTGTCTTCAATAAACTCGATCAGGCTGTCGAACATTCGGGTCTTGCTCGGGAAATGACGGTACAGCGCCGCCTCAGACACGCCTACAGAGGCGGCCAGTTTAGCGGTGGTGATGCGTTGACTGCCATCGCTGGATTCAAGCATCAGAGCCAGAGATTGAAGTATTTCTTCGCGACGATTCCTTTTCGCGGTTTGTTTTTCTGCCATGTTACAAAATACCCCTGAAAATAAGCACTTGCCAGGCTGGCATCCACACAGCGACCGCAAACGGGCGTTTGCGGTTTGTTATTGCATTATGACGCTGTGAGATACGTGTCTTTCGGGCCGTTATTTGCGCCCGGAATGGCCGAAGCCGCCTTCGCCACGGTCGGTGGCGTCAAAGTCTGCCACCAGGTTAAATTCTGCCTGCACCACCGGTACAAAGACCATCTGGGCGATACGCTCGCCAGGTTCAATGGTGAAGCTGTCCTGACCGCGGTTCCAGACGGAGACCATCAGCTGACCCTGGTAGTCGGAGTCGATCAGGCCGACCAGGTTACCCAGCACAACGCCGTGCTTATGGCCCAGACCAGAACGCGGCAGGATCACTGCTGCCAGAGACGGGTCAGCAATGTGAATCGCCAGGCCAGTTGGAACCAGGGTAGTGGCACCCGGAGCCAGTTCTACGGCGTCATCGAGACAGGCGCGCAGGTCAAGACCGGCAGAGCCGGAGGTGGCATAGGTTGGCAGCGGGAATTGCTCGCCAACACGCGGGTCCAGAATCTTAACGTCGATTTTTTTCATCATAACGGGTAACGATCTCGTCCAGTAATTGTTGGCCCAGGAGTTCCTTGCGCTCAAGCGGTAAGACTTTATCTCCATCCTGCCAGAAAAGGTGCAGTGCGTTGCTGTCGCTGTTAAATCCTTGTGTGGCCAGCGATACGTCGTTCGCGCAAATCAAATCGAGGTTTTTGCGGGTACGTTTTTGCCGGGCATATTCTTCCACATTATTCGTTTCTGCGGCAAACCCAACAACGTATGGACGATGGCTTTTTAGTGCGGCGACGCCGGCAACAATGTCCGGGTTTTTCACCATTTTTAGTGTTAATTCATCGCCTTGCTTTTTAATTTTAGCCTCGGCGATCGTCTCGGCACGATAGTCTGCGACGGCCGCACAGCCGATAAAAATCTGCTGGCTTTGCGCATGTGCCTGCACGGCGGCTTCCATCTCCAGCGCGGTGGTCACGTCAATTCGCTTCACAAACGCAGGGGTAGGCAGCGATACCGGGCCGCTCACCAGCGTGACGTTCGCGCCACGCCTTGCGGCGGCGGCGGCAATCGCAAAGCCCATTTTGCCGGAGCTGTGGTTGGTGATGTAGCGCACCGGATCCAGCGGCTCGCGCGTGGGGCCCGCGGTAATCATGATGTTGAGATGTTGCAGATCGTTGACAGGCGAAAAATGGGCTGCGGCCATATCAACAATCGTCAGCGGGTCAAGCATGCGGCCCGGGCCAACGTCGCCGCAGGCCTGGCTGCCGCTGTCCGGACCCCAGATAAGCAGGCCGCGTGAGGCCAGCGTCTCAAGATTATGCTGGGTGGCCGCGTTACGGTACATCTGCTGGTTCATGGCAGGAACGACGGCAACAGGCGCAGGGGTGGCCAGACAAATGGTGGAGACCAGGTCGTTTGCCATACCGGCCGCAACCCGAGCGATTAAATCAGCCGTGGCGGGAGCGAGGATAACCAGGTCTGCCCATTTTCCCAGCTCAATATGGCCCATCGCGGCTTCGGCGGCCGGATCGAGCAGGCTGTCAGATACCGGGTATCCTGAAACGGCCTGCAGGCTCAGGGGAGTGATAAAGGCTTTACCGCCTTCGGTTATCGCGACCCGCACGTCAGCTCCGCGCTCGCGCAGACGACGCACCAGCTCCGGCGCTTTATAAGCAGCAATGCCGCCGCTCACGCCAAGAACGATTTTTTTACCGGCCAGGCTCATCATGATTCTTTCCTGTTGGGTTTCACCAGAGAGCGGGCATTTTATCACAATCCCCAAAGCGGGGTGATTTTGTCCTTCGACCACTTTGCGAGGCGCTACGCAAGAACGCAATGTGGCCGTCGAGCGACGGATTGGCCTGTGGCAGCATGGGGTTAAAAAGGGGAGAAAGAGCATGGAAGAAGAGGATGAGGAGCTGCTGCCGCGCGAAAAACTGCTGCGCTATGGCGTTAGCCTGTTAAAAGACGATGAACTGCTGGCGCTCTTTTTACGTACCGGAACGCCCGGAAAAACGGTATTTACGCTGGCAAAAGAGCTGATCGCACATTTCGGTTCGCTGTACGGTTTATTGACCGCCGATATGGCGCAGTTTAAGCACGTTGAGGGAATTGGCGTGGCGAAATATGCCCAGCTGAGGGGCATTGCTGAACTTGCCCGCCGTTTTTACAATGTCCGCATGGAGAAGGAAGATCCGATCCTGACGCCTGAAATGACGCGCGAATTCCTGCAAAGCCAGTTAACCGATATCGAACGCGAGATCTTTATGGTGATCTTTGTCGATAACAGAAATCGGGTGCTGAAACATAGCTGTCTCTTTGCGGGCACATTGAGTCACGTTGAGGTGCATCCGCGTGAAATTGTGCGGGAAGCGATAAAAGTGAATGCAGCGGGCGTGATCCTCGCGCATAATCACCCCTCTGGCTGTGCAGAACCGAGCAGAGCGGACAAAGAAATCACCGAACGCATTATCAAATGCTGTCAATTCATGGACATTCGTGTGCTGGACCATCTGATAATTGGCCGCGGTGAGTACATTTCTTTCGCAGAACATGGCTGGATTTAGGCTATTTCTCGCGATCCATCGGGATCTTTGTCTGTTCGGGACTTGAGCACACCGCCGAGTCAGCGTATACTACGCCACCTTTGAGAATCTCGGGTTTGGCATTTGGGCCTGGCAATCGAGAGTTCACTTAGAACTATGCGATGACCGGGCTGTAAAGCCTGACGAGGCGCCGATACCCCATACGAAGCTCGAGCTAATTTGATTTTTGGAGAATAGACATGTCCCGAGTCTGCCAAGTTACTGGCAAGCGTCCGGTGACCGGTAACAACCGTTCCCACGCACTGAACGCGACTAAACGCCGTTTCCTGCCGAACCTGCACTCTCACCGTTTCTGGGTTGAGAGCGAGAAGCGTTTTGTCACCCTGCGCGTATCTGCTAAAGGTATGCGTGTAATCGATAAGAAAGGCATCGATACAGTTCTGTCCGAACTGCGTGCCCGTGGCGAAAAGTACTAAGTACTTAAAGAGGAAATAAATCATGGCTAAAGGTATTCGCGAGAAAATCAAGCTGGTTTCTTCTGCTGGTACAGGTCACTTCTACACCACCACGAAGAACAAACGTACTAAGCCGGAAAAACTGGAACTGAAAAAATTCGATCCAGTTGTACGCCAGCACGTACTGTACAAAGAAGCTAAAATCAAATAATTTTAGTCTCCTTGTATCGAAAAACCCCGCAACTGCGGGGTTTTTTGCATTCTGTATCTCAACGGAGGAACTATGCCTGAATTACCTGAGGTAGAAACCAGCCGTCGCGGCATTGAGCCCCATCTGGTCGGCGCGACGATTCTTCACGCGGTGGTCCGCAATGGACGTCTGCGCTGGCCGGTGTCCGATGAGATCCATGCCCTGAGCGATAAACCCGTCCTTAGCGTACAGCGTCGCGCGAAATACCTGCTGCTGGAACTGCCCGACGGCTGGATTATTATCCACCTGGGAATGTCCGGGAGCCTGCGCATTCTTACCGAAGAACTGCCTGCGGAAAAGCACGACCACGTCGATCTGGTGATGAACAACGGCAAAGTGCTCCGTTACACCGACCCACGGCGCTTTGGCGCGTGGCTGTGGACGAAGGAGCTGGAAGGGCATAACGTGCTGGCGCATCTGGGCCCGGAGCCGCTCTCAGACGCGTTTAACGCGGAATACCTCAAGGCGAAGTGTGCGAAGAAGAAAAGCCCGATTAAGCCCTGGCTGATGGATAACAAGCTGGTGGTCGGCGTGGGGAATATCTACGCCAGCGAATCGCTGTTTGCGGCGGGGATCCATCCCGATCGGCTGGCCTCTTCGCTGTCGGCGCAGGAGTGCGAGCTGCTGGTCCGGGTGATTAAAGCCGTATTACTTCGCTCGATTGAGCAGGGCGGGACAACGTTGAAGGACTTCCTGCAAAGTGACGGCAAGCCGGGCTATTTTGCCCAGGAGCTGCAGGTGTATGGCCGTAAAGGCGAACCGTGCAGAGTCTGCGGCACGCCAGTGATTGCCACGAAGCACGCCCAGCGCGCCACGTTCTACTGCCGTCAGTGCCAGAAATAAGGCTACTTTAGCTTTTCCATCAATGCATGGTGGACGTTAGTCGGCAGGAAATGGGTGACATCGCCGTGATGACGCGCCACCTCTTTTACCAGCGTGGAAGAGATAAACGACCACTCTTTGGAGGGCATCAGGAACACGCTCTCCAGCTCCGGCATCAGGTGGCGGTTCATGTGCGCCAGCTGCATCTCATACTCGAAGTCTGCCACCGCGCGTAAACCACGGATCAGAATATTGGCCTGCTGAGCGCGGGCGAAGTTTGCCATCAGGTCGCTAAACCCGACCACCTCAACATTCGGCAGATGCGAAATGGCATCGGTGGCGAGCTGTACGCGCTCGTTGAGATCAAACATCGGCTTTTTGCTGGGGCTGGCGGCAATGGCCAGGATCACCTTGTCGAACATGCACGCCGCACGGGTGATGATATCAAGATGACCGTTGGTGATCGGATCGAAGGTACCCGGATAAATCGCTTTTGTGCTCATGGCTCACGTTTTCTCTGAGTAGCCGCGGCAGAGCGCCCACAGCTCGGTGTATTTGTTGAAAGTATACTGGGCATTCACAACCGCGAGTAACCAGCCCTGCTTGCCGTCCAGGACGCCACCACGCAGCAGCAGCGTTTTCAGGAACGCGCCCAGCGTGTGGGTGAAGATACCCGTCAGCGAGGCCTTCTTGCCGCGCTGGTGACGCTCCTGAGCCCATGCGGTGGCATAGTTGAGCTGTTTACGCTGGAAGCTCGCGAAATCACGGCAGGTCAGGTGCAGCAAATCGCCCGTCAGGGGAATCACCTGGGCGCTATCGCAGCTCAGGGATTCATGCACCAGATTGCCGTTGTACTGATATCGCTCGCGCTCGTAGAGGCGCATCACGCGGTCAGGATACCAGCCGCTGTGGCGCATAAAACGGCCAAGGAAGTAGTTGCGGCGGGCAATGCTGTATACGGCGCCTGGCTGGGGCGAGGAAATCACCGCCTGAATGGCCTGCTGAAGCTCAGGCGTGATGCGTTCGTCGGTGTCGAGCATCAGGACATAATCACCTGTGGCATAGCCCTGCGCGCGCTGGCGCTGGATGCCATAGCCTTGCCAGTCAGCGTCGATAAAGACTTTTGCGCCCGCTGCCCGGGCAACGTTCACCGTGTTGTCCGTACTTCCAGAGTCAAGAATGACTATTTCGTCAGCCCAGGCAACCGACGCCAGGCAATCCGGAAGCAGGTCGGCGGCGTTTTTGGCGATCATGACGACCGACAGACGCGTTGACATTAGTGGCTCCGCTGGGGCAGATAAGGTTGCAGAAGCTGCAGCAGTCGGGTCAGCGCGCCCTGGTTCTGGTGCAGCACTTCGACGGCATGACGCCCGTACCACAGGCGATAATCTTCGTCAGTCAGAAGGGTCGATACCTCTTTGACCACCGAATCCGCATCGGTCACGGTAATTAAACCATCGGCCTGCTGTAGTTTCGCGCAGATATCTTTGAAGTTAAACGTGTGCGGCCCCATCAGCACCGGAATAGCGTGGGCTGCCGGCTCCAGCGGGTTATGACCGCCGCGTTCGACCAGGCTGCCACCGACAAACGCGAGGTCAGCGATTCCGTACAGCAGCATCAGCTCGCCCATCGTATCGCCAATCACCACCTGGGTGCTGCCGGAAGGAATTTCACCGCTGCTGCGCAGCGTGAAGCTGAAGCCGCCTTTCTGCACCATTTCACGGGCATCTTTAAAACGCTCCGGATGGCGAGGCACGAGGATCAGCAGTAAATCAGGGAATTTTTCCAGCAGCTTGCGGTGAGCCTGCAGAATGATCTCTTCTTCGCCATCATGAGTACTGGTGGCAATCCAGACCTGACGACGCGGGGCCCACTGGCGACGCAGCGTGATCGCACGGGCGGCGAGCTCAGGGGTAACGGAAATATCAAATTTCAGGCTGCCCGTTACCGCAAGCTGGTTGCGTTTCAGGCCCAGCGCGATAAAGCGTGCCGCATCCTCTTCGTTCTGCGCGGCAATCAGCGTAATTTTGCTCAGCAGGCGGCGCATAAACTTACCCAGCTTGCCGTAACCTTTCGCCGAGCGCTCTGAAAGGCGGGCGTTGGCAATGACCAGCGGGATTTTACGGGCATGCAGGGCGGAAATCATATTCGGCCACAGTTCGGTTTCCATCACGATCACCAGCTTCGGGCGAACGGTATTCAGGAAACGATTCATGGCGCAGGGCAGATCGTAAGGCAGATAGACGTGCTGCACGTCTTTACCGAAAGCGGATAACGCGCGCTCCGAGCCGGTTGGCGTCATCGTCGTGACGGTGATTGGCAGTGAAGGGTAGCGGTGACGCAGGGCGCGAACCAGCGGGATCGCCGCCAGCGTTTCACCGACAGAAACGGAATGCAGCAAGATACCGTCCGGTACGACTTTATTGCGGCAGAAGCCATAGCGTTCAGCCCAGCGTTTACGATACGCAGGCGCTTTCCGGCTACGAAGCAACAGTCTCAGCCACACCAGTGGCTGAATGATGTAGAGCAGAGCGGTATACAACAATTCCAAGCGATTATCCGTTTTTTTAGTTTCGGCGGGCAAATTCTAAGCATTTAGGCCAGGTAAAGCTATCTCTTATGCCAGATACCGTTTCAAACGGAAATAACGTCGACCCAGCCGCCAGCGCAGACGCGGACTTTTTGCACTTTTCCAGATGAGTTTCCAGATGCCTGTTTCGAAGAACTCTTTAATAATCATTGATTTCTTCTTCTCATCCTTCATGTTGTCGAAGGTGTGAATAATGCCCAGCCCCTCTTTGGCAATTTGCCAGTGGCAGGCAGGGATCCCTTTCACTTTATCCGGGTAGCGCTGATTGATGGCGTCGAGCATCTGCAAGATTTTCATGTAGTGACGCGCGGAGCGAATCAGCGTGTCGTCATTGTCCGGCATATGGGACACCGATGCAGAGTGAATGTAGTAGTCGTAATAACGTTCACTGGTGTACTGAACCCGCTCTGCCGCGAGCAGCACTTCGGTGGTCCACGGAATATCCTGATGGCGCAGGCCGGGTTCGAAATGGAAATTGTGTTTACGGATAAAGTCGTGGCGATAGATGTTCAGCCAGGTGACGTGAAGGAATTTACGAGAGTCCAGCGCCATTTTTAACCACGCAGGGCCAGCCATGACCCCAGTCGAAGCCAGTTTGTCTTCAGGGAAGATCGGGCGCGAGGGTTTCTTGTTATTCTCCCAGACGTAGTTCCCGTTACAGGTGGCGACATCCAGATCCTGCGTGACGGCCATATCCAGCAGGTGTTGGTACATGCCGGGTTTAAAGACATCATCAATATCCGGGAAAGAAAGATATTGACCCGTCGCAACGGCCAGACCGGTGTTACGCGCGATGGATACGCCCTGGTTTTGCTGTTCTATGACCTGCAGCTGCGGCAGTTTTTCTCGCCAGTTTTCGACGATCTCCATCGAGCGGTCAGTAGAGCCGTCATTGACAATGATGACTTCCATGCTGTCGATGCGTTGATTGACAAGGCAGGTAAAGAACTGATCCAGGAAAGCTTCACCGTTATAAACGGCAACCACCACGCTTAACAATGGGGCTGAATTTTGCATAAGAAACCTGATTATTTTTGATTATCGACCAGAGCAATATATTGCTGGCAAATGGCATTGATACCGAACGACGCGATGGTTGTATCGCCAACGACCGGTGGGGCGGTATAAATATCCGCCAGCGTTTTTGCCAGTGACTCGTCATTTAACTCTGCCAGCCCGCGCGCTAAAGCGCCGGTGAGGATTTCGGCAGGGCCTCCGGGGCAATTTGTACTGACCGGTGGCGTCTGGCAGATAATGGCTTCGACCAGCACATTACCAAAACCTTCGCAGTCAGAACTTAACACTAAAAGGCGTGCCCCTTTAATCCAGGGATAGGGATTGGACTCGAACGGGCGGAAAACCGTTTTGTTTTCAATACCCAGCTCGGCAGCAAGCTGCTTGAGTTTTTGAATTTGAGCGTCAGAACCATTGCCCATCATGACCAGCGTTGTGTCAATTTTACTCAGGGCGAACGCACGTAAGAGTCGGTCGTGGCGTTTGTGCTCATGGAAGCGGCCAACATGAATAATGTAATCCTTTCCCTGCATCTCGAAGGGCGCATCCGCCAGACGCTGAATTTCAGGAATATCGAAAGGATTATGGATAACCGCTTTGCGTCGAAGATTGAGCGCCAGCGTCTCGGAAAGATCTGTCAACACGGCGCCTGAGACGGCGACAACGTTGCGGTTTTCGTAGGTATGACGAATTTTAAGATGTTTAAACCAGCGCGAAAGTCCGCTGCGATGGCGAAGATAGGAAAACGAGAACATGCCGTGCACGCAGAACCAGACTTTGTCACGTTCCAGCGCGCGGCAGTGCGACACAATGCGGTCTGTTTTGTGCAGGTGAGAGAACACCACATCAAATTTGCCGCTGCGCTCAGCTTGCTCAATCGCCTGATCCAGCAGTTGGGCGCGGCGTGGGATTTCCGTCAGCTTTCGCCACGGTTTTTTACATGTGTCCTGAACAACCTGATAATCGATGCCGTCCGGGATGGCGTAGTCGCACACTTTCCGCAGAGAGAATAGAGAGACCTGATGTCCCATTTCTATTAATCCACGGGAGAGCGTAAGAACCGTTTTTTCAGCTCCTCCACCGGGTAAACCATCAATAATCATTAGGATGCGCATTTTTAATCCAGTAATTTTTGATAAAGCGTAATAAGCTGACTTGATAGTTTTTCGGGAGTGGCGTCTTTTACACGTTCACGTGCCGCTCGTCCCATATTGTTATTTTTTTCCAGTGAAGGAATGGCGGCTACCGCTTCCTTCAGTGTACTGATATCAAGTGCGTCACAATAAAATCCGTTCTGGCCTTGTTGAATAAACTCTGCACCACCGCAACTCTCTGAAGTAATGACGGGCAAGCCGCAGGCCATCGCTTCAAGAATGACGTTAGGAAAGGGATCATACAGCGTTGGCAACAGTAAACCATCGGATAGCTGATAAAAAGGCAGAGTTTCTTTTTGCACCCCCAGGAAACGGATTTGCCCCTCGCAGCCTAACGAACGGGCGAGGTCGCGATAACGACGCTCTGCTTTATCTTGCCCAACCACAATCAGCCAGGCTGATGTTCCAGCGATAGCGCGTATGGCGCTGGCTAATCCTTTTCGTTCAAACCCTGAGCCAACAAAACAGAGCACAACGGTATCGGCTGGCAAACCAAATTGCTGGCGCAGCATCGCACGCTGTGCCTCCTGGGCCGGAACGAAGCGGCTGGAATCAATAGAATTATAAATCACATGAATTTTATTTGCGTCAATATCAAAGTCTTCAACGATTTCGCGTTTGATCATCTCCGCATTACAGATTACGGCTT
This sequence comes from Enterobacter sp. Y17, assembly GCF_019730495.1. NCBI lineage: Bacteria > Pseudomonadati > Pseudomonadota > Gammaproteobacteria > Enterobacterales > Enterobacteriaceae > Enterobacter > Enterobacter sp. Y17. Next base: position 53,158 of record NZ_JAASKP010000005.1, read on the forward strand.
TCAGCTCGGGCGCCTGATACATTTCCCGTTCCGCACGCATCACGTAGCGGTGATAGCGGTCATACATCAGCATTTGCGCACGCCAGGCAGGTAAAATGCGCGCGCGCTGAAGCAGCCAGCGACGATGCACCCCATCACCCGCGCGATAGATATCACAACCCGGGATGCGCTCATGGCTTTGAACAATATCAAACTGCTGTTGCTGCCACAGCGCGCGCGCGGCCTGTGCAAATCCGCGCTCTCGACTGATGCGGCCCCATTTTTGAGGGTTGCAAATATGGATATGCCAGTCGTCTTGCTTCTCTCCCTGCCACTCACGCGTGATGACGTTGAGCTCAAGGTTCTGATTGCTCAGCGCGGTGAGAGCGCGCGAAACGAAGCGTTCCGCTCCGCCATCAGGGCGATACTTTTGTCGAACAATGGCCAGACGATGGTGTTTCATGACAGATATCTCCTTGCGGCGGAGACGACAGCATCAACGGGAATGGCGTCGAGATAGCGTTCTTTCGTTTTGGTATCAATGGCATCCGGATCGGGTAAAGGGCCGTAATCGCCGGCCCAGATGACTTCACCGTTGACTTGCCATGGAGACCAAAACGTGAGTTTAGAAGGACCAAACAGCGCCACGCAGGGTGTTTGCAGCGCGGCGGCCATATGCATTGGAACGGAGTCAACGCCGATAAAAAGACGCGCATGATCGATGAGTGAGGCCAGCTGGCGCAACGTTAGCTGGCCCGCCAGCGAGACGACTCCCGTCTTCGGCGAGGCGGCGAGAATGCGATCGATCATCGCCAGCTCTTTTTTATCCGGCCCCGCGGTGAGCACAACCGTATGACCATCCTGCTGCAGTGCAGTAATGGTTTGCGCCATTTTGTCTTCGCTCCAGCATTTAAAGAACCAGCGGGACGTCGGCTGGATCACGATATAGCTGTCGCCCACGGCCGTCTGCGTCAGCTTTTGGCGGGCATGATGCCAGTCTTCTGCGGTGTAAGCCATGGTGACGGCAGGCTGCGGCGCGACCGGTAATGGCGCCAGAATGGAAAGATTCTGTTCGACCGTATGCAGGGATTTGTGGCCGTCGACAGAGACCAGATCGGTGTGACAAAAACGCCAGAATGCACTGTTGCGTTTGTTAAACGCGAATCCGAGGCGAACGGGTGCACCGGTGAAACGGGTGACGATCGCGCTACGCCATTGATCGGCCAAGTTAATCACCAGATGATAATGCTGATTTCTTAACGCACGCAGCAACTGCCACTCTTTTTGAAGATGCTTGAGCGTGCCAAGCTGTTTCCATTTACGATCGATTCCATAAATTGTACCGATCGCCGGATGCGCGGCGAGCATATCGCGCGTTTCTTCATACAGCAGGACATCAATCTGCGCCTGCGGCCATTTTTGACGTAGCGAATCAATGACGGGAGTGGTCAGCAACATGTCGCCATGATGGCGGAGTTTGATAAGTAAAATGCGCAAATCAGGTGTGTCAGGTAAGTTATTCATCATCATCTTATCGGCGTTGTACTGATGGCAATTCTAATAGACCTGATAGCGACTTGCACTCTTTCTCCATAATCTCAGTAATTTCCCTGGAAGGGTTTACTCATGCTTTGGAGAGTGCGTAACATAGCGCTAACTTTCCTGTCTTGCGGACTCATTATGAACAAACCAGCGTTTATCATCACAATTGATACTGAGGGCGATAATCTCTGGCAAAATCACCGCGTCATTAAAACGGAAAATGCGCGTTATCTGGCGCGTTTCCAGGCGCTTTGTGAGCGTTTCGGCTTTAAGCCCGTGTGGCTGACCAATTACGAGATGGCGATCGAGCCCGTTTTCATCGAATTCGCCAGGGACGCGATCGCCCGCGGTCAGGGGGAGGTGGGAATGCACCTTCACGCATGGAATAGCCCGCCGGAACACGATCTCACGGGCGATGACTGGCGATGGCAGCCTTATCTGGTTGAATTTTCGGATGAGGTGATGCGCGAAAAAGTGCTATTCATGACCCGCCTGCTGGAAGAGACCTTCCAGACCAAAATGTTAAGCCACCGTGCCGGACGTTGGGCATTTGACAGTCGCTACGCAAAATTGCTCGTTGAACTGGGCTACCAGGTGGATTGCTCCGTGACGCCACGCGTGAACTGGCGCAATGCGAAAGGCGCCCCACAGGGTAATGGCGGAACGGATTATCAGCATTTCCCCGACCACGCCTATTTCATGGATTTAGACAATATTTCCCGGGCAGGCCATAGCCCATTACTCGAAGTGCCGATGAGCATTCAGTATAAACACCCGGCGTGGTTGAACACGATCAAACAGGGTTACGACAGGCTTCGCGGTAAATACCGCTCTCCCTCTGTGAACTGGCTAAGACCGTCCGGTGGGAATGCGGAGCAAATGATTCAGGTCGCACAGCAATGCCTGTCGCAGGGAAGTGAGTACGTGGAGTTTATGCTTCATTCGTCGGAATTTATGCCTGGCGGAAGCCCAACGTTTAAAGATGAGGCGGCGATTGAAGGGTTGTATCAGGATTTAGAAACGCTCTTTAGCTGGTTATCCGATAAGACGGTAGGGATGACGCTGGCGGAGTTTTATCAGTACAAGAAAAAATAATGCCCGCCAGGCGGGCATTATCATTAGCGTTGCCTGGTTTGCGAAAAAGGGGTACTCAGCGCAAATACGGTGACAAAGAAGATTAAAGCTTCAGAACTCAACAGTATGACGTCAGTCAGGCCATAGAGTAATAAAAGAAGCATGGTCGTTAGCAGCAGGCCATTTCTGTTTTTAAGGGCGTAAACGATCATCGATATATAGAAAAACACTAAAATCGCCAGCCCTGGGATCCCCTGCAGAGAATATTTCTCAATAAACTCATTGTGCAGATGCACCCTGATAAACTCGAGGGCAGCCGCGAGGTGTGGGTGCCCATTTTTCACATATTGCTGTGTCCATATTTCGCGGTCTTCAACTGACTGCCCTAAAGGATGGGCAAGACCGTTTTGAATACCAACACTCCACATAGAGAAACGTGCGCCGAGCGAGGTTGCATCATTACCTTTTTGATAACTTTCAACTTCAGCTTGTGTTTGTTGTAGCTTGGGTAGGATTAATGGTTTGTAGCTAACGATAACAATACCCGCCACAATACATAAGAAAATCAGCGTAGATTTAAGGTGTATTCTTCTGAAGTGATAAAGCGTGAGTACAATCGCCAGGAGTAGATATAACCCCATTGCGGCACGGGTGCCCGTTAGAAGAATGACGAAATAAGATATTAAGATGATGAGTCCTGCGGCTACATACAGTTTGATATTTTTCTGTAGATAAAGGCTGTATACAAACGCCAGTGACAATACAGAATAAACATAGGCCGACACGGTCGCACGGTTTATGGCCATCTCGATACGCCCCATACCCTGTGAAGCCTGCCATAAGCCATAGCCAGTGGCGAGTATAAACCCTGCACCAGAGGCGTATAAAAAATATTTCTGGAAGGATGCTCTATCAATATAAGACTTAAACCGGTCAAGGTAAAAAATGAGAATACTTGCCAGAATTAATTTTTTACTTGCACCGAGATAATCGCTATAAACGTTCAGACCTTCGCTATGATATTCATACACCAGATACCAGCCAAGATTAAGCAGGCCAATCAATAAAATCGGCAATGCGATAGAAAAAGGACGCATTGTGATTTTTTTATATTCGCACGCTAAGCCGATAATGCTGGCATAAATCGCAATATAGAAAACCTCTCGCTGCTTACCTGAACTCAGCAGCGCCAGCGCAAGCGAAATAAGGCTCAAAATCAGCGTCAGCTGATAAAGCCGCAGTTTTACTTTTTCCATAATGCCTCAATGACCCTTTTTTTGTAGCTGAAACGTACATCTCTGGTAAAGAAGAAAGAGAGAGAATAAAGTGCATTGACCCGCTGTTTAACCAGTTTGAGTTGCAGGTCAGTCAGATGCTGCCGGTGGTTTCTGTAGATATCAAACCAGTGACAATTAACAAGATGCTTAAAAGAACGAGGGAATGTTTCTTCCATTTGCAATGTGCAATCAACCAGCGTAGCGATTTTACTGGCGTCGAGACGGCTCGACAAACTGTCGTTACGTTTGATGTAATAATAGTGCCCCTGACGCTGATAGACTATTTTACGCGATTGCATCAGCATGCCGGGAAACACGGCGAAATCTTCATAACAAATCATCGAAGGAATCGGGTTATTCACATACAATTCCCGATGAATGAATTGCCCGATGAGATGTGCCTGAAAATCTTTGTGCTGCAGGAACCGCTTTATTGCCTCATGTTGTGACAAAGCAACAGGAGAGAACCCCTGCCAGTCGGCTGTCATTTTTTTGGTGTCGCGAATTTCCAGCAGGCGCGTCAGGAGCATATCAGGGCGCTCTGATTTGAGAAACGCCACCGCGTCCCTGATGCTGCCCGGTTTCATCCGGTCATCGCTATCCAGCATGGTAATGTATTCACCTGTGGCCAGCGAGAGGGCACTGTTTCGAACATGGCCTACGTTACGGTACTCGACGTATCGGGATTGCGCATTCGGAAGCATTGGCAGCCACGCTTCAATAATATCCTGCGTTGAGTCGTTTGAACTGTCGTTAAAGATAATGATCTCTACATCATCCCCCGCACCCTCAATCGCGTTTTGCAGGCTTTCTAGCGTAGTGTGAAGCGTATCTTTGGCGTTATGCGCGGCAATAATGATGCTTAGAAAAGCCATAATAATTAGTTTCCCTGAGCATCAAAGGAGTATGCGTCTGTATTAATTGTGGGTAACTCGCAAATGAAGAGTTTGAGTTCACGTAGCGCTTCGTCTGTTACAGCGAAGAGTTCTTCCCGGCTCTGTGAGAAGTAATATCGTGTTTCAAAAACATATGAGCAAATGTTGTCATCATTACCAATCAGCAATACGTTGCCCAGCGGACGCTGTTCATAGTGGCAACAAGGCCCGAACAGTAAGATTACCGGCACGCCGACCGCATCGGCAATGTAGACATTCCCCGAGTCAGACGCGATATAGCAATCCATTTTAGAAATGGCCCACGGCAGCTCTTCAAGCGAGATTTTGCCAATCAGGTTAATAAAGTTGGGCAGTTCACCATAAGCGCGGGTGATGTCGTCCATCCACGATTGTTCATTCGGGGCGCCAAACACATAAAATTCGCAGGGCAGGTCGGCGAGACGATCGGAAATTTGCTTCCAGATGACCGGCGGAACGGTTTTCGCTTTATTTCCCGCGGCTACGCTGATGCCAATGCGGATCACGCCGGGTTTATCGAGGATTGCCGGATAGGTCGCAGGTTTGAAAAGTGGCTTTGTGGCGTGCTTTGGCGAGTCTTGCCAGGTTAAGGTGCGATCGGCCAGTTTGAGATAGTTCGTGACTGAAAGAGTCTTCTTACCGTGTTCAACAGTACCGTCTGCCGTTGCATAGAAAATACCGTGATACCATCTGCGCGTGTAAGTGCTTAAAAACTGTTTGTTTTTAGCGTTACACACGGAGGCGAAAAAGAGGTTCACGCTGTTGGGTTGCAGGAGATAGACATTGTCATAGCGGTTCATGATCCGGCAGGCAAAGACCAGCTTTCGCCACAGGTTACGCTTATGCTGCTCGATAAAAAAAATCTCATCGATCGTCTCATCATGCTTCGCCAGCGCACCTACGCTACGACTGATGAGCACGTCGCTTTTTTGCAGGTATGCCAGAAGGGGCGTTGCATTAACAAAATCGCCGATTTTTGCTGTCTGAATGACCAGGTTTTTACCTGTCTCTTTGCGGAACAGCTTCCGGATAAGCTTCACCGGAAAGAGTAAAATCAGCAGAAATACGTAACTCATGCGTTAGATATCCCTGTTGGAAAGCCAACGGCTGCCCTGTAAAAATGAAAAAATAGCATCTGCGCTGATATCCTTCGTTTGCTGGGTCGGGCTGACCATCTGATGCTGGTTTTTACCGTAACCCCCGATCAATCCGGGATCGGTCGGACCAAAAATCGTAATATTCGGACGATCCAGCGCCGCGGTTAAATGGCTTAAACCTGTATCAACGGAAACAACAGCATTCGCTCCCGCCAGCTGCGCGGCAACCTGCGCCAGCGTGAGTTTCGGCAATACCTCGACGTGTGAAAAACCTGCTGCCAGACGCTCTGCACGCTGCCGCTCATGTTCAGCGCCCCAGGGCAGTTTAATATGGATGCCGGTAGGTTGCATTAGTTCAATCAGGCTTCGCCAGTGCGTTTCCGGCCAGTGTTTATCGTCGCGCGTTGTGGCATGCAGGAAGACAAGATAAGGCTGCGCACAGGGATCTGTATTGCGCAAAAAGTGCTGCGCAATGGCGTAGTCGCCCTGGGTTTCCGGTTTCGCATAGCCCAGACTTTTTGCAAACAGCTCGCGGGTACGTTCTACGGCATGCTGTTGCTTTACGATGTGGTGCCGACGGTTATAGAACAGGCTCGCCAGCGGTTCGCGGGCGGTATGCCAGTCCATGCCGTGCTTTACGCCGTGTGCCAGACGCGTCACCAGCGCGGCGCTTTTCACCAGCCCCTGGGCGTCGATGATGGCGTCGTAATGCTGTGCCCGCACCGCCTCACGGAAGGCTTTGCGTTCGGCTTTAATCGGCGCGGAGAACCACGCTTTGCGCCAGCGGCGGATCGCCACCGGGATCACGCGGTCAACCGCTTCATGCCAGGTGGGGATCTGCGCGAAGCCTTCTTCCACCACCCAGTCAAAACGAATGTCGGGAATGGCCCGCATGGCGTCCGTCAGTGACGGGAGCGTATGCAGAACATCGCCCATCGAAGAAGTTTTAACGATCAGTACCCGCATTCGTTATCCTTCTTCGCTCAACAGCAGTTCGTTAAGCTCTTCGAGAACGCGCTCTGGCGTAATGTCGATCAGGCTCTGATGGTAGCCTTCTGCGGCATCGCCCTTGCGTACTTTGTGATAGCCGGTGATCAGGCGGATGACGCGCGCTTTATGAGAAAGCGGGGGCGTGAAGTCCGGGCTACTTGGGCCATACAGCGCCACCAGCGGGCGGTTGAGCGCGGCGGCGACGTGCATCAGGCCCGAATCGTTGCTGACCACGGCCTCACAGGCGGCAATCAGAATAACCGCCTGTTCAAGCTGCGTTTCTCCCGCCAGATTGCGGCACCAGGCCTGCTGTTCATTACTGAGCGTCGCGAGAATTTCGTTGCCTGCCTCGTGGTCCTTTGCCGAACCGAACAGGACAATCTGGTAGCCTTCGTCAATCAGCTGTTTCGCCAGCTCCGCATAGTGGTAGTGCGGCCAGCGTTTTGCCGGGCCGAACTCGGCGCCGGGGCAGAAGCCAATGATCGGGCGTTCAGACGATAGACCAAACGCGTTACAGGTCTGGGATTTTTCACCGTCGTTAACCTGAAGCTGTGGCCACAGCAGCGGCTGCGGCAGGTCTTTCGCACTGCGCATCACGCCTTTGTCGTAGGCCAGCGCCACATAGCGCTCCACCATCAGCGGCCAGGCCTCTTTATCCAGCACCCGCGCATCGTTCAGCAGGCCGTAGCGCATTTCACCGCGCCAGCCGGTGCGATGTGGGATACCTGCAAAGAAAGGCACAAGGGCGGATTTAAAGGAGTTTGGCAGGACATACGCCCGATCGTAGCGCTTATCGCGCAGGCTATGGCCGAGCTTGCGGCGTTCGCCAATTTCCAGCGCCCCGTGGCCAAGCGGCATCGGGATCGCCTCGTTCACTTCCGGCATACGCGACAACAGCGGACGGCACCACGCGGGTGCCATCACGTCGATTATCGCCTGGGGATAACGCGCCTTGAGCGTGCGATAGAGACTTTGCGACATCATCATGTCGCCCACCCATGACGGGCCGATCACCAGAATCTTCATACTTATGCGTCGCGGTTCAGCCAGGCCATATATTCCGTTACGCCTTCGGCAACGGTCTTGAACGGCTTGTCGTAGCCTGCGGCGCGCAGGTTGGTCAGGTCAGCCTGGGTGAACGCCTGATAACGGCCTTTCAGCTTGTCAGGGAACGGAATGTACTCGATGCTGCCTTTTTTGTGATACGCCAGCGTTGCGTCAGCCACCGCCTGGAAGGACTCCGCGCGGCCTGTACCCAGGTTGAAGATGCCGGATACGCCGTTTTCCCAGAACCACAGGTTCACTGCGGCTACGTCGCCCACGTAAACGAAGTCGCGCTTAAAGCCGTCGCTGCCTTCGAACAGTTTCGGGCTTTCACCGTTATTCAGTTGGGTGTTCAGGTGGAACGCCACGCTCGCCATGCTGCCTTTGTGACCTTCGCGCGGTCCGTAGACGTTGAAGTAACGGAAGCCGACGATCTGCGAGTTCGCTTCTGGCAGCACCTGACGCACGTACTCGTCGAACAGGAATTTGGAGTAACCGTAGACGTTCAGCGGCTGTTCATACTCGCGGGATTCGATAAAGTCCGAGGTGCGGCCGCCGTAGGTTGCCGCGGAGGAGGCATACAGGAACGGAATTTCACGCTCCAGGCAGTAGTGCAGGATCTCTTTGGAGTACTGATAGTTATTGTCCATCATGTACTTGCCGTCCCACTCGGTGGTGGAAGAACACGCACCTTCGTGGAAGATGGCTTCGATCTCGCCGAACTCTTCGCCTGCCATAATCTGGATAAGGAAGTCTTCTTTATCCATGTAGTCAGCGATGTTCAGATCCACCAGGTTGACGAACTTGGTGCCGTCTTTCAGGTTGTCAACCACCAGGATGTCGGTGATGCCTTTGTCATTGAGAGCCTTAACAATATTGCTGCCGATAAAGCCCGCGCCGCCGGTAACGATGATCATAACTGTAACCTTTGAAGTGTGGAGCCCGGGGACAATCCCGGACGCTAATGTCTCTATCATATCATTAGTATGGCTGCCCTTCAGCCATTCACCTTCACAGCGCAGGGGTACGCGTGATTTATGCTGCAAAAACGACAAGAGATGACGTGTCATCTCGTCATGAACTATAGGTTTGGGTAATATGTCCCGAAATTTGCCGAGTCTGGAGAATTGCAATGCGTGGTGATTTTTACAAACAGTTAAACAGCGACCTCGACACCGCACGTGCGGAAGGGTTGTTCAAGGAAGAGCGTATTATCACGTCTGCCCAGCAGGCGGACATCACCGTTGCCGACGGCAGCCATGTGATCAACTTTTGTGCGAACAACTACTTAGGTCTTGCGAATCACCCTGAGCTGATTGCCGCTGCAAAAAACGGCATGGACACCCACGGTTTCGGCATGGCCTCCGTACGCTTTATCTGCGGTACGCAGGACAGCCACAAGCAGCTTGAGCAAAAGCTGGCGAGCTTCCTCGGAATGGAAGACGCGATTCTGTACTCCTCCTGCTTCGACGCCAACGGCGGTCTGTTTGAGACCCTGCTTGGCGCAGAAGATGCGATTATCTCCGACGCCCTGAACCACGCCTCCATCATTGACGGCGTACGCCTGTGCAAAGCGAAGCGTTTCCGCTACGCCAACAACGACATGGTCGAGCTGGAAGCGCGCCTGAAAGAGGCTCGTGAAGCGGGGGCTCGCCACGTGCTGATCGCCACCGACGGCGTGTTCTCCATGGACGGCGTGATCGCCAACCTGAAGGGCGTGTGCGACCTGGCGGATAAATACGACGCGCTGGTGATGGTTGATGACTCTCACGCGGTCGGTTTTGTCGGCGAAAACGGCCGCGGTTCCCACGAATACTGTGACGTGATGGGCCGCGTGGATATCATCACCGGTACGCTGGGCAAAGCGCTCGGCGGCGCGTCCGGCGGCTATACCGCCGCGCGTAAAGAGGTGGTCGAGTGGCTGCGCCAGCGCTCTCGCCCGTACCTGTTCTCCAACTCCCTGGCGCCGGCCATTGTTGCCGCCTCCATCAAGGTGCTGGAGATGGTGGAGTCCGGCGCTGAGCTGCGCGACCGCCTGTGGTCCAACGCCCGTCTGTTCCGTGAAAAAATGAGCGCCGCAGGGTTTACCCTGGCCGGTGCTGACCACGCGATCATTCCGGTGATGCTGGGCGATGCGGTCGTCGCGCAGCAATTTGCCCGCGAACTGCAGAAAGAAGGGATTTACGTCACCGGGTTCTTCTTCCCGGTGGTGCCAAAAGGTCAGGCGCGTATCCGCACCCAGATGTCTGCGGCGCATACGCCTGAACAAATTGAACGTGCGGTGGAAGCCTTTACCCGCATCGGCAAACAGCTGGGCGTAATTGCCTGAGGACGTGTGATGAAAGCGTTATCCAAACTGAAAGCGGAAGAAGGGATTTGGATGACCGACGTGCCGGAGCCGGAAGTCGGTCATAACGATCTGCTGATCAAAATTCGTAAAACCGCCATCTGCGGTACTGACGTTCACATCTACAACTGGGACCAGTGGTCGCAGAAAACCATTCCGGTACCGATGGTTGTCGGTCACGAATATGTCGGTGAAGTGGTGGGTATCGGCCAGGAAGTGAAAGGCTTCCAAATTGGCGATCGCGTCTCCGGTGAAGGCCATATTACCTGCGGCCACTGCCGTAACTGCCGCGGCGGACGTACGCACCTGTGCCGTAATACCATTGGCGTGGGCGTAAACCGCCCGGGCTGCTTCGCGGAATACCTGGTGATCCCGGCGTTTAACGCGTTCAAAATCCCGGACAATATCTCTGACGACCTGGCCTCCATCTTCGACCCGTTCGGCAACGCGGTGCATACGGCGCTCTCCTTCGACCTGGTCGGTGAAGACGTGCTGGTCTCCGGTGCGGGCCCAATCGGCATTATGGCGGCAGCCGTAGCGAAGCACGTGGGCGCGCGCAACGTTGTAATCACCGACGTGAACGAATACCGTCTGTCGCTGGCGCGCAAAATGGGCGTCACCCGCGCGGTGGATGTTTCGAAAGAGAGCCTGACCGACGTGATGGAAGAGCTGGGCATGACCGAAGGCTTTGACGTTGGCCTGGAGATGTCCGGCGCGCCGCCGGCATTTCGCACCATGCTCGACACCATGAACCACGGTGGCCGTATCGCGATGCTGGGTATTCCGCCGTCAGACATGTCTATCGACTGGAACAAAGTCATCTTCAAGGGGCTGTTCATCAAGGGCATCTATGGCCGCGAGATGTTCGAGACCTGGTACAAGATGGCGGCGCTGATCCAGTCCGGTCTGGATCTGTCCCCGATTATTACTCACCGTTTCTCCATCGATGAGTTCCAGCAGGGCTTTGACGCGATGCGTTCCGGCCAGTCAGGTAAAGTGATCCTGAGCTGGGATAAGTAATCAAAAAGGGGCCTGAGGCCCCTTTTTTCACTGATTCTTTTTCTCTTCGTCCGTCAGGTAACGCACCTTGCGGGTGTAGTCCTGACCTTTGAACAGCAGTTTGTTATCCGGCGATTCAAGATACTTCTGCCATTCGGAGAGGGGGAAACCGCCGTGCGCGCCAATCACCTCTTTCGGCACAACGGCTTCCTGACCGCCGATTTTCTTCGAGACCGGCCAGTTCATCCAGTCACCCAGGTTAACCGTTTTTAAATCCAGCATGTCCAGCAGCGCGGCGAGCGGCAGCTGATCGGTCGGCGGCTGCGTGTCGTCCATCAGCTCCCAGGTATCCTGGAACAGCGTCAGCCATAGCGGACAGATACGGCGCCAGGTTTTTTTGGTTGCCGCAAGAAACGCGCCGTTAACGTGATCGACCAGATACGGGCGCACCGTCTCTTTGTAATATGCCGGCACTTTCTCCTCTGGCGCACCATCCAGCTTAGCAATCATTTTGCCCTGACGGAAGCTGGAGTAGATGTGCATATCGGCCATGTTGATCTCTGGCATTTTCAGCAAGTTGAGATCGGAATCGATCATCAATACCCCTTCACCGCGAGCCTGCAGCGGGGCGTTAAGCTTCACCAGACGGCTGAGGTAGATCTGCTTATAGCGGTAACTTTCCTCACGTACGGGAAGGTTAAGCGTCACGACGCGGGTTTTCGGCGGCAGTACCCCAAAGGCGGATTCAGGCTGATCGCTGACGATGACGATTTCGCTCACCCCGGTGGCATAACGTTCCGCGAAGGTGGCAGAGAGTAATGCTTCTTCGACGAAATCTGCGCCGGTACACGGAATCACAATAGAATCCACCGCAGCAAGCGCGCCCGTCACGGGCAGAGAGCTGTAAGGAATGTTGTGTCGCCCGGTGATATGACGATAGCGAGCATTAAGAAATTTAAACATAGTTATCTCGTTTGGTTAGTGCGCGCCAAGCACGGCTTCGACACCGCTGACATAGTTTTCGATGGCATAGGTATGACAGACGTTCTGGTATGCAGCTGCCGCCAGTCGAGCCCGCAGCTCCGCATCTGCCCAGATATTGTCCAGATGCTGTGCAAGCTGTGAAACATCGCTCCAGGGGAAGAGCAGCCCTGTCGAATCATGATCAATCAACTCTGCCGTGCCGGTCACCTGAGAGCCAATCACGGGGATATTGAGAAGCATCGCTTCCAGCACCACGCGCGGCAGCCCTTCGCTTTTTGAGGCCAGAATAAAGGCGTCAAACGTAGCGAGGTAATTAAATGGGGTATTCTGAAAACCGGTGAAGATGACGTGGTTTTCAATTCCCAGCGCTCGGGCCTGTTCCGCTAAAGCGCGGCGTTCGGCACCTTCGCCGACCAGCACCATTTTCCATTTCGCCTCGGGATGCTTCTGGCTGAACTGTGCCAGCGCCTCCAGCGTGTGGTGGTTGGCTTTGCGAGGGATTAACGACCCAATACTGCCGAACACAAACGTGTCGTCATCAATGTTCAGGCGCTGGCGCATTGCGCGTCGGTCAGGTAAAGGCTGGTGGATGTCGATGGCATTATTGACCGTTGTACACAGTTCGGGCCGGACGCCATGCTGAAGCAACACGCGTTCAACGCCGTGCGAGACGGCGATGATTTTTGTGGCATGGGCATTAACCAGCTTTACCAGCGGCGGGGTCAAAACGGGCTCAATGCGGCAGTGCTGGATCAACCGCGCCTGCAGGTTCGCCGCCGCCAGATAGCCTTCCTCGTTTGAGCCCGGCTGGTTATTCATATAGAGCGTATCGAAACCGCCCTGCGTGAAAAGGGTCTCGATTTTGCTGACGTTAGGCCTGATGCGCCACATGATATCCACGTGACGCGTCAATGCCTTGCGGGCGCTGCGTGAGAAAAACAGCAGGCTACGTCCCGCTTCCTTCAACAATTTGGCCCAGACCGGCTGCGGACGTTGAGGGATCACGATGAGCGGGATGCCGATGCCGTTGAGCACCTGGCCAATTGTCTCACCTTCAGCACGACTATAATCACTGTAAAAACAACAGGTAATATCGAATTTATCGCGATTGATTCGCTTCAGGAGCTCAAGCATACTGTTGGTGCCTCCCCCCCATTCTTTACCCGTATCCAGGAGGAGAATTTTACTTTTGTGCGGCATGTCTGAATCCGTGTGCTACCCTTCATCTGACTGCATTATAAAGAATCTGTTGAAATAAAATAGATTTTTCTATTTTATTGCTCTTGAGAATTAGACAAAATTTCAAGCGTGCTTATTTGAAAAGTGTGATTCAGGACTTTAATCGTCTCTACTCATTTATATAGTATTAATAATATTAATTTAGGCTGCTATTGAGAGTGGGAAAATGTTTAAAATAACGGTCTGCTTATTAACGTTTAATTCTGAAAGATTATTGCACGATGTTATCCCGCCTCTTTTGAAAATAGCGGATGAAATTGTCGTGGTCGATTCTGGCAGTACGGACAAAACACGATATATTTGTGAAAGTTTTGGACTGCTACCTGTCTATAAAAAATTTGGCTGGCATGGCGAGCAGATGAACCATGCTATATCCTTAGCCAGCAATGACTGGGTCCTGTGCATCGACAGCGACGAAATTCTTGACCAGGAAACGGTTAATGCCGTTTTAACGTTAAAAGCAGGCGATGAGCCAGACCCCGGAATGGCATGGCGAATATGCCGCCACTGGTTTGTTCTGGGTGAAGAAGTCCGGACGATTTATCCAGTTTCATCCCCTGATTATCCTGTGCGTCTTTTTAATCGTAAACAGTCCCGGTTTAATAACAGGCCGGTAGACGATCAGGTCGAAGGTTTTCTCCGTTGTGAACGTATTCCGGGTTATGTAAAACATGATACGTTTCCCACGCTGCATGAGCTTTTTAACAAATTAAATTGTTATACAACCCGCCTGGTTCAACATCAAAAAATACGGCCCTCTATAGGGCGCGGCGTAATCAGCGCCATCGGGGCTTTTTTCAAATGGTATCTGTTTAGCGGCGCCTGGCGTAAGGGCAAAGTGGGGGTGGCGACGGGACTGTATGCCACAGCCTATAGCTTTTTGAAGTATTTCAAATCCTGGTATCAGCATCAGGAAAAAAAAGAGTCCGTTGCTAACGAGCAGACGGACTCTCAGATTGCGAAATAAGCGTCAGGCTTTCTTACCCCATCCCTGCCACTGCTGCTGGACGTATTTCACCAGGGTACTGTTACTGATGCTGTCTCCGATGACGGAGAAGAAGCGGGTCGCATAGACCGGTTCAAGTGGTTGCTTCGGTACACAGCGTTTCACGCCGCGGAACGGATTACGCGGCGCTGTCGGGGCAGGCTGCGCAGAATTTGGTGTAGAGGTATCCACCTGCGGCTCGTTCAGCAGATCGCTCGGACGCACCAGCGTGATATCGGCAGGCAAGGTCGGCAGCATCTGCTGCAGAACGCGAACGGTAGACGGGTGCGGATGACCGATGGCGATGGCTGAGCCATTGCGGCGTGCCAGCTGTACCGCGCGATTAAACTGCATGCGAATATCGGCTTCGTTCTGGGTATCATCCAGGAACACCTTGCGCTTAATCACCTTTACGCCCGTTCCCTGAGCGGCACGCATCGCCTGGCTGTTGCCGATGGTCATGCTGTCGAGGAAGTAGAGGTTGTAACGCTCCAGCGCCTGCATCACTTTGAGCATCCCGTACAGGCTTGATGTCATCGCGCTGCCCATATGGTTGTTCAGCCCTACGGCATACGGCACTTTGTTATAGGCGTCGCGGATGATGCGCTCGATCTCCTCGCTGCTCATGTCCGGGCGCAGGGTGTCTTTTTCCAGCGGCTGCTTGCTGAGCGGGGCCATCGGCAGGTGGATCAGCACCTGATGACCGCTGTTATGGGCTTTGGTCGCCATCTCACGCGCGTGGGGCGCATTTGGAAGGACGGCGACAGAAATGGCCGACGGCATCGCCAGCACCTGATTTTCATAGTGCGGACGATAACCGAAGTCATCAATCACGATAGCGAGTTTACCTGCGTATACTGGTGCAGCCAGCGCCAGCGCGCTGACGACGGAGAAAACCATTCGACGAAATTGAAGCAAAACTTATCTTCCCAACCACGGCTGTGGATTGACCGCCTGACCCTGGCGACGAATTTCGAAATAGAGTGACGGGCGGCCCTGACCGCCACTGCTGCCCACAAGGGCGATGGGTTGGCCTGCGCGCACCTGCGTGCCGACGCTGACCAGCGCGCTCTGGTTGTAGCCGTAAAGGCTCATGTCACCTTTACCGTGTTCGACCACCACCACCAGACCGTAACCCTGCAGCCAGTCGGCCAGAATCACGCGGCCATCGGCAATGGCTTTTACTTCGCTACCTTCAGACGCACCGATAACTATCCCTTTCCAACGTAGCTCACCCTGCAGCTGTTCGCCATAGCGATGCAGAATTGAACCGCGAACGGGCCAGAAAGCCTGACCGCGAGGAGAGCCCAAACCGCCGGTACGCGACATCAGGGAACGTTCGCTCTCGCTTGGCTTGTAGGTAGTGCCTTTGCGGGACGCTTCCTGCTGCTTATCGCGAACGGCCTGCGCCTCGCGAGCCTCTTTTTCGGCGCGCGCTTTCGCCGCCGCTTCCGCACGGGCGATGCTGTTACGCAGTTTTGATTCGTTGGCGCGCATTTCGCTAAGCTGGCTCTGACCTTCCTGAATGGAGGATTCAAGGCTGGAAAGGGTTTTCTTACGCTCGTTGCGCGCCTGCTCAAGCTTCGCCTGCTGGGCCTGCTGATCGTAGAGCAGAGTTTGCTGCTGGCTCTGCTTCTCTTCCAGCTCGGCTTTTTGCGTGGAGACCTCTTCGCGCGTCTGCTTCAGCTGCGCGATCGTCTCCTGACGCGCCTGGTTGAGATAGCCAAAGTAGGCCTGCAGGCGCTGGCCGCGCTGGCTCTCTTCGCCGCTGAGGATCAGCTGGAGTCCGGTATGTTCACCCTGGCGGAATGCGGCATCAAGCTGTGCGGCAAGATTGCGCTCCTGCGCGTCACGCTGGCGCTCGAGTTTGGCAATCGACGCGTTCATCTCGTCGATCTGTTTATTCAACTGGGCGAGGGTGTTTTGCGTTTCACGGAGTTTACGCGTGGCGGCGGAGATCGCCTCTTCCTGCTGCTTGAGTTGGGCGAGCAGGGCGGAGCGTTGCTGCTGCTGCTGGCGTACCGCACGCTCTTTGGCGGCGATATCGGCCTGAATGGATTTCAGCTGGTCGCGGTCATCCGCGTGGGCGGATGCGGCGCACAGCAATACGCCAGCGCTGAGTGCGCTGGCGTAAAACAGAGGTCTGACTGATAACCTAAGCGGCTTCACGACCCATGTGATTGAAAAAATCGCCTTTCCCCTCATGGGGAGCGATTATTCCACGATGAACAGCGGCTTACCAGTCATCTCTTCAGGGATCGGCATACCCATCAGCGACAGCATGGTTGGCGCGATGTCAGAAAGCTTGCCGCCTTCCACTGCTTTCAGTGATTTATCACCCACATAAATCAGCGGAACAGGCAGGTTGGTATGGGCCGTGTGCGCCTGGCCGGTCGCCGGGTCGCGCATCTGTTCAGCGTTACCGTGGTCAGCTGTGATCAGCAGCTGGCCGCCAACGGATTCAACCGCTTTCGCTACCTGCTCAACGCAGTGGTCCAGCGCTTCAACCGCTTTCACTGCCGCTTCCATCACCCCGGTATGCCCAACCATGTCGCCGTTCGGGTAGTTACAGATGATGGTGTCGTACTTACCGCTCTTGATGGCCGCAACCAGTTTTTCCGTCAATTCGGCAGAGCTCATTTCTGGCTGCAGATCGTAGGTAGCGACTTTCGGAGAGTTGATCAGAATGCGGTCTTCGCCTTTGAACGGCTCTTCAACGCCGCCGTTAAAGAAGAAGGTCACGTGCGCGTATTTTTCAGTTTCGGAAATACGCAGCTGCGTTTTGTCGTTCTTCGCCATCCACTCGCCAAAGGTATTTGCCAGAGATGCTGGCGGATACGCGCAAGGCGCTTTGATGTCTGCGGCGTATTCGGTCAGCTGGATGAAATCGAGGTTTACCACTTTCTTACGGGCAAAACCGTCGAAGTCGCTGTTGACGAACGCACGGGTGATTTCACGCGCGCGGTCAGCGCGGAAGTTCATGAAGATCAGCGCGTCGCCATCTTCCATGGCGGCGTCGGCCTGGCCTTGAGCACGAATCACGGACGCTTTCACGAATTCGTCGTTTTCATCACGCGCATAGGCCGCTTCCAGCGCTTCAACGGCGGTCGCGAACTGGAACTCGCCTTTTGCCAGGGTCATCAGGTCATAGGCCTGTTCAACGCGATCCCAGCGGTTGTCGCGGTCCATAGCGTAGTAACGGCCAATGATGGACGCTACGCGGCCTTTGCCCAGCGCGGCGAATTTCTCTTCGAAGGCTTGCAGAGAGCCTTTTGCGCTACGTGGTGGCGTATCGCGACCGTCCAGGAAGGCGTGCAGATAGATTTTTTCCGCACCGCGCTCGGCGGCCAGTTCAACCATCGCCATGATGTGATCTTCGTGGCTGTGAACGCCGCCAGCAGAGAGCAGGCCCATGATGTGTACGGCCTTGCCAGCGGCAACGGCTTTATCGACCGCGCCAGACAGCGTTGGGTTGGAGAAGAAGGTGCGTTCTTTAATTTCAACGTCCAGACGCGTCAGATCCTGATACACAATACGCCCGGCGCCCAGGTTTACGTGACCGACTTCGGAGTTGCCCATCTGGCGGTCCGGCAGACCCACTTCCAGGCCAGACGCGTCAATCAGCGTATGCGGACGTTTCGCCCACAGGGCATCCATGACCGGGGTTTTGGCGTTGAAAATAGCGTTATCCTGGCTATCTTCACGGTAGCCATAGCCATCCAGAATCACCAGTACCATAGGTTTTTTAGAAACCGACATTGCGACAACCTCATGCTCAAGAGTCAAAATTTGCGTAATTTTACTACAGCTGAATCGATCAAATAGCCGCAGAAGATCAAAGAAAGCGCAGGGGCAAGATGTTCACCAGACCATTTTGAGGCATTTTTTTAGGTGGCATGCCGCAGAAAATGGATTAGGTTATGGTCGCTGGCTGTATTTGCCAGAACGCACAGGTATACTCCTGTCCTGGTTTTTTTATCACTTAGTCGGGAGTAGTTACCCTCCATGCAAGAAATTATGCAATTCGTTAGCCGCCATCCGGTTCTGAGCATCGCGTGGATTGGCCTGCTGGCTGCTGTGCTGTTCACCACATTTAAGAGCCTGACGTCTAAAATTAAGGTTATCACCCGTGGTGAAGCGACGCGTCTGATTAACAAAGAAGATGCCGTCGTGGTCGATCTGCGTCAGCGTGACGATTTCCGCAAAGGTCACATTGCGGGCGCAATCAACCTGCTGCCAGCTGAAATCAAAGCGAACAACGTCGGTGAGCTTGAGAAACACAAAGCCCAGCCGATTATCGTTGTCGATGCGACCGGCATGCAGGCACAGGAATCTGCCAGCGCGCTTCATAAAGCAGGCTTCGAAAACGTAACGGTGCTGAAAGAAGGTATTTCCGGCTGGAGCGGGGAAAATCTTCCTTTGGTACGCGGTAAATAAGGAGTTCAGTCATGGCCAATATTGAGATCTATACCAAAGCGACGTGCCCGTTCTGTCATCGTGCGAAAGCGCTGCTGAACAGCAAAGGCGTCACGTTCCAGGAACTGCCGATCGACGGTGACGCGATTAAACGCGAAGAGATGATCAAACGTAGTGGTCGCACGACGGTTCCGCAGATTTTTATTGATGCGCAGCACATTGGCGGCTGTGATGACTTGTATGCGCTCGACGCCCGTGGTGGACTCGATCCGCTGCTGAGCTAAGAGACTTTAGGACAATTAAAAAGGGTATTTCCATGTCAGAACAAAACAACACCGAAATGACTTTCCAGATCCAGCGTATCTACACCAAGGACGTCTCTTTCGAAGCGCCAAATGCGCCACATGTTTTCCAGAAAGATTGGCAGCCAGAGGTTAAACTTGATCTGGATACCGCATCTACCCAACTGGCAGATGACGTGTATGAAGTCGTGCTGCGTGTGACCGTTACCGCATCTCTGGGTGAAGAAACTGCATTCCTGTGTGAAGTACAGCAGGGCGGCATCTTCTCTATCGGCGGTATCGAAGGCAACCAGATGGCGCATTGCCTGGGTGCGTACTGCCCGAACATTCTGTTCCCGTATGCGCGTGAATGCATCACCAGCCTGGTTTCTCGCGGTACATTCCCGCAACTGAACCTTGCGCCAGTTAACTTTGATGCGCTGTTCATGAACTATCTGCAGCAGCAAGCTGGCGAAGGTGCTGAACAACATCAGGATGCCTGATGAGCACTGTTAATGCGTCAATGACTGTGATCGGTGCCGGCTCATACGGCACCGCTCTTGCCATCACGCTGGCAAGAAATGGTCACGAAGTGGTTCTCTGGGGCCACGATCCAAAACATATCGCAACGCTGCAACGCGACCGTTGTAACGTGGCGTTTCTTCCGGACGTTCCGTTCCCCGACTCCCTGCACCTTGAAAGCGACCTTGCGACCGCGCTGGCGGCCAGCCGCAACATTCTGATTGTGGTCCCGAGCCATGTATTTGGCGACGTGCTCCGTCAGATTAAGCCGCTGATGCGCCCGGATGCGCGCATTGTCTGGGCGACAAAAGGACTGGAAGCCGAAACCGGACGCCTGCTGCAGGACGTTGCCCGCGAAGCGCTGGGTGATGAGATCCCGCTGGCGGTCATCTCCGGCCCGACCTTTGCCAAAGAGCTGGCCGCTGGTCTGCCGACCGCGATTTCGCTGGCCTCCACCGATCAGGCCTTCTCCGACGATCTTCAACAGCTGCTGCACTGCGGCAAGAGCTTCCGCGTCTACAGCAACCCCGATTTTATCGGCGTGCAGCTGGGCGGTGCGGTGAAGAACGTGATTGCGATTGGTGCCGGAATGTCAGACGGCATTGGTTTTGGTGCCAATGCGCGTACGGCGCTGATCACCCGAGGACTGACCGAAATGTCCCGCCTGGGCGAAGCGCTGGGTGCCGATCCGGCCACCTTTATGGGGATGGCTGGCCTGGGCGACCTGGTGCTGACCTGTACCGATAACCAGTCTCGTAACCGCCGTTTTGGCATGATGCTCGGACAGGGCAGCGATGTTAAAGGCGCGCAGGAGAAGATTGGTCAGGTGGTTGAAGGCTACCGCAATACCAGGGAAGTCCGCGAGTTGGCGCACCGTTTCGGTGTCGAAATGCCAATAACCGAGGAAATTTATCAGGTATTGTATTGCGGAAAAAATGCGCGCGAGGCAGCATTGACCTTATTAGGTCGTGCGCGCAAGGACGAGCGCAGCAGTAACTAGTCGGAACCGTTGTCACCTGAATGACCCAGCCAGCGCAGAACTGGCTGGTCATTAACTATCGTCTGGAGTAAGCAATGCCGTGTGAAGAACTGGATATCGTCTGGAACAATATTAAAGCCGAAGCCCGGGCGCTGGCCGACTGCGAGCCTATGCTGGCCAGTTTTTACCACGCGACGCTACTCAAGCACGAAAATCTCGGCAGCGCGCTGAGCTATATGCTCGCCAACAAGCTGGCTTCCTCGATCATGCCAGCTATCGCCATTCGTGAAGTGGTGGAAGAGGCGTACGCCGCAGACCCGGAAATGATCGCCTCTGCCGCCTGCGATATCCAGGCCGTGCGCACGCGTGACCCGGCGGTCGATAAATATTCTACGCCGCTGCTGTACCTGAAAGGCTTCCACGCCCTTCAGGCTTACCGCATCGGCCACTGGCTGTGGAATGAAGGCCGCCGCGCGCTGGCGATCTTCCTGCAAAACCAGGTTTCCGTGACGTTCCAGGTCGATATTCACCCGGCGGCAAAGATTGGCCGCGGGATCATGCTCGACCACGCCACCGGGATTGTCGTCGGGGAAACGGCGGTGATTGAAGATGACGTCTCGATCCTGCAGTCGGTTACCCTGGGCGGTACCGGTAAAACCAGCGGCGATCGCCATCCGAAAATCCGTGAAGGGGTGATGATTGGCGCGGGTGCCAAAATCCTCGGCAATATTGAAGTCGGGCGCGGCGCGAAGATCGGCGCAGGCTCCGTGGTGCTCCAGCCCGTGCCGCCGCATACCACCGCCGCTGGCGTACCGGCGCGCATCGTCGGTAAACCAGACAGCGATAAGCCTTCCATGGACATGGATCAGCACTTCAACGGCATTCACCATACGTTCGAGTATGGTGACGGCATTTAACTTCTGAGAATGGCGCCCGGATACCCCAGCTGGCGCCATGCTTCATACACCACCACCGACACCGCGTTCGACAGGTTCATGCTGCGGCTGTCCGGCATCATCGGAATACGGATTTTCTGCTCAGCGGGCAGGGCATCCAGGATCGTGGCCGGCAGGCCGCGGGTTTCCGGGCCAAACATCAGATAGTCACCTGCCTGATAGTTCACGGCGCTATGCGCTGGCGTGCCTTTGGTGGTCAGGGCGAACATGCGCTGCGGCTTCTCTGTTTCCAGAAACGCGGCGTAATCGTGATGGCGAACGACGGCGGTAAATTCATGATAATCCAGCCCTGCGCGACGCAGGCGTTTGTCGTCCCACGTAAAGCCCATCGGCTCAATGATATGCAGACGAAAACCGGTGTTGGCACACAGGCGGATAATATTGCCGGTATTTGGCGGAATTTCTGGTTCGAATAAAACGATGTTAAGCATGCTGCCCCCTTAATTGCGGGGGCAGAATAGCAGAAAAGAGAGGAACTACGCGACGCCGGGTTCCTGCGAGCGGCTGTACAGCATTTTGTAGACGGTTGCCGCAGCGGCCACCAGAGCGGGAACGCTGAGGATCATTAAAATACTGTCTGCCTGCCACTGCATAGCGAGAAGCTGGGCGCTGGTCATGGTTCCCGCCACGCCGCCAAAGCGGCCGATCCCCTGCATCCAGGCGATGCCCGTCGCGCGGCACTCGGTAGGGTAAAAGGTGGCGGCCAGGGTTTGCATGCCCGATTGCGCGCCGTTCATCGCGATCCCCATCAGGAAAATCAGCCCACCAAACAGAGCGATATGGTTATGCTCAATACCCAGTAAAAGAATAAGGCCCATTGTCAGCACGAAACCACACGCGACAACTTTATGCGCTTCCCAGCGGTCCATCATCCAGCCCGCGAGCAGAATGCCTGCGGTGCCGCCGAAGGTGAACAGCGAGGTGAGCCAGGCGGATTCCGCCAGAGCATAGCCCATCCCCTGCATCAGCGTTGGCATCCAGCTAAGCAGGACGTAGTAAATCACCAGCCCCATAAAATAGGTCACCCACAGCATCAGGGTGCCGGGCAGCCAGGGCATAGAAAACAGCTGCGACACGCTCCCTTTTTTAGAGGCGACTTTCTCCTCCGCCAGGAAAAAGCCCGTGACGCCATCCAGCGTGCTGCGGGCGAACCGGCTGGCGATACGGCGGACCTGCATGACGTCTTTCCCGCGCTGCACCAGAAACTTCACGGACTCCGGTAAAAACAGCCCCAGCAGCAGCGTTAAAATCAGCGGCGCAATCGCCCCGGTCAGCAGCACGCTTCGCCAGCCGTGATGGGGGATAAGCCAGGAAGAGATCGCGCCGCCGCCCGCCGCACCCAGAGGGAAGCCGCAGTACATGGTATTAATCGCCATGGCGCGACAGCGCTGGGGGGCAAACTCCGAGATCAGCGTGATGGCGTTAGGCATTGCGGCACCGAGGCCCAGGCCCGTCAGAAAGCGCCACAGCGTGAGCGTATTCAGACTTTGCGCCCAGGCCGTCCCCAGGCTCGCAAGGCCGAAGAACAGGCACGAAAAGACCAGCACGCGCTTGCGACCCATCCGGTCCGATACCGGACCAGCAATCAGCGCGCCCAGCGACAGCCCCAGCAGCGCCGCGCTCAGCACCGGCCCCAGATCCTGTTTGTGTATCCCCCATTCTGCCGACAGCGTAGGCGCGATGTAACCCATCGCCGCCGTATCAAAACCATCGATCGCCAGAACCAGAAAGCCCAGCACAATGAGCAGCCAGTGAAACCCTGAAAAGGAACTCTCATCGATCACCTGCTGAATATCCACCTTACCTGAATACGCCATACGCTCCCCTCCGATCTGATGTTGTTTTTGTGTTCTTGTATTTGCTTGTCTATACAATTGCGGACGGCAGGTGGATGTCAAATTTTCTTATCTAATATGTTATCTGGATGTTATTTTTGGCGTAAAAAAGCGCCCGAGGGGGAAATCGGGCGCGTGAGAAAGGGGGATTAATCGGAGAAGGTCAGGCCGCGTTTCCCTGAGCCAGGGGAGCCAGCGCCGCCGGTAATTTGCTTAACTCCTGCACCAGAGAATCCTTACTGATTTCGCTAATCGTTCTTGCACCTGTCAGCGTCATCGCTACCTTCATCTCTTTTTCGATCAGGTTGAGCAGATTCGCCACCCCTGCCTGGCCCGCCGTCGCCAGCGCATACAGATACGCGCGCCCCAGCAGCACGCTGTCGGCGCCGAGCGCAATCATGCGCACCACGTCCAGCCCGTTGCGGATGCCGCTGTCGGCCAGGATCGCAATATCGCCTTTCACCGCATCGGCGATGGCCGGCAGGGCGCGTGCGGAAGAGAGCACACCGTCAAGCTGGCGTCCGCCGTGGTTAGAGACCACAATCCCGTCTGCGCCAAAGCGTACCGCGTCGCGGGCATCTTCCGGATCGAGGATCCCTTTGATCACCATCGGGCCGTCCCAGAACTCGCGGATCCACTCCAGGTCTTTCCACGAGATCGACGGATCGAAGTTGTTCGCCAGCCAGCCGATGTAATCTTCCAGCCCGGTCGGTTTACCGAGGTAAGCCGAGATATTGCCCAGATCGTGCGGACGACCGTTCAGGCCGACATCCCACGCCCACTGCGGATGGGTCATGGCCTGCCAGTAGCGGCGCAGGGCGGCATTCGGGCCGCTCATGCCGGAGTGGGCATCACGATAGCGTGCCCCGGGCGTTGGCATATCGACGGTAAAGACCAGCGTGGAGCAGCCCGCCGCTTTGGCGCGCTCGAGCGCGTTGCGCATAAAGCCGCGATCGCGCAGGACGTACAGCTGGAACCACATTGGGCGCTTGATGGTCGGTGCTACCTCTTCAATCGGGCAGACGGACACGGTGGAAAGCGTAAACGGAATGCCTTTGGCATCCGCCGCAGCGGCAGCCTGCACTTCACCGCGGCGGGCATACATGCCGCATAAGCCTACAGGCGCGAGCGCCACGGGCATGGAGAGCGTTTCGTTGAACAGCTTCGTCTCAAGGCTCAGGTCAGACATATTCTTCAGCACGCGCTGGCGCAGAGCCACCTCCGACAGATCTTCCACGTTGCGGCGCAGGGTGTATTCGGCATACGCCCCGCCGTCGATATAGTGGAACAGGAACGGGGGCAAAATGCGCTGCGCCGCGGCGCGATAGTCACTGGCTGCTGAAATAATCATGCTTTGTTCTCCCTGGAAATATCACTGTCGCCAGGCAGACGGGTAATACGCGCCTGTCGGGCCTGGTCTTCATCGAATCGTTTAATGGTGGTGTGCACGAAACCGAGATGCGCCATCATCGCTTTGCGTGCGGCCTCGGCATCACCGGCCAGAATGGCGTTGAGCACCGCCTCGTGCTGTTCTGTGAGCTGGGCAAACACCGGCGGAACCAGATACATGCGCTGGCGGCTCTGCTTCACGGAGGATTGCAGCAGGTCGAAGAACCCGCGCATGGTCTGAAGCAGCACCACGTTGTGCGACGCCTCGGCAATCGCCAGGTGAAAACGGACGTCCGCCTGGGAGGCGATGTCCGGGTCGCTGCTTTGCGTGGCCTCAAAGCAGGCGATGAGTTTCTCTTTGTCGGCGTCGGTTGCCCGCATGGCCGCGTGCCAGGCGGTACTGGTTTCGATGGCGTGACGCGCTTCAAGGATGTCGAAGCTGTAGTCCGGGTCGTTCTCCATCAGCGTCTTCAGGGGCTGCACGATGTTTTGCTCGGACCAGTCGTCATGCTGCCAGCGCACAAAGGTGCCGCCGCCGCGACGGCTCACCAGCACCCCTTCGCTGACCAGCGTCGCCAGCGCCTCGCGCAGTGAATTGCGCGACACGCCAAGCTGGGCGGCAAGCTGGCGTTCGGCGGGCAACTTCATGCCCGCTTCCAGCTGCTGTTCTTCAATCAGCGCCCGCACGCGAGAGGCAATCTCGTCGGACAGGCGTCTGGGCATCACTATCATGGGATCATCCAGGTTAAGACATAGGCCTGCAGGGTGGTGATCACCCCGACCATGCAGGTGAATATCAGGCTGTGTTTCACGGTAAAGCGGAACAGATCCGACTCTTTACCGACCAGTCCCACCGCCGCACAGGCAATGGCGATGGATTGTGGAGAGATCATTTTCCCGGTCACGCCGCCGGTGGTGTTCGCGGCCACCAGCAGGACATCCGACACGCCAATCTGCTGGGCTGCCGTTGCCTGCAGCGCGGCAAACAGGGCGTTAGACGAGGTATCGGAACCGGTCAGGAACACCCCCAGCCAGCCGAGGAACGGCGAGAAGAAGGTGAAGGCGTGGCTGGTATGGGCCAGCGCCAGCGCCAGCGTCGATGACAGGCCGGAGTAGTTCGAGATAAACGCGAACGCCAGCACCATGCCGATGGAGTAAATCGGCAGCATCAGCTCTTTAATGGTCGCGGCAAAGGTCTGCACCGCGGCCGCAGGCTTCATGCGCAGCCACACCACGGAAAGGATCGCGGCAAACAGGATGGCGGTACCGGTGGCGGAGAACCAGTCGAATTTATAGACCGCGGCATACGGCGTAGCGGCGTGCACCACCGGCGGCATACGGGCGACCATCTTGTCGAGGAACGGTACGGAGATGTTAATCACCATGTCGTACAGCGCGCCGCCCGGGGCGAACAGGGCTTTAAACGGCGGAATGCTCCACAGGGTGACCGTTGCGGTCAGGAACAGGAACGGCGACCAGGCGCGGATCACCTGTCCTGCCGTATAGCCCGTACGCGCCAGGGTTTGATCGACCTGCGAGGCGCCCATGTCGGCGAAGCGGAAGATACGTACCGGCTGCCAGCGTTTCAGGAACAGCGTCAGACAGACCAGCGACACCAGCGAGGAGATGATGTCAGGCAGCTCCGGGCCGAGGAAGTTCGAGCTGAGGTATTGAGCGATAGCGAACGAACCGCCCGCTACCATCACCGCAGGCCAGGTCTCCTTCACGCCGCGCCAGCCGTCCATAATCGCCATGATCCAGAACAGGACGATAATGGTCAGGAAGGGCAGCTGGCGGCCGACCATCTGGCCGATCTCGAAGCTGTCCAGCCCGGTGACCTGTCCGGCCACCAGTATCGGAATACCCATCGCGCCAAATGCAACCGGCGCGGTGTTCACAATCAGGCACAGGCCAGCGGCATAGAGCGGGTTAAAGCCCAGACCGACCAGCAGCGCGGCGGTGATCGCCACCGGTGCGCCAAAGCCTGCCGCACCTTCCAGAAACGCCCCGAAGGAGAAGCCGACAATCAGCATCTGCAGGCGCTGGTCCGGCGTGATGGAAAGAATCGACGAGCGGATAATGTCGAACTGCCCGGTTTTCACCGAGATTTTATAGACAAAGACCGCCGCGATGATGATCCACGCAATCGGCCACAGGCCGTAGAAGAAACCGTAGACGACGGAGGCCAGCGCGCGATCGACCGGCATTTTATAGAAGAACAGCGCCACCATCAGGGCGATAGCAACGGTATACGTCGCGGCGAGGTAGCCCTTCAGCTTGAGCTTAATCAGCGCAAAGAAGAAGAACAGAATCGGAAGCGATGCGATCAGGCTCGACAGCCAGATATTTCCGGCCGGGTCGTAGTTTTGTTGCCAGAGGCTCATGCAGGTCTCCTGGGGACCAGACAGCCTGCGCTGCGGGTGAGTCTCCGCTCAACTCTGCGTCACAGGTTGTGTAAAAGTGGTCCTGCCAATGTTGTGTTGTAGGGTTAATGACAATGAATGGTTAACCAAATGTTATGGTCAGGCAATGAGTTTGTGAGCGAAAATAATGGAATTGTGAACCGGGGAAGAAAGAAAAGGGGGATTGGTTGGGCCAATTTGAAGCAGGGTGGGGCCTGATGCCCTCACCCCGGCCCTCTCCCACAGGAAGAGGGGGAAGTATCAGAACGCGGTCTTACAAAAGCCCGTCATCTCTTTCAGGCCCATTTCGCGGCCAAGTTCGGTCATCGGGTGTACCACCACCAGACCACGGACGCTTTTTTTCAGCTTGCCCATGTCGGCCTGTTCTTTTTTGGTGATCGCGCGGCGGTGCGGCATGTTCATCAGCTTCTGCGCTTCTTTGCTCAGCTTCTGGCCCTTCACTTCGCGCAGGCGCTCGATTTCTGTTTCCAGCGTGGCGGCTTCTTTTTCCAGCTCGGCGTACTTCTCGGCGTAATCGACCAGTGACAGGCCAGCCATCTGGTGGCGGATCAGATCCAGACGGTCGCTCAGGCGTTTAATTTCGTTCTTTTCGACTTCTTTCATGACAAATAACTCTGAAAACGGGGAATTTACAGGGAAGGATACACCAATGTGAGCAGGCTTACTTCTGAAACGCTTTTTTTAAGCTGATTCGGGAAATCAGCTCAGTCAGGGAGAGCACCATCGTGGAACGGACAACCTGTTGATAACGCAGCTTTTGCATCGCGTAGAGCTCAGGGTCGCTGTTGTCAAAATGGGGAGCAGGGGGGAGCGCGCTGACGCAGTGCAGCTCGCCGAAGGGCCCCAGGATCTCATCATCGGTAAAGGTATACTCGTTACCGTCATGATTGAGCTCTTCGCGCAGCGCCATTAACAGCTCCGCATCTTCATACTCTTGTCGGTTGAGCACGCCAAGACCATAAATCAGCTTCAGACGCACGGATAAATCGCCCAGCGGTCCGTCTCCGTCCAGTAACGGTTCTACAGCATACTTTACCGCGTAGTCGTCTTTGCGAAACACCTGAAGCACCAGGATATTCACCGCCTCGGTCAGTAATTCGACGGCGGCAATCAGGAAGCTTCGTACGGTTTTGCCAGCATTCAGACGCTCAAGCACACGATTTTCAAAGGCCTGGGTTTGTTCCATTATTGCCTGCATATCTGACAATCTATTATCTGGGCGCAGGTTAACCTGCGCCTCACTGTGCATCATTTGGTTGCGTTGTATGCGTTAACCGCCTCCACAACCACGTCGCTGTTGGCGTCCAGACCGGAAATCTGCGCCAGCGCAGCCTGCGCGCCTTTGTCATCAATCAGCTGAGCCAGTTCCTGCGCCTGTGGGTCCTGCTCGCTGCGGTAGTGCATCGCGGCGGCAATCCCTTTCACCAGGTTGGCGTGCGGCAGGCCGTATTCCAGCGTGCCCAGCAGCGGCTTAATCAGACGGTCGCCCGCGCTCAGTTTGCGCAGAGGCTGACGGCCCACGCGCTCAACGTCATCTTTCAAATACGGATTTTCAAAGCGACCGAGGATTTTCTGGATGTATGCTGCGTGTTTATCAGCATCAAAACCGTAGCGTTTGATCAGCACCGCGCCGCTCTCTTCCATTGCCCCTTTCACCACCGCGCGGATCTTCTCATCGAGGATCGCGTCACGAATGGTCTGATGACCGGCCAATTTTCCGAGGTACGCGGTTATAGCATGCCCGGTGTTCAGCGTGAAGAGTTTGCGTTCGACAAATGCCATCAGGTTATCGGTTAATTCCATTCCCGGAATGGTCGGCAGGGCGCCTTTAAACTGGGTTTTATCAACGATCCACTCGCTGAAGGTTTCCACGGTCACTTCCAGCGGGTCGTTGGTGGCGGATTCAGACGGCGGAACGATGCGATCCACGGCGGAATCCACAAACCCGACGTGCGCTTCAACCCAGGCTTTGTCTTCATCTGCTACAGCGTTGAGCACGTGGCCTTTCAGCTGCGTGGTGCCGCGCACCATGTTTTCACAGGCGATGATGTTCAGCGGGGTGTCGATGCCCTGCGCTTTACGTTTTGCCAGGCCTTTCGCAACCGCAGGGGCGATGCGCTCAAGGACGACCGGACCCACGGCCGTGGTGACCAGATCGACGCTGGCGATCAGGTCGATAACGTCTTCCCCGATGCTGCTGACCGCGTTGACGCCGGATACTGTCTCAACCTGCTCGTTTTCACCGACTACATGGACCTGATAGCTATGACGCGCATTCAGGGCATCCAGGACCACCTGATTCACATCGGCGAATGTCAGCGTAATGCCCGCGTCTGCCAGCAGTTTACCGATAAAACCACGACCGATGTTACCTGCGCCAAAATGTAATGCTTTCATAGTGTTAACCTTCATCAATGTTTTTACCCGAGAGGGCTGGGGTGAGGAACTTTTCCCCTCACCCTAGCCCTCTCCCCAGAGGGGAGAGGGAAGAGGACTTATTTGTTAAGAAGTGCCAGGACTTCTTCCACGCTGGTGGTGCTGGCCAGACGCGCAATGACAGATTCATCATCCAGCGCGTTGGTCAGGCTGGTAATCACCTGAATGTGCTCGTTGTTGCGAGCGGCGATACCAATCACCAGACGGGCGATGTCGTCTTCTTCTTCACCGAAGCGCACGCCCTGCGGATACTGACAGAATACGACGCCGGTTTTCAGGACGCGATCTTTCGCTTCAACCGTACCGTGCGGAACCGCGATGGATTCGCCCAGGTAGGTTGGCGTCAGTTTTTCGCGTTCCAGCATTGCGTCGACATATTCAGGCTGAACGTAGCCGCCTTTCACCAGCTGCTCGCCGGCAAAGCGAATCGCTTCTTCTTTGGTTGCTGCTGTGCGACCGAGGAAGATGTTTTCCGCACCCAGTTTGAACAGGTGGGCGTTGCTTTCGTCAAAGCTGTCCTGCAGGCTTGAGCGCACTTTCACTTCGTTGTCTTCGTGACGCTGCGCCGCAACCAGACGTTCGGTCAGGCTGGTGTACAGGCCGCTGTCGAGGAAGTTGGTCAGCGAGATGTGCTGTGCCTGCGGCACCTGGCGCATGGCGCGTTCGGTCAGGTCGCGGTGCGTGATGACCAGGTCAACGTCCGGCGGCAGGCTGTTAATGGCGCTGTTGGTGACGGAGATGTTGGTCAGGCCCGCATCCTGCACTTTCTTACGCAGCACGCCTGCACCCATTGCGCTGGAACCCATACCGGCGTCACAGGCTACGATGATTTTACGCACGTGGCTCAGGTCGTTAGACACATCGCCAGCCGCCAGCGGGGTTGCGCCTTTGGATTCGGCTTTCATGTCGTGCATACGACGGGTCGCCGCTTCAATATCGTCGTCTTCTTTCACTTTGCTGGTTTTCAGCAGGATAGAAGAGACCACGAAGGAGACGGCCATGGCCGCACAGATGGCCGCGATGTTAGCGAAATACGCTCCTTTTGGCGTCATCGCCAGCACCGCCAGGATAGACCCCGGAGAAGCTGGAGACACCAGACCGCCGCCCAGCACGCTCAGGGTGAACACGCCGGTCATACCGCCAAGGATAACGGCCAGGATCAGGCGTGGGTTCATCAGCACGTACGGGAAGTAAATTTCGTGGATACCGCCCAGGAAGTGAATGATTGCCGCACCGCCAGCAGACTGCTTAGCGCTGCCGCGACCAAAGAACATGTACGCCAGCAGTACGCCCATACCCGGACCCGGGTTGGCTTCAATCAGGAAGAAGATAGACTTGCCGAGATCGTGAGACTGCTGAATACCCAGCGGCGAGAAGATACCGTGGTTGATGGCGTTGTTCAGGAACAGGATTTTCGCCGGTTCAACGAAGATAGACGCCAGCGGCAGCATGTCGTGCGCCACCATAAAGTTAACGCCTGCCGCCAGAATTTTGGACAGCACTTCAACCGCAGGGCCAATGCCGAGGAACGCCAGAATCGCGAGGATCATCCCGATGATGCCCGCAGAGAAGTTGTTCACCAGCATTTCGAAGCCGGATTTGATCTTACCATCAACCCAGACGTCGAATTTCTTAATCGCCCAGCCGCCCAGAGGACCGGCAATCATTGCACCGAGGAACATCGGCATATCCGCACCGACGATAACACCCATGGTCGTGATGGCACCCACTACGCCACCACGGTCACCGCCCACCAGACGACCACCGGTGAAACCGATGAGCAGCGGCAGGAGATAGGTAATCATTGGGCCAACAAGTTTCGCCAGCGTTTCGTTAGGCAACCACCCTGTCGGAATGAACAATGCAGTGATGATACCCCACGCGATAAACGCGCCGATATTTGGCATCACCATGTTGCTGAGGAAACGACCAAAGCTTTGAACTTTGATCTTGAAATCGGATGACATAAAACACCCCTTCTTCTGTTTACGCTTAGGCTTGCGGCCCGAGGTTTATTGTTAATGAGGCGGCAGAGGTAGCCGGGCCCTGTTCTGATGCTGTGAAATCTGGCACTGAATCGTTCAACTGTCCAGACAGTGAAAATTTGTGTGACGCATATCACGTAAAGGTAGGGGGTGTGGATGTCAATGAGGTGATCTTAGTCACAAAAAAGGTGGGCAAAAAAAATACGACGGCGAGAAATGCGGCAAAAACCACCCTTTTATGTGATGGTTGTCACGATTTGGTTTTGTGGGTTTGTTTCTGGATTGTGACTGATTTCACAAAATATTTTTATGCAGATTTCTCCGGCTGCGATCGGCGGCAAACTCTGCTTAGCGATTCGGCGTCAGGATGGCATAGCGCGACACGTTAAGCTAAAAAACCACTTTTGAAGTGTGGTATGGCGAAAAGTTAAAACGTGGATTACGCTCATATTGTAAGGTTAAGTATATTATTATTCAGGATATATTTTGACACGCTTATAAACTTGCATGGAGATATTATAAAAAACGATACTCCCCGGCTCTGAAATAACCAGTATACCTTCTGTATTTCAAAATAAATTAATTAGGTTGCGTACTGTTTTATTAATTAAATGAGTTGACGTTGTTTAAGTGAGGAGAATATGTTTCTCAACTATTTTGCGCTGGGCGTATTGATTTTTGTATTTCTGGTTCTTTTTTATGGAATCATCGCCATCCATGACATTCCTTATAATATGGCCAAAAAGCGAAACCATCCGCATGCCGATGCGATTCACACGGCAGGCTGGATTAGCCTGTTTACGCTCCATGCCATCTGGCCGTTCCTGTGGATATGGGCCACGCTGTACCGTGAAGATCGCGGCTGGGGGATGCAAAACCACATCACCAAGCCTGATGAGGTTCCGGGCATGGATGCGCTGGCCAAACGCGTGGCCGAATTAGAACAAAAGCTGGCCGCGGTACAGCCCGCCGCTGATAAGAACACGCTGGAGCGCTAATCATGGATCTGTTAATTATTTTGACCTATGTGGCATTTGCCTGGGTGATTTTTAAAATATTCCGTATTCCGGTAAACCAGTGGACGCTTGCCACCGCGACATTAGGCGGGGTGTTTATTGTTGCCGGGCTTATTCTGTTAATGAACTATAACCATCCGTACACCTTTACGGCGCAAAAGGCGGTTATTTCTATTCCAATTACGCCGCAGGTTACCGGGGTGGTCAGTGAAGTGACCGATAAAAATAACCAGCTTATTAAAAAAGGCGAAGTGTTATTTAAACTGGATCCGGGCCGCTACCAGGCGCGCGTCGACAGACTCCAGGCCGACCTGGTGACCGCAACGCACAATATCGACAATCTGAAAGCGCAGCTTTCGGAAGCGGTCGCCAATACCACCCGCGTGTCGGCTGAACGCGATCGTCTGTTTAAAGATTATCAGCGCTACCTGAAAGGCAGCCAGGCAAAAGTGAATCCGTTTTCTGAAAGCGATATCGACAACGCGCGGCAAAATTATCTCGCACAGGATGCGATGGTGAAAGGCTCCGTTGCCGAACAGACGCAGATTCAAAGCCAGCTGGACAGCATGGTGAACGGCGAGCAGTCGCAGATTGCCTCCTTACGCGCGCAGCTTGCTGAAGCCAAATACAACCTGGATCAGACCGTGGTCCGTGCGCCAAGCGATGGCTACATCACCCAGGTGCTGATCCGTCCGGGGACGTACGCCGCCGCGCTGCCGCTGCGTCCGGTGATGGTCTTTATTCCTGAACAGAAGCGTCAGATCGTGGCCCAGTTCCGTCAGAACTCGCTGCTGCGTCTGAAGCCGGGCGATGAAGCGGAAGTGGTGTTTAACGCGCTGCCGGGCCAGGTGTTTACCGGTAAACTCACCAGTATTCTGCCGGTGGTGCCGGGAGGCTCCTATCAGGCGCAGGGTGCGCTGCAGTCGCTGACGGTGGTGCCGGGAACGGACGGCGTGTTGGGTACGATTGAGCTGGATCCGAATGCGGAAGTCGATGCGCTGCCAGACGGTATCTATGCCCAGGTGGCGGTCTACTCGGACCATTTCGCCCACGTCTCGGTGATGCGTAAAGTATTGCTGCGCATGACCAGCTGGATGCACTACCTCTATCTCGATCACTAATCCTTCCAGGGCAGGAATGCGACACGCATACCTGCCCTTTTTTCATCGCTTGATCCATACTGACTTTTTTCCGGCATCCAGGATCAGGCAATGAAACTCATCGGTAGCTACACCAGTCCCTTCGTGCGAAAAATCTCGATTCTCCTTCTGGAGAAAGGGATTGAATTTGAATTCATCAATGAACAGCCCTACAACGCTGAAAACGGCGTCGCGCAGTACAACCCGCTGGGGAAAGTCCCGGCGCTGGTGACGGACGAGGGCGAATACTGGTTCGATTCCCCGATTATTGCGGAGTATATCGAGCTGCTGGGCGTTGCCCCGGCAATGCTGCCGGCTGACCCAAAAGCGGCGCTGGCGCTGAAGCAAATTGAAGCCCTGGCCGATGGCATTATGGATGCGGCGTTAACCTCCGTGCGTGAACAGGCCAGGCCCGCCGCCCAGCAGTCGGAAACGGAACTGTTACGCCAGCGGGAAAAAATCAGCCGCAGCCTGGACAGGTGCGAACAGCTTATCCGGGAGGGAAAGATTCAAACCGACAGCCTGAACCTGGCAACTATCGCTATCGCCTGCGCCATCGGCTATCTCAACTTCCGCCGGGTTTCCCCTGGCTGGTGCGTCGACCGTCCGCTGCTGGTGAAACTGGCAGACACGCTTTTTAGCCGCGAGAGCTTTGCCCGTACCGAACCGCCAAAGGCTTGATGCGGGTTATAACACTTCGGCGTCGGAGGCGGTACAATCCCTCCACATGTTAACTCCCTCTCCCGTCGGGAGGGGGGAAGATATTTACTCGCCAGGCGCTTTCATGACTACTCATCATTCGCTGTACAGCCAGATCCCCGCTACCGACCGCCTCCTTCGCGAGCCCCGCATTCATGCTGCCGTTGAGCGCTTCGGCCATACCGCGACGGTGGAGATGTTACGCCTGCTTCAGGACGAAGCCCGATGCGCTATTCAGGCAGAAAACGCCTTGCCCGACTGGTGCGCGGCGTGGGAGCAGGAAGTTGAGCACCGGCTGGATGAGAAAGCGCAAAGCGCATTACGCCCGGTGATTAACCTGACCGGTACCGTGCTGCATACCAACCTGGGCCGCGCGCAGCAGGCGGAAGAGGCGGTGGCTGCGGTTGTGCAGGCCATGCGGGCGCCCGTGACGCTGGAGTACGATCTGGACGGCGCCGGACGCGGGCATCGTGACCGGGCGCTGGCGGACCTGCTGTGCCAGCTGACCGGCGCGGAAGATGCCTGCATTGTGAATAACAACGCCGCAGCGGTGCTGCTGATGCTGGCGGCGACTGCCAGCGGCAAAGAGGTGGTGGTTTCCCGCGGCGAGCTGGTGGAGATTGGCGGGGCGTTTCGTATTCCGGACGTGATGCGCCAGGCGGGCTGCACGCTGCATGAAGTGGGCACTACTAACCGTACCCATGCGAAAGATTATCGCGCGGCGGTGAATGAAAATACCGCCCTGCTGATGAAGGTCCACACCAGCAATTACCATATTGAAGGCTTCACCAAAACGGTTGAAGAGGCAGAGCTGGCGGCGATTGGCCGCGAACTGAATATTCCGGTGATTGCCGATCTCGGCAGCGGCTCGCTGGTGGATCTGAGCCTTTACGGGCTGCCGAGAGAGCCGATGCCGCAAGAGATGATTGCCGCAGGCGTTAGCCTGGTCAGCTTTTCCGGCGACAAGCTGCTGGGCGGGCCGCAGGCCGGGATTATCGTCGGCAAGCGCGAGCTGATTGCGAAGCTGCAGCAGCATCCGCTCAAGCGCGCCCTGCGAGCCGATAAAATGACGCTTGCCGCGCTGGAGGCGACGCTGCGGCTCTATCTCCATCCGGAGAAACTGGCCGACCGCCTGCCCACGCTGCGTCTGTTAACCCGCGATGCCGCCTCGATTCGCGCCCAGGCCGAATTACTGCTGCCGCGCATTGCCCCGCACTACCCCGATTTTGACGTTCGCATTGAACCCTGCCAGTCGCAGATTGGCAGCGGTTCGCTGCCGGTGGACAGGCTGCCGAGTGAAGCGCTCACGTTCACCCCGCGTGACGGGCGCGGCAGCCACCTTGAAGCCCTGTCGGCGCGCTGGCGTGGCCTGCCTGCGCCGGTTATCGGGCGGATTTACGATGGCCGAATGTGGCTGGATCTGCGCTGCCTTGAAGATGAAGAGCGATTTCTGGAGATGTTGTTGAAATGATTATTGCCACCGCCGGTCATGTCGACCACGGAAAAACCACGTTGCTGCAGGCTATTACCGGCATAAACGCCGACCGCCTGCCGGAAGAGAAAAAGCGCGGCATGACCATCGATCTGGGCTATGCCTACTGGCCCCAGCCTGATGGTCGCGTGCTGGGTTTTATTGATGTTCCGGGGCATGAAAAGTTTCTGTCCAACATGCTGGCGGGCGTGGGGGGTATCGATCATGCCCTGCTGGTGGTGGCCTGCGATGATGGCGTTATGGCGCAAACCCGTGAGCACCTGGCGATCCTGCAGCTGACCGGTAACCCGCAGCTGACCGTGGCGCTGACCAAAGCCGATCGCGTGGATGACGCACGCGTCAGTGAGGTGCGCGAAGCGGTACAGGCGACCTTGCAGGAGTATGGTTTTGCCGATGCCCCGCTTTTTGTCACCGTGGCGACAGAAGGGCGCGGTATCGATGAACTTCGCCACCACTTACAGCAGCTTTCGTCGCGTGACCACGCCAGCCATCACCGCTTCCGTCTGGCAATTGACCGGGCGTTTACCGTCAAAGGCGCGGGGCTGGTGGTGACCGGTACGGCGCTGAGCGGTGAAGTGAACGTAGGTGATACGCTCTGGCTGACGGGCGTTAACAAGGCGATGCGCGTGCGCGGCCTGCATGCGCAAAACCAGCCCGCGGAGCGTGCTCATGCCGGGCAGCGGATCGCGCTGAACATTGCCGGGGATGCGGAAAAAGAGCAGCTTAACCGCGGCGACTGGCTGCTGGCCGATGCCCCACCTGAGCCGTCTGAACGCGTCATTGTTTCCCTGCAGACAAACGTGCCCCTGACCCAATGGCAGCCGCTGCATATTCACCACGCGGCCAGCCATATCACCGGGCGCGTGTCGCTGCTGGAAAACGATCTTGCCGAACTGGTATTCGATTCACCGCTCTGGCTTGCAGACAACGATCGTCTGGTTCTGCGTGATATTTCCGCGCGGGAAACGCTGGCCGGGGCACGGGTGGTCGCGCTGAATCCACCGCGACGCGGCAAGCGTAAGCCCGAATATCTGCAGTGGCTGGCAGCGCTGGCGCAGGCCAGCGATGATAACGCCGCGCTGCGGGTGCATCTTGAGCGCGGTGCGGTGAGCCTGCGTGATTTTGCATGGGCACGCCAGCTGAGCGAGGAAGGATTACGCCTGCTGGCCCAGCAGCCGGGCTTTATTCAGGCTGGAAACAGTCTGCTAAACGCCCCGGTTGCTGCGAACTGGCAGCGTAAGATACTGAACACGCTCGCAACATACCATGAACAGCATCAGGATGAGCCTGGCCCGGGCCGTGAGCGTCTGCGGCGCATGGCGCTGCCGATGGAAGACGATGCGCTGGTGCTGCTGCTGATTGAAAACATGCGCGAAAGCGGGGCGATCAAAAGCCACCACGGCTGGCTCCATCTGCCGGATCACAAGGCCGGGTTCACCGCAGAGCAAGAAGCGGTATGGCAAAAAGTGGCCTCGCTGTTTGGCGATGAGCCGTGGTGGGTTCGCGATCTGGCCCGCGAAACGAATACCGACGAGCAGGTGATGCGTCAGGTATTGCGCCATGCGGCGCAGCAGGGGCTGATAGTCGCGATCGTGAAAGATCGTTATTACCGTAACGATCGTATTGTGGCCTTTGCGAACCTGATCCGCGAGCTGGATCTGGAGCGGGGCTCTACCTGCGCAGCCGATTTCCGCGACCGGCTGAACGTGGGCCGCAAGCTGGCGATTCAGATCCTGGAGTATTTCAACCGCATCGGCTTCACCCGCCGTCGCGGTAACGATCATTTATTGCGCGATTCGTTATTATTTCCTGAAACTCCGTGACCCCCGTCGTAAAGCCGTTACCGGTTGGCGAGAAAATCGCCAGCCGGAACTACCCTTGATGTACACCAACAGCAAGGAGACGGTCATGACAAACAATCCTCCCTCATCGCGTATCCAGCCCGGCGAGTATGGTTTTCCCCTCAAGCTGAAGCCTCGTTATGACAACTTTATTGGCGGCGACTGGGTAGCTCCCGTCGACGGCGAATACTATTCCAACCTGACCCCCGTAACCGGCCAGCCGCTGTGCGAAATAGCCAGCTCCGGCAGGCGCGATATCGATCTGGCGCTGGATGCGGCGCACAAAGCGAAAGATAAATGGGGCCACACCTCCGTTCAGGACCGCGCGGCTATTTTGTTCAAAATCGCCGACCGGATGGAGCAGAATCTGGAGCTGCTGGCGACGGCGGAAACCTGGGATAACGGCAAGCCGATCCGGGAAACGATGGCGGCAGACGTGCCGCTGGCCATCGACCACTTCCGCTATTTTGCCTCCTGCATTCGCGCTCAGGAGGGCGGAATAAGCGAGGTAGACAGCGACACCGTGGCGTATCACTTCCACGAGCCGCTGGGCGTCGTCGGGCAAATCATTCCATGGAACTTCCCGCTGCTGATGGCGAGCTGGAAAATGGCACCCGCGCTGGCGGCCGGGAACTGCATTGTGCTTAAACCGGCGCGTCTGACCCCGCTCTCGGTGCTGCTGCTGATGGAAATCGTTGGCGATCTTCTGCCGCCGGGCGTGATTAACGTGGTCAACGGTGCGGGCGGTGAGATAGGGGAATATCTGGCTACCTCGAAACGGATCGCTAAAGTGGCGTTTACCGGGTCGACGGAAGTGGGCCAGCAGATTATGCAGTACGCCACGCAGAACATCATTCCGGTAACCCTGGAGCTGGGCGGGAAATCCCCGAACATCTTCTTCGCGGACGTGATGGAGGAAGAGGATGCCTTCTTCGATAAAGCCCTGGAAGGGTTTGCGCTGTTTGCGTTTAACCAGGGCGAAGTCTGCACCTGCCCAAGCCGCGCGCTGGTGCAGGAGTCCATCTATGAGCGCTTTATGGAGCGGGCCATTCGCCGCGTCGAGTCTATCCGCAGCGGTAATCCGCTCGATAACGTCACGCAGATGGGGGCGCAGGTCTCGCACGGACAGCTGGAAACCATCCTCAACTACATCG
The DNA here is from genome assembly GCF_019730495.1 of Enterobacter sp. Y17. Lineage (NCBI taxonomy): Bacteria > Pseudomonadati > Pseudomonadota > Gammaproteobacteria > Enterobacterales > Enterobacteriaceae > Enterobacter > Enterobacter sp. Y17. The sequence goes on from NZ_JAASKP010000005.1 coordinate 92,192, forward strand.
ATATCGGCAAGAAAGAGGGGGCGGATATTCTGACCGGCGGTCGCCGTAAGGTGCTCGGCGGGGATCTGCAGGAAGGGTATTACCTTGAGCCAACGATCCTGTTCGGTCAGAACAACATGCGCGTCTTCCAGGAGGAAATTTTCGGACCGGTGCTGGCCGTGACCACCTTCAAAACGATGGAGGAGGCGCTGGAGATTGCCAACGACACGCCGTATGGCCTGGGAGCCGGCGTCTGGAGCCGCAACGGTAATCTGGCCTATAAAATGGGCAGAGGCATTCAGGCCGGGCGCGTCTGGACCAACTGCTACCACGCCTATCCTGCGCACGCGGCATTTGGCGGTTATAAGCAATCGGGCATCGGGCGTGAAACCCACAAGATGATGCTGGAACATTATCAGCAGACGAAATGTTTGCTGGTCAGCTACTCCGATAAACCGCTGGGGCTGTTCTAATCGCCCAGCTCAGGCCGTCCATGGGCGGCCTGAGCAATTTGCTGGCGCAGGCAGTTCAGAACGCCATCCAGAACGTATTGCACGCGCCAGGGCTGGTATTCGCGTTTGCGGAAAATGGCCGTCAGATCGAGCCACCACTCTTCCTGATGCGGGAAGCAGGGGACCAGCATCCCTTTCGTTAATTCTTTTTTCAGACTCTCTTTTGGCGCAAAAACAATCCCAAGATTATTTCTTGCCAGCTCCAGGGCCGTCTGCGTATTGTCGCAAATATAATTACCGGTCACCCGGTAGTCATGCACGCTATCACTGCCGTGCACGCGGAAACGCCAGATGTTTGCATCATCGATCAGCATGGAATCAATGAGAATACAGGAATGATTAATTAAACCTTCAGGTCCCGTTAAGGGGTGTTTATTTAAATATTCCAGGGTAGCGAATGCCGTAACAGAATATTTTGTTAACACGCTGGCAACCAGACTTTCGTCTTTCGGCGGCGCATAGGTAATTAAAATGTCGCAGTCATCCGGAAAAGAAACGCCTTCTGAAAATTCATTCCGATCCAGGTTATAGGTTTTCAGGGAGATGCGGATGTCACCGATATCTTCTATCTGATGGATCACGTGGCGCGCGAGATAGGTTACGATACCTGTAGGGGCATAGATCGTGACCTTTCCGCGCTTTTCATGCTTATAATCAGCAATAAAATTAACGAGTTGACGGTTCTTATCCAGCGTGGCATCAATGTACGGGAGTAACGCTTCCCCAAACTGGGTCAGGGCCAGCTGCCGCGTGGTGCGCTCAAAAACCTTGAGCCCAACCCGCGTTTCAAAATCAGACAGATATTTACTGACGTTGGCCTGCGCCATGCCCAGCAGGGCGGCGGCATCACCAATGCTGTGGGTGGCTGCGATGACGGATATAATTTTTAACTCGCGCGGCTTTAGCTGTAATTTATTCATCATGCACACCCATCTATATGATTTTGTATATAATATTATATAAACCGCAGCGTTGCATTGGCAAATTTGTAACCATTATTATGCGCCTCGCTTGTTTGGCATTTTAATGGATTACATGTAATGACTATTAAATACAATTTACTCATCGCTGCCACGTTATTTGCAACATCCTCAGCAATGGCCGGTGACTTTTCACTAGGAGCGGGGGCTGTATTTAATGAGTCTCCTTACAAAGGCTATAACGAAAATACTACCGCAGTACCGTTAATTAGCTACGAAGGCGATAGCTTTTATGTTCGCCAGACCACGGGCGGATGGATCCTGTGGAAAGACGCAAAAAATGAACTCAGCCTGACCGCATCGTGGATGCCGCTGCATTTCGATCCTGATGACAACGACGACCATCAGATGAAAAAGCTTGATGAGCGTAAAGCCTCTGCCTTCCTCGGCGGCGCGTACTACCGCCACGAAAGCTGGGGTTCGCTGAAAGTGGCGGTCTCGGGCGATGCCACGGATGAAAGCGGCGGTATGATCGGCGAGGTTTCTTACTTCCGTCCAATCAGGATGGAACGCCTGACCCTGACGCCCTCTGTCGGTATTTTCTATAGCGACGAAAGCTATAACGACTACTACTATGGCGTATCCGGCATCGAGTCTCGCCGCTCAGGTCTGGATGAATACACCGCCGGTGACAGCTGGACGCCATACGTTGGCCTGGCGGCCAAATATCAGTTAACCCAGAAGCTGTATCTTAACGCCAGCGCGGTCTACTCCGTATTGCCTGACGACGTGAAGAACAGCCCGATGATCGACCGCGACGACAGCTTCGCGCTGATGACCGGCCTGACCTGGCGTTTCTGATGCGCTAAAGCCGGGTGGCGGCTTCGCCTTACCCGGCCTACATGGACTGCCATCGCAGTTTTACGTAGGCCCGTGCAAGCAAAGCGCCGCCGGGCATATTTGAGAGTACCGATCTCCCGTTTTCCCTTCCCGTCATGGCTTCCTCATTAATATTCCTGATACGCTAATGCGATCTGCGCCATCAATAAAGATGTGCATCATGTGTATCATGCTTAAAGAAAATCAAACCGGGCACTCTCGCCCGTATTTGGCGACAGGCGTTAATTAAGCACGGATATCAGGAGTCGTTATGTTTTATCCGGCTTACATTCGTTCTGACTTCGACGGTAGCGCCAGCGCCTTTTTCCCTGACGTTCCAGGCTGAGGCAGCACGTCGCGTGCTGCCTGAGTAAAAAATTAATTATATAGAGCTGCTGTCGCTTTCAGGATATCAGCAAATGAATAGATATCATCGACTGTCGTTATAGGATGACGCGTTTCGTTTTTTTCTATGTCGAAAAGTCCGATGTATTTTTGTGTACGATTAAAATGCAATCGGCAAAGGGGTTTGCGGTTGTTGTCATCTACAAGAATACCAAAGTAACTTTTGGTATCTCTGTGAGTTATACGGGGTGCCTCCAGTACTGCTCTGGTGATTGCTTTAACAATATGATATCCCTCGAGCTCCTCTAGCGTTGTAACCACATCACTTTCATCTTTATGTTCGTCTTCCTCAATCTGTGATGACTCATTTGGAGTATCGATGATCGCTGGGGTTATGCCCGTAATAGCTGACTTAAGTCGCTCATTAACCTGATCATTTATGTACTGGCTTGCAGCTTTTTTGGTCAAGTTAAAAAAAGACTCTCTGACTTTTTGAGTCAGAATCCCATCATAAACTCGGGATGCAAAAAATTTCACAAAGTCATCTTCAGGATTATTTAGCTGAGAATGCAGGATTTTTTTGATTTGGCTGACATATTTTAATTCACCAGCAGCATTGATAATTGATTCTAAATCAAACGAAGACTTAGTTAATTTTTTTAGCTCAGGTATTATATTTTCGTCAATATCAAGAAGATCTACTTCCAAAAATGGTTTTTCATCCATTTTATTGGGAGCATCCAGATCTGTAAAAAATTTATAATTTTGTCCATTGGTGAGGATTGAAATTCTGGCGTTTGTTACATGAAAATACCTGAATAACTGCGAGGCATGATTTATATTTAATGGTTCGCCAATTTTCTTACATTCAATAAGTATCTGAACGTCATTATTTTTCATTATAGCATAATCGATTTTTTCGCCCTTTTTTGTACCAACATCACAGACAAACTCAGGTGTTACCTCTGAAGGATCAAAAACATCATAACCCAGAACGTTATGAATGAATGGCATTACAAATGCAGTTTTTGTTGCTTCTTCAGTATTAATTACATCAAGTTGTTGTTTTATTTTATTTGATAAGGCATTTAATCTTTCTGTGAATTCCATGGGATGTCCTTATTTTTAGCTGTGTGTCTTTATGGAATAACACTAAAATGCATGTCAGACAATGGTATACCTGAGCTGAACTGCTGCAAAAAAACAATACCGAGGGTTAGATCACATTGTCTTTCAGTCGATGATAATCCGTGAACTCGGCATCACTGAGCTTGATAAAAATATTATATATCCATAAAGGTGACATTATTCTTGTTTATGTTTATCCACCCAAATCCGCATCTCTGCTACTCCCCTATTTGCCCAACTGAACCGGGGTATAAAGGTTAGCGTGCAGTGCTGGTGCTGGAGATGATTTTATAGCAGGTGTCGCTCTCTTCAGGGAATGGAGACAGCGTGGATCAAGCCGGTGCGGCGATGGCGTGGAAGGCGAAGCAGCTTATTCGCACGCAGTTTCATTTACCGCTTTCGACGTCGCAGCTGGCAAAAGCGTTGCACTGCAATGCCGATTACCTGGGGCGCGTATTTCGCCGGACTTTCCATTTAACCCTGACGGAGGCGATACATCGCCAGCGCGTCAGGGCAGTGGAAAAGCTGTTGCTGGATGGCTCTGCGTCGCTTACCTAAGTAGCAAACCGCTTTGGTTTTAATGACGTGGGCTATTTTCGGCAAATATTTTCAAAGCATACGGGCTTAACACCTGCCGTCTGGAAACGGCGGTATTGTAAAGCGCATAATAATTCCGGCTGAGCGCCTCCTGTTTGACCCATCACACCTTCGCTGAATCGGGCATTATGTAAGATGTGTGCAGTACCGGCTTTTAACGTGCGCGAGGCGTAACACATGAACCGATTTATCATGGCGGATGCGGAAAAATGCATTGGGTGCCGCACCTGCGAAGTGGCCTGCGCGGTGTCGCATCAGGACGGCGTCTCCGCTAATGCCTTTTCGCCCCGCCTTCGGGTGGTTAAGGGAAGTTCATACACTACGGCAGTGGGTTGCCATCAGTGCGAGGACGCGCCTTGTGCTAACGTCTGTCCAACCCATGCCATCAGCCGTACGGCGGGAGCCTGGCTCGTTGAGCAGACGCGCTGCATTGGGTGCAAAAGCTGTGTGGTGGCATGTCCGTTTGGGGCGATGCAGGTGCGCCTGGAGGGAAATAAGGCGCAGGCGCTGAAATGTGATTTATGCCTGCATCGCGAAGGCGGACCGGCCTGCGTGGAGGCCTGTCCAACCCACGCGTTGCGCTGCGTTGACCCTGCCAGGATTCGGGCTGAAAAGCTTACTGCATTTTATTGAAATTCCACGTAAACGTCAGACTGTAGCGCCAGTCCCTGTTGCGACTGTCTGTCGGAACATCCCCGACGGGTCGTGCCGCCTCCACCGTGACGCTATAGTGGCGCGTATCGCCTATCATCACCCCGGCAGCCACTGACCCGAGCCGTTGATGAGGCAAACCGGACGTGTTAAACCAGGTTTGCGCGGTATCGGCCAGGATATAGGGTTGGATGGTGGCAAGCCAGGTGCTCTCTTTTCGCATCTTGATATAGCGCAGTTCTACCTGCCCGCCGTAGCCGTAATCACCGCTTGCTTCACTGTCCTGATATCCACGGCCAAAGCGCTGGGCACCGAAGCTAACGCGTTCGGGCTCTGGCAACGTGTTATTTGACCAGTCTCCCTCCCAGGATGTTGATAGCCGCCATTTATCGGCAAACAGCCAGGCTGCGTCTAAAAAGCTTTTTGTGAGCGTAAAATTAATATCGGGTTTAGGCGCTGAGACGATATCGGCACCCATCGCATCAATACCCTGTCGTACGTTGAGTCTGCCGCTGATGCTGGCGGTTGTGAATTGATGTGCACCATTGATACCCACTTCCAGCGCCGGATAACGTGCGTGTTGGTTGACGGAGTCCAGACTGTAGGTTTTGCCCTGCAGTCTGGCCTGCAGGGCATAGTCATCCCGGCGGTCGGTATAATCAAAACCGCTGGTCAGATTAATTTGTGATTTTTGCGTCAGCAGCAATGGATAGCCAATCGTCACGCCGCCGTTGTATTGCGTGGTTTTTTGCTTCGAATCGACCTGAATATTATTGGGCAAAGTGAGCAGGGGGGAAAAATCCCGCGGATTTTCACGGTAATAGCTGCCTTTGATCTGCATCGTCAGCCCTTCATCGTTTAAAAACTGCTGCCAGTTCAGACCCACATAGTTTTTTCGCGTGTTGCTATCTAACGGTATAAGCGTAGCCACGCCAAGCTGATCGCCATAGCTTGTCAGGTTGCTGAGCGTTCCGTTCAGCATCATTAAATCTTGCCCTTTACGGGTGTCGATCGTGGAGGCGATATTCCAGCTCCGCTCCTCATTACCGGTTATCTGCATCGCCGCCGCGCCATAGATATTGGTTGGCAGCTGCGCGTTGGCCGTGACCGGAACGTTCGGGGTGCGGGTCATCAGCTGGCTATAGCGATCGAACGTATCCTGAGACAGCGGTTTTTCCGCCATGATTTTTTCTGACAAGCGTTTAAGGCGCGCGGCGATATTGGGGTTGTTACTGGTTATGTCGCTGTGCGCCACGTACCCTTCGACCAGGACAATTTTAATATTTCCCTGCTGGAAATTATTATCGGGCAGCCAGGCATAGGAGAGCGGAAAACCGTCGGCCTTGTAGCGCGCCGTAATATCATTTACCAGCCCCGTAAGCGTTTTTAGCGGCACGGTTTTTCCGGCGTAAGGCCTGAAGGGGTTAAGTAATTCCTGCAAGGGATAACGCGTGCCGCCAATAAACTGAATGTGATGAATGGTAATGGGCGTTTCAGGCGTCAGCGTTGACTGCGGTTTTTCTATTTTGACTTTCGGCTGTGGGACGGTCTCAGTCTGTTCTGGGGCAACGTTACGAGAAACTTGCGCCGGGTTATCAGGGTTAATAATAGAGGGCAGTGTATCGGCGCGGGCCATGCTCAACACAACCAGCCCCGTCAGCGAAAAAAGGAAATGGTTTTTCATCGCGCTATCCCTGTTCATCATTCCCGGTTAGGGGGAGTGTCGCTGTACGAAGCGCCCCTGAAGCAGGGGCGCAGAAAGGCAATAACCGTTTTACTGTTTTGGCGTCAGTAGACCGGTGGTTAACGTGTTGTTGTGCTGGCGGTAACGCCCGACGTCAGGGTATTGAGGGTTGTATTGACCGTCGCACCCAGGCTGTTGTTCGTGGCCGCCACATTTGCATTAGCTGTGAGAGAGCCTGATCCTCCTCCGGTCGTCGAGGTGGCGGGTTTCACTAGCGTACCGGTATCCGTCACCGTCTGGCCGACGTTTTGAACGACCTGACCTACGCCGCTAAGCCCGCTATTACTGCTGCTAACGTTGGTACCTACGCCGCTCACGGTGTTTCCTACCTGCGTCAGCAGGCCGTTGACCGGAGTACCCAGACCTGTTGTGGTGCCCACGCTTTGCGTCACGCCTTGTACTCCGCCCAGCGTCTTGTTCACCACAGTCGTCGTATCGGTTGTTACCTGAGCTACCGCAGGGCTACTGACCGTGTTGGTTAAACCTGTGCCGGTGTTACTGACTAACTGCCCGGTACTGTTTACCACGCTGCCCGTCAGGCCTGTTACGCCGCTAACCGGTGTTCCCGATGTCGAACTTGCCAGGCCCGTGCCTACCGTAGAGACGGTATTGCCCAAGGAGGTGACCGACGTGGTCACGCCCTGAACCGTCGTACCAACACCGTTCGCGTTGCCCGGATCGCCAATGCCGGAGGTGACGCCCGTCCCCACGGTAGAAACGGCGCTGCCAACACCGCTGACGGTGGTTGAAACGGTTGATGTAACAGGATTATTTGTCGGGATCTGGCTTCCCAGGCTGTCCACCGTAGAGCCGACGCTGGTTACCGTTTTACCGGCATCACCCAGCACAGTATTCACGCCTGCAGTGGTTGTGCCGCCACTGCCCGTTCCGGTTCCTCCGCTGCCGTTACCTCCGGTTCCCGTTCCTGAGCCTGAGCCCGAGCCTGTCCCTGAACCTGAGCCAGATCCGTTACTGCCTGAACCACCATTGTTAGCCGTTGTGCCACTTCCATCACCCGAGCCGGTATTACTTCCGGTTGCAGGGTTATTTTTGGCTGTTGAGTGAGATCCGCCACCGCTTCCACTGCAGGCAGAAAGAGAGAACGCGAGCAGTACCGCAGCAGCAATTACGCTGATGCGACTAGCATTATTAGGTAGCATAAAAATACTCCACGCAATAGAACGCCGAGCGGCGTATTAGTGAGTATATGCAGTATTTTAAAAATGCACACAGACTCGCTTCGAGGATATTTTTTACCAGCGTTGTTTGTTTTAAATCTTGTATAACAATGAGTTAATTAATTTATTATTTAACGTCTACTTAATTATTTTTGAATTACTATAGTGCCATTAAAACAACAGGAATTATCCTAAATAATCCCTTTAAATAATAGGGGAATAAAGCTGAAGGATATATCCTTTATAAAATATATAGATCACGGTAAAAATAAGGCTCTTCATCCGAAGAGCCTTAATATTTAACAATTGCCTTCGCGCCAGGCTTTTTCAATTTCTTCGGCGAGAATTTTTACACCCGCTTCGATTTTTTCCGGATCGGGTACGTAGTTCATGCGCATGCACTGGTGCGTATGCGGCCACGGCTTATCCAGTCCCGGGAAGAAATAATCGCCCGGTACCATCAGAACGCCGCGCTTTTTCAGGCGCTGGTAGAGCAGTTCGGTGGTGACAGGCAAATCCTTAAACCACAACCACAGGAAAATTGCTCCTTCAGGTTTGTGGATCAGGCAGCGTTCTTCCGGCAAATAGCGGCGAAGTATCGCAATCGTCTCCTGAACGCGCTGGTAATAGAATGGCTTGATCACGTCATTCGACAGACGCAGCAGGTCGTTGCGCTTAATCATTTCACACATCATCGCCGGGCCAATGCCGCCCGGTGAAAGGCTGATAATGCCGTTCATATTGGTAATGGCGGTGATGATTTTCTCGTTGGCGATGATGATGCCGCAGCGGCTGCCCGGCAGACCCAGCTTAGAGAGGCTCATGCACAGGACAATGTTCGGGTTCCACAGCGGACGTGCTTCGCTGAAGATAATGCCCGGGAACGGCACGCCGTAGGCGTTATCGATCACCAGCGGAATACCGTGCTGATTCGCCAGCGCATCCAGTTTCATCAGTTCGTCGTCGGTGATCACGTTGCCCGTTGGGTTAGTCGGGCGCGATACGCAGATCATTCCCGTCTCTTCACCAATATGCAGGTGTTCAAAATCGACGTGATATTTGAACTGGCCTTCCGGCAGCAGCTCGATGTTCGGGCGCGCGGAGACGAACAGATCCTCTTCCAGGCCGGAATCGGTGTAGCCGATATACTCTGGTGCCAGCGGGAACAGCACTTTTTTGGTGGTGCCGTCGGCGCGACGCCCTGCGAACAGGTTAAACAAGTAGAAAAACGCGCTCTGACTGCCGTTTGTCAGTGCAATATTCTGTGGTTCGATATCCCAACCCAGCTCGTCACGCAGCATTTCGGCGAGGAGTGCCAGCAGTTCGGTTTTACCCTGCGGGCCGTCGTAATTGCAAAGCGCATCGGTTGCTTTGCCGCTTTCCAGCATCTGAGCGAGCAGCGTCTGGAAATAGGTATTCATCTCCGGGATTTGAGCCGGGTTTCCGCCGCCGAGCATGATTGCGCCCGGTGTGCGCAGCCCGTCGTTGAGATCCTCCATCAGGCGAGTAATGCCTGAATGGCGGGTAAATTTGTCGCCGAAAAGTGAAAACGTCATAGCAGGTGATCTGTCGAGCTTATTTTGAAAGTGGGTAACCATAACGCTAGCACCGTGCTGGTGCAAATCGGGTGATGTGGTCGGATTTGTTGTTTTATAGGGCGGAAGTGTATTTGTGTAGCGAATAGTTCTGGTGGGTTTCCCTCACCCCGACCCTCTCCCAAAAGGGAGAGGGGGAAAAGACGGCGCCGTGCGGTTTCCTCTCCCCTGCGGGGAGAGGGTTAGGGTGAGGGGGTGAATTATTGATTACCTGCCCATACCACCATCACCTTATCGCCATTATGCTCGCGCACGAAGCCATATCCCTCTTTCAGCGACAGCGTGGTTTGTTTGCCTTCACCAATCGCCGGGTGGCGGGCGCGGAACTGGCCCAGCGTTTGCCAGTGGGCGACGGTTAGGGCCTGCTTGCCCGTGACGTCCTGCCAGTTCATATCTGACCGGGTGCCCTGCAGCGGGTCAGAACCTGTCGGACCGAACGGACGCTCGGATTCATCACCGTAATAGATTTGTACGCTGCCGGGTGCCAGCAGAAGCAGCTCCGCCGCGCGCTGGCCCCCTTCGCGGAACAGACGCGTATCGTGTGATGAGAGATAGCTCAGCACGTTGAAGCTTTGCAGCTTTTCCGCCATCTGCTGCCAGGTGAGATCCATATCGGCCAGACAATCCACCGCTTTTGCCGCCTGCTCCTGATAGTCAAAGTTGATCATCGCATCAAAACCGTGGCGGTAATAATCGCTTTGCATCACCCCGTGGCCCCAGGATTCCCCGGTCATCCAGAACGGTGCGTTGTCGAGCTTTTTGTCCGGGTTCGCCCCTTTCCAGGCGGCCAGCGCCTGGCTTGCCTGGTCTTTCAGCTGTTGCCAGGCCGCAAGCTCAACGTGTTTCGCCGTATCCACCCGGAAACCGTCGATGCCGTAGTCACGTACCCACTGGCTGAGCCAGTGGGTCAGATAATCGCGCGGGGTATATCCCGGGATGGCCTTCGCGTGGGTGTCGGGCTTGTGTTGGAAAAAGTTAGGCAATCCGGAAGGCGTCATGGATTCCGTTTTCAAATCCGGCAGAAATGCCAGCGACATGGTCAAATCGTCGAAGCCGGGGTTGTCGTAATCGCCGATGTCCGTGCGGATCCATTTCTTGCCCCACCATTTTTCCCATGCGGCTTTGTCGCTGAAGTTGATGTAGTCGTTAAAGCTGTGCCAGCTTTGGCCCGCGCCCGGCTTCCAGTCCGTCCAGCGTTCTCCCAGCGTCTTTTTCAGCTCATCACCCTGAAGGTACAGGGCACCAAACTGAAATTCCTGCATGTCTGCCAGCGTGGCATAGCCAACGTGGTTCATGACGATATCGAACAGAACGCGGATCCCGCGCTTGTGCGCTTCGTCGACAAGATGGCGTAAATCATCTTCGGTTCCCATGTTGGCGTCGAGCTTCGTCCAGTCCTGGGTGTAGTAGCCGTGATAGGCGTAATGCGGGAAATCCCCTTTTGTGCCACCGCCTACCCAGCCGTGGATCTGCTCAAGCGGAGAGCTTATCCAGAGCGCGTTCACCCCCAGCTGCTGTAAATAATCGAGCTTGCCGGCAAGTCCTTTGAGATCCCCGCCGTGGAAGGTGCCAATCTCCTGCATACCGTCTTTATGACGACCGTAGCTGTTGTCGTTGCCCGGGTCACCATTCACATAACGGTCGGTCAGCACAAAATAGACGGTGGCGTTTTGCCAGCTAAACGGCGCAGGCTTGTCGGTTTCGGCGCGCTCAAGCAGCAGCAGGCCGTTACTGTGGGCGGCTGGCTGCAGGGTGATTTTTCCATTCTGCACCGTCGCCGTCTGTTTACTGTAGTAGTCGCGCACGACGGAGCCTTCCGGGAAGGTACTGCTGACGTCCAGCGTCAGCGGTTTACCGTCCCACTTCGGACACTGGCGGATGACGTTTGCAACCGGCTGTTCTGCGGCACTCTGAATCGTCAGCAGCAGGGTGGGCGTGCCGGAGCGGGTATCAATCCGCATCTGGTAGTCACCGTCGCGAAAAAGGCGCCACTGCGGCGGCGTGCCGTCACAGGGCTTGAGCGACAGCATCTCATTGAGTTTTATCGCGTCCGCAGGCTGCCAGCACGTCTTGTCAAAACTCAGCGTCAGAGGACGCGTACCCTTCGCAAGCTTTGCCTGGCTGGTGAAGACCCCGGTGCCTTCGGCGCTAAATGCGCTAAACCCCGGCGATGACCAGTCGGCATGCGCCAGTGCGGGTAACATCAGAAAGGCTAATGCGGTACGTTTCATTCCTTTTTCCTGTCGCGGCATTTTTGACCAGTGTGCCATCAGGCGAGGGGCAAAAACTCATCCCCTGCCGCTTTCTGCCGGGAGGAAGCGTGAGGATGAGTGATCTCGCGCAAAATTAGGTAGTTATCTGCGATAGCGCACACAGTTTTTGTGGAATGATGTTTTTATGAGCAAGTTTCAGGTGACATAGTTTCGGAATTGGACTATTTCTATACGTGCTCTTGAAGTCTATTTTTGATATGATTTGAGATTCCGCTCTCAAATTTGTGAAAAAAATAAGGTGTTGGGATGATTACATCCGACCAGGAGACCTAATGATATCGACTCCCATTCGACGATATGGGGCTGCGATACTCATGTTACTCACCACGGCATTTTCGGGTGAGGTGCTTGCGAAGACGCACACGGATACAACGAGTAAGAAAGCCCACGTAATAAAAACGACTAGTAGTAAGGTTAGCAGTAAACAAGAGTATTCTCGCAATAGTGCAAAGAGTAGTTCACTTCCTGATTTGCGAAAATACCCTTCCGGAACACCAAGGAAAAAAGCGTTTCTCCGGACGGTAATGCCTTACATCACGAGTCAAAATGCTGCGATTACTGCGGATCGTAACTGGCTGATTTCCAAACAGTACGATAGCCGCTGGTCGCCGTCAGAGCGCGCGCGTCTGAAAGATATCACGAAGCGCTACAAGCTGAGCTGGAACGGTAACACCCGTCGTGTGCCGTGGAATGCTCTCCTTGAGCGTGTGGATATCATCCCGGGCAGCATGGTTGCGACCATGGCTGCTGCCGAAAGCGGCTGGGGGACTTCTAAGCTTGCGCGTAGCAACAACAACCTTTTCGGCATGAAATGTGTGAAAGGTCGTTGTAATAATGCCCCTGGCAAGGTGAAAGGCTATTCGCAGTTTGAATCTGTGAAAGATTCCGTCAGCGCCTACGTGGTGAATCTGAACACGCACCCGGCCTACTCATCGTTCCGTAAATCACGCGCTCAGCTGCGTAAAGCGGACCAGGAAGTGACGGCCAGTACGATGATCCACAAGCTGAAAGGTTATTCGACAAAGGGACAGAGCTATAACAACTATCTGTTCGCCATGTACCAGGATAACCAGCGTTTAATCGCCGCCCATATGTAATCTAAAAAAACGCCTTCCACTGGAAGGCGTTTTCTTTTCTATATCAGCACCTCGCTGTAGCGATCCCGATACTCCTTCGGCGTGGTCTCATACTCCTTGCGAAACACGGAATAGAAATATTGCAGAGACGGGTAACCGCACATCTGCGAGATTTCGTTGATCGACAGCGACGTGGAAATGAGCAGGCTGCGTGCTTTCTCCAGCTTTTCAGCATGGATGACGGCATGAATGGTTTCGCCCACCTCTTCTTTAAAACGCTTCTCCAGATTCGAACGCGAAATGCCCACCGAATCCAGCACCTGATCGACCTTTATCCCTTTGCAGGCGTGGTTGCGAATGTAGTGCATGGCCTGAATGACGGCCGGGTCGCTTAAGGAGCGATAATCGGTTGAGCGACGTTCCACGACGCGGACAGGAGGCACGAGCAAACGCTGAAGCGGCAGAGATTCTTTATCGAGCAGACGATGCAGCAGCTTCGCCGCCTGATAGCCCATCTGACGCGTGCCCTGAGCAACGGAGGAGAGCGCCACGCGAGACAGATAGCGGGTCAGTTCTTCGTTATCAATGCCAATCACGCACAGCTTTTCGGGCACAGGAATGTGTAAATGTTCGCAGACCTGCAGCACGTGCCGCGCGCGAGCGTCCGTCACGGCGATAATACCGGTTTGCGGCGGCAGCGTTTGCAGCCAGTCCGCCAGGCGGTTTTGCGCGTGCTGCCAGTTTTCCGGCGCGGTCTCCAGCCCCTGATAGACCACGCCACGGTATTTTTCCTGCGCGACCAGCTGGCAAAACGCGTGCTCTCGTTCGACGGCCCAGCGCTTGCCGCTGGTGGCCGGTAACCCATAAAACGCGAAGCGATGGACGCCTTTCTCTTTTAAATGAAGAAAGGCGGCCTCGACCAGGGCATGGTTATCGGTGGCAATATAGTGGACCGGCGGATAGTGTTCGGGCGCATGATAGGAGCCGCCGACGCCCACAATCGGGACGTCGACGTCGGTCAGCAGCTGTTCGATGACGGGATCGTCATAATCGGCGATGACGCCATCGCCCAGCCAGTCTTTAATGTTCTCCAGACGGGTGCGAAAATCTTCTTCAATAAAAATATCCCATTCGGATTGCGACGCCTGCAAATATTCACCAACGCCTTCCACCACCTGACGGTCGTAGGCCTTATTGGCATTGAATAACAACGTAATGCGGTGACGCTTTTCAAACATGGCTCACTTCCCAATTAAGTCACAATACGGTTATCAGGCCCGTCGCTTGGTGGCCGAATCCATCCAGACTGCCAGTAAAAGAATGGCCCCCTTGACGATATACTGCCAAAACGTCGGGACGTCCATCATACTCATCCCGTTATCCAACGACGCCATGATAAATGCCCCCATGACCGCGCCCGCCACGCTCCCGATACCCCCTGCGAGGCTGGTGCCGCCAATGACGCAGGCGGCGATAGCATCCAGCTCGGCGATGTTACCGGCGGAGGGCGAGCCGGCGCCCAGACGCGAGCTGAGGATCAACCCGGCGATAGCGACCATCAGGCCGTTAATGGCGAAAACTGCCAGCTTGGTACGTTCGACATTGATACCTGAGAGGCGGGCAGCTTCAAGGTTGCCGCCTATGGCATAAATACGGCGGCCAAACGCGGTGCGCGTCGCCATAAACATACCGGCCAGCAGTAAAAGCGCCAGCAGCAGGACGGGGGTCGGGACACCGCGATAGTCGTTTAAAAGCCAGATGGCGCCCAGCACAATGACCGCCGTGAGCGCCTGACGCCCCACTACCGACGTTGACGCTGGAGAAGCCAGCCCCAGCGCCTGACGACGCATGCGTCCACGCCACTGCCACGCGACAAACCCCAGCAATCCCACCACACCGAGGGTAAAGCCCACGCTATCCGAGAGGTAACTCTGGCCAATCTGCGACATGGCTGCACTGGTCGGGGAGACGGTGGTGCCGTTGGTGATGCCGATTAAGATCCCGCGAAAGGCCAGCATCCCCGCCAGGGTGACAATGAACGATGGCACCTTACGGTAGGCAACCCACCAGCCGTTCCAGGCTCCCAGTACCAGACCCAGCACCAGCGTGACCGCCACGGTCAGCGGCAACGGCCAGCCGAGCCAGACGTCAAAAATCGCCGCCACGCCGCCGAGTAGGCCCATCATCGACCCGACCGACAGGTCGATCTCCGCGGAGATAATCACGAACACCATGCCCACGGCCAGAATGCCGGTGATGGCGGTCTGGCGGAGCAGGTTGGAGACGTTACGCGCGCTTAAGTACGAGCCATCGGTCATCCAGGTAAAGAACAGCATGATGACGATAATGGCCGCGATCATCACGAAAACCTGCAGGTTAAGCGCTTTTAGCCCCGCGAATGCACCGGGCGTCGGAACAGCGACTTTGATATCAGACGGATTGCTTTTCGACATGACGTTCGCTCCTTAAAGCGGCTTCCATCACCTGCTCCTGCGTCAGGTTCTGGTTAATCAGGTTGGCTTTCAGTTTTCCCTCGTGCATGACCAGCACGCGGTCGCTCAGGCCGAGCACTTCGGGTAATTCAGACGAAATGACAATGACGGCAATCCCTTGCTGTACAAGCTGATTAATCAGTTTGTAGATTTCATATTTGGCACCGATATCAATCCCGCGCGTTGGCTCATCAAGGATTAATATGCGTGGATTGAGAAGCAGGCAGCGCGCCAGAATCGCCTTCTGCTGGTTTCCCCCGCTCAGACGGCCAATCGCCAGCTCCGGCGAGGAGGTTTTGACCTTCAGCCGGGCAAGCGACTGGAGGATGCACTGCTGCTCGGCGGCGTCGTCCAGGCTGCTCAGCGCGCCGGAGAACCGATCGAGTGCCGCAAGCGTAATGTTTTTACCCACCGCCATCACCGGTACGATGCCGTCTTTCTTACGATCTTCCGGCACCATGGCAATACCGTGGGCAATCGCCTGCTGGCAGTTGTCGATTTTCACCGGCTGGCCGTCGATATAAACCGTGCCCTCCCAGCGCCCCGGCCACACGCCAAACAGGCACTGTACGGCTTCGGTGCGCCCGGCACCGACGAGGCCGGCAATCCCAAGAATTTCACCGCTGTGAAGAGAAAACGAGACGTTATTGACGCGCTTGATGTGGCGGTTAACGGGGTGCCACGCGGTCAAGTTTTCCACGCGCAGCACTTCATCGCCCTTAGCGTGAGGCTCATTCGGGTAGAGCGCCGTCAGCTCGCGGCCCACCATCATGGTGATGATGTCATCTTCGCTCATCCCGGCGGCTTCACGTGTGCCGATGTGCTGCCCGTCGCGGATCACGCAGATGGTGTCCGAAATGGCTTTGACCTCGTTCAGCTTGTGCGAAATGTAGACACAGGCGATGCCGTGGTTTTGCAGATCGCGGATGATGTTGAGCAGAACCGCGGTTTCCTGTTCGGTAAGCGAGGCCGTTGGCTCATCAAGGATCAGCAGCCTGACCTGTTTATTTAGCGCCTTCGCTATTTCGACCAGCTGCTGTTGACCCAGGCCCAGATCCCCCACGCGGGTATCCGGTGAAATGTTGAGGCTCACCTGCGCCAGCAGCTTTTCGCAGCGGAGCGTCATGGTGTCGTAATCCAGCACGCCGCGGTGGGAAATTTCGGCCCCGAGGAAGATGTTCTCCAGCACGGTGAGATGCTTCACCAGCGCCAGCTCCTGGTGGATGATGGCGATGCCTTTGCGTTCGGTATCGCGGATGTGTGTCGCCTGAATCACTTCACCGGCAAAGACGATTTCGCCTTCGTAGCTGCCGTGTGGGTAGATCCCGCACAGCACTTTCATCAGCGTCGACTTGCCCGAGCCGTTCTCGCCGCACAGTGAAACCACTTCGCCGGGGTTCAACCGGAGGCTAACGTTATCGACGGCTTTCACCGTGCCGAAGCGCTTGGTGATGCTTTTCATTTCAAGTAAATAGGGCATAACCGCTCCACATAACCCGAGGGAAGAACAGTACAACGTGATGCGCCCCCGCAGAGCAGGGGCCGCGCCGGATTACAGTTCGCTCTTCTTGTGGAAACCGTCTTTAACCACGGTGGCGTCAATGTTCTCTTTATTGACTTCAATCGGCATGAGCAGGCGAGCCGGAACGTCTTTCAGGCCGTTATTCAGCGTTGCGTCTGCTTTAGGTTGTTTGCCATTGCCCAGCTCCACGGCGATTTCCGCCGCCGTATTGGCCAGCTGGGTAATCGGTTTGTAGACCGTCATGGTTTGGGTGCCTGCGATAATGCGTTTTACGCCAGCGAGATCGGCATCCTGTCCTGAAATGGCGACTTTTCCGGCCAGCCCCTGTGCGCTCAGGGCCTGGATAGCACCACCTGCAGTGGCATCGTTGGAGGCCACAACCGCATCAATTTTGTTGTTGTTGGCCGTCAGCGCGTTTTCCATAATTTTCAGCGCGTTTTCTGGCAGCCAGCCGTCGGCCCACTGATCGCCAACCACTTTAATTTTCCCGTTGTCGATGTACGGTTTAAGGACTTTCATTTGCCCTTCGCGGAACAGTTTGGCGTTGTTATCTACCGGAGAGCCACCCATCAGGAAATAATTGCCCTGAGGCACTTTGTCGATCAGGCTTTGCGCCTGTAATTCCCCGACTTTTTCATTGTCGAAAGAAATATAATAATCAATATCCGCATTATTAATCATGCGGTCATAGGCCAGGACTTTTATGCCTTCCTGTTTGGCTTCTTTCACCACGTTACTTAATACCTGGCCGTTATAGGGGATAATGACCAGAACATCGACGCCACGGTTGATCATATTCTCAATCTGCGACATTTGTGTTTCTTCGTTGCCGTTAGCCGACTGAACAAACACGCTTGCGCCGAGAGATTCTGCTTTCTTCACAAAAATATCGCGATCTTTTTGCCAGCGTTCCAGGCGCAGGTCGTCAATCGCCATGCCAATTTTGACCTCTTTGGCATGTCCTGCAAAGCTTGCAAGGAGAAGCGTAGTGCAGAGCGTTAGAGTCAGGTTCTTTATCTTCATAATTATTAGGCCTTTTTGTAGGGGTATGTGTTGCTGAGATAAAAGAAACATTCACTGCTGAGACGCAGCAAATTTTTAACGCGGAAAGGCGGGCTGGCAATTACAGATTTTTATCTTCTCATTATGATATTTGGTTTATTTCTGAATTTATGACCGCGATCGGATTTTAAAATACGTAACGTCTTAATTACATTTGATTCTGGAATACGCGCCGAAAAATAGTTTGTCTGCGCATTATTTTGCGAGCCAGCGCACAGTTGTGCATTCTCTCAATAGCAGTGTGAAATAACGTAATTGAGCAACCCAAAATGTCTATTCACTATTACTCCTGTATCAACGACTCGCCGCATACCCTGATTATGGAGCTCAATATGCAAGCTTATTTCGACCAACTCGATCGTGTTCGTTACGAAGGCCCAAAAACGACCAATCCTTTAGCATTTCGTCACTACAACCCGGATGAGCTGGTGCTGGGTAAGCGCATGGAAGATCATCTGCGCTTTGCCGCCTGTTACTGGCATACCTTCTGCTGGAATGGCGCCGATATGTTCGGCGTGGGTTCCTTTGACCGCCCGTGGCAGCAGCCGGGTGAGGCCATTGAGCTGGCAAAGCGCAAAGCCGATGTGGCGTTTGAGTTCTTCCACAAGCTAAACGTGCCGTACTACTGCTTCCATGACGTGGACGTGTCGCCAGAAGGCGCGTCGCTGAAAGAGTATCTGAATAATTTTGCGCAGATGGTGGATGTACTGGCGGCGAAACAGCAGCAAAGTGGCGTGAAGCTGCTCTGGGGCACGGCAAACTGCTTCACCAACCCACGCTACGGCGCGGGCGCGGCAACCAATCCGGATCCGGAAGTGTTTAGCTGGGCAGCCACGCAGGTGGTGACGGCAATGAACGCTACGCATCAACTGGGTGGCGAGAACTATGTTCTGTGGGGGGGCCGTGAAGGCTATGAAACCCTGCTCAACACCGACCTGCGCCAGGAGCGCGAACAAATTGGCCGCTTTATGCAGATGGTTGTCGACCATAAGCACAAAATCGGCTTCCGCGGCACGCTGCTGATCGAGCCGAAGCCGCAGGAACCAACCAAGCACCAGTACGACTACGACGTGGCGACGGTGTATGGCTTCCTGAAGCAGTTCGGTCTGGAAAAAGAGATTAAAGTGAACATTGAGGCCAACCACGCCACGCTGGCGGGCCACTCTTTCCATCACGAGATCGCGTCTGCGATTGCGCTGGGTATCTTCGGCTCTGTCGATGCGAACCGCGGCGATGCACAGCTGGGCTGGGACACCGACCAGTTCCCGAACAGCGTGGAAGAGAATGCGCTGGTGAT
This sequence comes from Enterobacter sp. Y17, assembly GCF_019730495.1. NCBI lineage: Bacteria > Pseudomonadati > Pseudomonadota > Gammaproteobacteria > Enterobacterales > Enterobacteriaceae > Enterobacter > Enterobacter sp. Y17. The sequence continues at coordinate 111,442 of NZ_JAASKP010000005.1, forward strand.
GTATGAAATCATCAAAGCGGGCGGTTTCACCACCGGCGGCCTGAACTTTGACGCCAAGGTGCGTCGTCAGAGCACTGACAAATACGATCTGTTCTACGGCCACATTGGCGCGATGGACACCATGGCGCTGGCGCTGAAAGTGGCGGCTCGAATGATTGAAGACGGCGAGCTGGATAAACGCGTAGCGAAGCGTTACAGCGGCTGGAACAGTGAGCTGGGCCAGCAAATTTTGAAAGGGCAGTTATCACTTGCGGAAATCGCGAAGTACGCTGAACAACATCAGCTGGCGCCGCAGCACCAGAGCGGGCATCAGGAACTGCTGGAAAATCTCGTAAACCACTATCTGTTTGATAAGTGATTGAGCTGAAGATGCACGTAGGCCCGGTAAGCGTTAGCGCCACCGGGCATTTCTGTTAAAGGAGTCACCGTAATGTATATCGGGATCGATCTTGGCACATCGGGTGTGAAAGCCATCCTGTTGAGCGAGCAGGGCGACGTGTTAGCAACGCAGACGGAAACGCTGCAGGTTTCACGTCCGCATCCGCTGTGGTCGGAACAGGATCCGGAACAGTGGTGGCAGGCGACGGACCGCGCAATCAAAGCCTTAGGTGAGCAGCACAGCCTTCGTGACGTGAAAGCGCTGGGAATTGCCGGACAAATGCACGGCGCTACGCTGCTCGACAGCCAGCATCGCGTGCTGCGTCCAGCGATCCTCTGGAACGATGGCCGCTGTGCGGAAGAGTGCGCGCTTCTTGAGGAACGCGTGCCCAATTCCCGGGAGATTACCGGCAACCTGATGATGCCCGGCTTTACTGCGCCCAAATTGCTGTGGGTGCAGCGCCACGAACCGGAGATTTTCCGTCAGGTGGCGAAAGTCCTGCTGCCGAAAGACTATCTGCGTTTTCGCATAACGGGCGATTTCGCCAGCGACATGTCGGATGCCGCGGGCACCATGTGGCTCGACGTGGCGAAGCGCGACTGGAGCGAGGCGATGCTGGATGCCTGCCATCTGACCCGGGAACATATGCCCGCGCTGTACGAAGGCTGTGAGGTGACAGGCGCGCTGCTGCCAGCCGTTGCTGAGCGCTGGAATATGCCTGCCGTACCGGTGGTGGCCGGGGGCGGCGATAACGCGGCGGGCGCTGTCGGTGTCGGCATGGTTGAGGCGGGCCAGGCAATGCTGTCGCTGGGAACGTCCGGCGTCTATTTTGCCGTCAGCGACGGGTATCGCAGTAATCCTGAAAGCGCTGTGCACAGTTTCTGTCATGCCCTTCCCGGGAAATGGCATTTGATGTCGGTGATGCTCAGCGCGGCATCCTGCCTGGACTGGGCGGCAAAACTCACCGGCATGGCCGACGTTCCGGCGCTCATTTCCACAGCCCAGCAGGCGGATGACGCTGCGGGTACCGTCTGGTTTTTACCGTATCTTTCCGGCGAGCGTACGCCGCACAACAACCCGGAAGCGAAAGGGGTGTTCTTTGGCTTAACCCATCAACATGGCCCGGCAGAACTGGCGCGTGCGGTTCTGGAAGGCGTGGGCTATGCGCTGGCCGACGGGATGGACGTGGTGCACGACTGCGGCCTGAAACCGACGAGCGTCACCCTGATTGGCGGCGGTGCGCGAAGCCCTTACTGGCGACAGATGCTGTCTGATATCAGCGGGTTGCAGCTGGATTTCCGCACCGGGGGGGACGTCGGGCCCGCGCTCGGTGCCGCGCGTCTGGCGCAGATAGCCATTCATCCGGAACAACCGCTTTCGCAACTGTTGCCGCAGCTTACGCTTGAACAGGCGCATTTGCCTGACGCGGCGCGCCATGCGCGGTACGCGGAGAGGCGCGACGTGTTCCGCAAAATCTACCAACAGCTGCTGCCGCTGATGTCGTAAATACGCTTGTCCGGGAGAGGCACGAGGATGTCCTTTTTTGGTCTGTGCGTGCCTTCATTTCCTTGCCAGTATGGTGTCACACCCACTGGCGAGGAGAACCATCATGTCACGCATTGCATTAATCAACATCGATACTCAGCAGTCATTCCATCACCGCAATTACTGGCAGGAGGACGAAATTCCTGCCTTTCAGCAGGCGATGCTGGGGCTGATTGAAGGCTGTCAGGCGCACAATATTCCGGTCGTTGATATTTTTCACGTGGATGAAGACGGTCCTTTCACCCTCGAAAGCGGCTATGTCAAACCGATGGCCTTTTTACGTCATCAGCCGGATGTGGTTTTCCAGAAACACGTCCATAATGCCTTCACGGATACCGGGCTTGACCGCTGGCTGCGCGAGCGTGATATCAACCAGCTGATTATCTGCGGCATTCGCACTGAACAATGTTGTGAAACCACCGCCCGGGTGGCATCCGATCTGGGTTATGCTGTGACCTTTGTTAGTGAGGCAACGCTGACGTTTCCCATGACGTACAAGGGGATAACCCTTAGCGCAGCGGAAATTCGCCATCGTACCGAGACGGTACTTTCCGGGCGTTTTGCCGAGATTAAAACGGTAGCGGAGACGCTGGAGTCACTGTAATGCGCATCGACGTCTGGTTCGTGATGTTGCCCGGGGTGCTGTCATTAGACATGACCGGCCCGGCAGAAACCTTTGTGCTGGCAGGAGACGCGTTTCGCCTGCATTACATTGGCCCGCAGCCTGACGTTCAGACGTCGATTGGCCTGACGATGAGCGGCATTCAGCCGCTGCCGGAGCGTCTGCCGGAAGGTAGTCTGCTGGTGCTGCCGGGTGTGAGCGACTCCCGCAGTCAGTTCTCAACGCCACAGGCGCAGCAGATCCAGCACTGGCTGATGCGCCTGCAGCCGCAGATCCAGCGCCAGGAAATCACCGTGTTGTGCGTCTGTTCAGGGGCCTTACTGGCGGCGAAATCGGACCTGCTGAACAACCGACAGTGCACGACCCATCATGACGTTATTAGCCGTTTACGCACCGCGGCCCCCACGGCGACGATTAAAGAAAACCGCATATTTGTGCAGGATGAGAATATCTGGACCAGCGCGGGGATCACGTCAGGCATCGACCTGGCGCTGCACATGATTAACCGCCTGTGCGGCCCCGAAAAGGCGCTGACCGTGGCGCGTGAGATGGTGGTCTGGTTCCGCCGTTCCGGTGACGATCCCCAGCTCTCTCCGTGGCTACGCTATCGCAATCATCTTCACCCGGCGATTCATCGGGCGCAAGATGCGCTCACTGCCGAGCCGCAAAAAACGTGGAGCTTGCCTGACATTGCCGCACTGGCGCACGTCAGCCCGCGTCATCTCACCCGGCTTTTCCAGTCACATTTAGGGATTAGCGTTCGCGATTATCTGGAACAGCTGCGTCTGGCGGTGGCGGAGCAGTGGCTATTGCAGGGGCGCGGCGTGGAGCAGGCTTCACTGGCGGCGGGGTTTTCCTCCCCTCGCCAGTACCATCGCGCCCGGCAGCGAAGCATTAGCTGACGAAGCGGCGAACGTCTATTTTTTGCAGCAGCATCGACAGCAGCAGGCTGATCGCCAGCGTGGCGGCAAAAATCCAGACGATATCCAGCACCGGCCAGCTTTTTAGCTCAACGCCTCTCGTGCGCAGCGCGTGGATCACCAGCGCGTGAAAACCGTAAATCCCGAGAGAGTGCCGCGAGATAATACTCAGCACGGGAAGGGCGCGCGTGTTCAGGGTATTTTTGGCAAGCGTGAGCAGCGAAACGGCACAGATAAAGACCATCGGCCCGCAATAGAGATACCAGGTATCGGCAAAATTGCCGCGCCACTGCAATTCGTGCAGCGTCCCGCGTGAAATCACTGCCACGCCAGCGATAAACAGCGCCCCGCAGAGCCAGTTCAGCCCGCGTTTTTGCGTGTCCATCATCCCGATGGCGCGCCCCAGCATGCCGTAAAGCACGTAGTAAAAAGTATCGCCGTTGATATAGAGATTGACCGGCAGCCACTCAAATCCGTCGATTTTCTGTGAGAGCGTATTCGGGTTGGCGACAATGCCGATAACCACCATCAGGGCCAGCAGCATTTTACCGCTGACGTTTTTTACCTGGATGAGCGGGGAGACCAGATAGATAACGATAATGGCGAAGAAGAACCACAGGTGATAGAACACCGGTTTTTGCAGCACGTATTTCAGCGATAGCCCGGCGTTAATGGAGGTGAACAGCGTGATATAGAGCAGGGCAACGGCGCTGTAGAACCCCAGGCAGGCCGCGATGCGGATGAAGTGCCGCGGCTGCGCGCTACGCTCGCCAAAAAAGAGAAAGCCGGAAATCATAAAGAACAGCGGCACGCTGACGCGTGACGCAGAGTTGAGAATATTGGCGATATCCCAGTTAACGGGGCTGATGCTGTGGGCATTCGTGACGTACCAGGTCGTCGTGTGGATCATGAGCACCATCAGACACGCTATTCCTCGCAGGTTATCAATCCAGTTAATTTTTGACTGCATCAGTTCCTCGTATTCCCTGTAAATTGAGTGTGACTGCCATTGTCCAAAAGTCTTCGCTTGGAAAAGTCTGAGTTTTATTCAGCAGGCTTGTAGGGAGGCCGCGAGATTCGCAGAATGCCGGACCGTAATCTATAAAAGCTTTGATACTAAAAATAACAGCCACTGACCAGGGCGGTAATAAAAATGATGATGAAGCGTGTGGCGTCACTCTTTCTGCTGTTGAGCCTGGCGGGATGCAGCGCGCCGCAAGAAGCACCTGTGCAGAAAGCGCAGCAGGGTAAAATGAGCCCGGAACGTTCACTGAATATGGAAGCGCTCTGTAAAGATCGGGCCGCTCGCCGCTATAACTCGGACGTACAGAAAATTGATGTCACCGGGTTTGAGCGTTTTCAGGGAAGCTATGAGCTGCGGGGACATACGTCGCGCAAAGAGGGCTTTGTCTGCTCGTTTGATGCGGACGGTCAGTTTTTACACCTCTCCATGCGCTAGCCTGCTCGTATAATCAACAGCCAGACGCCGTCAGCGTTCTGGCCGGAAGGCTTATTTCCCCAATTTTCCCTAAACAACCCCGTTTCGTACTGTATATCTTGCAGCCAGCGGGTATACTGGTCCCTTCCATTTAAAACCACACGTATCCAGCACGAAATACTATGCAAAAGTTTGATACCAAGACCTTCCAGGGCCTGATCCTGACCTTACAGGATTACTGGGCTCGTCAGGGCTGTACCATTGTTCAACCTTTGGACATGGAAGTCGGCGCCGGCACTTCACACCCGATGACCAGCCTGCGCGCGTTGGGGCCAGAGCCAATGGCGACCGCGTATGTGCAGCCTTCCCGTCGTCCGACCGATGGTCGTTACGGTGAGAACCCGAACCGTCTGCAGCATTACTATCAGTTCCAGGTGGTGATTAAGCCATCACCAGACAACATTCAGGAACTGTACCTCGGGTCGCTGAAAGAGCTGGGTATGGATCCAACCATTCACGACATTCGTTTCGTGGAAGATAACTGGGAAAACCCAACGCTGGGTGCCTGGGGTCTGGGTTGGGAAGTGTGGCTGAACGGCATGGAAGTGACCCAGTTCACTTACTTCCAGCAGGTTGGCGGTCTGGAATGTAAGCCGATCACCGGTGAAATCACCTACGGTCTGGAACGTCTGGCGATGTACATTCAGGGCGTAGACAGCGTTTACGACCTGGTCTGGAGCGACGGGCCGCTGGGTAAAACCACCTACGGCGACGTGTTCCATCAGAACGAAGTGGAGCAATCCACCTATAACTTCGAATACGCGGACGTGGACTTCCTGTTCACCTGCTTCGAGCAGTATGAGAAAGAAGCGCAGCAGCTGCTGGCGCTGGAAACACCGCTGCCGCTGCCTGCCTACGAGCGTATTCTGAAGGCCGCCCACAGCTTCAACCTGCTGGACGCCCGCAAAGCCATCTCCGTGACTGAACGTCAGCGCTACATTCTGCGTATTCGTACCCTGACCAAAGCCGTTGCAGAAGCTTACTATGCGTCCCGTGAAGCCCTTGGCTTCCCGATGTGCAACCGAAACAAATAAGAGGCGGCCATGTCTGAGAAAACTTTCCTGGTGGAAATCGGCACCGAAGAGCTGCCACCAAAAGCCCTGCGCAGCCTGGCTGAATCTTTCGCTGCGAACGTGACCGCCGAGCTGGATAACGCTGGCCTGGCACACGGTAAAATTGAGTGGTTTGCTGCACCGCGCCGTCTGGCGCTGAAAGTGGCAAATCTGGCGGCGTCTCAGCCGGATCGCGAAGTCGAAAAACGTGGCCCGGCGATTGCCCAGGCGTTTGACGCGGAAGGCAAGCCGAGCAAAGCGGCTGAAGGCTGGGCGCGCGGTTGCGGCATCACCGTTGATCAGGCCGAGCGTCTGACCACGGATAAAGGCGAGTGGCTGCTGTATCGTGCGCACGTGAAAGGCGAAAGTGCTGAAGCGCTGCTGCCGGACATGATTGCCACGTCTCTGGCGAAGCTGCCGATTCCTAAGCTGATGCGCTGGGGCGCGTCTGACGTGCACTTCGTGCGTCCGGTGCACACCGTGACCCTGCTGCTGGGCGATACCGTTATCCCGGCGACCATTCTGGGCGTGGCGTCCGATCGCGTGATCCGCGGCCATCGCTTTATGGGCGAGCCAGAGTTCACCATCGACAATGCCGACCAGTATCCGCAGATCCTGCTGGAGCGCGGTAAGGTCATTGCCGACTACGAGCAGCGTAAAGCCAAAATCAAAGCGGACGCGGAAGACGCGGCGCGCAAGATTGGCGGTAACGCAGACCTGAGCGACAGCCTGCTGGAAGAAGTCACCTCTCTGGTTGAATGGCCAGTTGTGCTGACGGCGAAGTTCGAAGAGAAATTCCTGGCCGTTCCGGCTGAAGCGCTGGTATACACCATGAAGGGTGACCAGAAGTACTTCCCGGTCTATGCCAACGACGGCAAGCTGCTGCCAAACTTCATCTTCGTGGCGAACATCGAATCGAAAGATCCGATCCAGATTATCTCCGGTAACGAGAAAGTGGTGCGTCCACGTCTGGCAGATGCGGAGTTCTTCTTCAATACCGACCGTAAAAAGCGTCTGGAAGATCATCTCCCGCGCCTGCAGACCGTGCTGTTCCAGCAGCAGCTGGGTACGCTGCGCGACAAGACCGACCGCATTGCGGAGCTGTCCGGCTGGATTGCCCGTGAAATCGGTGCAGACGTCAACCACGCGACGCGTGCAGGCCTGCTGTCCAAGTGCGACCTGATGACTAACATGGTGTTCGAATTTACCGACACCCAGGGCGTGATGGGCATGCACTACGCGCGTCACGATGGCGAAGCGGAAGACGTGGCCGTCGCCCTGAACGAGCAGTATCAGCCGCGCTTTGCGGGTGACGAACTGCCGTCCAACCCGGTTGCATGTGCCGTCGCAATTGCCGATAAGATGGACACCCTGGCGGGTATCTTTGGTATCGGTCAGCATCCGAAAGGCGACAAAGATCCGTTTGCGCTGCGTCGTGCCGCGCTGGGCGTGCTGCGTATCATCGTTGAGAAGAACCTGAACCTCGATCTGCAGACCCTGACCGAAGAAGCGGTGCGTCTGTACGGCGACAAGCTGACTAACGCGAACGTTGTGGATGATGTGATCGACTTTATGCTCGGTCGTTTCCGCGCGTGGTATCAGGACGAAGGCTACACCGTTGACACTATTCAGGCGGTGCTGGCGCGTCGTCCGACCCGTCCGGCTGATTTCGATGCGCGTATGAAGGCGGTTTCCCACTTCCGTACCCTGGAAGCGGCATCTGCCCTGGCCGCGGCCAACAAGCGCGTATCCAACATTCTGGCGAAATCCGACGAGACGCTGAACGAGCGCGTGAACGCCGCAACCCTGAAAGAGCCGGAAGAGATCGCTCTGGCGATGCAGGTTGTGGTGCTGCGCGACAAGCTCGAGCCGTACTTCGCGGAAGGTCGCTACCAGGAAGCGCTGGTGGAGCTGGCCGAGCTGCGTGACGTGATCGACGCCTTCTTCGAGAAAGTGATGGTGAACGTAGAAGATAAAGAACTGCGTATTAACCGTCTCTCCATGCTCGAGAAACTTCGCGAGCTGTTCCTGCGCGTAGCGGATATTTCGCTGCTGCAGTGATGTGCCGTTGTTACACATGCTAAAAACCCGCTTCGGCGGGTTTTTTTATGGGGCTTTTCTGAGCAGGATAAGCGGAGCGTCATCCGGCAGGTTTAGCCGATCGCGATTGTGCCTTCGTCCGTCTGCAGCCAGCGCGGTGCCTTCAGCTTATCGGCAAAGTAGCTGACCAGTTCGCACAGCAAATCTTCCATCACGATTTCAGATTGTCGCGGCAGTGAGCCGTTCATCAGCATCTGCGTTATCTCCTGACAGTAGCGCCCCAGCTGATCGCATTCGGGTTCGAAAGCCGGAACGCATGACGGGAGTTCCTTCACGGTCAGGCTGGCTTTTAAAGCGTCCGGAACAGGATCCAGAAGCGTGGGTTGCAGAAGATTCAGACAGGCATAAAGTCTGCCGTAAAGGGCCATTTTTGGGGCGGGTTCTTCGCAATCGACCAGTGCGTCGGTAAAACGTTCGCAGTTATCCGCCAGTTCGGTGAAGTCGGTGGCGTGGTTGAAGGGCAGGGTGATTAAAGAGTTAATCAATGACATAAAATAACCTCAGTGAGTGGTATATCTTCCGCCACGGGAGGTTCCAGGCTCGCTGGTGGCGGAACCGAACAAGGTTGGAACGACTGGCCTCACTGACACCAGCGCGCTTTGCAGCGCCCCTGTCCGGCCCGCCATTGAGATGCAACAGGCCGTACGACACAGAGCCTGTGTCGCCAGTGAAGTGATTCAGGGTTCCAATCCCGGCACCTGATTTTGCAGGTGCGAAGAGAACTTACTGCTCATCAAAACAGGCGGCAACAGTTTTGAGCTATGTCGCTGAGGATATTACCATTTCTGGAAAGAGGCTCGCAAAATTACCGTAATGAGAAGCATACTGCGGGTAGAGGTTTTACAGCGACGCCATGGCGGTGGCGATTGAGCCGCCCTGGCACGTTCACAGGCCATGTCGTTACAGAGTAGCAAGGAACAACCCCCACAGCCGTATGTTCCCCCTCACCCCAGCCCTCTCCCTCAAGGGAGAGGGGGCCGTCTGTGCAGGCAATATTTGGTGGGGATCCCTCAGCCCAAAGGGGGAGGGAGTATAAGTCGATCAAAATTTAACCTTGAAACCTTCAACACATTACCGCTATCCTTAACGCGTTAACTTTCTCGCGCTGGAGCGCCCCCCAAAAATGAACAAACACGACTGATGAATTTCGATCCTTGCTAAACGCCACCGCGTCGGCAGGGGATGTTTTGATTTCATTCAGGAGTGCTTATGGCTCATTTTGCGCAGTCCCCTTCTTTTATTTTGCATCAGGTCACCTGTCAGTTTCCGACTGGCGATACCCTTTTTGGTCCGCTGAATCTCACGCTGGAACCCGCCCTGTGCGCGCTGGTTGGCCGCAACGGCAGCGGGAAAACGCGTCTGCTGCGTCTGCTGGCGGGGCTGGACGAACCGGCTTCCGGTCATATTGAACGCTTTGGCTCGCATGCCTGGGTGGCGCAGCAGCACGTCATTTCGCCGCAGACGACGCTTGCTGAACTGCTCGGGTATGACGCTATTTTTGCGGCGCGTAAGCGCATCGACAGCGGCAATTACCAGCCTGACGATCTGGACACGCTCGACGGCCGCTGGGATGTCGCCGAGCGTCTGAGCGAAGCGTTTATCAATGCGAATCTCCCGCCGTTTGACCCGGATAAACCCGCCGGTGAGCTCAGCGGCGGCGAGCGCATTTGCGCCCTGCTGTGCGGGGCGTTTACGGCTGAAGCCGATTTCATGCTGCTGGACGAGCCCACTAACCATCTGGACCGACAGGGCCGGGCGTGGTTCTACGACCAGCTCAGCCGTTTTCAGGGCGGCGTGCTGGTGGCTTCCCATGACCGTGAGTTGCTGGCCCAGGTGCCGCGTATCCTTGAACTGAGCGCCTCGGACCTGCGCAGCTACGGCGGGAATTATGCGGATTATCAAACCCAGCGCGATGCCGAACAGCAGGCGGCCCGCGCGTCGCTGGAACATGCTGCAACCGAGCGCAAACGCACTCGGGCACGCATGCAAAAAGAGCATGATGACAGCCAGCGGCGTTCGGCAAAGACATTGCGCACCGTTGATACCCTGAATATCGCGTCGTTCGAGCGGGTCAAATATAAAGGCGCGGCAAAGGAGCGGATCGGCTCCTGGAAAAAACAGCACAGCGAGCAAAATGAAGCCCTCAACGCCGCGGTAAAAAAGGCGCGTGAACGCGTTGAAGAAGATAACCCGGTAATGTTCACCCTGCCGGGGAGTCAGATCCCGGACGGGAAGCAGGTACTGGTGCTGGAGGATCTGGTGCTGCCGCATGTGCCTGTTCCTCCGCTCAACTTGCGGATGGACGGACCGATGCGCGTGGCGTTAAAGGGACCGAACGGCTGCGGAAAATCGACGCTGTTAAAAACCCTCCTCGGCGAGATAGCCCCCCGTTCGGGTACCTGTAAGGTTTCCGTCAGCTGCGCTTATCTCGACCAGCATCTTTCCCGGCTCGATCTTTCGCAGTCGGTCATGACGCATCTCAACCTGAGTCATACGCCTCTGGAAGAGGGGGTATTGCGAACCCGTCTGGCGCAGCTTCAACTGGGTGCCGACAAAGTGACGCTCCCGCTTGCGGAGCTGAGCGGCGGCGAGCGTCTTAAGGCCGCTCTGGCCTGCGTGCTGTGGCGCGCGGAGGCTACGCAGCTTCTGCTGCTGGATGAACCGACCAACCATCTGGATTTGGCCTCGGTCCAGGCCATTGAAGCGGCGCTGGCCGGTTTCCCTGGGGCTTTGCTGGTGGTATCACACGATGAGGCTTTTCTAAGAGGCTTAACGTTAACGCATGAATGGGTGTGGGAAGAGGCGGGCTGGCGTTGCGAGAGCCTTTAAAACACAAGCCCCCGCAAAGGCGGGGGCATTCAATCTTCACTACGCTATCTGTTTGCTGAGTGCAGGGTTGGCCTGAATCAGGCGCATCAGCCTTAACTCGGTTGGGGTGGGTTTCTCACGTTTTGACTCCCACTCCTGCACCATAGCCACGCTGACACCCATCGCTCTGGCGAATTCTTCTGTTTTCAGTCCTGTCCCTTTGCGCAATTGCTCATATTCTGTAAAGGGATTGGATTTTTGTTGCAGGGTAATCGCCTGCGGTACGTCTTTAAAAATGATCTGTTCCAGACTGCTCAGCAGTTCAAACTCAGGATCTTTATATTCCATTGAGGACTCCTCTTAAATCTCACATCGTGATCAAGAACATCAGAGAGCCAGTTAAGAATAGTCCCTAATACGAACTCAGGATCGTCACGGGTGTGATTAATCGTGCGGTAACTATCGCTTTACCCGATTCAGCGATATGGATAGTTATGCTAATTACCTGATTAGTCATATGTCGGCTTCGGCAGGTATTTTTTTGTAAATGGTAAGAAATAAATCGGCAATAGCCGTTTTGCATGAAAAGAGTATCTTGCAAGGCTGACCTGGACTATCCTTGTCAGCGTCGGGCACGCGTGTGCCGGTGTGCGCTTTTTTGGGTGAAAGGAGTAATAAAATGGCGACAGGAAAGTCCTGCTCTCGCTGGTTTGCGCCTATTGCGGCGTTGTTGATGGTTGTTAGCCTGAGTGGGTGTTTTGATAAAGAAGGCGATCAGCGCAAAGCGTTTATCGATTTTCTGCAGAATACAGTGATGCGCAGCGGCGAGCGGTTGCCGACGCTGACTGCGGATCAGAAAAAACAGTTTGGCCCCTTCGTGTCCGATTACGCCATTCTTTATGGTTATTCACAGCAGGTGAGCCAGGCGATGGATTCCGGTATCCGTCCGGTAGTGGATAGCGTGAACGCCATTCGCGTTCCGCAGGATTATATGACGCAGCGTGAACCGCTTCGCCAGTCCAACGGTGCGCTTGGCGTACTGAGCCAGCAGTTGCAGAATGCGAAAATGCAGGCTGACGCGTCACGTTCTGCGCTGAAGCAGGGTGACGATCTCAAACCTGTCTTCGACAAAGTGTATGAGAAAGTGGTGACGAAACCGTCTGAAGCGCTGCAACCGCTGATTCCGGCCGCGCAAATCTTCACGCAGCAGCTGGTTCAGGTGGGCGACTTTATTGCCCAGCAGGATACTCAGGTGAGCTTTGTTGCCAACGGCATTCAGTTCCCGACCTCGCAGCAGGCAAGCCAGTACAATACGCTGATTGGGCCGCTGGCCTCACAGCATCAGGCCTTTAGCCAGGCCTGGAGTGCCGCAGTCACGGCCACAGAATAAACCGAAAAAACCCCGCGCCTGGCGGGGTTTTTTTATGCTTATCGAAAATAACGCTTGTCATTCTTCTACCACATCGGTATAACTATCCCCGTCGGTTTGTTACACAGACCTAAAGCAGTTTAGTAAAGCAGTCCAGATTGTTATCCATAGATACCCTTCGTTGTGACCCTTCCTTCATCGCTTAAAAATCTGTAACGCAATCCATCAAGCCGGAAGGCTCAATATATTTGTTAATAAGGTAATTTCTATGTCTGCTAAAATGACTGGTCTGGTAAAATGGTTCAACGCTGATAAAGGTTTCGGCTTCATCACTCCTGACGATGGCTCTAAAGACGTGTTCGTACACTTCTCTGCTATCCAGAACGATGGCTACAAATCTCTGGATGAAGGTCAGAAAGTTTCCTTCACCATCGAAAGCGGCGCTAAAGGCCCAGCAGCTGGTAACGTTGTAAGCCTGTAAGCTTCCAACCCAGTAGCACAAAATTCAAAAACCCGCCTTCTGGCGGGTTTTTTCATTTCTATTGTTGCACCTGCGGGTTCACGCAGTTTATCTCCACCTTTCCGCTTAGGGCGGCGATAAGGTTATCGACCGCAGTGGCCGCCATGTTGTAGCGCGTCTCATGGGTGGCTGAGCCGATGTGGGGCAGGGCGACGACGTTTGGCATTGTCAGCAGCGGGGAGTCCACCGGCAGCGGCTCCTGTTCAAACACGTCCAGACCTGCGGCATGGATCTCACCGTTCTGCAGGGCTTCAATCAGCGCCTTCTCATCTACCACCGGGCCACGACCCGCGTTGATGAAAATGGCGGATTTCTTCATTTTTTCAAATGCGGATTTGCCAATCAGATGACGCGTTTCGTCCGTCAGCGGCAGAACCAGACAAACAAAATCGGCTTCCTGCAGCAGAGTATCCAGCTCGCAGTAACGGGCGTTGAAGCGTTCTTCGGCTTCACCGTGATGGCGACGCGCGTTATACAGAATCGGCATGTTAAAACCAAAATGCGCGCGCTGCGCCAGTGCCAGCCCAATGCGCCCCATGCCAACAATGCCCAGCGTTTTGCCGTTAACGTCCACGCCGAACCAGTCCGGTCCAATGCTTTTTGTCCATTCGCCCGCTTTCACGCGCTCGGCCACTTCCACCACGCGACGGGCCGTGGTGAGTACCAGCGCCATCAGCGTATCGGCCACGGTTTCCGTCAGGGCATGGGGGGTGTGCATCAGCAGGATCTTGCGGGCGTTCAGGGCATCCACATCGAAATTGTCGTAACCCACGGAAACGGTAGAGGTAGCACGAAGCTTCGGCATTTTCTCCAGCAGGGCGACATCCACTTTCTCGCTTGAACCCAGCAGGCCTTCGGCGCTGGCGAACGCTTCGGCGTGCTGCGCCACGGTTTCCGGGCTCAGGTTCTTCACCAGCGTGACGGTGAAGTGTTCTTCAAGGCGTTTCTGCAGATCTTCCGGCAGTGCTTTGTACAAAATGACGGACGGCTTCATGCTAATCTCCGTTGATTTTTAAGGATTCAGGCGTGGCGTGCGCCGACAGGATGCTGTTGATTATTAGCAGGCTTAACAATCAGAGTAAGCCACACGGAGGCGAAAAGCGCCACCCCCATAAAGATGTACGATGCGGACGGGCTGCCGGTGGCACCGTTCAGGTAGCCGACGAACCAGGAGCCGCAGAACGACCCCAGCGCACCCATACTGTTAATCAGCGCCATCGCGCCACCCGCGACGTTACGCGGCAGCATTTCCGGGATGATGGCAAAGAACGGACCGTACGGGGCATACATGGCGGCACCGGCGACCACCAGCAGGGTATAAGAGGCCCAGAAGTGATTTGCACCCACGGCCCACGAGCCGATGAAGGCAAAAGCAGCGATCAGCAGCAGCGGCCAGACAAACATTTTTCGGTTCTGCAGCTTGTCCGACGCCCATGAGACGACGATCATGGCGATGGTCGCGGCCAGATACGGTACGGAAGAGAGCCAGCCCACTTCTACCATGCCGAGGTTTTCGCCGCCGCTGCGGATAATCGACGGCAGCCACAGCACAAAGCCGTACACGCCAATGCTCCAGGTAAAGTACTGCGCGCAGAGCAGGATCACGTTACGCGAGCGGAAGGCTTCACCGTAGTTGCGTACCGCCTTCAGGCCTTGCTGTTCTTTATCCAGCTGCGCCTGCAGCGCCGCTTTTTCATCTTCGGAAAGCCATTTCGCCTGGGCAGGTTTATCTTTTACCAGCACCCACCAGCAGAATGCCCAGATCACTGCCGGGACCCCTTCGATAATAAACATCTCGCGCCAGCCGAAGGACTGTATCAGGTAGCCAGACACCACCGACATCCACAGCACCGTCACCGGGTTACCGAGGATCAGGAAGGTATTCGCGCGCGAGCGTTCAGATTTGGTAAACCAGTTGCTGATGTAGATCAGCATCGCCGGCATGACCGCCGCCTCAACGACGCCGAGGATAAAGCGAATGGCGGCCAGGGCAGGAATATTGTTCACCACGCCGGTCAGTGACGCGCAGGCGCCCCACAGGATCAGACAGACGAAGATCAGCTTACGCACGCTGCGGCGTTCCGCGTAAATCGCGCCGGGGATCTGGAAGAAGAAGTAGCCCAGGAAGAAAAGGGCACCCAGCAGGGAGGAGATACCTTTGGTGATGCCAAGGTCCTCTGTGATCCCCGCCGCGGACGCGAAGCTGAAGTTGGCACGGTCAAGGTACGCCAGGCTGTACGTGATAAACACGATTGGCATGATGTACCACCAGCGTTTTACTGCATTGGTCGAACTGTTCATAGGCTTGCCTCTGTTGTTGAGGTTGTTACCGCCGTTGTCTGTAGGGTACACGGTGGCTTGTTTTGCTGAGTGCGATTTATGCCCCTCACCCCGGCCCTCTCCCCAGAGGGGAGAGGGAGCAAGTCATTCCCTCTCCCCTCTGGGGAGAGGGTTAGGGTGAGGGGGATGTTTATTCGTTAAGCTCTGCTCGCGTGGGTAATCCTTCGCTGTCGCCCTGCACCTGAATGGCCAGCGAGCCAATCTTGTTGCCTCGCTCCACGGACTGCGGCAGCGTTTTGCCTTCCAGCAGGGCGCTAATCACGCCCACGGCAAAACCGTCGCCCGCGCCGACGGTGTCGACCACGTTCTCAACCTTGACCGCCGCGACCGCGCCCTGTTCGCCGTCGGCCGTCTTAAACCATGCGCCATCGGCGCCGGTCTTCAGCACCACCGCTTTTACTCCTTTATTCAGGTAGAAATCGGCAATGCCCTCCGGTGTGCTTTCGCCGGTCAGGATCATCCCTTCTTTCAGGCCCGGCAGAACCCAGTCCGCTCTGAACGCCAGACGGTTGAGCTTCTCGACCATTTCCGCTTCGCTTTTCCACAGCACCGGGCGCAGGTTCGGATCGAAAGAGATCGTTTTTCCCTGGGCTTTCAGAGTGGCTGCCGCGTGATCCAGCAGTTCATACGAGCTGGCAGACAGCGCTGCCGCCACGCCGCTGAGGTGCAGATGGCGCGCGGAGGCGAAATAGTCGGCGTGGTAATCCGCCACTGAGAGGTGGCTTGCGGCCGATCCCTTACGGAAATACTCAACGATGGGATCGGTTCCATTTTCGACCTTTGATTTAAGCTGAAAGCCGGTAGGGAAGCGTGCATCAAGGGTGACGCCCGCGGCATCAATCCCCTCTTTTTTCAGCGAGTCGAGAACGAAATGGCCAAAGCTATCGTCCCCCACGCGGCTGACCCAGCCCACGTTCAGGCCGAGACGCGCCAGGCCGGTTGCGACGTTCAGCTCTGCGCCCGCCACGCGTTTGATAAAGTGCTCTACCGCGCTCAGCTCGCCCGTTTCGGTGGCGACAAACATCGCCATGGCCTCGCCGATCGTGATGACATCCAGCGTCTTGTGCATGGCTTACTCCTCGCGCAGCAGGTTGACGTAATGGCGGGTAACGGCGGTTAAATCCGTCCCTTCCAGCGGGAACTCGATACCGCGCGGGGCATCGGCAGGCAGCTGGCCAAGCAGATCCAGCCAGCGCGCATCAGCGTGGTCCGGCGCCACGGCGCGGAAGTTATCTTTATGCGGCACGGCGGCTTTCACGTGGATATAGCTCACCGCAGGGGCCAGATTACGCGCGGCCTCTTCGGGGGAATCACCGACCCACAGCCAGTTGCCCATGTCGAAGGTCAGCGTGACGGGTAAGGCCATTTCCCGACAGGCGGCCTGGAAGCGCTGCATCGGCGCGAGCTGTCCGCAGTCGGTCTGATCGTTCTCCACGACCAGCGCCATGCCGCTTGCGTTCAGCAGGGTACGCAGGGCGTCGAGAGGCTGCGCGTCGCGGAAATGGCCCAGGGAAACCTTCAGCCACAGGGCGTTCAGGGTGCTAGCCTCAGAGAGATAGCGGGTCAGGTCCGGGTTGAGGGTGCCGTCGGGCATAAACAGGGCGGCGGGGGCGGAGTAGCACGCCAGCAGGCCGAGCAGCTCAATCGATTCTCCCAGCGCAGGCAGCGTCAGCAGCTCTTCGCTGCTGAACAGTTCCCGGCGGATCTCCACGCCGTCTGCCCCTGCGCCTGCAATAACGGGAAGCATCGCCCGCTGACCGCCTGCCTGTCGCACCTGTTCCGCACCGTACGCGGCGGTGACCACCATAATTTTCCTGCCCATCTTCGGACTCCATCGCAACATATCAATACTATTACGCTAGATGGAACCGGTTCCAAAGAAAAGGTCAGGATGTTGAATTTATGATCGGTATCACAAGGGAAAATTAACGCGCCGTGGAGCCGCGAACGATCAGCTCGCCGGAGAAGACCTGCTCGCGAACGGCATCGCTGGTGCCTTCAATGCGGCGAACCACTTGTTGAACAGCAGCATAGCCAATCTGCCAGGTGGGCTGTTTGAGGGTCGTAATGCCGACGCCCGCCAGCTCCGCCCACTCCAGTTCATCAAACCCCAGCAGACCGATATCGCTGCCCCAGTGCAGGCCAATGCGCTTGAGCGAGCGGGCGACCTGAAGCGTCAGCGCCCCGTTTGCGGAGATAACGGCTTTGCGCATCCCGCGATGGCGCGTGTGGAACTGGCGCAGGGTGTTATCAAGTTGGTCGGCTTCGTGAAGCGGCGTTTCGGCATTTTCGGCGATCACGCCGGGATATCGCTCCAGCGTGGTGCGAAATGCGCTCAGGCGCTCGCGACGGGTATTGACCATCCCTAACGGTTCGCTCAGAAACAGAATGGCCTCGAAGCCCTGTTCGATCAGATGTTCGGTGGCGGTCGTGGCGGCCTGGGTGTTATCCAGCCCGACCACATCGCAGGCAAATTCCGGGATTTTACGGTCGATGAGGACCATGGGCAGGGAGGATTGCTGCAGGCGATTTAAACCCTCTTCCCGCATGCCCACCGCGTTAACCACAATCCCTTCGACCTGATAGCTGCGCAGCAGATCGAGGTAATGCAGCTCCTGGTCGACTTCGTTGTTGGTATTACAGACCAGCGGCGTGAAGCCCTTCTCGCGACAGGCGGCTTCAATACCGCTGAGGACGTTAACGGAATAGGGGTTGGTGATATCGGCGATGATAAGCCCGATAAGGCGGGTGCGGCCGCGTTTGAGCCCGCGCGCCATGAGGCTGGGACGGTAGTCGAGATCGGCAATGGCCTGCTCAATGCGCGCCAGCAATGCGTCGGACAGCAGGTGTTTCTCGCCGTTAAGGTAGCGCGAAATGCTGGTTTTACCGGTTTTGGCGGCTTTCGCCACGTCGCTAATGGTGGCCCGGGCTGGTTTGCTCATCGCTGATTTCCCTGAATTTAGTGAGAATACCTTAACGGGAAAATCAGACGAATCAAGTAATTTGCCCGGTGGCGCTGCGCTTACCGGAGGGTGCGGTCTGGTGCCCTCACCCCAACCCTCTCCCACGGGAGAGGGTGCAACCACTAAAAACGGCAACGAGCGTTGCCGTTTTGCTTTTACCTACTGAATTGGGCTTAACGTAATCTCAACGCGGCGGTTCTGCGCTTTGCCTTCCGCCGTGCTGTTGCTGGCGATAGGGTTGGCAGGGCCCATGCCGCTTGTGCGGATGCGGTTGGCTTCAACGCCCTGGGTAATCAGCGAGCTGGCTACGGCATCGGCGCGCTGCTGGGACAGACGCATGTTCAGATCCTGGCTGCCGGTGCTGTCGGTGTAGCCCATCACGTTCACGGCGGTCTTGTTGTACTCTTTCAGCACCATCGCCACGCCGGTGGGCGTGTTCGCGCCCGCGGGTTTCAGCGTTGCGCTGCTGCTGTCGAAGGTCACGTTGTTCGGCATATTCAGGATGATGTTATCGCCGCTGCGCGTCACGCTCACGCCGGTTCCCTTCATTTTGTCGCGCAGCTTCGCTTCCTGCACGTCCATGTAATAGCCGACGCCGCCACCCAGCGCCGCGCCCGCCGCTGCGCCAATCAGCGCGCCTTTACCGCGGTCTTTCTTGGAGGAGGAGAGCGCCCCCACGCCTGCGCCGACCAGCGAGCCGATACCCGCGCCAATGCCGGATTTACCCGCTTCACGCTCACCGGTGTAAGGGTTAGTTGTGCAGCCAGAAACAGCCAGTGCACCGCTCACCAGAGCGGCAATAACGAGTACGCGTTTTTTCATCTTCTTTCCTTAATCCTTTTTATTCTTTGCCACGGCGAGCGTGGCAGTTGATTATGACGTCCAGATACGGAGAAAATTCCGGGTATAACTCTGAAATTTGTGACAAACCATAAACTGCCTCAGAAAGAAGGCCGTAAACCTGCACGCAACCAGGAGCGCACGCTTGAGCACCTCAACGAAAACCATTCTGACCGCCGCCCACTGGGGGCCGATGCTGGTCGAAACCGATGGCGAAAATGTTCTGTCGTCCCGCGGGGCACTGCCAACCCAATATCCCAACTCGTTACAGACCGTCGTTCGAGATCAGGTGCACAGCAAAACGCGCGTGCGCTGGCCGATGGTGCGTAAAGGTTTTCTGGCCTCGCCGGATAAACCGCAGGGGATCCGCGGTCAGGATGAGTTTGTTCGCGTGAGCTGGGATGACGCGCTGGCGCTGATCCACGCCCAGCATAAGCGCATTCGCGACACTTACGGTCCGTCGTCCATTTTTGCCGGATCTTACGGCTGGCGTTCGAACGGCGTGCTGCACAAGGCCTCGACGCTGCTGCAGCGCTACATGAGCCTGGCGGGAGGCTATACCGGCCATCTCGGGGATTACTCCACCGGCGCGGCGCAGGCGATCATGCCGTACGTCGTTGGGGGGAACGAAGTGTACCAGCAGCAGACCAGCTGGCCGCTGGTGCTGGCGCATACCGACGTGGTGGTGCTCTGGAGCGCTAACCCCCTCAACACGCTGAAAATTGCCTGGAATGCCAGCGACGAGCAGGGCATTGGGTATTTCGACGCGCTGCGCAAAAGCGGCAAGCGCATCATCTGCATTGACCCGATGCGCTCTGAAACCATGGATTTCTTCGGCGACACCGCCGAGTGGATTGCTCCCCATATGGGCACCGACGTGGCGATGATGCTGGGGATCGCCCATACGCTGGTAGAAAACGGCTGGCACGATGATGAATTCCTGACGCGCTGTACCACCGGCTTCGATAAATTTGCCGACTACCTGACGGGTCAATCCGATGGGGTGGCGAAAACGGCAGAGTGGGCGGCAGAGATTTGCGGCGTTCCTGCGGAGAAAATCCGCGAACTGGCGGCGTTGTTCCATAAAAATACCACGATGTTAATGTCCGGCTGGGGAATGCAGCGTCAGCAGTTTGGCGAGCAAAAACACTGGATGCTGGTAACGCTTGCCGCAATGCTTGGGCAAATCGGCACGCCGGGCGGGGGTTTTGGTCTCTCCTATCACTTTGCAAACGGCGGTAACCCGACGCGTAAAGCGGCGGTGCTGGCGTCTCTGCAAGGCTCGGTGCAGGGCGGCGTCGATGCCGTGGATAAAATCCCGGTGGCGCGTATTGTTGAAGCCCTGGAAAACCCGGGCGGTTTCTATCAGCACAACGGTCTGGACCGCCACTTCCCGGACATTAAATTTGTATGGTGGGCGGGCGGGTCGAACTTCACGCACCATCAGGATACCAACCGCCTGATCCGCGCCTGGCAAAAGCCGGAGCTGGTGGTGATTTCCGAGTGCTTCTGGACCGGCTCGGCTAAGCATGCAGATATTGTCCTGCCAGCGACCACCTCGTTTGAGCGTAACGATCTCACTATGACCGGCGACTACAGCAACCAGCATATGGTCCCGATGAAGCGCGTAGTGGCCCCGCGAGACGAAGCGCGTGATGATTTTGACGTGTTTGCTGAACTGAGCGAGCTGTGGGAAGCGGGCGGTCGCGAGCGTTTTACCGAAGGGAAAAGCGATCTGCAATGGCTGGAGAGCTTCTACCAGATTGCCGGCCAGCGCGGCGCAGCGCAGGGCGTGACGCTTCCGCCATTTGCTGAATTCTGGGAGGCGAACCAGATCGTTGAGATGCCGGAGAGCGAACAGAACGCGAAGTTTGTCCGTTTTGTCGAT
Source organism: Enterobacter sp. Y17 (assembly GCF_019730495.1). Classification (NCBI taxonomy): domain Bacteria; kingdom Pseudomonadati; phylum Pseudomonadota; class Gammaproteobacteria; order Enterobacterales; family Enterobacteriaceae; genus Enterobacter; species Enterobacter sp. Y17. The sequence continues at coordinate 132,286 of NZ_JAASKP010000005.1, forward strand.
TTCCGACGCGACCCCGAGAGCCACCCGCTGAAAACCGAGAGCGGAAAGATCGTGATCCACAGCGAGCGCATCGCCAGCTTTGGCTATGCCGACTGCCCGCCACACCCTATGTGGCTCGAGCCGGACGAGTGGCACGGCAACGCCCAGCCGGAACAGCTGCAGGTGTTGTCTGCGCATCCCGCGCACCGTCTGCACAGCCAGCTTAACTATACGTCTCTGCGCGAGCAGTATGCGGTCGCCGGGCGAGAGCCGGTCACGCTGAATTCCCTTGATGCGAAAGCCCGGGGGATTGCGGACGGCGACGTGGTGCGCGTCTGGAACTCGCGCGGGCAGGTGCTGGCAGGGGCGGTGGTGAGCGACGGGATTAAACCGGGCGTGATCTGCATTCATCAGGGCGCATGGCCCGACCTTGAGCCTTCCGAGGGAGGGATCTGTAAAAACGGGGCGGTTAACGTGCTGACCAAAGATCTCCCCAGCTCGAAGCTGGGGAATGGCTGCGCAGGGAACACGGCGCTGGCCTGGGTAGAAAAATATCAGGGACCCGAGCTTACCTTAACGGCGTTTGATCCGCCTGCCAGCTCATGATCCACGTCGGGTGCTGAGTGTCATCCTGCCAGGCGCTGTCTTCAATGCGAAAGCCCTGAGCATGGTAGAAATTCACCGCCCGCACATTTTTCTGATATACCTCCAGCGTTAAGTGCGGGAAGCGCTGCTGAACATGGTTCAGCAGCGCGCGCCCGATGCCTTTCCCGATGCATGACGGTGCGACAAACAGCGCGCCGACAAACTGAGACTGCATCACGCTGATAAATCCGTATGGCTCGCCATCCTGTTCCCAGACCCAGGTTTCCGCCGACGGCAGGTAAACGTCCCGCACCATGGCTTCATTCTCTTTCCAGTAACCCGGCTCGATAAACGGATGCGCTTCCGTGGTGCTTTCAAGCCACAGGCTCAGAAGCGGCGCGGTATTCTCACTTTGCCATTTGCGGATCATGATGGCCTCCCGGATGACAGAAGCAGCCGGTAACGTGGTCGTTGACCAGGCCACAGGCCTGCATAAAGGCGTAGCAGATGGTGGAACCGACAAACTTAAAGCCGCGTTTTTTCAGGGCCTTCGAGAGCGCATCCGAGGCCGGGGTAGAGGCCGGGATTTCCGCGAGCGTGGCGGCTTGGGTGACCTGCGGATCGTTGTTCACAAACGTCCAGACAAAATCTGAAAATGATTCGCCGTTTTGCTCCATTGCCAGGTAAGCGCGTGCGTTACCGATGATGGCCTGGATCTTACCGCGATGACGGATGATACCGGCGTCCTGCACCAGGCGTTCCACGTCTTCATCGGTCATCGCGGCGACGGCGACAGGATCGAACTGGTGGAAGGCGTTGCGGTAGTTTTCACGTTTCTTCAGTACCGTAATCCATGACAACCCCGCCTGCTGGCCCTCCAGACAGATCATCTCAAAGAGTTTTTTGCCATCCGTTTCCGGCACGCCCCATTCCCGATCGTGATAGTCGATATAAAGCTGATCCTGGCTCACCCAACCGCAACGTTCCATCCGTCATCTCCCTTATTGATACTGATTTCGCAAAATTTTCATTCTGACTGGCTTGACGTGTTTACTATAAAGACAATAGTTAATACAAGGGTTATAAGCTCTTCCTGAATAACGACAAATATCGCCGAATTCGGCTCTCTCTGGGGTCGCGTTGATGATGATAAAAAAAATCAGTGGTCGCCATGCTGCTTCTGGCCTGGTGGGGATTTCAGCCTGCCTGTTTTTTTGTAATACAGCTTCTGCCTGGCAACAGGAATATATCGTTTCAGACGCCCAAAATAATACGGCGGAACGCTATACATGGGACGCGGATCACCAACCGCGTTATGAGGATATTCTGGCTGAGCGTATTCAGTCTTCGCAAAACGCGCCGGGTCTTGCCCTGAATATACCGTCTGGCAGCACGCCGGAGGGGGCGATGAGCGTGGGCTGGAATTTTCCGGTTTCAGCGCGTATCACCACCGGTCCGGTGGTGGCGTGGCGATACGACGGCACGGCTCCCATGATGATCAACGAGTTTGGTGATAGCGCGTCGACGCAGGCAATCACCGACCCGCTCTGGCATGCCAGCGTCAGCACGCTGGGGTGGCGCGTGAATACCCAGTACGGCGATCTTCGTCCGTGGGCGCAGATTAGCTATAACCAGCAGTTTGGTGAAAACCAGTGGAAATCGCAGTTTGGCATGCCGCAAACGCCAGCCCCTGCCCAAAACGGTAGCTGGATGGACGTCACCGTGGGAACGGATATTCCTTTTAATACGCACGTCGCGGCCTATGCGTCGCTGGCTCAGGGGGAGCACACCACCACCGGTGAGGAGTTTTTATACACCCTCGGCGTTAGCGCAAATTTCTAGAGTTGTTACTTTTTTAAACGTTACGATAACATCTCGAATACAACAACCACGGGCTTTACAGCGATAGCGGATACTAACACGCTGTCGCTTTATTCCCGGGCCAGGCCATTCATTCCCGTTTCCAGGCATTTCATTCCGTTCCGCCTGCATTTCATGCCGTTTTACCCCAGGCGTATTAAGGTTTTGTTTATCGTTGTCCTCAGCGAACTTCCTTAATTTCTCTTGCAGGACGACTGCCATGAACACATCAACTTATAACCGCACGCGCTGGCTCACGCTCTTTGGCACCATCGTCACCCAGTTTGCGCTGGGGTCGGTCTATACCTGGAGCCTGTTTAACAGCGCGCTTTCCGACAAACTCGGCGCGCCGGTCAGCCAGGTTGCGTTCTCCTTTGGTCTGCTGAGCCTGGGGCTGGCGATTTCGTCTTCCGTCGCGGGCAAGCTGCAGGAGCGTTTTGGGGTGAAGCGTGTGACCATGGCGTCCGGCATTCTGCTGGGTTTGGGCTTTTTCCTGACGGCGCATTCCAGCAACCTGATGATGCTGTGGCTGAGCGCCGGCGTGCTGGTGGGTCTGGCCGATGGCGCAGGTTACCTGCTGACCCTGTCGAACTGCGTGAAGTGGTTCCCGGAGCGTAAAGGCCTCATCTCCGCATTCGCCATCGGCTCCTATGGCCTGGGCAGCCTCGGATTCAAATTTATCGACTCCCATCTGCTGGCGTCCGTTGGCCTCGAAAACACCTTTATGATCTGGGGCGCAATCGTGCTGGTGATGATTCTGTTCGGCGCCACGCTGATGACCGATGCGCCGCAGCAGGAGGTCAAATCCGTTAACGGCGTGGTGGAGAACGACTTCACCCTCGCGCAGTCCATGCGTAAACCGCAGTACTGGATGCTGGCGGTGATGTTCCTGACGGCCTGCATGAGCGGACTTTATGTCATCGGTGTGGCGAAGGATATCGCGCAGGGGATGGTGAAGCTGGATGCGGCTACGGCGGCGAATGCGGTGACGGTCATCTCCATTGCCAACCTTTCCGGTCGTCTGGTGCTCGGTATTCTGTCTGACAAAATTGCCCGCATCCGTGTGATTACGATTGGGCAGGTGGTTTCGCTGGTCGGCATGGCGGCGCTGCTGTTCGCTCCGCTGAATGAAGCCACCTTCTTTGCGGCGATTGCCTGCGTGGCCTTTAACTTCGGCGGCACGATTACCGTCTTCCCGTCACTGGTAAGCGAGTTCTTTGGCCTGAACAATCTGGCGAAAAACTACGGCGTTATCTATCTTGGCTTCGGGATCGGCAGCATCTGCGGCTCGCTGATAGCCTCTCTGTTCGGCGGGTTCTACGTGACCTTCTGCGTCATATTTGCCCTGCTGATTATCTCGCTGGCGCTCTCGACCACGATTCGCCAGCCGCAGCGTGAAGTATTCAAAGAAGCGCACGCGTAAGCAGTATGAAAGAGGCCTCTGTGGCCTCTTTTTTCTTTATGCGAGACGCTTCCCGTCTCGATATTTTGTAAAAATTTATACCGATCACACTCTCTGCTGCCACTTTTCTCTCCCGCTGTGGTCTACTTATCGCGCTTGTAGACGTTTCTAATAACGCTTCCTTACGCATTTACGTACTCTGTCCGCTTTCTCTTTGAGATTCGTCGGGTTTTTATACCCCTTCCCCCAGGGTTGTTTGCATGAAATACATTAGGTCTCTTACCCAGCAAAGATTGTGTCTGATGCTGGCTGTCTATATCGGATTATTTCTGAATGGCGCGGTACTGTTCAGAAGAGTGGAAGGTTATTTTGAACACCTTACCGTGAGTAATGGTATTTTTGCCGCCATTGAAGTGTTCGGCTCCGTCCTCGCTACCTTCTTCCTCTTACGTCTGCTGTCCCTTTTTGGCCGACGTACCTGGCAAATTTTGGCCTCGCTGGTGGTGATTATTTCCGCCGCCGCAAGCTATTACATGACCTTTATGAACGTGGTCATTGGGTACGGTATCGTTGCCTCGGTGATGACCACGGATATCGATCTCTCGAAAGAGGTGGTAGGGAAAGGCTTTATCGTCTGGACAGTTTTAACCTGTCTGATACCGCTGTTCTTTATCTGGAACAATACGTGCCGCTATACGCTGCTACGCCAGCTGCGCACCCGTGGACAGCGGATCCGCAATATCGTCGTTGTCCTGCTGGCTGGTCTGCTGGTATGGGCGCCAATCCGCCTGATGGAAACGCAGCAAAAACGCGTTGAAAAAGCGACGGGCGTGGATATGCCAAGCTATGGCGGCGTGGTGGCAAACTCGTATTTGCCGTCTAACTGGCTGTCAGCGTTAGGTCTGTATGCCTGGGCGCAGGCGGACGAATCCAGTGATGTGAAATCGCTGATCAATCCAACGAAAAAATTCACCTACCAGCCGCCAGCCGACGGGATTGATGATACGTACGTCGTCTTCGTCATCGGCGAAACGACGCGCTGGGATCATATGGGTATTCTCGGCTATAACCGGGACACCACGCCAAAGCTGGCGCAGGAGAAAAACCTGGTGGCTTACCGTGGCTACTCCTGCGATACCGCAACCAAGCTCTCGCTGCGCTGCATGTTTGTGCGTGAAGGCGGTGCAAGCGATAACCCGCAACGCACGCTGAAAGAGCAGAACGTGTTTGCCGTGCTGAAGCAGCTTGGGTTTAGCTCAGACCTGTTCGCTATGCAAAGTGAGATGTGGTTCTACACCAACACGCTGGCAGATAACATTGCGTACCGCGAGCAGATTGGCGCAGAGCCGCGTAACCGCGGCAAAAACGTCGACGACATGCTGTTGCTGGAAGAGATGTCGCAATCCCTCAAGAACCATCCGCAGGGTAAGCATCTGGTTATTCTGCATACCAAAGGGTCGCATTACAGCTACTACCAGCGCTACACCCGTGATTTTGCGAAGTGGCAGCCCGAGTGCGTGGGCATTAATAAAGACTGCAGCAAGCAGGAGCTGATCAACGCCTACGACAACTCGGTGCTGTACGTGGATACCTTCCTGAGTCGGGTGATCGACCAGCTGCGCGATAAAAAAGCGATTGTGATTTACGCGGCAGACCACGGTGAATCCATCAACGAGAAAGAGCACCTGCACGGTACGCCGCGCAAGCTGGCACCGCCGGAGCAGTTCCGCGTGCCGATGATCATGTGGATGTCGGATAAGTATCTTGAAAATCCGGAGAAGGCGAAGATGTTTGCTCAGCTGAAAAAAGAGGCGGAGATGAAGGTGCCGCGTCGTCACGTTGAGCTGTACGACACCATTATGGGTTGTCTCGGTTATACCTCACCGAATGGTGGGATTAACGAAAACAACAACTGGTGTAAACTCCCTGATAACAGCGTAAAAGCCGCGCAGTAGCTGCCCTGGCGAGAATATCGCCAGTTGAATGGCTTTTTGAAAATAAGGGATTGACGGGGGCGCACCTCAGCAGTAAGATGCGCTCCGCATTCGGCGAGTAGCGCAGCTTGGTAGCGCAACTGGTTTGGGACCAGTGGGTCGGAGGTTCGAATCCTCTCTCGCCGACCACATTCTGAAAAGGGCTAACCGCAAGGTTAGCCCTTTTTGCATTATGATCTTATCCCGTCAGAGTATCCAAAACGCCCCTTAGGCCTGCTTCTCCCTGCCTGTTAACGATTTTGTGACATAATCCATTGTATTTTTTTATATATAGATTGATCTTTTTTCGCGTTGCTTATGGATAACCTCAGCATTTTTCGCTGTGCGTTTTAACGTTCGCGGTATTTAGTGCTCAGATAATCACCATTCTGCAAGAAAATTTACCCATTCTGAATAAAAGTTAATCACTGATTGTTGCGAAATATGAAGAGACTTGTGCTGCAAGATAGCGAGTAGCATAAATTTCCCTGCTGAAAACTGGCATACATAGTTTTTTTAATCTTTGTTTGCGGTTTCTCACACTCAGCGTAAATCCCCGTCACCTGTATTGACGTTTTCACATTCTGTTGACAGATTGTAGGGCATGAGGGGCATTTCAGGGACGATCTGCGCTGCAACTCAAACGCTCTTCTGAAAGGATTCTCCATCCCTTTAAAGCCTTCGGGCATCACCGACCGGACCGGGTAAAAAATAAATAAAGGTCTGGCGGCGTAACACAACAAAGCAAAACATCACATTGGAGCAGAATAATGAGTATTTCCTTGAAGAAGTCAGGGATGCTGAAGCTTGGTCTGAGCCTGGTGGCTATGACCGTGGCAGCAAGCGTACAGGCAAAAACCCTGGTTTACTGTTCTGAAGGCTCGCCGGAAGGCTTTAACCCACAGCTCTTTACCTCTGGTACGACTTACGACGCAAGCTCTGTACCGATCTATAACCGTCTGGTTGAATTCAAAACCGGTACCACGGAAGTGATTCCGGGTCTGGCCGAGAAGTGGGACGTCAGCGAAGACGGTAAAACCTATACCTTCCACCTGCGCCAGGGCGTGAAGTGGCAGGACAGCAAAGAATTCAAACCAACGCGCGACTTTAACGCCGACGACGTTGTGTTCTCCTTCGACCGTCAGAAAAACGCTCAGAACCCGTACCACAAAGTGTCTGGCGGCAGCTATGAATACTTCGAAGGGATGGGTCTGCCAGACCTGATCGCTGAAGTGAAAAAAGTGGATGATAAAACGGTTCAGTTCGTGCTGACGCGTCCGGAAGCGCCATTCCTAGCTGACCTGGCCATGGACTTCGCTTCAATTCTTTCCAAAGAGTACGCGGACAACATGCTGAAAGCCGGTACGCCGGAGAAAGTTGACCTGAACCCAATCGGCACCGGTCCATTCCAGCTGCTGCAGTACCAGAAAGACTCCCGCATTCTGTACAAAGCGTTCGAAGGCTTCTGGGGAACCAAGCCGCAGATCGACCGTCTGGTCTTCTCCATCACGCCTGATGCGTCAGTGCGTTATGCAAAACTGCAGAAAAACGAATGCCAGGTAATGCCGTACCCGAACCCGGCTGATATCGCCCGCATGAAGCAGGACAAGAACATCAACCTGCTGGAGCAGGCTGGCCTGAACGTGGGCTATCTCTCCTTTAACACCGAGAAGAAACCGTTTGATGACGTGAAAGTGCGTCAGGCGCTGACCTACGCGGTGAACAAAGAAGCGATTATCAAGGCGGTTTACCAGGGCGCTGGCGTTGCTGCCAAAAACCTGATCCCACCAACCATGTGGGGTTATAACGACGACGTTAAAGACTACACCTACGATCCTGAGAAAGCGAAAGCGCTGCTGAAAGAAGCGGGCCAGGATAAAGGCTTTACCGTTGAGCTGTGGGCGATGCCGGTACAGCGTCCATACAACCCGAACGCACGCCGTATGGCGGAAATGGTTCAGGCTGACTGGGCTAAGGTTGGCGTTCAGGCCAAGATTGTGACCTACGAGTGGGGCGAGTACCTGAAGCGCGCCAAAGCGGGTGAGCACCAGGCGGTAATGATGGGCTGGACCGGTGATAACGGGGATCCGGACAACTTCTTCGCCACCCTGTTCAGCTGCGCGGCAGCGAAAGACGGTTCTAACTACTCTCGCTGGTGCTACAAGCCGTTTGAAGACCTGATCCAGCCGGCGCGTGCGACCGACGATCACAACAAACGTATTGAACTGTACAAGCAGGCTCAGGTTGTTATGCACGATCAGGCTCCGGCGCTGATTGTTGCTCACTCCACCGTGTACGAGCCAGTGCGTAAAGAAGTGAAGGGCTACGTGGTTGATCCACTGGGCAAACACCACTTCGAAAACGTATCTGTTGAATAATAAGTAGGGTGTTCTCCCTCTCCCTCTGGGAGAGGGCAGGGGTGAGGGGATGCATGCACGCCCTTCACCCTAACCCTCTCCCGCCAGGAGAGGGAATTTACATTTGTGAGCAATACAGACGTCACGCCACTGGTCGTGCGTCATCAGAGAGAATCCGGGTTATGTTGCAGTTCATCCTCCGACGTCTGGGACTTGTTATCCCCACGTTTATCGGTATCACCCTTCTCACTTTTGCCTTCGTCCATATGATCCCCGGCGACCCGGTAATGATTATGGCGGGCGAGCGTGGTATTTCCCCTGAGCGCCATGCACAGCTGCTGGCGGAACTCGGTCTCGATAAGCCGATGTGGCAGCAGTACCTCCACTATATCTGGGGCGTATTGCACGGTGATTTAGGGATTTCGCTGAAAAGCCGTCTTCCGGTGTGGGACGAGTTCGTGCCGCGTTTTAAAGCGACGCTGGAGCTTGGCGTCTGCGCCATGATTTTCGCCACTGCGGTGGGTATTCCTGTTGGGGTACTGGCTGCCGTCAAGCGTGGCTCTATTTTTGACCACACCGCCGTGGGCCTGGCGCTGACCGGCTACTCCATGCCTATCTTCTGGTGGGGCATGATGCTGATCATGCTGGTATCGGTGCAGCTTAACCTGACACCGGTCTCCGGGCGCGTCAGTGATATGGTCTTCCTTGATGACTCCAACCCGCTCACCGGATTTATGCTGATCGATACGGCTATCTGGGGCGAAGAGGGCAACTTCATTGATGCCGTGGCGCACATGATCCTGCCTGCCATGGTGCTGGGCACCATTCCTCTGGCGGTGATCGTGCGAATGACCCGTTCATCGATGCTGGAAGTGCTGGGTGAGGATTATATCCGCACCGCGCGCGCCAAGGGCCTGACGCGTATGCGCGTCATCATCGTCCATGCGCTGCGTAATGCCATGCTGCCGGTGGTGACCGTTATCGGCCTTCAGGTGGGGACGTTGCTGGCGGGGGCGATCCTGACCGAAACCATCTTCTCCTGGCCGGGCCTTGGACGCTGGCTGATTGACGCGCTGCAACGCCGTGACTATCCGGTTGTGCAGGGCGGTGTACTGCTGGTCGCGACGATGATTATCCTCGTCAACCTGCTGGTCGATTTGCTGTACGGCGTGGTGAACCCGCGTATTCGTCATAAGAAGTAAGGGACCATCATGTCACAAGTCACTCAAAATAAAGTGGTCGCTGCACCGGTTCCTATGACGCCGCTGCAGGAGTTCTGGCACTACTTCAAGCGCAATAAAGGCGCGGTGGTAGGGCTGGTGTATGTCGTAATCATGATCCTGATCGCGGTGTTTGCGAACTTCCTCGCACCGTATAACCCGGCGGACCAGTTCCGCGATGCGCTGCTCGCCCCGCCTGCGTGGCAGGACGGCGGCAGCCTGGCGCACCTGCTGGGTACCGATGACGTGGGCCGCGACGTGCTGTCGCGTCTGATGTACGGCGCGCGCCTGTCGCTGCTGGTCGGCTGTCTCGTTGTTGTGCTGTCGCTGATCATGGGCGTTGTACTCGGCCTGGTTGCCGGTTACTTCGGCGGCATCGTTGATAACATCATCATGCGTATCGTCGACATCATGCTGGCGCTGCCAAGCCTGCTGCTGGCGCTGGTGCTGGTGGCGATCTTCGGCCCGTCGATAGGCAATGCCGCGCTGGCGTTGACCTTCGTGGCGCTCCCTCACTACGTGCGTTTAACCCGTGCGGCGGTGCTGGTGGAAGTGAACCGCGATTACGTCACCGCCTCTCGCGTGGCGGGTGCCGGTGCGATGCGTCAGATGTTCGTGAATATCTTCCCAAACTGCCTTGCGCCGCTGATTGTTCAGGCGTCGCTCGGTTTCTCTAACGCCATTCTTGATATGGCCGCTCTTGGCTTCCTGGGCATGGGTGCGCAGCCGCCAACACCGGAGTGGGGCACCATGCTCTCCGACGTGTTGCAGTTCGCACAAAGCGCCTGGTGGGTTGTCACCTTCCCGGGTCTGGCAATTCTGCTGACGGTGCTGGCATTTAACCTGATGGGTGATGGCCTGCGTGATGCGCTTGATCCCAAACTGAAGCAGTAAGAGGCACGAGATGGCGTTATTAAATGTAGATAAATTATCGGTGCACTTCGGCGACGAAGGCACCCCGTTTCGCGCCGTGGACCGCATCAGCTACAGCGTAAATCAGGGCGAAGTGGTTGGCATTGTCGGGGAGTCCGGTTCCGGTAAGTCAGTGAGCTCACTGGCGATCATGGGGCTGATTGATTACCCGGGCCGCGTGATGGCGGAAAACCTGCAGTTCAACGGTCAGGATCTGAAGCGCATTTCTGAAAAACAGCGCCGCCAGCTGGTGGGCGCCGAAGTGGCGATGATTTTCCAGGATCCCATGACCAGCCTGAACCCTTGCTACACCGTTGGTTTCCAGATTATGGAAGCGATTAAGGTGCATCAGGGCGGGAATAAGAAAACCCGTCGTCAGCGCGCGATCGACCTGCTGAACCAGGTGGGGATTCCTGACCCGGCATCACGTCTGGACGTTTACCCGCACCAGCTCTCCGGTGGGATGAGCCAGCGCGTGATGATCGCGATGGCGATTGCCTGTCGACCAAAACTGCTGATTGCGGATGAACCGACGACGGCGCTGGATGTGACCATTCAGGCGCAAATCATCGAACTGCTGCTGGAGCTGCAGCAGAAAGAGAATATGGCGCTGGTGCTGATTACGCACGATCTGGCGTTGGTGGCCGAAGCCGCGCACAAAATCATCGTGATGTATGCCGGCCAGGTGGTCGAGACCGGGAATTCACACGATATTTTCCGCGCGCCGCGTCATCCGTATACCCAGGCGCTTTTACGCGCGCTGCCGGAGTTTGCTCAGGACAAAGCGCGTCTGGCATCGCTGCCGGGTGTGGTACCGGGTAAATATGACCGTCCGCAGGGCTGTCTGCTCAATCCGCGCTGCCCGTATGCAACGGACAAATGCCGGGCAGAAGAGCCAGAGCTGAACCAGCTTGCTGACGGCCGTCAGTCGAAATGCCACTACCCACTCGATGATGCCGGGAGGCCAACACTATGAGTACGCAACAGGCCACCACGCAACAACCGTTGTTGCAGGCCATCGATCTGAAAAAATACTACCCGGTGAAGAAGGGGCTGTTTGCCCCTGAACGCCTGGTGAAAGCGCTGGACGGCGTCTCCTTTAACCTCGAACGCGGTAAAACGCTGGCGGTGGTGGGGGAGTCAGGCTGCGGCAAATCCACGCTGGGCCGTCTGCTGACGATGATTGAAGTGCCGACCGGCGGGGAGCTCTATTATCAGGGGCAGGATCTGCTCAAGCACGATCCGCAGGCGCAGAAGCTGCGTCGCCAGAAAATCCAGATTGTGTTCCAGAACCCGTATGGTTCTTTGAACCCGCGTAAAAAAGTCGGGCAGATTCTGGAAGAGCCGCTGCTCATCAACAGTAATCTGAGCAAAGAGCAGCGCCGTGAAAAAGCGCTGGCGATGATGGCGAAGGTCGGTCTCAAAACCGAGCATTACGATCGCTATCCGCACATGTTCTCCGGCGGCCAGCGTCAGCGTATTGCGATCGCCCGCGGGCTGATGCTCGATCCGGACGTGGTGATTGCCGATGAGCCGGTCTCCGCGCTCGACGTATCCGTGCGTGCGCAGGTGCTGAACCTGATGATGGATCTCCAGCAGGAGCTGGGGCTCTCTTACGTGTTCATCTCCCACGACCTGTCGGTGGTGGAGCATATTGCCGATGAAGTGATGGTGATGTACCTGGGGCGCTGCGTGGAGAAGGGGACTAAAGACCAGATCTTTAATAACCCTCGTCACCCGTATACCCAGGCGCTGCTGTCTGCGACGCCGCGTCTGAACCCGGACGATCGTCGTGAGCGTATTAAGCTGACGGGGGAACTGCCAAGCCCGCTGAATCCGCCTCCGGGATGTGCATTCAACGCCCGCTGCAGTCGCCGCTTTGGCCCATGTACCCAGCTCCAGCCGCAGCTGAAGGATTATGGCGGCCAGCTGGTTGCCTGCTTCGCGGTCGATCAGGATGAAAATGGCGAGAAGCCACAGGCATAACGAAAAAAACCGGCGATAAGCCGGTTTTTTTATGTCTGCTTGATTATTTCCGCAGGCGAATCTGGTCGACGGCGTGCTTTTCGCTCTTGGTGAGGATCAGGCTCGCGCGCTCGCGCGTCGGCAGGATGTTCTCTTTGAGGTTCACGTAGTTGATCTCATTCCACAGCCCCGTCGCCACGCCGATCGCTTCCTCTTCAGAAAGCTGAGCATAGTGGTGGAAATAGGAATCCGGGTCAGTGAACGCCCCCTCGCGGAACTTCAGGAAGCGGTTGATGTACCAGTTTTGCAGCAGGTCTTCCGGCGCATCGACATAAATAGAGAAATCGACGAAATCCGAGACGAATACGTGATGCGGGTCGTGAGGATAGTCCATCCCGCTTTGCAGCACGTTCAGACCTTCCAGAATCAGGATGTCCGGCTGGACCACGGTTTTATCCCCACCCGGGATGCGATCGTAGATCAGGTGCGAATAGACTGGCGCAGTCACGTGCGGCACGCCGGATTTCAGGTCAGAGACAAATTTCACCAGACGGTGCATATCATAAGAAAGCGGGAAACCTTTCTTCTTCATCAGCCCACGTTCTTTTAACACCTCGTTCGGGTGCAGGAAGCCGTCTGTCGTGATCAGCTCCACGCTGCGGTGTTCCGGCCAGCGGCTCAACAGCGCCTGCAGGACGCGCGCGGTGGTACTTTTACCCACGGCCACGCTGCCTGCGATACTAATGATATAAGGAATGCGTTGACCGTTCGTCCCGAGAAACTGCTCCAGCACGGCCTGACGACGCAGGTTCGAGCTGATATAGAAGTTAAGCAAGCGAGAGAGGGGGAGATAAATTTCTGCCACCTCTTCCAGGGACAGATCTTCGTTTATCCCTTTTAACCGTGCGATTTCACCTTCCGTCAGCGTCATAGGGACGGAATCACGCAGGGCAGCCCACTGGCTGCGGTTAAAGTGAAGATAAGGCGTCATTAACGTTTGCTCTTTTTTGCTCATAAGCATGCTTCAGTGAGCCAGCATCACACTGCCGGATCGTGGCTCATCACACAGTTAATTTTGGACAATGGGCAGGAGGTTAACACCAGATGACGGGAATAATAAGAAAAAAGATGGAAAGCGCTGCGTTACGCGGAAGCCGTCACGCTACGGTGAATACGGTGCAAATCACGATGATATGTTGAATATTTGACCTCAAATGACTACTTTTACAGCGTCCGATACGCTGTTCGCATAAAATGTGAGCGAAAGAACGTTTTATGCAAATTTTTAGTTGCATGACCGCGCAGGTATCCATAGAATGCGCGCTACTTGATGCCGACTTAGCTCAGTAGGTAGAGCAACTGACTTGTAATCAGTAGGTCACCAGTTCGATTCCGGTAGTCGGCACCATCAAGTCCGGTGGGGTTCCCGAGCGGCCAAAGGGAGCAGACTGTAAATCTGCCGTCACAGACTTCGAAGGTTCGAATCCTTCCCCCACCACCACTTTCTGGCAGCGTAAATGCCGCCGGAGCTGGTTGGAAAAATTAGCCAGCTCAAACTGAAAAAGAGAGAAATCTCTTTTTTTGTTACAGAAAGAACTGGGTAGCCGAGTTTCAGGATGCGGGCATCGTATAATGGCTATTACCTCAGCCTTCCAAGCTGATGATGCGGGTTCGATTCCCGCTGCCCGCTCCAATACGTGCTGATATGGCTCAGTTGGTAGAGCGCACCCTTGGTAAGGGTGAGGTCCCCAGTTCGACTCTGGGTATCAGCACCACTTCACTTCTCCTTCCCGTTTCTCTCTGTTTCAATTTTACTGTATTCAACAATTCAGGCATTTCGCCTGGTTGATGTGGTGATATCACCGATTTATCCGTGTCTTAGAGGGACAATCGATGTCTAAAGAAAAGTTTGAACGTACAAAACCGCACGTTAACGTCGGTACTATCGGCCACGTTGACCATGGTAAAACAACGCTGACCGCTGCAATCACTACCGTTCTGGCAAAAACCTACGGTGGTTCTGCTCGTGCATTCGACCAGATCGATAACGCACCAGAAGAAAAAGCTCGTGGTATCACCATCAACACCTCTCACGTTGAGTACGACACCCCGACTCGCCACTACGCACACGTAGACTGCCCAGGCCACGCCGACTATGTTAAAAACATGATCACCGGTGCTGCGCAGATGGACGGCGCGATCCTGGTTGTTGCTGCGACTGACGGCCCAATGCCTCAGACTCGTGAGCACATCCTGCTGGGTCGTCAGGTAGGCGTTCCTTTCATCATCGTGTTCCTGAACAAATGCGACATGGTTGATGACGAAGAGCTGCTGGAACTGGTAGAGATGGAAGTTCGTGAACTGCTGTCTCAGTACGATTTCCCGGGCGACGATACCCCAATCGTTCGTGGTTCTGCTCTGAAAGCGCTGGAAGGCGACGCAGAGTGGGAAGCGAAAATCATCGAACTGGCTGGCTTCCTGGATTCTTACATCCCAGAACCAGAGCGTGCGATTGACAAGCCATTCCTGTTGCCAATCGAAGACGTATTCTCCATCTCCGGTCGTGGTACCGTTGTTACCGGTCGTGTAGAGCGCGGTATCATCAAAGTTGGTGAAGAAGTTGAAATCGTTGGTATCAAAGAGACTGCGAAGTCTACCTGTACTGGCGTTGAAATGTTCCGCAAACTGCTGGACGAAGGCCGTGCTGGTGAGAACGTTGGTGTTCTGCTGCGTGGTATCAAACGTGAAGAAATCGAACGTGGTCAGGTTCTGGCGAAGCCAGGCTCAATCAAGCCACACACCAAGTTCGAATCTGAAGTGTACATCCTGTCCAAAGACGAAGGCGGCCGTCATACTCCGTTCTTCAAAGGCTACCGTCCACAGTTCTACTTCCGTACAACTGACGTGACCGGTACCATCGAACTGCCAGAAGGCGTTGAGATGGTAATGCCAGGCGACAACATCAAGATGGTTGTGACTCTGATCCACCCAATCGCGATGGACGACGGTCTGCGTTTCGCAATCCGTGAAGGTGGCCGTACCGTTGGCGCGGGCGTGGTTGCTAAAGTTCTCGGCTAATCGCTGATAACATTTGACGCAATGCGCATGAAAAGGGCATCATTTGATGCCCTTTTTGCACGCTTTCACATCAGAACCTGGCTCATCAGTGATTATTTTTGTCATAATCATTGCTGAGACAGGCTCTGCAGAGAGCGTATAATCCATAAAGGGATTAGCGTTTCGATTTGGCTCGCCTCGCAATCGCGGGGTGAAATTATTTGTAGAATTCTTCTGACAGGTTGGTTTATGAGTGCGAATACCGAAGCTCAAGGGAGCGGGCGCGGCCTGGAAGCGATGAAGTGGGTCGCTGTTGCCGTGCTGCTGATTGTGGCAATCGTTGGCAACTATCTTTATCGTGACATGATGCTGCCGCTCCGCGCGCTGGCAGTGGTGATTCTGATTGCTGCAGCGGGCGGTGTCGCGCTGTTGACGACTAAGGGTAAAGCAACCGTTGCTTTCGCTCGCGAAGCACGTACCGAAGTCCGCAAGGTCATTTGGCCGACTCGCCAGGAAACATTGCACACCACGCTGATCGTGGCTGCAGTGACTGCGGTAATGTCACTGATCCTGTGGGGACTGGATGGTATTCTGGTTCGCCTGGTTTCCTTTATTACTGGCCTGAGGTTCTAAGATGTCTGAAGCCCCTAAAAAGCGTTGGTACGTCGTTCAGGCGTTTTCCGGTTTTGAAGGCCGCGTAGCAACGTCGCTGCGTGAGCATATCAAATTACACAACATGGAAGAGTTATTTGGCGAAGTTATGGTTCCGACCGAAGAAGTGGTTGAGATCCGTGGCGGCCAACGTCGCAAAAGCGAGCGTAAATTCTTCCCGGGTTACGTGCTGGTTCAGATGGTGATGAACGACGCGAGCTGGCACCTGGTGCGCAGCGTACCGCGCGTGATGGGCTTTATCGGCGGCACGTCTGACCGTCCGGCGCCAATCAGCGACAAAGAAGTTGATGCGATTATGAACCGCCTGCAGCAGGTGGGTGATAAGCCGCGTCCGAAAACGCTGTTTGAACCGGGTGAAATGGTTCGTGTTAGCGACGGTCCGTTTGCTGACTTTAACGGTGTGGTTGAAGAAGTGGACTACGAGAAGTCCCGCCTGAAAGTTTCTGTTTCTATCTTCGGTCGTGCGACCCCGGTAGAACTGGACTTTGCGCAGGTCGAAAAAGCCTAAGCAGCGATCAAAAAAGCGGCGATTTAATCGTTGCACAGGGCGCGAGATTGGAATACAATTTCGCGCCTTTTGTTTTTATGGGCCCGGCCCGTAAAACGAATTTTATTCACGGGGAGCCTCCCTGAGGCGCTATCACCCAATCAGAGGATTTTAGAATGGCTAAGAAAGTACAAGCCTACGTCAAGCTGCAGGTTGCAGCTGGTATGGCGAACCCAAGTCCACCAGTTGGTCCAGCTCTGGGTCAGCAGGGTGTGAACATCATGGAATTCTGTAAAGCGTTCAACGCCAAAACCGAATCCCTGGAAAAAGGTCTGCCAATCCCAGTCGTAATCACTGTTTACGCTGACCGTTCTTTCACTTTCGTTACCAAAACCCCTCCAGCAGCAGTTCTGCTGAAGAAAGCGGCTGGTATCAAGTCTGGTTCCGGTAAACCGAACAAAGACAAAGTGGGTAAAATTTCCCGCGCTCAGCTGCAGGAAATCGCGCAGACCAAAGCTGCCGACATGACTGGTGCCGACATTGAAGCGATGACTCGCTCAATCGAAGGTACTGCACGTTCCATGGGCCTGGTAGTGGAGGACTAAGAAATGGCTAAACTGACCAAGCGCATGTCCGTGATCCGTGACAAAGTTGATGCGACCAAACAGTACGACATCAACGAAGCTATCGCTCTGCTGAAAGAACTGGCAACTGCTAAGTTCGTTGAAAGCGTTGACGTTGCCGTTAACCTCGGCATCGACGCGCGTAAATCCGATCAGAACGTTCGTGGCGCAACTGTACTGCCACACGGTACTGGCCGTTCCGTTCGCGTAGCTGTATTTGCTCAGGGTGCAAACGCTGAAGCTGCTAAAGCTGCCGGCGCTGAACTGGTAGGTATGGAAGATCTGGCTGATCAGATCAAGAAAGGCGAAATGAACTTTGACGTTGTTATTGCTTCTCCAGATGCAATGCGCGTTGTTGGCCAGCTGGGCCAGGTTCTGGGTCCACGCGGCCTGATGCCTAACCCGAAAGTCGGTACTGTAACTCCTAACGTTGCTGAAGCGGTTAAGAACGCTAAAGCAGGTCAGGTTCGTTATCGTAACGACAAAAACGGCATCATCCACACCACCATCGGTAAAGTGGACTTTGACGCTGACAAACTGAAAGAAAACCTGGAAGCTCTGCTGGTTGCGCTGAAAAAAGCAAAACCAACTCAGGCGAAAGGCGTGTACATCAAGAAAGTTAGCATCTCCACCACCATGGGTGCAGGTGTTGCAGTTGACCAGGCTGGCCTGAGCGCTGCTGCAAACTAATGCCTTTACGTGGGCGGTGATTTTGTCTACAATCTTACCCCCACGTTTGCTAACGAAAGTTAGCGGCTAAAAGATTTGTTCGTTGGAGCCTGGCCTAATCCAGGCCTCCGTCGAAGACCGCAGGTGTTTCGCAAGAGACTTAATCCCCTGCGTAGACGGTGACAGAACGCTAAGATTATTTTTGGATACTCTGGCTTGTTTCTGCTCACCGTATTAAGACGCTCTTCCGTTTGGGAGAGTGAAGTGAGTTCCGGAACATGAGTTCCGGCAAACATCCAGGAGCAAAGCTAATGGCTTTAAATCTTCAAGACAAACAAGCGATTGTTGCTGAAGTCAGCGAAGTAGCCAAAGGCGCGCTGTCTGCAGTAGTTGCGGATTCCCGTGGCGTTACTGTAGACAAAATGACTGAACTGCGTAAAGCAGGTCGTGAAGCTGGCGTATACATGCGTGTTGTTCGTAACACCCTGCTGCGTCGCGTAGTTGAAGGTACTCAGTTCGAGTGCCTGAAAGACACGTTTGTTGGTCCGACCCTGATTGCATACTCTATGGAACACCCGGGCGCTGCTGCTCGTCTGTTCAAAGAGTTCGCGAAAGCGAATGCAAAATTTGAGGTCAAAGCTGCAGCCTTTGAAGGTGAGTTGATCCCGGCATCGCAAATCGATCGCCTGGCAACCCTGCCGACCTACGAAGAAGCAATTGCACGCCTGATGGCAACCATGAAAGAAGCTTCGGCTGGCAAACTGGTTCGCACTCTGGCTGCTGTTCGCGATGCGAAAGAAGCTGCTTAATCGCAGTTATCTTTATAAAGCATTTGCTTACGTATAAACTTATTCTGATTTTCAGGAACAATTTAAATGTCTATCACTAAAGATCAAATCATTGAAGCAGTTGCAGCTATGTCCGTAATGGACGTTGTAGAACTGATTTCTGCAATGGAAGAAAAATTCGGTGTTTCTGCTGCTGCTGCTGTAGCTGTAGCTGCGGGCCCGGCTGAAGCTGCTGAAGAAAAAACTGAATTCGACGTAATTCTGAAAGCTGCTGGCGCTAACAAAGTTGCTGTTATCAAAGCAGTACGTGGCGCAACTGGCCTGGGTCTGAAAGAAGCTAAAGACCTGGTAGAATCTGCTCCAGCTGCGCTGAAAGAAGGCGTGAGCAAAGACGACGCAGAAGCACTGAAAAAATCTCTGGAAGAAGCTGGCGCTGAAGTTGAAGTTAAATAAGCCAACTTTTCTGGTTGCAGCCTGAGTAATTAGGCTGATGGCTGGTGACTTTTTAGTCACCAGCCTTTTTGCGCTGTAAGGCATCAGTAGCATTTCACACTGTTTGACTGCTGATTGTCCTGACAATGCATGTTTCTATCGACGACTTAATATATTGCGACAGGGTGCTCGCTCTGTGTAAATCGCGACGAAATGATTTAAGCGTGATAGCAACAGGTATTGCGGAAAGTATTCAATTTTCCGGTCCACAAAATGGTGTTGCACAAACTGTCCCTTCGTCGGACAGATGGGTCGACTTGTCAGCGAGCTGAGGAACCCTATGGTTTACTCCTATACCGAGAAAAAACGTATTCGTAAGGATTTTGGTAAACGTCCACAAGTTCTGGACATTCCATATCTCCTTTCTATCCAGCTTGACTCGTTCCAGAAGTTTATCGAGCAAGATCCTGAAGGGCAGTACGGTCTGGAAGCAGCCTTCCGCTCCGTGTTCCCGATTCAGAGCTACAGCGGTAACTCCGAGCTGCAGTACGTCAGCTACCGCCTTGGCGAACCGGTGTTTGACGTTCAGGAATGTCAGATCCGTGGCGTGACCTATTCCGCACCGCTGCGCGTAAAACTGCGTCTGGTGATCTACGAGCGCGAAGCGCCGGAAGGCACCGTAAAAGACATTAAAGAACAAGAAGTCTACATGGGTGAAATTCCACTCATGACAGACAACGGTACTTTCGTTATCAACGGTACTGAGCGTGTTATCGTTTCCCAGCTGCACCGTAGCCCGGGCGTCTTCTTCGACAGCGATAAAGGTAAAACACACTCTTCCGGTAAAGTACTGTATAACGCACGCATCATTCCTTACCGTGGTTCATGGCTGGACTTCGAGTTCGATCCGAAAGACAACCTGTTTGTCCGTATCGACCGTCGTCGTAAGCTGCCTGCAACCATCATTCTGCGTGCGCTGCAATACACCACTGAACAGATCCTGGACCTGTTCTTTGAGAAAGTGATCTTTGAAATCCGCGACAACAAGCTGCAGATGGAGCTGGTGCCGGAACGTCTGCGTGGCGAGACCGCGTCGTTCGACATCGAAGCCGACGGCAAAGTGTATGTGGAAAAAGGTCGCCGTATCACCGCGCGCCACATCCGCCAGCTGGAAAAAGATGATATCAAACTCATCGAAGTTCCGGTTGAGTACATTGCAGGAAAAGTAGCCGCGAAAGATTACGTTGATGAGTCAACGGGTGAGCTGATCTGCCCAGCGAACATGGAGCTGAGCCTGGATCTGCTGGCTAAGCTGAGCCAGTCTGGTCACAAACGTATCGAAACGCTGTTCACCAACGATCTGGACCACGGCGCGTATATTTCTGAAACTATTCGCGTCGACCCAACCACCGATCGTCTGAGCGCGCTGGTAGAAATCTACCGCATGATGCGTCCTGGTGAGCCACCAACTCGCGAAGCGGCGGAAAGCCTGTTCGAGAACCTGTTCTTCTCCGAAGACCGCTACGATCTGTCCGCGGTTGGTCGTATGAAGTTCAACCGTTCTCTGCTGCGCGACGAAATCGAAGGTTCCGGTATCCTGAGCAAAGACGACATCATCGAAGTGATGAAGAAGCTCATCGATATCCGTAACGGTAAAGGCGAAGTGGACGATATCGACCACCTCGGCAACCGTCGTATCCGTTCCGTAGGCGAAATGGCGGAAAACCAATTCCGCGTTGGCCTGGTACGTGTAGAGCGTGCGGTGAAAGAGCGTCTGTCTCTGGGCGATCTGGATACCCTGATGCCTCAGGATATGATCAACGCCAAGCCGATTTCTGCAGCAGTGAAAGAGTTCTTCGGTTCCAGCCAGCTGTCTCAGTTCATGGACCAGAACAACCCGCTGTCTGAGATTACGCACAAACGTCGTATCTCTGCACTCGGCCCAGGCGGTCTGACCCGTGAACGCGCAGGCTTTGAAGTTCGAGACGTACACCCGACGCACTACGGTCGCGTATGTCCAATCGAAACGCCTGAAGGTCCAAACATCGGTCTGATCAACTCCCTGTCCGTGTACGCACAGACTAACGAATACGGTTTCCTCGAGACCCCGTACCGTAAAGTGACCGACGGTGTTGTAACCGACGAAATTCACTACCTGTCTGCTATCGAAGAAGGCAACTACGTTATCGCTCAGGCGAACTCCAACCTGGATGACGAAGGCCACTTTGTAGAAGATCTGGTTACCTGCCGTAGCAAAGGCGAATCCAGCTTGTTCAGCCGCGACCAGGTTGACTACATGGACGTATCCACCCAGCAGGTGGTATCCGTCGGTGCGTCCCTGATCCCGTTCCTGGAACACGATGACGCCAACCGTGCATTGATGGGTGCGAACATGCAACGTCAGGCCGTTCCAACTCTGCGCGCTGATAAGCCGCTGGTTGGTACTGGTATGGAACGTGCTGTTGCCGTTGACTCCGGTGTTACTGCAGTTGCTAAACGTGGCGGTACTGTTCAGTACGTCGATGCATCCCGTATCGTTATCAAAGTTAACGAAGACGAGATGTATCCGGGCGAAGCTGGTATCGACATTTATAACCTGACCAAATACACCCGTTCTAACCAGAACACCTGTATCAACCAGATGCCTTGCGTATCTCTGGGTGAGCCAGTTGAGCGCGGCGACGTGCTGGCAGACGGTCCGTCCACCGACCTCGGTGAACTGGCGCTCGGTCAGAACATGCGCGTAGCGTTCATGCCGTGGAACGGTTACAACTTCGAAGACTCCATCCTCGTCTCCGAGCGTGTGGTTCAGGAAGATCGTTTCACCACCATCCACATTCAGGAACTGGCATGTGTGTCCCGTGACACCAAGCTGGGGCCAGAAGAGATCACCGCTGACATCCCTAACGTGGGTGAAGCTGCGCTCTCCAAACTGGATGAATCCGGTATCGTTTACATCGGTGCGGAAGTGACCGGCGGCGACATTCTGGTTGGTAAGGTTACGCCTAAAGGTGAAACCCAGCTGACGCCAGAAGAGAAACTGCTGCGTGCAATCTTCGGTGAGAAAGCGTCTGACGTTAAAGACTCTTCTCTGCGCGTACCAAACGGTGTTTCCGGTACGGTTATCGACGTTCAGGTCTTCACCCGTGACGGCGTTGAGAAAGATAAGCGTGCGCTGGAAATCGAAGAGATGCAGCTCAAACAGGCTAAGAAAGACCTGTCTGAAGAACTGCAGATCCTCGAAGCGGGTCTGTTCAGCCGTATCTATGCTGTGCTGGTTGCCGGTGGCGTTGAAGCTGAGAAGCTCGACAAACTGCCACGCGATCGCTGGCTGGAACTGGGCCTGACCGACGAAGAGAAACAAAATCAGCTGGAACAGCTGGCTGAGCAGTATGACGAACTGAAACACGAGTTCGAGAAAAAACTCGAAGCGAAACGCCGCAAAATCACTCAGGGCGACGATCTGGCACCAGGCGTGCTGAAGATTGTTAAGGTGTATCTGGCCGTTAAACGTCAGATCCAGCCTGGTGATAAGATGGCAGGTCGTCACGGTAACAAGGGTGTTATCTCTAAGATCAACCCGATCGAAGATATGCCGCACGATGCTAACGGTACGCCGGTAGATATCGTACTGAACCCGCTGGGCGTACCGTCTCGTATGAACATCGGTCAGATCCTGGAAACTCACCTGGGTATGGCTGCGAAAGGTATTGGCGACAAGATTAACGCCATGCTGAAGCAGCAGGAAGAAGTCGCGAAACTGCGCGAATTCATCCAGCGTGCCTACGATCTGGGTACCGACGTGCGTCAGAAAGTCGACCTGAATACCTTCAGCGATGAAGAAGTGCTGCGCCTGGCTGAGAACCTGAAAAAAGGTATGCCAATCGCAACGCCGGTCTTCGATGGTGCGAAAGAAGCTGAAATTAAAGAGCTGCTGCAACTGGGTGGTCTGCCAACGTCTGGTCAGATTACGCTGTTTGACGGCCGTACCGGTGAACAGTTCGAGCGTCCGGTAACCGTAGGTTACATGTACATGCTGAAACTGAACCACCTGGTCGACGACAAGATGCACGCTCGTTCTACCGGTTCTTACAGCCTGGTTACTCAGCAGCCGCTGGGTGGTAAGGCACAGTTCGGTGGTCAGCGCTTCGGGGAGATGGAAGTGTGGGCGCTGGAAGCATACGGCGCGGCATACACCCTGCAGGAAATGCTCACCGTTAAGTCTGATGACGTGAACGGTCGTACCAAGATGTATAAAAACATCGTGGACGGCAACCATCAGATGGAGCCGGGCATGCCAGAATCCTTCAACGTACTGTTGAAAGAGATTCGTTCGCTGGGTATCAACATCGAACTGGAAGACGAGTAATTCTCGCTCAAACAGGTCACTGGTGCCGGGTTAACCCCCGGCACCAGATTGTGCTAACTCCGACGGGAGCAAATCCGTGAAAGATTTATTAAAGTTTCTGAAAGCGCAGACTAAAACCGAAGAGTTTGATGCGATCAAAATTGCTCTGGCTTCGCCAGACATGATCCGTTCATGGTCTTTCGGTGAAGTTAAAAAGCCGGAAACCATCAACTACCGTACGTTCAAACCTGAGCGTGACGGCCTTTTCTGTGCGCGTATTTTCGGGCCAGTAAAAGATTACGAGTGCCTGTGCGGTAAGTACAAGCGCCTGAAACACCGTGGTGTGATCTGTGAGAAGTGCGGCGTTGAAGTGACCCAGACCAAAGTGCGTCGTGAGCGCATGGGCCACATCGAGCTGGCGTCTCCGACCGCTCACATCTGGTTCCTGAAATCTCTGCCGTCCCGTATCGGTCTGCTGCTGGATATGCCGCTGCGCGATATCGAACGCGTTCTGTACTTCGAATCTTATGTGGTTATCGAAGGCGGGATGACGAACCTGGAACGTCATCAGATCCTGACTGAAGAGCAGTATCTGGACGCGCTGGAAGAGTTCGGTGACGAATTCGACGCGAAGATGGGTGCGGAAGCTATTCAGGCCCTGCTGAAGAGCATGGATCTGGAGCAAGAGTGCGAGCAGCTGCGTGAAGAGCTGAACGAAACCAACTCCGAAACCAAACGTAAAAAGCTGACCAAGCGTATCAAACTGCTGGAAGCGTTCGTTCAGTCTGGTAACAAACCAGAGTGGATGATCCTGACCGTTCTGCCGGTTCTGCCGCCAGATCTGCGTCCACTGGTTCCGCTGGATGGTGGTCGTTTCGCAACGTCCGATCTGAACGATCTGTATCGTCGCGTTATCAACCGTAACAACCGTCTGAAACGTCTGCTGGATCTGGCTGCGCCGGACATCATCGTACGCAACGAAAAACGTATGCTGCAGGAAGCGGTTGACGCCCTGCTGGATAACGGCCGTCGCGGTCGTGCGATCACCGGTTCTAACAAACGTCCTCTGAAATCTTTGGCCGACATGATCAAAGGTAAACAGGGTCGTTTCCGTCAGAACCTGCTCGGTAAGCGTGTTGACTACTCCGGTCGTTCTGTAATCACCGTAGGTCCATACCTGCGTCTGCATCAGTGCGGTCTGCCGAAGAAAATGGCACTGGAGCTGTTCAAACCGTTCATCTACGGCAAGCTGGAACTGCGTGGCCTGGCCACCACCATCAAAGCCGCTAAGAAAATGGTTGAGCGTGAAGAAGCTGTCGTTTGGGATATCCTGGACGAAGTTATCCGCGAACACCCGGTACTGCTGAACCGTGCACCAACTCTGCACCGTTTGGGTATCCAGGCATTTGAGCCAGTCCTGATCGAAGGTAAAGCTATCCAGCTGCACCCGCTGGTTTGTGCGGCATATAACGCCGACTTCGATGGTGACCAGATGGCTGTTCACGTACCGCTGACGCTGGAAGCCCAGCTCGAAGCTCGTGCGCTGATGATGTCTACCAACAACATCCTGTCCCCAGCGAACGGTGAACCTATCATCGTTCCTTCTCAGGACGTTGTATTGGGTCTGTACTACATGACCCGTGACTGTGTTAACGCCAAAGGCGAAGGCATGGTGCTGACTGGCCCGAAAGAAGCTGAGCGTATTTATCGCGCTGGCCTGGCCTCTCTGCATGCGCGCGTTAAAGTGCGTATCACCGAATATGAAAAAGATGAAAACGGCGAATTCGTTGCGAAAACCAGCCTGAAAGACACGACCGTTGGCCGTGCCATTCTGTGGATGATCGTACCGAAAGGTCTGCCTTTCTCCATCGTCAACCAGGCGCTGGGCAAGAAAGCGATCTCCAAAATGCTGAACACCTGTTACCGCATTCTGGGTCTGAAGCCGACCGTTATCTTCGCTGACCAGACAATGTATACCGGCTTTGCTTATGCAGCGCGTTCAGGTGCATCTGTTGGTATCGATGACATGGTCATCCCAGAGAAGAAACACGAGATCATCTCTGAAGCGGAAGCCGAAGTTGCTGAGATCCAGGAGCAGTTCCAGTCTGGTCTGGTTACCGCGGGCGAACGCTATAACAAAGTTATCGATATCTGGGCAGCGGCGAACGATCGTGTATCCAAAGCGATGATGGATAACCTGCAGACCGAAACCGTGATTAACCGTGACGGCGTAGAAGAGCAGCAGGTTTCCTTCAACAGCATCTACATGATGGCCGACTCCGGTGCGCGTGGTTCCGCAGCACAGATTCGTCAGCTGGCAGGTATGCGTGGTCTGATGGCGAAGCCAGATGGCTCCATCATCGAAACGCCAATCACCGCGAACTTCCGTGAAGGTCTGAACGTACTCCAGTACTTCATCTCCACCCACGGTGCTCGTAAGGGTCTGGCGGATACCGCACTGAAAACAGCGAACTCCGGTTATCTGACGCGTCGTCTGGTTGACGTTGCTCAGGATCTGGTTGTGACCGAAGACGATTGTGGCACCCTCGAAGGTATCACCATGACCCCGGTTATCGAGGGTGGTGATGTTAAAGAGCCACTGCGCGATCGCGTTCTGGGTCGTGTAACCGCGGAAGACATTCTGAAGCCGGGTACTGCAGACATTCTGGTTCCACGCAACACGCTGCTGCACGAGCACTGGTGTGACCTGCTGGAAGCGAACTCTGTTGACTCCGTGAAAGTACGTTCCGTTGTATCCTGTGACACCGACTTTGGTGTATGTGCGCACTGCTACGGTCGTGACCTGGCGCGTGGCCACATCATCAACAAAGGTGAAGCAATCGGCGTTATCGCGGCACAGTCCATCGGTGAGCCGGGTACACAGCTGACGATGCGTACGTTCCACATCGGTGGTGCGGCATCTCGTGCGGCTGCTGAATCCAGCATCCAGGTGAAAAACAAAGGTAGCATCAAGCTCAGCAACGCGAAGTCTGTTGTTAACTCCGCAGGCAAGCTGGTTGTGACCTCTCGTAACACCGAGCTGAAGCTGATCGACGAATTCGGTCGTACCAAAGAGAGCTATAAAGTGCCTTACGGTGCGGTTATGGCGAAAGGTGATGGCGAGCAGGTTGCTGGCGGTGAAACCGTTGCAAACTGGGATCCACACACCATGCCGGTTATCACCGAAGTAAGTGGTTTCATCCGCTTCACTGACATGATCGACGGCCAGACCATTACTCGTCAGACCGACGAGCTGACCGGTCTGTCTTCTCTGGTGGTTCTGGATTCTGCTGAACGTACTACCGGTGGTAAAGATCTGCGTCCTGCACTGAAAATCGTTGATGCTCAGGGTAACGACGTTCTGATCCCGGGTACCGACATGCCTGCGCAGTACTTCCTGCCGGGTAAAGCGATCGTTCAGCTGGAAGATGGCATTCAGATCGGTGCGGGTGATGCTCTGGCACGTATTCCACAGGAATCCAGCGGTACCAAGGATATCACCGGTGGTCTGCCACGCGTTGCGGACCTGTTCGAAGCACGTCGTCCGAAAGAGCCTGCAATCCTGGCTGAAATCAGCGGTATCATCTCCTTCGGTAAAGAGACCAAAGGGAAACGCCGTCTGGTTATCACTCCAGTAGATGGCAGCGAACCGTACGAAGAGATGATTCCTAAGTGGCGTCAGCTCAACGTGTTCGAAGGTGAACGTGTAGAACGTGGTGACGTGGTTTCCGATGGTCCAGAAGCTCCGCACGACATTCTGCGTCTTCGTGGCGTCCACGCGGTAACGCGTTACATCACCAACGAAGTACAGGACGTTTACCGTCTGCAGGGCGTTAAGATTAACGATAAGCACATCGAAGTTATCGTTCGTCAGATGCTGCGTAAAGCAACCATCGAAAACGCAGGCAGCTCCGAGTTCCTGGAAGGCGAGCAGGTTGAATACTCACGCGTCAAGATCGCTAACCGCGAACTGGAAGCGAACGGCAAAATCGGTGCGACCTTCTCGCGCGATCTGCTGGGTATCACCAAAGCGTCTCTGGCAACCGAGTCCTTCATCTCTGCAGCATCGTTCCAGGAAACGACTCGTGTCCTGACCGAAGCCGCTGTTGCAGGTAAACGTGATGAACTGCGCGGTCTGAAAGAGAACGTCATCGTGGGTCGTCTGATCCCGGCGGGTACCGGTTATGCGTACCACCAGGATCGTATGCGTCGTCGTGCTGCGGGCGAACTGCCAGCTGCACCGCAGGTAACTGCTGAAGATGCATCCGCGAGCCTGGCAGAACTGCTGAACGCAGGTCTGGGCGGTTCCGACAACGAGTAATCGTTGATGCCCGGTGATGAGCATTACCGGGCATGTGCCTCGTAGGTCGGGTAAGCTCAGTGCCACCCGACAATAAAAAACCCGCCTCGGCGGGTTTTTTTACATCTGTAGGTTATCAGTTCACCAACGGGATCCGACGATAAAGCTCAATCATATCGCCCGCCAGATCCTGAATGACCATCGCGTTCATCAGGTGATCCTGAGAGTGGACGGTGATCAGGTTAACCGGAAGCTTCCCGGTCCCTTCGTCAAGCCCGATAAGCTGCGTCTGGATCGTGTGCGCATGCTTCACATATTCGCGCGACTCTTCCATCGCTTTTTCTGCTTCGTCAAACTCACCTTTACGCGCCATCTGTAGCGCCGTCAGGGCCGCACTGCGCGCCGCGCCTGCGTTGACCAGCAGTTCCATAATCGTGGTTTCTAAGTCTTCCATTATGACTCCAGAAGTTTGAGCGCTTTTTCCAGGACGGCATCGCCTTTCATCATGCCGTAATCCATCATGTCGATCACCGCGACCTTTTTACCCAGCGGCTCGGCCTGCGCCTGAAGTTTAGCCTGCTCGTATTTAACCTGTGGCCCCAGCAATACGATGTCGGCCGTCGCGATGTTGTCTTTAAACTCCGCAACCGGAACGGCTTTAATGGTGACTTCAACCCCTTTTTTCTGCGCGGCGTCTTTCATACGTTGAACCAGCATGCTGGTTGACATTCCCGCTGCACAGCATAAAACGATGTTCTTCATAATCAGCCTCGATCTACATGTGTTTATTGATAATTATCCCGTGCAGAGCGCTTCAACAACCGGTTTACCGCGATTGTGTGTCAGGCATCACAAAGAAACCGGCGATTTTCTGAAACCGGTTACAATTTTGCATTGTCGGGTACCCGGCCCGTTGAAACGGGCAGGGTGAAAGAGGGAGGATTAGCTGATGGACGTTCGATTGATGTGGTTTTTGCCCTGCTGTTTGGCGCTGTAGAGGGCGCTATCAACGCTTCCGACAAATTGCTCCAGCGGTTCAAAATGCCACTCCCCAAGACCGCCGCTGAACGTAACCCGCAGGTTTTCTTCTCGCCAGACGCGTTTTTCAACTGCGGTACGCCAGGCTTCCAGCAATGAGAGCGCAGACGTCATCTGCTCAGCCTGGAAGATTACCGCGAACTCTTCTCCACCGTACCGGTAAATCGAGACGTGATGTGGCTGCATAATCTGGATCCCTTCGCGGGCCACGTTGCGCAGAACGATATCACCGGTCAGGTGGCCCAGCGTGTCGTTAATCGACTTGAAGTTATCGATGTCCACCAGCGCCAGCGCGAAAGGCTGCTGGGCATTCAGCAGCTCCGCGATATCGCTATCGAACGCGCGGCGGTTTTTACAGCCCGTCAGCGCATCGTGAGTGGCCTGGCGCACATAGGCCATCTCACGCTCTTTATTGGACTGGATAGTGTGGCTGAGCATCGCTTCCAGGCGCGGCGCTTCGCTGACGTCGCCGGTTTTGATGGCATTGATAATGTGCATCAGCACGGTACGCGAGGCGTGACGGAGGTATAAGCCGAAGAGGATGATGATGATTGCCGCCAGCGCAAACCCCCAGCCAACAATCGTCGTTTCGTGGCGGGTGATATCGGTGAGCGTCTCGCCAGAGACCCGGTAGATGACAAACCAGTCCGGATTGGTAAACGAGTAGTAGTAGTACCAGGCGTTGCTTTTCTTATCGTAAAGGTGGCCTTCGCCGCTGGTCATTTTGTCCATTAGCGCTTCGCTCACGTATTGTTTGAAGAGCGCGCCTGTATCCGGGTGAAGCACAACGGCGCCGTCGCGTTCAACGACGAAGAATTCTCCCTGGACGGGCGCCACCATCTGACGCAGGGTGAAGCCCATTGACGTCAAATCGAGATGAAACGCGATCGTTCCCTTCAGTCTGCCTTCGGGTGAAATCAAGGGCTTATAAAGTGTGACCGTCGGATGGCCGGTGAAGTAGTCCATGTACGGGCGAGTATAGTGGCTGAAGATACTGGCTTCGGCCTGAGCGATAAACCACGGCCGCGTCCGGGGATCGAAGGTTTTACTCTTCTGCGTGGGGAGCACTTCCGGCGCGCGGAGATAATGCCCCTGCGTGTCCGCCAGCGAGATGGAGGACACGGTCGGCATCAGGTTTTGCAAATGCATCATCATCTGCAGCCCCTGCGTCGGGTTGACGTTGAGCGTCTCGTTTAGCCTGTCGTCGCGGGCAAAGTACATCGCGGAACGGCCCAGGATATAGTCGTTTTCACGCAGGATAGATTCGGTGTAGTTCACCGCCAGGTTGTGCGTGAAATTGCTGTTTATCTTATGATAATCCTCAAGAAAATCCTTTCGTTGCGAAAGCGTCACCGCGATCGCGATCACCGCAAAACTGCATAGGATCCCCGCGAAGCTGAGCATGATTGGTCGGGTAAAAGAGAGCTTTTTGCTGTGAAGTGCCATGAGCTGTACATCGTTCCTGATGGTGAATACTTTTCGTCTGCCGATATCCTCTCAGCATAGTCGCTGTCCTGCGGTTAGCGGTGAATTATACGACACACGATTTCTGGCGGGATGATTTATCTTAAGAACCATTAAGAAAATACTTATTCAACCTGCTGGCGGCCGTGTGCGCAATGAACCAGAGGCAGGGCGAAACGAGGAAGAAGCTTTTCGCCCTGGTCAGCATCCGTTGCTGACCGTGTGACAATAAAAAACCGGACGATCGCTGACAACCACCCGGTTTTGCCTTTTCGTCGCGCCTCGACAATTTTTTATGGTGTTGCAGCGCGTTTCAGCGTCATTGCGAGGTTCTTCCCAGCCAACTGTCCCAGTCTTTCCAGACAGGCTGAAGACCCTGAGCCGTCAGGGCTGCGGCGACCGCTTCCGGACGTCGTCCGTCATGAGGCACAAATTGCTCCAGCTCCGGACGATCGTCGGCGTAGCCGCCAGGCTGCGTTTTGGAAAACGCGCTGACGTTGTTAATCGCAAGCGGGATAACGCGATCGCGAAACGCCGGGGATTCACGCGTTGAGAGCGATAATTCCACTTCCGGGGCGAGCAGGCGAAACGCACAGATGGCCTGCACCAGCTGGCGTTCATCCATCAGCGAAGCCGGTTCAATCCCGCCCGCGCAAGGTCTCAGGCGCGGGAAGGAGATGGAATAACGGCTCTGCCAGTAGTGCTGCTGAAGCCACAGCAAATGTTCCGCCACCATGTAACAATCCACCCGCCAGCTGTCAGAGAGCCCGATCAGCGCTCCCAGACCGATTTTGTCGATCCCCGCGCGACCCAGCCTGTCCGGCGTTTCCAGCCGGAAAAAGAAATCCTGTTTCTTGCCCTTCAGGTGATGCCGGGCGTACGTCGCCTCGTGATAGGTTTCCTGGTAGACCATGACCCCGTCCAGTCCAAGGGTTTTGAGCTCCGCGTACTCCTCCTGCGCCAGGGGCTGTACTTCCATCTGCAGCGACGCAAACTGACGACGAATGGCGGGAAGGTGCTGACGGAAATAGTCCATTCCCACTTTTCCCTGATGTTCGCCCGTGACCAGCAGAAGATGTTCAAAGCCCATTTCACGAATGGCCGCGCACTCGCGGGCGATCTCACCTTCATCGAGCGTTTTACGCTTGATGCGGTTGCTCATGGAAAAACCGCAGTAGGTGCAGTCATTGGCGCACAGGTTTGAGAGATAGAGCGGCACGTAGAAGCTCACCGTGTTGCCAAAACGCTGGCGGGTGAGCCGCTGCGCTCGCTGGGCCATCGGCTCGAGGTACGCGCTGGCCGCCGGGGAGAGCAGGGCCATCAGATCCTCGCGGGTCAGATGGCGGGCATGCAGCGCGCGCTCCACGTCAGCCGCCGTTTTGCTGTTAATGCGCAGGGCAATGTCGTCCCAGCTAAGCTGCCGCCAGCGCTCGGTAAACGTGCTCATGAGATCGCCTCCAGAAAACCGGTCAGCGGGCTGGTGGCCTGTGCCTGGAAACTGCGCGAGCCGGGGCCGGACTCCCTTGCCAGCAGGCCAGCCTCTACGGCCATGCGGAACGCACGCGCCATCATGACCGGATCGTCGGCAACCGCGATGGCCGTGTTGACCAGCACCGCGTCGGCGCCCATCTCCAGCGCCTGCGCGGCATGGCTGGGCACGCCAATGCCCGCATCAACCACCACCGGCACGGTAGCCTGCTCAATAATGATTTCCAGCATCGCACGGGTTTCAAGCCCCTGGTTGGAGCCAATGGGGGCGCCCAGCGGCATGACGGCGGCGCAGCCGACCTCTTCCAGCCGTTTGCACAGAACAGGATCGGCGCCGCAGTAAGGCAGGACGGTAAACCCTTGCTGCACCAGCTTTTCAGCCGCTTTCAGCGTTTCGATGGGGTCGGGGAGCAGCCAGCGGGCGTCAGGATGAATTTCCAGCTTCAGCCAGCGGGTGCCGAGCGCCTCGCGGGCCAGCTGCGCGGCGAAAATCGCCTCTTCGGCCGTTTTGGCACCGGAGGTGTTGGGCAGCAGCGTGACGCCAGCCTCCAGTAAAGGCGCCAGAATAGCATCGCTGTGATGACGCAGATCCACGCGCTTGAGCGCCAGCGTCACCAGCTGGCTGCCGCTTTCGCGAATGGCATCCACCATCAGCTGCGGTGAGGCGAATTTTCCGGTTCCGGTAAACAGATGTGAATCAAAGACTTTATCGGCAATACGTAACATCTCAGCCCCCTGCGATAACCTGAAACAGCAGGATCTGGTCGCCGTCATTGACCTGCTGGTGTTCCCACTGCTCGCGCGGCAGGATCTGTTGATTGAGCGCCAGCGCCGTTCCCGGCTTGAGCTGGCGCAGCTTGTCGAGCAGTGCCGCAACGGTGAGCCCGTCGTCGCATTTCATCGGCTCATCGTTAAACAGAATGCGCATCGCGGCCTCCGCATACCGGGCAGCGGCTGGCGCGGTGTAACGCCAGATGGCGCCAGCCGCTGGAGCGGGCATCAAACAGCCGCAGCGTATTGCGTTCCGTCTCCATGCCGCTGAGCAGCTTGATGGCCTCCAGCGCCTGCATTGTGCCCATTACGCCGACCACCGGACCCAGAATGCCCGCCGTACGGCAGTTGCGCGCCGGCTCTGCATCATCCGGCCACAGACAGCGATAGCAGCCCTGCGACCACGGCGGGGTCAGGACCATCATCTGCCCGCCGAACCCCACCGCGCTGGCGGTGATAAGCGGCGTATTATTTGCCACGCAGGCGGCGTTAATCGCCTGGCGCGTCGCCATGTTGTCGGTGCAGTCCAGCACCACGTCGGCAAGGGCGACCTCACGGCTGAGGTTGTCACCGCTGAGCCGATCCTGCAGGGCAATCAGCGCGATATCCGGGTTGAGCTGGTTCAGGCGCTGCCGGGTAATTTGCGCTTTTGGCTGGTTGATATCCTCGGTGGTGAAGAGGATTTGTCGCTGCAGGTTGCTGAGGTGAACCTCGTCGTCGTCGGCCAGCACCAGCGTACCGATACCTGCACCAGCCAGATAAAGCGCGGCGGGCGCGCCTAACCCGCCCAGACCGACAATCAGCACCCGGCTGGCGAGCAGCTTTTGCTGTCCGTCGATGGCGATATCTTCCAGCAGGATCTGACGGCTGTAGCGCATAAAATCACGATCGTTCATCACCCGCTCCTGCCAGCTGTAACAGCTGTTCGGTGGCGAACCGCCAGTCTGCGGCCTGGGTGATGGCGCTGACGACGGCGATACTGCCGACGCCGGTCTCCAGCACCGCCGGGGCGCGTTCAAGGCTGATTCCGCCAATGGCGACGGTAGGGTAATCGGCAAGGCGTTTAACGTGACTCGCCAGCTGCGTCAGACCCTGCGGTGCGGAGGGCATCTGCTTGGTTTGCGTCGGGAAGACGTGACCCAGCGCGATGTAAGAGGGACGGGCCGCCAGCGCCACGTCGATCTCCATGTCATCGTGCGTTGA
The DNA here is from genome assembly GCF_019730495.1 of Enterobacter sp. Y17. Taxonomy (NCBI): domain Bacteria; kingdom Pseudomonadati; phylum Pseudomonadota; class Gammaproteobacteria; order Enterobacterales; family Enterobacteriaceae; genus Enterobacter; species Enterobacter sp. Y17. Next base: position 165,879 of record NZ_JAASKP010000005.1, read on the forward strand.
AACGCCAAGACGCAACCCGGCTTCGCGGATAGCGCTCAGATCCGTTGTTTCCAGGTCCTCCTGACCCAGGTGCACGCCGTACGCCTGGTGCTTAACGGCCAGCCGCCAGTAATCGTTGATAAACAGACGGGCGTTATGCCGACGGCCAAGCGCGATGGCGGCAGCCACATCGGCTTCCACCTCGTCATCGCGTTTATCCTTGATGCGCAGCTGGATCGTTCGAACGCCTGTCTCCAGCAGGCGCTCTATCCACTCCACGCTGTCCACCACCGGATAGAGCCCTAAACGGTAGGGGACGGGCGGGAAATCGGGCTTATACATTACGCCTCCTCTTTTTTGAGGTAGATTTCGCCGCCTTTGGCACGGAAGGTTTCAGACATGTCCGCCATACCCACTTCAATGGTCTGCGCGGCGGCGTAGTCGCGCACCTCCTGGCTGATTTTCATCGAGCAGAACTTCGGCCCGCACATAGAGCAGAAGTGCGCGACTTTGCCTGATTCCTGCGGGAGTGTCTCGTCGTGATAGGCGCGGGCGGTGAACGGGTCCAGCGCCAGGTTGAACTGGTCTTCCCAGCGGAATTCAAAGCGTGCCTTCGACATGGCGTTATCGCGGATTTGCGCGCCCGGATGGCCTTTGGCCAGATCCGCGGCGTGGGCGGCAATTTTGTAGGTAATCAGCCCCTGCTTCACGTCCTCTTTGTTTGGCAGGCCGAGGTGCTCTTTTGGCGTCACGTAGCAGAGCATCGCGCAGCCGAACCAGCCGATCATCGCCGCGCCAATGCCCGACGTGAAGTGGTCATAGCCCGGCGCAATATCGGTGGTCAACGGCCCCAGGGTGTAGAACGGCGCTTCGTGGCAGTGCTCCAGCTCCTCGGTCATGTTGCGGCGGATCATCTGCATCGGCACGTGGCCCGGGCCTTCAATCATCACCTGCACGTCATACTCCCAGGCGATTTTGGTCAGTTCGCCCAGCGTGTGCAGCTCGGCAAACTGCGCTTCGTCGTTCGCGTCGCGAATAGAGCCCGGACGCAGGCCGTCGCCCAGCGACAGAGAGACATCGTACGCGGCGCAGATTTCGCAGATCTCGCGGAAGTGTTCGTAGAGGAAGTTTTCCTGATGATGTGACAGGCACCACTTCGCCATGATGGAACCGCCGCGCGAGACGATGCCGGTCAGACGCTTTGCCGTCATCGGCACGTAGCGCAGCAGCACGCCCGCGTGAATGGTGAAGTAGTCCACGCCCTGTTCGGCCTGCTCCAGCAGCGTGTCGCGGAACGCTTCCCAGGTGAGGTCTTCGGCGATGCCGTTGACCTTCTCCAGCGCCTGATAAATCGGGACGGTGCCAATCGGTACCGGGCTGTTACGCAGGATCCATTCGCGGGTTTCGTGAATATAGCGGCCAGTGGAGAGATCCATTACCGTGTCCGCGCCCCAGCGCGTGGACCAGACCAGCTTCTCCACCTCTTCTTCGATGGAGGAGGTGACGGCCGAGTTACCGATGTTAGCGTTGACCTTCACCAGGAAGTTGCGGCCGATAATCATCGGCTCGGATTCCGGGTGGTTGATATTAGCAGGGATAATCGCGCGGCCTGCGGCCACTTCGTCACGCACAAATTCCGGCGTGATGTTCTCCGGCAGGCGAGCGCCAAAGCCTTCACCCGGATGCTGATAGCGCAGCACTTCGCTACGGATGCGCTCGCGACCCATGTTTTCGCGAATGGCGATGAACTCCATCTCCGGCGTGACGATGCCCCGGCGCGCGTAGTGCAGCTGGGTCACGCATTTGCCCGCTTTAGCGCGTTTTGGCGTCAGCAGGCCGGTAAAGCGCAGCTCGTCCAGACCGTCGTCGGCCAGGCGCTCTTTGGTATACGCAGAACTCAGGACGCTCAGCTCTTCGCAGTCGTTACGCGCGTCAATCCACGGCTGGCGCAGCTTAGCCAGACCCTGCTGGACGTTGATGGCAACATCAGGATCGCCGTACGGACCGGAGGTGTCATATACCGGCACGGCTTCGTTGTCTTCATACTGCGGGTTATCTTTGCTGCCGCCGATAAGCGTCGGGCTAAGCTGAATTTCGCGCATTGGGACGCGGATATCGGCCTGCGAGCCGGAAATGTAGATGCGTTTCGAGTTCGGGAAAGCGGTGCCTTCCAGCGTGTCGATGAAGTGTTGGGCCTGTGCGCGCTGTTCGCGGCGGGTCAGTTTTGCAGTAGACATAGCTCATTCCAAAAGTGAAGGACATGGCTTGTCAGACGACGGATGAAGCAAGAGAGGATCGCCCTCAGGCGATACAACAGCAGTGTGACTCTTGTTCCCTTCGCAGGTATTAGCCTGATCAGGTTCCGCGGATCCCGAATTAACGGTCTCAGCCCGCGCTTTCAGGCGCTGGGCACTCCGACAAGAAAAATCCCCCTCGTGAGAGGGGCGAATGGTTGTAAATTACTCGTTAACGGTGAAGAACTCAAGCAGGGCGCGCGACGTTCTCTTCGTTACTGATGTTCAAATCATTGTCCAGCACGAGGGCGATCAGCTTATCTTCCAGCGTGAATCGCTCTTCCAGCGCTTCGCCGAGGTCGGATAGCGCCTGCTGAAACTCAAGATAGTTATCGTGGTCGATAGCGTTCTCGAGCGCGGAATCATAGTAATCCATGATCTGCTGGGTGTTGGCTTCCAGAAGGGGATAGAGCTTGCTGGCCGCTAAATAGGGTGTTGTCCCTTCCATTTCGCGGATAATGCGTTCATAAATATTGAAATGGCCGTCGGACAGATAGTCGACCAGGCCCTGACAAAAATCATCCAGCGCTTTTTCATTCAGTCGCATAAACGATTCTTTGCCAGGCTTAATACCGACCAGATTGTAATAAGCCACGAGTAGATGCTTGCGTACATGTAGCCAGCGATCCACCAGTTTGTTATTTCCTCTAACGCGCTCAGTCAGGCTTTGCAGCTGGTTTAACATGGTCGACTCCGCAAAATGTAGGATTGAATCTGCTTATCCAGAATGTAACCACAATGCTAACAACATGTCAGTGAAGCGAAGGTAGTGCAATAGATATGGATCGTATTATTGAAAAATCAGATCTTGGTTGGTGGATCGTCAGTCACGAACAAAAATTATGGCTTCCTGCCGGGGAAATCCCCTACGGTGCAGCTGAGGCGTTCGATCTCGTCGGCCAGCCTGCGCTGAAGATCGGCGAGTGGCAGGGTGAGCCGGTGTGGTTGATCCAACAGTCCCGCCGCCAGGATATGGGATCGGTGCGCCAGGTGCTGGATCTGGACGTGGGGCTGTTCCAGCTGGCGGGGCGCGGCGTGCAGCTTTCTGAATTTTACCGCTCGCATAAATACTGCGGCTATTGCGGTCATACCATGCGCCCGAGCAAAACCGAGTGGGCGATGCTCTGCAGCCACTGCCGCGAACGCTACTATCCGCAGATAGCGCCGTGCATTATCGTCGCTATCCGCCGGGAGGATTCCATCCTGCTGGCGCAGCATACCCGCCATCGCAACGGCATTCACACCGTGCTGGCCGGCTTCGTCGAGGTGGGCGAAACGCTGGAGCAGGCGGTAGCGCGCGAGGTGATGGAGGAGAGCGGGATCAAAGTGAAGAACCTGCGCTACGTTACCTCCCAGCCGTGGCCGTTCCCGCAGTCTCTGATGACGGCATTTATGGCCGAATACGACAGCGGCGAGATCGTTATCGACCAGAAAGAGCTGCTGGAAGCAAACTGGTATCGCTACGACGATCTACCGCTGTTACCTCCGCCGGGCACCGTGGCACGTCGCCTGATAGAAGATACCGTGGCGATGTGTCGGGCCGAGTATGAGTAGTGTTACACTGAGGCCATGACGCTTAAGGAACTGCAAAAATGACCGAACTGAAGAACGATCGTTATCTGCGTGCGCTGCTGCGCCAGCCCGTTGATGTCACCCCGGTGTGGATGATGCGCCAGGCGGGACGCTATCTCCCGGAGTACAAAGCCACGCGCGCGCAGGCGGGCGATTTTATGTCGCTGTGCAAAAACGCCGAGCTGGCCTGCGAAGTGACGCTCCAGCCGCTGCGCCGCTTCCCGCTGGATGCTGCGATCCTCTTCTCGGATATTCTGACCATTCCGGATGCAATGGGCCTTGGCCTGTACTTCGAAACCGGTGAAGGTCCGCGTTTCACCTCCCCAATCAAAAGCAAAGCCGACGTGGATAAGCTGCCGATCCCCGATCCGGAAGGCGAGCTGGGCTACGTGATGAACGCCGTGCGCACCATTCGCCGCGAGCTGAAAGGTGAAGTGCCGCTGATTGGCTTCTCCGGCAGCCCGTGGACGCTGGCGACCTATATGGTTGAAGGAGGCAGCAGCAAAGCCTTCACCATGATTAAAAAGATGATGTACGCCGAGCCGCTGGCCCTGCATGCGCTGCTCGATAAGCTGGCGAAGAGCGTCACCCTCTACCTGAACGCGCAGATTAAGGCGGGTGCGCAGTCGGTGATGATTTTCGATACCTGGGGCGGCGTGCTGACCGGGCGCGATTATCAGCAGTTCTCCCTGTACTACATGCACAAAATCGTCGACGGCCTGCTGCGTGAAAACGAAGGCCGCCGCGTGCCGGTGACGCTGTTCACCAAAGGTGGCGGTCAGTGGCTGGAAGCGATGGCGGCAACCGGCTGCGACGCGCTGGGCCTCGACTGGACCACCGATATCGCCGATGCGCGCCGTCGCGTGGGCGACAAAGTGGCGCTGCAGGGCAATATGGACCCGTCCATGCTCTATGCGCCGCCAGCGCGCATTGAAGAAGAAGTGTCGACTATACTGTCTGGTTTCGGCCAGGGTGAAGGCCACGTCTTTAACCTCGGCCACGGCATTCATCAGGATGTGCCGCCAGAACACGCAGGCGTATTTGTGGAGGCGGTGCATCGGCTTTCTGCCCAGTATCACAAGTAAGGAGTGGTTATGGATCTCGCGTCGCTACGCGCTCAACAAATCGAACTGGCCTCATCGGTGATCCGCGAGGATCGTCTGGATAAAGATCCTCCGCAGTACATTGGCGGAGCAGACGTCGGATTCGAGCAGGGTGGGGAAGTGACGCGAGCGGCGATGGTGGTACTGAAATATCCTTCGCTTGAGCTGGTGGAGTACAAGGTAGCGCGTATCGCGACCACCATGCCGTACATTCCGGGCTTTCTCTCCTTCCGCGAATATCCCGCGCTGCTGGCAGCGTGGGAGCAACTCTCGCAAAAACCTGACCTGCTGTTTGTCGATGGACACGGTATCTCACACCCGCGCCGTTTAGGCGTTGCCAGCCATTTTGGTCTGCTGGTGGATGTGCCGACCATTGGCGTTGCCAAGAAACGCCTGTGCGGCGCATTTGAACCTCTTTCTGCCGAGCCGGGCGCGCTGGCGCCGCTTATCCATAAAGGTGAGCAGCTAGCGTGGGTCTGGCGCAGCAAGGCGCGCTGTAACCCGCTCTTTATCGCCACGGGGCACCGGGTGAGCATGGACAGCGCCCTGGCGTGGGTGCAGCGCTGCATGAAGGGCTACCGCTTGCCGGAGCCGACGCGCTGGGCAGATGCCGTGGCCTCTTCGCGTCCGGCTTTTGTTCGTTGGCAGGAAATTCAGCGATGATTCAGGTAAACTGCGCCTAATTTTCGATTCGAGAGATCATCATGCTACAAAACCCGATTCACCTGCGCCTTGAGAAACTTGAAAGCTGGCAGCACGTGACGTTTATGGCTTGCCTGTGCGAGCGCATGTATCCCAACTATGCCGCGTTCTGTAAGGAGACGGGCTTTGGTGATGGCCATATCTACCGCCGCATTCTGGATCTGATCTGGGAAACGCTGACGGTAAAAGACGCGAAGGTGAACTTCGACTCCCAGCTGGAAAAGCTGGAAGAGGCTATTCCGGCTGCGGATGATTTTGACCTGTACGGTGTCTACCCGGCGATTGATGCCTGCGTGGCGTTAAGCGAACTGCTTCACTCCCGTCTGAGCGGTGAAACGCTGGAGCACGCAATTGAAGTCAGTAAGGCATCGATTACGACCGTCGCGATGCTGGAAATGACCCAGGAAGGTCGCGAGATGACCGACGAAGAGCTGCGTGCAAACCCGGCGGTTGAGCAAGAATGGGACATTCAGTGGGAAATTTTCCGCCTGCTGGCAGAGTGTGAAGAACGCGATATTGAGCTGATAAAAGGGCTGCGCGCGGACTTACGAGAGGCTGCGGAGAGCAATATTGGTATAATTTTTAACCAATGAGACAATAAATCTTGAGATAACGCCCGTTTTGTCGCTCCTCGACTCTTCCCTTTCGCCCCTTGTCTGGTCTACATTTGGGGGGCGAAAAAAAGTGGCTATCGGTGCGTGTATGCAGGAGAGTGCTTTTTTGGCATTTTCGTCGCACTCGATGCTTAGCAAGCGATAAACACATTGAAAGGATAACTTATGAACAAGACTCAACTGATTGATGTAATTGCGGACAAGGCTGATCTGTCTAAAGTGCAGGCTAAAGCTGCTCTGGAATCTACCCTGGCTGCTATTACTGAGTCTCTGAAAGAAGGCGATGCTGTGCAACTGGTTGGTTTCGGTACCTTCAAAGTGAACCACCGCGCTGAGCGTACTGGCCGCAACCCGCAGACCGGTAAAGAAATCAAAATCGCCGCAGCTAACGTGCCGGCATTTGTTTCTGGTAAAGCACTGAAAGACGCTGTTAAGTAAGACGCGTGGCAGTGAACAGTTTTAGCGAAGGGGCGGCAACGCCCCTTTTGTCTTTCTGGCGTGGAACGCTCGCGCTGGCAGGCATGCTGCTGCTGTCAGCCTGCAGCCACGACACCTCCCTGCCGCCGTTTACCGCCAGCGGCTACGCGGACAACCAGGGTGCTGTGAGGATCTGGCGCAAAGATTCCGGCGGCGAAGTGCATCTGCTTTCTGCCTTCAGCCCGTGGCATAACGGCAATACGTCGACTGCGGAATATCGCTGGCAGGGAGATGACCTGTCGCTGATTGAACTGAACGTCTACAGCAAGACCCCCGAACACGTGAAAGTGCGTTTTGACGACCATGGCGAGCTGAGCTTTATGCAGCGCGAAGTCAGCGGCCAAAAACAGCAGCTTTCCAGCGATCAGATCGCTCTCTACCGTTATCGTGCCGAACAAATCCGCCAGACCAGCGATGCGCTTCGTCTGGGACGCGTTGTGCTGCGCCAGGGGCGCTGGCATGCCGATGGGACGGTGACAACCTGCGAAGGACAGACGGTCAAGCCTGAGCTCGAATCTTGGGCAACAGAACACATTCAACGCCGTCAGCGTCATTCATCAATGGAGGTGAGTTTGGCGTGGCTGGAAGCGCCGGAAGGCTCTCAGCTGCTGCTGGTGGCGAACGAAGACTTCTGCACCTGGCAGCCGACGGAAAAAAGTTTTTGATTTAAATCCCCTCTCCCTTGAGGGAGAGGGTTAGGGTGAGGGGGAAATTACTCTCCCTGCTCACGCGCAATCGCGCGATAACCGATATCCTGACGGCTAAAGCTGCCGTTCCAGTGAATATCCGCCATCAGCGCGTAGGCGCGTTTCTGCGCTTCTGCCACGGTATGGCCCAGCGCGGTCGCACACAGCACGCGTCCGCCGTTGGTGAGGACGCGATCGTCGTCAGCCAGCTTCGTACCCGCATGGAACACCTTCGCACCGTCAATCTCTTCCAGCGGCAGGCCGTGGATCTCATCCCCGGTGTTGTAGTTGCCCGGGTAACCACCCGCCGCAATCACCACGCCCAGAGACGCACGCTCGTCCCACTCTGAGGTTTTCTCGTCGAGCTTGCCTTCGCAGGCTGCCAGACACAGTTCCACCAGATCGGATTTCATGCGCAGCATGATGGGCTGCGTTTCCGGATCGCCAAAGCGGCAGTTGAATTCGATGACCTTAGGGTTACCCTGTTTGTCGATCATCAGACCTGCATAGAGGAAACCGGTGTAGGTGTTGCCTTCCGCCGCCATCCCTTTCACGGTTGGCCAGATGACGCGATCCATGGTGCGCTGGTGGACTTCGTCAGTCACTACCGGAGCGGGGGAGTAAGCGCCCATTCCGCCAGTATTCGGGCCGGAATCGCCATTGCCCACGCGCTTGTGATCCTGGCTGGTGGCCATCGGCAGAACGTGCTCGCCGTCGACCATCACGATAAAGCTGGCCTCTTCACCGTCGAGGAACTCTTCGATCACGATGCGGTGGCCCGCGTCGCCAAAGGCGTTACCCGCCAGCATATCCTGAACCGCGGCTTCCGCTTCTTCGAGCGTCATCGCCACGATCACGCCTTTACCAGCGGCCAGGCCGTCGGCCTTGATCACAATCGGCGCGCCTTTTTCACGCAGGTAGGCCAGGGCTGGCTCCACTTCGGTGAAGTTCTGATATTCCGCCGTCGGGATGTTATGACGCGCGAGGAAATCTTTGGTGAAGGCTTTGGAGCCTTCCAGCTGCGCGGCGCCTTCCGTAGGCCCGAAGATTGTCAGACCCGCCGCGCGGAACGCATCGACGACGCCAATCACCAGCGGCGCTTCCGGGCCCACAATCGTCAGATCGATTTTCTCGCTCTGGGCAAAGCTCAGCAGCGCCGGGATATCGGTCACGCCGATAGCCACGTTTTGCAGCGCGGGTTCCAGCGCGGTACCGGCGTTGCCCGGTGCTACGAAAACTGTTTTCACCAGCGGAGACTGCGCCGCTTTCCACGCCAGAGCGTGCTCGCGTCCGCCGTTACCAATCACTAATACTTTCATTTTCTGCTCCCGGAATTAATGGCGGAAGTGGCGCATGTCGGTGAAGATCATTGCAATGCCGTGTTCGTCGGCAGCGGCAATCACTTCGTCGTCGCGAATTGAGCCGCCAGGCTGGATCACACAGGTGATGCCCACTGCAGCAGCCGCGTCGATACCGTCACGGAACGGGAAGAAGGCGTCAGAAGCCATGGCGGAGCCTTTCACTTCCAGACCTTCATCGCCTGCTTTAATGCCCGCGATTTTCGCGGAGTAAACGCGGCTCATCTGGCCTGCGCCTATCCCGATAGTCATGTTTTCTTTGGCGTAGACGATGGCGTTGGATTTGACGAACTTCGCGACCTTCCAGCAGAACAGCGCGTCACGCAGTTCCTGTTCGGTCGGTTGACGTTTGGTTACCACGCGCAGGTCGGCTTCTGTCACCATACCCAGATCGCGGTCCTGAACCAGCAGGCCGCCGTTCACGCGCTTGAAGTCCAGGCCCGGCACGCGTTCTGCCCACTGGCCGCAAACCAGCACGCGCACGTTCTGTTTTGCCGCGGTGATTTTCAGCGCCTCTTCGGATGCGGATGGCGCGATGATCACTTCAACGAACTGGCGGGAGATGATGGCCTGTGCGGTTTCAGCATCCAGCTCGCGGTTGAAGGCGATAATGCCGCCGAACGCGGAGGTCGGGTCGGTTTTGTACGCGCGATCGTAGGCATCCAGAATAGAGGTGCTCACGGCAACGCCGCATGGGTTCGCATGCTTAACGATAACGCAGGCCGGCTCGCTGAACTCTTTCACGCATTCCAGCGCGGCGTCGGTGTCAGCAATGTTGTTATAAGAGAGCGCTTTGCCCTGAACCTGCTGAGCGGTCGCAACAGAGGCTTCTTTTACCTCTTCTTCTATATAGAAGGCTGCCTGCTGGTGGCTGTTCTCACCGTAACGCATATCCTGCTTCTTAATGAAGTTCAGGTTCAGGGTGCGCGGGAAGCGGCCAGAAGGATCTTTGCTTTCACCGTGGTAAGCAGGCACCAGGCTACCGAAGTAATTGGCGATCATGCTGTCGTACGCCGCGGTGTGCTCGAAGGCTTTAATGGCGAGGTCGAAACGCGTTTCCAGAGTCAGGGACCCTTCGTTGGCGTCCATCTCATTAATAATGGTGTTGTAATCGCTGCTCTTTACGACGATGGCCACATCTTTATGGTTCTTGGCCGCGGAGCGCACCATGGTTGGGCCGCCGATATCAATATTCTCTACGGCATCTTCCAGAGAACAGCCTTCGCGAGCAACGGTCTGGGCAAAAGGGTAGAGGTTAACGACAACCATGTCGATTGGGGCGATGTCATGCTGTTCCATAATGGCGTCGTCCTGACCGCGACGGCCAAGAATACCGCCGTGCACTTTCGGGTGCAGAGTTTTGACGCGTCCATCCATCATTTCCGGGAAACCGGTGTAATCGGACACTTCGGTTACCGGCAGACCTTTATCTGCTAACAGGCGAGCGGTACCGCCTGTAGAAAGCAGCTCCACACCGCGTGCGGAAAGTGCCTGAGCGAATTCGACGATACCGGCTTTATCAGAAACACTGAGCAGAGCGCGGCGGACTGGACGACGTTGTTGCATGGTAAATCCCCTGGATTTCACGATTACAGAGAGCGTTAGATGAATTTTCCTGCGAAAAACTCATCTAACACACCTGACGGGGCATCCTTATTAAGCGCGAGCATTTTAACGAAAACGTTTGCGCAACGCTCGCACATTTTCACTTTTTCGTATCATTGTGGATAAGTCTGTGTGTAAAAAGGTATAAGGCGGGGTTTTGCTGTGGAATGCAGCAGTCAGTCATTTTTCTGACATTTAGCGGTTGCGGCCAGCCGAGAACTCCCTATAATGCGCCTCCATCGACACGGCGGATGTGAATCACTTCACAGACAACGCGGTCGGTTGAAGAGAAAAATT
>NZ_JAASKP010000006.1:0-139098 GCF_019730495.1 Enterobacter sp. Y17
AGAAGTGAAACGCCGTAGCGCCGATGGTAGTGTGGGGTCTCCCCATGTGAGAGTAGGGAACTGCCAGGCATCAATTAAAAGAACCCCGTACCGCAAGGTGCGGGGTTTTTTGCTTTTGTTTTTCCCTCTCCCCCTTCTTGAAACTTTCTCACCTTCTTCTTGCAGACTCGACATTATGCCCGTTTCTGGGTATCGTTAGCTATCTGGATGTCTAAACGTTTATACGTATGCTGTGAGGATATTAAGTTATGCCGATTCGGGTGCAGGACGAGCTACCAGCCGTCAATTTCTTGCGTGAAGAAAACGTCTTCGTCATGACGGCTTCGCGTGCGACAGGTCAGGAAATTCGCCCGCTGAAGGTGCTTATTCTCAATCTGATGCCAAAAAAGATCGAAACAGAAAACCAGTTCCTGCGTCTTCTGTCGAACTCTCCGCTGCAGGTGGATATCCAGCTGCTGCGAATCGATGCCCGTGAATCACGTAACACGCCATCTGAGCATCTGAACAACTTCTACTGTAACTTCGATGACATTCAGGGGGAAAACTTCGACGGACTGATCGTGACCGGCGCGCCGCTTGGCCTGGTTGAATTTAACGATGTCGCCTACTGGCCGCAGATCAAACAGGTTCTGGAGTGGGCAAAAGATCACGTCACGTCTACCTTGTTTGTCTGTTGGGCGGTACAAGCCGCACTGAATATTCTTTATGGCATCCCCAAGCAAACCCGCACTGAAAAGCTCTCCGGCGTATACGAACACCATATTCTTCATCCACATGCGTTGCTGACGCGCGGTTTCGATGACTCTTTCCTGGCCCCGCATTCTCGCTACGCCGATTTCCCGGCCCAGCTGATTCGTGATTACACCGATCTGGAGATCCTGGCCGAAACGGAAGACGGAGATGCTTACCTGTTTGCCAGCAAGGATAAACGCATTGCTTTTGTGACCGGACATCCTGAGTACGATCCGCATACCCTCGCATCAGAGTATTACCGTGATGTCGAAGCGGGTCTTAATCCGGATGTACCGTACAACTATTTCCCGAAAGACGATCCGCAAAACAAACCGAGAGCAACCTGGCGCAGCCACGGAAATTTGCTTTTCACTAACTGGCTCAACTATTACGTCTACCAGATAACGCCATACGATCTGCGTCACATGAATCCGACGCTGGAGTAATCTTCTGCACTAAACGATCCTAAAGCGTTTCAGCTATTCAAATCAGGCACCTTCGGGTGCCTTTTTTATTTCCGAAATGCTGCTCACCATTCAATAAAAATTTAATTCCAATAAAATCATATAATTAATTTCAATTAACAATTAAAATGGAAATTGTTTTTGATTTTAGAAAAAATATAGATAGTCTTAATTCTGCTGAGCGAAAACTACCCAACGATCTTTCGTTCGCATCGGGGGCGTGATTTTGGATCTTTGATGAGGAGCAGAGTAATGACTCAACAGGCAACGACGGTCGATGAACTGGCCTTTACCCAGCCGTATGGTGAGCAAGAACAGCAGGTTTTGACGGCGGAAGCGGTAGAATTTCTCACTGAACTGGTGACCCGCTTTACGCCGCAGCGTAATAAGCTGCTGGCGGCACGCATTCATCAGCAGCAGGAAATTGACGATGGCAAGTTGCCTGGATTCATTTCGGAAACCGCTTCCATTCGTCGCGGTGAGTGGAAAATCCGCGGTATCCCTGAAGATTTACAGGATCGTCGCGTTGAGATCACCGGTCCGGTAGAGCGCAAAATGGTGATCAACGCCATGAACGCCAACGTTAAAGTCTTTATGGCCGATTTTGAAGACTCACTGGCGCCGGACTGGCGTAAGGTCATCGAGGGGCAGATTAACCTGCGCGACGCCGTGAACGGCACCATCAGCTATACCAACGAAGCCGGCAAAATTTACCAGCTCAAACCGAACCCTGCGGTGCTGATCTGTCGCGTACGCGGCCTGCACCTGCCTGAAAAACATGTCACCTGGCGTGGGGAAGCCATTCCGGGCAGCCTGTTTGATTTCGCGCTCTATTTCTTCCACAACTACAAGAACCTGCTGGCAAAAGGCAGCGGCCCTTATTTCTATCTGCCAAAAACGCAGGCCTGGCAAGAAGCGGCCTGGTGGAGCGAGGTCTTCAGCTATGCGGAAGATCGTTTCAACCTGCCGCGCGGCACCATCAAAGCCACGCTGCTGATTGAAACGCTGCCTGCCGTGTTCCAGATGAATGAAATTCTGCACGCCCTGCGCGACCACATTGTCGGCCTGAACTGCGGACGCTGGGACTATATTTTCAGCTACATCAAAACCCTGAAAAACTATCCCGACCGCGTGTTGCCGGATCGCCAGGTCGTGACCATGGATAAACCGTTCCTGAGCGCTTACTCGCGCCTGCTGATCAAAACCTGCCACAAGCGCGGCGCCTTTGCGATGGGCGGCATGGCGGCATTTATCCCGAGCAAAGACGCAGAACGCAACAATCAGGTGCTCAACAAGGTTAAAGCCGACAAAGAGCTTGAAGCCCGTAACGGTCACGACGGCACGTGGATTGCCCATCCCGGCCTGGCCGATACGGCGATGGAGGTCTTTAACCGCGTTCTCGGCGACAACAAAAACCAGCTGTTTGTCACGCGCGAAGACGATGCCCCAACGGCTGAAGAACAGCTGCTGGCACCGTGCGCGGGCGAGCGTACGGAAGAGGGCATGCGTGCCAATATCCGCGTCGCGGTCCAGTACATCGAAGCATGGATCTCCGGCAACGGCTGCGTACCTATCTACGGCCTGATGGAAGATGCCGCGACGGCGGAGATCTCACGTACCTCCATCTGGCAGTGGATCCACCATCAAAAAACGCTCAGCAACGGCAAACCGGTGACCAAGACCCTGTTCCGCCAGATGCTGGCCGAAGAGATGCGGGTGATCCAGGACGAGCTGGGCGAGCACCGCTTCAGCAGCGGACGTTTTGACGACGCCGCGCGCCTGATGGAGCAAATCACCACATCAGATGACTTAATCGACTTCCTGACCCTGCCGGGCTACCGCTTCCTGGCGTAACTCACCACATAACAATATGGAGCATCTGCACATGAAAACCCGTACCCAACAAATCGAAGAGTTGAAGAAAGAGTGGACACAGCCTCGCTGGGAAGGCATCCGCCGTCCTTACAGCGCGGAGGAAGTGGTGAAATTACGCGGCTCGGTCAATCCGGAATGCACGCTGGCACAGAACGGTGCGGCGAAAATGTGGAAGCTGCTGCACGGTGGCTCTAAAAAGGGCTACATCAACAGCCTCGGCGCGCTGACCGGCGGTCAGGCGCTGCAGCAGGCGAAGGCGGGTATTGAGGCGATTTATCTCTCCGGCTGGCAGGTCGCGGCGGACGCCAACCTGGCCTCCAGCATGTACCCGGATCAGTCGCTCTATCCGGCTAACTCCGTGCCGTCGGTGGTGGATCGGATCAACAATACCTTCCGCCGTGCAGATCAGATCCAATGGGCCGCTGGAATCGAACCTGGAGATCCGCGCTTTATTGACTACTTCCTGCCGATCGTCGCGGATGCGGAAGCGGGCTTCGGCGGCGTGCTGAACGCCTTCGAGCTGATGAAGTCGATGATTGAGGCCGGTGCAGCGGCCGTTCACTTCGAAGACCAGCTGGCGTCAGTGAAAAAATGCGGACACATGGGCGGTAAGGTGCTGGTTCCTACACAGGAAGCCGTACAGAAGCTGGTTGCCGCGCGTCTGGCCGCGGACGTGCTCGGCGTGCCGACGCTGGTGATTGCCCGTACCGATGCCGATGCGGCGGACCTGATCACCTCTGACTGCGACCCGTACGACAGCGAGTTCATCACCGGCGAGCGTACCAGTGAAGGCTTCTACCGCACCCATGCCGGCATTGAACAGGCGATCAGCCGCGGCCTGGCGTACGCGCCTTATGCGGACCTGGTCTGGTGTGAAACCTCCACGCCGGATCTGGCGCTGGCAAAACGCTTTGCCGACGCCATCCACGCGAAGTATCCGGGCAAACTGCTGGCCTATAACTGCTCGCCGTCCTTCAACTGGCAGAAAAAGCTGGATGACAAAACCATCGCCAGCTTCCAGCAGCAGCTGTCCGACATGGGCTACAAATACCAGTTCATTACCCTGGCCGGTATCCACAGCATGTGGTTCAACATGTTCGACCTGGCGCACGCCTATGCGCAGGGTGAGGGCATGAAGCACTACGTTGAGAAGGTGCAGCAGCCGGAGTTTGCGGCGGGCAAAGACGGTTACACCTTCGTGTCTCACCAGCAGGAGGTGGGAACCGGCTACTTTGACAATGTGACCACGATTATCCAGGGCGGAACCTCCTCCGTCACCGCCTTAACGGGTTCAACGGAAGAAGCACAGTTCTAAACTTTTCCCCCTCTCCCCTCTCGGGGAGAGGGTTGGGGTGAGGGGGAATATATGTCGCGTGGCCTGGAATTGCTGATTGCCCAAACTATTTTGCAGGGCTTCGATGCCCAGTATGGTCGTTTTCTTGAAGTGACATCCGGCGCGCAGCAGCGCTTCGAACATGCAGACTGGCATGCGGTTCAGCAGGCTATGAAGCAACGTATCCATCTCTATGACCACCACGTGGGTCTGGTGGTGGAGCAGCTGCGCTGTATTACCGACGGTAAAAGCCCGGACGCGGAATTTTTACTGCGCGTGAAAGAGCACTACACCCATTTGTTACCCGATTACCCGCGCTTCGAGATTGCGGAGAGCTTTTTCAACTCCGTCTATTGCCGGTTATTTGACCACCGCTCACTATCTCCTGAGCGGTTATTTATCTTCAGCTCCCAGCCCGAGCGACGCTTTCGAACCATTCCCCGTCCGCTGGCGAAAGATTTCTTTCCCGATCGCGGATGGGAAAAGCTCCTGCACCGCGTGCTAACGGATCTGCCGCTGCGCCTGCCCTGGGAGAATAAAACTCGGGATATCGGCTATATCCACGCCCATCTCAACGAAACCTTCGGCGCGGAGGTGCTCAGCCGCAGCCATTTGCAGGTGGCCAACGAGCTTTTCTACCGCAATAAAGCCGCCTGGCTGGTGGGCAAACTGGTTACGCCGACCGCCATTGTGCCGTTTCTGCTGCCGGTCCACCGTACCGACGACGGGGAACTGTTTGTCGATACCTGCCTGACCACCAGCGCCGAGGCCAGCATCGTGTTTGGCTTCGCCCGCTCCTATTTCATGGTGTACGCCCCGCTGCCTGCCGCGCTGGTGGAGTGGCTGCGTGAGATCCTGCCGGGCAAAACCACCGCCGAACTGTATATGGCCATTGGCTGCCAGAAGCACGCCAAAACGGAAAGCTACCGGGAGTACCTGCGCTATGTCACCGCGGCCGATGAGCAGTTTATCGAAGCGCCCGGCATTCGCGGTATGGTGATGCTGGTCTTTACGCTGCCGGGTTTCGACCGGGTTTTTAAGGTGATTAAAGACAGATTCGCACCGCAGAAAGAGATGACCGCCGCGCACGTTCGCGCCTGCTATCAGCTGGTTAAAGAGCACGACCGCGTCGGGCGCATGGCGGATACCCAGGAGTTCGAAAACTTTGTGCTGGATAAACAGCAGATCGACCCCGCGCTCATGGCGCTGTTACTGCAGGAAGCACCTGCGAAAATCACCGATCTTGGCGACAAAATTGCCATTAGCCATCTCTACATCGAACGCCGCATGGTGCCGCTGAATATCTGGCTTGAGCAGTCCGAAGGTCAGGCGCTGCGGGATGCCATTGAAGAATACGGCAACGCGATTCGCCAGCTTGCCGCCGCCAATATTTTCCCGGGCGACATGCTGTTTAAAAACTTCGGCGTCACCCGTCACGGGCGCGTGGTGTTCTACGATTACGACGAAATTTGCTACATGACCGAAGTGAATTTCCGCGATATACCACAGCCCCGCTACCCGGAAGACGAGCTTTCCGGCGAGCCGTGGTACAGCGTCTCGCCGGGCGATGTGTTTCCGGAGGAGTTTCGCCACTGGCTGTGCGCCGACCCGCGCATCGGGCCGCTATTCGAAGAGATGCATGAGGATCTATTCCGCGCCAGCTACTGGCGCGGGCTGCAAACGCGGATCAAAAACGGGCATGTCGAAGATGTGTACGCTTACCGCCGCAAGCAGAGGTTTTGCATTAGGTTTGCACCCTCTCTAGCAGGGTGAGGGCATCAGATTTTCTCCCTCTCCCTGCGGGAGAGGGCCGGGGTGAGGGCATCAGGCCGCACTCAATCTCAACGAATCCCACCGTACGCCAGCGTCACCTCTTTCGCCGCCTTAATCACCAGCGCGCCCAGCTCGGTCACGCGGTCGTCGGTCATCCGCGAAATGGGGCCGGAGATGGAGATGGCGGCAAACGGCTCGCGGTGCTCGTCAAAAATACAGGCCGCAAGGCAGCGCAGGCCCAGAGCATGTTCTTCATCATCAAACGAATAGCCGCGCTTGCGGGTCAGGGCCAGATCTTCTTTCAGATGCACGGGCGACACCAGCGTGGCGTGGGTATAGGCGTGCAGCCCTTTACGGTGCAGCAGTCCCGTCACCTGCTCTTCGCTCAGCTGCGAAAGAAACGCTTTCCCCGCCCCGGAGGCATGCATCGGCAGCTTGCCGCCAATCGGTGCGGACATGCGCATCAGCTGCGTGCACTGCACCTGGTCGATGATAATCGCCTGGTGGTCGCTCTGGTCCAGCACCGCCAGGTTTACGGTCTCGCCGGACTCCTCCATCAGCTTGCGCAGAATCGGGTGCACAATCGCCAGCAGGTTGCGGCTCTGCAGGAAGCTGCTGCCGACGATAAACGCATGCGCGCCCACCGCCCAGTGCCCCAGCTCGCCGACCTGGCGGACAAAGCCCAGCTGCTGCATGGTGGTCAGCAGGCGGTGCGTCGTGGAGTTTGGCAGGCCAGCCTGCTGGGCCAGCTCCGTCAGGGCCACGCTGCTGTGCGACTCGGCTATCCACTCCAGCAGCTTCAAACCGCGCGTGAGCGATTGAACCTGTCCGCCCTGTTGTGCGGCGGCGGTGGTGGCAGCAGGTTTTCTGCCGCGTTTAGCGGGAACGGTCGCGACCATGACGATCTCCTTTTTCTGTATCGTGGAAATCATTTTCGTTTTATTTGGTGAATTTGCAACCGTTATCCTGACTGATCGGAGGAGTGATGGTGAACATGTCTCATGTTACCGCTGTGCGGCTTTTCCACCCTGCGAGATTGTGCCAGTATGGAACGCAGCCTTTTGGCCTTGTTGAGCGTTGTCGGGAGCAAGTGTGAGCAGCAAAGTAGAGCAACTGCGTGCGCAGTTAAATGAACGAATTCTGGTACTGGACGGCGGCATGGGCACCATGATCCAGGGGTATCGTCTGAGTGAAGACGATTTCCGCGGCGAACGCTTTGCCGACTGGCCCTGCGACCTGAAAGGGAACAACGACCTGCTGGTGCTCAGCAAACCGTCCGTGATTAAAGATATCCACAACGCCTACTTCGAAGCGGGTGCGGATATCGTTGAAACCAACACATTCAACTCGACAACCATCGCCATGGCGGATTACCAGATGGAATCCCTGTCGGCGGAAATCAACCTGGAAGCCGCGAAGCTGGCGCGCGCCTGCGCCGACGAGTGGACGGCCCGCACGCCGGATAAGCCTCGCTACGTTGCCGGGGTGCTTGGCCCGACGAACCGCACCGCGTCGATTTCACCGGACGTCAACGACCCGGCGTTTCGTAATATCACCTTCGATCAGCTGGTCGCGGCCTACCGTGAATCGACCAAAGCGCTGGTGGAAGGCGGTTCCGATCTGATCCTGATTGAAACCGTATTCGACACCCTCAATGCCAAAGCCGCGATTTACGCGGTGAAAGAGGAGTTTGAAGCGCTCGGCGTTGACCTGCCGATCATGATTTCCGGCACCATCACCGACGCCTCCGGCCGTACCCTGTCCGGCCAGACAACCGAAGCGTTTTATAACTCCCTGCGCCACGCCGAAGCGCTCTCCTTTGGCCTGAACTGCGCGCTGGGGCCGGATGAACTGCGCCAGTACGTGCAGGAGCTTTCCCGTATCGCGGAATGCTATGTCACCGCCCACCCGAACGCCGGTCTGCCAAACGCGTTTGGTGAATACGATCTCGATGCCGACACCATGGCGGCGCAAATCCGCGAGTGGGCCGAGTCTGGCTTCCTGAACATCGTCGGCGGCTGCTGCGGCACCACGCCGGAGCATATCGCGGCTATGAGCAACGCCGTGGCCGGACTGCCGCCGCGCAAGCTGCCCGAGCTTCCGGTTGCCTGTCGTCTGTCCGGCCTGGAGCCGTTGACCATCGGCGACGACAGCCTGTTTGTGAACGTGGGTGAGCGTACTAACGTCACCGGTTCCGCAAAGTTCAAACGCCTGATTAAAGAAGAGAAGTACAGCGAAGCGCTGGACGTTGCCCGCCAGCAGGTAGAAAGCGGCGCGCAGATTATCGATATCAACATGGATGAGGGGATGCTCGACGCCGAAGCGGCGATGGTGCGTTTCCTCAACCTGATTGCCGGTGAGCCGGACATTGCCCGCGTGCCGATCATGATTGACTCCTCCAAGTGGGAAGTCATCGAAAAAGGGCTGAAGTGCATCCAGGGTAAAGGCATCGTCAACTCCATCTCGATGAAAGAGGGTGTCGATATCTTTATCCACCACGCGAAGATGGTCCGCCGCTACGGTGCCGCCGTGGTGGTGATGGCCTTTGACGAAGTGGGTCAGGCCGATACCCGCGAGCGCAAAATCGAGATTTGCCGCCGCGCGTACAAGATTTTGACCGAAGAGGTGGGCTTCCCGCCGGAAGACATTATCTTTGACCCGAATATCTTCGCCGTTGCGACCGGGATTGAAGAGCACAACAACTACGCCCAGGACTTTATCGGCGCATGTGAAGACATCAAGCGCGAGCTGCCGCATGCGCTGATCTCCGGCGGCGTATCGAACGTGTCGTTCTCGTTCCGCGGCAACGACCCGGTGCGTGAGGCGATCCACGCTGTGTTCCTCTACTACGCCATCCGCAACGGCATGGACATGGGGATCGTTAACGCCGGCCAGCTGGCGATTTACGACGACCTTCCTGCCGAGCTGCGCGACGCCGTCGAGGACGTGATCCTTAACCGCCGCGACGACGCCACCGAGCGCATGCTGGACCTGGCGGAGAAATACCGCGGCAGCAAATCGGATGAGGCGGCAAACGTTCAGCAGGCCGAGTGGCGTTCCTGGGACGTGAAAAAGCGCCTGGAATACTCGCTGGTCAAAGGCATCACCGAATTTATCGAGCTCGATACCGAAGAGGCGCGCCAGCAGGCAGCCCGCCCGATTGAGGTGATCGAAGGCCCGTTGATGGACGGCATGAACGTAGTCGGCGATCTGTTCGGTGAGGGCAAAATGTTCCTGCCGCAGGTGGTGAAATCCGCCCGCGTGATGAAGCAGGCAGTGGCCTATCTGGAGCCCTACATCGAAGCCAGCAAAGAGAAAGGCTCCAGCAACGGCAAGATGGTTATCGCCACCGTGAAGGGCGACGTGCACGACATCGGCAAGAACATCGTTGGCGTAGTGCTGCAGTGTAATAACTACGAGATTATCGACCTCGGCGTGATGGTCCCGGCGGACAAAATCCTCAAGACCGCGCGCGAAGTGAATGCCGACCTGATTGGCCTCTCCGGCCTGATTACGCCGTCGCTCGACGAAATGGTCAACGTGGCAAAAGAGATGGAGCGACAGGGCTTCACCATTCCGCTATTGATTGGCGGGGCGACCACCTCGAAAGCGCACACGGCGGTGAAAATCGAGCAGAACTACAGCGGCCCGACGGTCTACGTGCAGAACGCCTCGCGTACGGTGGGCGTGGTCTCCGCGCTGCTCTCCGACACCCAGCGCGATGACTTTGTGACGCGCACCCGCAAAGAGTACGAAACCGTTCGCATCCAGCACGGCCGTAAGAAGCCGCGCACCCCGCCTGTTTCGCTGCAGGCGGCGCGCGACAACGATCTGGCCTTCGACTGGTCCAGCTACACGCCGCCGGTCGCACACCGTCTGGGCGTGCAGGACGTGACGGCCAGCATCGAGACGCTGCGCAACTACATCGACTGGACGCCGTTCTTTATGACCTGGTCGCTGGCGGGCAAATATCCGCGCATCCTGGAAGACGAGGTGGTTGGCGAGGAGGCGAAGCGCCTGTTTAAAGATGCCAACGATATGCTCGACACGCTGAGCGCAGAGAAAAGCCTCAACCCGCGCGGCGTGGTGGGCCTGTTCCCGGCGAACCGCGTGGGCGACGACATCGAAATCTATCGCGATGAAACCCGCACCCACGTGCTGGCGGTCAGCCGCCATCTGCGCCAGCAAACCGAGAAAGTGGGCTTTGCCAACTACTGCCTGGCCGATTTCGTCGCGCCGAAGCTGAGTGGTAAAGCCGACTATATCGGCGCCTTTGCGGTGACCGGCGGTCTGGAGGAAGACGCGCTGGCGGACGCGTTCGAAGCGCAGCACGATGATTACAATAAAATCATGGTGAAAGCGATTGCCGACCGCCTGGCGGAAGCCTTCGCCGAGTACCTCCACGAGCGCGTGCGTAAGGTGCACTGGGGCTACGCGGCGAATGAAAACCTCAGCAATGAGGATCTTATCCGCGAAAACTACCAGGGCATTCGCCCGGCGCCGGGCTATCCGGCCTGTCCGGAGCACACCGAAAAAGGCACCATCTGGAAGCTGCTGGACGTGGAAACCCATACCGGGATGAAGCTCACCGAGTCGTTCGCCATGTGGCCAGGCGCGTCCGTTTCCGGCTGGTACTTCAGCCATCCGGACAGCAAGTACTTTGCCGTGGCGCAGCTGCAGCGGGATCAGATTGAAGATTATGCCCTGCGCAAAGGCATGAGCGTGTCTGAAGTGGAGCGCTGGCTGGCGCCTAATCTCGGCTACGACGCCGACTAAAATCACTTTTCCTTACAACAAACAGGGCGCTCATTGGGCGCCCTGTCTCTTTCTTACGTTTAAACCCTTATACTGAACCTATGGAAAACGAATAACGATAAGGAGGAAAACCTTCCGTGCTGACGTTGTTACACCTGCTCTCTGCAGTCGCACTGCTCGTATGGGGCACTCATATCGTCCGTACCGGCGTGATGCGCGTATTTGGCGCGCGCTTACGTACCGTTCTCAGCAGCAGCGTTGAGAAGAAGCCGCTCGCTTTCTGCGCGGGCATTGGCGTAACGGCACTGGTTCAGAGCAGTAACGCCACGACCCTGCTTGTCACCTCCTTTGTGGCGCAGGATCTGGTGGCGCTGGCCCCGGCGCTGGTGATTGTGCTGGGTGCGGATGTAGGTACCGCGCTGATGGCGCGTGTTCTGACCTTCGATCTCTCCTGGCTGTCGCCGCTGCTGATTTTTCTCGGCGTCATCTTCTTCCTCGGCCGCAAACAGACGCGCGCCGGGCAGCTCGGGCGCGTAGGAATTGGCCTCGGGCTGATCCTGCTGGCGCTGGAGCTGATTGTGCAGGCGGTCACGCCAATCACCGAGGCCAATGGCGTTCAGGTCGTCTTCGCCTCCCTGACCGGGGACATCATGCTGGACGCGCTCATTGGCGCGGTGTTTGCTATCGTCAGCTACTCCAGCCTGGCGGCGGTCCTGCTGACGGCCACGCTTACCGCCGCAGGGGCGATCTCTTTCCCGGTAGCGCTGTGTCTGGTGATCGGGGCCAACCTCGGCTCCGGCCTGCTGGCGATGCTTAACAACAGCGCGGCCAATGCTGCCGCCCGCCGCGTGGCGCTGGGCAGCCTGCTGTTTAAGCTGGTGGGCAGCCTGATTATCCTGCCCTTTATCCACCCGCTGGCGAACCTGATGGACAATCTCCCGCTGCCGAAGGCGGAGCTGGTGATCTACTTCCACGTGTTCTACAACCTGGTGCGCTGCCTGGCGATGGTGCCTTTTGCCGGGCCGATGGCCCGCTTCTGCGAGCGTCTCATTCAGGACGAGCCTGAGCTGGATGCGCGCCTGAAGCCGAAGCACCTGGATACGTCCGCGCTGGATACTCCGGCGCTGGCGCTGGCGAATGCCGCGCGCGAGACGCTGCGTATGGGCGACGCAATGGAAACCATGCTCGAAGGCCTGCAAAAGGTGATGCACGGCGAGCCGCGTGAAGAGAAAGAACTGCGCAGACTGGCGGACGATATCAACGTGCTCTATACCGCCATTAAGCTTTACCTGGCGCGTATGCCGCAGGACGAGCTGGCGGAAGAGGAGTCCCGCCGCTGGGCGGAAATCATCGAGATGTCGCTTAACCTTGAGCAGGCCTCGGATATCGTGGAGCGTATGGGCAGCGAGATCGCCGACAAATCCCTTGCCGCGCGTCGTGCGTTTTCAGGTGAAGGCCTGAAGGAGCTGGAAGCGCTGCACGAACAGCTGGTCAGCAACCTCAAGCTGGCGATGCTGGTCTTCTTCTCCAGCGACGTGCCGAGCGCGCGCCGCCTGCGCCGCAACAAGCATCGTTTCCGTATTCTGAACCGTCGCTACTCGCACGCCCACGTTGAGCGTCTGCACCAGCAGAACGTGCAGAGTATCGAAACCAGTTCGCTGCACTTGGGGCTGCTGGGGGATATGAAGCGTCTCAACTCGTTGTTCTGCGCGGTGGCTTACAGCGTGATGGAACAGCCGGATGAAGACGACGAGCGGGATGAGTATTAATCTCCAGCGTGTTTGATTGTTAGCCCAAGACCCAATGCTTTCATGACCGCCAGAGTGGTTTTAAGCGTTGGGTTTCCTTTATCACTGAACGATCGATACAGTTGCTCTCGTGATAGGCCAGTTTGCTGTGAAATGGTCGACATTCCTTTCGCTCGCGCGATGACGCCCAGAGCTTTAGCAATATACGCTGAATCGCCCGTTTCTAAGGCATCAGCCATAAACACGGCGATTTCCTCGTCATCCACCAGCGCATTGGCTGGATCGTAGGGTGTTAATTTATGCATGCTCATTCACTCCTGCCATTGGGATTGCTCAGCATTTTTGCCATAAGTATGTCTCTGGCCTGGCTGCTTTTGTCACCACCACACAACAGCACGATGATGCAATTGCCCTGGTCTTTAAAATAGATTCTGTAGCCCGGACCATAGTGGATCCTCAGCTCACTTATACCTTCGCCCACGGGTTTAATGTCGCCCGCTAAACCATTTGCCAACCGAAAGAGGCGGGAAGCGATAATGGTTTTCGCTCGCCGATCTTTTAAGTTTTGCTCCCAGCGTTGGAAGGATTCTGTCTGAACGATCTCCTTCATATTACTCCATGTGATTTATAAACTACAAATAATTGTCTCTGTAGAGTAAAGCTAAAAGGAGTTAGCTCAAGGATAAATGGCCTGACGCTAAATCCTGAAAGCGTCTCGCAAAATAAAAAACCCGTCTCAGTAACCGTCGGCTAATCTTTTTTTCCAGCCCATACCTAAGGTATATTTCGCCCTTCACAGGAGAAACTATGCTGCCAACTCAATCAACCCGATTAAACAAATACATTAGCGAGAGCGGGATCTGCTCACGTCGCGAGGCTGACCGTTACATTGAACAGGGTAACGTGTTTCTTAACGGCAAACGCGCCACCATCGGCGACCAGGTGGTCCCTGGCGATGTGGTTAAAGTGAATGGTCAGGTCATCGAACCGCGTGATGCTGAAGACCTGGTGTTTATCGCGTTGAACAAACCGGTTGGTATTGTCAGCACCACGGAAGACGGTGAGCGGGACAACATCGTTGATTTCGTGAACCACAGCAGCCGTATCTTCCCGATTGGCCGTCTGGATAAAGACTCTCAGGGGCTGATTTTCCTCACCAACCACGGCGATCTGGTCAACAAAATTCTGCGTGCCGGTAACGATCACGAGAAAGAGTACATTGTGACGGTAAATAAGCCGGTTACGGACGAATTTATTCGTGGCATGGGCGCCGGGGTGCCGATCCTCGGTACCGTCACGAAAAAGTGTAAGGTGAAGAAAGAAGCACCGTTCGCGTTCCGCATTACGCTGGTGCAGGGCTTAAACCGCCAGATCCGCCGTATGTGCGAGCACTTCGGTTATGAAGTGACGAAGCTGGAACGCACGCGCATCATGAACGTCAGCCTGTCCGGCATCCCGCTGGGCGAATGGCGCGATTTAACGGATGACGAGCTGATTGAACTCTTCAAGCTTATCGAGAATTCCTCGTCCGAAGCGAAGCCGAAGGCCAAAGCCAAACCGAAAACCCAGGCGATTAAGCGCCCGGTGGTGAAGGCGCCTCAGGCGGAAGATAAGGGGCGAGGCAAGCCGGGTAATGGAAAACGCTTTACCCAGCCGGGGCGCAAAAAGAAAGGGCGCTGATTAGCGCCTTCCACGGGTAGACGTTGTGGCGGACCAGGAAAAGGTCGCCTCTGCATCGGGTTTATAAGCCTGCTCTTTTTTCAGCTTGCGGGCTTTTTTCGCCGCGGCGTCACGCTGCGCCATCAGCTTATCGATGTACTCTTTTTTCACCTGATTGGTTTCGGCGTTCGTCAGCGTGCGGCCATGTGCGATTCGGGCGCGGTCGAGAAGCGTTTTCAGTTCGCGCTGCTCGGCTTCCGTCATGTCTTTCTGGGTCAAACGTGGTGTAGCCATTGCTGAAGCCTCCTGATAGAGAGGCTTCAGTGTAAAGCAAGCTGCGTAAATTAACCCTGCTTCACCGCATCTTTTTTCGTTTGTTCATCAATCGGTTTGCCGGACCAGTAGCCCGCCAGCAGCGAGCCGGAGAGGTTATGCCAGACGGAGAACAGCGCGCCGGGCAGGGCCGCCAGCGGGGAGAAGTAAATTTTACCGAGCGCCGCCGCCAGGCCGGAGTTCTGCATGCCTACCTCGATTGCCAGCGTGCGGCAGGTAGATTCGTCAAAACCAAACAGCTTCCCGCCCCAGTAGCCGCCCAGCAGGCCAATAGTGTTATGCAGCACCACGGCGATGATCACGATAAAGCCCACGGAAGCAATGTGCGATGCGGAACCCGCCACCACAGCGCTGATGATCGCCAGAATGCAGACCATCGAAAACGCGGGCAGGTAGGGCTCAACGGCCTTCACAACGCGCGGGAAAAGATGGTGAATGACCAGCCCCAGCGCAATCGGGATCACCACAATCTGCAGAATACTGAGCAGCATGCCCGTCACGTCCACCTGAATATGCGCGTCCACGTACAGGCGAGTTAACAGCGGCGTGGCAACGACGCCAACCAGCGTTGAAACGGAAGAGACGGTGACGGAGAGCGCCACATCTCCTTTTGCCAGGTAGATCATGACGTTGGAGGCCGTGCCGCTGGCCACGCTGCCCACCAGCACCATCCCGGCGGAAAGATCGGGCGGCATCTTAAAAGCCATCGCCAGCAGCCACGCCGCAAGCGGCATCACCAGATAGTGCAGGAAGATCCCTGCCGCGACGGGCGCAGGGCGAGACAGCACGCGTTTAAAGTCGTCGATTTTCAGATGCACGCCCATACCGAACATGATCAGCATCAGCAGCGTGGCGACCCACGGACCAATGCCCGTGAACGTGGCGGGGGTGTAATACGCGAGTACGGAGAGCAGCAGCGCCCATAACGGGAACAGCCGCGTAACGGCGGATAACATAGTGGATTCCTTGCAGTATTGTCGTGTTGTTTAGTTATGAAAAAGCCGGGTCTGTGCCCGGCTTATAGGTATTGTTTATCCTGCTAACGAATTTTATTCAAACAAATTTTGATGAAGTTTCTGCACGACCTGCTCGGCCTGATCGGCAGGCACCAGGAAGCAGAGGTTGTAGCTGGATGCGCCGTAGCAGATCATGCGGATGCTGAACGGGTCGAGCACGCCGAACACCTCTTTACCCACGCCGCAGGCGCGCGACAGCTTGTTGCCGATGATGGCAACCAGCGCCAGGTCTTCTTCTACTTCCACGCGGCACAGCTCAGACAGCTCAATCAGCAGCGACTGCGTCAGCAGCGTGTCGCCGGTGGAGGTCGAGCCGGTGGTGTCCAGCGTTAGCGCAATGCTCACTTCAGAGGTGGTGATCAGATCCACCGAGATATTGTGGCGCGCCAGAATGCCAAACACTTCCGCCAGGAAACCGCGTGAATGCAGCATATTGTGGCTGTGGAGCGTCACCAGCGTCTGGCGACGGCGCAGGGCCAGGGCGCGGAACAGAGGTGGGTTTTCCGTTTTTTTGCAGACCAGCGTCCCGCCCGCTTTCGGATCTTTGCTGGAGCCGACGAAGACCGGAATATCGCTGCGTACGGCCGGCAGCAGCGTTGCCGGGTGCAGCACTTTCGCGCCGAAGGTGGCCATTTCAGCCGCTTCTTCAAAGGCGATTACATCAATACGTTTAGCCGCAGAAACGACGCGCGGGTCGGTGGTGTAAATTCCCGGAACGTCAGTCCAGATATCCACGCGCGTTGCATGCAGGGCTTCGCCCAGCAGCGCGGCGGTGTAGTCGCTGCCGCCGCGGCCAAGCGTGGTGGTGCGGCCTTTCGCTTCACTGCCGATAAAGCCCTGGGTGATCACGATACCGTCTGCCAGGCGTGGTGCCAGCTGCTGATTGGTCAGCTCCGCCAGCGCCTCAACGTCCGGCTCGGCGCGGCCAAAGCGATCGCTGGTACGCATCACTTTACGCACGTCAAACCACTGCGCCTGAACGTTACGCTCGCGCATGATTTCAACAAACAGCAGGGTGGACATCAGCTCACCGTGGCTGACCAGTTCGTCGGTCAGGGCGGTGGAGGTAGCCAGAGACGCCGCTTCTGCCAGAGTGGTGATATTTTCCAGCAGACGTTCCACTTCCTCGCGGATGACGTTCGGGTTCTGCAGACGCTCAAGAATGTCGAACTGAATTTTGCGCAGTGCATCCAGCTTCACGAAACGTTCTGTCGCTTCCAGTCCTTCAGACAGAGAAACCAGCAGGTTCGTCACGCCGGCGGAGGCAGACAGCACCACCAGGCGGGTATTCGGATCGGCCAGCACCACATCGGCGCTGCGGTTCATGGCATCGTAATCGGCCACACTGGTGCCGCCAAATTTGGCGACCACAAAACTCGTCATAACAACCTCGTGTCAGGGAATGAATAAGCGACCTTGGCACAAGAGTGAAACGAAAACAGGTGCAGGCGCAAAATACGGCCCTATAAATAAAATGCGGGGGAGGTCCTGTCAATGCTGGGATTATGCGGATTTTTTATGGGGGGGTACCCCTGAGAAACAGGACTTATAACAGGGCCATATTTTATGCTCCATTTTAGCCTGTTTTGGGCGACATTTCGCCGCCCCGGGAGGGCGCTTCAGCAGCTATACTTTTCGGGTCTTTTCACCTGTGTTTGATGCAGGCCAGGGCAATGGCATAAAAACCATCACAATTTTTATTTGCAGGCGCTACAATCGACCGCAGTCACAATTCTCAAATCAGAAGAGTATTGCTAATGAAAAACATCAACCCAACGCAGACCGCTGCCTGGCAGGCACTCCAGAAACATTTTGATGAAATGAAAGACGTCACCATCGCGGACCTGTTCGCGAAGGATGCCGATCGTTTCTCTAAGTTCTCCGCGACCTTCGACGACCTGATGCTGGTGGATTTCTCCAAAAACCGCATTACCGAAGAGACGCTGGCAAAACTGCAGGATCTGGCGAAAGAAACTGAGCTGCCCGACGCCATCAAATCCATGTTCTCCGGCGAGAAGATCAACCGTACCGAAGACCGTGCCGTGCTGCACGTGGCCCTGCGTAACCGTAGCAATACGCCAATCATCGTTGACGGCAAAGACGTCATGCCGGAAGTGAACGCGGTGCTGGAAAAGATGAAAACCTTCTCCGAAGCGATCATCTCCGGTAGCTGGAAAGGCTACACCGGCAAAGCGATCACCGACGTGGTTAACATCGGTATCGGCGGTTCTGACCTCGGTCCGTTCATGGTGACCGAAGCGCTGCGCCCGTACAAAAACCACCTCAATATGCACTTTGTGTCTAACGTCGATGGTACCCACATCGCCGAAGTGCTGAAGAACGTGAACCCGGAAACGACCCTGTTCCTGGTTGCGTCCAAAACCTTCACCACTCAGGAAACCATGACCAACGCCCACAGCGCGCGCGACTGGTTCCTGAAAACCGCGGGCGACAACAAGCACGTGGCGAAACACTTCGCGGCGCTGTCTACCAACGGCAAAGCGGTCAGCGAGTTCGGCATTGATACCGCGAACATGTTCGAGTTCTGGGACTGGGTTGGCGGCCGCTACTCCCTGTGGTCTGCGATCGGTCTGTCCATCATCCTGTCCGTGGGCTTCGACAACTTCGTCGAGCTGCTCTCCGGCGCGCACGCGATGGACAAACACTTCTCCACCACCGCACCAGAGAAAAACCTGCCGGTACTGCTGGCGCTGATCGGTATCTGGTACAACAACTTCTTCGGCGCTGAAACCGAAGCGATCCTGCCGTACGACCAGTACATGCACCGCTTTGCTGCTTACTTCCAGCAGGGCAACATGGAATCCAACGGTAAGTACGTTGACCGTAACGGCAACGCGGTGGATTACCAGACTGGCCCAATCATCTGGGGCGAGCCGGGCACCAACGGCCAGCATGCCTTCTACCAGCTGATCCACCAGGGCACCAAAATGGTCCCGTGCGATTTCATCGCCCCGGCTATCACCCATAACCAGCTGTCCGACCACCATCCGAAGCTGCTGTCCAACTTCTTTGCGCAGACCGAAGCGCTGGCGTTCGGTAAATCCCGCGAAGTGGTTGAGCAGGAATACCGTGACCAGGGTAAAGATCCGGCAACCCTGGACCACGTTGTGCCGTTCAAAGTGTTCGAAGGCAACCGCCCAACCAACTCCATCCTGCTGCGCGAAATCACGCCGTTCAGCCTGGGCGCGCTGATTGCCCTGTACGAGCACAAGATCTTCACGCAGGGCGCCATCCTGAACATCTTCACCTTTGACCAGTGGGGCGTTGAGCTGGGCAAACAGCTGGCAAACCGTATTCTGCCAGAGCTGGGTGACGATAAAGCGATTGCCAGCCATGACAGCTCGACAAATGGTTTGATCAACCGTTATAAAGCCTGGCGTGCGTAATTAAAACGTCATGAAAACGTGCCGGCTTAATGCCGGCATTTTTTTATCGGATAATTCCTGATGTCTGTTAGTTAACTCAAATTCTGAATCTGAGTTTAATCCGAAAAAGACGCTTAACCCGTTAATTGCTGCGGTTTATTTTAAGAAAATACGTAGTGGTTCATTAATATGCTCATATTATAAGTTATTGATTTATAGCATTTATATATTTATGTTATTTGTCTTTCATTTCCATTTTAACCATTAGTCCGAAAACTCCATCCCTATTTCCCCTTACGGCAAACCCACGGCAGTAGTTGTGTATACTCGATTCCGCCTGAAATTCTTTTCGGGCAAATCTCCATTCATTCATTGAAGGGAAATTGTTATGAAGAAAGTACTGTATGGCATTTTTGCCATATCTGCGCTTGCGGCGACATCTGTCTATGCAGCTCCGGTTCAGGTCGGGGAAGCGGCAGGTTCGGCTGCGACGTCTGCGTCTGCGGGAAGTTCTACCGCAGCCAGCGCCAGCACCGTAAGTTCAGCCGTGGGTGTCGCGCTGGCGGCAACCGGTGGCGGTGATGGCTCCAATACCGGAACCACGACCACCACGACAACCAGCACCCAGTAATAGCGGGTGTTTTAATCATAACCACACTTCGGTGTGGTTATTTCGCCCCTTCGGAGAAGAGTCGTGAAGCGACCTGCAATCATTCTGATTTGCCTGCTGCTGCAGGCGTGCTCGGCCACCACCAAAGGGCTGGGAAACTCACTGTGGGAAAGCATGTTCGGCACACCGGGCGTGCATTTGACCGATGACGAACTTCAAAACATGCCCTATGCCAGTCAGTACATGCAGCTTAACGATGGCCCGCAGCTGTTTGTGGTGCTCGCTTTCGATGAAAACGGGCAGCAGAAATGGGTGACGCAGGATCAGGCCACCATCGTGACGCAGCATGGTCGTATCGTGAAAACCCTGTTGGGCGGCGACAACCTGCTGGAGGTGAATAACATCGCTGCCGATCCGCTGATCAAGCCGAACCAGATCGCCGACGGCGCAAGCTGGACGCGCACGATGGGCTGGACCGAACATAAGCAGGTGCGTTACGCCACGGCACGCTCGACCTTCCGCTGGGACGGCACGGACAGCGTGAAAGTCGGCAGCGACGAAACGCAGGTTCGCGTGCTGGATGAAGAAGTCACTACCGACCAGGCCACCTGGCACAACCGCTTCTGGATCGGCGAGGAAGGGCAGATCCGCCAGTCCCTGCAGTATCTTGGTGCCGGATTCTTCCCGGTGAAAACCACCCTGATCAAGGCGGCGAAATCATGAAAACGCTCATCCACGTTGCGCTTCTCGCCAGCCTTGCCGCACCGCTGGCATGGTCCGCAGGGACGGTGAAGGTCTACACGCCGGACAGTGAAAAACCCAAAACCTTAACCCACGCTGAGCATCTGCTCGATCTCGTCGGACAGCCAAGGCTCGCCAACAGCTGGTGGCCGGGGGCAGTGATCGCTGAGCGGCAGAAGACGGCTGAAGCGGAACAACAGCACAAGGCGCTTCTTGCCAGGCTGACGGGATTAGCGGAGCAGGAAGATGGCGACGACGCGGCGGCGATTAACAGCGTTCGCCAGCAGCTGCAGGCGCTGAAGGTGACGGGCCGTCAGAACGTGAACCTTGATCCCGACGAAGTGCGCGTCACGGAAAAGGGCAATCCCACGCTTGAAGGGGAGTATACGCTCTGGCTGCCGGAGAAGCCGACGACGGTGACCGTAATGGGGCTTATCAGCAGCCCGGGTAAAAAGCCCTTCACGCCCGGTCGTGACGTGGCGAGCTACCTCGACGAGCAGAGCCTGCTGAGCGGTGCCGATAACAGCTACGCCTGGGTGGTTTACCCTGACGGGCACACACAAAAAGCCCCCGTCGCTTACTGGAATAAACGGCATATCGAACCTATGCCGGGCAGCATCATTTTTGTCGGTTTTGCCGACCATTTCTGGACGAAGGCGTATGACGGGCTTAACGCCGATATCCTTCACTCCCTGATTCAGCGGATACCGGAATAATGAAAAGAACCTATCTTTACAGCATGCTGGCGCTCTGCGTGAGTGCCGCCTGCCATGCAGAAACGTATCCGGCACCCATTGGCCCGTCTCAGTCAGACTTCGGCGGCGTCGGTTTACTGCAAACGCCCACCGCGCGTATGGCGCGCGAAGGCGAAATTAGCCTTAACTACCGTGATAACGACCAGTATCGCTACTACTCCGCCTCGGTGCAGCTGTTCCCGTGGCTTGAAACCACGCTGCGCTATACCGACGTGCGTACGAAACAATACAGCAGCGTAGAGGCGTTCTCCGGCGATCAGACCTACAAAGATAAAGCCTTCGACGTCAAGCTGCGCCTGTGGGAAGAGAGCTACTGGATGCCGCAGGTGTCCGTGGGCGCCAAAGATATCGGTGGTACCGGTCTGTTTGATGCGGAATACATCGTGGCCAGTAAAGCCTGGGGGCCGTTCGACTTCTCGCTCGGCCTGGGATGGGGCTATCTCGGCACCAGCGGAAACGTGAAAAACCCGTTTTGCTCCTACAGCGATAAATACTGCTACCGTGATAACAGCTATAAGAAAGCGGGCTCCATTAACGGAGACCAGATGTTCCACGGTCCGGCGTCGCTGTTTGGCGGCGTGGAGTATCAAACGCCCTGGCAGCCATTACGCCTGAAGCTGGAATATGAGGGGAATGACTACTCGCAGGACTTCGCCGGAAAGATTGAGCAGAAGAGCAAGTTTAACGTCGGCGCCATTTATCGCGTCACCGACTGGGCCGACGTTAACCTCAGCTACGAGCGCGGCAATACGGTGATGTTTGGCTTCACGCTGCGCACCAACTTTAACGACATGCGGCCGCACTACAATGATAACGCGCGCCCTGCATACCAGCCGGAGCCGCAGGATGCGATTCTGCAGCACTCCGTGGTGGCAAACCAGCTGACGCTGCTGAAATACAATGCCGGCCTGGCGGATCCGAAAATTCAGGTGAAAGGCGATACGCTGTACGTGACCGGCGAGCAGGTGAAATACCGCGACTCGCGCGAAGGGATCGAACGCGCTAACCGGATCGTTATGAACGATCTGCCGGAAGGGATCCGCACGATCCGCGTGACGGAGAACCGTCTCAACCTGCCGCAGGTCACAACCGAAACGGACGTTGCCAGCCTCAAGCGCCATCTGGAAGGTGAGCCGCTCGGGCATGAAACCGAGCTGGTGCAAAAACGCGTAGAGCCTATCGTGCCGGAAACCACCGAGCAGGGCTGGTATATCGACAAATCGCGCTTCGATTTCCATATCGATCCGGTGCTGAACCAGTCCGTCGGCGGGCCTGAAAACTTCTACATGTATCAGCTGGGCGTCATGGCGACGGCGGATCTGTGGCTCACCGACCACCTGCTCACCACCGGCAGCCTGTTCGGCAACATCGCCAACAACTACGACAAGTTCAACTACACCAACCCGCCAAAAGACTCGGCGCTGCCGCGCGTGCGTACCCGCGTGCGTGAGTACGTACAAAACGATGCCTACGTGAATAACCTGCAGGCCAACTACTTCCAGTACTTTGGCAACGGCTTCTACGGCCAGGTGTACGGCGGGTATCTGGAAACCATGTATGGCGGCGCGGGGGCGGAAGTGCTTTATCGTCCTGTCGACAGTAACTGGGCGTTCGGGGTTGATGCCAACTACGTCAAACAGCGTGACTGGCGCAGCGCGCAGGACATGATGAAATTCACCGACTACAGCGTCAAAACGGGCCATCTGACCGCTTACTGGACGCCGTCGTTCGCACCTGACGTGCTGGTGAAAGCCAGCGTCGGCCAGTACCTGGCGGGCGATAAGGGCGGTACGCTGGACATCTCTAAACACTTCGACAGCGGCGTCGTGGTGGGTGGCTATGCCACCATCACCAACGTTTCGCCGGACGAGTACGGGGAAGGGGACTTCACCAAAGGGGTCTACGTGTCGATTCCGCTGGATCTGTTCTCGTCAGGCCCAACCCGCAGCCGTGCGGCAGTGGGCTGGACGCCGCTGACGCGTGACGGGGGTCAGCAGCTTGGACGTAAGTTCCAGCTGTATGACATGACGAGCGATAAGAACATTAACTTCCGCTGATGCTTCTTTGCCCGGTGGCGCTGCGCTTACCGGGCCTACGTTAGTGTTTTTGTAGGCCGGGCAAACGCAGTGCCGCCCGGCAAGAATGCTCATGCGGACAAAACATAAACAAAAAATATAGATCCCCGTCACATTTTTGCGTTATACAGGAACCTCGCCCTGGAGAATGAGGTGCTGTATGACATCCCTGACTCGCCCGCGCGTTGAGTTTATCTCAACAGTCCTCCAGACCGTGCTGAACCTCGGTCTGTTGAGCCTTGGCCTGATACTGGTCGTCTTTTTGGGTAAAGAGACGGTGCATCTTGCGGATGTACTGTTCGCCCCTGAACAAACCAGCAAATATGCGCTGGTGGAAGGCCTGGTGGTCTACTTTCTCTACTTTGAATTTATCGCCCTGATTGTGAAGTACTTTCAGTCCGGCTTTCACTTCCCGCTGCGTTATTTTGTCTACATTGGGATCACTGCGATAGTGCGGCTGATCATCGTCGATCATAAATCCCCGCTCGACGTGCTGATCTACTCGGCGGCGATCCTGCTGCTGGTGATCACCCTCTGGCTGTGTAATTCGAAGCGGCTGAAACGCGAGTAAAAAAATGGCGGCCCGGAGGCCGCCTAACAACAGTCACAAGTTTACTCTTCATATTTTACGCTGCTGATGCGTTGTCTGCGTTCGCTCACCCCAGTCACTTACTTTAGTAAGCTCCTGGGGATTCACTCACTTGCCGCCTTCCAGCACCGCAAAATATTTTGAGTATTGGGTCAATACAATACGTCTAAAGTTGAGGGTTGCAGTGGCATAACAAAATGAAACTTAACCTTTCACACCGCCCGCCGTCAGGCCGTTGACCAGCCAGCGCTGCGCCAGCAGGAACACCACGGTAATCGGGATGGCGGAAAGTACGGCCGCCGCGGCAAAGTCGCCCCACAGGTAGTTTTGCGGGTTGAGGTATTGCTGCATACCTACGGCCAGGGTGTAGCTGTTCACATCACGCAGTAACAGTGAGGCAACCGGTACTTCGGTGATCGCAGCGATAAACGACAGGATAAACACTACCGCCAGAATCGGCACCGACAGCGGTAGCAGCACCAGGCGGAACGCCTGCCACGGGGTTGCGCCATCCAGCGCGGCCGCTTCTTCCAGCGAGCCGTCGATGGTTTCGAAATAGCCTTTAATGGTCCATACATGCAGTGCGATACCGCCAAGATAGGCGAAGATCACGCCGCTGTGGGTGTTCAGGCCGATAAACGGTACGTACTGGCCCAGACGGTCAAACAGGGCATACAACGCCACCAGCGACAGTACGGCCGGGAACATCTGGAAAATCAGCATCCCTTTCAGCAGCGTCGCTTTGCCCGGGAAACGCATGCGGGCGAAGGCATAAGCACAGGTAGTGGAAAGCGCCACGATACCAATGGCGGTAATGCCTGCGATTTTCACCGAGTTCCACAGCCACAGCAGGACCGGGAACGGCGGCGGCGTGACGCGGCCATCCGCGTGTTCCACGCTGAAGCCCAGCGCGAGCTTCCAGTGCTCCCAGGAGATTTCGTCCGGGATCAGGCTTCCTGTCGCGAAGTTACCCGAACGCAGGGAGATGGCGATAACCATCAGCAGCGGGAACATGATCGCCGCGATGAAAATCAGCAGGCCTAAGTGCGTCGCCAGGAGGCGCAACTTTTGAGATTTGGGTTGTACCATTGCCATGATTGATGCCCTCCTTAATCAAATTTCATACGTGTGGCTTTCAGGTTCACAATCGCCAGAGCGCCTACCAGCAGGAAGATCAGGGTGGCAATCGCTGCCGCCAGACCGAAGTCCTGGCCGCCGCCGCCTTCGAAGGCGATACGGTAGGTGTAGCTCACGAGCAGGTCGGTATAGCCTGCTGGCGTCGTGGTGCCAAGGCGGTCCGGGCCGCCGTTGGTCAACAGCTGAATCAGCACGAAGTTGTTAAAGTTAAAGGCGAAGCTGGCAATCATCAGCGGCGTCAGCGGCTTAATGAGCAGCGGCAGCGTAATTTTAAAGAAGTTCTGGAATGGGCCCGCGCCGTCCATCGCCGAGGCTTCGTACAGATCGTCCGGGATAGCCTTCAGCAGGCCCATGCACAGGATCATCATGTACGGATAACCGAGCCAGGTGTTCACGATGATAATCATCGAGCGAGCGGTGGTCGGGTCGCTGAACCAGGCCGGTTTGATGCCGAACAGGGCGCTCAGCATCATGTTGATTTCACCGAAGCTCTGGTTAAACAGCCCTTTGAAAATCAGAATCGAGATAAACGACGGTACGGCATACGGCAGGATCAGCAGCACGCGGTAAATCGCTTTGCCTTTCAGGGATTCCCACTGGACCAGACAGGCCAGAACCATGCCCACGGCCACGGTCAGGATCACCGTCAGCACCGAGAAGACCACCGTCCAGACGAAGATGGCGAAGAACGGTTTCTGAATGCCTTCATCGGTAAACACGCGGGTAAAGTTGTCCCAGCCGATGGTGACGGTATAGCCCGGGCTGAGCTTGTCATCACCCCATTTGCCGTCGGCAGTAATGGACTGATAGAAACCAATGTCGTTATTCGGACGATATTTCACGCCGCTCTGGTTGTTGGTCAGCGTGCCGTCGTCCGCCAGGGTATACAGCGGCTGCGTGCCGGAGAACTGGCGCAGCGAGCTCATGGTCACCTTGCTTTCGTCTGGCAGCACGGCGGTGAGCTGGGTCAGCGCCTGACGGTTCTGGGTAATGACGCGCAGGTTGGCACGTTCACCTTCCGGCAGGGCCTGTGCCTCTTTTAAGGCCAGCTTCTGCTCGCCGCCAAATTTGAACGCGTCGGAGACATAGTATTTGCTGCTTGCTTCGTCAGTAAGCGCTAACTTCCACTCGTTACCGGCAGGATACAGGCCGAAGTTAAAGGTCTTGCCTGCCTGATATGAGCGATCCAGCAGGACCTGCTGCGCGCGTTCCTGCGCAAGCTGGTTGGTGCTGCTGTAGTTGGTAAACGCAATGGCGATGGTACAAATCAGCGGGAACAGGACAAACAGTCCCATCCCGGCCACGCCCGGATAAACATAGCGCCAGGCATAGGCTTTACGATTAGCGAAAATATACAGGCCAGCAGAGCTTAAAATCAGCGTCATGATGGCAAACAGATATTCCCCTTGTACGTACATTAAAACAACAAGGTAACCCACCAGCAGGCACAGCAGACCGATCGCTGACCACTTCAGCGCGTCGCTTTGCCACCAGCGTTTCTTTTTAATGACATCCATGGGGTTTTTCCTCTACAACGTTTGATCTTTTCTCCCTCTCTTGGAGGAGAGGGCCGGGGTGAGGGCGTGCGGATAGCGCCAACCCTCACCCTAACCCTCTCCCGAAGGGAGAGGGGACTACGTCATTACTTAGTAATACGACCCTGAGCATCTTTCAGCGCGGCATCGACAGTCTGACGACCGCTTGCAGCGTTGATGACCGCGGTACGCGTGGCGTACCAGAACGCAGCCATCTGTGGGATGTTCGGCATGATTTCGCCTTTCTGGGCGTTATCCATGGTGGCCGCGATACGTGGGTCTTTCGCCAGCTGATCCTGGAAGGATTTCAGCGCGACGGCGCCCAGCGGTTTGTCCTTGTTCACTTCATCCAGTCCCTGATCGGTCAGCAGGTAGTTTTCCAGGAACTCTTTCGCCAGCTCTTTGTTCGGGCTGGCGGCGTTGATGCCCGCGCTCAGCACGCCAACGAACGGTTTAGACGGCTTGCCTTTGAAGGTTGGCAGCAGCGTCACGCCGTAGTTGACTTTGCTCTTGTCGATGTTGGTCCAGGCCCACGGACCGTTGATGGTCATCGCGGTTTCGCCTTTGTTGAACGCCGCTTCCGCGATGGAGTAGTCGGTATCCGCGTTCATGTGTTTGTTCTTGATCAGATCCACCAGGAAGGTCAGACCCGCTTTCGCGCCAGCGTTGTCCACGCCCACGTCTTTCACGTCATATTTGCCGTTTTCAAACTTGAACGCGTAACCGCCGTCGGCAGCGATCAGCGGCCAGGTGAAGTACGGCTCTTGCAGGTTGAACATCAGCGCGGATTTACCTTTCGCCTTCAGCTCTTTATCCAGTTTCGGGATCTCTTCCCAGGTTTTAGGTGGGTTTGGTACCAGGTCTTTGTTGTAAATCAGAGACAGGGCTTCAACCGCGATAGGGTAAGCGATCAGCTTGCCGTTATAGCGAACGGCATCCCAGGTGAACGGGAACAGTTTGTCCTGGAAGGCTTTATCTGGCGTCACTTCTGCCAGCAGGCCTGACTGCGCGTAACCCCCGAAACGGTCATGCGCCCAGAAGATGATGTCCGGGCCGTCGCCGGTTGCTGCAACCTGCGGGAACTTCTCTTCCAGCTTGTCAGGGTGTTCTACGGTAACTTTGATGCCGGTATCTTTTTCGAATTTTTTGCCCACTTCGGCCAGGCCGTTATAGCCCTTGTCGCCGTTAATCCAGATAACCAGTTTGCCTTCTTCAATTTTGGCGAGCGCCGGTGCGGAAATCATCATTGCTGCGAGGGCGGAC
The DNA here is from genome assembly GCF_019730495.1 of Enterobacter sp. Y17. Taxonomy (NCBI): domain Bacteria; kingdom Pseudomonadati; phylum Pseudomonadota; class Gammaproteobacteria; order Enterobacterales; family Enterobacteriaceae; genus Enterobacter; species Enterobacter sp. Y17. The sequence continues at coordinate 27,780 of NZ_JAASKP010000006.1, forward strand.
AATGCGAAAACGCGTGCGCCAGTCTTGATATTCATAGCTGCCATCCTTTTTGGTGATGTCTCATGGTATGACTTCAGTGGTTCAACGTGTCTCAGTCTCCTTATTTGACATCCTCTTTCCATCCTCCCAACCCCTACGCCCCACCCCCCGTTTGTGTGATCTCCGTTGCATAAATTTAAGTTATGAGTGCTGGCGCACATAAAAACCCACCGAATTTTGCAGGCGGCTTCACGAATTTTGCCTCAGCCCGCCCATGGCGGTCGCAGAGCCTGCTCCCTCATCCTCCCGCCTCCTCCCCCATAAAAAAGGCGGGGGGTGGAGGATTCGGGAAAGTAATGGATACCCCATAGTGAACTTATCTTGAATGTTTCTGTCGGTGACAGGTTGTAACGAAGGGAGAAGGGCATGGCGAGCGTACAGCTGCGTAATGTAACGAAAGCCTGGGGTGACGTTGTGGTGTCGAAAGACATCAATCTGGACATCAACGAAGGAGAATTCGTGGTGTTTGTTGGCCCATCAGGCTGCGGTAAATCTACTCTGCTGCGTATGATTGCCGGTCTTGAAACGATTACCAGCGGCGACCTGCTGATTGGTGATACCCGAATGAACGACATCCCGCCTGCCGAACGTGGCGTCGGTATGGTGTTCCAGTCTTATGCACTCTATCCACACCTTTCCGTTGCCGAAAATATGTCCTTCGGCCTGAAGCTGGCCGGCGCGAAGAAAGAGGTCATTAACCAGCGCGTGACGCAGGTGGCGGAAGTGTTACAGCTGGCCCACCTGCTGGAGCGTAAACCAAAAGCGCTTTCCGGTGGTCAGCGTCAGCGTGTGGCGATTGGCCGTACGCTGGTGGCCGAACCGCGCGTGTTCCTGCTCGATGAACCTCTTTCTAACCTGGATGCCGCCCTGCGCGTCCAGATGCGTATTGAAATCTCCCGTCTGCATAAGCGTCTTGGCCGCACGATGATTTACGTCACCCACGATCAGGTGGAAGCGATGACCCTCGCCGACAAAATCGTGGTGCTGGATGCCGGCCGCGTGGCGCAGGTGGGTAAACCGCTGGAGCTGTACCACTACCCGGCAGACCGCTTTGTTGCGGGCTTTATTGGCTCGCCAAAGATGAACTTCCTGCCCGTCAAAGTGACCGCGACAGCCATTGAACAGGTACAGGTGGAGCTGCCAAACCGCCAGCAGGTCTGGCTGCCGGTCGACAGCGCCAACGTACAGGTCGGGGCAAACATGTCCCTCGGTATTCGTCCTGAGCACCTGCTGCCGAGCCACATCGCTGATGTGACCCTGGAAGGTGACGTTCAGGTCGTCGAACAGCTTGGTCACGAAACACAGATTCATATCCAGATCCCCGCCATCCGTCAGAACCTGGTCTACCGCCAGAACGACGTGGTGTTGGTAGAAGAGGGTGCCACATTCGCTATCGGCTTGCCGCCAGAGCGTTGCCATCTGTTCCGTGAGGATGGCACTGCATGTCGTCGGTTGCACAAAGAGCCAGGCGTTTAAGCAATCCCAAAAGAAGACACGAAACCGACAGGTGAAGTGTTCAAAGAAAAGCAATGATCTCAGGAGATAGAATGATGATTACTCTGCGCAAACTTCCTCTGGCAGTTGCCGTCGCAGCGGGCGTAATGTCTGCTCAGGCAATGGCCGTGGATTTCCATGGTTATGCTCGTTCCGGTATCGGCTGGACGGGTAGTGGCGGCGAACAACAGTGCTTCCAGGCAACCGGTGCTCAAAGTAAATACCGTCTGGGTAACGAATGTGAAACCTATGCGGAACTGAAACTGGGCCAGGAAGTGTGGAAAGAAGGCGATAAGAGCTTCTACTTCGACACCAACGTCGCGTATTCCGTGGCGCAACAGAACGACTGGGAGGCCACTGACCCGGCGTTCCGTGAAGCCAACGTGCAGGGTAAAAACCTGATTGAGTGGCTGCCAGGTTCGACTATCTGGGCCGGTAAGCGCTTCTATCAGCGTCATGACGTCCACATGATCGACTTCTACTACTGGGATATTTCAGGTCCTGGTGCAGGTCTTGAAAACATCGACGTAGGTTTTGGTAAGCTCTCTCTGGCTGCAACCCGTTCTTCTGAAGCCGGCGGTTCTTCATCCTTCGCCAGCAACAGCGTTTATGACTACACCACTCGCACGGCGAATGATGTCTTTGACGTGCGTTTAGCCCAGATGGAAATTAACCCGGGCGGTACCCTGGAGCTGGGGGCTGATTACGGCCGTGCAAACCCACGTGATGATTATCACCTGATCGACGGCGCATCTAAAGATGGCTGGATGTTCACCGCTGAACACACGCAGAGCATGCTGAAAGGCTACAACAAATTCGTTCTGCAATATGCAACTGACTCTATGACCTCTCAGGGTAAAGGTCTGTCGCAAGGTTCGAACATTGGCACCACTGACGATATCAACTACGGCATCAACAACAACGGGCACCTGTGGCGCGTACTTGACCACGGTGCTATCTCGCTGGGCGATAGCTGGGATCTGATGTACGTCGGTATGTACCAGGATATCAACTGGGATAACAACAACGGTACGAAATGGTGGACCGTAGGCGTTCGTCCTATGTACAAATGGACGCCTATCATGAGCACTCTGCTTGAAGTGGGCTACGACAACGTCAAATCTCAGGAAACTGGCGAAACCAACAACCAGTATAAAATCACCCTGGCACAACAGTGGCAGGCTGGCGACAGCATCTGGTCACGTCCAGCAATCCGCGTCTTCGCCACCTATGCCAAGTGGGATGAGAAATGGGGTTATGCGCCTTCAGGTAAAAACTCCGTTGCGGGTTACACCCCAGGCATGGCCTATAGCGATACCACTGCGAAAAGCTTCAGCCGCGGCGACAACGATGAGTGGTCCTTCGGCGCCCAGATGGAAATCTGGTGGTAATCCCGTCTTAACCTGACGTAATGACCAAACTGAGGGGCGCAAGCCCCTCAATCCTTGGGACGGCGCGCTATTGCCTGGCTACCGCTGAACCTGTGCATTTTGAGGTGATAACAATGAAAATGAACAAAACTCTCCTTGCCCTTTGTTTAACCGCAGGGCTGCTGGCAAGCGCGCCTGCTGTAACGCTCGCTAACGTCAATTTCGTTCCGCAAAACACAACATCCGCGCCAGCCATTCCGACAGCGGCATTGCAACAGCTTGTCTGGACCCCTGTCGATCAGTCTAAAACCCAGACCACCCAGCTCTCAACGGCTGGTCAGTCACTTAATGTTCCGGGTATTACCGGCCCTGTCGCTGCGTATAGCGTACCCGCCAATATTGGTGAACTGGCCATTACCTTGACCAGTGAAGTTAATAAGCAGACGAGTGTATTTGCACCAAACGTGTTAATTCTCGATCAGAACATGACGCCATCTGCCTTTTTCCCAGGTGAATACTTTACGTATCAGGAGCCCGGCGTGATGAGCGCCGACCGTCTGGAAGGCGTCATGCGCCTTACGCCAGCGCTGGGTCAGCAAAAACTCTACGTTCTGGTCTTTACCACTGAGCAAGATCTTCAGAAGACCACCACGTTGCTCGATCCGGCTAAAGCCTACGCAAAAGGTACCGGTAACGCGATTCCTGATATTCCAGACCCGATTGCTCGTCACGTCACCGACGGAACGTTAAAGCTGAAGGTGAAAACGAACAGCGGTTCAAGCGTGCTGGTCGGCCCGCTGTTTGGCTCTTCCGGTTCCGGCCCTGTCACTGTAGGTAACACAGCTGCTCCTGCCTATACCGCGCCAGCTGCCACGGCAGCCGCACCGGTAGCGACCGCAGCGCCTGCCCCGGCGAAGAAAGCCGAGCCGGTACTGAACGACACCGAAGAGTACTTCAACAACGCCATTAAGCAGGCGGTGAAGCGCGGCGATGTCGATAAAGCGCTGAAACTGCTTGATGAAGCCGAACGTTTAGGTTCAACCACTGCCCGTTCCACCTTTATCAGCAGTGTAAAAGGCAAGGGGTAACCGTTTCCCCACAGTGCTGATTTGTTAGTAGTTTGGTGCGCCTGAGTGGGCGCACTTTTTTTCGTATCCGCCAGGCTGTTGCGCCCATGTTGCGATCGTGATCGTTAAATAACGTTTGGCCCCCCTCAATCCGTGTTTCTGCGATACAATGCCATTACGTTATGTATCGGAGAGTCTGGCATGTCACACCCTGCGCTAACGCAACTGCGTGCGCTGCGCTATTTCGACCAAATACCTGCGCTTGATCCGCAGCAACTGGACTGGCTGTTGCTGGAAGATTCCATGACGAAACGTTTTGAGCAACAGGGTAAAACGGTCACGGTGACCCTGATTCAGGAAGGGTTTGTCTCGGGCGATGAGATCGCCAGCGAGCTGCCGCTGCTGCCGCAAGAGCCACGCTACTGGCTGCGCGAAATTTTACTCTGTGCTGATGGTGAGCCGTGGCTTGCCGGGCGGACGGTGGTCCCCGAGTCCACCCTTTCCGGGCCAGAGCTCGCGCTGCAACGTCTGGGGAAAACGCCGCTGGGGCGTTACCTTTTCACCTCGTCTGAGCTTACCCGGGATTTTATTGAGATTGGTCGTGATGCCGAACTCTGGGGGCGTCGTTCCCGCCTTCGCCTGAGCGGTAAACCGTTAATTCTGACGGAGCTTTTTTTACCGGCATCACCGTTGTACTAAGAGGAAGAAAAAATGGAGTGGAGCCTGACGCAGAATAAGCTGTTGGCGTATCACCGCTTAATGCGTACCGATAAACCCATTGGCGCGTTACTGCTGCTGTGGCCGACCCTGTGGGCGCTGTGGCTCGCCACGCCGGGCGTGCCGCCGCTGTGGATCCTGGCCGTGTTCGTTGCCGGCGTCTGGCTGATGCGCGCGGCGGGCTGCGTGGTGAATGACTATGCCGATCGTAAATTCGACGGTCATGTTAAGCGTACTGCCGGACGTCCGTTACCCAGCGGGCAGGTCACCGGGAAAGAAGCCCGCGTGCTGTTCATTGTTCTGGTGCTGCTCTCTTTCATGCTGGTGCTGACCCTCAACACCATGACCATTCTGCTTTCCGTTGCGGCGCTGGCGTTGGCCTGGGTGTATCCGTTTATGAAGCGCTATACCCACCTGCCTCAGGTGGTGCTGGGCGCGGCGTTTGGCTGGTCGATTCCGATGGCGTTTGCGGCGGTTAGTGAGTCCTTACCGCTAAGCTGCTGGCTGATGTTCCTGGCGAACATTCTCTGGGCGGTGGCGTATGACACGCAATACGCGATGGTAGATCGCGACGATGACCTGAAAATTGGCATCAAATCCACCGCCATCCTCTTTGGTCGTCAGGACAAGCTGATTATCGGTATCCTACAGGTCGCGGTACTGGCGCTGATGGTTGCGATCGGTCGCCTGAACGGGCTGAACTGGGAGTTTTACTGGTCCGTGCTGGTGGCGGGACTGCTGTTTGCGTACCAGCAAAAGCTGATTGCGAAGCGTGAGCGTGACGCCTGTTTTAAAGCGTTTATGAACAACAACTACGTTGGTCTGGTGCTGTTTTTAGGCCTGGCGATGAGCTATTTCTTATAAAAAAGTCGGGTGGCGGCTTCGCCTTACCCGACCTACGAGTTAGCAGGACATGGAGGCCCGGTAAGCGTTAGCGCCACCGGGCTTTTTTTACCGGCGACGCAGCAGCCGAAGCGCGTTCGCCGTCACCAGCACCGTTGCTCCGGTATCCGCCAGCACCGCCAGCCACAGTCCGGTCATGCCGAGCAGGGTCGTCACCAGGAAAATCCCTTTCAGCCCGAGCGCAATGCCGATGTTCTGACGGATATTGGCCCGCGTCGCGCGCGCCAGGGCGATCGTCTGCGCCAGCCCGGTCAGGCGGTTGTGCGTCAATGCCGCGTCGGCCGTTTCCAGCGCCACGTCGGTTCCGCTGCCCATCGCTATACCGATGGTGGACGCTTTCATCGCCGGGGCATCGTTAATCCCGTCACCGACCATCGCCAGCGGCGCGCGGGCGTTCAGCGCCGTCACGGCGCTGACCTTATCCGCAGGCAACAGTCCGGCTTTAAACTCCAGCCCCAGCTCACCGGCAATCGCTGCCGCCGCGCGAGGGTTATCGCCGGTAAGAATAATGCCCTGCACGCCCAGCTTGTGCAGCGCCGCCACGGCTTCTTTCGCGTCATCGCGCAGAGTATCGCGCAGCGCCAGCATCCCTTTCGCGACACCGTCCTGCAGGACGGTCACGACGGTTTGTCCGGTCTGTTCTAACGCCTCAACCTCTGGACTGGAAGACTTGCTCGCCGCGACAATCAGCACATTTTTACCGTCAACGGTGGCCTCAATCCCTGACCCGACCAGCGCCCGCTGGGCGGTTGCCGGAGGGATATTCAGCCCGCGCGACTGCGCTTCTCGCACAATCGCCTGCGCCAGCGGGTGAGTGGACCCCTGCTCAACGGCGGCGGCCAGTGTAAGCAGCCCATCTTCACTGATGTCCTGCGGATAGACACCGGTTACCTGCGGCTTACCCACGGTCAGCGTGCCGGTTTTATCGAAGGCGATATGCTGAACCTGGCTCAGCTGTTCCAGCGCCGCGCCGCCCTTAATCAGCGCGCCGCGACGCGCCGCCGCCGCCAGACCTGAGGTAATTGCCGCCGGGGTGGAAATCACCAGCGCGCACGGGCAGCCAATCAGCAGCAGCGTCAGCCCTTTATAAATCCAGCCCTCCCACGGCGTGCCAAAGAACAGCGGCGGGACGACGGTGACCAGCAGGGCAACCAGCATGATGGCAGGGGTATAAATCCGGCTGAAGCGATCGATAAAGCGTTCGACCGGCGCGCGGCGCTCCTCCGCCTCTTCAATCAGCTTCAGGATACGGTCGATGGCGCTGTCGCCCGGCTCGGAAAGCACGGTGAGCTGCACCAGACGGTCGACGCTGGTGGCGCCAGCAGGTACTTTTTCACCCTCGGCGCGCTCTACCGGAATGGATTCCCCGGTCAGGGCGCTTTCATCAAAGCTCGCGGTGGCGCCAAGCAGCGCGCCGTCTGCGGGCAGACGCCCCCCTGCGGCCACTTCAATCACGTCGCCCGGGCGCAGCGTGTTGATGGCGATCGTTTCACGCGTGCCGTTTATGACGCGAGTGGCGGTTTCCGGCTTCAGCGCCATCAGCGCGCTGACCCCTTTACGCGCCCGGCTCGCCGCCCAGCCCTCAAGGCGTTCGCCGATTAAGAACAGCAGCAGCACCATCGCCGCTTCTGCCGTCGCGCCAATGAACAGCGCGCCGATTGCCGCCACGCTCATCAGCGTTTCGATGGCAAACCAGCTGCCGCTTTTCATCAGGCGCAGCGCCTGACGGGCAATCGGGAACAGGCCGACCAGCGTGGTGGCGATAAACGCCAGATTGCCGAACGGATGGTTAATCTGCTCCAGACCCCAGCTCAGGGCCATCATGATGATGAGGGTAATGAGCGACAGGTTTTCTTTCAGGGAGGAGGCTTTTTCAACGGGCGCCGTTTCGCTACGCAGGGTATAGCCCGCCTTGCTGACGGCGGCTTCAACCTGTTTGCTGACGTCGCTATCGGCGCTAACCAGCAGCTTTTCGGTGGCGAACAGCACCTGAACGTGACTCACGCCCGGCACCTGCTTGACGGCGTTTTCCACCTTGCGGGCGCAGGCCGCGCAGTCCATGCCGTTGACGACCCAGCTGTAGCGGTTGCCGCTTTCAGGAAGAGGTTGAGCTTGCGTTTCGCACGCGCCTTCGCAGCAGCAGTCGTCTTTCGACCGCACCGGGCTGAGCTTAAGTGCCGAGAATTGAGGAACTTTTTTAGGTATTTCTGGAGTCGACATGGCAGTCTCCGGCAATGATAATTTTCTCATTAACCGCAGCATACACTCTGGAGTCGACTCCAGAGTCAAGCGCTATTTAGATATACAGCGAACGCACAATCAGGAAATGCCCGGCAAAGTAACACGCGGAGGCTATCGCGTTATCCGCCCGGAAGCGGCGGCGATAGTGGCTGCCCAGCCAGACGACATTCCCGATCAGCAGCAGCGCGGCGCCGAAGAACGCGGACATCGCCGGAGCGGTCGGGCGGAAGAACCACAGTTCACCTGCCAGCCACACCATCACCAGCGTCATGGCGATAAACGTACAGACCGGCAAACGCATCTCTTCCAGACGCGACCAGATCACCGCAATCAGCAGGGCGCCAATCACCAGCAGCACCAGCGGCAGCGGCCAGAAGAAGGAGAGCGTCATCTGGCTGGCAAAGTAGATGGTATACAGCAGATGGGAGAGGAAGAACGCCCCAACGGCGTACAGCAGGCGCTGTCGCGGCAGCAGGGTTAAGGCATCGCCTATCAGGGATGCACACAGCCCGGCGAGCACCAGATAGCTGACGGCGTTGAACATCGGCGCTTGCCAGGCCAGCAGCAGCAGGAGCAACAGCGTGACCGGTTTAAACAACCAGCGCTGCCAGGTGGGACCGCGGTACGACGCATCGACATAAAGCCATGCGGAAAAACAGACAGCGATAAATGACCAAAGCATATTAACTCCCTGTATCTGTTAAGTCTGAATAATCAGTTTCTGATCCAGTGTAGTGACGCGGGTGGGCGTTTGGCAATGGCGGGGGAGGCAAGGTATCCTGAATTCCGCAAAATCTGATGGGATTGTCGAATGAGCAAGATGCCGCTTTTTTTCATTATCGTGGTGGCGATTATCGTCATTGCCGCCTCGTTCCGTTTCGTGCAGCAGCGCCGCGAGAAGGCGGATAACGATGCCGCACCGCTGATGCAAAAGCGCGTGGTGGTGACCAACAAACGCGAGAAACCGCTCAACGACCGCCGCTCGCGCCAGCAGCAGGTGACGCCTGCGGGCACAGCAATGCGCTATGAAGCGAGCTTTAGACCGGAAACGGGCGGCCTGGAGATGACCTTCCGCCTGGAGGCGCAGCAGTACCATCAGCTGACGGTGGGTGAGAAAGGAACGCTGAACTACAAAGGGACGCGGTTTGAAGGGTTTGAACCGGAGCGGTAATTTTCCCCTCACCCCGGCCCTCTCCCACAGGGAGAGGGTGTAATCGTTCCCTCTCCCTGTGGGAGAGGGTTAGGGTGAGGGCATCAGGCCGCGCCTTACTTCTTCACCTGCGCCTTAAACTTCTTCATCCACACCAGCAGTTCAAACACGCCGAAAATAAACACGCGCAGCTGCTGCCAGCCCGTCATCTGCGGGCCGTCTTTCGGCAGGCCGTTTTTCAGCATCACCATCTGCAGGGCGTGCATAAACGACGTGAAAATCAGCGCGACGTTAACGAAAATATTCATCGGACGCGGGAAGGGGTGTACCAGGTTGAGAATTAAAAACGCCCAGACGCCCAGCATCAGCAAACGTCCCAGGTTAATCAGTACCGGCATCGGAGCCTCCTTGTGCCTGACGGTGATAAAGACGATAAGCGACCTGGCCGGCGACCTTTTCGCGGTGCAGATCCCAGTACGCGGGAACCGGCGGTAAACCGTTTTCCACTTCGCTTTCAACGTAAATTAGCGCGTCATCCGCCAGCCAGCCGTTTTGCTCAAGCAGGGATAACGTCTCTTCCAGCAGCCCCTTGCGGAACGGCGGATCGACAAACACCACGTTATGCGGCGTGCCTTTCTGCGCAAGAAAACTCAGCGTGTTGGTGTTCACGACTTTGGCGTTGCCCGCCTTCAGCGTCGCCAGATTTTGCTGCAGCGTCTGCGCCACGCCGCGCTCCATCTCCAGCAGCGTGGCGCTGGCGGCATAGCGCGACAGCGCTTCCAGGCCGAGCGCGCCGCTTCCGGCGAAGCAGTCCAGGCAGTGGGCGTCTACCATTGACGGGGCCAGCCAGTTAAACAGCGTCTCGCGCACGCGGTCGGTAGTAGGGCGTAAACCGGGGCTGTCCGGCACCGGTAATTTCCGGCCTCGCCACTGACCGCCGATAATACGAATTTGACCGGCCGGGGCGCGGTTGGGTTTCTTCATCTCTGGAAAGCTCTGTTAACAATTGGCCTGCGATTGCGGGCGGTGATGTCAATTAAGTAAAGTGTTAGACTATTTCATCATTTTTTTAGCTTCCATGTATATAGCGCCGCGAGGAGTGTAGTCGCAGATGGCAAAACAAAAAAAACGTGGCTTCTTTTCCTGGCTGGGCTTCGGTGAAAAAGAGCAAGAAACAGAACAGAAAACCGAAGAGCAACAAGCCGTTGAAGAGCAGTCACAGCCTGAAACGCCTGTAGAAACCGCCGCGGTTGTCGAAGCGGAAGAAACGGCGCACAGCAAAGAAGAGATTGAAACCTTTGCACAAGAGGTTGTTGAGGTCACGGAACAGGTTCAGGAGAGCGAGAAGCCAGAGCCGGTTGTCATTGAGGCCCTTGCCGAAGCGCCGCAGGCCGTTATCGAACACGAAGAGCTGCCGCTGCCGGAAGAGGTGAAAGCCGAAGAGGTTTCTGCCGAAGAGTGGCAGGCCGAAGCGGAAACCGTTGAAATTGTTGAGGCGGTGGAAGAAGAAGCGGCACTCGAGCCAGAGCTGACCGATGAAGAGCTGGAAGCCCAGGCGCTGGCGGCAGAAGCCGCGGAAGAGGCGATTATCGTCGTGCCGGTAGAAGAGCAGGCCGAAGAAGAGAGCGTCCAGGAGCAGGAAAAACCGACCAAAGAAGGTTTCTTCGCGCGCCTGAAGCGCAGCCTGCTCAAAACCAAAGAAAACTTAGGTTCCGGATTTATCAGTCTGTTCCGCGGCAAGAAGATCGACGACGATCTCTTTGAAGAGCTGGAAGAACAGCTGCTGATTGCGGACGTCGGCGTGGAAACCACCCGTAAGATCATCGCCAATCTGACCGAAGGGGCGAGCCGCAAACAGCTGCGCGACGCCGAAGCGCTGTACGGTTTGCTGAAAGACGAGATGGGTGAAATTCTCGCAAAAGTTGACGAACCGCTTAATATTGAAGGCAAAACGCCATTTGTTATTCTGATGGTCGGCGTGAACGGCGTGGGTAAAACTACCACCATCGGCAAGCTGGCGCGTCAGTTCGAGCAGCAGGGCAAATCGGTGATGCTGGCGGCGGGCGATACCTTCCGCGCGGCAGCGGTTGAGCAGCTGCAGGTTTGGGGCCAGCGCAACAACATTCCGGTGATTGCCCAGCATACCGGCGCGGATTCTGCGTCCGTGATCTTCGACGCCATCCAGGCGGCGAAGGCGCGCAACGTGGACGTGCTGATTGCCGATACCGCAGGGCGTTTGCAGAACAAATCGCACCTGATGGAAGAGTTGAAGAAAATCGTCCGCGTCATGAAGAAGCTGGACGAAGACGCACCGCATGAAATTATGCTGACCATTGATGCCAGCACCGGACAGAACGCCATCAGCCAGGCGAAGCTGTTCAATGAAGCGGTAGGACTGACGGGGATCGCGCTGACCAAGCTGGACGGCACCGCGAAAGGCGGGGTGATCTTCTCCGTGGCCGATCAGTTCGGTATTCCTATCCGCTACATCGGTGTGGGCGAGCGTATTGAGGATTTGCGTCCGTTTAAGGCGGACGACTTTATTGAGGCATTATTTGCCCGAGAGGACTAACAATGATTCGCTTTGAACACGTCAGCAAGGCCTATCTCGGTGGGAGACAAGCGCTGCAGGGGGTGACATTCCACCTGCAGCCGGGCGAGATGGCATTCCTGACCGGCCATTCCGGCGCGGGGAAAAGTACCCTGCTCAAGCTTATCTGTGGGATCGAGCGGCCAAGCGCCGGGAAAATCTTTTTTGGCGGCCATGAGATCAGCCGCCTGAAAAACCGCGAAGTGCCGTTCCTGCGTCGTCAGATCGGCATGATTTTCCAGGATCACCACCTGCTGATGGATCGCACCGTTTTCGATAACGTGGCCATTCCGCTGATTATTGCCGGCGCCAGCTATGACGATATCCGCCGTCGCGTCTCTGCGGCGCTGGATAAGGTCGGGCTGCTGGACAAAGCGAAGAACTTCCCGATCCAGCTCTCCGGCGGTGAACAGCAGCGCGTGGGCATCGCCCGCGCGGTGGTGAACAAGCCTGCCGTACTGCTGGCGGATGAACCAACCGGTAACCTGGACGATGCCCTGTCCGAAGGGATTTTGCGTCTGTTTGAGGAATTTAACCGCGTAGGAGTCACCGTATTGATGGCGACGCACGACATCGGGCTCATTTCCCGTCGTTCGTACCGCATGCTGACCCTGAGCGACGGGCATTTGCACGGAGGCCACGGTGAATAAGCGTGATGCAATAAACCAGATTCGGCAGTTCGGAAACCGGTTTGACCGTTTCCGTAAGCCGCAGGGCGGTGGTGACGGCAATCGTAATGCGCCGAAGCGCCAGAAGGCCGCGCCAAAACCGGCCTCCCGTAAAACCAACGTGTTTAACGAGCAGGTGCGCTACGCGTTCCACGGCGCGCTGCAGGACCTGAAAAGCAAACCGCTGGCGACGTTCCTGACGGTGATGGTGATCGCCATCTCCCTGACGCTGCCAAGCGTCTGCTATATGGTCTATAAAAACGTCAACCAGGCGGCCTCACAGTATTATCCGTCGCCACAGATCACGGTCTATATGGATAAAGCGCTCGACGATAACGCCGCGGCGCAGGTGGTTGGGCAAATCCAGGCCGAGCAGGGCGTGGAGAAGGTCAACTATCTCTCACGTGAAGACGCGCTGGGCGAGTTCCGTAACTGGTCTGGCTTTGGCGGCGCGCTGGATATGCTCGAAGAGAACCCGCTGCCCGCCGTGGCGGTGGTGATCCCGAAGCTGGATTTCCAGGGGACCGATTCGCTTAACACCCTGCGCGATCGCATCACGCGCATTAGGGGCATTGATGAAGTACGCATGGACGACAGCTGGTTTGCGCGCCTTGCTGCCCTGACCGGGCTGGTAGGACGCGTCGCGGCGATGATTGGCGTGCTGATGGTGGCGGCGGTCTTCCTCGTCATCGGTAACAGCGTGCGCCTGAGCATCTTTGCCCGTCGCGATACCATTAACGTGCAGAAACTGATTGGTGCGACGGATGGTTTCATCCTCCGACCATTCCTTTACGGTGGCGCATTGCTCGGTTTTTCCGGTGCATTTCTTTCACTGATATTGTCAGAAATTTTGGTGATGCGGCTCTCTTCTGCCGTGACTGAAGTGGCGCAGGTTTTCGGAACGAAGTTTGATATCAGTGGCTTAGGCTTCGATGAGTGTCTGTTGCTGCTGCTGGTTTGTTCGATGATTGGGTGGGTGGCAGCCTGGCTGGCAACCGTTCAACATTTACGTCACTTTACTCCCGACTAATAAAAGCGTGATATAATCTTTCCCTGCACCGAGATGCTCGCTCTGCAGGGAAAGCGTCCCTGTTGTCGCTTCCCCTGTTATCATCTTCATGTCACAATTTGTGCGTAATTTATTCACCGTTGCACCTGGAACTTGTGGATAAAATCACTGTCTGATAAAAGAGTGAATGCTAATCTCGTTGCTCAAACGCTTTGGCATGGTTGTTGCCTGACGGGGACGACCAGGACCAGAAGAAACATTGAGAGGAATGAATGACCAAAGAAATGCAAACTTTAGCTTTAGCCCCTGTTGGTAACCTGGAATCTTATATCCGGGCTGCGAACACCTGGCCGATGTTAACGGCCGAGGAAGAAAAGGAGCTTGCTGAAAAGCTGCATTACCAGGGCGATCTGGAAGCAGCGAAAAAGCTGATCCTGTCTCACCTGCGCTTTGTTGTTCACATTGCTCGTAACTATGCGGGCTATGGCCTGCCGCAGGCGGACTTGATTCAGGAAGGCAACATCGGCCTGATGAAGGCTGTGCGTCGCTTTAACCCGGAAGTGGGTGTGCGACTCGTCTCCTTCGCTGTGCACTGGATCAAAGCAGAAATTCATGAATACGTGCTGCGCAACTGGCGTATCGTGAAAGTCGCCACGACAAAAGCGCAACGCAAACTGTTCTTCAACCTGCGTAAAGCCAAGCAGCGTCTGGGCTGGTTCAACCAGGATGAAGTGGAAATGGTGGCGCGCGAGCTGGGCGTATCCAGCAAAGACGTGCGTGAGATGGAATCCCGTATGGCCGCGCAGGACATGACCTTTGATATGTCCTCCGACGACGACGCATCTGACAGCCAGCCGATGGCGCCGGTTCTGTATCTGCAGGATAAAACCTCTAACTTTGCTGACGGCATCGAAGAGGATAACTGGGAAGATCAGGCCGCGAACAAGCTGACCCATGCGATGGAAGGCCTCGACGAGCGTAGCCAGGATATTATCCGCGCCCGCTGGCTGGACGAAGACAACAAGTCCACGCTGCAGGAGCTGGCCGACCGCTACGGCGTTTCTGCGGAACGTGTCCGTCAGCTTGAAAAGAACGCCATGAAAAAACTTCGCGCCGCTATCGAAGCGTAATTTCCGCGAAGTACACCGAGAACCCCTGGATGAAAGTCCGGGGGTTTTGTTTTTTTAGCGCCCGCTCTGGCGAATTCCCTCCCCCTGGCAAACACTTACTGATGCGCTAAGCAGGCGACTTTCTCAGGGGGACAGGGTGAAAAATAACGAACTGAACGACCGGCGTTTACAGGCGACGCCGCGCGGCATCGGCGTGATGTGTAACTTCTATGCTGATAAAGCTGAAAACGCCACGGTGTGGGACGTGGAAGGTAACGAGTACATCGACTTCGCCGCCGGGATCGCGGTGCTGAATACCGGCCATCGCCATCCAAAAGTCATTTCCGCGATTGAAAAACAGCTCCACGCGTTTACCCATACGGCGTACCAGATTGTGCCGTACGAAGGCTATGTGGCGCTTGCCGAGCGCATCAACCAGCGCGTGCCCGTTGACGGTCCGGCCAAAACCGCGTTCTTCTCCACGGGGGCAGAGGCGGTCGAAAACGCGGTCAAAATTGCCCGGGCGTACACTAAACGTCCCGGCCTTATCACCTTCGGCGGCGCGTTCCACGGCCGCACCTTTATGACCATGGCGCTGACCGGCAAAGTTGCGCCGTACAAGCTCGGCTTTGGCCCGTTCCCCGGTTCGGTGTATCACGCGCAGTATCCGAATGAACTGCACGGCGTCAGCACGGCGGAAGCGTTGAAAAGCCTGGAACGCATCTTTAAGGCGGATATCGCACCCGATCAGGTCGCGGCCATTATTCTCGAACCGGTTCAGGGAGAGGGCGGTTTCAACATTGCGCCAGCTGATTTTATGCAGGCGCTGCGCGCCCTGTGCGACACCCACGGTATTTTGCTGATTGCCGACGAGGTGCAAAGCGGCTTCGCCCGTACCGGCAAGCTGTTCTCGATGGAACACCACTGCGTGAAGCCCGATCTGATCACCATGGCGAAAAGCCTGGCGGGCGGGATGCCGCTCTCAGCGGTATCGGGCCGTGCGGAGGTCATGGACGCCCCTGCACCGGGCGGGCTGGGCGGTACCTACGCCGGGAACCCGCTGGCGATTGCGGCGGCGCATGCCGTGCTCGACGTGATTGATGAAGAGGATCTCTGCACGCGCTCGGCGCATCTTGGCCATCACCTGGTGGAAGTGCTGAACAAGGCGAAAGAACACTGCCCGTATATCGCTGATATTCGCGCGCAGGGATCGATGGTGGCGGTGGAGTTTAACGACCCGCAAACGGGCCAGCCTTCGCCGGAATTTACCCGCCAGGTGCAGGAGCGCGCGTTGCAGGAAGGGCTGCTTCTTCTGAGCTGCGGCGTCTACGGCAACGTCATTCGTTTCCTGTATCCGCTGACTATCCCTGAAGCGCAGTTCCGTAAAGCGCTGGACATTATCTCCGCGTCGCTGACACGTTAAAGCCATATGCCCGGCGAAAATCCCTGCCGGGCTTATCATATATTCATTTCAAATTAGCTATTCCAAAATCATAAAAATCGGGTATGTTTTAGCAGAGTATGCTGAAAAAGCGCGAACAGCACACCTATAACTGACATAAAGCGCTGCACAACAACATCACAACAATCGTAATAACCATAATAATGGGGAATCTCAGGATGAACATGAAGGGTAAAGCGTTACTGGCAGGATGTATCGCGTTGGCATTCAGCACCATGGCACAGGCAGACATCAAGGTGGCTGTGGTTGGCGCAATGTCCGGTCCGGTAGCACAGTACGGCGACCAGGAATTTACCGGCGCTGAACAGGCGGTTGCAGACATTAATGCTAAGGGCGGTATCAAGGGCGAAAAACTGCAGATCGTAAAATATGATGATGCCTGTGACCCGAAACAAGCGGTCGCGGTCGCGAACAAAGTGGTGAACGACGGGATCAAATACGTTATCGGTCACCTGTGCTCTTCCTCGACTCAGCCTGCGTCTGACATCTACGAAGACGAAGGTATTCTGATGATCACCCCGGCAGCGACCGCACCGGAGCTGACCGCGCGTGGCTACAAGTTGACCCTGCGCACCACCGGTCTGGACTCTGACCAGGGCCCAACCGCGGCGAAATACATCGTTGAAAAAGTGAAGCCGAAGCGCATTGCCATCGTTCATGACAAGCAGCAGTACGGTGAAGGTCTGGCGCGTTCAGTGCAGGATAACCTCAAGAAAGCGAATGCCGACGTGGTGTTCTTCGACGGGATCACCGCCGGTGAGAAAGACTTCTCCACCCTGGTGGCGCGCCTGAAGAAAGAGAATATTGATTTCGTTTACTACGGTGGCTACCACCCGGAAATGGGCCAGATCCTGCGCCAGGCGCGCGCTGCGGGCCTGAAAACCCAGTTTATGGGCCCGGAAGGCGTGGCGAACGTTTCCCTGTCTAACATTGCGGGTGAATCAGCCGAAGGCCTGCTGGTAACCAAACCGAAGAACTACGACCAGGTCCCTGCGAACAAACCTATCGTAGATGCCATCAAGGCGAAGAAACAGGATCCAAGCGGCGCGTTCGTCTGGACCACCTACGCGGCGCTGCAGTCTCTGCAGGCGGGCCTGAACCAGTCAGCCGATCCGGCTGAGATTGCCACCTGGCTGAAAGCGAATACCGTCGAGACCGTCATGGGGCCACTCTCCTGGGACGCGAAGGGCGACCTGAAGGGCTTCGAGTTCGGCGTGTTTGACTGGCATGCTAACGGCACGGCGACCGACGCCAAATAAGACTGGTGCGGGTTGATGCCCTCACCCTAACCCTCTCCCACAGGGAGAGGGGACCGCTCGGTGTTCTCCCTCTCCCCGTGGGAGAGGGCCGGGGTGAGGGCATCAGGCCGCACAAATCAGCCCTGGCGCTTCTCCCACCCGCTTTCCTGCGCCGTAAACCCTAACGCCTGCATAAACGCCGCCATCACGCCGCGGTCTTCCACGCCCACATCAGCCATCCACCATGAGGTCACGCTCGGGTTTTCGCGGATCACTTCTTCAATTAAATACTGTCCCACACCGCGACGACGGGTGACGTCACGCACGCGCAGCGAGTCCAGCGCCCCTTCCGTACCGCTCAGGGTTACGCGAACCGCTGCCAGCAGGCGTTCGTTAAAACGCGCGGCATAAATGCGGTGGGTCTCATCAACGTGCAGCGACGAAGGGGAATATTCCGGCCAGATCTTGCCCAGGTCGATATGATCCTGGTCGCTAAAGGTCACCAGACGCACGATAGTCAGTTTCATTAGCCACTTGTCCAAATCAGATTGAGTAGGGGCAGTGTACTCAATTTATTCACTCAGCGGCTTCCTCTTTTTATTCTCATTAACCAGGTGATTAGTTTTTTGGCAACGCGATGGGCAGTTTGAAAACACATGGATCGAAAAATAAGCAGAATTTTAACCTGAACGGTAGTGATTTATTCGGCGCTTTGTACCGTTATTTTATGCTGCAAACTGCACTTTTATTTGTTTATCTCTGCCTGATTTCAGAATATTATCTTTGCTTAATCGCCTGAAAAATAGAGATTTTAGTCTGGTTTTTGACAAAAAACTGCGCTAAACCATTAAAGGCACTGGTAAAAATAGCGTTGTTCATTAAAAGTACAGAATGCTTTTTAACCATAATAAAACAAAATATAAACACGACATCACGAATGGGGATTCAGAGATGAAAAGGAACGCGAAGACGTTAATCGCGGGGATGGTCGCACTGTCGATCTCGCATGCCGCTATGGCAGACGACATTAAAGTTGCGGTAGTGGGCGCGATGTCCGGCCCTGTTGCCCAGTGGGGTGACATGGAGTTCAACGGCGCGCGCCAGGCCATCAAAGACATCAACGCCAAGGGCGGCATCAAAGGCGACAAGCTGGTGGGCGTGGAATATGACGACGCCTGCGATCCGAAACAGGCCGTCGCGGTCGCCAACAAAATCGTCAACGACGGTATTCAGTATGTGATCGGCCACCTGTGCTCATCCTCCACGCAGCCGGCGTCTGATATCTACGAAGACGAAGGCATTCTGATGATCACCCCAGGCGCAACGAACCCGGAACTGACCCAGCGCGGCTACCAGCACATTATGCGTACCGCCGGTCTGGACTCCTCGCAGGGCCCCACCGCCGCAAAATACATCCTCGAGACCGTTAAGCCACAGCGCATTGCCATTATTCATGACAAACAGCAGTACGGCGAAGGCCTGGCGCGCTCCGTGCAGGACGGCCTGAAAAAAGGCGGCGCGAACATCGTCTTCTTCGACGGCATTACCGCCGGTGAGAAAGACTTCTCCGCGCTGATTGCTCGCCTGCAAAAAGAGAATATCGACTTCGTTTACTACGGCGGCTACTACCCGGAGATGGGGCAGATGCTGCGTCAGGCGCGCGCCACCGGTCTGAAAACCCAGTTTATGGGGCCAGAGGGCGTGGGCAATGCCTCCCTGTCAAACATCGCGGGGGATTCTGCCGAAGGCATGCTGGTGACGATGCCAAAACGCTATGACCAGGATCCGGCCAACAAGGCTATCGTGGATGCGCTCAAGGCGCAGAAGAAAGATCCGAGTGGTCCGTACGTCTGGATCACCTACGCGGCCGTACAGTCTCTGGCCACCGCGCTGGATCGCTCCGGCAGCAAAGAACCGCTGGATCTGGTGAAAGATTTAAAAGCACACGGGGCGAACACCGTGATTGGGCCGCTGAACTGGGATGAGAAAGGCGATCTGAAGGGATTTGAGTTTGGTGTCTTTAAGTGGCACGCCGACGGTTCATCCTCGGCCGCCAAATAATTATCCCACCGCCCGGCATGACGGGCGGGTATAAAAAGGTTTGCATATGTCCGAGCAGTTTCTCTATTTCCTGCAGCAGATGTTTAACGGCGTTACGCTGGGAAGCACCTACGCGCTGATCGCCATCGGCTATACGATGGTTTACGGCATTATCGGCATGATCAACTTCGCCCACGGCGAGGTGTACATGATCGGTAGCTACGTCTCCTTTATGATTATCGCCGCCCTGATGATGATGGGCATCGACAGCAGCTGGCTGCTGGTCGCCGCCGGGTTTGTCGGCGCGATCGTGATTGCCAGCGCCTACGGCTGGAGCATTGAGCGCGTGGCCTACCGGCCGGTGCGCAGCTCCAAGCGCCTGATTGCGCTTATTTCCGCGATCGGGATGTCGATCTTCCTGCAAAACTACGTCAGCCTGACCGAAGGCTCGCGCGACGTGGCGCTGCCAAGCCTGTTTAACGGCCAGTGGATTGTGGGGGCCAGCGAAAACTTCGCGGCCTCTATCACCACCATGCAGCTGGTTATCTGGGTCGTGACCTTTATTGCGATGCTCGCCCTGACGCTGTTCATCCGCTACTCGCGTATGGGACGCGCCTGCCGCGCCTGCGCGGAAGACCTGAAGATGGCGAGCCTGCTCGGCATCAACACCGACCGCGTGATTGCCCTGACCTTCGTGATTGGCGCCGCGATGGCGGCGGTGGCGGGCGTCCTGCTCGGCCAGTTCTACGGCGTGATCAACCCGTACATCGGCTTTATGGCCGGGATGAAAGCCTTCACCGCGGCGGTTCTGGGCGGTATCGGCAGTATTCCGGGCGCGATGATCGGCGGCCTGATCCTGGGCGTGGCCGAAGCGCTCTCCTCGGCGTACCTGAGCACGGAGTATAAAGACGTGGTGTCGTTTGCCCTGCTGATTCTGGTTCTGCTGGTGATGCCTACCGGTATTCTGGGCCGTCCGGAGGTAGAGAAAGTATGAAACCGATGCATTTTGCAATGGCGCTGCTCTCTGCCGCCATGTTCTTCGTGCTGGCCAGCGTCTTTATGGGCGTCCAGCTTGAGCTGAATGGCACCAAACTGGTTGTCGATACCGCAGCTGACATCCGCTGGCAGTGGGTATTTATCGGTACGGCCGTGGTGTTCCTGTTCCAGCTGCTGCGGCCGCTGTTCCAGAAGACGCTGAAAAACGTCTCCGGGCCGAAATTCGTCCTGCCGGCAATCGACGGTTCTACCGTTAAGCAGAAGCTGTTCCTCGTGGCGCTGCTGGTGGCCGCCGTGGCGTGGCCGTTTGTGGTGTCTCGTGGCACCGTGGATATCGCCACTCTGACCATGATCTACGTGATTCTCGGCCTCGGTCTGAACGTGGTCGTGGGGCTCTCGGGCCTGCTGGTGCTGGGCTACGGCGGCTTCTACGCCATCGGCGCCTATACCTTCGCATTGCTGAACCACTATTACGGTCTCGGCTTCTGGACCTGCCTGCCGCTGGCGGGGCTGGTCTCTGCCGCTGCTGGCTTCCTGCTTGGCTTCCCGGTGCTGCGCCTGCGCGGTGACTACCTGGCGATTGTGACCCTGGGCTTCGGCGAAATCGTCCGTATCCTGCTGCTCAACAACACCGAAGTGACCGGCGGCCCGAACGGCATCAGCCAGATCCCGAAACCGACCTTCTTCGGGCTGGAGTTCAGCCGTACCGCCCGCGAAGGCGGCTGGGATACCTTCAGCAACTTCTTCGGCGTGAAGTATGACCCGTCCGACCGCGTGATCTGGCTCTATCTGGTGGCGCTGCTGCTGGTGGTGATTACCCTGTTCGTGATCAACCGCCTGCTGCGCATGCCGCTGGGCCGCGCGTGGGAAGCGCTGCGTGAAGATGAGATCGCCTGCCGCTCCCTGGGCCTGAACCCGACCCGCATCAAGCTGACCGCGTTCACCATCAGCGCCGCGTTTGCCGGTTTCGCCGGAACGCTGTTTGCCGCGCGTCAGGGCTTCGTTAGCCCGGAATCGTTCACCTTCGCCGAATCCGCCTTTGTGCTGGCGATTGTGGTGCTCGGCGGGATGGGCTCGCAGTTCGCCGTTATCCTCGCGGCCATCCTGCTGGTGGTCTCGCGCGAGCTGATGCGCGACTTTAACGAATACAGCATGCTGATGCTGGGTGGTTTGATGGTGCTGATGATGATCTGGCGTCCGCAGGGTCTGCTGCCGATGACCCGTCCACAGCTGAAGCTGAAGAACGGGCAAGCGAAAGGAGAGCAGGCATGAGTCAGCCATTATTATCCGTTAACGGTCTGATGATGCGTTTTGGCGGCCTGCTGGCGGTCAACAACGTGAATCTGGATTTGCACAAGAAAGAGATTGTCTCCCTGATTGGTCCGAACGGCGCAGGGAAAACCACGGTCTTTAACTGCCTGACCGGCTTCTACAAGCCAACGGGCGGCACCATCATGCTGCGCGATCAGCACCTGGAAGGGCTGCCGGGCCAGCAGATTGCCCGCATGGGCGTGGTGCGTACCTTCCAGCACGTGCGTCTGTTCCGCGAGATGACGGTAATTGAGAACCTGCTGGTGGCACAGCATCAGCAGCTGAAAACCGGGCTGTTCTCCGGCCTGCTGAAAACCCCGGCCTTCCGCCGCGCGCAGGATGAAGCGCTTGACCGCGCCGCCACCTGGCTCGACCGAATTGGCCTGCTGCAGCACGCCAACCGTCAGGCGAGCAACCTGGCCTACGGTGACCAGCGTCGTCTGGAGATCGTGCGCTGCATGGTGACGCAGCCGGAAATCCTGATGCTCGACGAACCGGCGGCAGGGCTCAACCCGAAAGAGACCAAAGAGCTGGACGAGCTGATTGCCGAGCTGCGCGACAGTCACGACACCACCATCCTGCTGATTGAGCACGACATGAAGCTGGTGATGGGCATTTCGGACCGTATCTACGTGGTAAACCAGGGCACGCCGCTGGCAAACGGCACGCCGGAAGAGATCCGCAACAACCCGGACGTGATCCGCGCATACCTTGGTGAGGCATAAGATGGAAAAAGCGATGTTAACGTTCGACAAGGTCAACGCGCACTACGGCAAGATCCAGGCGCTGCACGACGTCAGCCTGCACATCAATCAGGGTGAAATCGTGACCCTGATTGGCGCCAACGGCGCGGGCAAAACCACGCTGCTCGGCACCCTGTGCGGCGACCCGCGCGCCACCAGCGGGCGGATTGTGTTCGATGGTAAAGACATTACCGACTGGCAGACCGCCAGAATCATGCGCGAGGCGGTGGCGATTGTTCCGGAAGGGCGCCGCGTCTTCTCCCGCATGACGGTGGAAGAGAACCTGGCGATGGGCGGGTTCTTCGCTCACCGTGATGAATACCAGACCCGCATCAAGTGGGTATATGAACTCTTCCCGCGCCTGTGGGAGCGCCGCATCCAGCGTGCGGGCACCATGTCCGGCGGTGAACAGCAGATGCTGGCGATTGGCCGCGCGCTGATGAGCCAGCCGCGCCTGCTGCTGCTGGACGAACCGTCGCTCGGTCTGGCGCCGATCATCATTCAGCAGATCTTCGACACCATCGAGCAGCTGCGCAAAGAGGGGATGACCATCTTCCTCGTCGAGCAGAACGCCAACCAGGCGCTGAAGCTCGCCGATCGTGGCTACGTGCTGGAGAACGGCCGCGTGGTGCTGGAGGATACCGGCGACGCGCTGCTGGCGAACGAAGCGGTGCGGAGCGCGTATCTGGGCGGATAGGTAAAAGCAAAAAGGCAACGCAAGTTGCCTTTTTTAATGTTTTCTCCCTCTCCCCGTGGGAGAGGGTCGGGGTGAGGGCACCAGACCGCACCTAAACCACCCCCCCAGCCCCTTTCACACAACCATCATCCCCCTGACGCCTGGCTGTCACTTATCTGTAAACAAACAGTTATTTTTCTGTCATTCGAGCATGTCATGTTACCTCGCGAGCATAAAACGCGTGATATCGCGCATCCGGCACAATAAGAGAGATGACAATGACATCGTTACGACACACAGCTTTGGGTCTGGCACTTGGTCTGGCTTTTGCGACGAACGCAATGGCTGTCACCACCATTCCGTTCTGGCATTCCATGGAAGGGGAGTTGGGTAAAGAAGTTGACTCCCTGGCGCAGCGTTTCAACGACACCCATCCGGATTACAAAATTGTGCCGGTGTACAAAGGCAACTACGAGCAGAGCCTGAGCGCGGGCATCGCCGCCTTCCGTACCGGTAACGCACCTGCGCTGTTGCAGGTTTATGAAGTGGGTACCGCCACCATGATGGCCTCCAAAGCCATCAAACCGGTCTATGAAGTGTTCAAAGAAGCGGGCCTCAACTTCGACGAGTCGCAGTTCGTGCCGACCGTAGCGGGTTACTACACCGATTCCAAAACCGGCCACCTGCTGTCTCAGCCGTTTAACAGCTCCACGCCGGTGCTGTACTACAACAAAGACGCCTTCAAAAAAGCCGGTTTAGACCCGGAGCAGCCGCCAAAAACCTGGCAGGACCTGGCGGAGTACACCGCGAAGCTGAAGGCGGCGGGGATGAAGTGCGGCTACGCCAGCGGCTGGCAGGGCTGGATCCAGATTGAAAACTTCAGCGCCTGGCACGGCCTGCCGGTTGCGACCAAAAACAACGGCTTCGACGGCACCGACGCGGTCCTGGAGTTCAACAAGCCTGAGCAGGTGAAGCATATCGCGCTGCTTGCCGATCTGAACAAGAAGGGCGACTTCAGCTACTTCGGACGTAAAGACGAATCCACCGAGAAGTTCTACAACGGCGACTGCGCCATTACCACCGCCTCTTCCGGCTCGCTGGCGGATATCCGCCACTACGCCAAATTCAACTACGGCGTGGGCATGATGCCGTACGACGCTGACGTGAAGGGCGCGCCGCAGAACGCCATCATCGGCGGGGCGAGCCTGTGGGTGATGCAGGGTAAAGACAAGGGCACCTACAAAGGCGTAGCCGAATTCCTCGACTTCCTGGCGAAGCCTGAAAACGCCGCCGAATGGCACCAGAAGACCGGGTACCTGCCGATCACCAAAGCCGCGTACGACCTGACCCGCGAGCAGGGCTTCTACAGCAAGAACCCGGGCGCGGACATCGCGACGCGTCAGATGCTGAACAAGCCGCCGTTGCCGTTCACCAAAGGCCTGCGTCTGGGCAACATGCCGCAGATCCGCACCATCGTGGATGAAGAGCTGGAAAGCGTGTGGACCGGTAAGAAAACGCCACAGCAGGCGCTGGACTCTGCGGTAGAGCGCGGGAATCAGCTGCTGCGCCGCTTTGAGCAGTCGACCAAATCGTAATTCAAACCTGCCCCTCACCCTAACCCTCTCCCATAGGGGAGAGGGGACTGCGCGGAGCCGTCTTTTCTCCCTCGCCCCTTTGGGGAGAGGGCCGGGGTGAGGGGGAATACCTACAGAGCAAACCTATGTCATCATCCCGTCCGGTGTTCCGTTCCCGCTGGCTGCCCTATCTTCTGGTCGCGCCGCAGCTGGTCATCACCGTTATCTTCTTTATCTGGCCTGCGGGCGAAGCGCTGTGGTACTCGGTACAAAGCGTCGACCCGTTCGGGCTTTCCAGCCAGTTTGTTGGCCTGGACAACTTTACCGCACTGTTCCACGACAGCTACTACCTGGACTCCTTCTGGACGACGATGAAGTTCAGCGCGCTGGTGACCGTCAGCGGTCTGGTTGCCTCGCTGTTTTTCGCCGCGCTGGTGGACTACGTGGTGCGCGGCAGCCGTATTTATCAAACCCTGATGCTGCTGCCTTACGCCGTGGCTCCCGCCGTCGCCGCCGTACTGTGGATCTTCCTGTTTAACCCCGGTCGCGGGTTGATTACCCACTTCCTGGCCGAGTTCGGCTACGACTGGAACCACGCCCAGAACAGCGGTCAGGCCATGTTCCTGGTGGTGTTCGCCTCGGTGTGGAAGCAGATCAGCTACAACTTCCTGTTCTTCTTTGCCGCGCTGCAGTCCATTCCGCGCTCGCTGGTGGAAGCCGCGGCGATTGACGGCGCAGGGCCCATTCATCGTTTCTTCAGGCTGTCGCTGCCGCTGATCGCCCCGGTGAGTTTCTTCCTGCTGGTGGTTAACCTCGTGTACGCCTTCTTCGACACCTTCCCGGTGATCGACGCGGCGACCGCAGGCGGCCCGGTGCAGGCGACCACCACGCTGATTTACAAAATCTACCGCGAAGGCTTTGCGGGGCTGGATCTCTCCGCCTCCGCCGCGCAGTCGGTCGTGCTGATGTTCCTCGTCATCATCCTCACGGTGGTGCAGTTCCGCTATGTCGAAAGTAAGGTGCGCTACCAATGATTGAGAACCGTCGCGGGCTGACGATTTTCAGCCATACCATGCTGATTTTAGGGATTATCGTCATCCTCTTCCCGCTGTACGTGGCGTTTGTCGCCGCCACGCTGGACACCAAAGCGGTGTTCGACACGCCGATGACGCTGATCCCCGGCGGGCATCTGTTCGAGAACATGAAGACCATCTGGACTCAGGGCGTGGGCGCCAACAGCGCGCCGTTCTGGCTGATGATGCTCAACAGCTTCATCATGGCGTTTGGCATTACGGTCGGCAAAATTACGGTGTCGATGCTTTCGGCCTTCGCCATCGTCTGGTTCCGCTTTCCGCTGCGTAACCTCTTCTTCTGGATGATTTTTATCACCCTGATGCTGCCGGTAGAGGTGCGTATCTTCCCGACGGTAGAAGTGATTGCCAACCTGAAGATGCTCGACAGCTACGCGGGCTTAACCCTGCCGCTGATGGCCTCGGCGACCGCCACCTTCCTGTTCCGCCAGTTCTTTATGACCCTGCCGGACGAGCTGATTGAAGCGGCGCGCATCGACGGCGCGTCGCCGATGCGCTTCTTCAGGGACATCGTGCTGCCGCTGTCGAAAACCAACCTTGCAGCGCTGTTTGTGATCACCTTTATCTACGGCTGGAACCAGTACCTGTGGCCGCTGCTGATTATTCAGGACGTTAACCTCGGTACCGCCGTGGCGGGCATCAAAGGCATGATCGCCACCGGCGAAGGCACCACGCTCTGGAACCAGGTGATGGCGGCGATGCTGCTCACCCTTATCCCACCCGTAGTCATTGTTTTAGCCATGCAGCGCGCGTTTGTCCGCGGCCTGGTCGATAGCGAGAAATAAGATGGCAGGTTTAAAACTTCAGGCAGTAACCAAAAGCTGGGATGGCAAAACCCAGGTGATTCAGCCGCTGACGCTCGACGTGGCGGACGGAGAATTCATCGTGATGGTCGGCCCGTCCGGCTGCGGCAAATCCACCCTGCTGCGCATGGTGGCGGGGCTGGAGCGCGTAACCTCCGGGGATATCTGGATTGACCGCCAGCGCGTCACCGAGATGGAGCCTAAAGACAGAGGCATTGCGATGGTGTTCCAGAACTACGCACTCTATCCGCACATGAGCGTAGAAGAGAACATGGCCTGGGGGCTGAAAATCCGCGGCATGGGCAAAGGCCATATCGACGAGCGGGTGAAAGAGGCGGCGCGAATTCTCGAGCTGGACGGCCTGCTGAAGCGCCGCCCGCGCGAGCTCTCCGGCGGCCAGCGCCAGCGCGTGGCTATGGGGCGCGCCATCGTGCGCGATCCGGCGGTATTCCTGTTCGACGAGCCGCTGTCTAACCTCGACGCCAAGCTGCGCGTACAGATGCGTCTTGAGCTGCAGCAGCTGCACCGTCGTCTGAAAACCACCTCTCTGTACGTGACCCACGATCAGGTCGAAGCCATGACCCTCGCCCAGCGCGTGATGGTGATGAACAAAGGCATCGCCGAGCAGATTGGCACTCCGGTGGAAGTGTACGAGAAACCGGCCACCCGCTTTGTGGCGAGCTTTATCGGCAGCCCGGCAATGAACCTGCTGGAAGGGCGTATCAGCAGCGCGGGAACGCATTTTGAGCTGGAAAGCGGGATGGCGTTGCCGATCAACTGGTACTATCGTGGCTACGCCGGGCGTAAGATGACGCTTGGAGTCCGCCCCGAGCATATCGTTTTAACCTCTCAGGCGGACGGCGGCGTGCCGCTGGTGATGGACACGCTGGAGATGTTGGGTGCAGATAACCTGGCGCACGGGCGCTGGGGCGAACAAAAAATGGTGGTGCGCCTGGCGCATCAGGAGCGTCCGAAAGCAGGCAGCACGCTGTGGCTGCACCTGCCGGAAAACCATCTGCACCTGTTTGACGGTGAAACAGGACAACGAGTATGAGCAACTGGCCTTATCCCCACGTCGTCGCCCACCGGGGCGGCGGTAAGCTAGCGCCGGAGAACACCCTGGCGGCAATTGACGTCGGCGCGCGCTACGGTCACACGATGATCGAGTTCGACGCCAAGCTGTCGAAAGACGGCGAAATTTTCCTGCTGCATGACGATAACCTCGAACGCACCAGCAACGGCTGGGGCGTGGCGGGCGAGCTGCCGTGGCGCGATCTGCTGAAGGTGGACGCCGGAAGCTGGTACAGCGGCGAATTCAAAGGCGAACCGCTGCCGCTGCTGGCGGAAGTGGCGGACCGCTGTCGCCAGCACGGCATGATGGCCAATATCGAAATCAAACCGACCACCGGCACCGGGCCGCTGACGGGCAAAGTCATTGCCCTGGCCGCGCGCGAGCTGTGGGAAGGGATGACCGCGCCGCTGCTGTCATCATTTGAAATCGATGCGCTGGAGGCCGCACAGGCGGCCGTACCGGAACTGCCGCGCGGGCTGCTGCTTGACGAGTGGCGCGAGGACTGGCGCGAGCTGATGACACGCTTAGCGTGCGTTTCTATCCATCTCAACCACAGGCTGCTGGATGAGGCGCGGGTGAAGATGCTGAAGGACGCGGGCCTGCATATTCTGGTCTACACGGTTAACAAACCCCAGCGCGCAGCCGAACTGCTGCGCTGGGGCGTGGACAGCATCTGTACCGATGCAATCGACCTGATCGGCCCGGACTTTAGTTCTGCGGATTAAGCATACTGCCATTCGACTGCGGCGGCAGCATGTGCTGCTGTCCGCTGCCTGACGACGTCATTCCTCCTAACATCCCGCCGTTTTTATTCGGCAGCGGCTGCTCGCGCATCTGCCCCTGCTGCACGCGCTGGGTGTTGGCGTTCATCTGATTTTGCAGGCTTTGCTGCTGCATCTGGGTCTGCGTTTTAAGCTGCTGATTAAGCATCCCTTTCTGCTGCTGTTGCTGGCTCATCATCTCCGTCTGCATACGCTGCTGGCTCGGAATGACATAACCCTGCTGGTTCGGGTTATTCATGGTGTTGAGTGGCTGTGCGAGCGCGGCAAACGGGATCAGCGCCGTAAGGATCCATAAGCGTTTCATTGTCATTTCCTCCTTTTGAGGTCTCTCTTAAGTTTACCCCGATTTCACCATGACGATGATTTTTTAGGAGTTGTGAACCAGGCTTAAGCGGGGAATATGGACCCTAACACCTGGAGAACAATAATGATGAAACCAACGTTTTTGCGCTGGGTCGCCATCGCAGCGCTGATGGCTGGCGGTACATTTAGCGTGGCGGCCAACCCGCCAGCGGCGCCTCCGGTCTCTTATGGCGTGGAGGAAGATGTTTTTCATCCCGTGCGGGCAACCCATGGCATGGTGGCGTCAGTGGATGCGCTGGCAACAAAAGTGGGCGTCGATATTCTCAGGCAGGGCGGTAACGCGGTGGATGCAGCGGTCGCCGTCGGCTATGCGCTGGCGGTGACGCATCCGCAGGCGGGGAACCTGGGCGGCGGCGGTTTTATGATGCTGCGCACCAAAGACGGCAAAACCACCGCTATCGATTTCCGCGAAATGGCGCCTTCTCAGGCGTCCCGCGATATGTTCCTCGACGATCAGGGTAACCCTGACAGCAAAAAATCCCTGACTTCGCACCTCGCCACCGGCACGCCGGGCACCGTTGCGGGCTTCTCGCTGGCGCTGGAAAAATACGGCACGATGCCGCTGAACAAGGTGGTGCAGCCTGCCATCAAGCTGGCGCGCGATGGCTTTGTGGTAAACGATGCGCTGGCGGACGATCTCAAGACCTACGGCAGCGAAGTCATTCCGAATCACGAAAACAGCAAGGCCATCTTCTGGAAAGACGGTGAGCCGCTGAAGAAGGGCGATAAGCTGGTGCAGAAGAACCTCGCCAAAAGCCTGGAGCTGATTGCTGAGCACGGCCCGGACGCCTTCTACAAAGGGGCGATTGCCGACCAGATTGCCGAAGAGATGCAGAAGAACGGCGGGCTCATCACCAAAGCGGATCTGGCGGAATACAAGGCGGTGGAGCGCGAGCCGATTAGCGGTACCTATCGCGGATACGAGGTCTTCTCCATGCCGCCGCCGTCCTCCGGTGGGATCCACATCGTGCAGATCCTCAATATTCTCGAAAACTTCGATATGCACAAGTTCGGCTTCGGCAGCGCGGACGCCATGCAGGTGATGGCGGAAGCGGAAAAACGCGCCTACGCCGACCGGTCGGAATATCTCGGCGATCCGGACTTCGTGAAGGTGCCGTGGCAGGCGCTGACCAACAAGGCGTATGCCAAATCCATTGCCGATCAGATCGACATCAACAAGGCTAAACCGTCGAGCGAGATCCGCCCCGGCAAGCTGGCGCCGTATGAAAGCAACCAGACCACCCACTTCTCGGTGGTGGATAAAGACGGTAACGCGGTGGCGGTGACGTACACGCTCAACACCACCTTCGGCACCGGGATTGTGGCGGGCAACAGCGGTATTCTGCTGAACAACGAGATGGATGACTTCTCTGCCAAACCGGGCGTGCCGAACGTCTACGGGCTGGTGGGCGGCGATGCGAATGCGGTAGGGCCGAAGAAACGTCCGCTGTCGTCCATGTCGCCCACCATTGTCGTGAAAGACGGAAAAACCTGGCTGGTGACCGGCAGCCCTGGCGGCAGCCGTATTATCACCACCGTGCTGCAAATGGTGGTGAACAGCATCGACTTTGGGATGAACGTCGCCGAAGCGACCAACGCTCCGCGTTTCCATCACCAGTGGCTGCCGGACGAGCTGCGCGTCGAGAAGGGCTTTAGCCCGGACACCATCAAGCTGCTTGAACAGCGCGGGCAGAAGGTGGCGGTGAAGGAGGCGATGGGCAGCACCCAGAGCATTATGGTCGGGCCGGACGGGGCGCTGTTTGGCGCGTCGGACCCGCGGTCGGTGGATGATTTGTCGGCGGGGTATTAACGATTCCCCTCACCCTAACCCTCTCCCCGCAGGGGAGAGGGGATTGCACGGTGCGGTCTTTTCTCCCTCGCCCCTGTGGGGAGAGGGCCGGGGTGAGGGGAGTGTGTCACTTCATTCGCGCCATATAATACGCGTCCACATATTCACCGTTGCGCAGGGCATAGCGTTTGCCGGTGCCTTCAATTTCGAACCCGTGTTTTTTGTACACCGCAATCGCCGGTTCGTTATCGACAAATACCGTCAGCTCAATGCGGTCAACGCGCAGCCAGTTATCGCACATATCAATCATGGTGCGCATCAGAGCGCTGGCAACGCCACGGTTTTGCCACTGCGCGCCGACACAAATCCCAAAATCAGCCACATGGCTGCGGCGCGGGCGTTGCGCGACGACGATGCACAGATGGCCGGCGACATGACCTTCTATGCAGGCGACGAGCTGCTTGATGCCGGGCTGGTCGGATAGCCGTTCTTGCCACATTTGCTCAGAGGGATGAGGAACCTGTAGTGTGTTGTGGTACACCTCCGGCTGGGCGTGGATCTGACGAATGGCGTCATAATCTTTCGGTTCCGCATGGCGTATCACTATCTCACTCATTCCTTATTCCTCAGTCAGTTAAACGTCCCTTTCAACATCAATGACTTTAAAATTTGAGTCAACCGCTATTTTTTGCAAAAAGTATTGGACAAGTGCGAATGAGAATGATTATTATTGCTCTGCATTCAGGAAGACCGCTACGGGAACCTGAAAGCACGACATTGCTCACATTGCTTCCAGTATTACTTTAGCCAGCTTTTAGCTGGCTTTTTTTTTGTTATGGTTAGACTCAGTAACCTTCCAAAAGGACTGAGCCATGACACTACATTGCGCATTTATTGGATTTGGTAAAAGTACGACCCGCTACCACCTGCCGTATGTTCTCAACCGTAAACACAGCTGGCACGTCGCGCACATCTTCCGCCGCCGCGCGAAGCCGGAAGAGCAATCCCCGCAGTATTCCCATATCCATTTCACCAGCGCTCTTGATGAAGTACTTAACGATCCGCAGGTCAAACTGGTTGTTGTCTGCACCCACGCCGACAGCCATTTTGACTATGCGAAACGCGCGCTGGAAGCGGGTAAAAACGTGCTGGTGGAAAAGCCGTTCACCCCAACTATCGCCGAAGCAAAAGCGCTGTTCGCGCTGGCGAAAAGTAAAGGCCTGACCGTTACGCCGTATCAGAACCGTCGCTTTGACAGCTGCTTCCTGACGGCGAAAAAGGCGATTGAAAGCGGCAAGCTGGGCGACATTGTGGAAATCGAAAGCCACTTCGATTACTACCGTCCGGTGGCGGAAACCCAACCAGGCCTGCCGCAGGACGGCTCGTTCTATGGTCTGGGCGTGCATACGATGGACCAGATCATCTCCCTGTTTGGCCGACCGGACCACGTGGCGTATGACATCCGCAGCCTGCGTAATAAAGCCAACCCGGACGACACCTTTGAAGCGCAGCTGTTCTACGGCGACCTGAAGGCCATCGTCAAAACCAGCCATCTGGTGAAAATCGACTATCCGAAATTTATCGTTCACGGCACCAAAGGATCGTTCATTAAGTACGGCATCGACCAGCAGGAGACCAGCCTGAAGGCCAACATCATGCCGGGTGAACCGGGCTTTGCGGCGGATAATTCCGTGGGCGTGCTGGAGTATGTGAACGATGAGGGCGTAACGGTCAGGGAAGAGCTGAAACCGGAAATTGGCGACTATGGCCGCGTCTACGATGCGCTATACGAAACCCTCACAACCGGCGCGCCGAATTACGTCAAGGAATCTGACGTTCTGACCAACCTGGAAATCCTCGAACGGGCCTTCGAGCAGGCTTCTCCTGCCACGGTAACCCTCGCGAAATAAGCAAAAACGGCTCCTCTGCGCTTGTTCATAATTTTTGAACAGAGGAGTCAATTTTCACCCTCTATGATCCCAGGCGGTTTGCGTCCACACTTACTCCATCGAAACGAACTGAGGGTGAAACAATGATCTACTTACGCAAAGCAAACGAACGTGGTCACGCGAATCATGGCTGGCTGGACTCATGGCATTCATTCTCGTTTGCCGACTACTACGACCCGAACTTCATGGGCTTCTCCGCACTGCGCGTGATTAACGACGACGTGATTGATGCAGGCCAGGGCTTCGGTACCCACCCGCACAAAGACATGGAAATCCTGACCTATGTGCTGGAAGGGGCGGTGGAACACCAGGACAGCATGGGCAACAAAGAGCAGGTTCCGGCGGGCGAGTTCCAGATTATGAGCGCGGGTACCGGGGTGCGTCACTCCGAGTACAACCCGAGCAAAACGGAAAAACTGCACCTGTATCAAATCTGGATCATTCCAGAAGAGACCGGCATCACGCCACGCTACGAACAACGCCGCTTCGACGCGAAACAGGGCAAACAGCTGGTGCTGTCCCCGGATGCGCGTGAAGGTTCCCTGAAGGTGCATCAGGATATGGAACTGTACCGCTGGGCGCTGGCGAAAGACGAACAGTCTGTGCACCAGATTGCCGCCAACCGCCGCGTCTGGATCCAGGTGGTGAAAGGTGAAGTGTCTATCAACGGCACCAAAGCGACAACCGCCGATGGCCTCGCCGTCTGGGATGAGCAGGCGCTTTCCGTGCATGCCGACAGCGAAAGTGAAATTCTGCTGTTTGACCTGCCGCCGGTGTAATAAATCATAAATAAATGCCCATCCTTCCCTTTGACAGGGGAAGGATGGGCTTTGTCCGTGATAAACTGAGCAAATCTCTCACTTCAAGATTTCTCAGGACGATGAAAAAGAAACGCCCCGTACTTCAGGATGTCGCCGATCGCGTCGGTGTGACCAAAATGACGGTCAGCCGTTTTTTACGTAACCCGGAACAGGTTTCCGTGGCGTTGCGTGGCAAGATTGCCACTGCCCTTGATGAACTGGGTTATATCCCCAACCGCGCGCCCGATATTCTCTCCAATGCGACCAGCCGTGCGGTGGGCGTCCTGCTTCCTTCCCTGACCAACCAGGTTTTCGCCGAAGTTTTGCGCGGCATTGAAAGCGTCACCGATGCTTTTGGCTATCAAACCATGCTCGCCCACTACGGGTACAAGCCGGAACTGGAAGAGGAACGTCTTGAATCGATGCTTTCCTGGAACATCGACGGCCTGATTTTAACCGAACGTACCCACACTGCCCGCACGCTCAAAATGATTGAAGTGGCCGGTATCCCGGTGGTGGAGCTGATGGACAGCCAGTCGCCGTGCCTCGATATCGCCGTGGGGTTCGATAACTTCGAAGCGGCGCGCCAGATGACGGCGGCCATCATTGCCCGTGGGCATCGTCATATCGCCTATCTGGGGGCGCGTCTTGATGAACGTACTATCATCAAACAGAAGGGATACGAGCAGGCGATGCTCGACGCGAACCTAACTCCGTACAGCGTGATGGTGGAGCAGTCTTCTTCCTATACGTCGGGTATTGAGCTGATGCGTCAGGCACGACGCGAGTATCCACAACTGGACGGTATTTTCTGCACCAACGATGACCTTGCGGTCGGCGCGGCGTTTGAGTGTCAGCGTCTGGGACTCAAGATCCCGGATGATATGGCAATTGCCGGTTTCCACGGCCACGACATTGGCCAGGTGATGGAGCCGCGTCTGGCGAGCGTCCTGACCCCGCGTGAACGTATGGGCCGCATTGGCGCAGAACGCCTGCTGGCGCGCATTCGTGGCGAGACGGTTACCCCAAAAATGTTAGATTTAGGTTTCACCTTGTCACCGGGTGGATCTATTTGAACTGACAAATTTGAAGTAGCTCACACTTATTCACTTCGCGCACGTTTGGATATTGCTTCTCTTTTGCCCCGGCAGGACAATGTTACCGATAACTGTTACCCGTAACAATTGACTGAGGGACACCCTTTGAGCACGACTAATCACGATCACCACGTCTACGTCCTGATGGGCGTTTCCGGTAGCGGGAAATCAGCCGTAGCCAGCGAAGTGGCGCATCAACTCCAGGCAGCGTTCCTTGATGGCGACTTCCTCCATCCGCGCAGCAACATCATGAAAATGGCCTCAGGCGAGCCGCTGAACGACGACGACCGCAAACCGTGGTTGCAGGCGCTTAATGACGCCGCGTTCGCCATGCAGCGCACCAACAAAGTCTCCCTGATCGTCTGCTCTGCGCTGAAAAAAACCTACCGCGACCTGCTGCGCGACGGTAACCCGAACCTCTCTTTCATCTACCTGAAGGGGGACTTCGAGGTGATTGAAAGCCGCCTGAAGGCGCGTAAAGGTCACTTCTTCAAAACCCAGATGCTGGTGACGCAGTTCGAAGCGCTGCAGGAGCCGGGTGAAGATGAGAAAGACGTCTTAGTGGTTGATATCGATCAGTCACTGGAAGGTGTTGTTGCCAGCACCATCGAGGTCATTAATAAAAGGCAGTAAGTTTTGAGTACATTAACGCTAGTTTTGACAGCAGTGGGTTCCGTGTTGCTGCTGCTGTTTTTAGTGATGAAGGCGCGTATGCACGCTTTTGTCGCTTTGATGGTGGTTTCTATAGGTGCAGGTCTCTTTTCCGGTATGCCGCTCGACAAGATCGCCGCGACGATGGAAAAAGGGATGGGAGGCACGCTGGGCTTCCTGGCGATTGTGGTCGCCCTTGGCGCGATGTTTGGCAAGATTTTGCACGAGACGGGCGCGGTCGACCAGATTGCCGTCAAGATGCTGAAATCCTTTGGCCACAGCCGCGCGCACTACGCGATTGGTCTGGCTGGCCTGATTTGCGCGCTGCCGCTGTTCTTCGAAGTGGCCGTTGTGCTGCTGATAAGCGTCGCGTTCTCCATGGCGCGCCATACCGGCACTAACCTCGTGAAGCTGGTTATTCCGCTGTTTGCGGGCGTGGCGGCAGCCGCAGCGTTTCTGCTGCCTGGGCCTGCGCCGATGCTGCTGGCGTCCCAGATGCACGCTGACTTTGGCTGGATGATCCTGATTGGCCTGTGCGCGGCAATCCCGGGGATGATTATTGCCGGTCCGCTGTGGGGCAACTTCATCAGCCGTTACGTTGAGCTACACATTCCGGATGACGTCACCGAGCCGCACCTGGGCGAGGGCAAAATGCCGTCCTTCGGCTTCAGCCTGTCGCTGATCCTGCTCCCGCTGGTTCTCGTGGGACTGAAAACCATCGCCGCGCGCTTTGTGCCGGTGGGTTCCAGCGCCTACGAATGGTTCGAGTTCATCGGTCATCCGTTCACGGCGATCCTGGTGGCGTGTCTGGTGGCGATTTACGGCCTGGCGATGCGTCAGGGAATGCCAAAAGACCGGGTGATGGAGATCTGCGGTGCCGCGCTGCAGCCGGCGGGCATTATCCTGCTGGTGATCGGCGCTGGCGGCGTGTTCAAGCAGGTGCTGGTGGATTCCGGCGTAGGCCCAGCTCTGGGCGAAGCGCTGACCGGGATGGGCCTGCCGATTGCGGTCACCTGCTTCGTGCTGGCCGCGGCGGTGCGCATCATCCAGGGTTCCGCAACCGTGGCGTGCTTAACCGCCGTGGGTCTGGTGATGCCGGTGATTGAACAGCTGAACTACTCCGGTGCGCAGATGGCCGCGCTGTCTATCTGTATCGCGGGCGGTTCGATTGTGGTCTCTCACGTTAACGACGCGGGCTTCTGGCTGTTCGGTAAATTTACCGGCGCCACCGAAGCGCAAACCCTGAAAACCTGGACGCTGATGGAAACCATCCTTGGCACAACGGGCGCCATTGTCGGGATGATTGCTTTCACACTGCTGAGCTGAATGCGGTGATTTAACAAGGCTCAAAAATAAGGCCCGGTAGCGTTAACGCTTACCGGGCCTTTATATTATGCAGAACGCCAGGCCGGGTCAGGTGAAACCACCAACCTGGCTTTTTCACATCACTCGCCCTGCGTCGCGCTCTCGATCGTCAAACGCACATCCGACGTAATGAGTTCGGCCAGCATCTGGTACACCTTCAGCGTCTCTTCCGGCTCGGCATCGCCCGTATCGCTGATGTAGCCTTCGTCACGCAGCGTCAGGACCAGAGAGCTGAAGACCGCTTTGTCGAAGAACTCCGGGGCGTTAATGCCGTGCAGAACGGACAGGCGCTGTGCCAGCGTCCGGCTCTCTTTCTCCAGCGTGCCGCGGTTGATAGACGGGTTCGCACTCAGCAGCCAGAACGTAATGGCGTAGCGCTGCAGCGTTTCGCGCGCACCGGCCGCAAGCAGTTGCAGAGTTCGGGAACGCGACGGATTGATGTGCAGCTCGTCGTTTGAGACGGTGATCAGCCCCTGACGACGCAGCTCTTCCGTCAGTTTGTCCAGTTCGCCCGCCAGCTCGTCTTTGCTCCAGCGCAGGAACAGCTCCGCTTTCAGCATCGGATAGAGCGTCTCAACGTGACGCAATAGCTCCTGACGCGAAATACGGCGATGTTGGGTGATGATAGCCGCCATGAGCGACGGCAGCATCAGCATATGGGTGATGTTGTTGCGGTAGTAGGTCATCAGCACTGCCTGCTCGCGCGGCAGAATGATGATGTCGCCGATCGTGTCCTTTTCGACTTCAAACTTGTTCATCTGCAGCGCGTGATCGATAAGCTCACTGGCGGTAGCAGAAGGCACGGTTGAATCAACGGAATACGGCACGTTGCGCATCATGTCCAGATAGCAATCCAGCTGCTCCGTGAGCTGTTCGCGGGTCAGCGAGCGCTGACGCGAAGCCAGAAGCGCCGTACAGCACAGGTTCATGGCGTTAGCCGCACCGGCGTTGTTAATGCGCACCATCAGCTCGGACGCGATGCCGTTGACCGTTGGCGTCAGCCAGGCCGGACGAATCGCTTCGATAGGATCGATGGACTCGCGCCACTCGGGAACGTGATGGTTAAGATACGTCATCAGCGGCATCGGTTCGCCGAAGTTCACGTAGCCCTGACCGAGATTGCGTAGCTTGCTCAAACCGCGCAGCATCTGCGGCAGGCTCTCTTTCTCTTTGGTCGCACCGCGCAGCTCTTTGGCGTACGTGCCCACTTCCATCACGTGCTCATAGCCAATGTAGATTGGCACCAGCGTGATTGGACGGGTTCCTCCGCGCAGCATCGCCTGAATGGTCATCGACAGCGTGCCGGTCTTCGGATCGAGCAGACGTCCGGTACGGGAACGACCGCCCTCCACGAAGTACTCCACGGAATAGCCGCGGCTGAACAGCTCGCCCAGATATTCGCGGAACACGGTGGAGTAGAGCTTGTTGCCCTTGAAGGTGCGACGGATAAAGAACGCGCCCAGGCGGCGGAAAATCGGACCTGCTGGCCAGAAATTCAGGTTGATACCGGCAGCAATGTGCGGCGGTACCAGCCCCTGGTGATAGAGCACGTAGGAAAGAAGCAGGTAGTCCATGTGGCTGCGGTGGCAGGGAACATAGACAATCTCATGGCCATCGTGCGCCAGCTGACGCACACGTTCGGCATTATGAACGTTGATGCCCTGATACAGGCGGTTCCAGGTAAAGCCGAGAATACGATCGGACAGGCGAATCATCTCGTAAGAGAAGTTCGCTGCAATCTCTTCCATCAGCGCAATGGCGTTCTGCTGGGCTTTCTCATGCGATATTTTCTTGCTGCGCGCTTCGTCTTCAACGGCGCGGGCAATCGCTTTGGAGGCCAGCAGCTTGTTGAACAGATCCTGACGCGCCGGGAGACGCGGTCCTACGGCAGCGAGGCGCTGGCGGGCGAAGTGCATACGCGCCACGCGCGCCAGTTTTTGCGCGATGATCTTGTCGGTACCGTGCTCGTCCGCCATACGACGCAGCGAAACGGAAGGGGAGAAACGCACAAAGCTGTCGCGTCCCAGCCAGGAGACAGCGAAGAACTTCTGGATGCCGTTAAGCATGCGCAGCGGCGGGTTCTCTTCACCTTTTTCACGGCCCGGACGACGACCAAACATCACCGATACCGGCACCATCTGCACATCCAGATCGGGGTTGCTGCGGTGCAGGTCAAGATAGTCGTGGAACAGCTTGATGGACTCTTCTTTTGGCGTGTAGTAGGTAAACACGCGCGGTCCACCGTGAATGAACACGTAGCGCGGCAGCAGCGTACCGTCAACTTCAAGCGGTTCAAGCGGGTCCGGTAAGTCATGCGCCAGACACTGGGCGCGAAGCGTCAGTAAGTCTGCCTTCGAGTTATAAGGCAAAACGTACATAATAGGACGCGACGTATCGAGCCCCAATTCCAGCGCGGGTTCTGCTGGGATAGACTTGCTTTTTACCAGGATGCTTAATGGTAAATTAAGTAATTTGTAGTAAATTCGTGGCCAGCCGGACATAAACGATGTAAAGCCTCTGGTTAATAATGCAATTGCGGCGCAAGGATAACAGAAAGCGCGCAAAATTTCTGTTGTTACCCGTCATACTTCAGGCTGTAGCGAAACGCGCTACAGTTCCTGTTACTGACGCTTTTTTTCATAAAAGGTTCTTTTAATGGCCAATAATACCACTGGGTTAACGCGTATCATCAAAGCAGCCGGCTATTCATGGAAAGGTTTCCGTGCCGCGTGGATCAACGAAGCCGCCTTTCGCCAGGAGGGCGTCGCCGCTATCATCGCGGTGATCATCGCCTGTTTCCTTGATGTTGATGCTATTACCCGCGTACTTCTTATCGGTTCCGTGCTTCTGGTGATGATAGTGGAAATTCTTAATAGCGCTATTGAAGCCGTTGTTGATCGCATTGGTTCAGATTTCCACGAGCTTTCTGGCCGCGCAAAAGACATGGGCTCTGCTGCCGTGTTGCTGGCGATTATCACTGCCGTTATCACCTGGGTCACGCTGCTTTGGTCACATTTCCGATGAGCCTCGAGGAATAATTAAGTCCCTGGTTTTTTGTGCAGTTTTTGGTTCCAAAATCGCCTTTGACTGTATATACTCACAGCATAACTGTATATACACCCAGGGGGCGGAATGAAAGCGTTAACGACCAGGCAGCAAGAGGTGTTTGATCTCATCCGGGATCATATCGGCCAGACGGGTATGCCACCCACGCGTGCGGAAATCGCGCAGCGTCTGGGCTTCCGTTCTCCGAATGCTGCCGAAGAACACCTGAAAGCGCTGGCGCGTAAAGGCGTGATTGAGATTGTTTCAGGCGCGTCACGCGGTATCCGCCTGCTGGTGGAAGAAGAGACGGGCATTCCGCTGATAGGCCGTGTTGCCGCCGGTGAGCCTTTACTGGCACAGCAACATATTGAAGGCCACTACCAGGTCGATCCTGGCATGTTCAAACCGAGCGCAGATTTCCTGCTGCGCGTTAGCGGTATGTCGATGAAAGACATCGGTATTCTTGATGGCGATCTGCTTGCGGTGCACAAAACGCAGGATGTGCGTAACGGCCAGGTAGTTGTCGCGCGCATTGATGATGAAGTTACCGTCAAGCGTCTGAAAAAACAGGGTAACACCGTTCAGCTGCTGCCTGAAAACAACGAATTCTCCCCGATTGTGGTCGACCTCCGCGAACACAACTTCTCTATCGAAGGACTGGCGGTTGGGGTCATTCGCAACGGCGAATGGCTGTAATCTCTTCCTGACAGGCTATGGCGCCGCTGTAGCCTGCTTCATTCTCCACTCCCGGTATTTTTCATGTCACTGCTGACGGAATCAGATAAGGCATTGTGGCGTCTCGCTCTGCCGATGATTTTCTCTAATATCACCGTGCCCTTGCTGGGGCTGGTCGATACTGCCGTTATTGGTCATCTTGATTCGCCTGTTTATCTTGGCGGCGTGGCGATTGGCGCGACGGCAACCAGCTTCCTGTTTATGCTGCTGCTCTTTTTGCGCATGAGCACCACCGGGCTCACGGCACAGGCTTATGGTGCAAAAGATCCGCTGCGTCTGGCGCGCGCGCTGGTCCAGCCGCTGATCCTTGCGCTTGGCGCGGGAGTGTTAATCGTTTTATTACGTACGCCCCTGATCGACCTTGCGCTCCATGTTGTCGGCGGCAGCGAGGCGGTACTGGCGCAGGCGCGACGTTTCCTTGAAATTCGCTGGCTCAGCGCGCCCGCCTCGCTGGCAAACCTGGTTCTGCTGGGGTGGCTACTGGGCGTACAGTACGCCCGTGCGCCAGTGATTTTGCTGGTGGCAGGCAACCTTCTCAACATTGTGCTGGATGTCTGGCTGGTAATGGGCCTGCATATGAACGTGCGGGGCGCGGCGCTGGCGACGGCAATTGCCGAATACGGAACCTTGATTATCGGTCTGTGGATGGTCTGGCGCGTGCTGGCGATGCGCGGGATCTCCCTGGCGCTGCTCAAAACCGCATGGCGCGGCAATATCCGTAAGCTGCTGGCGCTCAATCGTGACATCATGCTGCGCTCGCTGCTGCTTCAGCTCTGCTTCGGCGCGCTGACGGTTTTCGGGGCCCGACTGGGGCCAGAAATCGTCGCGGTCAACGCGGTATTGATGACGCTGCTGACCTTTACCGCCTACGCGCTGGACGGATTTGCCTATGCGGTAGAAGCGCATTCCGGGCAGGCGTACGGGGCGCGCGAAAGCGGGCAGCTTAGGGGCGTCTGGCGGGCAGCCTGCCGCCAGTCTGGGCTGGTGGCGCTGGCGTTTGGCCTGGTATACGCCTGCTTTGGTGAGCAAATTGTCGCGTTGCTTACGTCTCTTCCTGCGCTGCGCGAGCTGGCGAGTCACTATCTCATCTGGCAAGTCATCTTACCGGTGGTCGGCGTCTGGTGTTATCTGCTGGACGGCATGTTCATTGGTGCGACGCGCGGAGCGGAAATGCGTAACAGCATGGCGGTCGCGGCGGCCGGGTTTGGTCTGACGCTGCTGACGCTTCCCTGGCTGGGTAATCACGGTTTGTGGCTGGCCCTGGCCGTTTTCCTCTCGCTGCGAGGGATATCGCTGGCTTTTATCTGGCACCGCCACTGGCAAAACGATACCTGGTTCCCTTCACGTCACGATATATCGTGACGGTTAAAGATTCCGAATATCAAATCAACTGCCGAATCCTTAACTACAATAATTATCACGTCCAGCAGAAAAGAACGTAACGGACGTTACGACCCGACGCTTAACTAAGAGGACACGATGATGAATAAAGACGAAATCGGCGGCAACTGGAAGCAGTTCAAAGGTAAAGCGAAAGAACAGTGGGGTAAGCTGACCGATGACGATATGACCGTCATTGAAGGTAAACGCGATCAGCTTGTCGGTAAAATCCAGGAGCGTTACGGCTACGCAAAAGACCAGGCGGAAAAAGAAGTGGGCGACTGGGAAAAACGCAACGACTACCGCTGGTAACCGGGCTATACCCGCAAGTACAAGGAAGTACACCCTGAGGGCGGCCATGAGCCGCCTTTGCTTTTACTGCTAACGCGGTTTTTTCTTCACAAGAATAGAGTGGTCGTGCTGACATGCGTCCTGATGACGGCAGGCTTCCACTTCCACGCAGGCACAGCACAGCCCGTGCGCTTCAATCACGTTATGACGCAGGGCAAAACCCATTTTCGCCGCCAGCGTATGCATAATATCTTCCACGCCTTCCGCAGCTTCTTCTTTCACCACGCCGCAGCGGTCACAGATAAACATCGCCGATGTATGGGTGGGCTGATCGAACAGATGGCACAACACGTAGCTGTTTGTGGACTCAACTTTATGCACGAATCCTTGTTCCAGCAGGAAATCCAGGGCGCGATACACGGTCGGTGGTTTCGCCTGCGGCTCGCTTTCGCGGAGCAGGTCCAGCAGATCGTAAGCGCTGATGGCACCCTGCTGCAGGCTCATCAGACGTAAGACTTCAAGGCGCTGCGGAGTCAGGCGCACATTGCGTTGCGCACACAGCTTTTCGGCCTGCGCTAACAGCTCTTTTGTGGACTTATCCATTTAGCACCCCGGATGTTATAGGACGGAAAACCCTCACTTTATCATGTTCTGGTAAAAACGCCGAGATCCGCCAGTCTGTGCTATACCTGACCCATTGCAAACCGGGAAATAAACAATGAAAAAACCTGACTGTATTCGACATTGGCGCGACGTTGAAGGCGCGGATGATTCGACCTATCCAGATAGCGATGAGCGTTTTTCTATCGGCGCCCCGTTGGCTCGCAAGCTTGGGCTCGGGCGCATTGGTATCCATCACGAGCGTTTACCGCCCGGGCGCAGGACGTCCTATCCGCACGCGGAAAGCGATGAAGAAGAGTTCGTTTATGTGCTCGAAGGTCATCCAGAAGCGTGGATCAATGGCTATTTATGGAAACTTGAACCGGGCGACAGCGTGGG
Organism: Enterobacter sp. Y17; assembly: GCF_019730495.1. Lineage (NCBI taxonomy): Bacteria > Pseudomonadati > Pseudomonadota > Gammaproteobacteria > Enterobacterales > Enterobacteriaceae > Enterobacter > Enterobacter sp. Y17. The sequence continues at coordinate 70,389 of NZ_JAASKP010000006.1, forward strand.
GTTTCCTGCCGGAACCGGTATTTGCCACACCTTTATCAACAACACGGACGAAGAGGTGCGGTTACTGGTCGTTGGCGAGGCCAACAAAAAGCACAACCGCATCTACTACCCGCTCAACCCTGTGTATGCCGCCACGCGTGAGGATCGCTGGGTAGACCACCCGCCCCAGTTTTTTGGACCGCATGATGGAAAACCTGGGAAAAAATAATTTCCTCTTCTATAAATATTGAGGGCCGTCACAAAATATAACAGGCCGTAAGGGAGTTTTACTTAGGGATAGAAATAGCGGGTCTTTTACTACTTATTCACAGCAATAGTTCGTTCCTGTTTGGGTGATAACAGACAGGGGTTATTTCATAACAGACTATAACGGGCATACTGTGAAAAAAAATTTTAAATTTTCGGTGGTTAGTATCGCTGTTTCCTTGTTTATGGCAAATCAGGCGGGAGCAGCCAATACCTGGACAGAATCACGTAGCGACGCAATGGGTGGCACTGGCGTTGCCTCCGGGAGCTATGGTAGCGGGGCGTTAATCAACCCCGCGTTGCTGGCAAAGGCAAAACCGGACGATGATGTGACGGTCATTTTGCCGTCCGTTGGCGTACAGGTGACGGATGAGGACAATCTTCAGGACGAGATTGATACCATCAACGACAAAATCAATCACTATAAGGATGTGGTTGATGACCTCACGCCAAGGGAGATCATCATCAATCCGTTAGGTTCCATTAATCAATTCCAGGGCGCGGCCAAAGATCTGGCCGATGAGCTGGACTATCTCAAGGGTAAAACCGCACGCGCGACGGCAGGTGCAGGGCTTGCCGTGAGTATCCCTAACGATGTGCTTTCCGTGGCCTTTATGGCGAAAGGCTATGCCCATGGCCGGGTGAGCTCGTCTATCGATCAGCAAGATATTGATTATCTGCGCGGTATTCAACAAAGCAAAGTGGTGGCTGCCGGTGTTGCCCTGGACGCTGCGCTGAACGGCACGGATCAGATCACTAAAAACCTTAACTCAACGGCGTCTGGCCGGGCAGCGATTGTGTCCGACTATGGTGTTGCCGTTGCCCGTCAGTTTGACCTCGGCGGCGTCCCGGTTTCCGTAGGCGTGACGCCAAAGCTGCAAAAAACCTGGGTCTATAACTACACCACGTCAATCTACGATTACGACAGTAATAAGTGGAACGACAGCCGCTACCGCACGGACGACACGGGCTTTAACGTCGATGCCGGTATCGCGGCTGATTTCGGCGAACACTGGACGGTTGGCGTGAGCGGTCAAAACCTGATGTCACGCGATATCGACACCAAAGATATCCGTATCCGCAACGGCCGGACGGGAGAAGTGGTGAGCTACAAAGACACCTACCAGATCCGTCCGCTGGTGACCGCCGGCGCCGCCTGGCATAACGACCTGGTGACGCTGACCGCCGATGGCGATCTGACGGAAACCAAAGGCTTCAAGAGCGAAGATACGTCGCAGTACGTTGGCGTCGGTGCCGAGGTTACGCCGCTCAGCTGGCTGGCGGTGCGTGCGGGTTATCGCGCGGACGTGAAGGGTAACGACAGCAATGTCTTTACCGGCGGTGTCGGCTTCGCGCCGTTCAGTACCGTTCATGTTGACCTGATGGGCCTGTACGGCGAGGACGAAACCTGGGGCGCCGGGGCTCAGCTGAGCATGACGTTCTAAAGTCCACCGGAGGCGCTGAGCCTCCGGCTTTTCTTTGTGCTATAGTAGCGCCCCTTTTCCACCAGATGCTTAAAACTTCGCCATGTCGTCAGAATTACAGACCGCTTTCCCTGCACACCGTTTCTCCATTGCGCCGATGCTCGACTGGACGGACAGACACTGCCGCTACTTCCTGCGCCAGCTCTCCCGCCATACGCTGCTGTACACCGAAATGGTGACCACGGGCGCAATCATTCACGGGAAGGGCGACTATCTGGCCTATAGCGAAGAAGAGCATCCGGTTGCCCTGCAGCTGGGCGGTAGCGATCCGGCCGCGCTGGCGCAGTGCGCGAAGCTGGCGGAAGAACGCGGCTACGACGAGATCAACCTGAACGTTGGCTGCCCGTCCGACCGCGTGCAAAACGGCATGTTTGGCGCCTGTCTGATGGGGAATGCACAGCTGGTAGCGGACTGTATCAAGGCGATGCGCGATGTGGTCTCCATTCCGGTCACGGTCAAAACCCGTATCGGCATTGACGACCAGGACAGCTACGAATTCCTGTGCGACTTCATCAACACGGTATCCGGGAAAGGAGAGTGTGAGATGTTCATCATCCACGCGCGAAAAGCCTGGCTCTCCGGCCTCAGCCCGAAAGAGAACCGTGAGATCCCGCCGCTGGACTATCCGCGCGTGTATCAACTGAAGCGTGACTTCCCGCACCTGACGATGTCCATCAACGGCGGCATCAAGTCGCTGGAAGAGGCCAAAGCGCATCTGGCGCATATGGATGGCGTGATGGTCGGCCGCGAGGCGTATCAGAACCCGGGCATTCTGGCGACGGTCGATCGCGAAATCTTTGGCATCGAAGGCGCGGACACCGATCCGGTTGCCGTCGTGCGTGCGATGTACCCCTACATTGAGCGCGAGTTGAGCAATGGCACCTATCTCGGCCATATCACCCGCCATATGCTTGGCCTGTTCCAGGGTATTCCGGGCGCGCGTCAGTGGCGCCGCTACCTGAGCGAGAATGCGCATAAAGCCGGAGCCGATATTGAGGTGCTGGAACATGCGCTGCGACTGGTGGCGGACAAGCGATAACTTTCGCTAAAAGTTCGTCAAATTCACCACGCCCTGCGAACGTTCGCGGGGCGTTTTGCTTTAATAACAACAGGTTAATACTGGCATGATTCTTGTAATGCTTACTTCATTACTCGGGAACTCGTGGGAGATCACCATGCTGGAACTACTTTTTGTGATTGGCTTTTTTGTCATGCTGTTAGCGACAGGCGTTTCGCTGCTCGGCATTCTGGCGGCTATCGTGGTGGCGACGGTGGTCATGTTTATTGGCGGATTGTTTGCGCTGACGATCAAACTGTTGCCGTGGCTACTGCTGGCCATTGCGGTCGTGTGGGTGATTCGGGCGATTAAAGCGCCAAAAGTGCCCAGTTATCAGCGCAATAACCGCTTCCGTTACTAAGGTATTGAGGGGTTCGTCACATACTTGTAACTTTTCCGGCGGCATGGCTTAGAACAGAATAGGATTTAGTTATCGAATCTGTCACTATGACTGCCGTTAAAGAATTCATCGAGCTGTACCCTACATACAGCCGAACTAAAAAAAGAAAGGGCTTCCCACGGGAAGCCCAATTTCTTTTTGGGGATCAGGGAATCAACAAGCTCGACCCCTGCGTCGCCCGGCTCTCCAGCACCTCATGCGCGCGCTGCGCATCGGTCAGCGCGAATTTCTGCGCATCTGCCACATCCACTTTGATGACGCCGCTGGCGATCAGCGAGAACAGCTCGTTGCTGGCTTCCTCAAGTTCTTCCCGGTTGGTGATGTATCCCTGCAGGGAAGGGCGAGTCACATACAGCGAACCTTTCTGATTCAGAATACCGAGATTAACGCCGGTTACCGCGCCAGACGCATTGCCGAAGCTGACCATCAGACCACGGCGCTGAAGACAGTCCAGCGACGCTTCCCACGTGTCTTTCCCCACCGAGTCATACACCACGCGCACTTTTTTGCCGCTGGTGATCTCCTTCAGCCGCTCAACGATGCTCTCTTCACGGTAGTTAATCACCTGCCAGGCGCCCGCCTGCAGCGCGCGCTGCGCTTTTTGTGCATTTCCGACCGTGCCGATCAGCTTCGCGCCCAGCGCTTTTGCCCACTGACAGGCGATGAGCCCGACGCCACCCGCTGCGGCATGAAACAGAAACTGCTCGTCGGGCTTAATTTCATAGGTTTTGCGCAGCAGGTAGTAAACCGTCAGACCTTTCAGGAACGAGGCCGCCGCCTGCTCGAAGGAGATAGCGTTAGGCAGCAGGGCGGCTTTATCCGCCGGAACGTTGTGGACGGAGCTGTAAGCGCCCAGCGCAGACTGCGCGTACACCACGCGATCGCCCTCTTTAATATGCTTAACCGCGCTGCCCACTTTGACGACGACCCCGGCCGCCTCGGTGCCCAGGCCGCTCGGCATTGACGGCGGCGGATAGAGACCTCCGCGAATATAGGTGTCGATGTAGTTTATGCCTATGGCTTTGTTTTCAACCTGCACTTCGTTTTCGCCAGGCGCGGCAGGGGTGAACTCCACCGCTTTCAGTACGTCTGGCCCACCGTGTTTCTGGAATTCAATGCGCGTTGCCATGCTCCCTCCGTAAGAAAAATATGGTAATCTTTCGACCCACTCTTTATCTCGGTAACTCCATTCACTATGGCAGGAAACAAACCCTTCAACAAACAGACTGAACCTCGCGAGCGTGATTTCCAGGTCGCAGGGTTAAAGGTCCCGCCGCACTCGATTGAAGCGGAACAGTCGGTGTTGGGCGGTTTAATGCTGGATAACGAGCGCTGGGACGACGTCGCCGAGCGCGTCGTGGCGGAAGATTTCTACACCCGCCCGCACCGCCACATCTTTACCGAAATGGCGCGCCTGCAGGAGTCGGGCAGCCCAATCGACCTGATCACGCTCGCGGAATCGCTGGAGCGCCTTGGTCAGCTCGACAGCTGCGGCGGGTTTGCCTATCTGGCGGAACTGTCAAAAAACACGCCTAGTGCGGCGAACATCAGCGCGTATGCCGATATCGTGCGCGAACGTGCCGTCGTCCGCGAGATGATCTCGGTGGCGAATGAGATCGCCGAGGCCGGTTTTGATCCGCAGGGGCGCACCAGCGAAGACCTGCTCGACCTCGCTGAATCCCGCGTCTTTAAAATCGCCGAAAGCCGCGCCAATAAAGACGAAGGTCCAAAAAACATCGCCGATGTCCTCGACGCCACCGTTGCCCGTATCGAACAGCTGTTCCAGCAGCCGCACGACGGAGTGACCGGGGTAAACACCGGCTATGACGATTTGAACAAGAAAACCGCCGGTCTGCAGCCGTCGGATTTGATTATCGTCGCCGCGCGTCCGTCGATGGGTAAAACTACCTTTGCGATGAACCTCGTCGAAAACGCGGCGATGTTGCAGGATAAGCCGGTATTGATCTTCAGCCTTGAGATGCCCTCCGAGCAGATTATGATGCGTTCTCTGGCGTCGCTGTCGCGCGTGGATCAGACCCGCATTCGTACCGGCCAGCTCGATGATGAAGACTGGGCGCGCATTTCCGGCACCATGGGCATTCTGCTGGAAAAACGTAACATCTATATCGATGACTCCTCCGGCCTGACGCCGACGGAAGTGCGCTCCCGCGCGCGCCGTATCGCCCGTGAACACGGCGGCATCGGCCTCATCATGATCGACTACCTTCAGCTGATGCGCGTCCCGTCGCTTTCCGACAACCGTACGCTTGAAATTGCGGAGATTTCCCGCTCGCTCAAGGCGTTAGCCAAAGAGCTGCACGTACCGGTCGTCGCGCTGTCGCAGCTGAACCGCTCTCTGGAACAACGTGCCGACAAGCGCCCGGTCAACTCTGACCTGCGTGAGTCCGGCTCCATCGAGCAGGATGCCGACTTAATCATGTTTATCTACCGTGATGAGGTTTATCACGAGAACAGCGACCTGAAAGGGATCGCCGAAATTATTATTGGTAAACAACGTAACGGCCCAATCGGGACGGTGCGTCTGACCTTTAACGGACAGTGGTCGCGTTTCGACAACTATGCCGGTCCTCAATATGATGATGAGTAATTTCTAAGGAATTCAAATGCAAGCGGCAACTGTTGTTATTAACCGCCGCGCTCTGCGACACAACCTGCAACGTCTGCGTGAACTGGCGCCTGCCAGCAAGCTCGTTGCAGTCGTGAAAGCGAACGCTTACGGACACGGTCTTCTTGAGACCGCGCGAACGCTCCCCGATGCCGACGCCTTTGGCGTCGCCCGTCTTGAAGAAGCCCTCCGCCTGCGCGCGGGCGGCATTACCCAACCCATTCTGCTCCTCGAAGGCTTTTTCGAAGCCAGCGATCTGCCGACCATTGCTGACCAGCATTTGCATACCGCGGTACATAACGAAGAACAGCTCGCCGCACTGGAAACCGCCGAGCTGAGCGAGCCGGTGACCGTCTGGATGAAGCTCGACACGGGCATGCACCGTCTGGGCGTGCGTCCGGAAAGCGCGGAAGCGTTTTATCAGCGTTTATGCCGGTGCAAAAACGTGCGTCAGCCGGTGAATATCGTCAGCCACTTCGCCCGTGCCGATGAGCCCGAGTGCGGTGCGACCGAGCGCCAGCTGGATATCTTTAACACCTTCTGCGAAGGCAAGCCGGGGATGCGCTCGATTGCGGCATCCGGCGGTATTCTGCTGTGGCCGCAGTCGCATTTCGACTGGGCGCGACCGGGCATTATTCTCTACGGCGTGTCGCCGCTGGAGAACAAACCCTGGGGGCCGGACTTTGGCTTCCAGCCGGTCATGTCGCTGGTCTCTAACCTGATTGCCGTGCGTGACCATAAAGCGGGCGAGCCGGTGGGCTACGGCGGTACCTGGACCAGCGAGCGTGATACCCGTCTCGGAGTGGTGGCGATGGGCTATGGTGACGGCTATCCGCGCGCCGCGCCGTCGGGTACGCCGGTTCTGGTCAACGGTCGCGAGGTGAAGATCGTCGGCCGCGTGGCGATGGACATGATTTGTGTCGATCTGGGGCCTGAAGCCCAGGATAAGCCCGGCGACGATGTCGTGATGTGGGGTGAAGGTTTGCCCGTCGAACGCATTGCTGAAATTACGAAAGTGAGTGCTTACGAACTTATCACGCGCCTGACGTCAAGGGTTGCGATGAAGTACATCGACTGAGACTCGCAGATAGTCGTCCAACGGCATTAGCTGCCGTTGGACGCGTAACGCTTATTTCAACACGTTATAGATCGCCTGATTAGTCAAATAATCCGACGCGAGCCCTGACTCCGGACTGAAGCGCGAACCCTGGATGGACGAGAACCGTTTTCCGGTGCTGCCCAACGAGACATAACGCTCCCCCCCATCGTTTTCCGAAATGGTGTACACCGTTTTCTGCATTTCGGCGAATAGCGGAGCGTTACGCTGAATGGCCTGATGCAATTCCAGCAGCTGCACTCCATCCAGATTGAGCTTTTTATCCAGCGTGACGCCCCATCTTTGCAGGCAAACTTCGGCGAAATGACGCACGATCGTGCCGGGCTCATGGACCACTTTTTCCCCGCTATTCCCATTGGCCGAAGCATTCCCTACCAGCGTAGCGTGGCGACCAGACATGGGATAAATATGGACTTTTGTCGCGCTATCGGTCTGTGGAATGACGCACGAGAAACCTTTTGATCGCTCATGTCTGGCATAGAAAGCCACATACTCCTTCACGTTGCTGCCCAGAGTGACTTTGTCCGCCTGGAAATTACCCATACCCGGAACCGGATCGACCGCAAAAATATTCACCGGAATCGTCGTTAAAAGGGGATCGGCAAGCATTGCATTGGCAAGCATATGGCAGCTAATTCCGCCCCGGCTCCACCCAACAAGGTTCACCTGAGTGGGCAGGATCTGACCCTGGCGGAAGGTTTTGATGATTTGCTGCTGCAGCGCCTGCTGGGTCACTTTACGATCGCCATAGTCATATTTGCGCCACCAAAAGGAACCGGTAACCTCAACGTCCTGAATCGGTACACCCGCCTTTTTAAGCTGCTCATAGTTTTCTTTTGTGAGCTTCTCACGCTGCCAGTCAACGTGTCCTTTGATAATATTGATCGCATGCTGAACATTCTCATTCCAGCCGCTGCCCAGAAGTTGGGCGCGAAGCTGAGAATATTCTCCGCTTTTGACCCAAAGCTCATCGCTTTGTAGATTGCCGCTCCCCGGACCATCAAGAATGACCCATTCGGCGAACTCTTTACCCTTGTTATTGGCTGCCAGAGAAGAGATGAGCTCGCCGTTCCAGTAATTAGCATGAGACTCATCAAATTTATTAGATCCAGTACCACAGAAATACACTGTTAGTATTGTCATAAATGACCTCATTGAAATATTAATATGTAGGTGGATGGCACGCGTGCAGTAAAATAATAAGTGCCAGCAATATTTCTGGGAATATGCTATTGAGCCCAGGCTGTTTTTAATAACGATAAGATCGTTCTTAATTAAACATGGCTATGTTTAATGTTTAGTATTGCTTAACTTTTTGCTTTGGATATATGACATTTGCCTTATGCCGAATGCTGTTTTTACAGTTTTGTAATAGCACGCATACTTAATTTCGGAATAAGTTGGTTGAATAACCTAAGAAAATAGATTTCACACGGGGTTATGCTACGATGAATATATTAATGATCGATGAATTACCGATCTTCATTCACGGTATGAAAACAGAGCTGGAACGCGTCATGCCGGAATGCACTGTTTTTGCAGCGAACAACTTTGAAGATGCACACGCAATTTTAACCTCTATGCCGGTCAGCATTATTTTGCTGGATGGTGAAATGAAGTGCCGTGATTTTATCACTAATTTGATGACAAACTGGCCTGAGCTACCGATCGTGGTGATGTTACGAAAAACGACGGATAAGATATTCAACTTCTACATCCGCCAAAGCATTAAGGGCATTTTTACCAAGGATCTCCCCGCCGAGAAAATCAGCCAGATACTTTGCATGGTTTCCTCGGGGGTGGTCTGTTTTCCGGAGCAAGCCGTGGTCCAGCGAGAACAACCCACTGGCGGGTTGCCGATCTACTCCCTGAGTCGTCGGCAGAAGGAAGTTCTTAAGCTGCTGGCGAATGGAGGAACAAATAAGCAGATCAGCCGGCAATTGAATATCAGCGCAGGTACGGTCAAAGTGCATCTGGAATCCATCTTTCACCGACTACAGGTCAACAATCGGACGCAGGCCGCAATGCTCTATTTTAAATATATGTCTAATTAGCCGATTTTCAGCAAAGCGAAGGGCTGCAGTCAAAATGCGTTAAAAGAAAAGCGCAACAGACAGACCTCTGTTGCGCTTTGTTTTTTTAACGGTACTGAGATTTGAAATAATATATCACCACCACCAGCGTTCCGAAGTCCTGCAATAGCCAAAATGGAAAGCTGTCACTCAGTATATCAGCACCGGTAAGAATAAATTTCATGTTTAAGCTGCTCTCACCAAAAAAACCAAAGGCGAGGGCGGCTAAGCCAATTTTACACATTACCGGCAGGGCATGGACTCTTCGGCTATAGGCGGCAAACAAAATCAGCAGCGATGTTATCAGGTCGACGAAGATAATAAAGGGAAGCACCCAGCCATTCATTATGTTAAGCATTTATTCTCCATCGGGTTTGTTGTGGGTTAAATCAGGCGGAGAAAGTGATTCATGTCTGACTTTACTTTTGATGACGCTTGCAACATCAAAAATATCGCGCTGTTCATGCCGGCGAAAAAAGTTTGCCAGCCAGACGATCAGGCCATTACTCATTGCCCCGAGGATATACCCTAAACCAAGCGTGATATCGGCCTGATTAAGGTCTATCTTTAACCAGCGGGCTGCTAATCCACCTAATGCGACGGCCGCGCCCATGCTGATTCCACCAAAAATAATGCCTGCCATAAATCGGCTGTGCTGGTGCAATCGCTGCGGTTGCCAGAAAAACGAGATACTGACGCCGCCAAATAAACCTGAAAAAGCCAGCAAGGCTTCACTGATGAGGGTCGGGAGATAGATGTCAGACATACGTTCATCCTCTGCAAGGATAAATCCCCTCGGAAAAGGGGATTTATTATCGTAACGGGCGCTTATTATTGGCAGGGATCCAGCTCAACAATATGCTGATACTTATCGGTCGTAATAAAGCGCTGTTGCCCTGACAGGCTGTAAATCAAACGCTTGGGAGAGCGATACCCCTTCACGACATCGATATCCGCGCTAAGCCAGGGCTGACTGGAAGGAAGAGCGCGATCGCTGTATTTATCGCCACCGATCCATTTTTGATTGGTGGGTTTAAGACCCCAAAGCGATTCGCTTTCACTTCCCGACCAGCCGAGGCGTTTGGCCTCATCCGAGGTAATATAGCGGTCGGGCAGGCGCCCAAAATTTTTTATATGACGAAGCGTTGTCGCCAGATCGGTCACGTTATTGACGGGCACCATACCCTGAGAAGATAAAAAGGCGTTGGCTTCCTTTATTTCCTCTTCGCAGGTTGGCATGGCGGCGGTTGCCTGTAACACGTTGAATAACGAAACAGACAGTACGGCCATTTTCACTATGTAAAGTGGTTTCATTGTAATTTTCCTGTTGAATTAACTAAGAAATAGCTTCATTTCCGCCTCGCGGCGTCGGGTAAGCCCGGTCAAAACCTTACCGCCTGCCTTATTCCAGCTTTTGAACTGCAGTGCGGCGCCCTGGATATCGCCTGCGTTGAATTTTTTGAGCAGCGTGGATTTCTTTAAATTGCCCACGCCAAGGTTGAAGGCGAACGAAACCAGCGCGTCGAATTGGTTCTGCGTCGAAGCGTTGTTCAGCAGTTTTTTCACGCCGTCCTCGGTGCGTTTCAGATCTTTGCGCAGCAGATCTTTGGCTTCACCGGTGGTAATTTTGGTGAGCTTTTCCATCTCCTCTTTGAGGATCAAATGGCCGTAGCCGATGGTCCATAAACCTACGGCATCGCGATAACGCTCCAGCCTCAGCCCTTCAAACTGGCAAATAAGCTGAATGCCCCTGTCACCTGTACGTTCTGGTTGTTTTTGCATTACGGAGTCTCCTCTGCTTTCGGGCGGGGAATCACCTTGTTGGTGTATTCGTCAATCAAACGCATGACGCTTTCCGGTGGCTCAAGTGCGGTAAATTGCATCTCTACATCGACGTGGCGGCTGTCACGCCCGCCTTTGTTATCGCTGGAAGGCGAAAGGCTGACGTGAAAGCGGCCAAATTCGTTTTCACCGGACTGGCGGGAAGGCGCCTGCATGCCTTCCGTGCGGATCGTCAGGTTGACCTTCATCTTTTCCAGCATCAGCCCGCGCGGTGTCGAAAGCGCGACCAAGGGCAGGTCAAAGTAATGCTTTTCATCCAGCGCCAGCTGTACCGTGCGTGGAATTAACGAACCGTCTTCTGCGGGTTCGAAAAAGGGATCCAATGCCTTCATATACTGCTGAGCAATCAGTTCGTTGGCCGCAGTGGCCGCGTACTGCATCCCACGCGTGATATCTTCAAGCGAGATCGGCACGCCGGGAATATCGGCTGGAGGCGCTGGAGGCGTGTTTTCCTGTACCGATGGCGTGCCTTCATCCTCTTTGCCCGCCCTGTTTTCCGGCTCCTCATCCTTGCCGCCGCGCAGCCATTTTTTAAAAGACATATTTCGCTCCTGGAAAAAGGGCTACCCGGGTAGCCCCTGCGTTACGGAATCGCACGTATGTCGCGGCGTGGAAGATTATTGCGCGGCGACAGGCTTGGTTTTGGCGTTGGTCAGGTAATCAATCACGCGCTGCAGAGCTTCAGGTGGCTCCTGGCGTTTAATCTGGGTATGAATGGAATATTTCGCGCGTGTATCGGTCGAACGGGTCTGCTCCGATTTATGGGAGACCTTGCCGGTCATTTTCGCTTTGAAAACGCCCCAGCCGACGGACGCTTCCACGGAGGCCTCCGCTTCGGTGCTGCTGGAACTGGCTTCGCTCTGGCTCACTTCCAGCTCAAAGTCGATAGTGCCGTCCTCAATGCAGATGATAGGGTGGGTGACCGCCGCCAGGAGCGGAATACTCATCTTGCGAGTCACGCTGCCTTTATTGACCCCCTGTTCGTCTACCACGGTTTCGTCGTAATCGAACTCGATCGCGACAGCTTTGCCGTCTTTAATACAGACGGAGAGCAGGAAGTCGGTATAGGCCTTGCTCGCCTGGACCTGTGCTTTGATCATCGCCTGCAGCGGACCGCCGATCATATGTTCCAGCGGCAGGGCGTTAATAACTGAACCAATAAATTGTGAATCCATGATGGGAACTCCTTGAATCAGTGAATGCGCGGTTGCGCATGAGCCACATTACGGAAAGCGAGAAGGGGAAAATATTGGGTAAATGTCATGGCGAGAGGACGCAAAAAACCTATGCCGATCGCAGGATAATCTTAAGGGGTGGTGTTGAGTGATGTTCCGGTTTATTGTTGAAATCCCTGCCTCATCGAATTCCGGAGAACCATCGCGTGTTTCAGAAAGTTGACGCCTATGCCGGCGACCCTATCCTCTCCTTAATGGAGCGTTTCAAAGAAGATCCTCGCAGCGACAAAGTGAACCTCAGCATCGGTCTGTATTACAACGAGGATGGCATCATTCCTCAATTAAAAGCCGTTGCCGAAGCCGAAGCGCGTCTGAACGCTGTTCCACACGGTGCTTCTCTTTATCTGCCGATGGAAGGGTTAAACGCCTACCGCAACACCATCGCTCCGCTGTTATTCGGTTCCGATCATGCGGTGCTCGCGCAAAAATGCGTGGCGACCATCCAGACGCTGGGCGGCTCGGGTGCGCTGAAAGTGGGAGCAGACTTCCTGAAAAAATACTTCCCGGATTCAGGCGTGTGGGTCAGTGACCCGACGTGGGAAAACCACGTTGCGATCTTCGAGGGCGCAGGTTTCAACGTGGCGACCTATCCGTGGTTCGACAGCGAAACGAACGGCGTACGCGTTGAAGCGCTGCTGGAAAAACTGAACACCCTGCCGGCGCGCAGCATTGTGCTGCTGCACCCATGCTGCCATAACCCGACCGGGGCAGATCTCACCAACGCCCAGTGGGATGCGGTGATTGAGGTACTGAAGGCCCGCGACCTGATTCCGTTCCTCGACATCGCCTACCAGGGCTTTGGCGCGGGTATGGAAGAAGATGCTTACGCTATCCGCGCCGTGGCCAGCGCCGGGCTGCCTGCTCTGGTGAGTAACTCCTTCTCTAAAATCTTCTCCCTGTACGGTGAACGCGTTGGCGGTCTGTCCGTGGTCTGTGAAGACACCGAAGCGGCGGGTCGCGTGCTCGGCCAGCTGAAGGCGACGGTGCGCCGCATTTACTCCAGCCCGCCAAACTTTGGTGCGCAGGTGGTGGCGACGGTTCTCGGTGACGAACAGCTGAAAGCGTCCTGGCTTGCCGAAGTGGAAGCGATGCGTAAGCGCATCCTGGCCATGCGTCAGGAGCTGGTTAACGTGCTGAAAGAGGCCGTGCCGGGACATAACTTCGACTATCTGCTCAAGCAGCGCGGGATGTTCAGCTATACCGGTCTGAGCGCGGCGCAGGTCGATCGTCTGCGGGAAGAGTTCGGCGTCTACCTGATCGCCAGCGGCCGTATGTGCGTGGCGGGCCTGAATGCCAGCAACGTTCATCGCGTGGCGCAGGCGTTTGCTGCTGTAATGTAAGTATTCACTTACTTGCATGCTCTATGTAGGCCGGGTAAGGCGCAGCCGCCACCCGGCTTTTTTTGTTTGCGCCGGTGCCAATCATTACCCGGTGGCGCTTCGCTTACCGAGCCTACACGCCTCTTCCACGCTTTGTGATCGTCTTCTTTTTATTCAGCTTCATAAGCAAAAACTCCTTCCCTTCACCTCCCGCTGGGGTTATGGTCGGATAGTTTTTTGATCATCCGCTCAAATTAAAACGATAACAAACTGAATATTCAGGGGAAAATATGCGCAAGATCACACTGGCGCTCAGCGCCGCCTGCTTATTGTTCTCGCTTAACAGCGCCGTCGTCGCGCGAGCTTCTGCCCCGACGCCGCTTTACACCGGCACCACCGCCGCCATTCTCGCCGAGCAGGCGCCCATTCACTGGGTTTCAGTGGCCCAAATCGAAAACAGTCTGATCGGCCGCGCGCCAATGGCCGTGGGTTTTGACATTGACGATACCGTGCTGTTCTCAAGCCCCGGCTTCTGGCGCGGGAAGAAAACGTATTCACCCGACAGCGAAGCGTATCTGAAGAACCCGGAATTCTGGGAAAAAATGAATAACGGCTGGGACGAATTCAGCATCCCGAAAGAGGTTGCCCGTGCGCTTATTGCTATGCACGTGAAGCGCGGTGACAGCATCTACTTTGTTACCGGCCGCAGTCAGACCAAAACCGAAACCGTCTCTAAAACGCTGCAGGATGATTTCCAGATCCCGGCGACCAGCATGAACCCGGTCATTTTTGCCGGTGACAAAGAGGGGCAAAACACCAAAAACCAGTGGCTGGAAAAGAAAAATATCAAAGTATTCTACGGCGATTCGGATAACGACATCACCGCCGCACATGACGTGGGGGCCCGAGGGATCAGGGTATTGCGCGCCTCTAACTCGACCTATCGACCGCTGCCGATGGCCGGAAAGTTTGGCGAAGAGGTAATCGTCAACTCGGAGTATTAAGTATCCGGCAGCGGGTTTGACTCTTTTTTAATCAAATCTCGCTGCTGCGGGTTTTACCTTTCGTCTTCTTGCTGCACACTTAGAAAGATTCATCTTTCATCACGGAGCAGCACATGTGGTACCAACAAACCCTGACCTTAAGCGCTAAACCACGCGGATTTCACCTGGTGACGGATGAAGTCATCGGGCAACTCCGCGATCTGTCGCGGGTGAAAACGGGTTTGCTGCATCTGCTGCTTCAGCACACGTCAGCCTCTCTCACGCTTAATGAAAATTGCGATCCCACCGTCCGGTCCGACATGGAGCACCATTTTCTGAAGAGCGTCCCGGACAACGCGCCTTACGAGCATGACTATGAGGGGGCGGACGATATGCCTTCGCATATTAAATCCTCCCTGCTGGGCGTATCGTTGATGCTGCCGGTTCACAACGGGCGGCTGCTGTTGGGAACGTGGCAGGGGATCTGGCTGGGAGAGCATCGCATTCACGGTGGTTCGCGTAAAATTATCGCCACGCTACAAGGGGAATAAAGATGACAATTTCGGAGATACTTCAGTACTGCATGAGCAAGCCCGGCGCGGAGCAGAGCGTTCATAGCGACTGGAAAGCCACGCAGATTAAGGTGGGAGATGTCCTGTTTGCGATGGTGAAAGAGGTGGAGGGCCGTCCGGCGGCGTCGCTGAAAACCAGCCCTGAACTGGCGGATTTGCTACGTCAACAGCATGGTGACGTGAGGCCGAGCAAGCACCTCAATAAGGCGCACTGGAGCACCGTCTATCTGGATGGATCGATTCCTGGCTCGCAGATTTACTACCTGGTGGACGCGTCCTATCAGCAGGCTGTTGAGCTGCTGCCGGAAACCACCCGACAGCAACTCTCCGTGTGACAATTACAGCAACGGTTTAAGGAAGCGCGCGGTGTGCGAGGCTTCGCACTCTGCAACGGTCTCTGGCGTACCGGAGACGAGAATTTCACCGCCGCCGCTGCCGCCTTCCGGGCCGAGATCGACAATCCAGTCAGCGGTTTTAATCACGTCCAGGTTATGTTCGATGACCACGATGGTGTTGCCCTGATCGCGCAGCTGATGCAGCACGTCAAGCAGCTGCTGGATATCGGCAAAGTGCAGGCCGGTGGTCGGCTCGTCCAGAATGTAGAGCGTCTGACCGGTGCCGCGTTTTGACAGCTCACGCGCCAGCTTCACGCGCTGCGCTTCACCGCCGGACAGCGTGGTTGCCGACTGCCCAAGACGAATGTAGGTCAGGCCGACGTCCATCAGCGTCTGCAGCTTACGCGCCAGCGCAGGGACGGCATCAAAGAATTCGCGCGCCTCTTCAATGGTCATGTCCAGCACTTCGTGGATGGTCTTGCCTTTGTACTTAATCTCCAGCGTTTCGCGGTTATAGCGTTTGCCTTTGCACTGGTCGCACGGCACGTAGATATCCGGCAGGAAGTGCATCTCAACCTTGATCACGCCGTCGCCCTGGCATGCTTCGCAGCGGCCACCGCGCACGTTAAAGCTGAAACGTCCTGGCGTATAGCCGCGGGAGCGCGCTTCCGGCACGCCGGCAAAGAGTTCACGTACGGGCGTGAAGACGCCGGTATAGGTTGCCGGGTTAGAGCGCGGGGTACGGCCAATCGGGCTCTGGTCGATGTCGATAACTTTATCGAAATGCTCCAGACCCTGGATGTCGCGGTACGGTGCAGGCTCGGCCAGCGTCGCGCCGTTTAGCGCCGTCTGCGCAATCGGGAACAGCGTATCGTTGATCAGCGTCGATTTACCGGAACCGGACACGCCGGTGATGCAGGTAAACAGGCCAACCGGCAGCGTCAGGGTGACGTCTTTCAGGTTGTTGCCGCGCGCGCCGGTCAGCTTCAGCACTTTTTCCGGATCTGCCGCTACGCGCTGTTTCGGCACCTCAATCTTACGCTTGCCGCTCATGAACTGACCGGTCAGCGACTCGGGCACCGCCATGATGTCCTTCAGCGTCCCTTCCGCGACCACCTGGCCGCCGTGTACGCCAGCGCCAGGGCCAATGTCGATGACGTGGTCAGCCGCGCGGATCGCATCTTCATCGTGCTCGACCACGATCACCGTGTTGCCGAGGTTGCGCAGGTGAAGCAGCGTGCCGAGCAGGCGCTCGTTGTCGCGCTGGTGCAGGCCGATGGACGGCTCATCCAGCACGTACATCACGCCGACTAAGCCCGCGCCAATCTGGCTCGCCAGACGGATACGCTGGGCTTCGCCGCCGGAGAGCGTTTCTGCCGAGCGGGAAAGCGTCAGGTAGTTCAGGCCGACGTTCACGAGGAATTTCAGGCGATCGCCGATCTCTTTCAGCACTTTTTCGGCGATTTTCGCGCGCTGGCCGGAGAGCTTCAGATTGTTGAAGAAGTCCATCGCATGGCCGATGCTCATGTCTGAGATGGTCGGCAGCGCGGTGTTTTCCACAAACACGTGGCGCGCTTCGCGACGCAGACGCGTACCTTCACAGGTGGCGCAGGAGCGGTTGCTGATGAATTTCGCCAGCTCCTCGCGCACCGCGCTGGATTCGGTCTCTTTGTAGCGGCGCTCCATGTTATGCAGCACCCCTTCGAACGGGTGGCGGCGCACGGAGGTATCGCCGCGATCGTTCATATACTTGAACTCGATGTTCTCTTTGCCGGAACCGAACAGGATCACTTTGTGCACGTTCGGACTCAGGCTCGCCCACGGGGCTTCGACGTCGAACTTGTAGTGCTCCGCCAGCGATTTCAGCATCTGGAAGTAGTAGAAGTTACGCTTGTCCCAGCCGCGAATGGCCCCGCCCGCCAGCGACAGCTCCGGGTTCTGAATCACACGGTCCGGATCGAAATATTGTTGAACACCCAGGCCGTCACACGTCGGGCACGCGCCCGCCGGGTTGTTGAATGAGAACAGGCGCGGCTCGAGCTCGCGCATGCTGTAGCCGCAAATCGGGCAGGCGAAGTTGGCGGAGAAGAGCAGCTCTTCCGCTTTTGGGTCGTCCATATCGGAGACCACGGCCGTGCCGCCAGAGAGTTCCAGCGCCGTTTCAAAAGATTCCGCCAGACGCGTGGCGAGATCGTCGCGCACCTTAAAGCGGTCAATCACCACTTCGATGGTATGCTTCTTCTGCAGCTCCAACTTTGGCGGGTCGGACAGGTCACACACCTCGCCGTCGATTCGGGCGCGGATATAGCCCTGGCTTGCCAGGTTTTCCAGCGTTTTGGTGTGTTCGCCTTTTCGCTCTTTGATGATCGGCGCCAGCAGCATCAGGCGTTTGCCTTCCGGCTGCGACAGCACGTTATCCACCATCTGGCTTACGGTCTGGGCCGCCAGCGGGACGTCGTGGTCCGGGCAGCGCGGCTCACCCACGCGGGCATACAGCAGACGCAGGTAGTCATGAATTTCGGTAATGGTACCGACCGTTGAACGCGGGTTATGCGAGGTGGACTTCTGCTCAATAGAGATAGCAGGGGACAACCCTTCAATGTGGTCGACATCCGGTTTTTCCATCAGCGACAGGAACTGACGCGCGTACGCAGAGAGCGATTCAACGTAACGACGCTGTCCTTCGGCATACAAAGTGTCGAAAGCCAGTGAGGATTTGCCAGACCCCGAAAGCCCGGTCACGACAATGAGTTTGTCGCGAGGGATTATGAGGTTGATATTCTTGAGATTGTGGGTGCGGGCGCCCCGAACTTCGATCTTATCCATTCACCTTTCCCGGTTGGAACACGGATTGCCTGATTTGTTTGAAGGACAAACGGCTGTCAGAAACGGCTAATTATGACACAATTTGACCTGTTTGAATATACAGTATTGGAATGCATTTTCTGATTGGCTGTGTAACAATGTAGAGTCCGCGAGAGATTTCTGAACCGACTACGCAACTATGCAAATTGCCGCGTGGAAATGGTACACTCGCGCGTTTACACTATTAAGAAACGTATTCAGGAGACACGAACATGGCCAGCAGAGGCGTAAACAAGGTGATTCTCGTCGGTAATCTGGGCCAGGACCCGGAAGTACGCTACATGCCGAGTGGTGGCGCAGTTGCCAACATTACGCTGGCTACTTCCGAATCCTGGCGTGATAAAGCGACCGGTGAGATGAAAGAGCAGACCGAATGGCACCGCGTAGTGCTGTTTGGCAAACTGGCCGAAGTGGCCGGTGAGTATCTGCGTAAAGGTTCTCAGGTCTATATCGAAGGCCAGCTGCGTACCCGCAAATGGACCGATCAGGCCGGCGCTGAGAAGTACACCACAGAAGTCGTGGTCAACGTGGGCGGTACCATGCAGATGCTGGGTGGCCGTCAGGGCGGTGGCGCACCGGCAGGTGGCGGTCAGAGCCAGCAGCAGGGCGGTTGGGGTCAGCCTCAGCAGCCGCAGGGCGGCAACCAGTTCAGCGGCGGCGCACAGTCTCGTCCGCAGCAGCAGTCTACTCCGGCGCCGTCTAACGAACCGCCAATGGATTTCGACGACGACATTCCGTTCTGATTTCCGCGTGCTGAAAACAAAAAACCCAGACTATCGTCTGGGTTTTTTTATTCCGTCAGAGATCAGGTAATCACCATCGGCCAGTCTGGCGGCGTGTGGCTCATCGCCTCAACCATCACCACTTTAGTATTTTCCCAGACGGCGGCGATATCCAGTAGGGTGATGCCAAGCAGGCCCGTTGCAAACCAGCAGGCCGCACCCAGCCCCAGCAGAGTGCTGATAACAGCAAGACCCGCATAGTCAGATTTACGAAACTGAATGTTCAGCGTGCTGGCTAAAAACATCAGTACCGCACTCAACAAAGGCCAGCGCAGGAGAACCATGCTGGTAGTAATGGTTGCCATAAAACCCATCCTCTATAAAACAGACGAACTGAATGAAACGGTGTTTCTCGTTACAAAATATGTGTGAACTATATCACATTTGTTGATTTATTCGCCAGCATCTGAACGATCAAAAAAGAGGATTTTATTCCTCAGAAAAGGCGATTGCGCGGGCTGGTCCTGCCTTCGGCGCACGAGGAGGCGGAGCCACAGCTTGCCGAAAATGCCCTTCGGGCAAGTGGGGATAGCGCAAATTCAGTTTTTATAAGAGGGGCGTTATTCTCCGCCAATACTCAAAATATTGTGGTGTAGGCTGACTATTTATAAATCAACGAACACAATGCCTCAGAGCAAATAGCATAAAACGTCATGATGAAATTGTACTTTTTTCATGCTGTCAGACGTTTGGCTTAATCAACGATTGTCTGTTGTGTTATCTTCCCGTCTGCCTGACGGGCTGGATAATTATTTTCCTTAATTGAAACGGAACGAATACTTACAGTTTAACTTACGGGAAAATATTATCGGCATAACGAAATTTAAGATTTTTAATACTAAAAGTCAGTTGCTAACTTCGCATGATTCATGCAACGTAATCACCTGTTTAACAAAGCATCCGGCCTTAAGTACTACAGGCGTACAACATGCAGGGATATAGGGCGGGAAATGAATCGTAGCGCGCGGCGCAAAATGCTCAGGGTGGTAGGGATCATCATGGTAGTTATGCTGCCGGTGATGCTTGCGCTATGGTTTGCCCAACTGCGTGCCGTGTCTGAAACAAGCGCCCAGCTACGCACATTTGCTGAACTGGCTTTAGACAAAACAGAGCTGGTTATTCAACAGGTTGAGCTTGCCAGGGACGAGGCGGTAAAATATCAGGGCGAGCTTTGCACGCCGGGACACCGTCAATATATGCTGAACGTTGTTCGTGGCCGCCTGTTTGTCGCCGATTTAATTTACGCTGAAGGTCAGAATTTTCTTTGTTCGACCGTTTTTACACCGGATCACCCCTACGCCATTCCTGTCGCTAATTACACGCGCAAACCTGACGTCGCTATCTATTATTATCGCGATACCCCATTTTATACTGGCTATAAAATGACATATATGCAGCGCGGAAATTATGTGGTGGTCGTCAATCCGCTTTCATACAGCGAAGTCATGTCCGCGGATCATTCTCTCTCCTGGGGTGTGTACGACACGGTAACCAATGCTTTCTTTTCCGTCAGCCAGAAAGCCAATGTTTCTTTATTAAATTCGATGATTCGGGATAAGGAATCGGTATTTCAAAAAGATAACCGCTTTTATACGATCGTAACATCTCCCAAAAGACCGATTGCGGCCATTGTCTCGACATCAAATAAACGCTTTTATGAAACGCTTTATCACCAGGCGACGTTGACGCTACCGCTGGGCATGATCTGCAGCATTATTATTTTGCTGGTATGGTCCCGTACCCATCGTGAGCTCAATTCGCCGGGGCGCTTACTGCACCGCGCGCTGAACAAACGACAGCTTTGCGTACACTATCAGCCGATTATTGATATTAAGAATAATCAGTGTGTGGGCGCGGAGGCGCTGTTACGCTGGCCTGGCTTTAACGGCCAGGTGATGAGCCCGGCTGAGTTTATTCCGCTGGCGGAAAATGAGGGGATGAGCGAGCGGATTACGGACTATGTCGTTGAGGAGGTGTTCAACGATCTGGGCCATTTCCTGGCCGAGCATCCGCATCTCTATATTTCGATTAACCTGTCGGCCACGGATTTCCACTCCTCGCGGCTGATCGCCATGATTTCCGACAAGGCCCGCCACTACGCCGTCCGTGCGCAGCAAATCAAAATAGAAGTGACGGAACGCGGTTTTATCGATGTGCCAAAAACCACCCCGGTGATTCAGGCTTTCCGTCAGGCGGGTTATGAAGTCGCGATCGATGATTTTGGTACCGGCTACTCGAACCTGCACAACCTCTACTCGCTGAACGTGGATATTCTGAAAATCGATAAATCGTTTATCGATACCTTAACGACCAACAGTACCAGTCACCTGATCGCCGAGCATATTATCGAGATGGCGCAAAGCCTGCGGCTGAAAACCATTGCGGAAGGGGTAGAGACGGCAGAGCAGGTAAGCTGGCTGTTGAAGCGCGGCGTCCAGTTTTGTCAGGGATGGCACTTCGCGAAAGCGATGCCGCCCCAGGAATTTATGACCTGGCAGCAGCAGCCTTTGCACTGAGGGCGATTAATTCAACTGGTGGCGATAGTCGCTCGGCGTGCGGTCAAACTCGCGGCGAAACACGCGGGAAAAGGTTTGTTGCGACACATAGCCAAGGTCCATCGCGATATCAAAAATGGGCCGCTGCGTTGAGCGTAGCGCCTGCGCCGCCAGCAGCAGTCTGCGCTGGCGAATGTACTCACCCAGCGTCTGATGCATGACCGTGCGGAACATTCTCTGTAAATACCATTTCGAATAGCCCGACTTTTTAGCGACCACATCAATGTTCAACGGTTGGTCGATATGTTCATCAATCCATTCAATAAGCGTCTGAATAATCTGCTGATGCGACATAAGGTTGCCCCTCTGTAGATACAACTATCTCGGTTAATTCGTCGTTTTCTCTGCGGGCGAGTATAATTCCTCAAGTTAACTTGAGGTAAAGAGGTTTTATGGAAAAGAGATTGCCGCGAATTAAAGCGCTGTTAACTCCCGGTGAAGTGGCGAAGCGAAGCGGCGTTGCGGTATCCGCGCTCCACTTCTATGAAAGCAAAGGGTTAATTAAAAGCATCCGCAACGGGGGCAACCAGCGTCGCTATACTCGCGACGTGCTCCGCTACGTGGCGATTATCAAAATTGCGCAACGAATCGGAATTCCCCTGGCCACGATCGGCGAGGCGTTTGGCGTGCTGCCGGAAGGGCATACGCTTAGCCCGAAAGAGTGGAAAGAGCTGTCGTCCCAGTGGCGTGAAGAGCTGGACAGGCGTATTCATACGCTGGTCGCGCTGCGTGACGAGCTGGATGGCTGCATCGGCTGCGGCTGCCTGTCGCGTAGCGATTGTCCGTTGCGTAACCCCGGCGACAGGCTGGGCGAGCAGGGGACGGGGGCGCGGCTGCTGGAAGAGGATTGAGATTGTGCGGCCGGTTTGCCGGGTGGCGGCTGCGCCTTACCCGGCCTACAAAACCGGGAACGTAGGCCGGGTAAGCGAAGCGCCACCCGGCAAAAGCATTATAAAGAACTAAAGCGCCACATAAGGGCGCTTTAGTTTTTCCCGGTCTTTGTCTTTCACTCTATCCCGCTGGTTCACGGGAGGGTTTCCCCCGACATCAGCACCCCTCAGTGTCGAGCTGGTTGGGGAGGTTCCGGATTGTGCTGACACTTTAATTCTATGCAAGACCCGTTTTTTCGCCAGCCTCACCGACCGTTATTTAGACGAATTTTTTTCGCGGTGTTGTTCAATTTTCTATAGTTAAAAAGTATGAATAACAGGAGAAAACCATGCTCACGGTACACCACCTTAACCAGTCGCGCTCGCACCGCGCGATCTGGGCGCTGGAAGAACTCGGCCTGCCTTATGAGATCGTCCACTACCAGCGCGAAAAGAACATGCTGGCGCCGGAGGCTCTCAAAAAGGTGCATCCGTTGGGCAAATCGCCGGTCATCGAAGATAACGGGCTGATCCTTGCGGAGTCTGGCGCCATTCTGGAATATCTGCAGGAAACATACGATGCCGAGTCACGCCTTAAGCCTTTAGATCCGGCGCATAAGGTGCAATACCGCTTCTGGCTGCATTACGCCGAAGGATCGCTGATGCCGCTGCTGTTAATGAAGCTGGTCTTCAACAGCCTCGGCAAGCCGCCGGTGCCGTTTGGTATCAGAACCCTGGGCAAAGCGCTGGGGCAGGGGGTGCAGAAAGCGTATCTCAACCGTCAGCTGGAAACCCATGCGCGCTTTATTGAGTCACATCTTGCCGAAAACAGCTGGTTTGCCGGGGATTCGCTCAGCATGGCCGATATCCAGATGAGCTTCCCGATCTTTGCGCTGCTGGCGCGCGGCGGTATCGCTAATCTGCCGCATATTCAGGCGTGGAAGACAAAAGTTGAGAACACCCCAGGCTGGCAAAGAACCCTGGAACAGGGGGGACCGTTATCTATCCCGGGCGAGGACTGAAATGTAAACAAATTGCGCATAGACGATAACGTTTGCGCATCCTCTGTTTATTTCTTCAGCGTCATAAGGGAATTTTAGCGAAAAACGAGAAAGTTCAGTTGAAAAGGGCGGGGATTACGCTAGATAATCGTTTGCCTTAATTTGACCACCCGTTTGTAAGCGCGGAGCTAAACGTTTGCTTTTTTTGTGACGCCCTTTCGTCACAAACGCAACACAAGGATTTGACGTTCAGCTGGCAGTGGCGTCTCCACCTCGCTTACGGACTTCCTAAAAAACTCTCAGGGGATGTTTTCTATGTCTACGCCATCTGCGCGTACTGGCGGTTCACTTGACGCCATGTTTAAAATTTCGGCCCGCGGCAGCACCGTGCGCCAGGAAATTGTTGCCGGTTTGACAACGTTTCTGGCGATGGTTTATTCCGTCATCGTTGTGCCGGGCATGCTGGGCAAAGCAGGCTTCCCGCCAGCGGCTGTCTTTGTGGCGACCTGTCTTGTGGCCGGCGTGGGCTCCATCGTGATGGGTCTGTGGGCGAACCTGCCGCTGGCGATTGGTTGCGCCATCTCTCTGACCGCGTTTACCGCGTTCAGCCTGGTGCTGGGTCAGCACATCAGCGTACCGGTTGCGCTGGGTGCCGTGTTCCTGATGGGTGTGCTGTTTACCGTAATTTCAGCGACCGGCATCCGTAGCTGGATTTTGCGCAACCTGCCGCAGGGCGTGGCGCACGGTACCGGCATCGGTATCGGCCTGTTCCTGTTGCTGATCGCCGCCAACGGCGTCGGTCTGGTCATTAAGAACCCGCTGGACGGTCTGCCGGTAGCGCTGGGCCACTTCGCCAGCTTCCCGGTGATCATGTCGCTGATCGGTCTGGCGGTGATTATCGGTCTGGAAAAACTGAAGGTGCCTGGCGGCATTCTGCTGACCATTATCGGTGTTTCTATTGTCGGCCTGATTTTCGATCCAACCGTACACTTCTCCGGTATCTTCGCTATGCCGTCGCTGAGCGATGACAAAGGCAACTCCCTGATTGGCAGCCTGGATATCGTTGGCGCGCTGAACCCGGTGATCCTGCCAAGCGTGCTGGCGCTGGTCATGACCGCCGTGTTTGACGCGACCGGTACCATTCGTGCGGTGGCCGGTCAGGCGAACCTGCTGGATAAAGACGGTCAGATTATTGATGGCGGCAAAGCGCTGACCACTGACTCCCTGAGCAGCGTCTTCTCCGGCCTGGTGGGCGCGGCGCCTGCGGCGGTGTACATCGAGTCCGCAGCGGGTACGGCGGCAGGCGGTAAAACCGGCCTGACGGCGATCACCGTCGGCGTGCTGTTCATGCTGATCCTGTTCCTCTCTCCGCTCTCCTATCTGGTTCCGGCGTATGCGACCGCGCCAGCGCTGATGTACGTTGGCCTGCTGATGCTGAGCAACGTAGCGAAAATCGACTTTGCGGACTTCGTGGACGCGATGTCTGGCCTGATTACCGCGGTCTTCATCGTCCTGACCTGTAACATCGTGACCGGCATTATGATCGGCTTCGCGTCGCTGGTGATTGGTCGTCTGGTCTCCGGTGAATGGCGCAAGCTGAACGTCGGCACCGTGATTATCGCCGTTGCGCTGGTAGCGTTCTACGCGGGCGGCTGGGCAATCTAAGTTGTCCATTGATGCGAAAACGGGTGGCTCAGGCCGCCCGTTTTTATTTTCAGGACTCATCCTGTTGCCTTTTGCGTTACTCTGGAGAAGATAGAATAAAAGGCACGACGCCTTCCGGAGTACATAAGCAACACAGCAAACAGGGAACGCATGGAAATCTTCTTCACAATACTCATCATGACCCTTGTGGTCTCGCTATCCGGGGTGGTTACACGCGTACTGCCCTTTCAGGTCCCCCTGCCATTAATGCAAATTGCCATCGGCGCGCTGCTGGCTTGGCCGACGTTTGGCCTGCACGTGGAATTTGACCCCGAACTGTTCCTCGTGCTGTTTATTCCGCCGCTGCTGTTTGCCGATGGCTGGAAAACGCCCACCCGCGAATTCCTTGAGCACGGGCGCGAGATTTTCGGCCTGGCGCTGGCGCTGGTGGTGGTCACCGTCGTCGGGATTGGTTTTCTGATCTACTGGGCGGTACCGGGTATTCCATTAATACCGGCTTTTGCGCTGGCCGCCGTGCTGTCGCCAACCGATGCCGTGGCGTTGTCCGGCATTGTGGGTGAAGGTCGTATTCCGAAGAAAATCATGGGGATTTTACAGGGTGAGGCGCTGATGAACGACGCCTCCGGCCTGGTCGCCCTGAAGTTTGCCGTGGCCGTTGCGATGGGCACGATGGTCTTTACCATCGGCGGCGCAACCCTGGAATTCTTCAAGGTGGCGATTGGCGGTATTCTGGCGGGCTTCGTGGTGAGCTGGCTGTACGGCCGCTCATTGCGCTTCCTCAGCCGCTGGGGCGGCGATGAGCCCGCAACGCAGATCGTACTGCTGTTCCTGCTGCCGTTTGCCTCTTATCTGATTGCCGAACATATCGGCGTGTCGGGCATTCTGGCTGCGGTTGCGGCGGGGATGACCATCACCCGTTCCGGCGTAATGCGTCGCGCGCCGCTGGCCATGCGTCTGCGTGCCAACAGCACCTGGGCCATGCTGGAATTTGTCTTTAACGGCATGGTGTTCCTGCTGTTGGGCCTGCAGCTGCCGGGCATTATGGAATCCTCGCTGGTGGCGGCGGAGGCCGATCCGAACGTTGAGGTCTGGATGCTGTTTACCGACATCGTGCTGATCTACATGGCGCTGATGCTGGTGCGTTTCGGCTGGCTGTGGACGATGAAAAACTTCAGCGTACGTTTCCTGAAGAAAAAGCCGATGGAGTTCGGCTCGTGGACAACGCGTGAGCTGCTGATCGCCTCTTTTGCGGGCGTACGCGGGGCGATCACCCTTGCCGGTGTGCTCTCCATTCCGCTGCTGCTGCCCACGGGCGACGTCTTCCCGGCGCGCTACGAGCTGGTCTTCCTTGCGGCGGGCGTAATTCTGTTCTCCCTGTTTGTCGGCGTGATTATGCTGCCGATTTTACTCCAGCATATTGATGCCGGTGATTCGACCCAGCAGCATAAAGAGGAGCGTATTGCCCGGGCGGCCACCGCCGAAGTGGCAATTGTCGCGATTCAGAAGATGGAAGAGCGTCTGGCCGCGGATGCGGAAGAGAACATCGACAATCAGCTGCTGACGGAAGTCAGTTCCCGCGTGATTGGTAACCTGCGCCGCCGCGCGGACGGGCGTAACGATGTGGAAAGCTCGCTGCAGGAGGAAAACCTTGAGCGCCGGTTCCGCCTGGCGGCGCTGCGCTCAGAGCGCGCCGAGCTGTACCATCTGCGCGCCACGCGCCAGATCAGCAACGAAACGCTGCAAAAGCTGCTGCACGATCTGGACCTGCTGGAAGCGCTGTTGATAGAGAATCAGTAGCGCCGTTTTTGCCCGGTGGCGCTGCGCTTACCGGGCCTGCGTGCTCGATCGGTTCCCTCTCCTTGTGGGCTGAGGGTTTCCCACAAAATAATGCCTGCACGGACGACCCCCTCTCCCTTGAGGGAGAGGGCTGGGGTGAGGGGGAACATACGGCTGTGGAGGTCATTCCGTTCACTTTATGTTCCTTGCTACTCTGTAACGACATGACCGGTGAACGTGCCAGGGTGGCTCAATCGCCACCACCCTGGCGACCCGGGCTCCCGGCGGTAAATCGCCGCTTCGCGGTGCCCTCAGCTTATTCCTTCAGGCTATCGGGTCGGGCATGAGCCTGCATCCCTGCAGGCCACGCCCTCTGGGCGCATCCCTGCGCCTCGCCCCGGCCTTACGGAAACGCTTCGGCGATTTACAGCCGGACCAGGGTGTCGCTGTAAGTCATTAATTTTGAAGAAGAAGTTTTCATCGCTTCAGGTGAAAAATTACTGGGGATTCCTCAGCCCTGTGGGAGAGGGTTAGGGTGAGGGCTCCCAAAACCCCTCACAACACTGCAGCCACGCCTGCGCGCTCTGCGATAAATACACCCCTTCGCGCCAGATCATCCCCAGCTGCCAGTGCAGGTCGCTCTCCAGCGGGATCCAGCGCAGCGTGTTTTTATCCAGACGCTCGCAGATAGGCTGCGGCAGAATGGCAATCCCCACGCCGGCCTGCACCATCGCCGCCAGGAAATCCCACTGTCCGCTGCGCACCGCTATGCGCGGCTTGACGTTATGCTGGTTAAACAGCGTCATCAGCTGGCGGCTGAGAGCGAAGTCTTCGTTGTAGATCAGCAGAGGGTGCTCGCCGAGCAGTTCAGGTCTCACCGAGTCTAACTTCAGCCAGTCGCCGGAGCGGGGAACCAGCACGCACAGCGGGTGGCTAAAGAGCGGAAGCGTCGCCAGACCGCTCTCTTCCTCAACGGGAAGGGCGGTCATTGCCACGTCGAGCTCGCCGTTGGTGACGGCCTGCTGGACGGTTAACCCACCAAACTCCGAAATCTTCAGCTCAACGCCGGGATAACGCTGGCGAAACAGGCTAATCGGCCCGGCCATCATCATCCCCACCATGGGCGGAATGCCGAGGCGAAGCACCCCTTTCTTCAGATGATTGATATCGCCCAGCTCTGCTTCCAGCTGGCGAAACTCCGCCAGAATCGCCAGCCCGCGTTCGAATACTACGCGTCCGGTGTCGGTCAGCAACAGCTTGCGCCCGTCGCGGATCAGCAGGGTACAGTTCAGTTCATCTTCGAGGTTTTTCAGCATTTTGCTGATGGTGGGCTGGGTAACAAACAACTTCTCCGCTGCGCGGGTAAAACTTTGCTGACGAACCACTTCGACAAAATAGCGCAGCGTTCTTATGTCCATGATTATTCCTCGAAACTATACCTTTGATGATTTTAATTCATTTCAGTCCATACCGTGCGCTCTCTATACTGGCGCCTCGTCTCATTTTTGAGGAAAACCCCCATGGCCGTGGCGTTAAGCCGTGTTACGCCTGCCGTTGTGCAACGACTCCAGGTCCCGGTGCAGGTACTGCTCTACGCGGGACTGTTTGTTTTCGCGGAATATCTTGTCGGCTGGCTGCATCTGCCACTGCCCGCCAATCTTGTCGGGATGCTGCTGATGCTGACGCTTATTCTGTGCCGCGTGATCCCCCTTAACTGGGTGCGCGCCGGGGCGCGCTGGCTGCTGGCGGAGATGCTGCTGTTCTTTGTTCCGGCGGTGGTGGCGGTGGTGAACTATGCGCAGCTGCTGATGGTGGACGGCTGGCGAATCTTTGCGGTTATCGCGCTGAGTACGCTGATGGTGCTGGGCGCAACCGCCTGGGTGGTGGATAAAGTGTATCGCTTTGAAATCAGCAGGCACAAACATGACTAATTTTCAGATCAGCGTCTTGTGCCTGATTGCGACGCTGGCGATCTACTTTGCCAACAAGCGGCTGTATCGCCGCTTTCATGCCCTGCCGCTGATGCCGCTGGTCTTCACGCCGATCCTGCTGGTGCTGATGCTGGTCTTCGGCCACATCTCCTGGCAGAACTACATTGGCGAATCCCACTGGCTGCTGTGGCTGCTCGGCCCGGCGACCATCGCTTTTGCCGTCCCCGTTTACGACAACCTGGCGATTATCAAACGCCACTGGATGTCGCTCAGCGCGGGCGTGATCACCGCCACGGTGGTCGCGGTGTGCAGCTCCGTCTGGCTGGCGCGGCTGTTTACGCTGCCCGATGAAATTCAGCGCAGCCTGGCGGTGCGTTCGGTAACCACGCCGTTTGCGCTGGCGGCCGCTAAACCGCTCGGCGGGCAGCCGGACCTGGTGGCGCTGTTTGTTGTCGTGACGGGTGTGTTCGGTATGGCGGTCGGCGATATGTTGTTCCTGCGCTTGTCGATCCGGGAAGGGATGGCGAAAGGCGCGGGGTTTGGCGCGGCGTCGCACGGGGCGGGCACGGCACGTTCGTATGAGCTGGGGCAGCAGGAGGGCGTTGTCGCAAGCCTGGTAATGATGCTCTCAGGCGTAGTGATGGTGCTGATTGCGCCGCTGGTGGCGTGGGTGATGTTTTAAGCTCCCCGGCCAGAATGACCGGGGAGAAAGGCTTAGTGCGCGCGGCCCTGCTCAACGCCCAGGCCGGTTTGAGAACGGATGAACTGGGCGCGGAATTTCTCTCGCTCCAGGTTACCCTCCGGCGAATTGTCGGTGGCCGAGAAGAACCAGATGCCGATAAACGCCACGGCGATAGAGAACAGCGCCGGGTATTCATACGGGAAGATAGCGCTTGCGTGACCGAGGATCTGCACCCAGATGGTCGGGCCCAGAATCATCAGGATCACCGCCGTCAGCAGCCCCAGCCAGCCGCCAATCATCGCGCCGCGCGTGGTCAGCTTCGACCAGTACATGGAGAGCAGGATGATCGGGAAGTTACAGCTTGCCGCAATCGAGAAGGCCAGCCCCACCATAAAGGCGATGTTCTGCTTCTCGAACAGAATGCCTAACAGAATCGCCACGACGCCCAGCACCAGCACGGTGATTTTCGAGACCTTCAGCTCGTCGCGCTCGCTCGCGCCTTTGCGGATAACGTTGGCGTAGAGGTCATGCGACACCGCAGACGCGCCGGCGAGCGTCAGCCCTGCAACCACCGCAAGAATGGTGGCGAAGGCCACGGCGGAGATAAAGCCGAGGAACAGGTTACCGCCCACCGCGTCCGCCAGGTGCACCGCCGCCATGTTGTTACCGCCAATCAGCGCGCCCGCCGCGTCTTTAAACGCCGGGTTCGCCCCCACCAGCATGATCGCGCCAAAGCCGATGATAAAGGTCAGGATATAGAAGTAACCCATGAAACCGGTGGCGTAGAAGACGCTCTTGCGCGCTTCACGCGCATCGCTCACGGTGAAGAAGCGCATCAGGATATGCGGCAGGCCCGCGGTACCGAACATCAGGCCGAGACCGAGCGAGAGCGCGGATATCGGGTCTTTCACCAGCCCGCCCGGGCTCATGATCGCTTCCCCTTTCGGGTGGACCGCCATCGCCTCGGTGAACAGGTTATTGAAGCTGAATCCGACGTGCTTCATCACCATAAAGGCCATAAAGCTGGCGCCGAACAGCAGCAGGACGGCTTTGATGATCTGCACCCAGGTGGTTGCCAGCATGCCGCCGAACAGCACGTACATCACCATCAGCACGCCAACCAGCACCACCGCGACGTGGTAGTTCAGGCCGAACAGCAGTTCGATCAATTTACCCGCGCCGACCATCTGCGCAATCAGGTACAGCGCCACCACCACCAGCGAACCGCAGGCGGAGAGGGTGCGAATCGGCCCCTGCTTCAGGCGATAGGAGGCCACGTCAGCGAAGGTATAGCGGCCCAGGTTACGCAGGCGTTCGGCAATCAGGAACAGGATGATCGGCCAGCCGACGAGGAAGCCGAGGGAATAAATCAGGCCGTCATAGCCGGATGTATACACCAGCGCGGAGATCCCGAGGAACGAGGCGGCGGACATAAAGTCACCCGCGATCGCCAGCCCGTTCTGGAAGCCGGTAATGTTGCCGCCCGCGGTGTAGTAATCGTTACGGGAGCGCACGCGTTTCGACGCCCAGTAGGTGATGTACAGCGTCAGCAGGACGAAAATCAGGAACATCACAATGGCCTGCCAGTTGGTTGGCTGGCGCTGGACCTCGCCGGTAATGGCATCCGCCGCGTGGGCGGCAAAGGGAAGCGTGGCGGCGAGCGCCGTCAGAACTCTCTTCATGATGCTTTTACCTCTTGCAGTACCGCTTTATTAAGTCGATCGAATTCACCGTTCGCGCGCCAGACGTAGACGCCGGTCAGCAGGAATGAAATCACAATCACGCCAATGCCAATCGGAATACCGCGCGTCACGCTGGTTCCCTCGTGCAGCGGGGTGCCCAGCCAGTGCGGGGCAAAGGCGATCAGCAGAATAAAGCCGACGTAGATAACCAGCATGATGATGGAAAGGATGAAGGCAAACCGTTGCCGCTTATCGACGAGCTCCCTGTAGTGCGCACTATTCTCTATCTGCTGACAAATATCGTTATTCATCACAGAGTCTCCAAAGGTAAGGTAGGTTTGTTTTTAGTCCCCTCTCCCTTTTGGGGAGAGGGTTAGGGTGAGGGGAGGAAGGTGCGGTCTGATGCCCTCACCCCAGCCCTCTCCCACAGGGAGAGGGAGAAAACACTAGGAAGGCATCGCGATGGCCTGCTTCTCTTCGAGCAGTTTTTCCACCACGCCAGGATCCGCGAGCGTTGAGGTATCACCGAGGTTGCTGGTGTCTCCAGCCGCGATTTTGCGCAAAATACGACGCATAATTTTGCCGGAACGGGTTTTCGGCAGCGAGTCGGTCCAGTGCAGCACGTCCGGCGTCGCCAGCGGGCCAATCTCTTTACGCACCCAGTTGCGCACCTCAGCGTAGAGCTCAGGCGACGGTTCTTCGCCGTGGTTCAGAGTGACATAGGCGTAAATCGCCTGGCCTTTGATGTTATGCGGAATGCCCACAACCGCCGCTTCGGCAATCTTCGGATGCGATACCAGCGCCGATTCAATCTCAGCGGTGCCCAGACGGTGGCCGGAGACGTTCAGCACGTCGTCCACGCGCCCGGTTATCCAGTAATAGCCGTCTTCGTCACGACGCGCGCCGTCGCCGCTGAAGTACATGTTTTTAAAGGTCGAGAAGTAGGTCTGCTCGAAGCGATCGTGATCGCCGAACAGAGTACGCGCCTGACCCGGCCAGGAGTCTGTGATCACCAGGTTGCCTTCGGTGGCGCCTTCCAGCGGGTTGCCTTCGTTATCCACCAGCGCAGGCTGCACGCCGAAGAACGGACGGGTTGCGGAACCGGCCTTCAGCTGCGTGGCGCCCGGCATCGGAGTGATCATGAAGCCGCCGGTTTCGGTCTGCCACCAGGTGTCCATCACCGGGCATTTCTCGTTGCCGATTTTCTTCCAGTACCACTCCCAGGCTTCCGGGTTGATTGGCTCACCCACGGAACCGAGGATGCGCAATGAAGAGCGGTCAGTGCCTTCGATGGCTTTATCGCCTTCCGCCATCAGTGCGCGGATCGCCGTTGGCGCGGTGTAGAGAATGTTGACCTGGTGTTTGTCGACCACCTGACACATACGCGCCGGGGTCGGCCAGTTTGGTACGCCCTCAAACATCAGCGTTGTTGCGCCACAGGCCAGCGGTCCGTACAGCAGGTAGCTGTGTCCGGTAACCCAGCCCACGTCGGCGGTACACCAGTAGATGTCGCCCGGATGGTAGTCGAAGACGTATTTGAAGGTGGTGGCCGCATAGACCAGATAGCCGCCGGTGGTGTGCAGGACGCCTTTCGGCTTACCGGTGGAGCCGGAGGTATAAAGAATGAACAGCGGATCTTCTGCGTTCATCTCTTCCGGCTGATGCTGGTCGCTCGCGTTCTCAATCAGGTCGCTCCACCACAGGTCGCGCCCCTCGGTCCAGTCGATTTTGCCGCCGGTACGCTTAAGGACGATGACGTTACTGACCGTTTTGACGTTCGGGTTTTTCAGCGCTTCGTCGACGTTTTTCTTCAGTGGGATACCGCGTCCGGCGCGCACGCCTTCATCGGCGGTGATCACCAGTTTTGAACTGGAATCGACAATACGGCCCGCAACCGCCTCTGGCGAGAACCCGCCGAAAATCACCGAGTGGATCGCGCCGATACGCGCGCAGGCCAGCATGGCCACCGCAGCTTCCGGCACCATCGGCATATAGATAGCGACCACATCGCCTTTTTTAATGCCCTTTTCCAGCAGGACGTTGGCGAAGCGGCACACGTCGCGGTGCAGCTCTTTGTACGTAATATGTTTGCTTTGCGAGGCGTCATCGCCTTCCCAGATGATGGCCGTCTCATTCCCGCGCTCGGCGAGGTGACGATCGAGGCAGTTCGCCGCCAGGTTCAGGGTGCCATCTTCATACCATTTAATGGAGACATTGCCGGGCGCAAAGGAGGTGTTCTTCACCTTCTGATAAGGTTTGATCCAGTCAAGGATATGACCCTGCTCACCCCAGAAGGTGTCCGGGGCGGTGATAGATTGCTGATATTTCTCGTGGTACTGCTCCGGGGTGATCAGGCAACGGTCCGCAATATTTGCGGGAATGTCGTGTTTATGTATTTGGCTCATGGCTTTTTTTCTCCTTGTAAGATGTTAATAATATGTCGCAAAAACGTTAATTGTAGGGGCTTTACAAGCTTTGTTTATTATTTGGGCTACAGATCACGCATTGTTTGAAGAGTATGAAAATTGAGCGAATGAAACTTTGAAGGAAAATAATTGATGCTGACGATTATTCACATTTATGTTTAAAAAAGCGTTTTTATAACAAAAGGTTATTTATCAGAATTAGAACAAACTCCCGTCATCGTCGCTTTTGTGAGTGAAACGCGTCGTTCTTTAAGGCTTGCGCAACAGGTCGCGCAAATGATACTCATACGCCGCGTTAAAAAATCCCATAAACCAACGCAACACAATTCATACCCTTTCAGTATGTCTCCCTGTTCATGCAGTTTGAGTGAACAAGGCGCTTCATTGAGGAAGTCAGTTTCTATGAAAAACGTTAAAGTCAGCCTTGCCTGGCAGATCTTAATCGCCCTTGTGCTGGGCATCTTGCTGGGCAGTTACCTCCACTATCATAGCGACAGCCGCGAATGGCTGATTGCGAACTTGCTTTCACCGGCAGGGGATATCTTTATTCATCTGATCAAGATGATCGTGGTGCCGATTGTGATCTCGACGCTGGTGGTCGGTATTGCGGGCGTCGGCGATGCGAAGCAGTTAGGCCGTATTGGTGCGAAAACCATTATCTATTTCGAAGTGATCACTACGGTTGCGATTATCCTCGGTATCACGCTGGCGAACGTGTTCCAGCCGGGTTCCGGGATTGATATGTCGCAGCTGGCAACGGTGGATATTTCGAAATACCAAAGTACGACCGCTGACGTGCAGAGCCATGCGCATGGCCTGATGGGCACTATCCTGTCGCTGGTGCCGACCAATATCGTGGCGTCGATGGCGAAGGGCGAGATGCTGCCTATCATCTTCTTCTCGGTGCTGTTTGGTCTGGGGCTCTCTTCCCTGCCGGCGACGCACCGTGAGCCGCTGGTGACCGTGTTCCGCTCTATCTCCGAAACCATGTTCAAAGTGACGCACATGGTGATGCGTTACGCGCCGGTAGGGGTGTTTGCGCTTATCGCCGTCACCGTGGCGAACTTCGGTTTTGCCTCCCTGTGGCCGCTGGCGAAGCTGGTGCTCCTGGTGCACTTCGCCATTCTGTTCTTTGCGCTGGTGGTGCTGGGGATCGTGGCGCGCCTGTGCGGGCTGAGCATCTGGATCCTGATTCGCATTCTGAAAGACGAGCTGATTCTGGCGTACTCCACGGCAAGTTCTGAGAGCGTGCTGCCGCGCATCATTGAGAAGATGGAAGCCTACGGCGCGCCTGCCTCTATTACCAGCTTCGTGGTACCAACCGGCTACTCCTTTAACCTGGACGGTTCGACGCTGTACCAGAGCATCGCCGCTATCTTTATTGCGCAACTGTACGGCATTGACCTGTCGCTGTGGCAGGAGATCGTGCTGGTGCTGACGCTGATGGTGACGTCCAAAGGTATTGCAGGCGTTCCGGGCGTCTCCTTTGTGGTGCTGCTGGCGACGCTTGGCAGCGTCGGTATTCCGCTGGAAGGTCTGGCGTTTATCGCCGGTGTCGACCGTATCCTCGACATGGCGCGTACCGCGCTGAACGTGGTGGGGAATGCCCTGGCGGTGCTGGTTATCGCCAAGTGGGAACACAAATTCGATCG
This sequence comes from Enterobacter sp. Y17, assembly GCF_019730495.1. Classification (NCBI taxonomy): domain Bacteria; kingdom Pseudomonadati; phylum Pseudomonadota; class Gammaproteobacteria; order Enterobacterales; family Enterobacteriaceae; genus Enterobacter; species Enterobacter sp. Y17. The sequence goes on from NZ_JAASKP010000006.1 coordinate 105,563, forward strand.
TAAAAAAGCGCTGGCGTATGAACGCGAGGTGCTGGGTCGTTTTGATAAGACGGCTGACCAGTAATGTTAAAAGCCGGGTGGCGGCTTCGCCTTACCCGGCCTACACAAGCCGTAGGCCCGGTAAGCGCAGCGCCACCGGGCAATGCTTTACTCTCCGCTCAGCGCATCAAACTCTTCGCATCCCGTATCAAACCCTTCAGTGCAGCTCAGGTTCAACCAGTACAGCGCTTTCTGCTTATTGGGCGTGATAAAGCCTTTCTCACCCTGCCTGAACAACATCCCCGCCCAGTACTCGGCGTAGCCCGTGCGTGAAAGTGCCGAGCTCCGCTTGAACCACGAGGCGGCCTGTACGTCGTCCTGGACCACTTCAACGCCGTTGGCATAAATCAGCCCCAGCAGCATTTGCGCATCTACCGCAGAGTCGTTGTCGATATCTTCGGTCGCCGTTTGCAGCAGTTTGATGGCCTGGGGATAGTCGGTTGTACCTGCCTGAGTGTTGACCAGCACGCGCGCCAGCATGATCGCGCCGCGTTTGCTGCCCGCGATGGTTGCCTGCTGCGCCAGTGCCTTAGCTTGCGCATAATTTCCCTGGGTAAAGAGGATTTGAGAGAGCAGCCCCATGGCGTCGACATCGCCACCTTTAGCGGCTTTCTCGGCCCACAGCGCGGCCTGCTTGCTGTCACCGGAGCTAAAGTATGTATCGGCCAAATAATACTGGGCACGGGCGTCACCCGCTTCAGCCTGTTCTTTGTACTGACTGCCAATCTCGTCGGCACGGACAAGCGATGTAAAAAGTAACAACAACAGAAAAATATGTTTCATGGGTTCTTATCATCGGGGTACACGCCGCGCAGTATAATCGCGGCGACAGAAGAAAAAAATGGGTGCATTAAGACCTCAGCATCCTGCAAGCCGGGCGGAACAGTGGTTCCGCCCGTAGAGGTTAGCCTGCGTTACAGGCTAATTTTGCCGCCACCTCCTGATGTTCACCCTTTATTGAAAACTCGCATAACTTACCTCGAGTAATAAAGATAAAGATCACTATCATCAGGCAAATAATAAAGACGATGCCTAACGCAGTTTTTAATGGCGTCATGCCTTTTACTCCTTGTCAAAAAAAGAATAAGAGGCTACTCTCAACTTGTCGGAGTTGAGGGAGAGTAGCCTCGGGTAAATGAAAATTTCCCGGGGCTTTCTACTTTCTGTCCCTCAACAATGCTCAAGACAGAAAGTCTTAAGCACCCGCCGCACATCTTATCCCTCTGAATTAAAATGCAAACATGTAATTCTTTTTCGCGAAAATTACATTATTTCTGCGAGCCGCTTTCCAGAATAATAATTCATATATTTGATGAGTTAATCGGAAATAAAAAGGGAGTGAATATCTCACTCCCTTTATTCACTGATTAATTAACGGCTTCAGCCCATTGCGCTTTCGCGCAGTCGGGCTTTCAGCTTGTTATATTCGTCGATGACATACTGTTCCGCAGCGTGCTGATCCGCAATCGGCTCCACGCGTACGGCGCAGTATTTATACTCCGGCGTTTTGGTTATCGGACTTAAGTTCTCCGTCACCAGCTCGTTACAGGCGCCAATCCACCACTGGTAGGTCATATAGACCGCCCCTTTGTTCGGACGATCGCTGACCTGCGCACGGGTAATGATCCGGCCTTTGCGCGAGTTCACCCACACCAGCGCTTCATCCTCAATGCCGAGGCGCTCTGCGTCGGCAGTGTTGATTTGCGCGTAGCCCGGTTCGTCCGCCAGCGCCGCCAGCGCGGCGCAGTTGCCGGTCATCGAACGACAGGAATAGTGGCCCACTTCACGCACGGTGGAGAGCACCATCGGATACTCGTCGGTGAGTTTATCGATCGGCGCGACCCAGTCGCAGGTGAAGAACTGCGCCAGCCCGTTCGGGGTGTCGAACTTCTCTTTAAAGAGGTATGACGTCCCCTGGTCGGCTTCGGACTCATCGCGACACGGCCACTGGATGTATCCCAGCTCACCCATTTTTTCGTAGGTTGCCCCGTAGAAGTCCGGGCACAGACTGCGCAGCTCGTCCCAGATCTCCTGAGTGTTGTTGTAGCGCATCGGGTAGCCCATGCGGGTGGCGATTTCGCTGATGATCTGCCAGTCCGTTTTCAGGTCCCACTTCGGCTCGACCGCCTTAAAGAAGCGCTGGAAGCCGCGGTCCGCCGCCGTGTAGACGCCTTCATGCTCGCCCCAGGAGGTTGACGGTAGAATCACATCCGCCGCCGCCGCGGTTTTGGTCATGAAGATATCCTGGACAATCACCAGCTCCAGATCCTCAAACCCTTTGCGCACAGCAGACAGCTCGGCGTCGGTCTGAAGCGGATCTTCACCCATGATGTAGGCCGCACGTACTTCGCCGTGCGCCGCGCGGTGCGGCAGCTCGCTGATGCGATACCCGGTGTGTTCCGGCAGGCTTTCCACGCCCCAGGCCTTCGCGAACTTAGCGCGGTTTTCCGGAAACTTCACGTACTGGTAGCCCGGGTAGGTGTCCGGCAGCGCGCCCATATCGCAGGCGCCCTGGACGTTATTCTGACCACGTACCGGGTTGACGCCGACGTGCGCTTTACCCAGATTGCCGGTCAGCATCGCGAGGCTCGTCAGAGAACGCACGGTTTCCACGCCCTGATAGAACTGGGTCACGCCCATTCCCCACAGGATGGCGGCGGTTTTCGCCCCGGCATACATCCGTGCCGCCTGGCGGATCTCCTGCGCGCTGACGCCGGTGATTGTTTCCACCGACTCTGGCGTATAGCCTTCGACAATTTTCCGATACTCTTCAAAGCCTTCCGTACGGGTCGCGACAAACGCCTGGTCGTACAGGTTCTCCTCAATAATGACGTGCCCCATTGCGTTCAACAGCGCGATGTTCGAGCCGTTTTTCAACGCGATGTGCATATCCGCAATGCGCGCGGTTTCAATTTTGCGCGGATCGCAGACGATGATTTTCGCCCCGTTCTGCTTAGCGCGAATAACGTGGTTCGCGACGATAGGGTGAGAATCCGCCGGGTTATAACCAAAGATGAAGACGAGATCGGTGTTATCTATCTCGTTGATGGCATTACTCATTGCGCCGTTACCGACCGACTGGTGCAGACCTGCAACCGATGGGCCGTGTCAAACGCGAGCGCAGCAGTCGACGTTATTGGTTCCAATAACGGCGCGCGCGAATTTTTGCATCACATAGTTGGTTTCATTCCCCGTCCCGCGTGAAGAGCCGGTGGTCTGAATCGCATCCGGGCCATACTTGGCCTTGATAGCGCTCAGACGCGTGGCGACGTAATCCAGCGCCTCGCTCCAGGAGACGGCTTCCAGCTTGCCGCCGCGCTCGCGGCGGATCATAGGGGTTTTCAGGCGCGGGGTGAGGATTTGGGTATCGTTAATAAAATCCCAGCCGTAGTAACCTTTCAGGCATAGCGTGCCCTGGTTGGTTTTCCCCTGTGCGGCCTCCGCCCGGACGATTTTGCCGTTATCGACCACCAGGTGGATCTTGCAACCTGAGGCACAATAAGGGCAAACCGTGACGACTTTTTTCATCAGTCTGCTCCAGTTAATCGAATCATTCGCACCCACTATGCAGCTTCTATGCCATGTTTTTTGTATGGGTATACCCTGACTTTACGGTCCCTTCGCGATGAAAACCCTGACAAAAAGCAGCCAATCGTCAAAATTGACGTGTCGACAGGGCAGCGGATGTGACATGGGTTGAATTTCCGTCACTGAAAAAACCATTTGACTGGAGCCGACGGCAGAATGGTTCAGACTTAACATAATCCCCTGACGGAAGCATACGATGAAACCGGCGATCCTGGTGGTTGATGACGATACGGCAGTCTGCGAACTGCTTCAGGACGTGCTGAGCGAGCACGTCTTTAGCGTGCTTATTTGCCATAACGGCCAGGATGCACTGCGGCAGGTACAACAGGAGCCGAATATCGCGCTGGTGCTGCTGGATATGATGCTGCCGGATATCAACGGCTTACAGGTTTTGCTGCAGCTGCAAAAGCAGCGCCCGGCGCTACCGGTGATCATGTTAACCGGGCTGGGCAGTGAGTCAGACGTGGTGGTGGGGCTGGAGATGGGGGCCGACGATTATATTGGCAAACCGTTCAACCCGCGCGTGGTGGTCGCCCGCGTAAAAGCGGTATTGCGCCGTACCGGCGTACTGGCGGCGGAAGTCCCCGCAGCGCCCGTAGCGGGCATTGCTTTTAACGGATGGACGCTTAATACCACCCGCTGTGAGCTGAGCGATCCGCAGCGTAACCCTGTCCCCTTAACCCAGGGCGAGTACGGCCTGCTGCTGGCGCTCACGCAAAATGCCCGTCGGGTGCTGAGCCGTGACCGGCTGCTTGAGCTGACCCACAGCGAAAGTGCGGACGTGTTCGACCGCACGATTGATGTGTTGATCATGCGCCTGCGCCGGAAGATAGAGGCTAACCCGCATCAGCCTGCGCTCATCAAAACCATCCGTGGGCTGGGCTATGTGTTTGCCACCGATGTTTCCCATAGCGAGAAAGCGGCCTAGGTATTCTCTTTGATAAACAGCTGCAGCTCGGCCAGCGTTTTCGCGCCGTCAATCGCGTTGGCGGCCAGCAGGCTGGCCCGCGCGCAGGCGTGCGCCAGATAAATGCTCTCCGTGAGCGGGAGCGATTCGTGGCAGCCGTATAAAAACCCCGCGCAAAACGCATCGCCCGCGCCAACGCTGCCGACAATCTCTTTTTGCTCCAGCAACCATGATGGGATCCAGCGGCCTTGCTCACCCGGTGCTTCACCCCACGCGCCTTCCGGGCAGTGGATCACCACCCTCTGGCGAACGCCTGCCGCCAGCAGCTGCGTCGCGGCATCGGCGATATGGGCGATATTCAGCGCATCGTCGGCGTCGCGCATCTCCAGTCCGCTAAACTCCCCGGCTTCCAGCTCGTTAATCACCAGATAATCAAGGTGGCGCAGGGCAGGGAGCACCAGCGGCTGATAGCGCGGGTCGCCCTTGCGGGAAACCAGATCGAGCGACGTTTCATACCCCTGGTCGCGCATCTGCGCCAGCAGGCGCGCGCTGCGGGTGCCAAACTCGTCATCGGGCATATCCAGGCTGTCGAGCAGCAGCAGGTAGCCGAGATGGAAGATCTTCATCGATCCGTCTAAGCGATCGAAGGCGGGAAGATCCAGCAGGCGGTTGGCGCCCGGCGAGTGGAAAAAGGTGCGCTGTCCGCTGGGATCGGTCATCACCTGCGACATGGAGGTTGGTGCAAAGGTGGTGCGCTGGACGCGCTGGCGGTTGACGTGGTACTGGTCCAGCATCGCCAGAATGTAATCCCCGTCGGCATCTTCGCCAATCAGCCCCACCGCCTGCAGCGGCAGGCCAACGTGCATTTTCGCCAGCGTCAGCAGCACGTTGAGCGGCGCGCCGCCGGTGGAGCGTTCGCTGTGGGTAATTTCCGCCAGCCAGCCGCGCTCCGGCCACTGCACGATCTGGTGGACGTGATCCACCAGCATGTTGCCTGCGGCGATGATGCCTTTGCGTTCCATTATGCCTGCCCCGCGCTGCCGAAGATGCGCATCTGTTCGGCGACCGTATCGGCAATCGCCTCTTCTATCCCCAGCAGCAGTTCGGCAAATTCATCGTACAGCGGCTGGCGGTTCGCCATGCGCTGCTCAACGGCGGCGAGTGCGGCCTGCGACATGCCGGTGTAGAAGTTGATTTTATGAATGCCGAGCTCGATGGCGCGGCGGAAGTCGGCATCGCTAATCCCGGAGCCGCCGTGTAAAACCAGCGGCAGGCCCGTCTGCTGGCGAATGGCGTCCAGGCGTGGGAAATCGAGTTTTGGCTCGCCCTTGTATTTGCCGTGCGCGTTGCCGATGGCAACCGCCAGCGCGTCAATGCCGGTTGAATCGACAAACTCGCGCGCCAGCTGCGGGTCGGTAAAGAACGCTTCATCCGCATGCCCGTACAGCGCGCCGCCTTCATCGCCACCGACCGCGCCCAGCTCCGCCTCCACCGACACGCCGACCGCGTGGCACATCTTCACCACCTCCCGCGTCTGGCGAATGTTCTCCTCATAGCTCAGCGTAGAGCCGTCGAACATTACCGAGCTGAACCCTAAGCGCAGGGCGCGCACCACCGCCTCGAAATGCAGGCCGTGGTCGAGGTTGAGCACCACGGGAATATCGTGACGGGCGGCTTCGAACTTAACCGCTTCGACAAGCGAATCCAGGGAGACGTACTTAAAATGCACTTCGGCGATGTTGATAATAAACGGCGAGCGTTCCTGCTTCGCGGCGGCGAACAGCGCGCGCAGGAAGTGGGAGTCGAGCACGTTAAACGCGCCCAGCGCGTAGCGATGCGCCCTGGCGTGCTCCAGACCGTCGGCAAGAGAGATCAATGGCATCATTTACTCCTTATATCCGGAACAGGTTGTACTCGTTGCACAGCACCAGCAGCGCCGGTTCGTCTTCTTCGATGTTGTTATAGCGGGCAACGGGCTGCAAAAAGTGGTTGTCGTGCTCGTCGTCGTTTACCGATGACACCTCCCCAACCAGCACGTCGCCGAAGCCGCGTTCGCCCCAGAAGCTGTGGTACAGAGTGGGTGTCAGGCAGATGCTTTCCCCTGGCGTGAGGCGCAGCTGGCTGCCGGGCGCGTGGGTCTGACGACAGCCGTCGACGGTGACCGTCACGTCGGTGTTTTCCGTCTCTTCATACGCCCCGGCATTCCATAACTCAATAATCAGATTCCCGCCGCCCCGGTTGATGATGTCTTCCCGCTTGCGCCAGTGAAAATGCATCGGCGTCACCTGGCCGTCGCGCACGTGCATAATTTTTTCGGCATAGCACTTTTCATAAGGCACGCCGTTGGGCGAGCCGTTGCGCAGGGTAAACAGCGTCAGGCCCTCAGCGGCAAAGCTGTTGCCGCCGAACGCCGTCACGTCCCAGCCGAGCTTGAGGTCGAACACTTCCTGCCATGCGGCCTGGTCAAGCTGCTGCCATTTTGTGGGCGGGAAGCTGGCAAACGGCGGGAGGTGCACGTCGTGCATGGAAAAAAACTGTCGCGTGTGGCCGAGAATTTCATTGATGTCGGAGCGTTTCATGGGGACTCCTGGCTTTTTTTGCAAAACCCTAGCCCTCACCCTCAAGGGGGAGGGGGAGTAAGTTCCCTCTCCCTGTGGGAGAGGGTTAGGGTGTGGGCATCAGGCCGCAACGAGGTTACTTAACCGTCCAGCCCTTATAGGTCCCGACGTTCTTTTTATCGATCATCGTCACCGGGATCAGCACCGGCGCTTTCGGCGCAGGTTTGCCCTGTAGAATGTCATAGCCGATCTCCACCGCTTTTGCCGCCATCACCTGCGGATCCTGCGCCGGGGTCGCGACAAACAGGGAGTTTTCGCGCTTCAGCGCTTCCTCACCGTCCGGGCTGCCATCCACGCCGACGATAAAGAACTCGTTGCGTTGAGCCTGTTTCGCGGCAAGATCGGCACCGATCGCCGTCGGATCGTTAATCGCAAACACGCCGTCGATCTTCGGATTGGCCGCCAGCAGGGAGGTCATGACTTCCAGACCGCCTTCACGACTGCCCTTGGCGTTTTGGTTATCCGAGAGCACCTTGATATCCGGATGTTTTTTGAATTCCGTCTGACAACCTTCGACGCGGTTTTGCACCGCAGAGACCGGTGGTCCGTTGATGATCACCACGTTGCCTTTGCCTTTCAGGCGATCGGTAATGTACTTACAGGCCATTTCGCCCGCCTGGGTGTTATCGGAGGTGATGGTCGCATCCGCCCCTTCCGCCGCCACGTCAACCGCAACGACCACGATCCCGGCGTCCTTCGCGCGCTTCACCGCCGGGCCGATCCCTTTGGAATCCGCGGCGTTGAGGATGATCATGTCCACCTTCGCGGCAATGAAGTTATCGATCTGCGCCACCTGCTGGCCCAGATCGTAACCGCTGGAGACCAGCGTCACCTTGACGTTATCGCCTGCCAGCTTGCGCGCTTCCAGCTCGGCACCTTTGGTGATCTGCACGAAGAACGGGTTAGCCAGGTCGCCCACCGTCACGCCGATGGACTTCAGATCTTTTGCCTGCGCAAACGGCGTTGCGGCAAGCAGCGCGCCAGCACAGAGCGCGGTCACTAACGGTTTCAAACGCATGTTGTTTTCCTCGAAGCTGTAGGGTTTTGTTGTTATGCACTTTGATGGTGTCGGGTACGGTATTTGTCGATCAGCACCGCTATGATGATCACCGCCCCTTTGATCACCAGCTGCCAGAAGTAGGAGACGCCCATCAGCGTCATGCCGTTGTTGAGGGTGGCGATGATTAATGCGCCGACCAGCGTGCCGGTGATCGTGCCGATCCCGCCGACGAAGCTGGTGCCGCCGAGGATCACCGCCGCAATCGCATCCAGCTCGTAGCCCGTGCCGAGGTTGCCGTTGGCGCTGTAGAGGCGCGAGGCGCTCATCACGCCGCCGAGCCCGGAGAGCAGGCCGCTCATGCCGTAGACAAACAGCAGCACCAGCCAGACCTTAATGCCGGTCAGTCGCGCCGCCTGCATGTTGCCGCCCACCGCGTAGATGTGGACACCGAGCGTGGTGCGGCGCAGGATGAACCAGCAGATAGCAATCACCGCAAGGGCAATGACTACCAGCCACGGGATCGGGCCGAGGTAGTTATTGCCGATCCACTCGAAGCTGATGTTGGAGTTAATGACCGTCGTGCCGTCCGCCAGCAGATACGCCGCGCCGCGCAGCGCCGTATAGGTGCCGAGCGTCACAATGAAGGGCGGCAGCCCGGCAAAGGCCACCAGCGCGCCGTTGAACAGGCCCAGCACCATGCCTAGCATCAGCGCGGCCGGAATGGAGAGCATCGCAAATTCAGGGATAAGCGAGACCACCATCGCCGCTACCGCCGTGGTGCCCAGAATCGAGCCCACGGAGAGGTCAATCCCGCCGGTTAAAATGATGAAGGTCATTCCCGCCGCCAGCACGATGTTGATCGACGCCTGACGGGTAATGTTGAGCAGGTTGCTCTCGGTGAAGAAGTTCGGGGCGATAAAGCCAAATACCGCCACAATCAGGATAAGAATCGGCAGGATGCCGACCGTTTGCATCAGATCGCTCATCAGCATTTTTTTGGCGGAGGCGGATTTCGCCACCTGCTGCGGATGGGTTGGAGTTGTCATGATTGCACCGCCTGATGATGAGTGTCGTTCACGCCGGTTGCCAGCGTCATAATGTTTTCCTGAGAGATGTCGCGCCCGTGGAGTTCACCCGCAATGCTGCCTTCCCGCATCACGTACACCCGGTCGCTCATGCCCACCACTTCCGGCAGCTCGCTGGAGATCATTAAAATCGCCACCCCTTTGCGCGCCATCTGGTTCATGATGCGGTAGATCTCGCTTTTCGCGCCGACGTCCACGCCGCGCGTGGGTTCGTCCAGAATCAGAATGCGCGGACCTATGGCCACCCAGCGGGAGATCAGCAGCTTTTGCTGATTGCCGCCGGACAGCCCGCCCGCGCGCACCTGCGAATGGGGCACGCGGATGTTAAGCAGGGCAATGGCGTCATCGGAAATCGACTGGGCTTTTTTGCGGTTTAACATACCGAAGGTGGCGTCGCGCTCCAGCGTCGCCATGGTGATGTTCTCCTGCGCCGCCAGCTCCAGAAACAGCCCCTGCTCCTTGCGGTTTTCGGTGAGAAAACCGATGCCGTTCTCGATGGCCGCGCGCGGGGAGTGGATCACCACCGGCTCGCCGTCGACCTCAATCATGCCGCCGGTGGCTTTGCGCACCCCAAAGATCAGCTGCGCCAGCTCGGAGCGCCCGGCCCCAACCAGGCCCGCCAGCCCGACGATTTCGCCGGAACGGACCTGCAGGCTGCACGGCTGTACCTTTTTACCGTCGGTGAGGTGGTGGACGTTGAGGCGCGGGCTGCCGAGGGGAATATCACGCTCTTTGTTGAACAGATCGCTTAACGGGCGGCCCACCATCATGCGCACCAGCTCGGAGGCGTTTAGCTTGTCGCGCGTCAGGCTGCCGACGTACTGCCCGTCGCGCAGAACGCTGACGCGGTCAGAAAGTTCATACACTTCCGCCATGCGGTGGCTGATATAGATGATCGCCATCCCTTCATCGCGCAGGCGCAAAATCAGTTCAAACAGGCGATGCGTTTCCCGCGAGGAGAGGGCGGCGGTGGGCTCATCCATCACCAGAATGCGGCTGTTGCGGTGCAGCGCGCGGGCGATTTCCACCTGCTGCTGCTCGGCGATGGTCAGCTTCATCACCAGGTCGGTGGCATTGAACTGTGCGCCGAGGCGCTCAATCACCGCCTGCGCCTGGGCGGCCATCTCTTTGCGCTGCACCATCCCGCCGCGCGACAGCTCGCTGCCAAGAAAGATATTTTCGGCAACGGTCAGGTTGGGCGCGAGCTGCATCTCCTGATAAATCAGGGTAATGCCTGCGGCCAGCGCATCTTTCGGCCCTTTAATGTGAAACGGCTGACCGTCGATCAGGATCTCACCGCTGGTGGCGGTATAGGCTCCCGCGAGGATTTTCATCAGCGTGCTTTTTCCCGCGCCGTTTTCGCCCATCAGCGCGTGGATCTCTCCGGGAAAGACCGTCAAATCCACACCCTTGAGCGCGTGGAAACTGCCAAACGTTTTGGCAATGCTGCGCATCTCTAATACCGGGGTTCTGCTCATGGCGGATCTCCTGCGAATGCCGATATCTGCACTTCATCACAGGTGCGTAAATGCAAAATGTCAGAAGCTGTTCATATTTGTCATAGTTATGAATAGCTAATGTAGATCACAGTTATTGAACTACCCTCACCCCGGCCCTCTCCCTGAAAGGGAGAGGGAGCAAATCATTCCCTCGCCCCTTTGGGGAGAGGGTTAGGGTGAGGGGACACCAAACCGCACAGGAGCCTAAATCCATGCCATCACGCCGCCCGCCCTTTTTCGCCAGCGCCCGAGGCCGCCTGCTGATTTTTAATCTGCTGGTGGTCGCCGTGACGCTAATGGTGAGCGGCGTGGCGGTGCTCGGCTTTCGTCACGCCAGTCAAATCCAGGAGCAGGTTCAGCAGCAAACGCTGGACGATATGACCGGCAGCATGAACCTGGCTCGCGATACCGCCAACGTGGCGACGGCGGCGGTGCGGCTTTCGCAGGTCGTCGGGGCGCTGGAATATAAAGGCGAAGCCGAGCGCCTGAAGCAGACGCAAATGGCGCTGCGCCGCTCGCTGGAACAGCTTGCGGAAGCGCCGCTGGCGCAGCAGGAGCCGGCGCTGGTGGCGCGCATTATTCAACGAAGCAATGAGCTACAGCAGAGCGTGACGGAGATGCTTGAGCGCGGCCAGCGGCGCCATCTGGAGCGTAACGCGCTGCTCAGTTCGCTCTATCAAAGCCAGAGCTACCTGCGTCATCTGCAGGACATCAACCGCCGTTACGACAGCAACGTGCCGGATGCGCAGCAGCTGATGGAGATGGACCGGCTGATCGCTGCCGCCATCGACACCCCTTCGCCGCGCGCGACCGTTCAGCAGCTGGACGCCGTGGCCGCTGCGCTGCCCCGGAGTGCCGTACAGCCGGTCGTGAAGGGGGTTCTGCCTGATTTTAATGCCGAGTTAGGCAAGCTCGCCCCGCTGTCGAAGCAGCTGGAAGAGAGCGATCTGGCGATAAGCTGGTATATGTTCCACATCAAGGCGCTGGTGGCGATCCTCAACAGCGACATTAATCAGTACGTCGGGCAGGTGGCGCAGGCCTCCCGGCTTCGCACGGCCCAGAGCCATCACGAGCTGCAGTCCATCAGCGTGTTTATCAGCTTCTTCGCCGTGCTGGCGCTGATCATTACCGGGTGCGCCTGCTGGTATATCTATCGCAATCTGGCCTCTAACCTGACGGCGATTTCCCGGGCGATGTCGCGCCTTGCTCACGGCGAGCAGGATGTCTCCGTTCCCGCCCTCCAGCGGCGCGATGAGCTGGGCGAGCTGGCGCGCGCGTTTAACGTGTTTGCCCGCAATACCGCCTCGCTTGAGCACACCACGCGCCTGCTGAAAGAGAAAACCACGCAGATGGAGATCGACCGCGTTGAGCGTCAGGGGCTGGAAGAGGCGCTGCTGCACAGCCAGAAGATGAAGGCGGTCGGACAGCTGACCGGCGGGCTGGCGCATGATTTTAACAACCTGCTGGCGGTGATCATCGGCAGCCTTGAGCTCACCGACCCCGAATCGAAAGACGCGCCGCGCATTACCCGGGCGCTGAAGGCGGCCGAGCGGGGTGCCTTACTGACGCAGCGCCTGCTGGCATTTTCCCGCAAGCAGTCCCTGACGCCGCATGCGGTAGAGATGCTGCCGCTGCTGGAGAACCTCCGGGAACTGATGCGCCACTCCCTGCCTGCCACCCTGACCCTGGAGATTGAAGCGCAAACCCCGGCGTGGCCCGCGTGGATTGACGTTAGCCAGCTGGAAAACGCCATCATCAACCTGGTGATGAACGCGCGCGATGCGATGGAAGGGCAAAGCGGGGTGATTAAAATTCGGACCTGGAATCAGCGCGTCACCCGCAGCGACGGGCGCAGGCAGGATATGGTGGCGCTGGAGGTCATTGACCGCGGCAGCGGCATGTCGCAGGAGGTGAAATCCCGGGTCTTTGAACCGTTCTTCACCACCAAGCAGACCGGAAGCGGGAGCGGATTAGGCCTGTCGATGGTCTACGGCTTTGTGCGCCAGTCCGGCGGCCGCGTGGAAATTGAAAGCGCGCCGGGGCAGGGAACGACCGTTCGGCTTCACCTCCCGCGCTCGGTGCTGCCTGCTGCGGCAGACGATGAAGCGCTGTCAGCCACCGCCTCCGTCGATAGCGAGCGGCTGGTGCTGGTGCTGGAAGATGAAGCCGATGTTCGGCAAACCCTGTGCGAGCAGCTGCATCAGCTCGGCTACCTGACGCTGGAAGCGGGCAACGGCGAGCAGGCGCTGAACATGCTGGCGGCGTCGCCGGATATTGGCATGTTTATCAGCGACCTGATGCTGCCCGGCAGCCTCAGCGGCGCCGAGGTGATTAACCATGTGCGCAGCCATTATCCGCAGCTTCCTGTGCTGCTGATCAGCGGCCAGGATCTACGGCCCGCGCATAACCCTCAGCTGCCGGACGTCCCGCTACTGCGTAAGCCGTTTACGCGGGTGCAGCTGGCGCAGGCGCTGCGCAAGGTTATGGTAATTTGAGATTCCTCCGCTACCCCGGCTTCCCGCCGTTCATTATCGTAAGGCCAGTTCACCTGCGAGTCTGGCCTTATGAAACGTTACTCAACTGCTCTGTTATTCGGTCTGCTGTCACTCACCAGCCAACTGGCTCATGCCGATATTGTTGATGATGCTATTGGCAACATTCAGCAGGCGATCAACGATGCCTATAACCCCAGCAGCAGCCGCAGCAATGACGACGACGATCGTTATGACCGCAGCCGTCAAATCGACAGTCGACAATACGACGATCGTCGTCGGCAGCTTGAAGACAGACGCCGTCGTTTAGATGAACGTCAGCGTCAGCTGGATGACGACAGACGTCGTCTGGAAGAGGATGAGCGCAGGTTAGAAGACGATTACGATCGAGGCTAAGTGCGGCCTGTTGCCCTCTCCCACGGGAGAGGGAGAAAACCTAATCCAGCACCAGCACCATCCCGTCATAGCCCGCTTCTATGCCCTGCGGCAGCGGATTATCCATCATCCACACGTCAAACTGATGGCTGATGTGCGTCAGGATCACCTGCGGGCAGCCAATCGCTTCGTTTAACGCAATCACGGTATTTAAGTCGCAATGGTTTCGCGGCGTTTCCTCGCGCGGCTCATGGCTGCAGTCGATAATTATTGCCTGCGGCTGGTTGTTGAGCAGGAACTTCACCGTTTTTTCCGGCAGTCCGGCGGTGTCGGAGAGCCAGGCCACGCGGCTGTGGGCCGATTCCAGCAAATACCCGAAGGTCAGTTTCGAATGGTTGAGCGGCAGCGGCGTGACCCGCAAACCCTGAAGCTCAAACATCACAAACGGTTCGACCGTGTGGCTGAAATCCAGAATGCCGGGGTGCTTAAACAGGTCGTCGCATCCGGCGTCGTCCGGCGGACCGTAAACCGGGATCGTCGCCCCCACGCCCCAGCGCAGGGGGAACAGCCCCTGAACGTGATCCATATGGTAATGGGTGAGCAAGAACTGCTGGAAGCTGCCCGCCGGCCAATCGTCCATCAGGTGCGGAATACCGGCATCCAGCAGGGTGACGGCATCGTTGAATTTCACCACCGCGCTGCACGGGCGACGGCGATAGTTATCCTGCAGGCGCGCCCGGCGACACGCCGCGCAGTCGCAGCCAAAGACCGGCACCAGCTGGGCACCACCCGTTCCCGTCAACGTGATGGTCAGACTCATAGCGCACCTCTACAGCGGTTTGGTGAATCGGAAATGGCTCTGCGTGTATCCTTCACGAACGTAAAAACGGTGCGCGTCGGTGCGCTTCACGCTGGTGGAAAGTTCGGTCAGTTCAGCGCCAGCCTGTCGCGCTACCTCTTCCGCCCAGGCGAGCAGCTGACTTCCGACCTTTAACCCTCGCGCCTGCGGCATTACGACCAGCTCCTGGATCTCGCCGATCCAGCGCGCGTGGTGCAGGTGAAACTGCATGTGCAGACCGATCATGCCGATGACCTGTCCCTCTCTCTCCGCAAGCTGGTAGCGCATGTTGCGATCCTGCAGGTTGGCAAGAAACCCGGTGTGGAACGCCTGATGGTCGAACTCTGCCTGCTTGAGCTCGCAGATCAGGGCGTAAACACTCTGCGCATCGTCGGCTGTGGCGGGGCGAAGCTGGCAGTCAGGCATGCTGTTTCTCCTTCTGACGGATAAGCGATAAAAAGGTATCGACTGACTGTAGCAAACTTCCGTCGTTATTGAGGATGTGGCAGTCCGACGGGGCATAGCGGGCCGCGCGCTCAAGCCGCTGATCGATCTCACGGGCTGATTCACGCCCCCGGCTTTGCAACCGGCTGCGCAGAACGTCCGGCGAAACCTGCAGGCAGACCGGCAGCAGAGCCGCCTCATAGCGGGCGCGCGCTTGCGGCAGATGCGCACGCGAGCCGTTAACCAGCACGTCGAAGCCCGCATGCAGCCACAGATCGGTCTCGATGCCGATCCCATAGTAATAACCGTTGGCATGCCAGCTCAGCGCCAGCAGGTTTTGCCCGGCACGGATGAAAAACTCCTGCTCGCTCAGGGCGATATGGTTTTCACTCCCGGCATTGGCCGCGCGGGTAATATAGCGATGCGCGACCAGCAGTTGCGGATGTTCCCGCTGCCGTAAGGCGGACAGCAGGCTGTCCTTACCGGAGCCGGAGGGCCCCATTAACCAGATGAGCCTTCCCATCAGAACACCCTTTTTCCCTGACGCCAGACGTGGTCGATGTGAACGTGCTCGCCCTTGCGGTGGGCCAGCACCAGATCCGCGCGTTTACCCTCGGCGATTTCCCCGCGATCCTGAAGATTAAGCGCCGAGGCCGGGTTTTTCGTCACCAGGCGAATCGCCTGCGGCAGCGTAAAGCTGTTGCTCTCGTCGTCGGCCACCCGGAACGCCGCATCCAGCAGACTGGCGGGGTAGTAGTCGGACGAGAGAATATCCAGCAGGCCAAGGGAGGCTAGCCTGCTTGCCGCGACGTTGCCGGAGTGCGATCCGCCGCGCACGATGTTTGGCGCGCCCATCAGCACGTTCATGCCGTGCCTGCGGGAGGCTTCAGCCGCTTCAAACGTGGTGGGAAATTCGGCGATCACGCTGCCAAGCTGGTGGGATTCGCGCACGTGATCGTGCGTGGCGTCGTCATGGCTGGCCAGCGCGATATTGCGGTCACGACACATCGCGGCAATCCTGAGACGGTTTGGCTGCGACCACTGCGCGGCAAGCGCCAGCTGCTCTTCCTCGTAGCGCGCCATCTCCGCATCGCTGAGAGAATATTTGCCCTGATAGTATTCGCGATACTTTTCAATGTTGGCGAACTGGCGCTGCCCCGGCGAGTGGTCCATCAGGGAGACCAGCGAGACCGGCTCGCGCCCGACCAGTTTTTCAAACAGCGGCAGGGTGGTGTGGTGCGGCAGCTCGCAGCGCAGGTGGAGACGGTGCTCGGCGCGGTTGAGGCCGCGCTTTTGCGTCTCCTCCACGGCGTTGATCATCTTCTCCAGATTCTCCAGGCGATCGCCGCCGTCGCGCACGTCGCCAATCGCCACCGCGTCCAGCACGGTGGTGATGCCGCTGGCGACCATCAGCGCGTCATGGCTGCTCATCGCCGAATGGGCGGGCCAGTCGACTTTCGGGCGCGGGGTGAAAAATTTGTCCAGATTATCGGTATGCAGCTCAATCAGCCCCGGCAGCAGCCAGCCGCCTTCACCGTCCATCGCTTCAGGGGTACGGCTTTGGGTTTCGGCAAAGGCGCGAATAACGCCTTCATGGACTTCAACCGAGCCATTAACCACTTCATTTTCCAGCACCAGCCTGACGTTATTGATAATCATGCGTGGACCCCCATCGGGTGCAATCTGTCCGCCACGCGGCTGCGTACGGCGTCGTCGTGGAAGATCCCGACGATCGCCGCGCCGCGCGCTTTGGCCTGTTCGATCAGTTCCACCACGGCGGCGCTGTTTTTGCCGTCGAGCGAGGCGGTGGGTTCATCCAGAAGTAAAATCGGGTAGTCGACGATAAACCCGCGGGCGATATTGACGCGCTGCTGTTCACCGCCGGAAAAGGTCGACGGGGCGAGATGCCACAGGCGCTCCGGCACGTTGAGGCGCGTCAGCAGGCTGGCGGCTTTGGCGGCGCAGGCTTCGCGCGGCACGCCGAGATCCAGCAGCGGCTGCATCACCACGTCCAGAGCGGAGATCCGCGGGATCACCCGCAGAAACTGGCTGACCCAGCCGATCGTCGTGCGGCGCACTTCCAGCACTTTGCGCGCGGGGGCCTGCACCAGATCGACCCATTCATCGTTGTGGCGAATGTGAATGTGGCCTTCATCCGGCAGATAGTTGGCGTACAGGGAGCGTAGCAGGGTGGATTTTCCGCTGCCGGAATGGCCGTGCAGCACCACGCATTCGCCGCTGCTGACCTCTAACGAGGCATTTTGCAGCACCGGCAGGCGCACGCCGTTTTGCTGGTGGAGCACAAAGGTCTTACTTACGTTTTGTACGTGGATCATGTTGGCCTCTTAATTCTGCAATACGGACGACACCAGCAGCTGAGTGTACGGATGGTGTGGATCGTCGAGCACCCGGTCGGTTAACCCACTTTCCACCACCTGGCCCTGCTTCATCACCAGCAGACGGTCCGCAAGCAGGCGCGCAACGCCTAAATCGTGGGTGACAATCACCACCGCGAGGTTCAGCTCCACCACCAGACCGCGCAGCAGGTCGAGCAGGCGCGCCTGCACGGAGACGTCCAGCCCGCCGGTGGGTTCATCCATAAACACCAGCTTCGGATGGGTGACCAGGTTGCGGGCAATCTGCAGGCGCTGCTGCATCCCGCCGGAGAAGGTCGTCGGCAGGTCGTCGATGCGCGAGGCGGGGATTTCCACCTCTTCCAGCCAGTGCTGGGCGGTAGCGCGGATGTTGCCGTAGTGGCGCGCGCCGGTAGCCATCAGGCGTTCGCCGATGTTGCCCCCGGCAGAGACCTGACGGCGCAGGCCGTCCATCGGGTGCTGATGCACCACGCCCCACTCGGTGCGCAGCAGGCGACGGCGCCCGGCCTCGCTCATGCCGTACAGCGAGGCGCCCTCATACAAAATGTCGCCGTTCTGCGGCGTCAGGCGCGCGGAGATAGACTTCAGCAGGGTGGTTTTGCCGGAGCCGGACTCGCCGACGATCCCCAGCACTTCGCCCGGCCACAGCTCGAACGACACGTCGCTAAAGCCTTTGCCCGGCGCATACAGGTGAGTCAGGTTATTAACCGAAAGCAGCGGTTTCATTGGCTATTCGCCTCGCTCTGTTGGCGGCAGTAATCGGTGTCGGAGCAGACAAACATCCGTTTGCCCGTGTCGTCCAGCACCACCTCGTCCAGATAGCTGTGTTTGGATCCGCAGATGGCGCACGGCTCGTCCCACTCCTGCACCGTAAACGGGTGATCGTCGAAATCCAGGCTTTCCACGCGCGTGTAAGGCGGAACGGCGTAGATGCGTTTCTCGCGCCCGGCGCCGAAAAGCTGCAGGGCGGGCATCATGTCCATCTTCGGGTTATCGAATTTTGGGATTGGCGACGGGTCCATCACGTAGCGCCCGTTCACCTTCACCGGGTAGGCGTAGGTGGTGGCGATATGGCCGAAGCGGGCGATATCCTCATACAGCTTCACCTGCATGACGCCGTACTCTTCCAGCGCGTGCATGGTGCGGGTTTCCGTTTCGCGCGGCTCGATAAAGCGCAGCGGCTCCGGGATCGGCACCTGGAAAATTAAAATCTGATCTTCCGTCAGTGGGGTTTCGGGGATGCGGTGACGGGTCTGGATCAGCGTCGCGTCTTCGGTTTTTTCGGTGGTATTGACGCCGGTGACGCGCTGGAAGAAGCTGCGGATCGACACGGCGTTGGTGGTGTCGTCGGCGCCCTGATCGATGACCTTCAGCACGTCAGCCTCGCCGATCACGCTGGCGGTGATCTGAATACCGCCCGTGCCCCAGCCGTAGGGCATCGGCATTTCGCGGCCGCCGAACGGCACCTGATAGCCCGGAATGGCCACCGCTTTTAAGATGGCGCGGCGGATCATGCGTTTGGTTTGCTCATCCAGATAGGCAAAGTTGTAGCCGCTTAAGTTAGCCATTTTTGCGCTCCCGTTGCAGGCGTTTCAGCAGTTCCAGTTCGGCCTGGAAATCGACGTAGTGCGGCAGCTTGAGGTGCGAGACGAAGCCAGCGGCCTCAACGTTATCCGCGTGGGCCAGCACAAACTCTTCGTCCTGCGCCGGGCCTGCAACGTGCTCGCCGTAGTCCGGTGCCTGCAGGGCGCGGTCGACCAGCGCCATGGCCATGGCCTTGCGCTCGCCGAGGCCGAACACCAGCCCGTAGCCGCGGGTAAAGTGCGGGTCTTCGTCTTCCGGGGCGACGAAACCGTTCACCATTTCACACTCGGTCATTAGCAGTTCGCCGACGTTCACCGCAAAACCCAGCTCTTCCGGTACGATTTCAATGTCGATATAGCCACTGCGAATTTCGGCCGCAAACGGGTGGTTGCGCCCGTAGCCGCGCTGGGTGGAGTAGGCCAGCGCCAGCAGATAGCCTTCGTCGCCGCGCATCAGCTGCTGCAGGCGGGACGAGCGCGAGCACGGGTAAACCGGCGGCGTGCGGGTGATGTCATCCGGCTGCGCGCCTGAATCTTCTTCCGTCTTCGCCAGGCCCTGTTTTGCCAGCAGGCTGAAGACGTGCGGAGACGGTTCCTGTTCGGCGTCGGAGGTGCTGAGCTGCGGCGATTCGCCGTTCGCCAACAGGGTAAAATCCAGCAGGCGGTGGGTGTAGTCGTAGGTGGGGCCAAGCAGCTGGCCGCCGGGGATGTCTTTATAAACGGCAGAAATGCGGCGTTCCAGGCGCATCTCCGCCGTATTCACCGGCTCGCTGACTGCCAGTTTCGCGAGCGTGGTGCGGTAGGCGCGCAGCAGGAAGATGGCTTCCACGTTGTCGCCGCTGGCCTGCTTCAGGGCCAGCGCCGCCAGCTCGCGGTCGGCGATGCCGCCCTCGGTCATCACGCGGTCGACGGCGAGGTTTAGCTGCTGTTCAATCTGGGCGACGCTCAGCTCGGGAAGCCGTTCATCGCCCCGTCGTCTGTGCGCCTGTAGCGCATGGGCGGCGGCGATGGCCTTCTCGCCCCCTTTGACGGCAACGTACATCAGCACACCTCCACGTGGGTGGTCCGCGGGATTGCCAGCAGGCGCTCGCCGCAGGTCAGGATCAGGTCAATGCCCAGCGGGAACGGGTGCGGGCGCTCGGTCAGCTCGTGAATGATGCACTCCGGCAGCTGCGGCGCGACCATGCGCTCGTCGGCGATGCCTGCCCCCGTAAGGCGCAGCATGCGGCCGCCGCTCAGGCTGGAGACCTGCAGGATCAGCGTGGCGCTGGTCTCCGGGGCGACGGCGCTGCCTTCGCTCAGGGCGTTCAATTGCTCATGGCTGATTTGCTCGTCAGCCACGGCAAAAACCGCCTGCTGGGGCTGATCGACCAGCGGAGCGCTGGTGTGAAAACGCAGGTTCTGGCTGGCGATATCGTTCGACAGCGCGCCCGAAAGCCACACCGGTGTGTCGTTGTCGGCAAGCGTCAGCAGCACGCTGGTGGTCGCCAGGTTCAGCGGCAGCCAGCCCTGGGAGAGCTGGTGCAGCGAGACGATCACGCCCGGCTCGCTCATCGCTTTCAGCAGGCGACGAAAACTGTGTTGGGCATCCTGGACGGCCAGGGTAAAAGCAGGTTGAAGCGTCATGCGTTGTCTCCGCGAACGAGCGTAAAGAAGTCGACCCGGCTGGTGTTCACTTCGGCCTGACGTGCGGCAATGCGCGCGGCGCGGTCGGCTTCCAGCGGGGCAATAAGGGTTTCCATTAACGTCTGGAAATAGGGTTGTTCTTGTAAAAGCGCGTCGATCACCGCGCAGCGCTCGGCGTGCGCTTTGTCGCGCCCCAGCACGTAGCTGTAGCCCAGCGTGCCGCTGTTCAGGCGGATTGCCGCGCGGGTGAGGGTGGCGTCTCCGGCGAAAAAGCGTTCTCCGGTGCCGCCCATGCGCGCCTGGATCTGAACGAGGCCGATCTCCGGGGCGCGAAGGGTGTCGTAGTCTGGCGTCAGGCTGAGCGCGTTCATGCGGGCAGCCAGCGCAGCAGGCTGGCTATGGGCCAGCACGCGCATCCAGCGCTGTCGGGTGGCGGTGTCGAAGTGCATTCAGTGCTCCATGGTGAATTCGATCATGTCGGCGCGGGTCAGGCTGACGGAGTATTCCGTCGCGTTGATCTCGCCGTCACGGTGGTTGAGGGTGCGCACGCAGAGCAGCGGGGCCATATTGGGGATTTCGAGCACTTTGCTCTCTTTCGCCTGCGCGCGACGGGCGCTGATGCGCGTCTGGGTGCGCTTGAGCGCAATGCCGGTCGCATCCTTAAGAAAATCATGCAGCGAGCCGCTGGAGAAATGCTGGAGCACGTGCCAGAGGGCGAGGTCCGCAAAGTAATGGTCTATCTGGCATACCGCCACGCCGTTAACGCGACGCAGGGTACGCAGGTGAATGACATCGTCGCCCTCCTGAATGCCCAGCGCGTCCGCCACGTGGCTGGAGGCCGGACGCAGTACCGAGAGCAGCTTTTCGCTGGTCGGGTGGCTGCCCTGATCCAGCAGGTTCTGGCTAAAGCGCGCCTGGGCGTTTAGCGGGTAGTCGAACGGGCGCATCAGCACCAGCACGCCCACGCCCTGACGGCGCTGGACCCAGCCGCGCTCGACCAGCTGGTCAATGGCGCGACGCAGGGTGTGGCGGTTCACTTCATAGCGGTCGGCAAGCTGCTGCTCGGCGGGCAGGTAGTCCCCGCAGCGGTAGTGTGTGCGCAGCTCCACTTCGAGCTTTGCCGCAATCTCTTGCCAGCGGGTGGGATAACTGGTCGGATGTCTGGATAAGTGCATAGAAAACAAAGCCTCGCTTCTCAGATGAAGTGCTTACGCAAACGTTGAGAGAGGAAATCCAGCAGGCTGACGGTGACGATGATGAGCACCATCAGGGCGCAGGTTTGCTGGAACTGGAAACCGCGAATCGCTTCCCACAGGGTGACGCCAATCCCGCCTGCGCCCACCATGCCGACCACCGTCGCGGAGCGGACGTTGGACTCAAAGCGGTACAGGGAGTAGGAGATCAGGAGCGGCATAACCTGCGGCAGGACGCCGTACAGGATCTCTTCGATTTTGTTGGCGCCCGTTGCGCGGATGCCTTCCACCGGGCCGGGCTCGATGGCTTCGACCGCTTCGGAGAGCAGCTTGGAAAGCACGCCGGTGGTGTGGATGAACAGCGCCATCACGCCGGCGAACGGACCCAGGCCAACGGCGACCACGAACAGCATCGCAAAGACCATTTCATTGATGGCGCGACAGGCGTCCATCAGGCGACGCATCGGCTGGTATACCCACCACGGCACGATGTTTTCGGCGCTCATCAGGCCAAAGGGAATGGAGAGAACGACGGCAAGGGCGGTGCCCCAGACGGCGATTTGCAGGGTGACCGCCATTTCGCTGAGGTAATCCTGCCACTGGCTGAAGTCCGGCGGGAAGAAGTCGGCGGCGAAAGTCGCCATGTTGCCCGCGTCTTTGAAGAGCAGCAGCGGATCCATTTCCGCGCCCTTCCAGGAGATAACCAGCACCGCCAGCAGGATGGCCCAGCTTATGAGCGAGAACCAGCTGCGCTTCGGCGGCGGGAGGGTGATGGTTTGCATGTTGGCTCCTTTGGGTTTAGTCCCCTCTCCCTTGAGGGAGAGGGTTAGGGTGAGGGGGAAATGTGCGCGCTGATGCCCTCACCCCGGCCCTCTCCCACTGGGAGAGGGAGAAAGGCACTACTGCACCGCTTTATTCACGCTCGTCATCGCACCGAGCGCGGCGGTCAGGCGGTCGAGGTCTTCCAGCTGGGCTTCAATTGCGGCCACTTTGCTGGTCTTCTCCTCGTCCTTCAGCCCTTTGTTGTCCTTCACGCCCTGCATCTCTTTAAACAGCGCCAGCTGGCGAATCGGGACCAGCTGCAGGTCGCTTGACGGGCGGAACGGTGCCCAGCCCAGACGCGCCAGGACCGCTTTCTCTTCCGGCGTTTTGCCATAGGTCATGAAGAAGTCGTACACCTTGTCCTTGGTGCTCTCGGAGAGATTTTTACGCCAGACGATTGGGTCGCCCGGGATCAGCGGCGATTTCCAGATAACCTTGATCTCTTTCAGCTTGTCCGGCGCTGAGGTTTTCAGCTTGTCGAGGTTCTCGGTGTTGTTGGTAGCAACGTCCACCTGCTTGTTGGCCACGGCCAGGGCGTTGGTTTCGTGGCTGGCGTTCACCGTGCGTTTGAAGTCGCTGGCGGAGGCGTTGTTTTTGGCGAAGACGTAGTAGCCAGGGACAAGGTAGCCGGAGGTCGAGTTCGGGTCGCCGTTTCCGAAGGTCAGCTCTTTGCGTTTGGCGAGCATGTCGTTGAGGTTGTTGATCGGGCTGTCTTTGTTGACGATCAGCACGCTCCAGTAGCCCGGGGAGCCATCTGCCGCGACGGTCTGGGCAAAGACCTGGCCGTTCGCGCGGTCCACCGCTTCCATGGCGGAGAGGTTGCCGTACCAGGCGATGTCCACTTTATTAAAGCGCATCCCCTGGATGATGCCCGCGTAGTCCGGGGCGAAGAAGGCGTTCACTTTGATCCCCAGCTTATTTTCCATATCTTTCAGGAACGGTTCCCACTGAGGCTTCAGGTTCTGCTGTGATTCCGTCGAAATAATGCCGAAGTTCAGCGCTTTTTCCTGCTCTTGTGCATACGCCGGGCTTAACAGGGTGCTGAGGCTGAACATGCTGGTAAAGGCCAGCGCGGCAACGGCTTTGTAGCTCATGTACTTTCCTCGGATCGGGTTTAATTAAGCAGCCTGCGCGTTCTCTTCGACGCGGTTAATGCTGCGGTAGAGATGGTCAAAACGTTCGTTATCAAACTGATGGCTCGCGCCATCAAAGAACACATGTCCCTGACGCAGGGCGACAATGCGTTCGCAGTAGCGCAGGGCGTAATCCACCTGATGCAGCGTGACCACTACGGTGATGCCGTCGTTCTGGTTAATGTCGCGCAGGGTTTCCATCACGATGCGGGCGGACTCCGGGTCCAGCGAGGCAATGGGTTCGTCTGCAAGAATGATTTGCGCTTTCTGCATCAGCGCGCGCGCAATCGCCACGCGCTGCTGTTGCCCACCGGACAGGGTGGAGACGCGCTGGTGGGCAAAATGCGCCATGCCGACGCGGGTCAGAGCCTGCAAGGCTTCCTGCTTCTGCGAAGGGGAGAACCAGCGCAGACAGGTGCGCCAGAACGGGGTGCTGCCGAGCGCGCCAATCAGCACGTTCTCCAGCACCGTCAGGCGGTTCACCAGGTTGAACTGCTGGAAGATGTAGCCCGTCTGGGCGCGGCTCTTGCGGATATCACTGGCGAGACGCCCCGCGCGCTGCACGGTATTGCCCAGCAGCTCGACGTGGCTTTCCGGCGTTTTATCGCAGGTGATAAGACCGCTTAAATGACGCAGAAGGGTGGATTTACCGGAACCGGATGGCCCCAGCAGCGCCACCATTTCGCCCTGCTGGATGGTCAGATCAACGGCATGCAGAGCCTTATTGTGATGGAAGGTCTTGCTCAGTTTCTCGACGCGGATGACGGTTTGCATGTGCTGGGCCTCACGATAAATGTGGCCTCATGCTGGCGCATCAATGTGACATTTGGGTTAAGTCTGGGTTGCGGGAGTTTGAAGAGTTGAGCGGAGTTTGATGACAGGCGGAGGCAGAGCGCCCACCGCCCGAAAATTAGTGCTGCTGCTTAACGACGTTAATCATCCACGGCACGCCGTATTTATCGGTGACTTTACCGAAACCGTGTGCCCAGAAGGTTTCCTGCCAGGCCATGTCGATATTCCCGCCCGCGGCGAGGTTGTTGAACCAGCGTTTGCCTTCATTAACGTCCTGGGTGTCGAGAACCAGCGTGAAGCCCGCGTACTGCGCGTTGCTGCCCGGCGGCATCCCGTCGCTCATCATGATATCGCTGCCCGCAATGCGGACGTTGGAGTGAGCGATAGCCGAATCCGGAAATTGCATACCGGACGGACAGCCTTCTTCGCTGTTATCGCTTTTTGGCATTTCGCCGAAGGTGATTTTATAGAGAAGCTCTGCGCCGACGGCTTGCTGGTAGAAAGAAGTGGCTTCTGCACAGTTGCCGGCAAAAGAGATGTAGGGACTTAACGGCATAATCTTTACCTCACGTAAGAAAAGCCCGTTAAGTGTAGTTCCCGAAAACCCGGTAAGCGAAGTGCCACCGGGCGGGTAAATCAGTTCTTTTTCACGAACTCTGATTTCAGCTTCATCGGACCGAAGCCGTCAATTTTGCAGTCGATATTATGATCGCCTTCAACCAGACGGATATTCTTCACTTTGGTGCCGATCTTCAGCATGGAAGAACTGCCTTTCACTTTTAGATCTTTAATCACGGTTACGCTGTCGCCGTCCGCCAGCAAATTGCCGTTCGCATCTTTTACGACAAGTGCATCAGCATCGTGTGATGGTTCGGCATCGTTCCATTCGTGAGCGCATTCCGGGCAGATGAACATGCCATTATCTTCATAGGTGTATTCAGAATTGCATTTTGGGCAGTGTGGGAGTGACATATCGGTATCCTCAAAAAGTGTAAACGCGCTGGAAAGTGCCAGCTAAATGACGGCAGCGTGCCGAAAAAGGCGGCAAGTATAGCGCAAATCCACACGTTTGTCGGTGACATTATGAATTAAAAAAATGCAAAAAGCGTATCGGGAGTGACACTTCCTGTCAGTCAGTTAAGAGATGCTTACTTCATTAACACGTTGGGAAGAAATGACGCTAAATATATCGAATATTTTATTGCAGCAAATTGCTACGCTCCTTCATTTCGGATAAGGTGAAGCGACACATTGTTATTTATCTCCTGACTTCGCTGCCATCCATATCTTTTGGCAGGGGCGTATTACCTCTCTTTTTAGGTGGGTAAATAATGATGATATATCCTGAAGTTTCTTAAAATTGGGCTACGCTTTTTTCCTTTGGCCGTCAGGCCAGGAGGGGA
Source organism: Enterobacter sp. Y17 (assembly GCF_019730495.1). NCBI lineage: Bacteria > Pseudomonadati > Pseudomonadota > Gammaproteobacteria > Enterobacterales > Enterobacteriaceae > Enterobacter > Enterobacter sp. Y17. The sequence goes on from NZ_JAASKP010000006.1 coordinate 131,375, forward strand.
GCTATACACGCCATGCAAGGATAGCGAATTATTTCTGATTATCATCAATCAGTTATATTTCGGCGGACATGTTTTCCACACGTGATCATATAAGCCTGAACAACATAATTAATACCAGTGGCTTAATAAAAGTAATAAATTTGCGTTAAGGAAAGGCTTTTATCATGCACACACAGACCATTTTTGAATTAAGCCAGGAAGCTGAGCGTTTGCTACAGCTCGCCCGGCAAAACCTTGATACGTTGAAATCAATGCCGACTGCTATGCTGGAGAGCACCGCGGCTGCTATTACGGGTGAAAAGAACAACGTTTTACCTTTGCATTTTAGCGCGCGCGGTGTCGAAGCGCAGCAGGCGATGCTGAATAATGAATTACGAAAAATAACCCGGCTGGAAATGGTCCTGGCTATTGTTGGCACTATGAAAGCGGGGAAATCGACCACCATTAATGCGATTGTGGGGACCGAAGTGTTGCCGAACCGCAATCGTCCGATGACGGCGCTTCCTACTCTGATTCGCCACACGCCGGGTCAGAAGGAGCCGGTGCTGCATTTCTCACATGCCTCGCCCATTGATGAATTGATTCAACTGCTTCAGAAAAAGCTATGCGATTACGATCGCGGAAAGCTGGCCCAGCATCTGGAAATTGATAAAGACATGAATACGCTGCTGGAGCGCATTGAAAAAGGAGAGGCTTTTGAGAAGCATCACCTGGGCGCGCAGCCGATATTTCATTGTCTGAAAAGCCTCAACGATCTGGTGAGGCTTTCCCAGGCGTTAGGGGTGGAGTTTCCGTTCTCTGAGTATGCGGCTATCGAACATATTCCGGTGATTGAAGTGGAGTTCGTGCATCTTGCGGGTCTTGATGCTCACCTCGGACAGCTGACGCTGCTCGATACGCCCGGACCGAATGAGGCCGGACAGCCGCACCTGCAAAAAATGCTCAGCGAGCAGTTGTCCCGCGCGTCGGCGGTGCTGGCCGTGATGGATTATACCCAGCTTAAATCCATCTCTGATGAAGAAGTCCGCCAGGCTATTTCCGCGGCGGGAAAATCCGTGCCGCTGTATGCGCTGGTCAATAAATTCGATCAGAAAGATCGCAATAGCGACGATGAAGAGCAGATCCGGGCGATGATCTCCGGCACCTTAATGAAAGGCAATATTTCGCCTGGCCAGATCTACCCCGTTTCGTCCATGTGGGCCTATCTGGCGAACCGCGCTCGCTACGAGATGAGTACCCACGGACAACTGCCGGATCATCAGGAGCAACCCTGGGTGCAGGACTTTGCCGAAGCGGCGCTTGGGCGACGCTGGCGTACGGCGGACCTGGACGATATAGACCATATTCGTCATGCTGCCGATTTGCTCTGGGAAGATTCGCTTTTCGAACAACCGATACGCAAACTGATTTACGCCGCCTATGCCAATGCCTCGCTTTACGCGCTGCGTTCGGCCTCGCATAAGCTGCTCAACTACGCACAAAATGCCCGGGAGTACCTCGACTTCCGCTATCAGGGGCTGACGGTTGCCTTTGAGGCTCTGGAACTGAATATCGCACGTCTGGAAGAGGACATGGCGCTTCTCCAGACGCGTCAGAGCGTGGTGAGCGATGAGGTGAAACATGAAGTTGAGGAGGCGCTGAACGCCACCGCGGACTTTATGGGAGCGCAAAAAACCGCGCTTAACCAGGCGATTGGCGAGGTGTTCAGCGCTCAGCATATTCTTGATTTAGCAGGCATCGATCGGCAGAACCCTCACGGTGACGAGCTGAAGCAGCTGGTTCTGGACGATGAAGGGCAGGCGCAGATCGCGCTGAGTAAAATTCGCTCCTCCTGCGAACTGGTGATGCTGGATGCACAGACGAAAATCTGCCGGGAGCTGGCGTTACGCTTCGACCAGCTTGAATCTACGCTGGCGCGTTCCCTGAACGAAGCCATGCGCCCCATCGAAACGCGTATTAAAGAGCATCTGAGCCATGCGGGTTTTCGGGCGCGAATCAGTTTCCCGGCGTTTCAGGCTCACCAGCTCAACTTCAATACGCGGACGCTGTTTAACGACGCGATAGCGCAGGATGACAGCCAGGCAGGCCCGTCATCAGGCGGGAGCAGCATGCGAGAAACGGTCTCTCGCTGGCTCAATAATCCGGGCTGGGGCTGGGATGAGTATGTGGAAACGCGCACGCGATATGTTATCGATATTGCGCAGCTACATGACAAATTTAAGCAACATATTGAGCTGTTTTGTGAACAAATACGTAAAGCTTTGTCCGCACAGGTCGATGTCTCTGTTACGGCAGGAATGGCGACGTTCTTTGCAGAATTCTCGCTGTGCCTGACCGGGTTACAGGAAAGCTTGCGTGATAGCCTCGCAGTGCGTCAACAGAATGAGCATTCAACCCGAGCGCTCTGCCAGCTGTTGAAGCAAAGTATTACGACTGCGGCGTGGATACAGGAAGATACCCGACTGTTACGCGATGATATTCAAACTCTATTCGCGGCAGAGCAACCATGACAACACCACTACTGGACGGCCCCGGGCGAACGCTGGAGTGTATTAATCCAAAATTTATGGTCGATCTGGTTCAGGGAGTGGACGCGGCGCGTCATCCTCACCTGGGACCACAACAGCTTCAGTTTCGTGAGCGTTTGACTCAGGAAATCATGACGCATACCCGGCTGCGCCCCTGGGCGATGGCGGGTATGCTCAATGAAAATGCGGCGCTGCGCCTGGGGCTGGCGGAAAAACTGGCCGGCATGCTTGACCCGGGTCATCTCGCGCTGACTCTGATGGCAGAGAAACTGATTGCTTTGCGCCAGCAGACGCACCCGCGCGCCCAGCAGTCCCCCGGTCTGATGCAGCAGTACGCTGAACTCGCTTCTCATTTTACCCAACGCGCCGCCTATAAAGAGAAGGCGCTAACCCAGCGCGGGCTGACGGTGCAGGCGGGTGAGCATAGCGAGCAGATTTTTACCCGCTGGCGGGCCGGGCATTATGATGGCTGGTCGCTGGCCGGGCGCTGTTTTATCGTCCTGGAAGAGCTGCGCTGGGGGGCATTTGGTGACGCATGCCGCCTCGCGAATGAAGATGTGGCGGCAATGCTTAAGGATAACCTGCGCAGCATGGCGTCTAACTATCTGGCACAGGGCATCAATGCGTCACCCACGACCCGCCATTTCTATCACCAGTGGCTGACAACGCCAGCCTCTCCGGGGTTAATCGATCATAAAGACATGCTGGGGTGGCTGGGGGACTGGTGTCAGGCGGATCAACATCCGGTGAGCTGGTCAGTGACGCAAAACTGGCAGACCGTCGCTCTGGGCATGCCGAGGCTCTGTTCGGCAAAACGGCTGGTGGACGGGATGGTGGAAGAGATTTTTGGCTAAATCTCTCCCCCTCTCCCCATTGGGAGAGGGAACGGTGCGGTGTGTTAATGATTCATTTCTATCGGCTTCGGTTCAGGCAGGGTCTCTTGCATATTCCCGTAGCGTTTCGCATACAGCGCCGTGATGATGGGGACCAGAATCGCGGTGACGATCACGCTCGCGGCAACCAGCGCCGTTGCTGAAGCGGCGACCGGTTCGAAGGCCGGGTTAATTTGGGCGATAATCACCGGGTTTGCGACTGCAGCACCGGCGGCTGAAGAGGCGGCGACGCCGGCCGTGCCGTTTCCTCCTCCGATGACGCGGTCAGCAATAATCAGCGGAATACCGGTGATGACGATCACGGCGACACCCAGCACAATGCCCAGCAGGCCGGTATCGAGAATGACCTTCAGGTTGATGGTGTTCCCCAGTGCGAAACCGAAGAACGGGATCAGCACCGGCGTGGCTTTGCTGAAGAAATCACGCAGATCGCGATCGAGATTGCCAAGGGCGAAACCGACCAGGAAGGGCAGGATCGCGCCGACAAAGTGGTGGGGTTCAAACGAGGCCAGGCCAGCAGACCCCAGGATCAGCATCGTCATCAATGGGCCGGACTCCAGAGACATCAACACAAATGCGCCGGACTCTTCTTTCGTCCCGTACTGATTCATCAGGCTGGCGTACAATCCGCCGTTGGTCATATCCATCGCCGAGACGATCGCCAGGACCGATAAACCCGCAAAGAACCCGGTCTGAATTCCATTCTCCGGAATGAACATCGCGCATATCATTGCCACCGCCCAGGCTACCGCTATTTTGGTGATCACCAGCGTGCCGGATTTCCGTAATACTGTCCCCGTTGCCCGTAAATTAATCGATGCGCCGATACAAAAAAACCAGACGGCAAGAATGGGAACCGTGCCTGTTATCATGCCTTTTGTGAAACCGCCAAAATAAGCTCCGGTATTGGGAGCAAGGGTATTCAGGATCGCGCCCAGTACCAGCGGAACCAGCATCATGCCGCCGGGTATACGTTCTATCGTGGCTTTAATCTTCATAGACAAACCTCACATCGGATCCCGCAGTCCGGGGGATAGGTGTTAAAAATTAGTCAATAAATTCAATTGATTGCTCGTATTGCTTGTGGTGTTTTTTCGAAAGCCCTGCAACAAAATTAAATGCGTGCTCTCAATTAACCTTTTCCTTAAACACGTAAAACGCTGAATTCGGATTTATGATGCGATCATTGGAATATTGATTCAATGAAAATAAAACATCGTTTTAGTTATCTTTATCACATATTCAATGTAAAACTTGAGGCCGGTTCCTGCTGATGAAAATTTATGTAAACCTGATGTGAATTAACGTGGTTTGTTTTTCTGTTACGAAAGAAATAATGACGTGCGGGAGGATGTTCTTTAGGTGGGGTAAGGATGTGCTTATTGGCACTCCTTGACAAAAATTGGACTGAGTTGACGAGACGCGAAAATATGTGTGAAGTTGATCACAAATATAAACGCTGGTAGGGTAAAAAGGTCATTAACTGCCCAGGCAGGCGTCAACAGGTTCGGTTGTATCGACGTAAAACGTCAATGTAAGTAAACCTGCTACGCTTGAATAAGGCGATTCGCATGGAGCGGATCCCATGGTTCACAGAACGCTAACTGAACTGTGAAACAGACAGGGCCGAGTCAACGAGGATAGCTATGCTAAGAAGGAAAAAGATTAAACCCATCACGCTTCGCGACGTCACCATTATTGATGACGCAAAGCTGCGTAAAGCCATTACCGCAGCCTCGCTCGGTAATGCGATGGAATGGTTCGATTTTGGTGTCTACGGCTTTGTGGCCTATGCGTTAGGTAAAGTGTTTTTCCCCGGGGCCGATCCCAGCCTGCAGATGATTGCCGCGCTGGGTACGTTCTCCGTTCCCTTCCTGATTCGCCCGCTGGGTGGTCTGTTCTTCGGTATGCTCGGCGATAAATATGGTCGTCAGAAGATCCTGGCCATCACCATCGTCATTATGTCGATCAGTACATTCTGTATCGGCCTTATACCGTCTTACGCCACCATCGGCATTTGGGCACCGATTCTCCTGCTGATTTGTAAGATGGCGCAGGGCTTCTCCGTCGGCGGTGAATATACCGGTGCCTCGATCTTCGTCGCCGAGTATTCCCCGGACCGTAAGCGCGGATTTATGGGGAGCTGGCTGGACTTCGGCTCGATTGCCGGGTTTGTCATGGGCGCGGGCGTAGTGGTACTGATTTCAACCGTGGTGGGCGAAGATAACTTCCTCGACTGGGGCTGGCGTATCCCGTTCTTCCTGGCATTGCCGCTGGGGATAATTGGTCTTTACCTGCGTCATGCGCTGGAAGAGACGCCTGCTTTCCAGCAGCACGTCGAAAAACTGGAACAGGGTGACCGCGAAGGGCTGCAGGATGGTCCGAAGGTGTCGTTCAAAGAGATTGCCACTAAGCACTGGCGCAGCCTGCTGACCTGTATTGGTCTGGTGATTTCGACCAACGTGACCTACTACATGCTGTTGACCTACATGCCGAGCTATCTGTCGCATAACCTGCACTACTCGGAAGATCACGGTGTGCTGATTATTATCGCCATCATGGTGGGTATGCTGTTTGTCCAGCCGATTATGGGCCTGTTGAGTGACCGTTTTGGTCGTCGACCGTTCATTATCCTGGGAAGCGTTGCGCTGTTTGCTCTGGCAATTCCGGCATTCATTCTGATTAACAGTGATGTGCTGGGGCTGATTTTTGCCGGTCTGCTGATGCTGGCGGTGATCCTTAACTGCTTTATCGGGGTGATGGCCTCCACGTTGCCCGCGATGTTCCCGACGCATATTCGTTACAGCGCGCTGGCCGCGGCCTTTAACATCTCGGTGCTGATTGCCGGTCTGACCCCGACGCTTGCCGCCTCGCTGGTCGAGAGCACGCAGAACCTGATGATGCCGGCTTATTACCTGATGGTGATTGCGGTGATTGGTTTGATTACAGGTCTTACCATGAAGGAGACGGCGAATCGCCCTCTGAAAGGCGCAACGCCTGCGGCGTCTGACATCCAGGAAGCGAAAGAGATCCTGCGCGAGCACTACGATAACGTAGAGCAGAAGATTGAGGATATTGACGCAGAGATTGAAGAGCTGCAGAAAAAACGCTCCCGACTGGTGGACCAGCATCCACGCATCAATGAGTAATAAAGAAACCCGCCAACGGCGGGTTTTCTTTTATTAGCATCCGGCAGCGATGTAGTCGCCATTGGCACTGACGGGGATCACCGTCAGGAACAGCACCGTCGCAAACAGGATCAGGACTATCCCTCCGGCTATTTTGACTGCTGGCACCAGCCATCTTAATGAGGCGCTTTCTCCGAACCAGGTCACCGTGCGCTCGCGGGCGTAACGTACAGCCAGGGAAAGCCCCACAATAGAAAGTGCGGTGCCCAAAGACATGGTCATGACCGCGGCCACCCCCCAGGTGATAATGCCCAGCGCGTTCGAAAACATCAGAATCATGATCGCCCCGCTGCACGGACGTGCGCCAATCGCCAGAATCACGCCCAGACGGGTTTTCCAGTCGCCCTGCGTCAGGTCTGTACCTACGCCGTGATGTCCGCAGCCACAGTGTTCATCATGCTGATGAAGCGGCTTGATGGCGGAGATAGTCATCCTGTGCGGGCGCAGGCTCTTCAGCGCCTGATAAATGACAAAAGCACCGAATGCGCCAATAAGCACTGCGCTTATCTTCTCCACGTACCAGCGGCTGGCGCTGATATCCCCTGAGGCGAGGTTAAACCCCACCGCCAGAATAAAGACAAACAGAATGGCGCTGACGCCCTGCATCAGGCTACCCAGGAAGGGGACAACCCGGGCGGCCAGTTCGGTTTCCTTATTGGTGGTCAGATAGGTCGTCACGATGAACTTTCCGTGTCCGGGTCCGATGGCGTGAAGGACACCATAAAGGAAAGCCCCCGTTAACAGCCATAATCCGCCGCTGTACTGGTGGTTATTAAGCTGCAGCAGATACATCACCAGATAGCGGTGCAGCGTAATTTGCGTGGCGAGACACCACTGGATAAAAGCGTTCCAGTGCGCATGCAGGGTAAAACCCGCAAAGAGGAGTGCCAGCAGCATCAAACCTGCGGTAGGGAGACGCCAGTCGCGGGCGAGGCGTTGTGTGGTCATGAGGGGGGGCCTGCACAGAGGAGATTATTTGCCGCTAGTATAGTTGATCTTCCCGCTCAATTCGTAGGATCGCATCGCGAACCGCTCATGATTGTGGATAAGTCTGTGTGTAAAAAGGTATAAGGCGGGGTTTTGCTGTGGAATGCAGCAGTCAGTCATTTTTCTGA
>NZ_JAASKP010000007.1:0-104607 GCF_019730495.1 Enterobacter sp. Y17
GGAGAAGCCGCAGCCCTTGACCTTAGCCATCAGACCCTAGCCGTATGGCACGAACCCCGGAGGGGTTCGGCGGAGCCCGGCGGGTGCGTCAGCAGCCGCCCTGGCGGAGTGGGGCTCGACGACCGGACAGCAGCGCTGGCCGGGAGCCGAAGGGGGCCAGAAGTGGGATTCGGGTGTTTTGAGGGAATTTGCTGATCGGGTTTCAGAGCCGCCACGCCACGCCACGCCACGCCACGCCACGCCACGCCACGCCACGCCACGCCACGCCACGCAGGACCGTATCAGTGACAATTCGCCCTCACAATGCCTTTCATGTGCATCTCCCCGGGCTTACATCAGGGCGGGAGGGGGCAGCGCCGCAGGCGCTGGCCTTGCCGTCCGTCAGCCCGAAGGGATGACAGGGTTTTCGCGCGCGAACAGGCGGCGCATATGCCCCGCCCGGATTATTTACTGTGCATCCCCCTGACCGCCCTGGAGAATGAAGTGGCCGCAAAGATAAACGGCACACTGGCGGGTAGCCGATTCGCAGATCTCATCCAGCACTTTCGCCGTGGTTACGGGGTTGAGTCCGGATTCGCGACGTCGCTCGTTGATGAGCGTTTTATACTGGCGCAGGATGCTGCGGGTTTCCGGTGACAGTTGCATGGTGTTCTCCTTTTTTCAGTTTCCGGAGGCAACGCCTCCGGTTTCTCTGTCAGGCATCGAGCGCTGCGCGCAGGTTCAACATGACGTCGTTTTCTTCTTTCAGGGTTTCTTCTGCCGATCCGCCGCCATCCTCAGCGCATACGGCGATACGCTCCATTTCCTTCCCTGCAAGCTGCATCACCACCGCAAGCGCCGCTGCCGGAATGGTGACATTACGGTGTTTCCGTTTTTCTTCCACCATCACCTCAACAATGTTGTAGATGAGAGGGACACATCCGGAGGGATACAACTCTGCCTCCAGTCTTTCCATCACCACGTCGATCTCTTCATCACTGAGATCCCAGTCAATGCAGAGACCGCGAATATCGTTCCGGCTCCAGCTGGCGAATACAAATTTCTCGCCGTCATTATCGTCATCACGCAGCATTTCGATGGCTATCTCTTTTGCTGTACCAATCATGTTTTTCTCCATTAGTCGGGCGGCATTGCCGCCCGTGGTGAATCAGTCAAGAGCACGCCAGATCGTGGCGCTTTCAGGATGGGTATCAGCAAATGCCATAAGCTGCTCATAACGGCGGCAGAAGTGGCGGCACAGCTCCTCATGGTCATGGTTACTGTGGTGCCAGCTCCGGTGATTCAGTACCAGCGCCGTGAGGATGATCCCCGCCACCTCCCCGCTGACAGTCTGCTCAAACCAGTTGTCCGGATTGCACAGGGTCAGGCTCTCCACGTCAGGCGCCATATATCCGCCACCTTCCGGCAGCCGGTAAAACTGCCAGAATCCCCCCTGATACTCAGGGCAGTAACGCTGGGCATAGGCGTACACGGATGCCTCGGACGTCATAAAATCGCCGCCAAACAAATCAGGCAGGAAAGTCAGGCGCTGCGCACCCTCAAGACGAACAGCATCACAGGTCACGGTCTGGTTCATAGATCCTCCACGGTTAACATATTCTCGGTTCCGGCATCGCCGTGACGACACGACAGACCGGCGAAAAGCGGAGGACACAGGGGCGACGCCGCAAGCCGCAGCGCAAAGCCTTCACGGGCTGAATGCACCGTGAAGGGTGCGAACGGGTGAGGACGGAGGCGTCAGCGAACCCTTGTGGCCGATGCGGCCGGGCTACAGTGAAGTCACGGCGCATGCCGTCACCGCACGGAGCTTCAGGGGAGTTTCATTGTCCCGACGTGGCCCGGAGGGCAGCGGCGGATAGAAGCGGAAGGCACTGACATCCTTTTCGCTGTGGATGTCCACCGGTTGCCGGGGCGTTACCCCGGCTCTTTCCCTTACGCGGCCAGCGTCTCCTGTAATGCGTGAACGTCCTTCAGCTCATTCCTGACGGATTCAGGCTCCTGCCGCCCGGCTTCCCAGGCCATACCGATCCGGTTTTCCAGCTCACATTCATAGTTACGCAGGACGCGGGACAGGAGTACCGCCGGAACACTCACCTGACGGTTTGCCACTTCCCGCTGACGGGTCAGGAGATCGCTGACAGTCAGATTATTTACCCCCTCCTGGCGGTATTGAGTCATTTTCATTTCGCCGATCGCCTTCATCAGATTCCGGATTTCAGTCCCGTCCGGTTCTGGCTGGGCTTCACGGCAGGCCACGCTAATCCACTCTTCCGTCCAGACCAGCAGGACCAGGGGTTCGTCAAACGTGAACATGTTTTCAAGCTGTACACAAAGTTCTTCGCGGGTTCCGTACATCGTTTTTTCTCTCTTGTAAGGGGTTACAGGCCGGGCATCAGCCCGGCAGGGTCAGTCAGTCCTGAAAGGTTTCGTCCAGCACCAGGGCTTCGCGGTAGGCTTCAAGAAGCAGGGTGTTGATCCGGCGCAGAGTCTGCGCAGCCATACGTTCGGTAAGCGTTGCCGCGTCGTGCCGATGCTGCGATTCGAGGCGGTTCAGCAGCATCCGCACGTCACACATGGCATTGCTGAGCGCGGCCACGTCCGCGCGCAGGTGTTCAAGGCCCGGGTAGTTCATGCCGCCTCCGGATAGTCGGGGTAAAACGCGCCGTCATTGGCCGCCGGCATCCTTCTCGGCCGTTCAACCTGTGCCAGACGTCGAACGCCGGCGGCGTGGTACTGCTCAAGCATCTCGATCCCGATATAGCGGCGGCTGGCTTCAGCGGCGGCTACGCAGGTGGAGCCGCTGCCGGCGAACGGATCAAGGACAATAGCCCCCGGACGCGTGAGCGATTCAATCAGCGGCCGCAGGCTCTGCACCGGCTTCTCCGTCGGGTGATGTCGGTTGCCCGTGTATTTCCAGGGGATCACGTCCGGGATGGGACGGTCCGGGGTTTGCGGCCTTCCCTTCGCCAGCAGGTAGGCGCTCTCATGGGTGTAACCCACGAACGTCGATTTTGAGGCGTAGCTCTTGGCAAAGACGATATGGCCAACCACCCTGAAACCGGCCGTTTTCCACGCATTCAGAAACAGATCCGCGCGGTTCCAGGCATAGAAACTCACCATCAGGTTGTCATTTTTCAGCACGCGGTACATTTCATGACAGGCGGGCTGGAGCCATTCGGCAGAGTTGTCCCCGGCCAGGGTGCGGCCGGTACGGTCCTTATAGCCAACCAGGTACGGTGGATCGGTAAGAATAAAATCGACGGCACGCGCCGGAAAACGGGACATCACCTGCACGCAGTCACCCAGAATAAAACGGGACATAGACACACTCCTCTCTGATATGCGGCACCCTGTTGCGCCGTGCCGCCACAAAAACCCGGCGAAAAGCGGAGGGCGCAGGGGCGACGCCGCAAGCCGCAGCGCAAGCCTTTCACGGGCTGAATGCACCGTGAAAGGTGCGAACGGGTGAGGACGGAGACAACGTGAACCCTTGCGACCACAGCGGCCGGGTTAGCGTGAAGGCACGGCGTTGAACACGCCGCCGGCTGGCGGCAATAAGGCGGAGGGAACCGACATCCTTCGGTACCGGTTCTGGTAGCTGATGAGTACGTGAGTGTATGGCAGAATGCACGCTGATAATGGATTCGCGCCGTTATCTGACATGTGTGCCTTTGATTTCAGGACGTCCCCGACCGGAGACGTCTTTTTTTTGAGTCGGATATATGGCAGGTGAAAGTGCGAAGTGATTATGTGATTATCAGCGCCGAAAACATCTTAAGGGTTTTCACCTGTAACGAATTGCATGGCTTCAGGACACCCCCTACCCGGATGGTGTCCTTTTTTTCACCCCGCCTTAACTCCGTAGGTGACAAACTAAAGCGCGTTCCGGTTAAAAACGTTTCCGGCATCGTGGCTGAGCTCTCAGAGACGCATGGCTTCTGCAGTTTCATCTTCATACACGCCGTGACCAGGCGTCAGAAATCGTCTGCAAGCCAGAATTTCACATTCAGAATGTATCCTGCGGACACTGCTGCAGCCTCGCGCTGTGCGCCGCCACCGTAAAATGACCGTGGCAGACGCGAGCGACAGCTTACCCTTCGTCCGATGCGGCCGGATTAACATGAAAGCATGGCGGGTCTGTTTTCTGGAAGAGAAAAATAAGGGCGATAAATCATGATGATATATTTTGACTTAACGCAAACCGGTTCTAAAGTTTAAGAATAATAACAGCAAGTATGCTTACGGCAGGAGGTGATGTCACCCTGCCGTTTTTTTTCTGAAGTGCATGGGCCGGATTTAACTGCTCTCCGGTGCCGCCCCAATTCTGCGCAGTGCCTCCTGCACTTCATGCAGCCCAAAAATATCATCTGGGGGCGGATATTTTCCCGACAGGCTGCATGAACCCGCTGGCGATACAGCGCCTGCAGTGCAACAATTACGAGGGTGCGTTCCTCTCCCGTCAGTTTCTCAAGCTGCACACGGTTTCCTTCAGGTTAATGTTCATATTCATCCCTGCCCCTCTGGTTTTTTCTCGTCAAACGCCAGGAGAACCCCGAGGCCGATCAGCGAGGCGTAGCAGATCTGCATCGCAACTGTCACCGGAAGGGAGATATTATCAACCAGGACACCGGGAACCACGACGGCCACGCCTGCCAGTATCATTCCCCTGCCGGTCTTTTTGACCCGTTCCGGCCACTGCGATTCAGGCACGTTCCGGGCGCGCAGAAAGTTATGAATGCACTGCTCTGCTTTTTGTTTAATCACTGACATGCTCTAGTCTCCGAATGCCCGGCGCATATTTTTCTTTATCCTGGTCGCTTCAGCGGATACCGGTGCGGCAGGCTCTGCTGGTTTCTCCGGTACTGCAGCTTTACTCATGCCAGCCGTACCGGCCATCTGCTGAACCAGAACCTGCAGCTCGCTGACCGTGCCGGGCGGTACCGGCATACTGGCCAGCAGACGCGGCAGCTCCGGCGCGGTCGTATGCAGGGCAAGACCGGTGATAATCAGATTTCTCAGCAACTCTCCGCGCAGACGGGATGACACGCCCGTCAGCACACCCTCAACCCGTTCGCTGCTCCGGTCATCCTGAAGCGTCAGGGTGTAACGCCGGCGCTGGTATTCCGTCTCCGGTGACATGGCCAGAGTCGCCACGCCACCGTCAGGCTCATCAGGAAGTCCTGAGAGTGAAGACCAGGTGCCGGATACCAGCGCCATCACGGCGCAAAGCCGGATGGCGCTCAGATGCCCGTCAAAGAATACCGGGATCAGTGCCGGTAAACGGGCATCCGTCTGGTACATCACCGCCCCGGCGGTGGCGGCGGTCCGGATGAAGTCACCGCGCAGGGGCTGTGAGATGGTGCTGATGGTCGCCATCGCCGCGATGTCGGTGCGATCGTCGCTGTGCAGATAGAAAGAATACTGGCCGTCCGGCACGTTTAGTCCTCTTTATTGTAAAGGGCAATCTCTCTGGCCAGCGCCAGCTGCGGATCGCCGATAACCTCGATACGGTCAGGAGCCAGAGGCCAGGCCTGACGGATAGCCTCTTCAATGAGGGATGCCCCTCCCCCGACCAGGAATACACGGTTAACGTTCCTGAAGGCCGTCAGCTCACTGGTGACACGCGCCCCCAGGGAAGTGATTGCCTCTGTAATTTTGTTCAGAACATCGTCAATTTTTCCGGCATCGTTGATCACTCGCTGCAGATACTGACGATCATTGCGGTTGCGGATGACCGTGTCAGCAATAAGCGCGCTGGTTTCGCTGTCTGCAGCCCGCAGCGCGCCTGCAGCTGCGCGGGTGACCTGTGACACACCGACAGACGGATTGCCGTGTACCGCACTGATATCATCAAACTGTCCGACAATCACGCCGGCATCGAGCGTGGTTCCGCCGAGATCGATAATCAGGGTGGTCTCAGCGGGTCCGGGCTTCAGCTCCACGAGACGGGAGAACGCCGCCGGCAGTGATTCCGGCATCACCTTCACGTCCGTTACGGTAAATGCCCTGCCCTTATTCAGAACCAGCTCACGCATCAGGTTTTCCCGTTTGCGTCGGATGTTCTCCTCGTTCCGCTGGCAGTCCCCGTCATAATACTCGCTCAGGGGCAGCGTCACGGTCAGGCTCACCGGCTGCGGCTCAAGTCCGCTGTTCAGCAGGGCATGATGCACGGCCAGCAGGTTGAGATCACCGTACTGGTATTCCACGTTTGTCGTCGGGATGGCATCCCGGCTGACGCTGTCCCAGGTGTATTTCAGCGTGCCCACCTGATAGTTGAACGTTGCGGCACTGAATTCCGCCACTTTCCAGCCATGCCGGAAGGAGTTAGCTGAAACCCGGGTCTGCAGCTCGTTTCCTTCAAACCATGCCAGCTTAACATTAGTTGAACCATCATCGCAGTAAATATTCATCATTATGCTCCGTTAATTAAACTCAATTTGATACATATTATAAGAGCAAAATGGCAAAACAAAAGTATTATTTCTCACTGTGAGCAACTTAAATATCTCATAATGAGATTTAACAGCATTTTGAGTAACTTAGGTTACTCACTCTGTTCATGAAGCAGGTGATCTGGATTATCCTCACGCTGTTAAATATACTGTATGCATAACCAGTATATTTAGACGTCAGGAGGAAAGATGAAACTGCAGCTTTTCAGCACCGGGAAAGCACTCCCGCCACAGGCCCATCCGTTGTTTGCTGACCTGGCCAGCTGCGGTTTTCCCAGCCCTGCCGCTGACTATGTCGAGTCCGACCTGGATCTCCATGATTACTGCATACGGCACCCGAGCGCGACTTACTACCTCCGTGCCAGCGGTGACAGCATGTCCGACGGCAGCCTTTACAATGGCGATCTGCTGGTTGTGGACAGTGCAGAGAAGCCCCGGCACGGCGATATTGTTGTGGCCAGCGTGCAGGGGGAGTTTACGGTTAAACGGCTTCTGCTGACGCCACGACTGACGCTGCAGCCAATGAACGCCGCCTGGTCGCCGATTTATCCCGACCCGGACGATCTGGATATCTTTGGCGTCGTGACGCACATCATCCACCGCCCGAGGGAGATGTACTGATGTTTGCCCTGGCCGATGTGAACAGCTTTTATGCCAGCTGCGAACGTGTTTTCCGCCCTGATTTGAAAGGAAAGCCGGTTGTGGTGCTCAGTAATAACGATGGCTGCGTCATCGCAAGAAGTGCCGAGGCAAAGCCCTGGATCAAAATGGGCACGCCGTGGTTTCAGATGAAAAACGAAACGTACCCGGAAAAAATATACGCGTTCTCAAGCAACTATGAACTTTATGCCTCGATGTCAGCGCGCGTCATGAGCTGCCTGGAGGAGCTGGCCCCCAGGGTGGAACAGTATTCGATTGACGAGATGTTCCTCGACCTGACCGGCGTTGAGCACTGCATGGACCTGGAGGACTTCGGCCGGCAGCTGCGCCAGCACGTGTATGACTGTACCCGTCTGACCATCGGCGTGGGTGCCGGGCCAACTAAAACCCTGGCAAAATCAGCCCAGTGGGCCTCAAAGGAGTGGAAACAGTTTCGTGGTGTGCTCGCCCTGACTAGGGGGAATCCTCAGCGAACGCGGAAACTGCTTTCACTGCAGCCGGTCGAAGAGATCTGGGGTGTGGGAAACCGTATTGCACGCAAACTTAACGTACTGGGTATCAGGACAGCGCTCGATCTGGCCCTGACGAACCCGGCCTTTATACGCAAAAATTTCTCCGTCGTTCTCGAGCGAACAGTGCGCGAACTGAACGGGGAAAGCTGCATGTCGCTTGAGGAAGCACCACCGACGAAACAGCAGATCGTCTGCAGCCGCAGCTTTGGAGAGAGAATCACGGAGTACGATTCGCTCCGCCAGGCTGTCTGTCAGTACGCAGAGCGGGCCTCAGAAAAGCTGCGTAAAGAGCGCCAGTATTGCCGGCATATTTCCGTATTCATCAAAACGTCTCCGTTCGCCGTTAAAGAGCCTTACTACGGCAACGTGGCCACGGAGAAACTGCTTACCCCCACTCAGGACACCCGGGACATCATTGCGGCCGCCACAACGGCTCTGGAGCGTATCTGGAAGGACGGGCACCGGTATGCCAAAGCCGGTGTGATGCTGAATGACTTCACCGGCTCCGGCGTTTCGCAGCTGCAGCTGTTCGACGAACGTCCGCCACGTCCTCACAGCGCTGAGCTGATGAAGGTTCTCGATGGCATTAATCATTCCGGGCTGGGACAGGTCTGGTTTGCCGGACGAGGGATAGCGCCATCATGGCAAATGAAACGCGACATGCTCTCCCCTGCGTACACCACCCGCTGGAAAGATATACCCATAGCGAGGATCAGTTAAATTTCGCTTTTCAGAGAGAGCCTGTAGTGCTCGCCGCAGCCGAACGACAGGGCGAAGCCCGCGAGTGAGCGAGGAAGCACCAGGGAACTGCACTGACAAATTCTGCTTACGCTCGAATTCTAAAGGTTAGCTCCTTAAAGTTTATCCACTTATCCACGGACATATTTTTATAAGATCTTTTTAATAGGTTGTTAGGTTTACCTTTTTAGAACTCCTCTCAGCCCTTTATTCATGCAGGTTTGAGAAGGATCATTGTGACAATTTGCCCTTTCAGTGTGACAAATCACCCTCAACCTCCCTCTTAAAGGGTGACAGATTGCCCTTAACCCTGTGACAAATTGCCCTCATGATTTGCTGTACTCCACAAAGTTATCCCAACCTGTTGACTCTTTTTCAATTAGTGTGACAATCTAAATTCCTGTCACACTTTACACGGACCTGTCATGACGGAAGTTGCGGTTATCAACCATAAAAAACGTAAGAATAGCCCGCGAATTGTCCAGTCAAACGAACTGACTGAGGCGGCATACAGTCTTTCTCGCGATCAAAAGCGTATGCTTTATCTCTTTGTGGACCAGATCAGAAAATCTGACGGTACGCTCCAGGAGCATGACGGGATATGTGAAATTCAGGTCGCCAAGTATGCGGAAACCTTCGGGTTGACCTCCGCCGAGGCCAGCAAAGATATCCGTCAGGCTCTCAAGGGATTCGCGGGTAAAGAAGTGGTCTTTTATCGGCCTGAAGAGGATGCCGGGGAAGAAAAAGGTTATGAGTCCTTTCCCTGGTTCATCAAACGTGCCCATAGTCCCTCCAGAGGGCTTTACAGCGTCCATATTAACCCGTACCTCATTCCTTTCTTTATTGGCCTTCAGAACCGTTTCACACAGTTCCGACTAAGTGAAACGAAAGAGATCACAAATCCCTATGCCATGCGCCTGTACGAGTCACTATGCCAGTACCGTAAGCCGGATGGCTCTGGCGTGGTATCTCTGAAAATAGACTGGATCATGGAGCGCTATCAGCTTCCGCAAAGTTATCAGCGTATGCCGGACTTTCGCCGTCGGTTCCTGCAGGCGAGTGTCGATGAGATTAACAGCAGAACGCCAATGCGCCTGTCTTATATCGAGAAAAAGAAAGGCCGCCAGACGACTCATATAGTCTTTTCTTTCAGCGACATAATGTCGATCACACCTGAGTGAGCTTTGAGGGTGATTTGTCACAATTAGCAGGGTGGTTTGTCACACTAGAGTTAAAGCTCTCAGGGTGATTTGTCACAGAAAAGTTTGCCTTCCTTTGCCCTGACTGGTTTTCAGGAACTAAATGGTACCTATTTTGTGCTTTAGAAACACTTAATGAGGGCAATTTGTCACACTTAGTTCAGTGCAGCTTGTCACATTTCCCCTCAGCCCTGAGTGTCGTTTGTCACACTTAAGAGCGCCCTTTCCACTTCTGGCTGAGGGTGTATTGTCACTATTTGAATTCAAAACCGCTGCCTGTAACTATTGGTGCATTTTCCCTGCACTAAAAATGTGTTTGAGCAGGCAGCTGTTAAATGTCCTGTCTGAATGTTCTGGCCAGCCCGGAGGATCAGTTAAGAGCACACCTTCCTGCTCCATCCAGCTATGTGTTTGTAGTTTACGCTCGACATACTCCTCGGATTCAGAGCCCATTGTTTCGATGATGAAAGTGGTAACTGTGTTTTCTTTGCTCGGAACCACATTCAGTATGAAGTCAGGATGAATGACCTCTTCCACCCCATTTTTAGTGCTTTTAGACGTAAAAAGTGGCTTGCTGAGGCTGATAGCATCCGGATGATTTTCCTGACGGCCAGCATAGCTGCTGGCGTTTATTATTACCTTCAGTGTGTCGCGTTCTTTGTTGCTATCCACAGGCACAGGATTATCAAGCGTATACGCGGCATGCGCATAGCCCTCATGGCAGTAAACCTTACCATCCCTACCTCTGCGGTATTCCAGAATTGCCCAGTATGGGGCCCGACTGCCAGTGTTGTAGGTGCTTTCTCCATTAATACTGACTCGGCCTTCAGGCCTATGGATAAAAGTATTACTACGAACGCTAAAGGTAACTTCTTCCCGATTGGCATCGGTCGCAATACCAATGATATACACACATGCCTCCTTATCACTGCTATCAGCCTGCAGTGAAATTTCCAGCTGAGTCAGCATGTCGTTAATCCGTTCGAGGGACAGCCAGGGCGCGCAACTGAACAGCATATTAAGCTGTCTTCCATTGCCCATTATATGTTCATCCAGAACTTCTTTTATTCTATTGACCGAACCGACTAACCCCGGACTTTTATATTCAGGTACTAGTTCAAGTTGGTTCAGGCCAGCTGCCTGAATGAGAGTCAGCAATTTTCGGCCCAGAGCCGGAATGGGTTTAAGTGTTTTGCGTCGACGCTTACGAGGCACTACCGGCCCTTCCACAGCGTTGATTTTGTTGTCTTTCTTCTTGTCAGGTAACCAGTCATTCCCGCCAACCGGATTTAATGGGCTGGTTTTTCCTTCAGTGATAGTGTTATCAGCATCCTTACTTTTCTTTAGCCTGAACAAAGGGCACTGTTCATCATGCTGTCTTGTCGTCTTGACGTGGCGTAACCTGGCAACGTTAACCTCGCAGTTAAAAGGACCTTCAATGTTCGGGTCATGTTCGACGCAATCACATTTTAACCACAGCTTACGGCGGTCCATTTCTTCAAGCACAGAATTTGCTATACGTAAATCAGCCTGAGCGGGTTTTCGACTGTTGCTGAAAACATGCAGCAATGCCTCTCTCTCTGCCAGATTCAGTTTCCTTTCAAGCCTTCCCCTTGGATTTTTTTTCCACACAAGGTCCATTGATTTACTCCTTCACTCAAAAGTGTGATTATGATATCAAGATAATATCTTGATATCATAACAACTTGATAAGATAGCAAGGCGTTTAAGCTTAATCATATCTTGTTGAATTACATTATCTTATTAACATAACAAGTTAACATGATGGCAAGATGCAAGCGCCGGTGATATTGAAATTTACTTTTTAATATCCTATTATCTTAATAAGATAACAAACAAGGTGTGCGGAATATGATCATTGTTCTTGGTAGTCAAAAAGGTGGAGTAGGTAAAAGTACGCTCGCAGTTTCTATCGCTGCATATCTTATGGCGCTAGGAAAGCGAGTTCTCATTGTAGATGCCGACGATCAAAAATCAGTACTGACCTGGTATAACAATCGACCAGAGAACTTGCCTCATATGCCTGTGACTGGAGCGTCCGGCAACATCAAAGCCATGCTAAAAGAGCATGAAAAATCTTATGACTTTGTAATCGCCGATTGTGCTGGCCGTGACAGTGCAGAGATGCGAAGCGGATTAATGGCTGCAGATGTGTTTATTTCCCCTTTACGACCGTCCCAAATGGATTTGGATGTCGTACCACATACATGCTCTGTTTTTACTGCAGCTAAAGATTTCAACGAGTCTGTACGTGGGTATTTAGTGTTGAATATGACACCAACTAACATGTTCGTTAATGAAGCTAATCAGGCAGCGGATGTTCTCAAAGACTTTCCGGAAATGAATCTGTCTAATGCTCGCGTGTGTGACAGAAAAGCTCACAGGGATGCCTGGGCCGAATCAATGACTATTTTTGAAACACAGAACATCAAAGCCCAAGAAGAAATTGAAGCTCTGGTTAAGGAGATCATTCTGTGAGGAATAGAGCACATACACCGCCAAGAGACGAAGCTTCGTTTATAAACGGAGGCACAGCTGGCCTCACTGCAAAAAATCCAGATGAACCAAGTAATAAATCTGCGACTAGTAAAGCAAAACCAGTCAGTATCTCTCTTGCTGAAGAGAATCTTAACTCAATCGATAATGTCATTAAGGAAGAGATGTTATCAGGGAACAGGAGAGTAAATAGATCCGATGTAGTTAGAGCTGCAGTGATGGCATTAGAAAATTTATCACGAGAAGAAATCTCTCAACTGATTGAAAAATCTAGATTAAAGTAATATTAACTTATTAACTTATTAACTTATTAACTTAATACCTTGTTAGGTTGGTAGTTAAAGGTGGCATGATTACTAAGTTAATCAGATGGTAAGATAGTAAGATAGTAAGATAGTAAGATAGTAAGATAGTAACTTACCATCTTGTTACCTTGATATCTTAGTTACCTGTTTTTTTAAGCAACGCCACCGCCTCATCGCCCGGCATCTGGAACTGCACCCGGTGCCGTGCTGCCACATCCAGCGCAAACACCTTCGTATACACCTCCGTCGAGCTGATGCTCTTATGTCCCATTAAACTCTGCAGCACCTTCAGCGGTATGCCTGCGTACAGCATGTGCATCGCGTAGGAATGGCGGAATGTGTGCGGGGTCACCGGCACGGAGAACGTCACCCCGTCGGCCGCAGCCGTTTCAACCGCTTCGCTGAGCCAGGTGCGGACCGTCCGATCGGTAATCTCCCAGATACGGGCCTTCTCGGTTCTGCCGCTTCGCTTGTTACGACGTTCAAGAGGTATTTTCAGCGTGGCCACCATCATCTCCAGCTGGCTGACATAGTTCGCATCAGAAAGTGGAACCAGGCGATGCGTCTGACTGCCGGCAGGCGAACGGCCGGCCGTTCGGGCCGCTTTTTCCGCCCGCTGCTTGAGTGTGGCCAGTTGCACGAACGGGTAAGGCGGCGCCAGAGAAAAATCACTCCGGGTCAGCGCCAGAGCCTCGTTAATGCGCGCGCCGGTATTCCACAGGGTGGCCAGCAGCATCTTGCGGTGGAGGTCGGGTACATAGTGGAGCAGGGCACTCACTTCCGGCGCCAGCAGATATTTCGGCAGTTCGTCCTGAACGAGTGCCATCTGGCGCAGGGCCAGTGCGGCAGGGTAGTCGATGGCCACCGGCAGCTGCGCGGCAGAAAAAGAAACGCCCTGGCCTGGTATTGCCGGCATCATTGTTTATTGTCCCCGGTGGACAGGTATTGCACTGTCAGTCGAGCCAGTGCTTTCTGCGCGTAATCCTCACCCGGGAGCACACTGATTTCTCCCCGGCGTTTCATCTCGGTGCCGATGGCGCTGAGAGTGATCGTTACCGGAAGCAGCCGGCGCAGCTGCAGGGCGTGCCCGCATGCGGAACGGATACGATCGGCAAAATCATCCTCATCACGGGAATATGTTCCGGGCGCCGGCCGTTCCAGGCCGTCCTTTTCCGACTGCAGCTGCTGGCACAGCGTCAGCAGTTCAATGATCTCTTCTGCCGCACGGGCAGCCACCAGGTCATGGTTCATTCCGGCTTATCCTAGTTTGCTAAACAGCTGAGGCATTTCATCAAACAACATCACATGACGGGTGCGCTTTCCCTTGAAAATGCGCCTCATCATTGGCGTGAAATCCGCTGGCTCCCAGCCATAGGGCCACGTATGGTAAATCCCTTCCTGCAGCGTGCTGTGGCGACGTTCTGGTCCGGCAACGATACGCCGCCTGACCTCCCTGTTCAGCGCCTCACCGCGCAGACCGTACTGGCCCAGGTAGCGGCGCAGCCGCGTTCTCGGCATCCGCAGATCGGAATTCACGTAAGCATTAACATCCATATGCTGGGTGGCGGTGAGGATATTCATGCCGTACTTGCGCATGGTGCTGAAAGCGGTGGCCATCACGTCCGTTTCGTTCTGTGGTTCATCATCGGTTCTGTTCATCTGGTTTCCTGTTAACCGGGTTAAGGGTTGTTGCGGGGTCCGATCGTCTAAGCTGACGCGGTGTCATCCTGCAGCGACCGGAAGGCAAGCAGGGCATGCCTCCTGGAGAGCAGCGCGATACAGTCCCCGCGCTGCGGGTCTATCTCTTCGTCAGTGGCCTCGTTATACCGCATACGCAGCCGCCATCCCGTCACGGGAGGCGCGTTCTGTATGGCCAGCACCATCCCTTCCGGCGACAGCAGTTCACGGAGGGTGTAGCAGGCCCCAATCCGGGTTGAGTCCCGCAGCCACATCACGGGGTACTCACTGACCAGCTGGTCATACACACATTCCGGCGTATGGAAGTAATTCCCGTCCGCCCTGCATAAATCACACATAACGCTTCCTCTATTGAGAAATCCCGCCTCCCATTATTTATACGTTCCTTCAATGAGAATGTAGGCCCCCTTAAAATAGGCATCTATCAGACAGGATTGCCAGGGCGGAGCACAGTGCTGGGACAGCGGTTGTTTGTAGTCACCAACCAGCTGCCATGAGTCCGAGTTATCCATTCGTTCTGCAACAATGCTTCCGTTACGTTTAAGGATTTTTGGTGACTTCCAGTTAGGTTTGGCATTGATCACATCATCTGCCGTTGCATCTGTCATTCCTGAATAGAGCCACAGCTCTTGATGGCCGTACCTCTCCTCAAGCTCCCGGACCACATCGTAAAATGATCTAAATGTTGGTTTACCCATTTCTCGCCTCAAAAATAATATCCGGAGCAATAGTCACTCGTAGTAATTATGACGTGCAGCATTATCGGCTAAGTACAACCCTGAGTCTGTCACCCGGATGATTTTTCCCTGCCGTCATCATTTTCAGGCTGATAATAAGCAGCCATATAGCCACGCCATTAAATTACCGGAAGGCCGTTCCGGTGAGATCCGATTTTTACTCTATAACTCAGTTTCCGGAAGTGTACCACGCACATGGAATAAGCAAAGCGGCAATGTTTACCCCTGCGCGCCGGATCGCTGGGCAGGTTAGAGACACAATATACAGCACAAACGCAGCTGAAACAGTTGCACATCTTGTGTTTCTGCGCCGCAGCACGCCGGAGGTGAGGAAGAAGATCCGGAACTGGTAATTTTCGGATCTCAGGAGGAGAAAAGAGAGACTGATGCAGAAAAAGGCACTAATGGAGTTAGATTGTTGCGACTAGGGGATTATTGCTGTTTAGGCAAAAAACTTCATTTTATCAATTCATTTCAGCAATAATGAATCTTTTCGGTAAGCATGAATGATCTGAAAACCACAATGATGTTATTTAAAAATCCGTTTAAAATACAGATTCACATATCGTAGAAGGGCATGGTCTTCCCGATACTCTTCCGTAAATAGTGTCCGTATCTTTTAAGGATAAATATGATATTTGCACGGCAATCAAATGAACCTGCTCATAACGAGCCCTCTTTTATCAGAGATTTCCACTATCTGACAGCTTTAATACAGCATCTGGGGGCGCATGAACGCTGGAACAGCAGAACTCCCAGAAATATAGCTGATAGTCTCGGCATGGATATGCAGGAGGTAGAGCGGGTGCTTGCTTCTTACCCGGCGTTTTTCAGACGCTCTTCCAACCTCAGTTCTCAGGGCGAGCCTCTGTATATGATCCATCTCCGCTATGCCAGAAGAAGGAAGAATAATGAAACTGACGCCCGTGAATCTCCTCCTGTCAGTGCGGCTGAGATGGGTATTATGCTGGATCTCGTGACAAAGATGATTGCCGTGGAAGAACAGAACAAAAGGCTCAGCTTCGAGATTAAAACCAATAATCTTAAAATATGGTCTGCTCTGGGGCTGGCCTTTCTTTCTTCCGCCACGGCGATTGCCACAGCATTACTGAAATAGGGGAGTATGTATGAAACTGGAATCTTTTCGTGTTCGAAACTTCCGCTCTGTGTTTGACAGTGGGGTGATAACCACTGAGAAACTGACAGCAATTCTGGGGCGGAATGAAAGCGGCAAAACAAATTTGTTACTTGCTCTTAAAAGCCTTAATCCGGCAGAAGGTTTCGACAAACTCAATGATATAAAAGATTTCCCAAGGAATAGAAAATTAAGTGAGTGTACGCCTGACACACCAGTGGTAGATACCACATGGACATTATCCGAACAAGAACTAACTGAACTTAATGAAATATATCCACGTGTACAAAATAATACATCCGTAACGGTTGGCAGGAGATATAATGGCGAGTTAAGGTATATCAATTTTATCGGTCTTAATAAGTTCGAATATGATGCACAAAAAATAAAAAAAGAAGTGCGTAAAATTTCCGCCCAAACGGAACTGTTCTTTGATAACCATGAAAGTAGCACTGAGGAAAGTCAGGTCGACCGTCAGTCCATAAGAGACATTTGTAATGCTATGCTTCCTATTCCTGACCGACCCGTAGCATGGTCAGGGCAGGCTAATGGTAAACCTCAGGAACTGAGGAAATATCTGATAAAGTATGATATTGAGCTCAAATCAGATTCTGACGATGCTCTTGATGAACTGGAGGATAGTCTGGCAGAAATTATCAATGATGCAGTCAGACAAAAAGCCGCGCGACAATGGGTCCTGAAAAATCTTCCTGTTTTCGTAATGGTTGATGAATATCCGGAACTGAACGGTCATCATCATATGGCCGAGTACACTCAGCGTAAACAACAATCTAAACTAACGAATGCAGATATTAATTTTGAAAAGCTGTGTAAGGTTGCAGGAATTGACCCGGCCGAACTAACTGCTAACAGGAATAATTCAGAGATTCGAAATCAGCTTGTAAACAGAGCCGGAGCAATCGTCACGACGGAAATAAGAAGGCTATGGCAGGATAAACCTCTTAAAATTCGTTTCAACGTGGATAGTGATTATTTCGATACATATGTTTCAGATTCGAATAATTCCTACGATGTTGAGGTGAACCTAGATGAAAGAAGCCGGGGATTTAAGTGGTTCTTCTCTTTCTATATAACATTTTTTGCAGATACCAAGGGGGGGGCAGCAGAAAATGCTATTATTTTGCTGGATGAGCCCGGACTTTATTTGCATGCTAAATCTCAGACTGATCTCCTAAATCATCTGAACAATGATTTTGAAAATCAGATTATCTATACCACTCATTCTCCGTTCCTGGTGCCAATTAAAAACATTTCCGATATAAAAACTGTGTCAATTGCAGAGGATAAGGGTACGACGGTGACCAACGATCCCAGCGGGGATTCCACAACTTTATTCCCGTTGCAGGCCGCGCTGGGTTATGACATCGCACAGTCGTTATTTATTGGTTCTCATAATTTGATTGTTGAGGGCGTTACTGATTTCTGGTACCTCAGTACAATTTCAGATGTGCTGACGTCTGTCGGCAGAAAAGGCTTGAACAGCAAAATCACCATAACCCCTGCCGGCGGGGCACAGCGCGTATCCTACATGGTTTCTCTTCTGTCCTCTCAGAATCTTAATGTTGTTGTGCTTCTGGATGATGAGAAGCAAAGCCGGGAGACTTCAACTGAGCTTCAGCAGCAGGGCATGCTTACTAGAAAGAACGTAATATTTGTTTCTGATGCGTTGGAGTCTAAGCGTGACGAGTGCGATATCGAAGATCTCTTCAATCGTGAGACTTTCCTTCAGATGGTTGATGAAAGCTATGATCTGAAACCAGCTACTCTTAAACTGAATGATAAAATACCGCGGATTGTCAAACAGATTGAAAGTGCCTTCTCGGCAGACAAGAAACACTTTGTGAAAGCCAAACCCGCCCGCGCATTCATGAATCGTATGAAAGATGGCGATAATCAGATATTGTCCAAAGAAGAACTGGACCGTTTTGAAAAGCTGTTTGATCTGATAAACAAAAGAATGAATGCCCGCAATTAAATTTTAATCCTTAAGCAGTAAGTAAAAGGCCCGATAAATCGGGCCTATATACTTTCAACTCTTGAATGAATTCACTAAGGTAGTTATCGTGATAAATCTGAATGTTTATGTATTGCACCTAAGATGTAATTTTTACTTCTATCTTTCAAGTTGTTTAAATTTCTGTTCCTACGTCATCAGGAACTAACAACCCATTATGGTCTTTGTACCGCTTAATCTCAGAGAAAGTTGCATCGGAAATTGATTTATCAGGTAAACAGTACCCGTTATGGTAATCTTCGATATAGTCATAGTAGTCATCAATATCGCGCTGATCTATACCTAAAAACTCAGGGCCTTTTATCCGATCTTCAAGAAACTCACGTTGTTGTGAAGTGATACTTCCATCTCGCACGCCAAAATTAATCCAGCGCAAACAAACTGTTCGTGTAGGTGTTCCATAGTAATCCCTCAGAAGTGTTATGACGTGAGAATATTGCCCACGTAATAAAGGATCAATAATTTGGCTTTTTAAGTTTCCTTTTATAGCCTTAACCTGAATTCCAGCAATGTTGTGTGTGCCATGTATTAATGCTGTTTCTATTACCCCATTTTGGGGGTTTTTTCTAACAAAACGGATATCAGAACTACTGTGAGGCGCATATAAATGGGGATGCAGTTGATGAGTGCTAATAAATCCAGTCCCTATGGCTTTGTATTGATCGTATACACTCGATAAAGCCAACCTTGACCTTTGTGTACACCATGTAAATGCGGCTTGCCCCATTTTTTTATTATCATTGAGTTTACTTACCAAGTAAGCTTCAAAGACAAAACCAGCAAAGGATGGTAGTGTTAACTTAGACCTGAAAGTAACTTTCCCATTTACCTCCTCAAGATGTCCAGTTTCGATGCCATCAGCATATAGCTGGTTTCTGAATCGTTGCGCTAAAATTTTTCTACGCATTTCTGGAGTAATACTCCGATGATTAGGATCAATAATATCAAGTGGTACTTCAACTAAGGTAACTAACTCTTTCTCATCAATAATTATATTATCTGCCACAAAAGAAATCCTTAATATTTATTTTTAAGATGACATTCAAGTTGTTAAAGAAAGCAATAGTGAAATTTTTTTATTCTAGGTCAGGTTCAGCATTAACACACCTTAAGCTTGCAAAGCTAGATTCGAACGGAAGGGCTGCTTAACCAGCTTCTTATATAAGATATGATAATTAATCTAGGAATGCCACTTTCATGACCACCGGTAATCATATATTGTCTGCGTCGTTTTGGCTATGACGACTATTTCAGTCACTCTTACACCCAATATGAGTGTGAAGGTGGATATCAACTACTTCTGGCTTTAACAGAAACCGGATCTCCGGAGAGAAAAAGAAGAATTGTTGCCAAAAAGTCAAAAAAATCTGCACATTGCTGCAGTAAATGAATTATTGCTTGCGGGGCAAAATTAACGACATACAAAGCTTGAAACAGCAACAAAGAGGGAAGGGAAATTTTTTTCAGTTTTTTTACTGACCGGCCTTAAAGGCCGCATCGAATTTTCTAAATACAGTTTTACATAAGGAACATCGTATGACTGTATTTCTCATCCTCACCGCCATCGCATATGGCATCTTCAAAACCGGCTGTTTCATCCTTTTAGTGGTCAAGGGGTATCAGGGCTGGACATTATTCTGGAAAAACTATGACCGTCTCCCTCATATCATCCGTTCCAGCTGCCGATACCAGAGACGATTCATTCTCCGACGTATCTGGAAACGCGTCAGAACCGGCTAAGCCGGTTCTTCCAGCAGCATCCCCAGCCCGGCCAGCCAGCACAGACAACACCAGGTGGTGAACACCATACTGGTCTCACCGGATTTCCACTTACGGATGGTACGTTCGTCCACATCCAGCCGGTTCGCCAGTTGCACGTCAGTCAGGGGGATCAGCTCCCTGACCACGATGACTTCACTGGCTGAAGGCGCTAACCAGCTCTCGCCTGAGCACAGTGTTTCAGGGTTAAATTTCTCGAGTTCAATCAGCTCCTGAATCTGACGGGCACTTTCTGCCTTCATATGCGGTTAACCTTTCCGATCAGGATTGCGACACACTTTGTACACGATGGGCAAGCCGGCGCGTTTCTTCCACGGCCCTGAGTTCATTTGCTTTTTCCATCATTTCTGCAGTTGGTTCAGGGAGTTTTTCAAAAAACTCCTTAAACCGTTTCGCGACAGACTGCAGGGAAACACTGTCAGTTCTCGCCGTTTTAAGATTGGTGTAGACAAGGCGGGAAAGGGGCCTAGTCAGCTCCTTCTGCTCCATGTACCGTTTGAAGATCCAGAGATAAATATCAACCAGCTCCAGCCCGGCACTCATCGTTCCCGACTGGAAGACAAGCGGTTTTGCCGGCATGTTCTTCATATCCATGACGGGCAAACCCGGCCCCAGTGCCCACGGCTGTTCGCGGATCTGGTAGTAAAACTCGTTCAGCTCCCGCTGGGTGGTGTTGAACTGCGACTGCTGATCAACAATGATATCTGCTTTCCGCTTCGGAGCCCCCAGACGGGAGCAGATCCCGTGCAAAACGGACTGAAAACCGATCATGTTGGGCATGATCTGCAGCTTTTCCTTATTGGTTTTGCAGTTGTACCCCAGTTCATCAAAGTTGACCATCGCCCAGTACAGGGCATCGGTAATAAGTTCAACGGAACGGGCATCACCCAGAGAATGAACACGCTGAAGCAGCGCCCCACAAACCTCACTGAATAATGAGGAAGAACGTTCATCATGAGCCTCAAGACGAGCACGCCACGCTTTTTCAGCCAGCTCATCATCAAACAGATTGGACAGATTCAACAGCAACGGATAGCGCAGCGGAGTCCAGTAGGCACTCCAGGGCACCACCGGATTCAGTCCCTGATCAAATACCTGATCAAAGAACGAAATAATGGCGTGATCCCGTTTAACCACCTGCCAGACATCAAACCGTATCCGGTGCTTCTTCTGCAGAACCAGCAGCGTATCGACCACATCATCAAGGCGGTACATGCCCAGCTCAGCAGCGTGAAGGCGCTGTACGCCCAGCTTTTTGCGCAAACTGGCCAGTTCAGATTCGGCCACCTTGTCCAGGTCATCGGGTGAGGAAAGAACGCCGTAAGATAGAACAGGCTGGGTGCGGTCAAACAGATTCGGACCGGTATGACCGGTTTCATCCACATAAAAGTGCATTCAGATGTCCTTTGTAAGGTTGGTAGGATGGCCTGGCTATTTTTGGGGACCAAACACACGGGTCATGCGAGCGATCAGCGTTGCCAGTGACTCTTTAGAGCCGGCAAAAATCTTATCAAGCACAGACTCAATAATCTGGTATGCATCTTCAATGTCCTGGCTGCTCACCCGGTCCAGTTCGTGGCTGCCGGCATTACCCAGCCATTTGAGGGCCATCAGGGCATCCATGTGCTCAGCATATTCAGCTTCATCCCGCAACTTTTCGAGCCGTGTGTGTAATTTTGTACCCGAGATATTAAGCGCTTTCATCAGTGCTTCCAGGGTAATTCGTATTGCTGTTGCTGCTGAGCCTGGTGCACTGATAAACAGCGAAAAAGACTGTCTTAGCGGCAGGGTGACCTCATCAGGACACTCCGCAGGAATAGCGAATGCTGGCAACGCAGGTGTAAAACTGGCCGCCCGGTAAAGAATATTCCCGGTAATATCCTCTGCAGCAGAGCGGACCCGGTCGCTGTCAGGAAGGACACCGGTTCCGCTGACGGCCACAACTGCCGGACAACGGGTCCGCTCACAGAACAACAGACAGACGAACACAAATTCCATATCAGGCAGACCGGATTCGGGTGTATCCCATATTTTACTGGATTCTGCAGTCTGACCGGCATGAAAGGTTCCTTCTTTTATGGTCAGCGTATTCCCACCGCAGACTGGGCATATCCAGTCAGGACAGCGGGATTCTCGGAAAGGGGTCAGAAGTGACGGATTCATTATGGGTTTTCAGTTCCGTTTAACATTACTGACTTGTATCACGTCCTGCGACCTACAGTCACGCTGACAGGCTCTTTTGTGGCTCATGAACTTCCGTTTCTCAGGGTTTTCGGATCCCGGGAGAAGGCAAGAAGGATTTATGCTGATAATGCAATACTAATGATTGATTTTGAACATAATCGCATTATTTCATAATTGGCATCAATAATTGAACCAATATACATAAATGTAAATAAAAGGAAGGCGATCTCATTTTCCATGTAAATTATAAGTCATTTCAGAAAGCGAGACGGTAGTGAACTTGCGGAACTGAGAATAAACTATCTCGATTCTTTCAGGGAACTGGAGTGTGCAGATGTACGTCAGAGCCCTGCGCCTTTTGCATTAAAAATTAAAGGACTGAACATGGCGACCACAGTAATAGCTGCCTTTAACGAATTTATGAAAGATACCGTGAATCTCAAAAAGACAGATACCGATGACGCACGTGCAAGTCGAGACTGGCTTATCGGCAAGATTAATGATTTTGAGAAGGACGGAACATTTCCGGTTAACCATCCGGACATACACATTGCATTTGGTTCTTTTGCCAGAAGGACTAAAATTCGCCCGCTTGACGATATCGATCTGATGCTCGGGTTATCTGCGGAATCTTCGACACACACGATATACAGCGATCACATAACGCTGAATTCTTCCGGAGAAAACACGCGGCTGCACCAGTACAGGCATACGGGAGAAAATACCATCTGTTCTGTAAGGATCCTGAACGTCTTTAAGAACCGACTGCAAGGTGTTTCTCAGTACGCACAGGCTGAAATCAGGCGTAATCAGGAGGCCGTTACGCTCAATCTGAGCAGTAAGGACTGGAATTTTGACATCGTGCCATGCTTTATTTCTACCGCAGATGCGTTTGGTAAGAATTACTACCTGATACCTGACGGCAAAGGGCACTGGAAGAAAACCGATCCCCGTGTTGACCGGAACAGAGTTACGGATATCAATGTTAAAAATGACGGGAATGTCCTTAACGTCATCAGAGCAGTTAAATACTGGCAGCGGCGGCCCACGATGCCCGCGATGAGCTCCTATCTACTTGAAACAATGATACTGGATTATTATTCAAACAAGACAAACTGCTCAAAGTTTATCGATATGGAGCTTCAGTCCCTTTTCAATCATCTAGGCCTTTTTGTGAAGTATTCTGTTAACGACCCAAAAGGTATTCAGGGCGACATCAATACCCTGTCGATGGAAGCTCGTCAGAAAATTTCGGATAGATGCTATCTCGATGCGCAGAGGGCTGCGGAAGCGAGACAGTTCGAGAGGGATAATGACCATGAAAAATCCATCAACAAGTGGCAGGAAGTGTTCGGCCCTCATTTTCCAGCTTACGGGTGAAAGATGAATACTATTTATACAAACCAGTCGACAAGGGAAAACCTGGATTTACTGTATGCTCAGGCCCGTGTCTACGACAGAGTAAAAAGCTGGAACAGGCTTAACTTTATTTTCAGCATCATCGTGCCGCTACTGCTCTCGCTCGTTACCGTATACAACCGGAGCCGGGGATTCGTGGATTCAGAGTTGCTGTCTTCGCTGTTGGGGTTGTATGGACTCCTGGTGCTTACCTTTAACATTGTTATCAGCGGACACATCTCGGCACTGCGCAGGAAGGCAGCCTCAATCCAGGAAATGTACGACTGCCGGGTACTTGGCATCCGGCGTAATGAGCTGAAGGTGGAGGAGATCCCACGGGATGACATCATCCGGGCAGCTGCATATTTCAGGGACAGTCCGGAAAAAGCACGAAAGCGATTTGGCGAAGAGGGGTGGTACGTCAGTAAGGTGTATGACGCGCCGCAGGCCGTAATGGCGCTTCTGTGCCACGGAAAAAACCTCGGCTGGGACAAATCGCTCAGGGAGGTGCTCCACGTGTTTTATCTTTCAGCTTTCATTGTCTCGCCTGTCGCGATGCTTGTTTACGGCATTGCCATGAAATCCGGGCTGAATGAGATCCTCTTTTATGTGGTGTTCACTTTGCCGGTTATCCGTTACTTCTTGCTTCAGTTTCTGGATAATCGCAGCAGTATGAAAAGAAGCGAGAAGCTGAAAAAGTACGTTGAGAAGGAATTATCCGGCATCAGGGTGTCCGGAAGGGCAGGAGAAGAGCAACTGGGTTATTCGCTCCGGAATATCCAGGA
Source organism: Enterobacter sp. Y17 (assembly GCF_019730495.1). Classification (NCBI taxonomy): domain Bacteria; kingdom Pseudomonadati; phylum Pseudomonadota; class Gammaproteobacteria; order Enterobacterales; family Enterobacteriaceae; genus Enterobacter; species Enterobacter sp. Y17. The sequence goes on from NZ_JAASKP010000007.1 coordinate 24,135, forward strand.
TGAAATTTTCACCTATCGAGCCTCATGTCCGCCCGTACCCAACGGTATTCAGCTGATAATGAAGCCCAAAAATGAGCGAATTTATGTTGATTACTTTGAAACGAATCTGAAGGAGATGCACCTTCAGGAGTAATCCCCCTTAGCTCCGGTGTATTTTATCTATGCCGGAGTCACATCATAATAAACCATTCAGGTTGCCTGACGGTCAGCGTAAACACATAGTTACCTTCACCTCAGATGGTTAGCATCCGGCTTTACCTTTTTTCGGATCTGACCGGGAAAAGTGAAAAGAAAGGATATGCAAAGCATATCCATATGCCTGACATCTGCATAGGTATGGCATACGCATATACTCACCATCTGCATATGCTCTATATATACATATGCCGAACATCTGCCTATACTGAACATATGCACACACCCGGTGCAATGAACCTCATTCCGGATATGCATCACATATCCATACTTACCCGGGAGAAAAATCATGAGAACCGTATCCATTTTCAAAAACGGCAACAACCGCGCCATCCGCCTGCCCCGCGATCTGGATTTTGAGGGGGTGAGCGAGCTCGAGATCGTCCGGGAGGGGGACAGCATTATTCTGCGTCCCGTCCGGCCGACCTGGGGCTCGTTCCTGGAGCTCGAAAAAGCTGACCCGGACTTTATGGCTGAGCGCGGGGACGTTGTCAGCGACGAAGGACGGGTTAACCTGTGAACAAAATGTATATGCTCGACACCAACATCTGCTCGTTCATCATGCGCGAGCAGCCGGAAGCCGTCCTGAAGCGCCTGGAGCAGGCGGTGCTGCGGGGTCACCGCATTGTGGTTTCGGCCATCACCTGGGCCGAAGTGTCACTGGCATCACAGGAAGCAGGACCAGCCGCACAGAAGCTGGCTGACGCCTTCGCTGCCCGCCTTGATGCCATCCTGCCCTGGGACCGTACCGCGGTGGACGCGACCACGGAAATTAAGGTGGCGCTGCGCCTCGCCGGCACGCCGATCGGGCCGAACGACACGGCGATCGCCGGGCACGCCATCGCCGCCGGTGCCGTGCTGGTGACCAATAATGTGCGGGAATTTGAGCGGGTGCCGGGTCTGGTGCTGGAAGACTGGGTAAGATAACGCTGTAATACAAAACAGGCGGTCTGGCGCTGCCGGACACTCTTTCAGTCAGCGGTATATAAAGGAATAAAAGATGCCTCTGATCACGCGGCTTATGCTGCAAAACTTTAAAAAGTTTCCGGAACTGGATCTGCGCTTCACTCATGACCGTAACATTCTGGTCGGTGACAACGAGTCCGGGAAAAGCACGATTCTGCTGGCCCTTGACCTTGTGCTGAGTGACAGCCGGCACCGGGTCGAGGCATTGGGTGTGGAATCGCTCCTGTCCCAGTCAGCAGTCAGGCATTTTCAGGAAGGTGAGCGCCGCGCCGAGCTGTTACCCGTGCTGACAGCTGACGTTTTCCTGAGTAATGGGGGAGATCCTGACCTGAACGGCAGGCAAAATCTGGCGGGTATCGATGCGGATGGACTCAGAATGCGCATTGCACCAATGACGGAGGAATACGGTCAGGATATTCACAATGTACTACAGCAGGATCCCGATAATTTTCCCTATGAATACTATTCCGTGCGGTTCAGCACCTTCTCCGGTGGTCATTTCGCCGGCTTCAGACGCTATCTGCGCCATCTGCTGTTAGACAGTGCACGCATCGATAACGAGCACGCCGCACAGGAATATACGCGCACAGTTTACAGCGTCAATGTGCCGGTGGCCGATCGTTACCGGCTTGAAAACAGTTACCGGCAACAGAAAATGCTCTTCTGCACCCGGCATCTGTCAGCCATAAACGACACGCTGGAAACGTATCAGTTTGGCGTGCGTTCCGGTGCTAAATCAGGTCTTGAGGCGAATCTGGACATTACCGAGGACGGTATTTCCATTCGTCACCGTGGAAAAGGAAGGCAGTGCTTCATCAAAACAGAGTTTGCGCTGCAGCGGCATCAGCAGCAGGGAGAGCTCCACGCACTGTTGCTTGAGGAGCCGGAGAATCATCTCAGCCATGTCAGTATGAAGAGGCTGGTTAATCAGCTTGCCACTGAACGGCAGACGCAGGTGTTTATTGCCACACACAGCAGCCATATCTCCTCCCGCCTCGATCTACGTAAGGCAATCCTCCTCGGATCTACCCGGCCGGTACTGATGAATGAACTTTCCGCTGAGACTGCCGCCTTCTTCATGAAAGCACCGGATAATAACGTGCTGGAATTTGCGCTAGCCAGACGTGTACTGCTCGTGGAGGGGGATGCTGAGTTTATTCTGATTGAGGCCTTTTATCGCCGCCTGTATGGCAGGGCGCCGGAGGATGACGGGGTTCACATCATCGCTATCGGCGGAACGAGTTTCCGTCGTTATCTTGAACTGGCCCGTCTTCTGGAAAATCGCGTCGCGGCCCTTCGTGATAATGACGGAAACTATCAGCAAAACTGCGATGAACGCTATGCTGACGTGCTGTGTTCCCGCACCCGGGCATTTGCTGATCGCGACAACACCCGATCCACATTTGAAATCTGCCTGTATCAGGATAACGCTGCTCTGTGTGACGCGCTTTTCCGCGGAACCCGCCGAACACTCACGGTGCAGGAATACATGCTGGCCAATAAGGCAGAAGCAGCATTCCGGCTGTTACAGCTGCACGCCGAAGAGCTGACGGTACCTGATTATATTCAGGAGGCACTGGCATGGATAAGAGAGTGATATTTGCGGTTGCCGGCTCGGGCAAGACCACGCTGCTGATACGGCGGTTGAGTGAGGACCGGAGAACGCTGATCCTGACCTTCACCGTGAATAATGAAGCGCATCTGCGGGCGCAGATTATCAGACGTTTTGGCTTTATCCCGGACGGGATCAGGGTGATGACCTGGTTTGAGTTTCTGCACGGTTTTTGCTTCCGGCCTTTCCTGCAGGAGCGGCTGGCATCGCGTGGCCTGAGCTTCGACCGACCCCCTCCCGGAATACCGCGCACGAATGCCCGGCATTATCAGGATCCCGCCGGACGGCTATATCACCGGAGGCTCGCACACTTGCTGACAGCCCGGGGGCTGCTGCCGGATATCCGTACCCGGCTTGCCCGTTACTACGATGAACTGCTTGTCGATGAAGTCCAGGACTTTGCCGGACATGACTTTGATTTTCTGCTGGAGCTCTGCCGTGCGGAAATCACTGTGCTGTGTTGCGGTGATTTTTATCAGCATACCTTTGATACAAGCCGTGACGGCAACGTTAATTCAGCGCTGCACGATGACATTACGCGATATGAGGCCCGCTTCGCCGCAGCAGGTTTCATGGTTGACCGTAACACGCTCAACCGAACATGGCGTTGCTCGACTTCGGTGTGCGAGTTTATCACCGGGCAACTGAACATCCGTATCGCTGCCCATGGGATACATGCCACCCTGATTGAAACGATCACAGATGCAGAGCGCACAGCCGCCCTGCACGCCGATAATACGGTGATTAAGCTCTTCTATCGTGAGCATCACCGTTACGGCTGCTATTCCATGAACTGGGGCGTCAGCAAAGGGCTCGATCACTTTCAGGATGTCTGCATTGTGATGGGGCCCGCCCACTGGAAGCTTCTGACCCGTCAGGAACTGGCAGCCCTTCCACCGTCGTCCCGTAACAGGCTGTACGTGGCATGCTCACGGGCGCGCGGCAACATTTATTTTGTTCCGGAAACTCATCTGCGCCGATTCCGAAACTGAGTTACCGATTTCTCAGTCGGGCACAAATCAGTAAAAAGCGAGGGTCATCGACGGAAATACCGGCTGGACAGGTGCGGTTCCGGTTCTCGCTTTCCGGAACCTGGCTGACAATATGTAACATTATCATTAAATTCAATTATGCCAGTTATTTTCATTCGCAAAATGTGAATAATGTGGCATACACGCCAGCATGAAATTATTGTTAACATTTTAAGTTCTGAATGGTTTTTCACTTGTTCAGTTAAAAGTGCAGGTCATTGAAAACATTGTACGGTTTTGTTGGCCGGAGACTATTTCATCATCGCGGATAATGAGCGGAACTAACTGTCCATTATATCTGGGCCAGACAGAAAACATGGTATAGTCGGTGATGGATGCTGAAGTTTAGTAATTTCAGAAATAATTTAATTTGAGATGCCATGACAATGGTTTTTCTGATTTACCAGAGCTGAAAATATGGCATACTGCAGATGTTACCTGACTGCACTCATACCGGGTAACGGACTGTGTATTGTGATGATTTTTTTATTACAGGGGGGATAGATCGTGATCTATAAGATTTGCCAGGTAATTGACGGGGAGTACGTCTGCGACATTGATATCAGTGTGGAAGAATGGAAAAATCTGTTAATGAATGAAAAGGTTTTTGACTCTAAAAGTATTGAGGCGTTAAAAAAATGGTATATTGAACCAAATCATTCCTGCACATGTTTTGATATAGGCAAAAAGTACGACCAGCACAGTATGAGTGCTAATGGCGTTATTAACGGGCTCGGTGGTAGAGTTCAAAAAGAGCTAGGAAGGTTTGAAGTTAAAGGGATCGGGAATATAGCACCTGGCACAAAATTCATTACAGTCATGAAGAGTAAAGAAACCGGTGAAAAACCAAAAAGATACTTATGGACTATTCGTGATGAACTTGTTCAGGCAATTAAAGAGCTGGATTTATTTGGTGTGGAAGAAATAACCATCAATGAGTATTACTCAGACGATGAGTTGATCAACGCCATGGAAGCGAATAATACATTTGATATCGCCCAGGCATTTGAATATACAGGGGAAGCTAAACCAAAGAAACATGCAATTGAAGTAAAAAATGGCGTCTCGTACCCAAGAAATAAAGGGGTTTCGAAAAATGCACTGAACAAAGCAGGTTACAGATGTGAAGTCGATGGTGAACACCCAACCTTCAGAAGGCGTAACTCTTCCCTGAATTATACTGAACCTCATCACATTGTACCTATGTCCATGCAGGATGATTTTAACACTTCGCTTGACGTCGAAGAAAATATAATATCGCTGTGTTGCAATTGCCATAAGCAAATTCACCTCGGCCAGGGATATGAAGAAATGCTTGAGAAAATATATAATGAGAGAAAGGAGTTATTAAAACAGGTAGCTATCGATATATCTCTGGAGGATTTGATTCGCTATTATAAAGGTGAGAACAGGTGAGTGTTATTCAATAGTAATGCTTTTACCTTGCTTGCAGAGACGGTCATTATTTCCTGGTAGTTACCGATTTGGCGCGTGAAAATACAAAACCCGAAATTAATCGGGTTTGAATTATATAAAGATTAACAGACTCCCGTGCCCAGGAGCGATGTAAAATCACGCTTGTCGTGACATTTCTGCAATGTTTACTTTTGACTATCAAGCCATTTATTCATCTGCTCAATTTCACCTTTTTGAGCTTTAATGATGTCCTGTGCGAGCTTTCTCATTTCCGGATCTTTTCCGTATTTTAGCTCGGTCTCAGCCATTGCTATTGCCCCTTCATGGTGCGCTACCATGCCTTTCGCAAAAGCCTTGTCGGGATCGGATTCATTTACGGCAGCCATCATTTTGTCATGCATGTCTTTCATGCCAGCCATATATTCCTGTGACGAAGCCGAGGTAGACATATCAGTCATTTTCATTTCTGAATGTTCTGCTGAAATCGCTGGCAGGGATAACAATAATACTGCAAATAAAGTGTTTCTGGCTTTCATAAAAAATATCCTTTTAAGTTGATACCCGTTAACTGTAGCAGAATCTGATAAAAATGCCCCCTGTAGGGGGCAAAGATGTTGCCATATATCCGGTTACGGAAAAATCTATCAAGGAAATAAGGACAGCACAGATACTTCCCTCGCCGTCAGCCTGCACTGAGCATGCGACGATGCGCTTCGGCCATGGCCTGATGTGGGCCAGACTGACCGTTATTCATAAATTCATGGGCAACTGCAGCTCTTTCATGCTCATTCATTGCCGCTAATGACTTCGACGGCCCGGTAGGGGAAACGGTCTGACTTCCCATCATCCTCTGATGACTTTCAACCATTTTCTGGTGCGCATCCGCCGACCCGTTCGTCATGGTTTCATGAGCAATAATGGCCTGTTCATGCTGGTCCATACCGGCCATACGAGGAGCAGTCCCCTGGATCCCGACAGGAGCCGCAGCAGACTGCATCTGGTGAGCAGGAGCCTGTGCATTGTTGACCCGCTCATGGATATTCACGGTTTCAGTGGCCCAGGCCGAAGAAATTAAACCAAAGCCCAGCAAGGATGCTAATACGATATTTTTCATGATAAATCTCCATTTCTGAATTAGTGATGTCCGGGGAAGTACAACCGACGTTTTCAGTTCCATAACTGAAACAGGTTCGGCAGTGTTTATTTCTCCGGGAGAGGACTGGATATTCATTTCCTGGCGTACTCTGACGCCGGGTATTGATGAAGCAATCCAGCCTTCCTGATAAGTTGCACTAATTATATCGAATGGCTTCTGTTTGCTGCATGACAGGCTAATGACATCTTTGTCATTTAAATCTTTATTCTCAGTATTGGGTTTCCGGAATCATTTTCTCCAGTCTGGGCACGGATAAGATAAAACGCGTTGAGTGTACGTCCGATTCCACCTGCACTCTTCCGTGATGTGCTTCCACGATTGACTTCACAATCGCAAGGCCGATGCCGCTGCCTTCTCCTTTTCGTTGTCTGGACGGATCCACCCGATAAAAGCGATCAAACAGCTTTGATAAATGCTCTTCAGGGATTGGTTTCCCCGGATTTTCAATCACAAGGTCAAAAAAGCTCTCCTGCTCTCTTATTGAGACGGTGATTGCCTGTCCCTCTGGGGTATAACGCAGGGCATTGGATAACAGATTATTGATCGCTCTTCTGAACATTTGTGGATCTCCCTCAACCAGGCAGGGCATCCCGTTAAATTTGAGCGTGATATTTCGTTCTTCGGCCCAGGCTTCGAAAAACTCGAAGACTTTCATGACTTCTGCTCTGAGGTCAAACCGAACCCTGTCAGGTATCAGCTGATTATTGTCCGCCTGGGCCAGGAACAGCATGTCGCTGACCATTTTTGTCATCCGGTTATACTCTTCAAGGCTGGAATAGAGGACATCCTCAAGTTCCTTCTGGGTTCGATCCTGACTCAGAGCGATTTCAGTCTGCGTCACCAGATTGGTGATGGGGGTTCTGATCTCGTGCGCGATATCGGCAGAGAAATTGGCCTGGCGGGTAAAAACATCCTCAATCTTTCCAATCATATGATTGAACGAGATAACCAGCTGCTCCAGCTCAATGGGAACGCGTGTCGGTTCCAGCCGCGCATCAAGATTCTCGGAGGTGATGTTTTTAATGGCATTGCTGACATTACGAAGGGGCAGGTGCCCCTGACGGACAGCAATGCGAATGATCAGAACAATTAGCAGACTTATCACGACAGCGATCGCAATCAGATTTTTTTTCAGCGCATCGAGGTAATGGAGATGGAAATTAATGGAGAGGCCAGTCAGCATGACATAGTTCTGCTGTTTGCCCTGAAATATCGCCTGACCAGATGAGGCGATAATTCTGTATGTTTCCATCTTCATTCCGGACCCGGTATCCATCGCTCTCGCAGGATCCTCCACCGTCCAGAGAAAGACATCACGTGCACGGCTGTGCTCGCTAAAATCGGCTGAATTCACAGCAGAGCGTAAAGCAGCCCCCTGCACAGAGCTGTACAGCACCTCTCCCCGGGGATTGAGGAGCAAAAGAGCAACGTTACGGTAGCTGGCGATCGATTCCTTTATTTTGCTTACTTTTTTTTCATCCGGATCAACCGGAGACTGCAGGATACGGTTTAGTGTGGTGCTGATTTGTTGCAGATCGCTGACATCCTGCTCGGCAAAATGCTTATCAACAGAATGCAGCATAAACCAGGTGAAGGCGATAAACGCCAGTATTGTGGACAGGCTGATAAAAAAGGTCAGCCGCAGAGCGAGTGAGAAAGGTCGTCTGGACGGTTTGCTATGCATCCGGGATCTCCAGCATGTAGCCCACGCCCCGCACTGTCTGGATCAGTTTTGTCTCGTAATCGTTGTCAATTTTAGCGCGGAGTCGCTTTACTGCGACATCAATCGCGTTAGTGTCGCTGTCAAAATTCATGTCCCAGACCTGAGAGGCAATCAGGGAGCGGGGAAGAACTTCTCCTTGATGGCGAATGAAGAATTCCAGCAGGCTGAACTCTTTACTGGTGAGCACAATGCGGTTCCCGGCGCGGCTGACTTTTCTGGATACGAGATCAACCGAGAGGTCAGCCACTTTAAGCTGGCTTTCCGTGATCATCGTGTTTCCCCGCCTGAGGAGGGTTCTTACCCGGGCGAGCAGTTCAGCAAACGCAAAGGGCTTCACCAGATAATCGTCCGCACCCAGCTCAAGTCCTTTGACCCTGTGTTCAATCGTGCCAAGGGCCGTCAGCAGTAATACCGGCATCCCCTTTCCGGCACTGCGCAGCATACGGATGATATCCCAGCCGTTTACATCAGGCAGCATGATATCCAGGATGACTAAATCATACTCGGCTGTCATGGCAAGATGATATCCGGTCAGACCATTATCAGCGTGATCCACGACGAACCCCGCCTCTGTCAGCCCCTTGCTGAGATATTCACCTGTTTTAATTTCGTCTTCAACGATTAATATTTTCATTATGCTCCCCGGCTGGCTGCTAATGTCATTTTATTGCGCCCACGATCGTTATCAACGGATTACAGCAAAAATGACAACATTGTCATTATCCTGTCACCCGGCAAACAGAGAGCGTTCGGTAAAGTATCCCTATCAATACTCTGGACTTCGTTTGAACCATTTACCAGGTCTGCCTGTACGAGAAGCGTTATGTTCAAATTAAAATTACTCAGCATCAGTACCATATTCATCCTGGCTGGTTGTGTTTCTCTGGCACCTGAATATCAGCGTCCGCCAGCTCCGGTTCCCCAGCAGTTTTCATTGTCTAAAAACAGTCTGACGCCTGCGGTAAACAGCTATCAGGATACGGGCTGGCGAAACTTTTTTGTCGATCCCCAGGTCAGCAGGCTGATCGGTGAAGCCCTGAATAATAACCGTGATTTGAGAATGGCTGCCCTGAAGGTTGAAGAGGCCCGGGCCCAGTTCAACGTCACGGATGCAGATCGTTATCCTCAACTGAATGCCTCATCCGGGATCACATACAGCGGTGGTCTGAAAGGTGACAAGCCGACCACACAGGAGTACGACGCGGGTCTGGAGCTCAGCTATGAGCTCGATTTTTTTGGCAAACTTAAGAACATGAGTGAGGCTGATCGCCAGAACTACTTTGCCAGCGAAGAAGCCCGTCGTGCCGTACACATCCTGCTGGTCTCCAACGTTTCACAGAGCTATTTCAGCCAGCAACTGGCGTACGAACAACTCCGTATTGCGCGGGAAACGCTGAAAAATTATGAACAGTCTTATGCATTCGTTGAGCAACAACTGGTGACCGGGAGTACGAACGTTCTGGCGCTTGAACAAGCCAGGGGGCAAATCGAAAGTACCCGCGCCGAAATAGCCAAACGAGAAGGCGATCTGGCTCAGGCAAACAATGCCCTGCAACTGGTGCTGGGAACGTACCGCGCAGTTCCGTCAGAAAAAGGGATGAAAGGTGGGGAGATCGCACCAGTAAAATTGCCACCAAATCTGTCGTCACAAATATTGCTGCAGCGTCCGGATATTATGGAAGCGGAATACCTGTTGAAAGCGGCTGATGCTAATATTGGCGCAGCGCGAGCGGCTTTTTTCCCGTCCATTACCCTGACCAGTGGCCTTTCCGCAAGCAGTACGGAGCTGTCCAGCCTCTTTACGTCAGGAAGTGGAATGTGGAATTTTATCCCTAAAATTGAAATTCCTATTTTCAATGCCGGCAGAAACAAAGCCAATCTGAAGCTGGCTGAAATTCGCCAGCAACAGTCCGTGGTTAATTACGAACAAAAAATTCAGTCAGCCTTTAAGGATGTTTCCGACACGCTTGCGCTGCGCGACAGCCTTAGCCAGCAACTTGAGTCACAGCAGCGTTATCTTGATTCACTTCAGATAACTCTACAGCGTGCCAGAGGATTGTATGCAAGTGGTGCTGTCAGTTACATCGAAGTGCTGGATGCAGAACGTTCCCTCTTCGCGACGCAGCAAACCATTCTCGATCTTACCTATTCCCGACAGGTTAACGAAATTAATCTGTTTACCGCGCTGGGTGGCGGTTGGGTAGAGTAAATTTATTCAATTAATCAGGAAATTAAAAATGCGTAATTCACTTAAAGCCGTTTTATTTGGTGCCTTCTCTGTCATGTTTTCTGCCGGTCTTCATGCTGAAACACATCAGCATGGCGATATGAATGCTGCCAGTGATGCTTCGGTACAGCAGGTTATCAAGGGCACCGGTATCGTTAAAGACATTGATATGAATAGTAAAAAGATTACCATTTCGCACGAAGCAATCCCGGCGGTGGGCTGGCCTGCAATGACCATGCGCTTCACTTTTGTTAATGCAGACGACGCTATCAATGCCCTGAAAACCGGCAACCATGTCGATTTCTCGTTTATTCAGCAGGGCAATATCTCCTTACTCAAAAGCATTAACGTTACGCAATCCTGATTAACAGTCCGGAGCGAATACATCCAGTGCGCCTGAACATTCATTATGGGATTACTGTGAATGAATGATCGGGCGCATATGCCAGGTGTTTTGATTTTTCAGCGAGAAATTGTATGGCTTCTTTAAAGATAAAATATGCTGCAATAATTATCAGCAGCCTCATAGCAGGAGGGCTGATATCGGTTACTGCCTGGCAGTATTTAAACTCATCACAAAAAACAGTACCAGCAGAACAAAAGGCACCGGAGAAAAAGGTACTTTTCTGGTATGATCCTATGAAACCGGATACCAAATTTGATAAACCCGGAAAATCGCCTTTTATGGATATGGACCTTGTGCCGAAATATGCTGATGAAAGTGGCGATAAAAGCAGTAGCGGGATCCGTATCGATCCAACTCAGGTTCAGAATCTGGGATTAAAAACGCAAAAAGTCACGCGAGGAATGCTGAATTATTCTCAGACAATCCCGGCTAATGTCAGTTACAACGAATATCAGTTTGTCATTGTGCAGGCGCGTTCTGACGGTTTCGTCGAAAAAGTGTATCCCCTGACGATTGGCGATCATGTGAAGAAAGGCACTCCGCTTATCGATATCACCATTCCTGAATGGGTTGAGGCACAAAGTGAGTTTCTGCTGTTATCCGGTACAGGCGGTACGCCAACCCAGATAAAAGGGGTTCTGGAGCGACTTCGTCTGGCTGGTATGCCGGAAGAGGATATTCAAAGGCTGCGTTCAACCCGCACAATCCAGACCCGTTTTACCATTAAAGCACCTATTGATGGTGTCATTACTGCATTTGACCTGCGCACCGGCATGAATATTTCCAAAGATAAGGTGGTGGCTCAGATTCAGGGGATGGACCCGGTCTGGATCAGCGCTGCAGTGCCAGAATCTATCGCCTATCTGCTGAAAGATACGTCGCAGTTTGAAATTTCGGTACCGGCTTATCCGGATAAAACATTCCATGTCGAAAAATGGAACATTCTTCCCAGCGTGGATCAGACAACCCGCACGCTTCAGGTCCGCCTCCAGGTTACTAACAAGGATGAGTTTCTCAAGCCGGGCATGAATGCCTATCTCAAACTGAATACCCAAAGTCAGGAGATGCTGCTGATACCAAGCCAGGCCGTTATCGATACCGGCAAAGAACAGCGCGTGATTACTGTTGATGATGAAGGCAAGTTTGTGCCGAAACAGATCCACGTTCTGCATGAATCACAGCAACAGTCCGGCATTGGCTCCGGTCTTAATGAAGGCGATACCGTGGTGGTCAGTGGCCTGTTCCTCATTGACTCCGAAGCCAATATTACGGGCGCGCTGGAACGTATGCGCCACCCTGAAAAAACAGAAAACAGTATGCCAGCAATGTCTGAGCAGCCTGTAAATATGCATTCAGGGCACTGAGGAGACGACGATGATTGAATGGATTATCCGGCGCTCTGTCGCCAACCGTTTCCTGGTCATGATGGGTGCCCTGTTTCTCAGCATCTGGGGCACATGGACGATAATTAACACGCCGGTCGATGCGCTGCCTGACCTGTCAGATGTGCAGGTCATTATTAAAACCAGCTATCCCGGACAGGCTCCGCAGATTGTAGAAAACCAGGTCACCTATCCGCTTACCACCACCATGCTGTCCGTACCTGGCGCAAAAACTGTGCGTGGCTTTTCACAGTTCGGTGATTCGTATGTGTATGTCATTTTTGAAGACGGGACCGATCTGTACTGGGCCCGTTCGCGCGTGCTGGAATACCTGAATCAGGTTCAGGGCAAACTGCCTGCGGGTGTGAGTTCTGAAATCGGTCCGGACGCCACGGGAGTGGGCTGGATATTTGAATATGCCCTGGTCGATCGCAGCGGAAAACACGACCTTTCAGAACTGCGTTCTTTGCAGGACTGGTTTCTGAAATTTGAACTGAAGACCATCCCGAACGTGGCTGAGGTAGCCTCGGTTGGTGGCGTGGTGAAGCAGTACCAGATTCAGGTCAATCCGGTAAAACTGTCTCAGTATGGGATCAGCCTGCCCGAAGTGAAACAGGCTCTTGAATCGTCTAACCAGGAGGCCGGTGGTTCATCCGTTGAAATAGCCGAAGCGGAGTATATGGTCCGCGCCAGCGGCTATCTGCAGAGCATTGATGATTTTAATAACATCGTCCTGAAAACAGGCGAGAACGGCGTGCCGGTTTATTTGCGGGATGTTGCCCGCGTGCAGACAGGGCCTGAAATGCGGCGTGGTATTGCCGAACTGAACGGCCAGGGGGAAGTCGCTGGCGGCGTGGTGATCCTGCGGTCGGGTAAAAACGCGCGTGACGTAATCACGGCAGTGAGGGATAAACTGGAGACACTGAAGGCCAGTCTGCCGGAAGGTGTTGAAATCGTGACCACCTACGATCGCAGCCAGTTAATCGACCGGGCGATTGATAACCTCAGTTCCAAACTTCTGGAAGAGTTTTTCGTGGTGGCCATCGTCTGTGCCCTGTTCCTGTGGCACGTACGTTCTGCCCTGGTGGCGATTATCTCTCTGCCGCTTGGCCTGTGTATCGCCTTTATCGTCATGCACTTCCAGGGACTGAACGCCAATATCATGTCGCTGGGAGGGATAGCTATTGCCGTCGGTGCGATGGTGGATGCCGCCATTGTGATGATTGAGAATGCGCATAAACGGCTTGAGGAGTGGGATCATCGGCATCCGGGTGAGCAGATTGACAACGTCACCCGCTGGAAGGTGATTACCGACGCCTCCGTGGAAGTGGGACCCGCACTGTTTATCAGCCTGCTGATCATCACCCTGTCCTTTATACCTATCTTTACCCTGGAAGGTCAGGAAGGACGTCTGTTTGGCCCGCTGGCATTCACGAAAACGTACTCCATGGCGGGCGCGGCCGCGCTGGCCATCATTGTCATTCCGATCCTGATGGGATTCTGGATCCGGGGAAAAATTCCTGCCGAGACCAGTAACCCCCTGAACCGGGTGCTGATCAAAGCGTATCATCCATTGCTGCTGCGGGTCCTCCACTGGCCAAAAACAACCCTGCTGGTTGCGGCCTTGTCCATTTTCACCGTTGTATGGCCATTGAGTCAGGTGGGGGGGGAGTTTCTGCCGAAGATCAATGAGGGCGACCTGCTGTATATGCCGTCAACATTGCCTGGCGTCTCTCCGGCAGAAGCTGCAGCACTCCTGCAGACGACGGACAAGTTAATCAAAAGCGTTCCTGAAGTGGCCTCTGTATTTGGCAAGACCGGTAAAGCAGAGACCGCAACGGATTCCGCACCGCTTGAAATGGTGGAAACCACGATCCAGCTCAAACCTGAGGATCAGTGGCGTCCGGGTATGACGATTGACAAGATTATTGAAGAACTCGACAAGACCGTCCGTTTACCGGGTCTGGCAAACCTGTGGGTTCCGCCAATCCGTAACCGTATTGATATGCTCTCAACCGGGATCAAAAGCCCGATAGGTATCAAGGTCTCAGGGACTGTCCTGGCCGATATTGATGCGACTGCGCAGAGTATTGAGGCGGTAGCCAAAACCGTGCCGGGCGTGGTGTCTGCCCTGGCTGAGCGACTTGAAGGCGGGCGTTACATCGATATCGATATCAACCGGGAAAAAGCGTCCCGTTACGGTATGACTGTCGGTGATGTACAGCTGTTTGTCTCATCAGCCATCGGCGGCGCAACGGTAGGGGAAACGGTTGAAGGCGTGGCCCGCTACCCGATTAATATTCGCTATCCGCAGGATTACCGGAACAGTCCAAATGCATTGAAACAGATGCCGATCCTGACCCCGATGAAGCAGCAGATCACGCTGGGCGATGTCGCGGATATTAAGGTCGTTTCAGGGCCGACTATGCTGAAAACGGAAAATGCCCGTCCAGCCAGCTGGATTTACATTGACGCGCGCGGCAGGGATATGGTGTCGGTGGTTAATGATATTAAAACGGCTATCAGTCAGAAAGTGAAACTGAGACCGGGTACCAGCGTGTCATTCTCCGGACAATTTGAACTGCTTGAGCACGCCAACAAGAAACTTAAACTGATGGTGCCGATGACGGTGATGATCATTTTCATCCTGTTGTATCTGGCGTTCCGCCGGGTTGATGAAGCGTTGTTGATCCTGATGAGTCTGCCGTTCGCCCTGGTTGGCGGGATATGGTTCCTGTACTGGCAGGGCTTCCATATGTCAGTCGCAACCGGAACCGGGTTTATCGCCCTGGCCGGTGTGGCAGCAGAGTTTGGCGTGGTCATGCTGATGTATCTGCGTCATGCCATTGAAGCGCATCCGGAACTGTCAAACAAGGAAACGTTCACACCGGAAGGTCTTGATGAAGCCCTTTATCATGGTGCCGTGCTGCGTGTCCGGCCGAAAGCCATGACCGTGGCGGTGATCATCGCGGGTCTGCTGCCGATACTCTGGGGAACCGGCGCAGGTTCAGAAGTCATGAGCCGTATTGCGGCCCCCATGATTGGCGGGATGATCACAGCTCCGCTGCTGTCCCTGTTCATTATTCCTGCCGCCTATAAACTCATCTGGCTGCGCAGACATAAAAAGAGCGTGTCATAACCCTGAAAGGACACCCCTGCGGGTGTCCTTTTGCATAAATTCACCCTGACGTCAGGGTTTACATCGATAACATACAGAGGTGAGTATGAAAAAAATAATTTTAATGGCCCTGGCTTTTGGCCTTTCACTTCCGGCAATGGCAGGTGAAAAAGTAATAGACATGTACAAGTCTGAAAACTGTGGTTGCTGTTCCCTGTGGGGCAAGGCGATGGAAAAGGACGGGTTTGAGGTACGGACCCACGTCATGAATGATCAGGCTCTGTCAGCCCTGAAAGAAAAATATGCTGTTCCTGCTGAGCTGAGAAGCTGTCATACCGCAGTTACTGGTAATTTGATCATTGAAGGTCATGTGCCTGCCACAACGATACATAAGGCAATGCAGTCTGGTTCAGGGATTTATGGCCTTGCCACCCCCGGTATGCCTGCGGGAAGCCCGGGAATGGAGATGGGGGCCCGTAAAGAGGCTTACGATGTTATCGCATTCTCTCCGGAGGGCAGTAAAAAGATCTTCCAGCGAATCGAATAGTCAGCGGAACGGCTGATAACGGGACGCCGGTAGCAGGCACTCCTGTGCCGGCGACATTCGTGGTAATCGCATCCATGACATAACCTGAATACAGAAGACGCTTCAGGTTTGCATAAGGAGAGTTACTGTGAAAAATGACAATGCAGTGCAACACAACAACCAGACTGCCTCTGAACAGACATTATCCCCGGACGAGAGTCACGTATTGCATAAGGTGAGAGATCCCGTGTGCGGGATGACAATCATGCCCGATAAGGCGCACAGCAGCATTCGATACCAGGAGCATCAGCTTTATTTCTGCTCCGCCAGCTGTGAGAGCAAATTTAAAGCTCATCCCGATCATTATCTTACAGAAGATGCCAGTGAACATTCCCATCACCACCATCACCACGAGGTCATCCCTGATCAGATAAAACAGCCTCACCACCAGGCGGAGAACGATATTTCTGAAGGTGTGTGGACATGCCCGATGCACCCGGAGATACGCCGTCGTGGTCCAGGAAGCTGTCCTGTCTGTGGAATGGCACTGGAACCACTCGTAGCCACGGCATCCACGGGGCCGAGTGATGAACTTCGCGACATGACAAGACGCTTCTGGCTGGGGTTGTTGCTGGCGTTTCCGGTTCTGATACTCGAAATGGGATCTCATCTGTTTCCCGCCTTGAGAAATACAGTATCGCCACAGTACAACACATGGCTGCAGCTGCTTCTGGCCTCTCCTGTCGTGTTGTGGTGTGGCTGGCCATTTTTCGCCCGGGCCGGGATGTCGTTACGTAACCGTTCCCTGAATATGTTTACCCTTGTTGCTATGGGGACCGGCGTAGCCTGGGTTTACAGCGTCATTGCAACTGTCTTCCCCTCCTGGTTTCCTGCATCGTTCAGAAACATGGATGGCCTGGTGGCCGTTTATTTTGAAGCCGCGGCAGTAATTACGGTGCTTGTACTGCTGGGACAGGTTCTTGAGCTGCGGGCACGGGAACAAACCTCAGGTGCCATTACTGCGCTTCTGAACCTTGCCCCCAAAACCGCCAGGCGGCTGGACCATGACGGTCATGAAACGGATATTAATGCGGAAGATGTCCTGCCTGGCGATAAGCTCCGCATCAGACCTGGGGAGAGTATTCCGGTCGACGGTATCGTGGTCGAAGGCACAACAACCGTTGATGAATCGATGGTGACCGGGGAGTCTATGCCGGTTACCAAAACGGAGGGTGCCCCTGTCATTGGGGGGACGATTAATCAGACAGGTAGTCTTATCATCCGTGCAGAGAAAGTCGGAGATGAAACGATGCTCTCACGAATTGTTCAGATGGTCGCTGATGCACAGCGTTCGCGAGCCCCCATCCAGAGAATGGCTGACAGCGTTTCAGGCTGGTTTGTTCCTCTGGTGATACTTATCGCGGTTGTTGCTTTCGTGATCTGGTCTGTCTGGGGGCCCGAGCCCAGGATGGCGCACGGTCTGATTGCGGCTGTGTCGGTCCTGATTATTGCCTGTCCCTGCGCGCTGGGGCTGGCCACGCCGATGTCGATAATGGTGGGGGTGGGCAAAGGAGCCCAGGCCGGGGTGTTAATCAAAAATGCCGAAGCCCTTGAGCGTCTTGAAAAAGTGGACACGCTGGTTGTCGACAAAACAGGCACGCTCACCGAAGGTTCGCCTACGGTGACAGGAATTATCAGTCTCAGTCCGGGTGGGGAAGCCTCTCTTTTGCGTGTAACGGCCGCAGTGGAAAAAGGCTCGCAGCATCCGCTGGGTATGGCAGTCGTCAGAGCAGCACAGGAAAAGGGGATCGCAATACCCGCAGTCACTCATTTCGATGCGCCGTCGGGTAAAGGTGTCACAGGCGATGTCGAAGGTCAACGGATTGTTATTGGTAATGAACTGGTTATGCAGGAAAACAGTATCGTTATTGATAATCAAAAGGCCGTTGCGGATACGTTGCGGATGGAAGGCGCTACCGTTATCTATGTGGCCACGGACGGGGACCTTGCAGGCCTGATAGCTATTTCGGATCCCGTGAAAGCAACCACGCCGGATGCACTTAAAGCGTTGCGTCAGGCGGGGATCCGCATTGTTATGCTCACCGGGGATAACCAGCTAACAGCTGAAGCCGTCGCACGAAAACTGGGAATAGAGGATGTTGAAGCCGGGATTCTGCCGGATGGCAAAAAAGCAGTGATAACCCGACTGAAAGCGTCTGGTCATGTGGTTGCGATGGCCGGAGACGGTGTGAATGATGCCCCGGCGCTGGCAGCGGCTGACGTGGGTATAGCCATGGGAACGGGTACAGATGTGGCAATTGAAAGTGCCGGAGTCACCCTTCTCAAAGGCGACCTGATGATACTGAACAGGGCCCGTCATCTGTCAGAGATCACCATGAAAAATATCCGACAGAATCTGTTTTTTGCATTTATCTACAACGCACTTGGTGTGCCGGTGGCTGCAGGCCTGCTTTATCCTGTGTATGGAATACTGCTGTCGCCAGTTATTGCGGCGGCGGCCATGGCTCTTTCTTCCGTCAGCGTCATTGTGAATGCGTTGCGTCTGAAAAGTGTCAGGCTCGGGAAATAACACTGAGTGAAGGGTCTGTTATGAACAGAAGGAGTCCAGTATGAAAAGTACCACCTATGCGCTTATTGCTGTCGCCGCGATCGCGGCATTTGCCCTCCTGCGAGAACACTGGTCACATGTGGCAGGTTACTGGCCATATCTGTTATTGCTGGTCTGCCCGCTAATGCATCTTTTCCACGGCCACGGAGGGCATGGGGATCACCAACATCACGGAAGTGAAAACGATAAAAAAAATTAATCCGGCAAACGGGGCCGCGTCGCGGTCCCGTTATCAGTCCAGGTATCGTTCGTAGTCTCTGGCATGCGCAAAGGCATGCTGTTCGAGTTTGTTATCAGCAGGTGCCGATGCCCGGAACGCCAGTGAATTAACAGGATTGTTATTGATGACCAGCTCGTAATGTAAATGAGGACCGGATGAACGTCCGCTGTTACCGGATAACGCAATAGCACCTCCCCGGGTAACTCTGGCCCCTTTAGTAACGAGTATTTTATTGAGGTGGAGATAGCGAGTTTTAACACCGGCTTTTCCCGTAACTTCAACAAAATATCCCATGGTACTGTTGTATTCGGCCCGGGTGATTTTTCCGTCGATGACGCTGACTATTTTCGTGTTCATGGGCATGGAATAATCAATGCCATTATGGGGACTCACTTTTCCCGATACCGGGTTAAGTCTTGCAGGATTGAAAGGTGAACTGAGTCTTGCTGTGGCTGGTAACGGATAATCGAGACTGCCTTTCCCGGAAGTATCGGAAAGATTATAGAACTTTTTGTCTGATATACGATACGCCGTGTAATTAAATGAGCCGGACGTAAATTTATAAGCCACTACACGTGATTTTCCCGCTTTCTTTTGCAGTACGAGTTTTAATGATTCATTTTTTTTCAAATGCCGAAGATTAAAGCGGGAAGGCAAAGAGCGCTGAAGGATAGCGATCTCGTTCGATTCCAGCCCCGAGCGGGTGGCTGAAAGGTAAGCATTTTCTTTTACGACATCGGTAGAATACATTTACTGGAATTCGCCGTTAGCATGAACACTGCGGCGTATGCTAGGGGTTTTCAGGAGGCGTGTCATCTGCCAGTTAATCGGGAGCACCGTTGATGGTCGTCATTTTTGTAACATATCTTGTTTCCCGTTTGCTCCTGAAGCTCTGGGAAGTGTATGACCAGCCCGGCGGTGATGATTAACGGGTCTGAAACAGGTTACGGCAGAGCAATATGAAGCTCATGTCCTGCGACGTAACCCGTCAGTGAAACCCTGCTGCGCACCTGACGCTAAGCACTAACCCACCTGCCTTTACCTGGACGAATCCAGCCCACGAAGCTTTCTTGCCTGCGTCTGATGAGCTTCCGCAGCGGCATTATTGACCTGCTCATGCACGAGGGCGGCTTTCTCTCCGGCATTCAGTTCGTTAAAAGAAGAAGATGATGTCTCTGAATTTGCGTCACTCCCGGACAGCATTTTTTTATGTTCCTCAATCATTTTTTGATGTGCATAGGACGCGCTGTTGTTCATAAATGAATGCGCAACAATGGCCCTTTCATGTTCATTCATTTCAGAGAATGATGGCGTGCTCTTTTTATTAATCCTGCCCGGCAAGTTTTCATGCGTCGAGGAATTAACATGACTGACGGCTGAGGCATTGTTCACGAATCGATGTGCTTCATGGGCAATATCACTGGACTTGGCAAAAACTGCCCCACAAAATAAAGCTGTAAACGCAGTGGTAGTGATTAATATATTCATGTGTGATTACCTTCTTAGGTACATAAAAGATGTCATCACGATCATATATAAAAATAATCAACCTGTGGTGAAGATGACGTAAATGTAATACAGCTACGTACATTACACGATTGTAATGAATTTGTTTCTTAAGGTGTGCTAGCTTCATTTCATTGTAAGAGGATGAACCAGAAATTTAATTTAAATCGGTTCTCGAACTTTGTCAGTAACCATACTTTAAATAAGGGAACGCGCATGCTGTTGAAAACGTCTCGACGAACTTTCCTGAAGGGATTAACCCTCTCTGGCGTAGCCGGAAGTCTTGGCGTATGGAGTTTCAATGCGCGTTCCAGTCTGAGCCTGCCAGTTGCCGCATCCCTGCAGGGTACTCAGTTTGACCTGACCATTGGTGAAACGGCCGTCAATATCACTGGCAGTGAGCGTCAGGCCAAAACAATCAATGGAGGCCTGCCGGGGCCCGTTCTTCGCTGGAAAGAAGGTGACACCATTACCCTGAAGGTCAAGAACCGTCTTAATGAACAGACGTCCATTCACTGGCACGGCATTATTCTTCCAGCCAATATGGATGGTGTTCCGGGGCTGAGTTTTAGGGGCATAGAGCCTGATGATACCTACGTTTACACCTTTAAGGTTAAGCAGAACGGGACTTACTGGTACCACAGCCATTCCGGTCTGCAGGAACAGGAGGGGGTATACGGTGCCATTATCATCGATGCCAGGGAGCCGGAACCGTTTGCTTACGATCGTGAGCACGTGGTCATGTTGTCTGACTGGACCGATGAAAATCCTCACAGTATTCTGAAAAAATTAAAAAAACAGTCGGATTACTACAATTTCAATAAACCAACCATTGGCTCTTTTTTCCGCGACGTGAATACCAGGGGGCTGTCAGCCACTATTGCCGATCGGAAAATGTGGGCTGAAATGAAAATGAATCCGACTGACCTCGCGGATGTCAGTGGCTACACCTACACCTATCTCATGAACGGTCAGGCCCCGCTGAAAAACTGGACCGGGCTGTTCCGTCCCGGTGAAAAGATACGCTTACGGTTTATCAACGGTTCGGCAATGACCTATTTCGATATCCGCATCCCCGGGCTGAAAATGACGGTCGTGGCTGCAGATGGCCAGTATGTAAACCCGGTTACCGTTGACGAATTCAGGATTGCCGTTGCCGAAACCTATGATGTCATTGTGGAGCCTCAGGGTGAGGCCTATACCATCTTCGCACAATCCATGGACAGGACCGGCTACGCTCGGGGGACACTGGCCACGAGAGAGGGGTTAAGTGCTGCCGTTCCCGCCCTGGATCCACGTCCTCTGTTGACCATGGAAGATATGGGTATGGGAGGAATGGGGCATGATATGGCAGGAATGGACCACAGCCAGATGGGGGGCATGAATAACAGCGGAGAGATGATGTCTATGGACGGTGCTGAGCTTGCGGATAGCGGGACATCCTCCGCACCCATGGATCACAGCAGCATGACTGGTATGGATCATTCCCAGATGGCCGGAATGCCGGGTATGCAAAGTCATCCTGCGTCAGAAACGGGTAACCCACTGGTTGATATGCAGGCGATGAGCGTCTCTCCGAAATTAAACGATCCGGGTATCGGTCTTCGAAATAACGGAAGAAAGGTTCTCACGTACGCGGATTTGAAAAGCCGCTTTGAGGATCCTGACGGACGTGAACCTGGCCGCACCATAGAACTGCATTTAACCGGTCACATGGAAAAGTTTGCCTGGTCATTTAACGGAATCAAGTTTTCAGATGCCGCACCGGTGCTGCTGAAATACGGTGAGCGACTCAGGATCACTCTGGTCAACGATACCATGATGACTCACCCCATTCACCTGCATGGTATGTGGAGCGATCTGGAAGATGAAAACGGTAATTTCATGGTTCGTAAACACACAATAGATATTCCCCCTGGTACAAAACGCAGTTACAGAGTGACAGCAGATGCGCTTGGCCGCTGGGCGTATCACTGCCATTTGCTCTATCACATGGAAATGGGAATGTTTCGTGAAGTCCGGGTGGAGGAATGATGCGAATGAAGAGAAGTTTTAAGGCCATAACTGTTCTGGTCGCTGGTTTGTTTACCTCACCGTTTTCTATTGCGGCGGGCTCCGTCTCTGCAGATCCTCATGCCGGGCACGACATGTCTTCCATGCAGATGCCGGTAGATGAGAATTTCACTGAGATGACGTCAATGGAGCCCATTGTAACTGAGAGCAGAACGCCAATTCCGCCTGTTACCGATGCCGACCGGAAGGCTGCATTCGGCAATTTACCGGGGCATGCGATTCACGACAGTGCGATTAATTATCTGGTCTTGCTGGATCAACTGGAATGGCAACGGTCGGATAACACCAATAATTTCAGCTGGAGTGTTAACAGCTGGATTGGAGGCGACACTGACCGGCTCTGGCTAAAGAGTGAAGGCGAACGAAGCGGGGGGAAAACGGAGACGGCAGAAGCCCAGCTACTCTGGGGGCATGCGGTTGGCCCCTGGTGGGATTTGGTTGCGGGTGTAAGACAGGATTTCAGACCTGCTTCAGCCCAGACCTGGGCTGCTGTCGGTTTTCAGGGGCTCGCGCTCTATAATTTTGAGTCTGAAATTACGGCTTTTGTCAGTAATGACGGAAAAGCAGCCCTCCGTCTGGGGGGAGAATACGACGTTTTACTGACTAACCGGCTCATACTCCAGCCATCCTATGAGGTAAATCTCTACAGTCAGGATGATGAATCGCGGGAGCGCGGCAGAGGATTAGCTGACACAGAGCTGGGCCTTCGGCTGCGCTACGAAATACGCCGTGAGTTTGCACCCTATATAGGCGTCTCCTGGAATCAGCTTTACGGGAAAACGTCCGATATGGCGAAAAGAGAGGGTGAGAAAGACCATCAGGTAGTATTCCTGGCGGGAGCCAGAATCTGGTTTTAATGCGTTGACTTAAAACACTAAACTAAACAGGTAAATAATATGTCGATTTTACATAAAGCCATTCTTACAGGTGGCCTGGTTATGGGCGTCGCTTTTTCTGCTATGGCCCATCCGGAATTAAAAAGCTCTGTGCCACAGGCTGATTCGGCCGTAGCGGCCCCGGATAAGATTCAGCTTAATTTCTCGGAAGATCTGACCGTGAAATTCTCAGGTGCAAAATTAACGATGACGGGTATGAAAGGTATGTCATCACATTCTCCGATGCCGGTCACGGCAAAAGTGGCACCAGGCGCTGACCCTAAATCGATGGTCATTATTCCGCGAGAACCTTTACCCGCTGGCACTTATCGTGTTGACTGGCGCGCAGTTTCTTCAGATACGCACCCTATTACCGGTAATTACACCTTTACAGTGAAGTAATATTATGAACGACCTGATTATGATTGTTATTCGTTTTCTTCTTTATCTTGATTTGATGGTAATATTTGGATTGCCATTTTTTCAGATATATGGATTAAGTGGTGTCAGACATGAAACGTATAACCTGACTAATTTCAGGTCGTTTATAACCTTTGCTGTTGTTGCAGGCATCATTCTTACTGGCATTAATATGCTCCTGGTATCTAATGCCATGAGCGGAGTAACTGATCTCAGGGAATTATCCATCCATATTATCGAGATGGTTATAGAAGAAACTGATGTAGGTATTAGCTGGATTGTCAGACTCTGTGCACTGTTTATCACTCTCGGTGCTTTGTTCCTTTACACTAACAAGAGACTATTGTCCTGCCTGCTGATGACGATGAGTGGGGGCGTGGCGCTGGCTACACTTGCCTGGGGAGGACACGCCGTCATGCATGACGGTCTGCATTACTATCTCCATTTACTGAGCGATCTGACTCATCTCGGCGCTGCAGGTGCCTGGACAGGTGCTCTGGTTGCATTTGCTATCCTGCTGATGCGCAGAAACGCGCACAATGCACAGAGCGTCATTGTGATATCTGACTCCCTGGCAAAATTTGCCACGGCAGGTACGGTGATTGTTGTAGCCCTGATCCTGAGTGCGATGGTCAACTATCTGTATATTGCTGAAGGTAACTTAACCCCCTTATTCAACAGCTCCTGGGGGGGAATATTGCTTGCTAAGACGGCTCTGTTTGTTCTGATGCTTCTTCTGGCTGCAGCAAACCGGTTTCACCTGGGTCCCCGGCTTGAAGTTATGGTCAGGGAAGGGAATTATGATCGCAGCGTTGCCCTGATGCGAAACAGCATCCTGACAGAATTCGTTGTTGCGATTATCATTCTGGGTGCCGTAGCGTGGCTCGGAATGCTTGCTCCGTCTCAGGTCAGCTAAGGGACAACCAACGCTCACGCGTGAGATTTTTACTTTCATATCAGCGAGTTGACCATGCAGCGTATTTTAATCGTTGAAGACGAACAAAAAACAGGTCGTTACCTGCAGCAGGGACTGGTTGAGGAAGGCTATCAGGCCGATCTCTTTAATAATGGCCGCGATGGTCTTGGGGCCGCGTCGAAGGGACAGTATGATTTGATAATACTGGACGTGATGCTGCCTTTCCTCGACGGGTGGCAAATCATCAGCGCACTGAGGAAGTCCGGGCACGAAGAACCGGTCCTGTTTTTAACCGCAAAAGACAACGTGCGGGACAAAGTGAAAGGACTGGAGCTTGGTGCAGATGACTACCTGATTAAGCCCTTCGATTTTACGGAGCTGGTTGCACGTGTAAGAACCTTACTGCGGCGGGCACGCTCGCAGTCCGCAACGGTTTGCACCATCGCCGATATGACCGTTGATATGGTGCGCCGAACCGTGATCCGTTCGGGGAAGAAGATCCATCTCACCGGTAAAGAATACGTTCTGCTTGAGTTGCTGTTGCAACGCACCGGAGAAGTGTTACCCAGGAGTCTTATCTCGTCCTTGGTCTGGAATATGAACTTTGACAGTGATACGAATGTGATTGATGTCGCCGTGAGACGTCTGAGAAGTAAAATTGATGATGACTTTGAACCAAAACTGATCCATACCGTTCGCGGTGCCGGATATGTCCTGGAGATCAGAGAAGAGTGAGGTTCAAAATTTCCCTGACCACACGCCTGAGCCTGATTTTTTCTGCAGTGATGCTTACGGTATGGTGGTTATCAAGTTTTATCCTGATTAGCACCCTTAATGGCTATTTCGATAATCAGGATCGCGATTTTCTGACTGGTAAACTTCAGCTCACCGAAGAGTTTCTTAAAACAGAGACGTTCAGGAACAAAACGGATATTAAGTCATTATCAGAAAAAATAAACGATGCGATGGTGGGGCACAATGGCTTATTCATTTCTATAAAAAATATGGAAAATGAAAAACTGGTGGAACTGTATGCCAAAAATTCTGTTGTTCCAGCGGTCCTGCTAAATAAGTCGGGGGATATTCTCGACTATATGATCCAGACGGAAGAAAATAACACCGTATACCGCAGTATCTCGCGGCGGGTTGCCGTGACGCCGGAACAGGGTAAAAGCAAACATTTCATCGTTACGGTTGCCACGGATACCGGGTATCACACCCTGTTTATGGATAAGCTCAGTACCTGGCTGTTCTGGTTCAATATCGGTCTGGTTTTTATTTCTGTTTTTCTGGGCTGGCTGACCACACGCATTGGTCTGAAACCGTTACGGGAAATGACCAGTCTGGCTTCCTCCATGACCGTGCACAGCCTGGATCAGCGTCTTAATCCCGATCTGGCTCCGCCGGAAATCTCAGAGACCATGCAGGAATTCAATAACATGTTCGATCGCCTGGAGGGTTCATTCCGGAAACTGTCAGATTTCTCGTCTGACATCGCGCATGAGCTGCGCACACCGGTCAGTAATCTGATGATGCAGACGCAGTTTGCACTGGCTAAGGAAAGGGATGTTTCGCATTACCGCGAAATTTTATTCGCTAACCTGGAAGAACTGAAAAGGTTGTCACGAATGACCAGTGACATGCTTTTTCTGGCACGTTCAGAGCATGGTCTGCTGCAGCTGGATAAACATGATGTGGATCTGGCCGCCGAACTGAATGAATTACGTGAGTTATTCGAGCCCCTTGCAGACGAGACAGGAAAGACAATCACGGTTGAAGGTGAAGGGGTTATTGCCGGAGACAGCGACATGCTGCGGCGTGCTTTCAGTAACCTGCTTTCGAATGCAATCAAGTATTCTCCCGATAACACCTGTACAGCGATACGCCTTGAGCATGACAGTGACTGTGTGAACGTGATGATTACGAATACGATGTCTGGCCCGGTTCCCGCTAATCTTGAACGTTTGTTTGACCGGTTCTATCGCGCAGACTCATCACGGGTCCACAACACGGAAGGCGCGGGGCTGGGGTTATCAATAACGAGGTCAATCATTCATGCTCACGGCGGCGAGCTGTCAGCAGAACAGCAGGGGCGGGAAATTGTGTTCAAAGTGCGCCTGTTAATGGATTAACCCCGTTATTCAGGAGAAACCTGGAAGGTGACAAAATTGTCATCATCCAGTCACGCGATAAACAGATGCGGTTTTTTATAATCATTCATAAATCAGGAGCAGGGTGATAACGCAATCACCTGGTTCCTGGAGTGATGAATAACCCGCCCTGAGATCAAATGCTTTCTCTGTCATAAGCCGTTGATTGTTTGGGGATGTAAACACCGGAGACCCAACCATGAAAAAGATCCTTGTATCATTTGTTGCCATTATGGCTGCCGCTTCATCTGCCATGGCTGCAGAGACAATGAACATGCATGACCAGGTAAATAATGCACAGGCACCTGCCCACCAGATGCAGTCATCTGCTGAAAAAAGTGCAATTCAGGGAGACAGCATGACAATGATGGATATGAGCAGTCACGATCAGGCCGCAATGTCCCATGACATGATGCAAAACAGCAATTCTGCTGCCCACCAGGACATGGCTGAAATGCATAAAAAAATGATGAAAGCTAAACCAGGAGCTACCAACGAAACAGCAAAGTCATTTTCTGAAATGAGCGAGCATGAGAAGGCCGCAGCTGTGCATGAGAAGGCGAATAATGGTCAGTCTTCCGTTGTTCACCAGCAGCAGGCTGATAAGCATCGTAGTCAGATCACCCAGAATTAACCCGCAGCTCCACTTGTTAGACCCTCATTTGACGCCGAAGTCACTGGCTTACGCTCCTGATAGGGAGCGTTTTTTTTAAACTAAATGAAAGAGTATATCTGTGTATGACTAATCGTAGTCTGCGGTCGGGTATAAAATAAATGAACGACGGACTAAATTTAACATAAGATAGATTACACGAACTAAGCTATTGAAACATAACAAATTAATTGATTGCGCGCCGATCATCTCCAGGGTTCATGCCGCGCCGTATCCTGAGACTGGCTGAGAATACGAATGATCGTAACCACCGAATGTGATGGCACAAAATAGATCATGTGCTGTTCCACTGGCAGCGAGCAGATATCTTCCCCCAGCTCTGCGCGATGCGTGCCGATGTCATGCATGGCCAGCACATCAAACACTGCTGCTATACGGCCGATATACGCATCCGCCTGAACAACCCCGAACTGTTTGAAGCTGTAGTCCCAGATAGCCTCCAGATCTTCTTCTGCTTTTGGTGTCAGCTCAATCTCTTTCATTTGCCATCCTAGCCCTGACATTATTCAGGAATGCATCCTTGTTCCATGGTTTCGCCTCGCCGCTGCTGATGCCTTCGGCCAGCAGATCGCGCAGTTCCTGAAGGCGTGATTCAGCTTGCTTCTCGCGCAGCAGCCGCAGCGCGTCTCGCATAACCTCGCTCTGGGTTCGGTAATCACCGGCCTTAACCAGGGAATCGATAAATTCACGCAGCTCATCACCCACGTCCACCGTCATTGTACGGGCCATAACCCCTCCGTTTCATTATGTAAGATTTGTTCTTACATAAGTATATCATTTTAGCATCAGGCTTCCATGCTCAGTGATCGAGACTATGGGCTGCATTTATGAGATCAACAGGGATGCGAAATCAGATAGATATCTAATAGAATGCTGAGTTGTAGCCTTAAGCGAGAACTGGAAATGAAATTAACAGAAAATCGGGTGGATACACTCATCGATACCCTGAACGACCTGATCTGTGATGAGCAAAGTATTACTCGCGAACAGCGAGAAAATTTAATTAAAACGGTTGCCACATTGGGCGGGCTTAAGGAGCGACTACGACTCATTTCTGCGGAGAAAGAAGCCAGACAGATCGCCAAAAACGAGAAGGTAAAGAAACCGCGCGAACCGGACCTGGTGTTTCCCCGTACTGGAAAGCCGTGGCTGTCAGAGGACCTCGATGTTATCCATTCCATTATCGACGATATACCTGGGGTCGTTTGCGGGAGGGGGCGGAATCCTACGCTAAGGCTTTGGCCAGCGATATTCTCCGGTGAGATTGATGTGTTCCCATCCGAGCGGCGAAACATGGGCCAAGAGATCGGGCGATAGCAGCTTTCCATCGCGTTTCTGGTTTGCAACGACCTCGCCGAGCTTCATGGTGTTCCAGAAGATGATGATGGCGGCGAGCAGATTCATGCCGGCGATGCGGTAATGCTGGCCTTCGGCGGAACGGTCGCGGATTTCACCGCGGCGGTGGAAGCTGATTGCCCGCTTCAGCGCATGATGAGCTTCGCCTTTGTTGAGCCCGATCTGGGCACGCCGTTGGAGTTCGGCATCCAGAATCCAGTCGATCATGAACAGGGTGCGCTCGACGCGACCGACTTCCCGCAGGGCTGTCGCGAGCTCGTTCTGCCGCGGATAGGAGGCGAGTTTCCGCAGAATCTGGCTTGGCGCGACGGTCCCGGCAGCAATGGTGGCGGCGATGCGCAGGATGTCGGGCCAATTGCGCTCGATCATGGCTTGGTTGACCTTTCCGCCGATCAACGCTCGCAGGTGCGCCGGGGCGGCCGACGGATTGAACGCGTAGAGCCGTTTGGATGGCAGGTCGCGGATGCGCGGAGCGAACCGGTAGCCGAGAATGGCACATGCGGCAAAGACGTGATCGGTGAAGCCGCCCGTGTCGGTGAACTGCTCGCGGATATGGCGTCCAGCATCGTTCATCAGCAGGCCATCGAGGATGTAAGGCGCTTCGCTTGCCGTTGCAGGAATCACCTGGGTTGCGAACGGCGCATATTGGTCGGAGACGTGGCTATAGGCTTTCAGGCCCGGGGTATTGCCATATTTCGCGTTGACCAGGTTCATGGCCTCACCTTGCTCTGTAGCGACGAAGAACTGTCCGTCGCTCGAAGCCGACGTGCCCATGCCCCAGAACCGGGCCATGGGTAACGCTGCCTGTGCCTCGACCACCATGGCCAGCGCCCGGTCATAGGCTTCGCCCTCGACATGCCACCGTCCAATGCGGATCAATTCCCAGAAGGTGTGGGTGTTTGTCGCATCCGCCATTTTGCGCAAGCCGAGGTTGATCCCTTCCGCCAAGATAACGTTCATTAGCCCGATCCGGTCAGCGCAGGGTGCTCCTGTGCGCAGATGGGTGAACGCTTCGGTGAAGCCGGTCGCCGCATCCACCTCCAGCAGGAGATCGGTGATGCGCGTGGGCGGGATCTGCTTGTAGAGATCGAGCACCAGATCTTCGGCGCCTGTCGGCGCGGCGGCTTCGAGTTTCTCGATATGCAGAACGCCGTTTTCAATCGACCCGCCCGGGATCGTGCCTGCGCGAGCGGCACGGCCAAGCTCGCGCAACCGCATGTCGAGGCGAGCTTGCCGGTCTGCCAGCCATTCCTCCGGCCGCAATGGCACAGCGAGACGACCGCCTTCCGCGATGGATTGTGCCGGAACGAGTGCGTGTTTCAGATCGCCATAGCGCCGGGACCTAGTAAGCCAGACATCTCCGGAGCGGAACGCATCGCGCAGATGGAACAGCACCGCGATCTCCCATAGGCGAGCGTCGCCAGCCCTCTGGGCCCGAAGGTGGCGATGCCATTTCGAGCTGGGCCGCAAGAAGCTGGTCATCGCGGCATCGTTCAAACCGGTACGAAGGGCCGTCACCGCTTCCAGAAGCGGCAGTGCAACGGGCGCAGCTCGCAGATCGAGCAGGCGCAACATGCGTGGAGCGTATCGGCGGAAGCGGTGATAACCGTCGAGCACATGATTGAGCGGATCGTCGGCCATGGTGGCGGTCAGCCTGGTTGCCATTGCAACAAGGGTTTTTAAGCCGTCCCACCCTGACCCACTCGCGATGACATCGCCCAGCGGCTGGCCATCATCCTGTGCATCGACCAGGGCGCCCCCGATCTCGGCGAAGGATTTCAGGGTGTCACGCACCACCCCCGCTTCGTCTGCGACCTTTGCATGGCAAATACGCTCCGAAGCACGGTAGAGACGGCCGACGATCCGGTCGTGGGTTTCGACCACTGCGTCGGCCAACATCGCCTGCCATTCCGAGACGCAAACAGCCAAGATCGCAAGCCGCCTGTCCTCCGGGAGATCGCGCATGCCGTCGGCATAATACCGTTCACCCTGCCTGCGCAGACGAGTCACCCGATGGGCAGGAACGCCGGCAAGCAGATCCTCGGGGAGATCGATGCGTTGCAGATATTCGAGCCGGTCGAGCAGCCGGTTGGCCGACGAAGAGTTCGAGCCAGGCTCGAACTGGCGCAGCCACACAAAACGGGTCACCCGATCATCAGCCGTCTCCTCGAGCAATGCCAGCAACTGTTCTCGGATCGACATAGGCAGCCGACTGGCGATCCTCGTCTCGATGCGTCGCTCGGCATCGACGAGAGCCGCGGCACAAAGCCGCTCGATCGTGGATGTCGCGGGAAGGACAGTGCGGGTGCGTCGGCACTCGGCTACGAAGCGACGGGCGATATCCTCGTTCGACACCGCCATCTCGGCTTCTCGGAACAACCATTCCTTCAGCTCGCTCGCACCACGTCCGGAGAAGGTGCGGAAGCCGTAGAGCCCCCGTAACTCGGCAAGATGCTCGTGCCGTGTTTCCTCGCGGGCAGCATAGTCTACGAGATCGTCGGCACCCAGGCCAAGCTGCGCTCCGATAAATTCGATGACCTCTGCAGGGATCAGTTCGCCTGGAGCCAGCACCCGGCCGGGATAGCGCAGGACACACAATTGCAGGGCGAAGCCGAACCTGTTGTGAGCGCGCCGACGCAGCCTGATATGCCCAAGGTCTTCATCACTCAGCGTATAGTGCTTGAGCAAATCCGTCTGTGAAGTCGGCAAGCGCAACAGCGCGTCTTTCTGCCGATCGGTTAGAGTGACGCGACGCGGCATACATGTTCCTTTTTCAAAATCTGATAGCGTTCAAGACGCTTTGTTTATGAAGCTGGTTGAGATACATTTCCAGAGGTCAATGCAATCGTGGCCGAAGCGCCGCCTCAAACCAACGTTTGTGATACATGCTGATCGGATATGCCCGCGTCTCCAAAGCCGATGGCTCGCAGTCTCTCGACCTGCAGCACGACGCCTTGCGCGCCGCAGGTGTCGAACGGGACAATATCTATGATGATCTTGCTTCCGGCGGTCGTGATGATCGCCCTGGCTTGACTGCCTGCCTCAAGTCATTGCGTGACGGCGATGTGCTGGTGGTCTGGAAGCTCGATCGCCTCGGACGATCGCTTGCCCATCTGGTCAACACGGTGAAGGAGCTGTCAGACCGCAAGATCGGCCTGCGGGTTCTGACTGGAAAGGGCGCTCAGATCGACACCACGACTGCGTCCGGTCGCATGGTGTTCGGAATCTTCGCCACCTTGGCCGAGTTCGAGCGGGATCTGATCCGAGAGCGCACCATGGCGGGTCTCGCCTCCGCGAGAGCGCGCGGTCGCAAGGGCGGACGAAAATTCGCGCTCACCAAAGCTCAGGTGCGTCTCGCGCAAGCCGCCATGGCCCAGCGCGATACTTCAGTTTCCGATCTCTGCAAGGAACTCGGCATCGAGCGCGTCACTCTCTACCGATATGTCGGTCCCAAAGGCGAGCTCAGAGACCATGGAAAGCATGTTCTCGGACTTACGTAGTGGACTTGCCTCGGTTTCGTTCCGGTCTTTTTGAGAGCATTATTTGTTATCAAGGAGACCATATATGTCATTAAAGCATAGTGATGAATTTAAGCGTGATGCAGTTCGCATAGCACTCACTAGTGGCTTAACACGCCGTCAAGTTGCGTCAGATTTAAGTATTGGGCTTTCCACGCTTGGGAAATGGATCGCATCAATTTCCGATGAAACTAAAATTCCTACCCAAGACACTGATCTTCTGCGTGAGAATGAACGTTTACGCAAAGAGAACCGTATCCTTCGGGAGGAGAGGGAGATATTAAAAAAGGCAGCAATATTTTTCGCAGTACAAAAGCTGTGAGATTTCAGTTTATTACGGATTACCGTGGCTCTCTCTCACGTTCACGCATATGTCGTTTGATGGGCGTAACAGATCGTGGTTTACGTGCATGGAAACGCCGTCCTCCATCACTGCGCCAGCGTCGTGATCTTATACTTCTAGCGCATATACGTGAGCAGCATCGGTTGTGTTTGGGGAGCTATGGTAGGCCGCGTATGACAGAAGAGTTGAAAGCGCTGGGCCTGCAGGTTGGGCAGCGTCGGGTTGGACGTTTGATGCGCCAGAATAACATTACAGTTGTTCGAACGCGTAAATTCAAACGGACAACGGATAGTCATCATACCTTCAACATTGCACCGAACCTATTAAAACAAGACTTTAGCGCAAGCGCACCCAACCAGAAATGGGCAGGCGATATCACTTATGTTTGGACCAGAGAAGGATGGGTCTATCTTGCTGTTATCCTTGACCTGTATTCCCGTCGCGTGATTGGCTGGGCAACAGGTGATCGATTAAAGCAGGATCTTGCATTAAGGGCACTGAATATGGCGTTGGCTTTACGCAAACCACCACCGGGTTGTATTCAACACACAGACCGTGGGAGCCAATATTGCGCTCATGAATATCAAAAGCTACTGCTCAAACATCAATTGCTGCCGTCCATGAGCGGGAAAGGCAATTGTTTTGATAACTCCGCAGTAGAAAGCTTCTTTAAATCATTAAAGGCTGAGTTGATTTGGCGCAGACACTGGCAAACAAGGCGAGATATTGAGATTGCAATCTTCGAATATATAAATGGCTTTTATAATCCACGCCGAAGACATTCAACACTCGGCTGGAAATCGCCGGTTGCATTTGAGAAAAAAGCCGCTTAAAATGAGAGATAGACCGGAACACAACCGGTGCAAGTCCATAGCAACTCGTTTCTTTTCGCAGGTTGAGCCACCTCCGCGCTTCATCAGAAAACTGAAGGAACCTCCATTGAATCGAACTAATATTTTTTTTGGTGAATCGCATTCTGACTGGTTGCCTGTCAGAGGCGGAGAATCTGGTGATTTTGTTTTTCGACGTGGTGACGGGCATGCCTTCGCGAAAATCGCACCTGCTTCCCGCCGCGGTGAGCTCGCTGGAGAGCGTGACCGCCTCATTTGGCTCAAAGGTCGAGGTGTGGCTTGCCCCGAGGTGATCAACTGGCAGGAGGAACAGGAGGGTGCATGCTTGGTGATAACGGCAATTCCGGGAGTACCGGCGGCTGATCTGTCTGGAGCGGATTTGCTCAAAGCGTGGCCGTCAATGGGGCAGCAACTTGGCGCTGTTCACAGCCTATCGGTTGATCAATGTCCGTTTGAGCGCAGGCTGTCGCGAATGTTCGGACGCGCCGTTGATGTGGTGTCCCGCAATGCCGTCAATCCCGACTTCTTACCGGACGAGGACAAGAGTACGCCGCAGCTCGATCTTTTGGCTCGTGTCGAACGAGAGCTACCGGTGCGGCTCGACCAAGAGCGCACCGATATGGTTGTTTGCCATGGTGATCCCTGCATGCCGAACTTCATGGTGGACCCTAAAACTCTTCAATGCACGGGTCTGATCGACCTTGGGCGGCTCGGAACAGCAGATCGCTATGCCGATTTGGCACTCATGATTGCTAACGCCGAAGAGAACTGGGCAGCGCCAGATGAAGCAGAGCGCGCCTTCGCTGTCCTATTCAATGTATTGGGGATCGAAGCCCCCGACCGCGAACGCCTTGCCTTCTATCTGCGATTGGACCCTCTGACTTGGGGTTGATGTTCATGCCGCCTGTTTTTCCTGCTCATTGGCACGTTTCGCAACCTGTTCTCATTGCGGACACCTTTTCCAGCCTCGTTTGGAAAGTTTCATTGCCAGACGGGACTCCTGCAATCGTCAAGGGATTGAAACCTATAGAAGACATTGCTGATGAACTGCGCGGGGCCGACTATCTGGTATGGCGCAATGGGAGGGGAGCAGTCCGGTTGCTCGGTCGTGAGAACAATCTGATGTTGCTCGAATATGCCGGGGAGCGAATGCTCTCTCACATCGTTGCCGAGCACGGCGACTACCAGGCGACCGAAATTGCAGCGGAACTAATGGCGAAGCTGTATGCCGCATCTGAGGAACCCCTGCCTTCTGCCCTTCTCCCGATCCGGGATCGCTTTGCAGCTTTGTTTCAGCGGGCGCGCGATGATCAAAACGCAGGTTGTCAAACTGACTACGTCCACGCGGCGATTATAGCCGATCAAATGATGAGCAATGCCTCGGAACTGCGTGGGCTACATGGCGATCTGCATCATGAAAACATCATGTTCTCCAGTCGCGGCTGGCTGGTGATAGATCCCGTCGGTCTGGTCGGTGAAGTGGGCTTTGGCGCCGCCAATATGTTCTACGATCCGGCTGACAGAGACGACCTTTGTCTCGATCCTAGACGCATTGCACAGATGGCGGACGCATTCTCTCGTGCGCTGGACGTCGATCCGCGTCGCCTGCTCGACCAGGCGTACGCTTATGGGTGCCTTTCCGCAGCTTGGAACGCGGATGGAGAAGAGGAGCAACGCGATCTAGCTATCGCGGCCGCGATCAAGCAGGTGCGACAGACGTCATACTAGATATCAAGCGACTTCTCCTATCCCCTGGGAACACATCAATCTTACCGGAGAATATCGTTGGCCAAAGCCTTAGCGTAGGATTTCGCCCTCTCCCGCAAACGACCCCTACCTGATGACAGAATTGATGATCACATCCTGTGGCTTTCAAAACAGCAAGGGCGCACTCCCTATGCTGTCGCACTGAAGATTGTTGGTGTAGGAAGAATGGATGATGAGTGGGCGAAAGCCTGGAAACCCGCGGCAAAATCGCTTCGAGAAGATTATGCAAAGCTTCATCCTGCTCCCTCTTCGGATATCAGCCAGGAATAATCGGTTTAGGTTGAAATGTTTATGAAGTTATTTTGCAGCAGCATGTTTTATAATTATAAAAAACTGCTCCTGCAAACTATGGTAAAATAATAAACAATTACACTCCTTAATCTAAATATATCAATATTTTTGCCGATATATATAGTAAGGAAGGGAGTGTCATGAACGATTTTAATATTTTAAGTATCTGTATTCAGAATAAGGATGTGGCAGGTGCAATGCGCGTGCTGCGTGATAAATCAGAATTTGCGGTGCGCAAGATTCTGGAGAAACTCAGAGTCAGGGTCACAACGCAAACCGGCAGGGCATTCTGGCATTATGTTCAGGGCTGGCTGTTAACCGCGTGTCGCCAGGGGAATATACAGCATGAATCATTCATTACCCGACATTCTTCCCACTATCCGGAACGCCAGCCAGCTCAGTCCCGCTGCACTCGATATGGTCAAACTTCTCGCACTTCTGGCCATGATTATCGACCACACCAATACGGTGTTTCTGTCGTCTGCCTTGCCGGTGATGTATGCGCTTGGCCGGATGGCCTTCCCCCTGTTCACGCTTATATGGGCGATGAACGTACAGCGCCCCCCGGAACGACTGCAGAAGAGAGCCAATCGTCTGTGGATCTGGGCAATCATAACGCAGCCGGTGTTCAGCCTGGCCTTCCAGAATCAACAGCCCTGGTGGGCCCTGAACATTCTGTTCGTGTTTGCAGGCGTCACGCAGTTGCTTGCCCTGCAGTACCGGCACGGCCGGAAAGGAATGCTTGCCGGGTATCTGCTCCTGGCCCTTATGATTTGGCCCCTGCAGCCGGCAAGTTACGGGCTGGCAGGAATAACGCTGGCCATCAGTATGGCAACGGTTTCTGGCAGCGATACACCCGGAGTGCAGCGGCTGGCAGCCATCACTGCCGTGCTGTCACTGATTTGTTTAAACGGGTTATCGCATCTCCTGGATATGCCCGCAGAAACATTATTACTGGCCACGCTGCCTACTCTGGCATTCCCCCTGGCAGTGGTTTCATTCTGCAGGCAAATCTGTCCGGAGGGCCGTAGGCGTTTCATGCCGCGTAATTTCTTTTATTATGCTTACGCCGGCCACCTGGGGATTATTGGTCTGGTACAGTCTACTTTTGGCTGATTTAGAATGACGTGATGGCTATCAGTGAGAAAGAGCTGATAGCCGTAACCACCTGACAGGTTATCGGTCGGGCTTAACTGGTTATTAGCGCAGGGCATGTTAAACTTCCCGCAGGGAAAAGGAGAGAAGCATGAACCATGAAAGTGATCTGATGAACCACGGCTTCAGTGAAGAGGACATTGTCCGACTGCGGGCCAGTTCAGCTAAAACGGGTACGGAAATGGATACTCTGCTGAACGATCTGGCAAACCGTTTTAAGGCCCTGATATGGGTGCTGTCAGTCATGTTACTGATTCTTGTGGCCACACTTTTGGCTGGCTCGAGGGTGCATGCAATTTCCTTTGGCGTGGCTATTCTTGTTCTTGGCACTCTGTTTACGATTACCATGCCTTTGAAGCTGGCCTATAAATCATGGCATTACCGCCGGAATCTCATTTCCCAGCGTCATCAGAAGTGATCAGATCGAAAACAACCTTAGCCTTTACCACCCATCCCACAATTTTCATTGTCAGTTTACCCCGGGACATGGTGTCGATTTTCCGGTAAAAATCGGTGCTGATATAGTTAAACAGACGCCATGTCCCTGGTCTGGCCATTAATCCATAGACACTGTAGATATTGCCTGCAAGCGCGATCCCGTTGTATATCCCTAACCCTGTTGATCGTTCAAATCCCATGAATTTAGCGATGTTCATGGCACCATCACCAAACATACCCTGCGTGTCAGGTTCATTCAGGAACTGACGACCAACTTCACGGGTTATCGTGTTGGCCGAGTCGACAATCAGAATAGCCCCGGCAAGAACGCCTACGGGGGTCATTGAGGAAGTCAGCACGAAGCCAAATACGCCCTGCATACCTGCCAACACCACTTTAATTCCTGAGATGACATAACCGACCATCCGGTCTTCATCCCTGACGTATTTGATCTGGGCATATAGTTTCGCATAACCGGTCTGGAGCTGCCGGCTCTGCTCAAGCAGACTGCTGTTTTCTGCCTGCAGGTTACGCAGGCAGGTCATGCACTC
Organism: Enterobacter sp. Y17; assembly: GCF_019730495.1. Taxonomy (NCBI): domain Bacteria; kingdom Pseudomonadati; phylum Pseudomonadota; class Gammaproteobacteria; order Enterobacterales; family Enterobacteriaceae; genus Enterobacter; species Enterobacter sp. Y17. The sequence goes on from NZ_JAASKP010000007.1 coordinate 61,625, forward strand.
TTCGTCAGACTTTGCCCGCCGGGCACGCTCAAATTCGCCATTAATGACAGATTTAATTTCATCGATGAATTTGAGACGCGTCAATCCATCCCCCAGATGTCGGGCGCCAACAATATTAGCGGTATTGACGAGTTTGCGGGCCTCCAGATTAATCATGGTTTCTGCCCAGAGTCGTGCCTGGCTTTTGTTTACCGGAAGAATTATATCCATTTTACTCATCCTGATTGAAAATCACCCGTTAAAGCTTATCGCGCTCCCGGATTTAGGCAACCCTGCTTTAAGGGGTAAAAAATAGTCTGATGCTGTCAGTAAACCTTCGCCCATGATGGCCAGCCTGTGTAGTCCAGGGTTCATGGAACATGTATGCCGCGAAGCGGCATGGAGACGCCAGCCGGAGCTGAACCGGGTGATTCTGGTGAGGGGCGTCGTAACCGGCATCAGCCGTTACGGATTGATAGGTTCTGCCAATCCCATCCCTTTCCCTGCAAAGCTATACCCGCTTAAAGCTTTCCGATTGCTAATGTGCGCGGTCGGAGTGAGTCCGTCAAGGCCTCTGGCCGCTGACGGGCTGTATCTCCGCGTTAGCGCCGTTAGGCGCTTACGAGCGTGTATGAAGTGATTACCGCGACTTAACTACAGCTACTCTTGATACTAGTTACAACATCCCTCTTAAAGCGAGGGTGTTCCGGCCCTTCGGGCCGGAGCGGCGTCGGTTTAGCAGGGGTCAGGTATGTATGCGGCGCCTGGTTCTGGCGAGAACGGGGCCCGGCGCTTGCGACGGGAGGTACTTTTGATTTCCTTCTGAGCGCGCGGCCGTGAGGCCGCTGCATGCGAAGGCATTTTACGTTATCCACAGAGTGGCCGAAGACAAAGATCTACTCTGGAATGTAATGAACAGAGAGATAAAAAAGGTGAAGTAAGACTGTTTTGCGGAATGTCTTTTATTCATTTCCGGGTTACTTCACTTATTCGTTTGCGGATTTCTGTGTAAAAAAAAGAGACTGTGGCCATTGCGGGCCATAACGACCGGCAGAGCGTCATGGTGACCGGAAGAAGAAAGGAGTGAAGGATGAAAAATGAGCAGAATGGCCGAAAAAAACAAGCACGAAAAGCCCCGGTGAGGGGCCTGTAAACAAGAAGACTGTTGTGTCGTCTGTGACTAGTCCGGTGGAGAAAGCGCCAGATCCAGCTGGTAAAGATGCTGGATGGCCAGCGCCTTCAGGCGCTCAGATGTGCACCAGTACGCTTCATCAGGCGGCATGGTGCGATAAATCCATTCAGACATTGCATGAAGTCGTTCATCTGCCGGCAGCTTAATCAGGTTGTTGGCACGTTTACGCTCCGCGCCTTTTTTGCGGCGGTAAACGAGTGCCTCCTGACGCTTACGGCCAGACCAGCATTTCCGCGCAGAGTGGGCCTGAACATCATCATGTTCGCTCATCACCCCTTCCCGGATCAGCTGCTCACGCTCGGCGCTCTGACGGAGCTTCTTCTCCTGTTCTTTAAACAGCTTGTCCATATCGACGCCCAGCATCTGGAATCCCACAGGGGTGATATAGACATACGTTGGCAGCCAGGTGCGGGATTCACGATCCCAGGCGCGTTCCTCCGCGAGACCCAGAACGCCAAACCGTACCTGTTCCTCAATAAGCCGTGAAAGGCGTGACACTGTCACCTCCGTTTCAGGAATGACATTGCCTTTTGCGTCCTTTGCACTGAGTTCTTTTGCAAGACGGGAGATACACATGCCGACGGTATGCTTGCCGGCATCACAGAAGCTGATGAGCACTGGCCAGAGCGCATCGAGCAGGCGCTGACGTTCCGGACGGAAGCCATATTTACGTCCCGCCTTACGGCGGCCGGCGACATAGAGAGGGTGACGAGAAACATGCATGCGCAGGCTGACCTGCCCGGTTTCTTTGTCTTTTTTCACCAGGCGATTGTAGGCATGTCCGAGCTGTCCGGAGAGCTTTTTATAATGCTCCGGGCGATACCAGGCCGGGTTCTCACATTTGGCTTTTGTGGAATGCTCACCGCGTTTGCGGCGGGTCAGTTTTTTGACCGGTGCAATGAGGAAATTACCCTGAGTGCCGGCATCGACATTCTGCCAGAAACGGGCTAGCTCATCTTTCGGTAGATCTGACCAGTGAACAGAAATCTGATTGTCATTCACGGCGGCCTGTTCTTATGGCGGCCGGGTGTTGTTTTCTATGGTGCATGCGTTATAATCCTTCACAGGCAACGCGCCTGCTTTTGGACCCCCTGATACCTGTGTCTTCCGCCAAGATGATGACAGTTATCGGGGGGTTTGTGCATTCAGGCTCCGGGAAATCCCGTAACCTGCTCCTGAACGTTTTACTGGACACGTCCTGTCCTTGTTTGTTTCCGGAAGTCCGCATTTCTTCCGTAAAACCATCTTCTGCCACCCGCCTGCCTCACCACAAAGCAGTCAAACCGTCAGTTTGAGTTAGGTCACAAAAGTAATCTGAATCAACAATCTGTCCCACCACAAGACGATCGCTGACGATCCGAATACTACCTTCTCGTCAGTAATTTTTCCAGATGTTAGACCAGATAACCGTCCGTAGTTTGCATGCTAATTATCCTTAAGGGACTATAACCGGCAGCGCTCGCCGCAGTATCAGGCCGGCAGGCCTGATCGAGGAAGCGCAGGAGAACGGAACGGGAAGATGGCAATTACGCGCGGAACATGAAAAACAGTCTCTGGCGGGAGACGTTCTTCGGACTGAGGATCATTTCACTCTGGTGGCTTTCCGGATTGCTGCCTGGAGTCTTTCAGCGGTTACGGCTTCCGGGAAAACCGTGATGGTGTCGGGAGTCGCCCCGCTAACGGGCATGACGACGATCCCCGGCGTTCCGGTGAGCCCCAGTTCCTCTGCCAGGTTACTGTTTTTCTCAAGGGACGCGGTATGGTCGCCCGGCACAGAGGCGGCCAGCCCTGCCTTTGACGCTGCCGCGAGTATATCCTCCGCCGTCAGCTTGCCTTCATTATGGCCGGTGGCGTAGATGGCATTGTGATAGGTGACATAGGCCTGCGGCCCTTTCTTTTGCCAGACCGTCAGCCCCTGCTGCGCAGCCTGAAGTGAAGCTTCCCAGCGTCCACCAAATATTGGCCACTCCTTAAAGAGGTAGCGGACGTCCGGCTGCGCTTTCATGACCTTCTCCAGCTCCGGCGCGAAGCGGCTGCAGAACACGCACTGGTAATCAAAGAATTCAATCACAGCGACCTTTGCATTATCAGGCCCGTAAGCCGGGGTGTCCGGATCATGCAGAAGGTTCGCCTGATTCTCCATCACGCTGAGTGCAAACATCTTCTGCTTACGTGTCTCCTGCTGTTCCTGCAGCTTACGACTGACCGTCACCAGTATCTCCGGGTGCGACACCAGGTAGTCAGCAGCGATTTCGCCGATACGTGCCTCCTGCTCCGGGCTGAATAAGGGCTGAGGGGCCGAAGCGTGTGCCATTGAAATAAAGCCAATGTATGTTGTAACTATTAATGCTGCTAATTTGTTTGCTTTCATAGCCTGATTCTCAGAATTAAAAGGGGGATTAACGTTCTTTCTGAATGGTTCGGGTGAGGGTCTGTTCTTCACGCTCCGGCATGCGGCCGCGTTCAGTATTTTCTGCCGCCCTGAGCATGTCTCGTTCAGCGTTTGCCAGATCTGCAATCACACGCGATGCCCGCGACTGTTCACCAGCGGTCTTGTCAGCACCTTCCAGCTCGCTTCTGACGCCTGCAGCGGCTTTTATTTCCTGTCCATCGGTGTTTTCCTCACCTCTGACCCTGGCGATCACATCCGCATCCGGGTTGAGTGGTTCCGGTTTACGCGGGTTAATGTCTTCCGGTTTCAGTCTGATCAACTCTTCCTGTGGAACTTCCGCCAGCAACGACTCCGGCTGCCTGCTCCGTCCGGCTTCTTCATTGCGAACCTGGTCTGCCAGCATTTGCTCGCGCAGCTGCTGTACGTTCTGTTCGTCCGTCAGCGTGGAGACAATACCCGGCGACACATCCTGTTTTGTCCCACCGCTTACCTTAAGCAGCCATGCTGAAGGCGGTTCATCACCGGTCTGCCAGACCACTCCGTCCTTTGGATGATTTCGTACTGCATCGAGTGCAGCCGTAAGGTCGCTGGCCACAATCGTGTTTCCGGACTGACTCCGCTGCAGCACGGCGCCACGGGCACGCTCTGTCATGACCATTCGTGTCTCCCCCTGAGTCATCCGTCCTTCCGGGCTGGAAACCAGGGAAACCAGGGCCAGGCCCGCACTCCTGCCATTGTTGTCATACACCGGCAGCGCCAGCGCCGGTTCAGGAAAGCGCCGGGTGGCCGGGATGATTTTTGCCGTCAGTGACGCATCCTGCATGCCCTGATGGCGCACCCAGGCGCGACCGATGGCCGTTTTATTCACCGGCTGCCCCATTGCCCAGATGGCTTTCGCCTGTTTGCGCTGCGTTTCCGGAGCCAGCGCATCGTGCGCAGTTTTGATATCACGCTCCGGTGTTTTTACCGCCTTAACCCAGTCCGCTTTCCCGTCGGTGTATATCTGGACGTGCTCTTTCACGCGTGAGGCTGAAATGTAGAAGGCACGACGGGAAGCCAGTGCCTTACGTCCGTCTTTCGTGCCCTCAAGCGCAATGACATAATCACTGCTGGCCCCCTGTGCGCCGTAGCCGGTGACGGCCCAGCCGTAGTCGATATGCTGCTGCGCCCGGACCTTCTCCGGATTGATGGTGACGCGACCGTTCTCCCCTTTCAGACGGATATTCCCCTCCTCGCTGACCGACTCCACCGTATAGCGCTGGTTGGCCATCTGCCCCTGTTCGCGATCGGTCGCCGTGAACTTAAGCAGATCGCCGGAACGGACTTCCATCTCGCTGCGGCGAAACAGCTGCACGTCACCGGTGATCAGCTCCTTCGGTGAAATCAGAGCAATCTTCCCTTCCTCATCACGTACCGTCACCGTTCTGCCGTTACGGTCAACAGCCACCACATCCTGGTAGCGGTCACCGCGTTTAACCACCATCCCTGCTTCCCAGGCCTCTGTTTTGTTGAACTCATGGCGCGTATGGGTGATTTTATCGAGCACAGGCACCTTAATGGCCTTCTCCCCCAGTTCTCCCCGCGCTGCAAGCGCGGCATGAATGCCGGCATTTATCGCTTTACGGTCGGCGTTCAGCTGCGCAATGATGAGCGTACGGGACCGCGCCTCCGGCGTCCGGTCCTTCCAGTCCGCCACGATGTCGTTAACAGGCGTCTCCGTTTCCTGAATCGCACTTTCCGGGAGCGCGGCTGAAGCGCTACGCGCCACACGGTCAGCCGGCTGGGTTTCAATGCGCTGCAGGGCCGCATCGATCCGGTTATCGATGATGTCGTGAACGGCGCCGCGCAACTGCAGGTCTTTCTGACGGACGATTTCCTTCATGATGGCCACATCCATCGGGCTTCGCTCCTGCATCAGCTTAAACGGCGCGCCCACGTCGACCGCTTCAAACTGGTCGATATCCCCCATCGAGACTGCACGTCCGCCGCCGCTGGCAATGGCCTGGAACAATGCCGCCGTATCCTGGTTGCCTGCCATTGATGATTCATCGATAAGAAACACCTGTCCTTTATAGTCAGGTTTCCCGCCTGCGGCCGTCGCCTGGTCATGCTCAACGACAAAGGATTTGATGGTCTGCGCCCGTACACCGACGTCGCTCATTTCTTTCACCGCCTGGTGCGTAGGAGCAAGCCCCGTCATCACCGGACGAACGTCCGCCGGCAGGGTCTCCAGTGCAGATATCACCGCCTTCAGCTGCGTGGTTTTCCCCACGCCGGCATAGCCCTGAATCCCGATAAACTGATCGGTGGTACCCAGCACCAGGGTGGTCGCCTTTTTCTGGCCATCGGTGAGTCCGTTCAGCACGGCCTCCGGTACCTGTTCCAGCAACGGCTGCTGCGTACCTTTCCCTTCCTCCACCACGCGCAGAATGGCTTTCTCCATCTCCCAGGTGGACCGGGACACCAGTACCGGCTCTCCCCCTGCGGATACGGACAACAGCTCGCCATTTTTAATCATCGCGCCAATTTCATTCCCGATGGCTTCGAGGTCGGGATGATATTTCTGCGCTTCCGTCGCCAGCTTAAGCTCGCTGATCACCACGGTGCGCTGGTCGTTAATGGCACGCCACACGGCCAGACCCGCGTCCGTCCGGACGCTGTGATGCAGTGAATCAACCGCCTGACTGACGTCCTGGTGACCGCTCAGGTTTCTGACCAGCTGCACGGGAGAGGCATTGGTCTTCATGCGCTGCAGCCGGGCTTCAGCCCGGTCCTGCACTTCGGCGGTGAACACTTCCGCCCGGTGGCCACTCTGTGCCAGCGAGTTCATGGTCTGGGTCGATATGTCGCGGCTGTTGAGCGCGGCCAGCACCACGCCGGTGTCGTTATCCCGTCCGCCCGGCGCGGTCACGTAAGCATGTGACAGATAGAGCGGCTGGTCTTTTGGCAGCGTCAGTGTGTCTTCCCCCCGTTTAACCTCAATCCCCTTTTCACTTATCCCGGTCACCTCAAGACGATCTTTGGCCTTCAGGCTGTGCTCGCGGTCGCCCGCCACGGACAGCAGTTTTTCGCCGGTGGCCACGCTGAGGGTTTCACGGCTGAAGAGACGCCAGTCAGCGCTGATATCCCCGATTTTCATCCGGGTCAGCACGCCGTCACCGTCGATTAGCGAGAGGACTCGCGTGTCCTCATGCACCCGGTCAATCACATAGGACTTACGCTCTTTTGCGTCCGTGCGATCTTCAAGCACCATGCCGGGACGGTACGAACCTGGCATGCGGCGCGTTTTGCTGTCGAGCCACACCGGCTGCCGGGCCTCTATCTCCACGCCGTCACGCCCCAGCTGCCCTGCGTTCTGCAGCGCCTCACGTACCAGGCCCGTCAGCTGCGCCTGTTCACGTTTGCCGACCACGACGGCGGTGACGTTATCAGTTCCACCGCTCAGCTCTGCAAACCGGTTGGCCAGCGCCTCGTAACGGTCGCGTTTGTTCGGAATACTGACCACTTCGGCCTCCAGCCCGGGCGCAGGCTCCGTGCGGCGGGAGCGGGCAACCCCCGCGGACTCCAGCACGGACATGGCGTTACCGTTCGCCTGCCGTCCGGCACTGTCGAGAAAGACCAGCTGTGCGTCCTGCGCGCGCGCTTCGCCCAGCAGAACCAGCGTCTCCTTTAGCCCCAGACGCTCTGCCCCTTCTATAATCAGCGTGCTCTGGGGTTTAAGGTGGAAATCACCGCTCAGAACATGCTGCCGGCTGATAATCCGTTCACGCAAATCGTCGGATTTTGCCAGCGAAATGGCGCGCTCGGCAGAGCTGGCCAGCACCTGCACATCACGACCATTCGCGCCGGCAATACCGGCCAGCTGCGCGGTCAGGTCACGGATGCTCGCCACGCCTGACGGGGCATTCATCAGCACCAGGGCGTCCTTCTCCACAACTTCAAGCGCCGCCGGCGCGTACTGCGCCGGGCGGGTGAAACTGACGACTTTTGTGGATTTGAGATGCTCCTGACTCAGCGCCTGGATCGAGAGTTCATCCAGCAGGTGAATACGGGAGGTGAAAACCCCTTTCTCACTGTCCAGCGGCACAATCATGCCGTCCTTCAGCGCTGCATCAATGGCCACACGAATATCCTTAATCTCCGGCAGCCGTTCACTCAGCTCAGCGGTGGTCATCATCAGCTCGCCAAAGGTGAAGCGCGTTTTACTGTCGCTGAGCTGCGAGATGGCCAGCCGGACAGCCTCAGTCAGTTCCGGGCGGGGTATTTCAGTGTCCAGCTGCGCGGCAGGTAAGCTCCTGGTCGCCGGTGTCTTTTCGGGACCGGTCTGTGCCGGCTGACTCAGCGTGTCAGTCTGTTGTGGTACTGGCTGACGGGACTGGCTCTCCCGTTCTGCGGGTTGAGCAGGTGTGTCGACGCTCTTTTCTGCCGTGGACGACGTCTGCAGAGAAGCCTGTTCAGGCCCGGCTGGAACCGGCTTAGCCTGGTGACCTCGCTCCGGCTGAGGCGCGGTCTCACGAAGACCTGCATCACGCGGCTCCACGCTCTCCTGATACGCCTTCAGGTCAAATCCCTTCTCCTTCATCTGGCTCAGCCAGCGCTCCATCAGGCGCATCCGCGAAGGGTCAACTTTCGCCCTGCGGGTGTCTTTGGCGGCCACATCCCGGCTGCGCAGCGTGGCTTCAGCCCCCACGGCCCCCTGAATTTCCCGGCCCCGTGATGAATATTCGTCCCTGACTTCTTCCGGAACGCCCTTGATCTCCCACATCCCATGCTTGCCTACTTCTTCCACTTCATGGCCGAGCGCTTCAACCCGCTCGCGCAGCGCGCTGCGATAGATTTTCCCGAGGGTGACCTGGTGCTTCATGACGGTTTCGATAAAGCCGGCGTTATGGATATAGTCCGTGGCCAGAGCTTTCCATTTGCCCGCATACTCCGTCATGTTGGCAATCAGGAGATGGGTGTGCAGCTGCGGATCAAGATTGCGCGAGGTATCATGCGTATAGGCGGCCGCCACCATCTTGCCGGTGTGTACGATGGACGTAACGCCGTCTTTCGTGTCGCGGGCCGAGATGAGCTTCTCCACATAGCCGGCCGCCACGCGGACGGCATGGTTATGTGCTTCCACCATTTCTTTATCGTTGCCGATGAGTGCCAGAATGGACACGCTTTTGGGGGCGGAAAAAGTCAGGTCATGGCCGGGGCGGTGGACGTGCTGTCCGTTAACCTCCTTGCCAAGCCGTGAGCCGTCCGGCAGGCGGCCCTCGAGCACGGCCGTCAGATCATCGCCACGAACATTGCCCTCAAGACCCAGCTCTTTTGCACCTTCCCCCATCCAGAGACTCTGCAGGCTCCCCAGAAAATAGTAGTTATCGGAATTGCTGTAGTAGCCTGCAGCCTCACCGGCTGACGCTACTGGGGCGACAGACATCATAGGTCATGCTCTCTCTCGTAATAGTGATGGTCGTTTTCGTCGTAACCCGGGTCGTCCGCGTGACGGTGAAGTAAAATGTTCTCTTCTTCCTGCGCCAGCTGACGGTGGGTGCTGTGGGCTTCATCCTGGGTCTGCGGTGTCACTGACTTCCCTGCCGTCGTCAGACTCAGGCCGCCGTCAGGCAGTGCCGTCACCTTCATATCCAGGTTCATTGATTCGCCCGCATTCTCGCTGGCCTGATCTTCGCCTCCGCCTGAGGTGGCTCCGGTATTGAGCCGCCGTTTCAGCATCCCCAGTGCGCCGACTGCAGCTGGCTCGGAGGGAGCATCCAGCTGGGTTCTGCTGCGGATTTTTTGCAGTGCTGCAGGTATTTCCGGTTTGAGGGGCGCAGTCTCTTTTTGACGAGTTACTGAAGGAGGAGAAGACCGAAGTGAAACGACGTTGTCTTTTTTGTCTTCGGTGACAGTGTCTGTCACCGTGCTGTGATTTTCAGTTACGACTTGCGTAACCACAGGCGCTGTTCGCGATGTGACGGGCTCCCTGGCTGGTACTGGCTTCCGTTCAGGTGCAGCGCTGCGCGAAGGTTTATTTTCTTCCGCCGGAGTACGCGCCACTTTTTCGACGGCCGATGTTGCCGGCGAGCCGGATGCCCCTGCAGACGAAACCGGAGCAGGACCGTCATCTGCAGAGGATGTCTCGCTCCCCTTCTCCAGCACTTCATCACCGGTTGGGAACGTCAGACCTGCAGCTGCAGCTGCGCGCTCGTTCTCCTGAATAACCCTCTCCAGCTCCGGACTCAGTGAATCTCGGATATTGCGCTCGAGAAGGCCTGCCTGCCGCTTCTTCGGCGCGCGATATTTCAGCTTAAGACGGACGACCGGATACTCACCCGGGAGGCGCACATAAAAGTTGAGATTCGGCAGACGCATGATCTGCTCGTAGTCGACAATCGGGTTATTGACCTCGTCCTTACCGAGGGACACACCGTCACGCACCTGGTCCAGACCGTAGCTGTTCTGCTCGCGGATTTTGCGCTTACGCTGGTTGCCCAGCTCCTCTTCCACCACTTTGGCCATCTCCGCACTAGGTGATCGACCGTACATACGGGTGTTCATCAGGTCGAAGATACTTTTGGCCAGCTCGCGGCCGTAGACGTGAACCAGCTGGGCCATGTTTTGCATCCCCAGCACAAAACAGCCACCAAACTTACGCGCCTCGGCAAGCGTCTCGGCCAGCTCGGGGATACGCTGCAGGCTGGGGGCTTCATCGATAATGAACCATACGCGGCGGTCGCTGTTCTCCCCCATGCTCTGCAGCATCAGCGTGGCCAGAGATACCCACAGCGAGATCAGCGGGCGTACACTCTTGCGGTGACGAGCCTGTGTTGAAATAAACAACCAGCTGCTGTCATAGCGTTCCTGCGTCATCCACTCCCGGATGGTGAACGGCGGCTTCGTTCCGTCATCCAGCCCCTGCAGGTAGCGAAGGGCTTTGGCGTAGTTGGTTACCACAGAGCGAATGGAAATGGCCGTTTTCTCGATCTTCTCCTCAACCAGGTTGGCTGAGGGCGTGTTGGCCAGATAGTCACGCAGATTTTTCATGCTGAGGGACAGCAGGGTTTTGAGGAACTTCTCAATGCTGCGTTCCGGGTCCGTCGACATACGAATTGCAAGGTCGGCATAAATAGTTCGCGAGCTGGATACCCAGAACGGATCGGACTCCCCTTCAACCGGGATGAGGCTAGCAGCCAGGTTGTCGTAATCGACCGCGTCGACACACTCACCCCACATCTGCCAGTTGGCACAGCGCTCGTCGTGGGCGTTAAGGATGATATCGGTAGACGGGTTATAGTGGGTTTCGGTGAAGGTACAGCCGGAGTCGTAGATGATGGCCCGGTCACCACGTTTGCGGATGTAGTCGAGTAACCAGCGTATTAGCGTCGACTTCCCCACCCCGATAGTGCCATGCATCAGGAAATTCAGTACCTCCGCCATCCTGACCATATGCAGATCACCCACGCGAAGGTCAGAGAACTCACCGTTTTTACGCAGCAGCTTATTCACTTCAGCAGGCTTGTCAGTCAGCTGCATCCCGGAAATGTATTCGTCTTCACTTTCCTTTCGACCGATATTGGCGATAAACCATGTCACGGCGATAAACACCACCATACTGAACAACCCGCTGGCGCCGGCCGCCCACTGCAGCTCAGTCAGGCACTGGTTGCCCATCTCCTGCATGTACAGGTCGGTATAGATCTGCGGCAGGGTCATTTTGAGCACCATCATCGTCGCGGTTGGCGCATACCAGTAGTGGACGTCGTAAATTTTTGGCGTCCCCGTTGCCGGCATCAGATCGATAAAACTGCTGTTGATGCTGGCAAACCACCACAGGGAGCCGTTATCAAGGGCTTCCTGTGGAATTCGCCAGAGAAAAATGGCGGTAGTCAGCACGGCGAACAGGATGAAGATCCAGAATCCTATCCAGTTGTTCACCTGAATGAACATGCGCCAGCGGTAGGCGGTCATCTGCCCGCCCTGGGTGAGGTTTTTTCCTGCGAAGCTCATAGAGTGTTGTCCGGCCGTTATCGCATCACCTGCGCGGTGATGTGTGTTATCAGAGAAGAAACGTTGAAAAGGTTGCTGTAAAACGTGGTATCGCGAGGGTAAAGCGCCGGTTTATTGCATCAGGCTCAGCTCATATCTGGCCTGCTGGCACCCGTCCTCCCAGTCCTGTTCATTAATGTATGCAGCCACAGAACGGACTGAAGTGGCCACATCCCTATAAGCCGCTGAGTGCCACTCCCGGGGTTCCAGACCATAAAGAGTGAATTCATAGCCAGCCCAGCAAGCAATGATGGTCATTCCCTGCCCCTCAGGAAGTGAACCAAATACATTAATCCAGGCCTTCGCTACCATCAGCTCGCTTTCAAGATGGATAAGCGACCAGAATTCAGCTGAGTAATCTGCACGTTCATATATCTGATGCATCATGATGGACGAACTCCTTTGAAATTAAGGACGCAACGCTCGCCGCAGACAGGGCTGCGCCAGGCGCAGTCATGCGAGGAAGCGTAATTACTGGTAACTGACAGAAAGCACTGACGCACCCTGCCCGGAATGAACACGGTTAAAAATCAGCTGTGAGGGAGAACGGCTGCGACGATCGCCGCAGCCGCGGGTATTACATGATGCCGGCGATGGACTTGGCCAGCTGCGCTTCCAGGACAGGTTTTGCCTCTTCAAACTTGAGGTTCACCTTGTTGGCGTTGGATACCACACGAGTCTGGTATTTAGCACGGTTGCCCTGCTCCGTGCTGGTCTGCAGCTTAATACCTGACGTGCCCTGTTTCAGGGCGGCAATATTGTCGGTAGTGACGGCAGCTTTGCTGCGCTCGGAGATTTGCAGATCGGTCACCATCGTGTAGTTAACGTCTTCGACCATTGCATCAGCAGCCATACCAATCAGCCCGGTGGCCAGCCCTACGCCCAGCGTTGCGCCAGCAGACGACGAGTTATACGCCGTAATACCCGCGCCCAGTGCCGCACCCATTGCCGCACCTTCATACCCGGTCTTAAGGAAGCCCTGGGCATCACGTAGATCCATTTTCTCGGCTTTCAGCACGTTTGCCTGAATCCAGTAGTAGGCCGTGTCCGGAGAGCTGGAGACGCGGTAACCTTTCGCGGCCAGTTCATTTGTAATCTGTGCCTGCAGACCAGACATATCCTTGTCAGAGGTATTACGGATCTGCAAATAAACAGTCTTCTCTGATGATGGCTCCAGCCAGATGGTTTCACTCATCTGGGTTTTGACATCGAGGTTACGTTTCTTCACCGCTGTGGACATGGCACCACAACCAGACAGAGCGAGAGTAGACGCGATCAGACCAACAACGGCTAATTGTTTTAATTTCATGAATTCATCCTGTGCATAGAAAAACGTCCCCGTTAGCGAGATATAGCTAACAGAGACGTTATCGGCTGATTTGAAAGGGAATTTAGGTTAAATAGATGGCTTACTTAGATTACTACAAAAATTAAGGGGACCAATGCCCCCTTACTCTCAGTATCCCCGGTTAGGGTCATACGTATTTGAAGGTTCGTTGAAGTTTGTTCCCCAACTGTTTCCGTGTATATCCAGGCCAGAGATGCCACCAACCATTGGCATTCCTGATGCAGGGTTCACCGTTATTCCATTACTGAACGAATCGTTGAAGGAAGTATTTAAAGGAACAGGGGTTATACCGGCATCCTGGATACTCATTTGGCTGCCTGAAAAGCTGATAATTTTGTTGTCACTAGCGCTAAGGCGTTGAGCCTCATTATCTGGTAACACATGAGCTATCCCGTTCCGGATAACGTATATCCGCCCATTATCTTCATCTTTAAGAAGGGTATTATCCTTGTAAGTAATAGGCCGCAATACTGCTCCCACTAGGATAAAAGCTATTAACGAGTGAACAGCTATGCCTGCTATTAAAGCACTTTCTGTATCATTGCCTACATACACCATCAGGAAGGTTAGCAAGACTGCAAGCACCCCGTTACTCAGGAAAGTTGCTTTTAAACCCATCCCTCTTTGGCTGCTTCGTAACTTCCAAAAACAGAGCAGATAGATAGCGCTGGGGATAATTGATAAGAGCATGCTCTTAGCCATAAATGGCACGTCAAAAAGTACCTGCATGCTTAAAGAATAAGCTGCATAAATGCCGATTGGAATGAAACAACAATAAGCACTTACTTTTTTGTTCATTTTACCCTCCAGTTTTCTTCCTTAATTCTGCCACTCTCTGTTGCAGTTCATCTGGTTGGAGATCATTAAACGGATTGAGTTTACTTGATTGATCCAGTTCAGCTTCAGCACGACCAAGCTTGAATCGCCCTTGACCGATTAAGTTTTCTCCTTTCAGGATATCACTGGATGCCTGAACAGTGGATTGTTTTTTATCAATTTCTCCAGCAGATTCGTTGATTTTATGCTCATTTTCAGATCTTTGTTCCGCCACTCTACGCTGTAATTCATTCTGGGGACCAAAACCCTGCGTAGAATGTTCATGCAACTTAGCCTGATTTTCTTTGTAGGACTCCTGCATAGCATCACCACGTACTTTTTCGCCGCCAACATTAATTCCTGAACGGCTATGAGTAACTTCACTCTCCTGGCCATACGTGTTTCCTTTCTCCCTAATGGCTCCTGAATGATTGAACTCCGGGTGCGATTCTGCAATGTGACCGGCCCTTTCATCTGTAGTGGTGCGTCCACCGGAAACAACCATGCCTGCCGACGAGGTGATATTACCCGAGCTGCTTCTCTGTCCGGCTGCTTGTCCCTGATGAACAGTTGAATGCTCAATACCCGGCGAAACAGAATCGTTTGTTCTGGCAGAATAATTCCCACCCTGCTGGCCTCCATATTCAGCGACCTGAGTCGTTCCGTAAGGCTGGGTACTGCTAACACCTCCCGAGCTACGAGTACCGCCATCCTGAGAGCTGTAACTGACTCCAGCATCATGACCAGATGAACCTGATACCTGCTGACTGCCACGCGCTGGCTGAACAATATGCTCACCACTGAATGCTGCATGCTCCTGGCCGCTGGTGAGATCTGAACGACCCTGCTGATAATCCCCCATAATTTCAGGTTTGAGACGTTCATTTACGAATTCCATCGCTGCTTCTCGCGCCGACGGCGCACTTGTCAGCATGGACTGAGCCTTATCACCGTATTTATTCGCCGCCCAGTCCACAAACTCCTGCGTATAGTTCGTATCGAGGCTTGCGCTCTGATTCTGCGCAACGGTGGCCATACGACTGAATTCATTACTCTGCGTCGAACTGGTGGTGTACTGATGGTACTGGCTTTCAGCATCATTAAGCGTTGCTGCCAGCTGCTGAACATTACTGCTTGCAGCATTTTCGGAATGATTCGCACCATCGGTGATACGGCTGCTTTTAACCATATCCATACCCTGGCGGAAGTCATTAACTGCCTGGCTGTTCTGATCATGCCGCATATCCTGCGAATGGGAATCTGAATTCTGGATTCCTCTTGAGCTGCCCGTCGAATGCCGCAAATCGCCTGAAATACTTCCTTCAGCACCTAACTTAACAACGCCCAGATTAAGCCCCCCTCCGGCCGTTCCTTTAATGCCTGCAGATATAGACCCCTGATTACTAATATCCATCAGTTTGTTATAGGCTTCCTGCGTCGAGATGTTGTTTGCTTTCGCATAACTTTCAGCGGCAGACAACATCATGCCAGCACCGCGTGTTGCATTAGTGGCCTGGCTGTTTTCACTGCCTTTGATCAGGCTGTCGCTGGTACCGGTCTGATTAGAAAGCTGAGAGAGCTGCGACCAGCCACTGGTAACGCTGTGGTTGTAGCCATCGAGTGCAGTCTGCGCCTGTACCTGCGACTGACGGGCGGACTCCTGGAATCCACTGCTTGCCAGCTGGCTGAGCTTCATGTTCACCGGCAGGTTCGACATTGCACCCGAGCCGTCGATAACCGTATGGCCACCGGCCGTCTGAGTCTGCGTGGAGCCGTTATCTGCCTGCCACGTTTGCTGACCCTGACGCTGCATCAGGTTGGTATCCATCTTGTTCTGGCTGACATTGTCCATCGACATGTTGTTAAACGACCAGTTTCCGTCCGCTGTGGTCGCGGCCACACCTGCTGACGTGAAGGCGCCCGAGCTGAGTACACTCCCTGCCACCTGAGAGCCCATCGCCGCAGCACCTTTGGTCAGATAGAACGACAGCACCGGAATGGAAAGGGACAAATACCCTGCCAGATTCGCCACGTCCGAATGCTGCAGCGCAACCACATCCTTGTTGGCCAGCACCAGGGGCGTGCCCCCGGACTGGCTCTGCAGCCAGTAGTTGGCGGCATAGTTAAGAATGGCGAACATCACCGGCCACATCTGGAAATAGATAAACCCGGAAACGTATATTTTCAGGGTGTTCAGGCCAAACATAGTGTGATTTGACGTGGCCAGCGCAATCATCAGCGGGAACAGGCACACCAGGATAAGCATCAGCAGAGACTGTGCAAACGGCAGCGTGCGGGTCGCCAGCTCGTTACCTGCAGCCCAGGCAAGACGCTGTTTTGTTGCAGCGTTCTCGGTGGCCAGATTAAGCAGGTTAGCCGTGTCTGATGAGCGAGCGGCAAAGCCCTTGATCCCTTGCCGTACTGCACTGTTCGTGATGTTGTTCTTCATGATCTGCGCAGCAGTCATACCACCGGCATAGAAGAACCCATAACTGTCCCCCATTGAGTTGGCCAGAAGCGACGCACCATTCAGCTTGTTGCCAAAGACCTTTCTCGTCAGCCAGGTGAACGTCGCACTGCCCGGGTTAACATCAGTATTGGCAAGCTTCTGGATCTCCGTTGCGGCCTGCTGGCAGGTTAGGAACTGACGCGAGGTGGAGGTCATCTTAAAGATTCCCCGCAGCGGGCTTGGGTTACTGGTTATCAGTGTCAGCGGGTCAGTAGAATTGAGCAGCTGATTAATGGTGTATTTTCCATTCAGAAGAATGTCGCCGATCACACAGTTTTCCACGTAGTCCGGCAGCATCTGCGCCAGCTCCGGATTTTGCGTCGTGAAGTCACTGGTTTCCGCCACAATCTGCGAGCCAAAAAGCATCCCGGTTTTGCTGTAGGTCACTGAGTCGGGTCTGGCCATCAGCATGTCGTAAACCGACGCCATCTTGTACCCGATACTGGTCGTAAGAGACGCAATAGCCGCCAGGCCAACCGGTACGTTATCGGTGACCCAGACGGTACCCGGGTCAGAGAGGTCAATAACCTGCACTGAGCGTTTCGGTACCAGCAGGATGGATGTCAGGATCATGAAGACCGCCAGCCACTGGACGAAAAGCATTGGGTTACGTTGTTTAATAAAAGTAAGCAGTACGGCCAGCACCCCAAAGGTGCCGGCAATACGCATTAAGGTGTGGAAGGTATTCTGACCGACAAGGGTAACAACGGCGTCCAGCGCCGTTTTCCACATACCCCCGCCATAAATGGTGTATATCTCAAGCATCAGCGATCACCCCAGTGATAGTTGCTTTGATAGGAGCCTGAAACAATGGTGGATACCTGCTGTTGCAGGTACTGCATGTTGCGGTCGATACCGTCCAGAGCGTTCTGATCAGCTGCTGACTGCAGCTTCATGTCAGCGAGAAGTCCCTGCGCATGAATGATGTTGTCGCGTAGTTTTGCGGCAGCCTCTTCTGGGAAGTTCTTGCCAGCCAGGGACAGGCTTGCCTGTTTTACCAGTTCCTGGAGGTACTGAATCATCAGGTCCTGTGCGATAAAGTCAGCTACCTGTATCAGATATGTTGCACTCTGCCCCATGCTCTGGGCGTTAGTCAGGTACTTCAGTACCGGCACAGAAGTGGTGTTCACAAAGCCTTTTTCCTGATCGGTCAGCGCAGTATCGTCGACCAGCTTGTTCTGCATCGAGAGCATCAGGTTTTTAACCAACGTGACCAGAGCGTTCGACTCGGAAATCGTCAGATTGGTCACGACAGGTCCCAGGCAGAGATCGGATTCGTCACATCCGTAGACCTTCGCTGTTCCGCCGCGCATCAGGACTTTAATCAGGTCGCGGTTATCGACCAGTGGCGTCAGAATTGTCACATCGCCATTCTTGTTGAAAATGATGGAGCCAACGGTACTCATAACCAACTCCTTCAGCGCGCGGTCGTTGCCGAGAAGACCATTCTTACTGAGGGTGTCCCAGATAAGGTTTTTGTTCTTCAGCACCTGATCCTTCTCATCATCCCCGGCCTTAGCCGTGACTTTGTCGCCCTGTCCTCCGACGGTACAACCCTGCCTGGAAGCCGCCCAGTCGGAAAACATATTGGTTTCACCGGCGATGTCCTGGCAGATTTTCTGCTGCGAGACCTGTGTCACGGGCCACAGCCCGCCGATAATGCCCTGAGCGGCCTGACACGAACTCATGTTCATGGAGTTAACATCACTGGCCAGCTTCTGCAGGAAGTCTTTTGCCTGCTTCAGTTCCGGTACCATCGTCTGCAGGGCCAGGTCGAATGCATAGCCAGCTGCGTTGCTCATGATTTGCTTCACGAATCGCTGGATTTCCTCGCCGCTGATCATACTGAACGACCCGAGATAGGCGTCTATACCGCCGCAGCCGGCGTTCAGAGAAGGCAGCTGCATCGAGATCAACTGGACGTTTTTGACGGGATTTCGCAGGTAAACCGAGCCACCGGTAAAATAACCGGCCGCCTGTCCCTGCCAGGCCTGTGCCTGAGTAACGTTGCCGCTGTAGCCCAGATTATTGAAGAAACCGTTCAGATCGCCGTTGACGTCCGCCTGAGCAGGCAGAGCAGCCAGGCCTGAGAAGAATACGGCCCCTGCCGTAATAAGCGCCTTAATCATTTGGCACCTCCACAGCTTGCGTATTCTTGCCTGCCGGGCTGTCAGCACGGTTAATTTTGCGGCAAAGATATCTGGCCAGACAGAGCCAGCTGCAGACGAGTAAATTCACCGCAATAAGCGCGATAATCGCGGCCATAACGCCCCACAACAGGTACTGCGGATAGTGGATGAGAAGCGAGAGCGTAAACTGTTCGGAGCGGTCAACGGACATCGCACTGAGCGTTGTGATGGCGCACTTCACGTATACCCTTTCGACTACGGCGGCAAAAACTAAGGCATAAAGCAGTTTCAGGGTTAACAAATCCGTCCATTTTCGGGCTTCAGTTTCCGCACTACAGTCTTTCACTATCGCGAAAGCCTGGTTCCGGATAAGCGTCTTCAGTCTGTTAAGCCTCATGCAATCTCCTCCCGGGGTTTTCTGGCCAGGGTCTGCCGGCAGACGTACAGCCCGGTGACGGTAAAAAAGAATCCGATGCTCAGCGAGATAAGCAGGAGCACCGGAAAGTCCTGCAGACAGGTTGTCAGTTCAGGGCGATCCATAACGCTGACCACCCGGTGAGCCAGCACCCCATAGAACGCTGCGGACACAAGCAGCGTCACGCTGAATAACAGCCACACGCGCTCGGTACGCGATAACGCATACGTATTTGTCGTCATTTTGTAGTCCGTTTGTATTACTGAGGGGTGACCTGCGCGCTTGCCGGCATTGGCGGCAGCATCTTCGGATCGACGTTGTCCATGTCTGCCTGAATCAGGCTGGCCATCCGACTCTCAAGTGCGGGGATGTCCATCACGCCCTGGGTGAGTGGATAGGCTTTCAGGGTGTTGACGTTGACCATAAAGGCCGTCGGTGTCGCAATCGGCAAACCGTTTCCGAAGAAGGTAACAATCTCGTCTGCGATAGGAGAGTTTGGGTCCGTCTTACGTGGGATCATCGGGGTCGGGTAAGATACGTCCCCGCCCCCATCAAGGGTGTACGGGTATACCCTGATGGCATGCTCATCGGCCCAGCCCTTCAGCAGCGGGTCAAACTTAGCGCTGTACTGGCAGTGCGCCTGCATAAAGAGCACCACGGCATAATCTTTCATGTTAGCCCGACGTCCGTCCGGCAGCGCCATCAGGCTGGCTGGCGCGGGTACCGGAATGGTGGAGGCGGTGATGGCTGCAGCATCAGCGGAAGACGCTGTTTTTGTCGCTTCAAGCGCCATTAACTCCTCACGCGCACCGGCGTTCGCCAGCAGGGGCAGGGATAACAGGAGCGCAGTGAGTCCGGTTTTAATGTTCATGATCGGCTTCCTTATGCGCTTGCCCTCTTTCGTAACGGAACCAGCGATACACGGCATACATCACCATGCCAGCCGCCGCGGCCCACATACCATTGCACAGCCATAAGAGCCCCTGCTGCGTATGCTCAACCGACCAGGTCATCAGCTCGCTCAGTACGCGCGCCATCGTGCCCCAGAAAATCAGTCCTGCGAGAATAGCGGGTTTCATTCGTGTGTCTCCTTGTTTTGCCGTGCCAGAACCGAATGCGTGTCTGGTGAAATTTTCTTTCGGGCGGCCAGGTTCAGGCCTTGGAATACAAACCACACTCCAAAGCCAAACATCACCGAGATAATCCAGGTGTTGAGCAACGTTGCATCTGTCGCACGCGCCCACGAATCGCTGTCCACAGGGCCACGCTGACACAACACTTCAGGCGGTGCTTTCGCTAAGGCAGGAGGCACAGGCTTTAATGACTCTCCGGGGTCAGGTGGCGAGAAGCTTCCTGCCTCATTTTCATTAACACACCCCATTACCTTGCCAGCCGGTGCACCGTCAGTCAGGTCATGAAAGGTCGTCAGGAATTGCCTGGAAAGTGAACCGTCTGATGCAGCCAGCATCACAAACACATACAGCGCCAGTGCCGGGCAGAGGACAAATGCATACAGGGCAACCCGCCCTGCATCACGGATGAGGGTGAAAAGTGTTTTTGTCATAAGAATCTCTCAGGAATTGGGTTTAAAGCCGGTGGCCACGTTCAGGAATCGCTTAGACAGGTCATCCTGAGTCATGAAGCCGTATGACAGCGCACGGTAATTCTTGCTCCGGGGGTCAACAAGGTAGAGCGCCGGGAAGTGCGTAATATTCATCGACCGGGACTGCCCCGTATCCGGACGGCTCTGCGGCAGGGAGGCTGCCACCTGGCCATCAACCGATACCGGGATAAGCGAAATCCCGTTGGTTTTCGCAAAGTCCGCCACCACACCCGCCATCTGCACGTCAATCGGGTCACTGCCCCGGTAGAAGTAGAACAGACCGTACTGCTGCGCCAGTTGCTCCACGGCGCTCTGCCGCGTCTGCTGGTCGCGGGTCTGCATAAACGGCGCCATGCTGTTGTAGTGCGGATACTCCAGGTTGTAGTCGAGGTCCGGGTGGCTCAGCTGCGCCGCCGCAAAGGACTGGCTGAACATCGATGCCCGATCGGTCCAGAACTTCTGCCAGCGCAGGAACGTCGCCGTGTTTTCACGTGAGGGGAAGAGGATGGCGCGGTTAAGCGCCTCCTGTGTGTACCCTTTCAGCACCCGGGCCTGTTCCATAGGGGACATTTTGCTGAGATCCGGAATGGCCTGCGGTGCAGGCTGTTGTGGCTTTCTGGGCTGCTCCGGCGGCTTTTTCGGCTCGTTGTACCAGGACCAGCCGGTGAACGGCTCTGCCGGCGTCACAATCTCCTCGGCCATCACCGTATGGCTCGTCAGCGCCATAAGCAGGCCACAGAGGACACGCTTCATTTACCACCTCCCTGCTGATTCACCTGCGCGGCAATGCGCTCCTTAATCTGCTGGACCTGCGTGCTGGTATCGGGGATTTTCTGGTTCTTCATCAAATCCTCGTAGAAGTCAGAGAAGTTGATTTTGTCGAAGTCGATACTCTGCAGCTCCGGGACCGTGATCCCCCGGCAGTTCGGGCTGTCGCCGCTACCGAACTTAACGCCCAGCTGGTCGCGACGCCCCTGCTCCTGAATGATGCGGGCAAGCTTGCCGTCAAAGACGCAGTAGACCTGGCTTTTCTGGATGCAGGCACCCAGCACCTGACGGTCACAGCGCTCGCCGACGCTGACGGTGATTTTCTTCGCCTTCGCCTTCCCTATAGCTTTTTCTTCATCATCACATGCGGCCAGCCCGGCGCTTTGTCCCCAGCCAGAGTCTTTACAGCAGTTAGAGAAACCTGCAAAAGCCTTACGACAGCGCATGGCTTTCCCCGTGAAGGCTTTAACCTCAATGGTACTGCTGGCGTCTTTTGCGTCTTCAGCTGCCGAGGCAAGACCTGCCAGTTTGGCCACAGCCGTATCAAAACCGCTGCTTCCGGCACCATTGGTGTCGTCACACTCGCCTGACTTACAGATGTAGTCGCCGCCGCAAACCAGGCCGCCAGACTGATGCGTGGTCTGACACTGGTAGGTGTAGCTCATATGGGTACACTGCCCGTCGGTCGACTCGGTGCAGGTTGTTCCTGCCGCCGTACAGGACGGATTCGTCATCAGCGTTCCGCAGGTTCCCGTGGAGTCTGACGGTACGACATAGTTATCGGTGTACTCCCAGCAGTCGCTATAAACGTCATAGCTCTGGCCATTGTTAACAATGGTTTTATTTCCGCCCGGAGAGGTGCAGGTTGACGTGGTTTTTTGCGCCTTCGACATATCCAGACCGCAGGAGGAGGACCAGTTAACTTCCGGAACCCACTTCTCTGTTGTCGCGATCATGGTCAATGTTACGGTCATGGTGGCCTCACCACTGTTCAGCCAGTCATAGGTTTTTCTTGCGTAATCTCTGCATCGCCCCTGGTTTCCATTAAGACAGTTTTTATTGAGTATCACACCTTGTGGTGAAGGCTGTCCCTCTGCCAGCACTGCACCTGCAGCACCAGGAAGAACCCACGAGTTGTCTCTTACGGCAACTGACTCTTGATCAACACCCCACCAGGTTAACCTGTAATACATATTCTTATCGTTGAAATGTATGGCCAGCGAAACACTGATAACCGGTCCTGAATAAGGGGAGGTAAACGTGAAATAGACGCGTTTGTCATTGTCATAGGTCCAATTCCACATCGGTTTATCAATTGTGATGGTCTTCTGTTCAGTTGTTTTTTCTACATGCCCGCCCGCCACTGCTGTGCGGGTACAGGCCTCAACTGAGGCCACATCTTTATCGCAGGTGTAATTTTCAAAGGTGGTTTTCGATACCGTGACCTCCTTACACTGGTTCGCGGTCCCGTTTAGCACACCGTCAGCTCCAGCTTCCGCATTTTTACCGATAGTGATGAAAGGTGCGTTCGGGTCGATGGCGGGCGTCGGGTTCGTTTTTCCGGAGTTGATAACCGACTGCGCTGCGTCATTGCCCTGCAGAGCGGCCTGCCCTTTGTTGGCCAGCCCACCGTCACCGCCATCCACGCCGCCGTAATACCCTTTCTCCGGTGGGTTAGCGGTATAGCCTGGTATTGCCCCCGTGACGGTATCCGGATTTTTCAGGGCTCCCGTCCCGGCGGAAGCATTGCCTTTGCCAAAGCTCGCTCCCGCCTCAAAGGCAGGATCAGCTGCGCCAGCCAGAAGCGGAAAAAGCATCAGCACCGTTGAAAGTAGTTTTTTCATTTTCCGGCCTCCAGAAGATGGCGTGCCGTTGCCGCACAATCACCACTTTCAGCTACTTTTTCGAGAGCCTGCTGCAGGGGCAGACTTCCCCTGATTACGTCATAGTGGCCAGTGCAGGTCACCACCAGGGCGGGCACCGTGGTGATGTTGTACTGAGTGAACAACGTTGGATCGATTTGCACGCCAGCGTCCTTGTCCTCCTTACTCAGCTCAAACATTGCCGCCGCGGTCTGTCGCATGTCGTTATTAACCAGGCCGCGCAGCGTTGGCGGAATGTTGTAACGGCGGGCATCCTTCAGCATGGGCAGCAGACCTTCACGTGGAATACCGAGGCTCACAAAGTAAATAGCCGGGAACGTGTCTTTTTCCCCCATCTTGTTGGTCTGGGCTGCGATATCGCCCTGCAGGCGGTTAATCAGGTCCAGTTGCTGCTGCGGTAAGACGGGTGCGGCCGCCGGATGCCCCTGCAGGTCTTCCTTCATCGCTGTCAGCGCATCCTGCTGACCTTTGATCCAGCTATGGTCGGAGACGGAGATATCGGTCTGGGCGCTCGCCAGGGCCAGCGGCGCGAAAGCAATCATGACGCTGATCGTCAGCGCCCGGAGATAAGCGTTTTTCATTGTCATGTCCTTAAAGGAATACGCAGTTACGTTTGCGCCAGAAGAGGTAGCCGAAGTTCTTTTTGGAGGATGGAGAGTTATGCGTTGTGCCCCAGAGCTGCGTGCTGGCCCCGAAGGGATGGCAGTTACCCGGTTCGGGGTACATGTTTACCATCTGGTATCGCCATCGCTCTTTCGGGATGATCGGGGATGGATACTGGTTACATACGGCGACGTCCGCGCCCACGGAGTTCCATACCAGTCCCTCACGATGCATCTTGAAGGCCATTCGTTCTCCGACCAGCAGAGAGGCCTCGAGCGGAGAAAACTCACCGCTGGTAAAGCCTGTTAGCGGGTAGATAGAACCCTGACTACCTGCGCACCAGAACAGCGGCGACAGCGGAAGGCCAGCTGATGATGCAGCTGCGTCAGCAGCACAGGCCCCCTGAGCGATCAGGTTGCCGAACAGCGCTGCCTCGGGGTTAATCAGCATCGAGAGGGTGCTGTCATTCCAGAGAGGATCAACTTCGGAAAGATAGGCAATATCCATGTCGCCGGTCTGCAGACACCCCAGGCTGGTGATGATGTTCAGCCAGAAAATCAGCGGGTATTTGTACCAGTGAACATGGTAGAACGTGCCGGCAGCGGGCCGGTCACTCTGCCCTGCGGTTCCCGTTCCCGTTCGTCCGAGATCGATTTTAAAGCCGCCCATGTTGACCATGACGCCAGGCTCACGGGTTACGTCCACCATCGCCATTGGCTCCCAGAACCCGATGGCCAGACCGATACGATAAAACACACCATATGGACAAATCTGGATCGGCGAAGCCGGGTTGTTGGTATCCTTTTGTGGACCGGCGGCCAGCTGAATATTACCGAGCGTCATCGGAAACAGACACTTCCAGCAGACATCGCTTATCGGGTTAACCCAGCGGCCATCACCCGCGTTGCTGGCTGCGGCCGTTGCCTGAGCTGGCATCCAGGACAGCAGGATCAGCATCACACCGGCAAGCCATGAGAAACGCTTCATTTCACCTCCCGCAGCCACACACAGACCGGGCCGTCCTCAGTGTCATGAATGGAACCGATGAACCAGCCTTCGCCCTGAGGCGCGGAAGGGAGCCAGTCACTGATGTTTTGTTTCCCCTTTTCCCAGTCGGCAATCACCTGGGGAGGCGCGTCGTTTTCCATCCAGCGGGTGGCGCAGGTCAGATTGTGCCGGCGCATCCAGTCGCCAAATTCAGTCTGCGTGGCCTCATCACTGGCGGGTGCAAAATAATGAGGGTGCGTCCAGAAGCCATTGCGGTCACGGGTAACCGTCACCGGCCTGACAGATTCAGGGTGAGTCATGGGGTATCTCCGGGAGTGCCGCAGCCACCGGACGGCGGGAGGGCTTAAAACAGGATTAATAGTTTTTGGTTTTGTCGGCCGCTTTCATGATGAATGCCAGCCGCTGGTCTTTGGACATATCCTCAAGAGCCAGCAAGCCAGCTCTTAACACTATTGAGGGATAATAAAGGGGATTTTCTGCAAGAATGGCCTTAAGCCGTAAAGCCGATTTTTCATCATGACGAACGGCTGTAACATTCTGGCCCTTTTCAGTATCAGGGTCTTTTTTCATGGCGTTACCTGGTCGGGGTTAATCGGAAACCGGGATGACATTCAGGCTGAGGCGGAGCGCAACGCAGTGAGCACCGAACATCCTGAAGGGCAGCGCGGTTGTATCAGGGCGTGTTTTTTGCAGGCGTCACGGTGAAAGCGTAGCCGCTGTCATCTTCGTAGCTTGCTCCTCTGGATTCCCCCTGTTCTATCCTGCGACCAGCTTCATCAATATAGAAGGCAAGTGCAGCCGGGGTATAAAACCTTCCTGCCTGCGCCCGGACAATGAAATGCCGGTATTCTGACATCCCCGCCGGCGGGAATTGTCCTTCGGTGATATCGTCAGGAACATCATTTCCAGACGGTGAACTAAACCAGCCTGGCGCTACCTTTACCTGTCTCTGATAGGCCCCATAACACAGTTCACTGTTAATTACCTTTCCTACAATAGCTTCCGGTGTTTCAGGAAATGAAGGCTGTTTTTTCACTTTTTCAGCCACATCGTTGATAATTCTCACAACATCCCGCGTCAGGACAGACTGTTTTGCACTGACAGTTATGGTGACCTGCTTCAACGGAAAGTTCGTCGGGACGAATTTCGGTACCGGTTTTGTGATGTACCACCCTTCCCGCTCACTGCCCCGGATAAGCAAATTCAGCCACGAGCCGGCGTACCCATCGTTCACTGCCGCATCTTCGCTGTCCTGCATCGCCTGCTCAGTGATTCTCGGTGCCGTATAACACTGGCGCGCCCGGAAAATACGTCGGCTGATTTTTTGCCGGTCTGCCTCTGGCATCGTCACGCGCAGTGATTCTTCACGCGTCAGTTCGTAGCCCGCGTCAGTCAATGCTTTTTCCAGTTCGGCCAGCATCACCTGGTAGTATTCCCGGTTAGCAAAGGCGTGAACCGCGTCAGCATGTCGGGCACCGCCAAATTGCGCCAGAGGGACGGGTATTCCCGGTCTGCTCTCCCACGCCCGTCGTTCACGTCGGGCACATACCACGTACTGAACAACAATCCAGCCAGCGAGTAGCGCAACGACGACCAGAATACCGGTCATGCCCTCGGTATAGCGCAAACAGGTGAGCACTCCCTGCAAGCCCTGAGGGCCGGTGAAGCAGCTGATTAACGCCATGCGTTCATCTCCTCCATTCTGTTGCGGATAAGCCTGACGAGGTACATGGGAAACGCCTCATCACGTTCGTCCGGCGCTATCGGCTGACGCTGGTTCTCCGCGCACCACTGATGCCATGCACCGGCGATCAGCGCCGGTTGCCATGATGCGATTTCAGGGTACAGCTGACAGAGTTGATTCACGGTTTCGTCGCAGCCCCTGGTATCAGCATTGTGGCCTGTCATGTGCTGAGACGCAGGTGGCACAGAGTTATTGTGTATCAGTGACATTCGGCGTTCTCCTGCCCTTCGCCTGCAAACAACCTGTCGAGGCGCTCGGAAAGTGACAGCTTCGGGCCCTTTTTACGTTTCGCGCTGTCCTCGGCCCGCATGTTCTCCAGTAAGAGGTGAATGATGTAGTCCGGGAAACGTTCATCACGCCTGGACGGCTCCCGACTGTCCTGCTGGTTCTGCTCACACCAGTGGAGCCAGGCTTTGGTCACCAGTACCGGATGCCAGGAGTCAATTTCGGGGTACAGCGTCTTCAGTCGTTCTGCTGTTCCCATGCGCGGCGTTATCTCAGCGGGTTTGCGCGGTTTTCTGCCGTAACGTTGATGGGATGTGACCGCCTGACGCATTTCGGGAAACAGGTCACCTAACGTTGTTGCACTCATTTTTTTGCTCCTGATACCGGAATCTCTTCCACTTTCATCACGCGGCCGTCGCGCGAGATCCGCGCGGGGATGTGTTCAAACCCGAATTTACGGGTCAGTACGCCAGACTGGTCGAAGTAGATACGTTCGTTCAGCGCATCACTGGTTTCTTTGATGTTGCCGTTCACCAGGATGACCTTCACGCTGGTCTGGCCGGCGAGCTGCTGTCGGGTCCAGTTCACCTGCTCCTTGTCATCGCCGTCGATAAAAAAGAGCACCTGGCTGAAGGGCACCTTATCCAGAGGATTGACCGTGTCGCCCTTGCGGGCGATCACGTTGCCCTTGCGGGCGATCACGTTGCCCTGCATGTCTGTGATCGTTTCCTTCACGGTAAATGTCGGGTCCCAGGCAAAGCTACGGTATTCCTTCGCTTTCGTGAGCCCTTCCACCGGTGTCGGACGTACCGCATGCTCCTTCACTCTTTCCGTTGCCTCTTTGCGAAGGCGGTCCAGCTCGCCCGTCTGCTCCATTCCCTTCAGGCGATTCTGGATAAACGCCAGCATGTCCTGCTCCGCAGGCTCGAAGACGTTGCCCCAGGTACCGAGATCTTTCGCCCCGCTGCCGGCGGAAAGCATCAGCAGCATCATGGCCGTCAGCTGCAGTCGTTTTTTCACTGGCCCCCCTGGATGCGTCGGGCAATATCAGCACGAATTTCATTCGTGATATCGCGCTGCGGGCTCATCACCGCCGGCTTCACCAGAACGATGGCGTTGTGTGAGGACTGCCATGCATCCAGGCTGCCGGTCAGTGCCGCGTTGAACTGCTGGGTCATCGCTTTAGCCCTGTTTTCATCGAGCTGTAACTGAGCGGACTGCTGCATGAAGAGGTCCACAGTCCCCTTCATGTCGAAGACCACCACCTCCGGGGCGACGGCTTTCGCCGTCACATATGCCACGCCTGTCATAACCAGAAGTCCCGCCAGCCCCAGCATGCTGGCTTTAACCCAGCGGGATGTCTTGCTGGCTATCGTTACACCGTCGCGGACGGTGTCGCCGTTATACGGCTTGTCCTGTTGTTCACTCATGCTGCTTTCACCCACTCTTCAAGTTCGCGAAGTTCACTACCGTATTTTTTCTCCGCCAGCAGATATGCCGCCTCTTCCGCTGTCGCTCCCGCTTCTTTCTGGGCTTTCTGCATGAAAGCGAAGTCCTCGCCACGCGAGCTGAACATGGCACGCGTCACGGGGTCGACGAACAGGCGATGGAAGGAGCTGTATTCACCGGCGTTTATCAGCAGGGAGCTGTAGCCGGTCTGCAGGGCTGGCTGGAAGCCACGGATAACTTCTTTTTCCATGTCCGAGAACTGATCCGGGTTATCGGCAAGGTACTGTTTAAACGCCTTCGCATCCTGCAAGAGGGTGATTTTGGTGGAGCTGTTGTTCCAGGCGGCTTCTGCTTCCTTACTGGCGCTGAAGTCCTTGATGCCCTGGGTGATGGTGATAAACGCCCCACGGTGACGACGCACGGTGCGGTAGCCGGTTTCGATAAACCTTGCCGCGTGTGGGTTGGAGCCACCCAGCAAACGCCAGGCCTCGTCGATGATGCAGACTTTTTTGAGGTCGCGCGGGCTGTGGTACATCTTTTCCTGTATCGCCAGAATGAGCGAGAACAGGATGGACGAGAGCAGCTTCGGCTTGTCTTCCAGGCTCAGCAGCTCCAGCACCGCGAAGCGGGTTTCCCCATCGAGCGTCGGGGTGTCGGCGTTGAAGTATTCTCCGTCAGGCCCCCAGGTGCAGTATGTATCGAGCAGCATGGCCAGCTCAGCGAGACGCGCGATGATGGTCGGCTTGTCTGCAAACGCCTGGTTCACATCCTCATTGGTCAGGTAATTATGAACGTCGTCGATACGGGCTTTGTTTGCCTTCTTCTCCCACGCATCCATTACCGCTTTTTGCAGGATCGCTTCACAGACGCCATCCAGCGGCTGCGTCGGACTGGCGAGTACCGTCAGCAGGCGCACAATCCCTTCCGCAGAATGATTAATGTCCTTAACGTTGGCGAACGGGTTAAAGCGCAGTTTAGAGCCATCGAGATAAACCCCGCCGGCCTGGTGACAGTAGTTCTTGTAGCTGTCCCCCATGTCGATAACCCAGGCGTATCCCCCGGCATTCAGTACGTCACGAAGAATGCCCTGCGTCAGGAATGATTTACCGGCCCCGGACGTGCCAGTGACGGCGATGTTAAAGTTGGTACTGCCGTTCTCTTCACCAAACATGTCGTAGAATGCAACCTGGTTCCGGTAGGTCGGCAATGGCATACCCACGTTGGACAGCTGGCGTTCCGCGACGACCGGCATCAGGCTCACTGCGTTCCATGACTTGGAGCGTAGCGTTGCCCCCGTCATCTTCAGGTCTTCCCACATCCCTTCCTGCATGACGAACGGGAAACTGGCCAGCCAGTTGCGCATCTGCTGGTACTGTATCGTCACCATTTCCAGCTCGTTCTTACGGAACACGTTGACGGCGGCCAGTTCACACTTCTGTGCCTCGGTATTGTTATCCGGGGCGAACAGGGTCAGGTTGAAGTAGGTATTGCAGAGCGCGATTTCATTACTGTGAAGCTGCTCTCGGGTACGCCGCCATTCCTCTGCAGCCTTTTTGGTGTTGGGGAACAGTGCAGCGTAGGCTGAGTTGGCCTTTTTAGACAGGTCCTGGTCTTTACGGAAAGCCTCGCTCTGACTTTTGGTCTGTTCTTCCAGCGCCGTCGTCCAGGTCAGCATAAAGGGACAGGGTATCCCGAGGTCGGGAAAACGCAGGTTCTGCAGATTGTCAGCCCCCTGCCAGAGCGCGAATCGACGCGGATTTTTAGCAAGCTGCATGTTGATGATGCGACATGCAGATGCCGGCAGGCGTGTCCCGCGCGCGTCAATGGTTTCAGGCAGCTCCATCCGGATATGCGATGGATGCACCTTCAGGTCAATCCCGGGATCAACCACCTGGCGGTTGAGCTTCTCATCCTCGTTGTAGTCCCCGGAGGACGTCAGCACCTGTTCCTGACGGTAGTTCATCTGCTCGCGTACCGCAGACAGGAATGCGTGCACATCGGTGTTCATGCTGTCGATGCGCGCGGCTCCCAGTGAGACGCGGATGGTGTTACGTATCTGAATCAGGTCATCCATCACCCGCTGCACCTGGGAAGCGCGCTTAATGGGCTGACCGTAGACAATAAAGATACGGTAGTTACGCAGGTAGAGCGGGTATTCCCGTTCGTTGGCCAGGCCGTGCAGCGCGGAACGCTGCCAGAACGCGCGGGTGATTTTATTGAGATGATCGGCCATCCCCCCTTTCCACATGTCGTTACTCACGCCGCGATCGATGCGTTCCCCGACACACTTGCTGGCAAGCATAATGACGGTCACAGGGGTCTGGCGGGGAAGCTTCTTACGTAGCATGTCATCGAGCGCGGCCATCACCTGCTCGTTCGCGCCAGGAAGCGGGGCGGCCTCCATAATGAAGCCCGCAGAGCCGGCATTTACGAAAATTTCATTCTTGTCGTCGTAATACCGGTACGGCAGCGCAGCGACCAGGGACGGATAATCCCAGGTCTGGGAAAGGTTGTTGCGGGCCGTTGCTGCACCGTCTTCCTCTTTCCCGTTTTTCAGCATATCCATCAGGCTGTCGACAAAACTCATTTTCGGCCCTCCGCAGCGGCCCGGATCAACTCCAGGCGACGCAGCTTCTCTTCGTTCATCTGGCCGGTGTACGGTGCATCACCGGCAGTTTTAATCTGCCAGTCACGTCTCACGCTCAAAACGGCCAGCGTTTCATCGTCGGTATCGACTGACTGTGTGGCGGTGATTTGCGTCGTTCCTTTCCGTGAATGGGCTAACGATTTCGCCAGATATTCGACGCCGTTCCTGCCGGAAATGAAGTGGCTGCTCATTCCCCTCCCTCCCCGATGACGCGGTAGCTTTCATCCCAGTGGGATTTGTTTTTCACGAACTCGACCACAGCCGGCTGATGAAAGTTGTCGTCCGTGTCCACCCAGGGGGCAATCCACAGACGCTGCGTGGCGTCTGGAATACGCTGAACCGGAACGCGGCCCGCCGTGTTAACCGGCACAGGGGCTGCATGACTGGACGTGTCCAGCGGCGTGACCAGCGAACCTGACGATTTCGCCGGCGCAGTGGTCAGGGGGCGTGGTGCGACAGGCTTAGCGGCGGTGGTTCCGGTTGCTGCGGCGGAAACAGGACGGAAGGGATTCACGACCGGTGCTGAATTGCGCAGTGCCGGCAGGGTTTCACCCGCAGGCTTTTTTGCGGTTTTCTCTGCCGTCAGGTCATCCAGACTTTTACCCTGAGCGGCCAGCTTGTTGGCCTCACCGGTAGTCAGGCACTGGTCGGTTGCGGTCTTGTTGCAGTCGAAATCAGAATTGAGACCGGCGCAGCCGGTCAGTGCGCTGCACAGCAGTGCAGCACCCAGTAGTTTTTTCATGGGGTAACTCCGGTTTTGATTTAAGGGGTATTCAGGGAGGGGTAATACTCAATTTCGATTATTTGCAGTTGCACTGAAGCACAGTAAAAACCAGCTGCACAGCAAGGCTGGCAAACACGCCGGCATAAAACATGTCCAGCGACAGAAAGTTCAGGTTCATCTGGATGAAGCCATAAACAATGGCCGCGATCAGCATTCCTCCCCACGGAACGACTGAACCATACATAAAGTACCAGCCATCGCGTTTGTTAAAGAAAACGCAGCTAAAGTATACGAGGAACACGCTTAAGAGCAGGGACACTCGCCAGGGGCCCCAGCCCATATCACCCACGCCTTTAAGATTGAGCACTGCCCACACAGTCAGTTCGATAGTGAATACCAGTGCAGGAGTGAGGATATGGCGATAATCATGCAGGATTTTGAGTAATGGATAGCGTGCCATGTTGGCAGACATAAACACTCCAGTGAAATGAATTACAGGAAGACGTTGATGACATGAGCAAGTGCGCCTATGGTCACCAGGGTGAGTAATACAGTGAGCCCTCCAGTATGGTTGTAAACAGAAACACCGGTCGCTCCGGCAGTTATTACCAGTAGTGAAATGGCTCTGGTACGCTTCATTTCTCTCCGATTTTCTCGTTACCGTCAGTGACTTTATGGAGGAACTTCAGGTCAGGTTTCTTTTCTGGCCAGACGGTCCTGGCTTCCTCACGATGCCAGTTGCTGACAATGCTGGCCGTCAACCCTTCTGTTTCAGCCTGGTGCTTCAGGTGTTCCCAGGCAGAAAGGTTCAGGGGTTCATAATCAGAAAGTAACCTGTCGAATACCTCCTCCCAGCTTTCGTTGTAACGCGAGATAATTCGCTTAAATATCTTCTGACTCAGAAAAAACCAGGCAATCAGGAAACACAGTGCAAACAATGACGGGCGGAACACTGCAACCGTTGTTACCAGTACAACGATGAAGGTTGCAAGCCAAAAGAAAATGTACTTATTTCCTTGCGGAGTGGGCCGGCCTGCCTCCCATTCAGCAACATGCATCCGCATGCTCCTGAGCAGGTTGTTATTACGCACTTCGTCACGCATCCCGTACTCCTTATTTAGTGGTTCTGCAGGCTGAGACTAACGATGTCCGCCGCATTCACGGCACCAGGTGTAGTCAGGGAAAGCACCATCAACAAAACTGCGGCAGTGCGTTTCATTTTCACTCCTTTTTGTCATCGTCTGTCAGTCCCTGGACGGGTTCGGCGGCGTCATATGGCCAGATGGGAGGTCGTATACGAATCAAGCCGGTGGCAAAGAGGAGTGCACCTAAGATGCGAAAAACATATTCCTCCCGTATTCCTTTGATAACGCACGTAATCACACCCACCCACATGAGGACCCACCAAATCGAATACAGCCAGTTAACTGTTATCCTTAATCGACGGTTCACATCATTTGCTTTACGGTCGGGACCGCCTCCCTGTGCGTTTGTTTTATGTACAGACATCTGCATTTCCTCATTAGTTGATGGTGTCACCGAGGCGCAGCTGGCTGGCCTGGCGGAGAACATCATCGGGGTTGATGTTGCCGACTGAGGTGGTACTGGATGCAGTGGTCTGGCTCGCTGGCTGCGGAGTCACTGCGTTCTGCGCGGCGTTGCCGGCTTTCTGTAGTTCCTCTTTCGCTTTCGCGTCCTCGGCGTCCTCGATAGTTTCAAGGCGGAAGCCCTTCTGGAATACAACGGTCACCTGGTTGCCGGCACCAATATCAATTACCGGGTGGTACTGCTCAGCGCGCTTAATCCAGTACTGGCTCAGCGTGTCGGCCGCCTTGCTGGCCCCGCCGCCTATACCCTGCTTAAACACGTCGCCAGCACTGACATCTGCTGTGGCTCCGAGGCCGACGGATGGTGTGGCGGCAGATTTTATACCTTCACCAAAACCTGACAGGAGGCCTGCTGCACCGGCGTAGCCGACAATCATGCCGTTTCGCATGACGGGCTTGCCGCGAATGCCGCCTTTACCCTGGAAGCTGACATGCCCCTGAAACTCCATGTCCACGTGCTTGCCGTTTTTCAGGATGCAGCTGATGGACTGGGTACGGACGTTTCCGCGTTCGCTGGAGATATCGCCCCACATCTCACCCACAATAAAGCAGCCGTCCGCATTGAACTCTTTGTTGTTGGGCATCTGAATGTTGCCCTGCAGGCGGATGGTTACAGGGCTGGTATTCTGCTGCCCGGTGACGCTGGCGTTCGCGTCGGCCCCCTCAATCAGGACGGCATCAGAGAATGAGCCGGAAGGAATCCAGGGTAATTTAGTTGGCTTTTTCTTCAGGCTGTCGTAGCTGAACTTTGTTGTCGACAGGCCACCTGTCATGCGCTGGCCGGAGCCGCCCGGGTAGAACGCTGCGCCCTGCCCCATATTCACACCAGTGGCGGCCGGTGCACCTGTGGGGGTCACATTGTATTCGGGTGGTCGGGCCTGGCCGGCAGCAACGGGACCGGGGAGTGGTGTTCCGTTCTGGCCAGCAGGTGGTGTCTGCTGGCCAGTGGTCTGGTTGCTGCCGGGGGCTTTCGTAAGCTGGTCGTTCAGGCGCTGAATTTCAGCATCCTTTTCAGCCAGCTTTTGCTCGGTGGTGAGCTTGTTCTGCGCGAACTGCTGAGCAAGTGTGGCAAGGTTTTGCTCAAGAGCGGAGGTCTTTGCCTGCTGCTGTGTCAGCGCGGCATCGTTGACCTGCTCGTTAAACGTCGCGGTCACAACGCCGGTCAGGTTTGGTGTTGCAACCGGTGCGGGTTGCTTTTGTTTTTGCTGGTATTGCCCGTACCACATTACGCCGCCTGCTGCGGCTGCGCCGCCAATGATGACGGCGGCCAGGATGGCCAGCTGCTTGCGGCGGGTTTTCAGGTTTTCATTCAGGCTTATGGTCATGGGCGGGCGTCTCCGTCATCTGAAAACACAATCCAGGCATAGCCTTCGCCGCCAGCGTAGAGCTGATTCTGCGACAGCATTACGGCCCGGACGCCCTTGCGCCAGAAATCGCGCTCGCGGAGGCTTCGGGTGATGCTGCCCGGGTTGCTCATCCGGAAGCGAACAACCCGCAGGTGGTTGCCCACAAACTGGCGTTCAGGCGTCAGGCGTACATCACTGGCGGGTGTGTAAGCCGGCATGCGGCTGACCGGGTATTCCCGGTAGTCGTCCGGCACCTGACCATTGACTACAGCGCGGGATAGCGCAACCAGCGTTTTTTCATAGGTTTGCCCTTCTTCCCATGCCTTCGCATCGTCGTTCTTGCGAAGTGGTGGTGACATCGGGGTGAAGCGCAGTGTTTTGCCGTTACCCGGCTGCGGCCTGACGTTCAGGCTCAGCGATGAACCGTGGTCAGTCTGGATAAACAGGGTGAAGTTCTGGCCGACAAGCGGAGACAGGATAAGCGCTCCGTCCTCGGTCTGGCTCTGGTCATACGCACCGGTTGGTCCGCTGATGCTGGTAATGAGTTCTCCGTCTACAACAACCTTGCTCGGGTTGGTGTTGCTGAGGGTGACGTTAAAGGCGGCGTCGTTCTCAAACGGAATGGCTGCGGGTGCGGAAGCGGCCCGGAGGCCGCTGGTAAATAATCCCGCTGCCAGAAACACAGCAGCAGCTGCCGGTGAAATGCGAAATTTCATGGGCAGTCCTGTCAGTTAGTGGAAGATACCGGCTTGAGTTCTTCAAAGCTGTGGAGGTTAATCACACCGTTGTCATAACTCAGTTTCAGTCGGTAGGTTTTTTCCTGGTCTTTCAGTGGCGTGATGATTGCGCCGTTTGTGGTGGAGGATTTCAGTACCCCGCTGTACTGCACGGAGCCATCATCCATGACGCGAATTTCTTTCGTGTCGAACTGGGTGGTGATGCCCGCTTTCTGGATGCGCTCAGTTTCTATGTCCAGGGCTTTCTTGAGTACGTCCCGTTCGGCGGATGGGACAAATCCAAGAATCATTTTCTGGTTATGTTCGATGTTTTCCGGGGTAACGTTGAGTCGCCAGTAAATAAAGGAAGCGGCGAACTGTGTCAGACCGGTCGCATCGACACTTTTAGAATCTGATGCAAATGGGCGGTTAAACGTTAACGGCGTGGTGATGGTTTTCTGGGTTGTGGCGAAATACCATGCCAGTGACCCTGTCAGTACATTCCCTGCGCCCATGAGTAAGGTTAAAGCTGAAAGACCAATAAACGCATAGCGGAGTTGTTTATCGCGCTCTCCTTTAATATTCAGTTTCATGAAAAACTATGCCCTCCAGTGCCGGAAACTTGAATCAGGTATCTGGCGAAAGGTTACTTTGAATAAAAGTGATGGCAGGTGCCAGTAACAGAAATTAAGCAACCAGTATGACCCCTGCCCTTTTTTCAGATATCTGACGATAAACCAGAGGATTCCCGCGATTACACCAAGTTCGAGTGACAAGTTGTTAAGCACCCCCAAAATCAATAGGGGTGCGGTAACAATTAACTCGTCAATCGGTAAGCCTAAATAACGGTCCTGCTGGTTCATTGTTTCCGGGAAGTTATATTTATCTCCTTCCCCATTCATCATTTAGCTCGCGATGCCGAAGGCGACACGGGTAAAGATGATTGCCATAACGATACCGACGAACACCAGTGGTGAGCGGGCCTTAATGTAAATAAACAGGCCCATGATGATTTCGGCGATGTAGAACCATTTAACCAGTGAAGAACCAGAACCGAAGGTTGAATTAACCGTGGTGTTTTGTGAGGAAAGAAGGTCAGTACCAGATGCGAATGCCGGGTGAGTGACCATAAGTGCAATTAAAAAAGCGCCTGCTGACTTTAAGTAAAATTTAGCTTTGCGATTTTCGCGTGCTTTGCGGAATAAAGACGCTACCGCCCATCCCTTACCGACGTTAAGGGCACTGCCTTTGGTTAACATGTTTGTTTTCTCCGAAGTAAACAAAAGTGAATCGCGTAAGTGCTTGTTTACGCGGGCGCAATTGTCCCATGACCCTAAAAAAAAAAAACTGTGACGCATGTCACACTTTTTGGAATCATTCAGATTTATCCGAATATGTAAGTGAGTAGGCTTTGTTGACCAGAAAGTTCGGAAATGGCCTCCGGGATCTATAGCTATGAAAGTTAAAGAGAAAATGTGGGATGGTCGCGGCCGTCCGCGTAAGTTCCAGCCAGGTGAAGCGGTGGAGTGGCGATTGCGTGCTCCGGATAATTTGCTTATGGAGCTGAGAATATGTGCCAGAGCTGGCAACAGGAGTGTGAATGAGGAAATTATTGCCAGGCTTTTATTGTCGCTAAATTATCAGCCGGGTAAGCCAGTCATTAAAACTGCGGAGGGTGAGCGGCTCATAGCGCTAGCGGTAAGATTCGAGGAGTGGCTTGGAAAATTACTTGATAGTGAATCCGCTGAAGTTGTGGCTGAAGTTAAAACCCCACTCAAGCAGGAACAATTGTGGATGTGGCGTGAGGGTGAGCGGATTTTGCTTCCGGGGAAAACAACCGGATATAGCATGCGTATTCCCGAGAATCTTGCTGATGAAATCAGGGCGATGGCGAAGGTGCATAACCGTAGTCTGAATGACGAAATGCTCACCCGCCTGATGAATACGCTGGGTTATTTTACGGAAAGGTTGCTTGACCAGAACGAGGATGCTCAGGCACTTAAAGTTCTCTGTATGGAGTTTGAAGTTTTCCTGAAGGAAAAAATAAGAGAGGTAGAAAAAAGTGACCTCCCCTGGGATGAAAAATCGTCTCAGTGATCGATGCGAGCCGGAGTGTCCGGCTCGCAGATTTATTCTTTTTCGTTGATGAAGTGCCTTGCTTCCGCTTCGTTCTCGGCTGTATTTATGCCGCTAATAATCATATCGAGCGTATCTTCCAGGCTGCCCTCGCCGTCTTTTCCTGTCATTTTTAAATACATTTCAGCGAGTAGTGTTGCAATGAGAACTGTACCTTCACGTGAGCCGGCTGCTTTTCTTATGAGGTCTCTGCGATATCCTTCAATATCAAACTGGTTGCCATCCTCGCCATCGCGCTTATAAACAAGAAGTCCAAGCCTGATTAATTCGTTGCAGGTAGCTGATATGTTTGCTTCTCCAGCATTAGCGCCGTTTTGCAGGTCTTGTTGAACGATATCACGAACTTCGCGTTCAATTTTATCTTTAAGGTAGATGCCGACTCTTCCCATATTTTTTACCTGTTTTAAGTTAGTGTCGGAACCGACACTACATATAGCCTGTTGGTGGATTATCAGATTGCTGCGCAAAGGTGCAATGGATTGATACTGCTGTGAATTTACGCTCTATACAGTAGTACAATCCAGCACCAGGATGTGCGACAGTGTGACACTGTGCGATATATAATTCAATGGAATTAAAGCATATCTACAATTGTACGATACATGTGTGACATACCGACACTAACAGGTATCAGGATTATACGATAGTGTAGTGTCGGTATGTGCGACATTTAACGGTCTTAATCCAACAACGCGCAAAATTCTTACGGGCATCCAACTGAAATTAAAAGAAAAATCTGCAAGACGAAGTCTTGCGTGGGGTGTGATGTTTAAAGGGTTAGTAAAGAGCGGCATGTTAATACCGCCTACTGCTCTGACATGTTTATTTCGGACAGGTGTTAAATCTCCGCAGGAAAGCGCTCACGCGCGTTTGTAGTGAATTTACTTGATTACGACGATCCGCCGGGGTATTTTTTAAAGCGCCTCTCCAGAGCCCGTTTATTTCGCTAAAAGGCCAAGCCATGAAAATATCGTTACTGCCTGCTGCTTTGCTGACTCTTTCACTATCTGCTGGCGCAGCTCCGCAAATGTGCTTTGATCAGGCCGGGAAAGATTACCAAATTGATCCGCTTCTGCTTATGTCAATTTCGATTAAAGAGAGCCATCTGGTACCAGATGCGATAAATGGATCAAACAGGAATGGGACAGAAGATGTCTGTGGGATGCAGGTGAACAGCTCACATTACGGTAAACTTAAAAACTTCAATATTACCCGTGAGCGCCTGCTGAATGATCCATGTATCTGCGTTTATACGGGTGCATGGGTACTGGCGCACAACTTCAGGTCATACGGAAAAAACTGGGACAGCGTGGGGATGTATAATACGGGGCCGAGCAAAAAACTCATTGCGCAGCGCAAGGCCTATGCACAGGATATCAAAAATATATATCGCGTATTACTGGCCAGAAAAAAATTACTTTCTGAACGTCTCGCGCCAGCTGCGGGAAAGGAGCATGAGATAAAAACTACAGAAACAGCATCGCTTAACAGCGGACAGTAAAAAGCCGCTCTGTTGAGCGGCTTCATTTTCAGGCCTTCAGCTTTGCAAACTCCTCAGCCATTTTCCAGAGCACCTGATTTAATTTGATGTCACCATCTATTCCGGTGACTTCCCGCGTTCTGGTCATCTTCCCTTTTTCCGTTCTGCCACGAATTCCCCCACGGATTACATTTTCCTGCACCACGTTAAACGTGGTCCATAAATCCTGGCCTCTGTCGAGCACACGGCGAGGGTTAATAATTTGCTCCGGTGTAATCGGCGCTGGTTTTCCATCGTATTTAAGTTCCAGGGCGGTCGCACCAAAAAGGCGCTGCTCAGGCAAAGTGAGCTGAATGCTTTTCATGAGGTCAATATTTTCATCAACCGCGTCAAATGTTTTCAGCACCGTGTAAGCGCCTTCAATAACCTGCCCGACAATATCTCCTTTGTGAGGCACACGAATTTCACCAAAATCCTTCCATGCAACCAGGCCATTACTGCAAACCTGACGGAACATACCGGGGATCATTTTATAGCTGCTTGAACCATCATGGCTATTCAGCAGAATAATTTCCGGTACTTCTTTTCCGTTAATCTGGTCATGACGGCGCAGGCGAAGCATATGCTTTGTAAAGTCGCGTTTATCCTGGTCACGTGTACGTGACTGAGTTGCATAATATGGCTGAAAACCTTCATCACGTAAGCGATCAAGAATGTTAATGGTCGGGATATACGTATAACGTTCAGAGCGTGAATCGTGTTTATCCGATGAGAACGCGCTCGGAACGATGAGCTGTAATTCATCATTCGTCAGCGGACGGTCTTTGCGGATCGAGGTAGACATACGATAGCGGCTTGCGAAACTGACCATTTTTATTTACTCCTGATTATTTAGTTAAAGATGAAGAAATAACGCGGTGAAAATTATCCAGCGGCATTGCAATTGCCACCGGGCGACCATCTACAAGCCAGACAGAGATATAATCCGGGCATTCGTCATTAATTAACGTCAGCTCAGTGGCATTCTCAGGCGGCGTAAAAATTGCCGGTTGTGGTTCCCC
Organism: Enterobacter sp. Y17; assembly: GCF_019730495.1. NCBI lineage: Bacteria > Pseudomonadati > Pseudomonadota > Gammaproteobacteria > Enterobacterales > Enterobacteriaceae > Enterobacter > Enterobacter sp. Y17. Next base: position 101,439 of record NZ_JAASKP010000007.1, read on the forward strand.
TTCAGATGCTGCCAGGACCCAGCAAAACAGATCCGTGAACTGGGACGTGGTGAGGTTTGAATCACATCTTCCGGTAGATTCTTGAGCGGCGGTTTTGACGTTGACGTTTCGTGTGTGCATCCTGGTTTTCTCCTGTGGTGATGGTTGTCCATCTCCCTGGTGAGTTCTCTCGCGGCAAAGGGCAAAGGAGCAACGGCGAAGGGAGGAAGGAAAGGGGCGGAGACTAAAGTTTTTGCGGCACGCAAAAAGTTTTGGCGGAGTGCATTTCACCCCTTGGATGACGACCCGACGGTGCTACGACAAGCCCTCCGCGTGAGGACGCACGGGGGATGGCCTCACCGGGGGAACAGGATGCACACACCCGACACGTCGGAACGGCGTGGCGCCATTAAAGCGACGGCATCAGCCGGCGCGGTGAAGGCGTTCCGGACGGCACGGCCGGAGAAGCCGCAGCCCCTGACCTTCGCCATCAGACCCTAGCCGTATGGCCCGAAACCCGGAGGGGTTCGGCGGAGCCTGGCGGGTGCGCAGCAGCCGCCCTGGCGGAGTGGGGCTCGACGACCGGACAGCAACGCTGGCCGGGAGCCGAAGGGGGCCATCGCCCTGCCCTGTTTTTCGGTTATGGCCATAACTGAGCTGCAGCTGAGAAAGTTAACCAGCAGGACGCCGGTTATGACCGCCGATGAGGAGAGCATCACTGCAACGGGGAAAGGCAGAGCGCCGGAGGCGCTTTCGCCCTCCCCGTTTCCCCGAAGGGGTAGCGTTTTTTGCGGTTGCCCCGATGATATGCACCGGGGCCAGGATTTCCGCTCAGATCGGTTCTTCGCTGTCACCTCCGTTTTCCTGTTCATAGTGCATCATGGCCATTTTCAGCAGGGCATTAAATCCCTCGATGCCAGCCCCGTCCGGCTCGCACTGTTCGCACAGGTGCAGCAGATTGGCCAGAAAATCCGTGATGACAGTTTGCACGCTTTCGCTTTCCCTGTTCAGCCCGGTTTTACGGGCAAATTTCCAGAGCACATCTGCAGCCAGCGCGGCGTGATCATCGTTGCTGCGGATTTTTATCGGTTCAGCCTGGCCTTGCAGGCGTTCTGCCATCGTCTCCAGCACGGTGGCCGGAACAGCGTTCAGTGTGTTGCTCATCATTTCTCTCTCTCCCTGCGGCAGGTCTGCCCTGCCGCTCTGTCAGTCAGGCGGCCACGGTGGCCAGAAAGTTTTTCATAGCTTCGAAACGGCTGCGGAACTCCAGACGTCCCTTCCAGTCATTCAAGTAATAAACGGGGGTATAACGCACGCGATTTGCTTTCAGGGTCAGCGTGTTACCGGTCACGACTTTCGCAGGGATACCCAGCAGTGACAGCTGGATAAAGGCCATATCAGCCACCATCGGATCGATATCTGTGCAGGTGGCATACAGCTGTTCTGACGGGTTATATCCCGCATCAGTCATCCAGTATGCAAAGGCAATGACCATACCGGCGCTACCACAGGCAGGCTCATCGAGTGTCATCCAACCCTCACGCTTTATCGTCTCCTGAGCGCCGGGCATGAGTAGTCCGGCCATCAGGCGGGAGATGGAGGACGGAGAGAAATACTGCCCCATTTCATCCGCGCCCAGCTCCTGCTCCATATACAGCGCGCCGAGGAAATCATGAGTTTCACCCGCCAGTCCCTCCACCAACAGGCAGAACAGCTGGTTCATGGCGTCTAAATCGGACGGTTCATAACGTTTGCAGATCAGATAGTTACTTTCCATACCCTCTGGCGTGCGCAGCCGAGCCACATCCAGCTGGCTGGCAGCAAGCTGGATAAAGTCGCGGAACACTTCGGAACGGCGCATATGTTTCGCAGTCTGACGGAAGACACTGGCGAACTCTCTACGCGCCTCAGCTGGCGACAACATTCGGGCAGGAGCAGAAGCCCGCGGCAGCGCCTCTGCCTGGTCAGACAGGAACAGGGATTCAAAACTCAGTTGTGACATGGTTTCTCCTTACCGGCCGCCCGCGGGCGGCCGTCTCCTGTTAAGCCAGTCCAAGCGCCGGGTAGACGCTGACAGCCAGACCGCAGTCAGCCTCGGCGGCGTAGCCCGTTTCGGCATTTACCACGGACAGGAACGGCTGCCACTGTGAGAAGCGCAGCGCGGGTACGCGTGCGCGTTTTCCGGCGCGGAGGGCATTTACAAATGCCTTCGCCTGTGCGACAGTTTGCGGGTCAAATTTCACGATCAATCTCCTTACTTTGGTTGTGATTGCCGTATCTCGTTTTGGTAGGCCAGATACGGCGTTGAGAAAGCAGGGGCAACCCTGCTTTTTTAATGCGCGGAATTCAGCGGCGCATCGAGACAGAAACGGGCGATCACGTCGCCAATCAGCTCACGGTGATGGCGGGTGTGCAGGTCATGGCACTCAAAGAAACGCGCGCCGTACCGGACAAAAATTGCGGTCACATCCCCGCCCGTAAACTACATTGATTTGAACGACTCCCCGCCAAACCCCCTGCACCAGTCCACTGGCGGCAGTGTTTCCAGCTGGTCGATATACCGGGCCTCGGTGATTTCCGCCCAGGGACGGCGATAGCCGTCATTCTGCTTTTCCTGTACCTGAGTCGCGGGGATCAGCTCCGCATCCGGATAGAGACGGCGCAGGGATTCCAGCGTTATTGCTTCACGCTGAGTCACCCACTGCCCTTCCAGCTGGGTTGCCCGGTCATAAACGGCGTTATGTGACGGAACGAAAAAGGCCATTGGTGCAGCGGTCGGGGTGTTAACGCTCATGTTTCTGGCTCCTGTTTGATGAGGTTCCGTGCGGCGGCTGCCGCACGGGGTGAACCGGATTTAAATGTCGATACCTGCGCGCTCGATCAGGCGCACAAACTGTTTGAAGTGGTCAGCTTCAGCCACATGGATATGGCGGCACTGTTTATCGACGCCGCTGCTGAGGGCGTAGAAATAGGTGCAGCGCATTGTTTCGGGGCAGCGTCTGCGCAGTTTCTTCAGCTCTGCAAGGCTGCTGAACTCCAGAACGTCCGATTCCTCCTCAGAGTTTTTTTTCGTCTCAGCGACGAGGATCGTGTACGACACGGTTTTTCCCCCTATCTTCCTGGAAGATTCTTGAGCGGCGGTTTTGACGTTGACGTTTCGTGTGTGCATCCTGGTTTTCTCCTGTGGTGA
>NZ_JAASKP010000008.1:0-101661 GCF_019730495.1 Enterobacter sp. Y17
AGTGAAACGCCGTAGCGCCGATGGTAGTGTGGGGTCTCCCCATGTGAGAGTAGGGAACTGCCAGGCATCAAATAAGTAGAGAGGCCATCCGCAAGGATGGCCTTTTTGCGTTTAAGGATTCAGAAATTTGTAGGCCGGATAAGGCAAAGCTGCCACCCGGCAAGTCAGATCGCACTCCACTCCACAATAAACTCCGCAATCCCATCCACATCATTTAAATCCAGCATCGGAACTTCAAGCGGCAATACAACATCACTGGCCACCGCAATCACATGCTCATCCAGCGTTAATTCGCTGAAATCATGCCCGGCATCGCTTCTGAACAGTAGGATCTTAGGCACGGCCTCATGCTTAAATCCCTCAACCAGCACCAGATCCAGCGTGGCGTGATCCATCCGGTTGACCAGATAAGCGAGATCCAGCGGTGCCTCATCCGGCGTTTCTGTCATCAGCGCCCAGCGTTGAGTACTTGCCACCATCGTTTGCGCTGCACCCGCTTTACGCAACGCATAGCTATCTTTGCCCGGTTTATCGACATCCATATTATGGTGGGTGTGCTTAATCAATCCTGGACGGATACCTCTGGCACAAAGCGCAGGAATGAGCTTTTTCAGCAGCGTGGTTTTTCCGGTCCCACTCCAGGCAGAAATGGCGACAACAGGTATCATCTTTTCTCCTGCATCATCTGCAAATCGTCAGGCGTATTCACATTCACAAAAGCTGATTTTAAATCGCTAAAATCAACGGGATGACCGCCAGACTCGCGCATAAAAGCCATCACCCTGCGCTCTCCCGCAGCCAGATAGTACTGCAGGGCTGGCGCCAGGGATCGGTGCATCAATGCGATAGCAGGATGATCACGCTCGCCGTCATGTACCCAAACCACAGGAGCCGTACCCCGAAGCAGCAACAAACGTTCGACAAGACAGGACGGAATAAACGGGGTATCGCAGGGACAGAAGATGAACCACTCTCCGTGAGACTGTTGCATGACCGAAAGCATGCCGGCCAGCGGTCCCGGGTAATCCTCAAGGATATCCTGATAAACGGCATACCCGCTGAGCTGGTAAGTGTCGATATGCCGGTTAGCACTGATGACCATTGTCGACACCTGGCCTGCGAGCGTATCAGCGACACATTGCCATAAGGGTTTGCCGTTCAGGCATTGAAGCCCCTTATCTTTTCCCCCCATTCGCGTCGCTCTGCCACCTGCCAGAACGACCCCAATGATTTCCTGGCTAAGATTCACGAATATCGCCTCTTTTATTGTGGGATTGACCCTGCTAACGTGTCACTCTAAATGAAAGGAGCACCACCATGAAATGTAAACGTCTGAATGAAGTTATTGAACTCCTCCAGCCCGCCTGGCAAAAAGAGCCAGAGCTAAATCTGATGCAATTTTTACAGAAACTGGCCAAAGAGTCAGGTTTTGACGGCGATCTGGCAGACCTTTCTGACGACATCCTGATCTATCACCTTAAAATGCGTGACTCTGCCAAAGATGCTGTTATTCCTGGTATTCAGAAAGATTATGAGGAAGATTTTAAGACCGCATTACTGCGCGCCCGAGGCGTAATTAAAGAGTAAAAGCTTGTAAGCGGCGGCACCGAAATCGCCACAAGATGATATCCTGAATCATTCGTATAATTTCCGGATGATCGGATGAACGACCAGGCTTTTACTTTCCAGACATTACACCCGGACACCATTATGGATGCCCTGTTTGAACAGGGTATTCGGGTGGATTCCGGGCTAACACCGTTAAACAGCTACGAAAACCGCGTCTATCAGTTTCAGGATGAGGATCGTCAGCGCTTCGTCGTAAAATTCTATCGTCCTGAACGCTGGTCCGCAGAACAAATTCAGGAAGAGCATCAGTTTGCTCACGATCTGCTGGATGACGATGTTCCCGTTGCCGCACCGCTAAAATTCAATAACCAAACGCTCCTCACGCACGAAGGGTTTTACTACGCTGTATTCCCGAGCCTGGGTGGCCGCCAGTTTGAAGCGGATAATATCGATCAGATGGAGTGGGTTGCCCGCTATCTTGGGCGCATACACCAGACGGGACGCAAAAAAGCCTTTATTGCCCGCCCGACTATCGGAATTCAGGAATACCTTCTTGAGCCACGCGGAATATTCGAAACGTCTGCCATGATCCCCACTGCGTTAAAGGATGATTTCCTCAACGCCACCGATAAGCTCATTGCTGCTGTTAAAACCTGCTGGCGCGACGATATTTCCGTCCTGCGCCTGCATGGCGATTGTCATGCCGGAAATATCCTCTGGCGTGATGGCCCGCTTTTTGTCGATCTCGATGATGCGCGTATGGGGCCCGCGGTTCAGGACCTGTGGATGCTGCTCAATGGCGACAAAGCCGAGCAACGCATGCAGCTTGAAACCATTATTGAAGCTTATGAAGAATTTAGCCCGTTTAATTCAGACGAAATTGCCCTGATTGAGCCTTTACGTGCGATGCGTTTTGTTTATTATCTCGCATGGTTAATCAGGCGTTGGGACGATCCCGCATTTCCCCGGAATTTCCCGTGGCTTACCGGAGAGGATTACTGGCGTAGCCAGATATCTACATTTACTGAGCAGGTCAAGGTTCTTCAGGAACCCCCTCTGCAATTAACGCCGATGTATTAATTGGACACACCCAGGAGAGAGTTAATCATGAAAAAAATTTGGCTGGCGCTGGCAGGTATGATTCTGGCATTTAGCGCTTCTGCTGCGCAGTTTACCGACGGCAAACAGTTCATCACGCTGGACAAACCGGTCGCTGGCGAGCCACAGGTTCTGGAGTTCTTCTCGTTCTATTGCCCACACTGCTATCAGTTCGAGCAGGTTCTGCATGTTTCTGACAACGTGAAGAAAAAGCTGCCAGAAGGCACCAAAATGACCAAGTACCACGTCGAGTTCCTGGGCCCATTGGGTAAAGACCTGACCCAGGCGTGGGCGGTTGCGATGGCACTGGGCGTGGAAGATAAGATCACTGCGCCAATGTTTGAAGCCGTACAGAAAACCCAAACCGTTCAGACCACTGCGGATATCCGTAAAGTGTTCGTTGATGCCGGCGTGAAAGGTGAAGAGTATGACGCAGCATGGAACAGCTTTGTGGTGAAATCTCTGGTTGCTCAGCAGGAAAAAGCGGCTGCTGACCTCCAGCTTCAGGGCGTTCCGGCGATGTTTGTTAACGGCAAATACCAGCTGAACATGCAGGGCATGGACACCAGCAGCATGGATATCTTCGTACAGCAGTATGCTGATACCGTGAAATACCTGGTTGAGAAGAAGTAATTTCGCTGATGTAAAAACGCCGGTCACTGACCGGCGTTTTTGTATGAAGATTTAATATTGTCTATCTGTTCGTCTTTCTCTTTCCAGAGCGTATTAAGCCACTGCTGGAAACGACGCTTGAAATTCTTATCGTTAACGTAATCACCGTGCAGCCCGGCATCTATCGGAACCAGATCGACACGCACAACAATGCGCGTCAGTTTGCCGCTGAGCATATCGTAGAACGGCGTCTTATCGTTTTCCGGATAGCAGAGTGTGACGTTCAGGAGTTTATCGAACTGTGATCCCAGCACGTTAAGCGCCATCGCAATACCCGCAGCCTTTGGCGGCAGCAAGTGCTGGTAAGGGGAGCGAGTTTGTTGATGCTTCTCTTCCGTAAACCGGGAGCCTTCAACAAAGTTCACGATGGTCGTAGGATGCGCGCGAAACTTTTCGCAGGAACGGCGCGTGGTATCCACATCTTTGCCGCGACGCTCGGGATGACGAATCAAATAGCTGCGCGAATAGCGTTTCATAAACGGCATATCAAGTGCCCAGCAGGCCAGCCCGATAAAAGGCACCCAGGCGAGCTGCTGTTTCAGAAAATATTTGTTCATCGGGATGTGTTTGCGAAAAAGTACGCATAACACCACGATGTCCGCCCAGCTGTGGTGATTGCAGATCAGCAGATACCAGTTCTTCTTGTTAAGACTCTCCAGCCCTTTGATATCCCACTTCAGATGCGGGTTCAGGCACAGCAGGATCGCCAGTCCTTCGCACCAGCAGTACATCATGAAGTTACAAAATGCGGACACGGCTCGCCACACCATGGGAACAGGCAGCAGCAGTTTAACGATCCCGGCGATGATGATCGGCACAGAGCAGGCGACAGTCACCAGGATAGTTAAAATGATGCTTAACAGTAATGTTATTGCTGCGAGCAATCTCGGCATGATGAGCTTTTTCAGGTAGTTAGCTGTAAGTGAGCGGTCGGCTATGCAACGCCGGGCGCTGATTTTACCAGAAAAAAGATAAATTAATGGCGCTTTGACGTGATGATTTGGCCGCTTTTACCCTGTCGCAGACGATTTCTCTGTGATTGCGCGCTTAACAAGGCTTATATCCACATAGACTAAATTGCCATCAGTTGACCATATAGATAAGATCTAATGCTATAACAGCATGATAATTAAGATCTAAAAATTAACGCATATGTATTTTTTACGTCTGTTATTCATATGAAGTGAAAATATACACAAACTTATCCACAGTTTGATTTTTGCGAGCGATCCTCACGATCGCAAAATCTTTTCCTGTATCTGGCGCTAATACCTGATGTTTTCATCCTTCTGTGGCATCCTTTACCCATAAATTGATTAAAGGCACGGACATTATGGTTCAGATCCCAGAAAACCCTCTTATTCTCGTCGATGGCTCTTCTTACCTGTATCGGGCATATCATGCGTTTCCTCCTCTGACCAATAGCGCAGGGGAACCCACCGGCGCAATGTACGGCGTGCTGAACATGCTGCGCAGCCTGATCCTTCAGTATCAGCCAACCCATGCGGCTGTGGTCTTTGATGCGAAAGGTAAAACTTTCCGCGACGAGCTGTTTGAGCATTACAAATCTCACCGTCCGCCAATGCCTGACGATCTGCGCGCGCAGATTGAGCCGCTGCACACCATGGTAAAAGCGATGGGGCTGCCGCTGCTGGCCGTCTCAGGCGTTGAAGCCGATGACGTCATCGGCACGCTGGCGCGTGAAGCAGAAAAGATGGGTCGTCCTGTGCTGATCAGCACCGGTGATAAAGATATGGCGCAGCTGGTGACGCCAGGTATTACCCTGATTAACACCATGACTAACACCATTCTGGGGCCAGAAGAAGTGGTCACAAAGTACGGCGTGCCGCCTGAGCTGATTATCGACTTCCTCGCGTTGATGGGCGACTCCTCGGATAACATCCCGGGTGTCCCTGGCGTCGGTGAAAAAACCGCGCAGGCGCTGCTCCAGGGGCTGGGTGGTCTGGATACGCTCTACGCGGAGCCAGACAAAATCGCCGGGCTCTCCTTCCGTGGCGCAAAAACCATGGCCGGAAAACTGGAAGAGAACAAAGAGGTGGCTTATCTCTCCTATAAGCTGGCCACAATCAAAACCGATGTCGAACTGGAGCTGGGCTGTGAGCAGCTTGAAGTGCAACAGCCTTCCGCTGACGATCTGCTGAGCCTGTTTAAGAAATACGAATTCAAGCGCTGGACCGCTGACGTGGAAGCCGGTAAATGGCTGCAGGCGAAAGGGGCTAAACCTGCTGCAAAGCCGAAGGAGACAATCGTCGTTGACGCAGAAGAGCAGGCGGAAGAAGAAGCCGTGGCGCTTTCCTTCGACAACTACGAAACCATTCTTGAAGAGTCACGGCTGATCGCCTGGATCGAGAAGCTGAAAAAGGCGCCCGTCTTCGCCTTTGATACCGAAACCGACAGCCTCGATAACATCTCTGCCAATATGGTTGGCCTGTCATTTGCGACAGAGCCGGGTATTGCCGCCTACGTCCCTGTGGCGCACGATTACCTGGATGCGCCGGAGCAGATCTCCCGTGAACGCGTGCTTGAGCTGCTGAAGCCGATCCTGGAAGACGAAAAGGCGCTCAAGGTTGGACAAAACCTCAAGTACGACCGCGGCATTCTGCAAAACTACGGCATTGAACTGCGCGGGATTGCCTTCGACACCATGCTTGAATCCTACATTCTGGACAGCGTCGCGGGCCGCCATGATATGGATTCCTTGTCTGACCGCTGGCTCAAGCACAAAACGATCACCTTTGAAGAGATTGCCGGTAAAGGGAAAAATCAGCTCACCTTTAACCAGATTGCTCTGGAAGAAGCGGGGCGCTACGCGGCGGAAGACGCAGATGTCACGCTGCAGCTGCACCTGAAGATGTGGCCAAAACTGCAGAAGCATGAAGGTCCGCTGAACGTGTTCCAGCATATCGAGATGCCGCTGGTGCCCGTGCTGTCCCGCATTGAACGCAACGGCGTGAAGATTGACCCAACGGTGCTGCATAACCACTCCGGGGAGCTGGCGCAGCGTCTGACCGAGCTCGAGCAAAAAGCGCATGAGCTTGCAGGCGAGCCGTTTAACCTCTCTTCGCCGAAGCAGCTGCAAACCATTCTGTTTGAAAAGCAGGGCATCAAGCCGCTGAAGAAAACTCCTGGCGGCGCGCCGTCAACCTCTGAAGAGGTGCTGGAAGAGCTGGCGCTGGATTACCCGCTGCCAAAAGTGATTCTGCAGTACCGTGGCCTCGCGAAGCTGAAGTCTACCTACACCGACAAGCTCCCGCTGATGATCAACCCGAAAACGGGCCGCGTGCACACGTCGTACCATCAGGCTGTCGCGGCGACTGGTCGTCTCTCATCAACCGATCCCAACCTGCAGAACATCCCGGTACGTAACGAAGAAGGCCGCCGTATTCGCCAGGCTTTCATCGCACCAGAGGATTATCTGATTGTCTCTGCTGACTACTCGCAAATTGAGCTGCGCATTATGGCGCATCTGTCCCGCGACAAAGGCCTGCTGACCGCGTTTGCTGAAGGGAAGGATATCCACCGGGCAACTGCGGCGGAAGTCTTCGGCTTGCCGCTGGACAGCGTGACCAACGAGCAGCGCCGCAGTGCTAAGGCGATCAACTTCGGTCTGATTTACGGCATGAGTGCATTTGGTCTTTCGCGCCAGCTCAATATTCCGCGCAAAGAGTCGCAGAAGTATATGGATCTCTACTTCGAGCGTTATCCGGGCGTGCTGGAATACATGGAACGCACCCGCGCGCAGGCGAAGGAAAAAGGTTACGTCGAAACCCTGGATGGCCGCCGCCTCTACCTACCGGACATCAAATCCAGCAACGCGGCGCGTCGCGCTGGCGCAGAGCGTGCGGCGATCAACGCCCCGATGCAGGGTACTGCGGCGGACATTATTAAGCGTGCAATGATCGCCGTTGATGCCTGGCTTGAAAAAGAGAAGCCTCGCGTGAAAATGATCATGCAGGTACACGATGAACTGGTATTTGAAGTGCACAAAGACGACCTCGACGCCGTGTCGAAGAAGATCCACGAACTGATGGAAAGCAGCATGACGCTTGACGTACCGTTGCTGGTGGAAGTGGGAAGTGGCGAAAACTGGGATCAGGCTCACTAACGGTTCTTCGCATAACGCGCTTTTTATGTAAGTTTGCAACATAACAACGCGCGTTTTGTGACAATCATTAGAATTCCCTATGTAAAGAATGAAAAAAAACTACAAAAAGTGCTTTTTCTGCAGCACAAAAAGGGGTAGAGTTGTCGGCGTAGGGTACAGAGGTAAGATGTTCTATCTTTCAGACCTTTTACTTCACGTAATCGGATTTGGCTGAATATTTTAGCCGCCCCAGTCAGTAATGACTGGGGCGTTTTTTATTGCGGCAAAGAAAAATTCAGGCAAAAAAACGCGGCTATCGCCGCGCTCGGTATTACTCTTCTTCCGCTTCCGTCGCGGGTTCCAGCTCGCTAAACCAGGTATCGAGCTTCTGACGCAGCTTGTCCACGCCCTGCTTTTTCAGCGAGGAGAACGGCTCAACCTGCACATCACCGTTGAACGCCAGCACCGCTTCGCGAACCATATTCACCTGCGCTTTACGCGCGCCGCTCGCCAGCTTATCGGCTTTCGTCAGCAGCACCAGCACGGCGATATCGCTTGCTACAGCCCAGTCGATCATCTGCTGATCCAGATCTTTCAGGGGATGGCGAATATCCATCAGCACCACCAGACCTTTCAGGCACAGGCGTTTTTCCAGGTATTCACCCAGCGCACGCTGCCACTTGATTTTCATCTCTTCCGGTACCTGCGCGTAACCGTAGCCCGGTAAGTCGACCAGGCGTTTGCCCTCTGCGACTTCAAACAGGTTGATCAGCTGGGTACGGCCAGGTGTTTTTGAGGTACGCGCCAGGCTCTTCTGATTGGTCAGCGTATTCAGGGCGCTGGATTTCCCCGCATTGGAGCGGCCAGCAAATGCCACTTCAATACCGGTATCAGAAGGAAGGTGGCGAATATCGGGCGCACTGGTGACAAAATGCGTCTGTTGGTAGTTCCAGGTAGTCACGTGGTCGTCTCCAAAATCGTAATCTGAAGGGGATTATACCCGAATGCAGCCAAAAGGCTTTTCTGATTGCTATGAGCTGTAGGCGAATGCCCCAACCGGTGTGAGAGATCGGCCAGTAATGCTATGGGAGATTTCAGAGAATTCGCAGGTGTCAAAAAAGCGAAACTGTTTTAAATCATAAGCTTATTTTCGGGTAATTGTCTGAAAAATCCTTTTTGTACCGTTTCGTTGCTTGTTAGTTTAACGGAACAAGGTAAAGTGTGCGTCAGGGCGAGGAAGCCAACAGGAAATCGACTTAAGGATTAGGGTCAGGAGCGCCAGGAGGCGAAGACGCAGGATTGTCAGGATGACCAGCGCCTGGAGGCGTTTTAAAAGGAAATGGAACCGTATCACGGACGGTATTAGCCAAGGGATAAACAGGGTTTGTTGTTGGCAAACACGGAAAGTCTGACCCGCTAAGGGTTGTGAGTCAGGAAAAAAGGCGACAGATTGCTCTGTCGCCTTTTTTCTTTGCTTGCTTTCTGCTAGATTTCGCCGCAATTCTATACTGAAGAAAACGACTTAAAGATAAAACATCATGAAAAAACCAACCTCCGCTGCGGGCGCGAAACGCCCTGCAAAAGCACGCCGCAAAACGCGCGAAGAACTGAACCAGGAAGCGCGCGATCGCAAACGCGACAAAAAACATCGCGGTCACGCTGCGGGTAGCCGTGCCAACGGTGGTGGTGCAGCGGGTGCTTCTGCAAAAGGCAAACAGCAGAAAGACCCTCGTATCGGCAGTAAAACTCCCATTCCACTGGGCGTGACAGACACCCCGGTCACTAAGCAGCACAAACCAAAGAGCGAGAAACCTATGCTTTCACCGCAGGCTGAGCTGGATTTGCTGGAGAACGATGAGCGCCTGGACGCGCTGCTGGAACGTCTTGAAGAGGGTGAAACCCTGACCGCTGAAGAGCAGTCATGGGTGGATGCCAAACTGGATCGTATCGATGAACTGATGCAGAAGCTGGGCCTGTCATACGACGATGACGAAGATGAAGAAGAAGACGAGAAGCAGGAAGATATGATGCGTCTTCTGAAGGGTGGAAACTAACATTTGCACCCGGCAGGCACGATAGTCCTGCTTATAACCCTTCCGGTTATATGTTATCTGGTGTGGTTATTCGTTAAACTACGGCGGTTGTCGCGGCGACAGAAGTGGCTGCGCACCCGAATGATGGCCCGCGATGGGGCCAGAACGGGCCGCCGTATACGAACGCGACACCAACGGAAGGAGTGAGCATGTCAGCACCAACTATCGACTGGGATTTGGCCCTAATCCAGAAATATAACTATTCCGGGCCGCGTTATACGTCATACCCCACCGCGCTGGAGTTCTCCGATGCCTTCGGCGAGGCTGATTTCCAGCAGGCTGTCGCGCGCTATCCTGAGCGTCCGCTGTCGCTCTACGTCCATATTCCGTTCTGCCACAAGCTTTGCTACTTCTGCGGCTGCAATAAAATCGTTACCCGTCAGCAGCACAAAGCCGACCAATATCTTGATGCGCTCGAACAAGAAATTGTGCATCGCGCGCCGCTGTTTGCTGGCCGTCACGTTAGCCAGCTGCACTGGGGCGGCGGTACGCCAACCTATCTGAATAAAGCGCAAATCAGCCGCCTGATGACCCTGCTGCGCGGCAATTTCAGTTTTAACGCCGACGCTGAAATCTCGATCGAAGTCGATCCGCGTGAAATTGAGCTGGATGTACTGGATCACTTACGCGCCGAAGGCTTCAATCGTCTGAGCATGGGCGTGCAGGATTTCAATAAAGAGGTTCAGCGCCTGGTGAACCGCGAGCAGGACGAAGAATTTATCTTTGCTTTACTCAATCACGCGCGTGAGATTGGTTTCACCTCGACCAATATTGACCTGATTTACGGCCTGCCAAAGCAGACGCCGGAAAGCTTCGCCTTCACCCTGAAGCGCGTGGCCGAACTCAACCCGGACCGCCTGAGCGTCTTTAACTATGCGCATCTGCCGACGCTCTTTGCCGCTCAGCGCAAAATCAAAGATGCCGATCTTCCTTCTGCCCAGCAGAAGCTGGATATCCTGCAGGAAACCATTACCTCGCTGACCGAAACCGGCTATCAGTTTATCGGAATGGATCACTTTGCCCGTCCGGATGACGAGCTGGCGATTGCGCAGCGTGAAGGCGTTCTGCACCGCAACTTCCAGGGCTACACAACCCAGGGCGATACCGATTTGCTGGGGATGGGCGTCTCCGCTATCAGCATGATTGGTGACTGTTACGCGCAGAACCAGAAAGAGCTGAAGCTTTACTACCAGCAGGTTGATGAAACGGGCAACGCGCTGTGGCGCGGCATTGCGTTAACGCGCGACGACTGCATCCGACGCGATGTGATTAAGGCGCTAATCTGCAACTTCCGTCTCGATTTCAGCGACGTTGAGTCGCTGTGGGATCTGCACTTCAGCGATTATTTTGCGGAAGACCTGAAGCTGATTGCACCGCTGGCGAAAGACGGGCTGGTGGATGTGTCGGAGAGCGCGATTGAGGTCACGCCGAAAGGGCGTCTGTTGATCCGTAATATCTGCATGTGCTTTGACGCGTATCTGCGTCAGAAAGCGCGACTACAGCAGTTCTCGCGGGTGATTTAAGGCGCATTGCAAAATGCACAAAACGTAGGCCGGGTAAGGCGAAGCCGCCACCCGGCTTTTACGTTCAACTCGCTAGCTAAACAGCCCCACCAGCGCCGCACACAACATAGCCGCAACGGCTGTCTGTGGCGTGTGGCTTTCAGCGGCTCCGCTAGAGAGCATATTCACGATTGTTTCCAGCATGATGTTCACCCCCAATATCCGGGCACGATCATACAAAACTCATCGGAACAGTAAAGCGCAAAATAACGGCAATTTGCGCTCAATGAATAACCTTTACACAGCGGCGTGCGATCACTCCATCCCCAGCTCTTTAAGCTTGCGCGTCAGGGTATTACGTCCCCATCCCAGCAGGCGAGCGGCTTCCTGCTTATGGCCCTGCGTATGACGAAGCGCGGTAGTTAACAGCGTACGCTCCATCTCCGGCTGAGCTTCAGACAGCAGGTTTTGATGACCGGAACGCAGCGCGCGGTCGGCCCACTGCGCCAGCAGCGTCGCCCAGCTGTCCGGCAGCGCGTGCCCGGTACTGCTTTCAGGCGCGGTCGCTTCAAACAGCTCGGCCGGTAAATCCTGAATCAACACTTCCTGCCCGGCGGCCATCACGGTTAACCAGCGGCAGGTATTTTCCAGCTGACGCACGTTGCCCGGCCACGCCAGACGCGTCAGAGCGGCATCGGTTTCCGGGTGAAGCTGCTTGGCTTCCACGCCCAGCTCGCGGGCGGCTACCTGCAGGAAATGACGCGCCAGGCGGGGAATATCTTCCCGGCGTTCGCGCAGCGGCGGCAGATGAACGCGAATAACGTTCAGACGGTGGAATAAATCCTCACGGAATTTTCCTTCCTGCACGCGTTGCTCCAGGTTCTGGTGGGTCGCGGCGATAATACGCACGTCCACCTTTACCGGCGCATAGCCGCCCACGCGATAAAACTGCCCGTCGGCCAGCACGCGCAGCAGGCGGGTCTGGACATCCAGCGGCATATCGCCGATCTCATCCAGGAACAGCGTACCGCCGTCAGCCTGTTCAAACCGCCCCTGGCGAATGGTATTGGCGCCGGTAAATGCCCCTTTTTCATGGCCGAACAGTTCGGACTCAATCAAATCCTTCGGGATCGCCGCCATATTCAGGGCGATGAACGGCGCTTTTGCCCGCGGGCTGTGGCGGTGCAATGCATGAGCCACAAGCTCTTTACCGGTTCCCGACTCACCGTTAATCAATACGCTGATGGACGAGCGGGACAAACGACCGATAATGCGAAACACGTCCTGCATCGCCGGCGCTTCACCGATGATGTCTGTCGTTGGCCCAAAATCGGGCGCGTGGCGCGGCTGTTGCTGCTCCTGATAGTGGCTAATCGCGCGCTCAACCAGCGCCACCGCTTCGTCGATATCAAAGGGTTTGGGCAGGTAATCAAACGCCCCTTGCTGATAGGCGCTCACTGCGGCATCCAGATCGGAGTGCGCGGTCATTATAATGACCGGAAGCATAGGGTGGCGTTGTTTGATCTGCTTTAACAGCGCCAGCCCGTCCATGCCCGGCATACGGATATCCGAAAGCAGAACATCTGGCGTTTTGGTGGTGAGTGCGTCGAGCACTTCGCTGCCGCTCTCAAACGTCGTGCAGCTTAATCCTGCCCCTGTGAGCGCGCGTTCAAGCACCCAACGGATGGAGCTATCGTCATCGACTACCCAGACTATCCCTCGTTGCATAAACGTCACCTTTATTTTTTAATCGGCAGGAAAACCGAAAACTCGGTATGTCCCGGCCAACTGGTAAATTCAATTTTCCCGGAGTGTTGATCGATCAAACTGCGGGCAATGGATAAGCCCAGGCCGGTTCCGCCTTCGCGACCGCTTACCATCGGGTAGAACAGGGTGTCCTGCAAATGCGATGGAATGCCGGGCCCGTTATCCTCAACGTCGATTCGGGCGGCCAGCCGGTAGCGCACGCCGTGTAACGTGAGCTGGAAGGCGGTGCGGGTGCGTAAAATAATCTCGCCGCCTTCAGGCCCCAGCGCCTGCAGGGCATTACGCACAATATTCAACAGGACCTGCTCAATCTGGTCCGGGTCATGGGCCAGTTCCGGCAGGCTTGGATCGTAATCACGTACCAGCGTGACGTTCTCCGGCAGCTCCATTGAGACGAGCTTCACCACCCGCTCTGCCACTTTATGGATGCTTTCAGTAACGTGCATTCCCGGCTGCTGCGGACCGAGAAGACGGTCTACCAGATTCCGCAGACGGTCCGCCTGCTCAATGATGACGTTGGTGTACTCCGCCAGCGCGGGATCGGGCAGCGCCTTGGTCAGAAGCTGCGCCGCGCCGCGTAATCCACCCAGCGGGTTTTTGATTTCATGCGCCAGGCCGCGCACCAGGTCACGGGCGGCAATCTGCTGCGCGTGCTGAAGCTGCTCCTGGCTCAGTCGACGCTGATTATCCATCGGCGCCATTTCCAGCAGGATCAGACCTTCGGGAAGACGTTGTGCCGTTAGCGACAGAATGTGCGAGCGCCCGTCGATCACCAGCGTCACTTCGTTATCGGTAAACCCCTGGCCGGCCTGCAAACTTTCCTGCATCAGGCCAATATTCAGTGAAAAATAGCTCAGGAGTTCAGGAAGCGGGGTGCCGAACAGTTTACGTGCGCTTTGGGCGAGCAGCTGCTGCGCGGCCGGGTTGGCGTAATGAACGGCCAGCTCGTCATCGACCAGCAATATGCTGTTAATCAAAGAATTGAGGATCTGCCCAGCATCGGGCAGCGTGCCAGTTGCCATTCAGCAGTCTCCTGGAGTCGTTTGCACTAATTTAGTGCAGTATAGCGTTTTCGGCGTAAAAAGCGCGTGAGATCAGGTTGTTGGTGGAGAAAAAAGCCCATCCGGAGATGGGCTAAAAGTTTCCACGGCAACTACCCCCGGCGCTTATCACGCCGGGTAAAACAACTTTAATTAAACGCTGTAGTACAGCTCGAACTCTACCGGGTGTGGCGTCATGCGCACGCGGTCGTTCTCTTCCATACGCAGGGCGATGTAAGCATCGATAGCGTCGTCAGTGAATACGCCACCTGCAGTCAGGAACTCGCGGTCTGCGTCCAGCGCCTGCAGGGCTTCTTCCAGAGAGCCAGCCACCTGTGGGATCTCTTTCGCTTCTTCTGGCGGCAGGTCGTACAGGTTTTTGTCCATCGCTTCGCCCGGGTGGATCTTGTTCTTGATACCGTCCAGACCGGCCATCAGCAGTGCTGCGAAGCACAGGTATGGGTTAGCCGCTGGGTCCGGGAAGCGAACTTCGATACGACGTGCTTTAGGAGAAGCCACCACCGGAATACGGATAGAAGCAGAACGGTTACGTGCAGAGTAGGCCAGCATCACTGGCGCTTCGTAGCCCGGGACCAGACGCTTGTAGGAGTTCGTGGTTGGGTTCGCCAGGGCGTTGATCGCTTTAGCGTGTTTGATAACACCACCGATGTAATACAGCGCCTGCTCGGACAGACCGGCATATTTGTCGCCAGAGAACAGGTTGGTACCGTTCTTGGACAGAGACATGTGGCAGTGCATACCGGAACCGTTATCGCCAAACATTGGTTTTGGCATGAAGGTCGCGGTTTTACCGAAACGGTGCGCAACGTTGTGCACAACGTATTTGTAGATCTGAATTTCGTCCGCTTTTTTGGTCATGGTGTTGAAGCGGGTTGCCACTTCGTTCTGACCAGCAGTCGCCACTTCGTGGTGGTGAGCTTCAACAACCAGGCCCATCTCTTCCATCACCAGACACATAGTGGAACGAATGTCCTGTGCAGAGTCGACCGGAGGAACCGGGAAGTAACCGCCTTTCACGCCAGGACGGTGACCTTTGTTACCGCCTTCGTATTTGGTGGAGGAGTTCCATGCACCTTCGATATCGTCGATAGCCACGTGGGAGCCAGAAATAGAGGCACCGAAGCGGATGTCATCGAACAGGAAGAATTCTGGCTCTGGCCCGAACAGAACGGTGTCTGCGATGCCGGTAGAACGCAGGTACTCTTCAGCGCGTTTCGCAATAGAACGTGGGTCGCGGTCGTAGCCCTGCAGCGTGCCTGGCTCGAGGATGTCGCAACGAATGATCAGGGTTGGTTCTTCGAAGAACGGATCAATGACCGCAGTGGTCGCGTCTGGCATCAGAACCATGTCGGATTCGTTAATGCCTTTCCAGCCACCAATGGAGGAGCCGTCAAACATTTTGCCTTCTTCAAAGAATTCGGCGTTCACCTGATGAGCAGGGATTGTGACGTGCTGTTCTTTACCTTTGGTATCGGTGAAGCGCAGATCAACAAACTTCACTTCATGTTCGTTCAGCATCGTCAAAACGTGTTCAGCGGACATACTTAACTCTCCAGATTGGTCATTGTCGTCGTGGTAACGAGGTCTTCAATTTCTGTTTGTACTGGCTGGTGCCATGTATTTTTTATAAAGCGAAATCTGTGCCAACTTTTAAATCACCCCAAAAAGGCGTTATCATGCGCACCATAGTGCAAA
Organism: Enterobacter sp. Y17; assembly: GCF_019730495.1. Classification (NCBI taxonomy): domain Bacteria; kingdom Pseudomonadati; phylum Pseudomonadota; class Gammaproteobacteria; order Enterobacterales; family Enterobacteriaceae; genus Enterobacter; species Enterobacter sp. Y17. The sequence goes on from NZ_JAASKP010000008.1 coordinate 15,563, forward strand.
AGGGCTGCACCACAATGGATTTGTTGCACCAGTATAGTGCTTCAATGTGAACATTGAGCACCATATTGGTGCAATTTACGTTAAAGTGCCCTTTTACCGCTCCGTGAAAGCGATCACAAAGCATCTCTGCAATACTTGTTTGCGGGGGATGTTTGTGATCCTGTTTTGTAGTGCGATTAATCCGTGTACAATAACGCGCTATTTCTAAATGCCTGAGGCAAAGTTGTGATCGAAAATTTGCGTAACATCGCCATCATCGCGCACGTTGACCATGGTAAAACTACCCTGGTCGACAAGCTGCTGCAGCAATCCGGTACGTTTGATGCGCGTGCCGAAACCCAAGAACGCGTGATGGACTCCAACGATTTGGAGAAAGAGCGTGGGATTACCATCCTCGCGAAAAACACCGCGATTAAATGGAATGACTACCGTATCAACATCGTTGATACCCCAGGGCACGCCGACTTCGGTGGTGAAGTTGAACGTGTAATGTCCATGGTAGACTCCGTTCTGCTGGTCGTTGACGCAATGGATGGCCCAATGCCACAGACGCGCTTCGTGACCAAAAAAGCTTTTGCCCATGGTCTGAAGCCAATCGTTGTTATCAACAAAGTTGACCGCCCTGGCGCGCGTCCTGACTGGGTTGTTGACCAGGTCTTCGACCTGTTCGTTAACCTCGACGCGACCGACGAGCAGCTGGACTTCCCTATCGTTTACGCCTCTGCGCTGAACGGTATCGCAGGTCTGGACCACGAAGACATGGCTGAAGACATGACCCCGCTGTACCAGGCGATTGTTGACCGTGTTCCTGCACCAAACGTCGATCTCGACGGCACCCTGCAGATGCAGATCTCTCAGCTCGACTACAACAACTACGTTGGCGTAATCGGCATTGGTCGTATCAAGCGCGGTAAAGTGAAGCCTAACCAGCAGGTTACTATCATCGATAGCGAAGGCAAAACCCGTAACGGTAAAGTCGGTAAAGTACTGACTCACCTGGGTCTTGAGCGTATCGAGAGTGACGTTGCGGAAGCGGGCGACATCATCGCTATCACCGGTCTGGGTGAACTGAACATCTCCGACACCATCTGCGATCCGCAGAACGTCGAAGCGCTGCCAGCCCTGTCCGTTGATGAACCAACCGTATCCATGTTCTTCAACGTCAACACCTCTCCGTTCTGTGGTAAAGAAGGTAAATTCGTTACCTCTCGTCAGATCCTTGACCGCCTGAACAAAGAGCTGGTGCACAACGTTGCGCTGCGCGTTGAAGAAACCCAGGATGCCGATGCATTCCGCGTTTCTGGTCGTGGTGAGCTGCACCTGTCTGTTCTGATCGAAAACATGCGTCGTGAAGGTTTCGAAATGGCGGTTTCCCGTCCGAAAGTAATCTTCCGCGAAATCGACGGCCGTAAACAAGAGCCGTTCGAAAACGTAACGCTGGACGTTGAAGAGCAGCACCAGGGTTCTGTGATGCAGGCTCTGGGTGAGCGTAAAGGCGACCTGAAAAACATGAATCCAGATGGCAAAGGCCGCGTACGTCTCGACTACGTGATCCCAAGCCGTGGTCTGATCGGCTTCCGTTCAGAGTTCATGACCATGACTTCCGGTACCGGTCTGCTGTACTCCACCTTCAGCCACTACGACGACGTGCGTCCGGGCGAAGTGGGCCAGCGTAATAACGGCGTGCTGATCTCCAACGGTCAGGGTAAAGCGGTTGCGTTTGCGCTGTTCGGTCTGCAGGATCGCGGTAAGCTGTTCCTGGGTCACGGTGCTGAAGTTTACGAAGGCCAGATCATCGGTATTCACAGTCGTTCTAACGACCTGACCGTAAACTGCCTGACCGGTAAGAAACTGACCAACATGCGTGCGTCCGGTACTGACGAAGCAACGGTTCTGGTTCCACCGATCAAGATGACTCTGGAGCAGGCTCTGGAATTCATCGATGATGACGAACTGGTAGAAGTGACTCCACAGTCAATTCGTATCCGTAAACGTCACCTGACCGAGAACGATCGTAAACGTGCTATGCGCGGTGCGAAAGAAGAGTAATACGGTCAATCCGTAGGCCGGGTAAGCGTGAGCGCCACCCGGCAACTAAAAAGCCGCTGATCTCTCAGCGGCTTTTTTATTGTTATTTGAAGCTGTATTTCACCCCCAGCATCCCCTGGGTATCGCTGTAGCCTTTGTCGCCTATCTGCTGAGCCACATTGCCCCATACGCTAAGCTGCGGCGTAATCTGCCCCTCTACGCCCGTCTTTAACTCGCTGATATTGCGAGCACCGCGCATTTCATTGCTGACGTCATCCATGCGGATGCGCGTGGTCTGGGTATTGTGGATCCAGTTCGCCTCGATAAACGGCTGGAAGGTACGGGATTTACCGTCGTCAATCGCGTTATGTCCGCTGATATAGGCCTTCACGCCGAGACGTGTCATCAGATTCCCCTGAGTCTCGTCTTTCACCCGCGTGCCGTTGCGTTCGCGATGGTCGTCAGCCTGCACGTCCATCCAAACGGCCTGCGCTTTCGGCTGGATCCAGTAGCTGTTGCGGCCGCTTTCGCCCACCTTAATGCTATAGCCAGCTTCTACAGAGGCGGTTACGCCGCTGGAGCGATAATTCTCAGTCGCCTGATCCTGCCCCATCACCTTATTGTCGAACCAGTTATACAGCATCCAGCTATCAACGTAGGTTCCACTTTTATCCGCGTCGTTTGCGTACCAGGTACCGTACAGACCGACGCTATAGCCATTCACTTCGCCACGCGAGTGGTATCCGGTCAGACTGGAAATGCTCCGGCTCTGACTGTTGCCGTAGCCCGCCATCAGGCCGAGATGCCACCGATCCAGGCCGTCGGTGCTCCACTGGGCGACATCACCACCCAGCTGCAGCACGTAGCGGTTGGCGGTCGTTTTTAACTGGCCGCTACCGTCTCTGAAACGCGTATGGCCACCGACGTTACGCATCCACAGGCTCGTCACTTTTTGCTCGCCGGTGAGCAGGTCGGTGTACTGCGTTTCACCCAGACGGTCGTGCAGGCGGGTCATAAACAGCGTATTTGCCGCATAGCTGTTCGCCTGATAGCTACCAAATTCAGGGCGATACTGATGCTCGCTTTTCGGTGGTGCAGCAGGGGGGACCGGTTCCTGCGGCGGAATCACCGGGTCGACGGGCGGGTCCACAGGGTCAACAGGTGGGTCTACCGGGTCGACCGGCGGGTCAACGGGCTCAACCAGGCTGGTCAGAAACCAGTTTTTACCTTTTTGCACAACGTTATAGTCATAACCCCCCGCCACGATACGGCTGGCCTTCTCAAACGTCCCGTCAGAGTTGCCGCCAACGCTGACGATTTCAATCCCTTCAATGGTTTGTGCGCCAGTACCGCCAATGTTGTTCACTTCCACCCCGGTATGGCCGGAGGTGTTGCCTTGAACGATCAGTTTGTCCGTTTCCGATGTGTCGTCAAACAGCACGGTATTGAAAACCAGCTTGCCGCCGTTGCCGATAAAATCGTCACTGATGGTCAGGGTTTGCCACGCCGCATCCTCAGCATGCTGGAAATTAATCGTACCGCCCGCATTCAGCGTCAGGCTGGTCAGCGTGGAGCTGTCGCGCATATTCCACACGGCATCATTCATCGTAAGCGCGATAGTCCCGGTACCGTTGGCGTTGCTCTCAATGTAAGACGCCCCGTTCCAGAGAGAGTTGTCCTGCATTGTGAGCGCGATCGCGCTGTTTTGCGCTGCGGCAGTGCTGGTGGCCGCGACGCCGCCGGCGGAAAGGATATCCCCGTTGAGGATGAATTTTCCGCCCGCGGAGGCATCAATCACGCCACCGTTGCTGGCGTTCAGGGCGTAGCTACCGCTGTCGCGCTGGCCTGCGGTGGTAATGGTTGCGCCACCCCCGAGCGTTATCACGCCGCGTGACCAGGCATACATCCCGTGCGGCGCTTGCGCGGAGCTGCTGGTTTTCTCGCTGCTGTTGACCGCAATGGTGACGTTATCCCCAATATTCACCGCGCCTGTGTACGCATAGACGCCATGCGCGCTGGCACCGTTGGTGGTGATAGTCGCGCCTTCATCAAGGGTGATGGTTGACGAGCCGGTAGAATAAACCCCGGAGGCGCTGGCCGCGTCGGTGGTAATCGCCGCTTTTTTTCCCAGCTCAATTTTGGATGCAGAGCCCGCATACAGGCCGTAGGCCGATGTGCCGTACGTTTCGATGGTGGCCTCACTCCCCAGACGAACATAAGAGCCGCTCTGGTTGGTACGAATCCCCTCTGCGTAGGTACCACGCGTCACAATATGTGCACGATCGCCGACGATAATGTTATTTTTGGCTTTTGAAGCATCATTCAATGCATAGGCGCTAATGCCGCGACCGGTACTGCCGGTGGTTTCGATATAGAGATCGTCACCCACATAAATATTGGCGGAGCCAAGAGAGCCCTGGCTGAAGGAGCTGTACCCGGCATTGATGCCGTCACCGCTTTGGCCATTAACGTAAATGTGGGTGCGGTCTCCGGTAATAATAAACACCGGGTTGTCCGGCGTGTTCATACCATGGGTACGAATGCCGTCGACGTCTTTACCATTATTGGCAGCCACTTTTGACTGGGTGCGAATAGTCAGATCGTCACCAAATATTACCCCCGGGCTGCCGGACGTGGAGTTCTGAATAACGGTGACTGAATGCTCAAAGGCTTCCGCCCCCGGTCCTTCGAGGGTGATCCCATCTCCGTAGATCGGGATATTACCCGGGCTGTACTGGTAGACATAGTTAGGATCGCTGGTATTTTTGCTAAAGTTCGCGTTTGCCGTTGCAGGAATCAGCGCCTGTATTTCTGCAGGCAAATCCGTTACTGCTCCGGAGGCGGGTAAATTAGCAAAATCTATTACCGCTGCATGGGCGGTAAATAACGCTGACGATAACGCCAGTGAAATCGCAACTGCGACAGGTGAGTGTTTCATTAAATATGGCATGTCTGCCCCCTTTCTTTCAGGCGTAGAACATCCTCCACGCGATTAATTGTGGGTATGCTAAGAGGTTGAAATTACAAAATAGAAACGAGAATTTTATGAATGCTGGTACCTAACTTCCTCTCAAGTCGTATTTTATGAACATAAATTTTTTTAACATCAATGCTGTCTGTTTTTATAATCTCCTGGAGGCATGCTCCTGATAAAAACCTGTTAAGCAAAGTAAATTCGACAGCATTCAACTTACTTCCACGTCTGCTATTTACCCGTCTTCCGGAGAAAAGGTGGTTGATTTTATCCTGCAATATAACGTCATTATCGTCTGAATAAATAACTCCCTTTATTTCACTGTGGTGAGTGAGTAAGTAATTCGCCAATGCCTCTAGTTTACGGTCCGAGATTATAACGATGTTCATGTTAGTTATCGCCAGGCGTTCAATCCATTGCGGATCGGCCAGTACGCGCAGGTTGTACATCGAAAAGTCTACAAAAATAAACCCTCGTGACAGGTGATTCTTGTTCCTGCGTAATATTTTATTTACAACTGCAATCTGCAGGAAATGATTACCAACCGGCCAAACTGCGAACGAGGCATTACCACAATATTGTGATCGTACTGCGTTATCTGGAAATAACTGACAGGACAATTCACAGCTTATACAGCGGGCAACTGTTTTCGACGATGTTATCATCCAGTCCACTCCTGTCTTTTTTCATTGTCAATATTTCATTGCCGTTCAAATGTGTCAATCTTGAAACATATCCAGTTATCCTGTCTTGTTTATGAAAAAGAGTATCAGGGAAATAAATTCCTGGGCTTATCTATTCAGTCAGTCCGTCGTCATAGCGAAAAAATATCACCTGACAGAAGTGCTCCAGGAATATTTGTCACTCCTTTAAGATTATTCGGCAAAAAAAATCCAGGAAGGAGGTACACGAAATAGCACTAATAGCTAAAGATTCGTTTCCTCAGTCTGCCGCAACGTCAGTCTTTTCTCTGGTTGCGGCTCAATATAATTATTTGGGCTGGCGAAGTGTAATGAAATCTCATTATGTCGTTTTAGATGAGGTAAACCTAAGAAAAGTGCCTTGTAACTAATTGAAAAATAATATGTTGTTTTTAATCTTAGATGGGGCGGTATCGCGTCCTAATCCATCTGACCTATACTGTTGTTAAATATACGTATATGTTTTTGGTGTATAGAGTTATGTATTGTTATTTCTGAGGAAAGGAAAATTGTATCTCATTAACAAGTTGGTCGAGTATGACCCAGAAAACAAAACCCTGGTAAATCATATTACCGGGCGAACGATACAATTGCAGCTTCCTGCCAATCTCTGTTTTCTTTATCTCATCACCCATCCTGGAAAAATAATTTCGCAAAATAAGTTAATGGTGGTGGGATGGGGGGAGCGCAATGACGTCACAACACCGAATACCTTTTACCAGGCCATTTTGACATTACGCAATGCGCTTGCTGAGGTGGGGTTGCCGCGCGATACGGTAAAAACGATTTCCCGCCGCGGGCTTACGCTTTCCGAAGCCACCCAGGTTGAAGTATTTACCCCAACCGCTGAGCCCGTGATGGTTAATAACGAGGCGGAAATAGCTGAAGGTACCGCGACGCAGATGCCGGTCTGGTTGATAATAACCACCGCTGTGCTTTTGCTGATCGCGCTTATCAACGGGGGGATATTATATAAGCATTACCAGAACATGCCGTTTAGCCACTACATGCCACTTTCAACGGGCAGTACGAACCACGCCTGCCAGCTTTTTTATGCACCTAATGAACCTGTTCAGGATCATTACTTGCGCCTGTTAAAAAATCATCCCGGTCTGTGCGCCGAAAAAAGATACGTTTTTCTGATCGGCTATAGTAAAACGGAGCGAATCGCGGCGTTTGTCTGTAATAACGATGCGCGACGGGATGCGGCAGCATTATGTACCACGCATTATTTTTGGGCGCATGAGCAATGAAGACATTCCGGAACCGTATTATTTTTCTGGCGGCGTTTCTGGGGGCCGCTATCACCAGCGGCTGGTTAGCGTATTCGCATTTCTCGAGTTCGCCGATACGCTGTACGGGGGATGTGGAATGGACGATTGGTAAAAACCGATTTGTGGGTACGGTCTCCTGGCGGATGCAGCATCGGGAGGGATCCACCGTCATTAACGGTAAATTATTTGGTCAGACGGTTTCTGAGGTTAACCGGACCATCTATTTTCACTACAGCTATCATCAGAACGCGCGCGTATTAAATAACGATCGTATTGTTAAAACCTTCGCCGATAATGCGGATGAGGCTGATATCAACGCCACGCTGCCGGGTTTTTATCGCACGCCGGGAAGAGAGCTGAGCCTGATGATCGATGAGTATCGGGGAGCCTGGCTTTTTGCCGCGTCAAACGTCCCTTCACTTTACTGTCGTAAAAGCGCGCCGTAGAAATCGATCGCACACCTTAGACAGCACGCATAGTCAAATCTCTTTATTCCCGCTACAGTTATCTCTCCACGGCGAGCAGGAGATAAACATGCTTTATATCTTTGATTTAGGAAACGTAATCGTCGATATCGATTTTAATCGCGTGCTGGGTGCATGGAGCGACTTTAGCCGCGTTCCGCTGGCGACACTGAAGCAGAATTTCGCGATGGGCGAGACCTTCCATCAGCATGAACGCGGCGAGATCGGTGATGAAGAATTCGCTGAACGTTTCTGCCAGGAGATGGATCTACCCTTAAGCTACGAGCAGTTTTCTCACGGCTGGCAGGCGGTATTTGTCGCCATCCGGCCTGAAGTGATCGACATCATGCATAAGCTCCGCGAGCAGGGCCATCGGGTCGTTGTGCTGTCAAATACCAACCGTCTGCACACCACGTTCTGGCCTGAGGAATACCCTGAAGTTAAGGCGGCGGCCGATAAGATCTATCTTTCGCAGGAGATGGGGATGCGTAAGCCTGAAGCGCGAATTTATCAGGCTGTTCTCCAGTCGGAAGGATTCACCGCGGCCGATGCGGTCTTTTTCGACGACAACGCCGATAATATAGAGGGAGCTACCCAGTTGGGTATAACGTCAATTCTGGTGACCGGAAAAGAGACGATACCAAACTACTTTGCGAAGCAGCTATGCTAAAAACCGTTCATCAAAAAGCCACGCATCATACTCGCCCCCTGAGGGCCTGGCTGAAACTGCTCTGGCACCGTATTGACGAGGACAACATGACCACGCTGGCGGGTAACCTCGCCTACGTGTCGTTGCTCTCATTAGTGCCGCTGGTAGCGGTCATCTTTGCCCTGTTTTCCGCCTTTCCGATGTTTGCGGACGTCAGCCTGCAGCTTCGTCATTTTGTCTTCGCGAATTTCATCCCTGCAACCGGGGATGTCATCCAGAACTACATTGAGCAGTTTGTTGCCAACTCCAGCAAGATGACGGCAGTGGGGGCGTGCGGTCTTATCGTTACCGCGCTGCTGTTGATGTACGCCATTGATAATGCGCTGAACACGATCTGGCGAAGTAAAAAAGCGCGGCCAAAGGTCTATTCCTTTGCCGTGTACTGGATGATTCTTACGCTGGGGCCGCTGCTGGCCGGGGCGAGCCTGGCGATCAGTTCGTATCTTCTCTCCTTGCGCTGGGCGAGTGATTTAAACGGCGTAATTGATAATGCGCTTCGCATCTTTCCGCTGATCCTGTCGTGGCTTTCTTTCTGGCTGCTCTATAGCGTCGTGCCGACCACGCGCGTACCTAACCGCGATGCGCTTGTGGGAGCGCTGGTGGCGGCGTTGCTTTTTGAGCTCGGTAAAAAAGGGTTTGCCCTCTACATCACCATGTTTCCGTCCTATCAGCTGATTTACGGCGTGCTGGCGGTGATCCCCATTTTGTTTGTATGGGTCTACTGGACCTGGTGTATCGTCTTGCTTGGTGCCGAAATAACTGTCACTCTCGGTGTGTACCGCGAACTTAAAAAAGCAGCAGAAGCTGAAAAACAATTAGAAGCAGACCAACCATGATTGCATTGATACAGCGCGTAACCCGTGCCAGCGTCACCGTGGAGGGAGAGGTGACGGGTGAAATTGGCCCAGGACTTTTGGTGTTGTTAGGTGTCGAAAAGGATGACGACGAACAAAAAGCCAACCGCTTGTGTGAGCGCGTGCTGGGCTACCGTATTTTCAGCGATGCGGAAGGCAAGATGAACCTGAACGTCCAGCAGGCGGGCGGCAGCGTGCTGGTGGTTTCCCAGTTTACGCTGGCTGCGGATACCGAGCGCGGCATGCGTCCGAGCTTCTCCAAAGGCGCCGCGCCGGATCGTGCAGAAGCACTTTACGAGTACTTTGTTGAGCGTTGTCGCCAGCAGGAAATGAATACGCAAACCGGACGATTCGCTGCAGATATGCAGGTTTCGCTGGTGAACGATGGCCCCGTCACATTCTGGCTCCAGGTATGAGCCAACTGGCGGCGTGGCCGCGGGTAACAAGAGAGAGTACAGCTATGTATCACCTTCGAGTACCGCAAACGGAAGAAGAGTTAGACGCTTATTACCAGTTCCGCTGGGAAATGCTGCGCAAGCCACTGCATCAGCCAAAAGGATCGGAACGCGACGCCTGGGATGCGATGGCCCACCATCAGATGGTGATGGACGAAGAGGGTAACCTCGTCGCCGTCGGGCGCTTGTATATCAACGCCGATAACGAAGCGTCGATTCGCTTTATGGCAGTTCATCCCTCCGTTCAGGACAAAGGTCTGGGAACGCTAATGGCGATGACCCTTGAGTCCGTCGCCCGTCAGGAAGGCGTTAAGCGCGTTACCTGTAGTGCCCGAGAAGATGCCGTAGATTTTTTCGCCAAGCTCGGCTTTGTGAATCAGGGGGAAATCACGACCCCACAAACCACGCCGATTCGTCATTTTTTGATGATCAAACCCATCGCCACGCTGGATGATATTCTTCATCGCGCCGACTGGTGTGGACAGCTGCAGCAGGCCTGGTATCAGCACATTCCGCTCAGCGAAAAAATGGGTGTGCGCATTCAGCAGTACACCGGACAAAAATTTATTACCACCATGCCGGAAACCGGCAATCAAAACCCGCACCACACTCTGTTTGCCGGAAGTCTTTTCTCACTTGCCACGCTCACCGGCTGGGGGCTCATCTGGCTGATGCTTCGCGAGCGCCATCTGGGCGGCACCATCATTCTTGCTGATGCTCACATTCGCTATAGCGCACCGATAAGCGGCAAGCCGAGCGCCGTGGCCGATCTGGGGTCACTGGGCGGCGATCTGGACCGCCTGGCGCGCGGCCGCAAAGCCCGCGTACAAATGCAGGTTGAACTGTTTGGCGATAAAACACCGGGTGCGGTGTTTGAAGGCACCTACATTGTTCTTCCAGCGAAGCCCTTCGGCGCGTATGAAGAGGGTGGGAACGAGGAGGAGTAATCTTCTGTTCACTCTCCTCGGGCGTGGTTAATCCGCCCGGCGATATCCCGCATAACGTCTCGCGCTGACTGGCTGACGCCGCCAAGCTGAAAGAAGCCATGGATGACGCCCAGCCAGCGCTGAGCGGTACACTTCACACCCTGCTCAGTCAGATGCTGATACAACATTTCTCCCTCATCGCACAGGGGATCGTACTCTGCGGTAATGATATGCACTGGCGGAAGCCCGTAAAAATCATCGCGCCACAGCGGGCTGGCTTCCGGATGCTGGCGGTCAGTCTCTGCGAGATACATTTCATACCCGCTGAGCAGGGTATCGCGGGTGATAATATAATCCGTGCCATTGAGAGCATAGCTTTCAAAACTGGCGGTGGCGTCGAGCATGGGATAGATAAGAATAAGCTGCACAGGTTGCCACAGCTTTTTAACCTTAAGCCTCAGCGCCGTCACCAGCGCCAGATGCCCTCCTGCGCTGTCTCCACAGAGGGTGAGCCTGTTCTTATCCACGCCTAATTTGTCCGCATACTTCCAGACCAGATCTGCACCTCTTTCAGCATCGTCATGTGCGGTAGGGAAGGTATGCTCCGGCGCCAACCTGTACTGAACCGCGATCACCCGGCAATTGCCGTAGCAGGCTAACTGACGGAGTTGGTTGTCATGGGTATCAAAGCCGCCGCTGATAAAGCATCCGCCGTGATAGTAGATGGCAGCAGGCAATATTTCAGGGGCATTAAGAGGTGAAAATACCCGAATGGTAAGGCCCTCAAGCACTAGCGCTTCTACCTGAACGCGCGTTTCTGTCTTCCCGGCAAGCCCCGTGCTGGCAATGTACCCTGCTCGTCGTACCTCAATGGTCTGTCGACGTGACGAAGGCCGGCCTGCAGCGATAAATCCCTGAACCAGCTGCGCAATACCCTGTTCCAGTGCCATTAAAATTCCCTTTAACTGTATGGATATACAGTTTTATAACCTGGTTTGATTCAAAAGAAAATAAGAAAATTGTCGAGGACTAAAATCTGGAAAGCGCTTCGCAAATAGCAGGAAAACTATAGCTACGGGCTTTAACCCTTCAGAATGAAAGCGTATGTTGCCTTGAAAATAGACAATAGTGATATACTAAGGTGATATATGATTCTTTCCGCGGATCTTGATATGGGCAGAATTCTGATCGATTTGTCTGATGACGTAATTCAACGACTGGATAATCTGAAGCAGCTGCGTAACCGGCCTCGTGCCGAATTGCTTCGGGAAGCCATTGAGCAATATCTCGACCAGCAGAGTTCATCGGTTATCCGCGATGCGCTTGGCTTGTGGGGAAACCAGCAGGAAGATGGGCTTGAGTATGAACGCAAGCTGCGTGAGGAGTGGTAATCATGGAGCACATGGCGGTGTTCGATACCAATATACTCATCGATCTTTTTAATAATCGCGTTGAGGCTGCGGATGCAATTGATCGCACAGCTTCTCATCGAGCCATTAGTCTGATCACATGGATGGAAGTCATGGTGGGGGCCCGCAAACATGGTCACGAAGCGAAAACTGCGACAGTGATGGGCGTATTTGAGATTATTGATATCACCCGAGATATCGCTGAAAGAAGCGTAATTCTGCGCGAGAAGCATGGAATGAAACTGCCTGATGCTATCATTCTGGCCACAGCTCAGAGCAGAAATTGTCCGTTGATTTCTCGAAACACGAAAGACTTTTCGGGCATTACTGGAGTCGTTTCACCTTACCAACTATAGGCCGGGCAAGCTTACGCCGCCCGGCACTGTCAGAGGGAATTACTCCCCTTCACCCGGGAAAAGGAACGGGTTGATCGAGCTGCGGGCAAAGCCCTCCTGCTCCATCTTCGCGTCCAGAATCAGCGAGGCGAGATCGTCGGCCACGGCTTCGACTTTCGGGTCTTTTTCCTGATACAGAATCTTCAGGTAAGTGCCGCAGTCGCCGCAGCTTTCGGCTTTCACTGCCGCTTCTTCATTTTCCAGCGACCAGTAGTTCAGATCGCGGGTCTGCTCGCAGTTGCTGCACTTGATGCGCACCACGTGCCACTCGGTTTCACACAGGTTGCAGTGCAGGTAGCGCAGCCCCTGAGTGGTGCCGATTTGCACCATGCTCGATACCGGCATGGAGCCGCAGACTGGGCAGAACTGGCGCGCCTCGCCGTATTCGGCGCGGGCTTTACCGGGGATCAGGCTTGCCATTTGCGCCCAGTAGAGCGACAGCGCGGCCCAGATAAACGGCGCTTTATCGCTGCTCACCAGAGCGAAGTCGGAGGCAAACAGCGCGCTCGCCATCTCTTCCAGCTCCAGGTCAGAGGCTTTTTCCAGATTCTCAATGACCGCCAGCGCGGTACCGCTCATCTCCGGCTTCAGCTCGGCAATCAGAGAATGCAGTAGTTTTTGCCAGTGCTTGTCGCGCGGCAGGACGTGAATGTCCAGCGGCGGCTTGCCCTGCGCGTTGGCTTCTTTGATGCGCGCGGTCAGATCCATTTGCAGCGGGTGGTCGTACAGCACCACTTCCTGCGCGTGGGCAACCAGCGCGGCAAAGCGCAGAAAATCACCCAGCGGGTTGTTCTCTGCCAGCTCGCGCAGACGCTCTGCGCGGCGGTTGTAGAGGTTCTTGAGTCTGGGGAATAACAACGGCGGAATATAATCCGCCGTGCGTTTCTCGCTCGACCCCAGCTCATCTTGCGGGATTATGCGAATACTCATTCAGATGACTTTTCCTGTTTCTGGCGGACTTCACGGTACCAGCGCGGGTGATGTTTCTTCGCCCACGTACTGGTTACCCATCCTTCCACCATCGCGGTAATGGTGCCTTTCACCCAGAGGGCGGCGTAGATATGCACCATGATAACCACAATTAACGCCACTGCGGCAAATGAATGCAGCATCAGCGCGAATCGGATCACCGGGATTGAGAAAGCAGGCGCAAAGTACGGACGCCAGATGATCACGCCGCTCACCAGCAACAGGACCAGGAAGATAATCGCCGCCCAGAATACGCATTTCTGGCCGAAGTTATAACGCCCGGTATCACCCACTTCCTCGTTGACGACGATCTTACGAATATTCTTCGCCCAAAAGATATCATCCCGATTGATTAGGTTATGGTGCCAGTAGCGGAAAAACATGATGATAAACGAGGCAAACATCACCACACCCACGAACGGGTGAAGGATGCGCGCCAGCTGTGGCGTACCCAGTACCTGCATCAGCCAGTTGAAGGACGGGAAGAAGAACCCCAGCCCGCTTATCGCCGCCAGCATGAAGCAGAAGGCGGTGACCCAGTGGTTGATGCGTTCCGGCGCGGTGTAGCGCACGATGGTGTCACGTTTTCTCATTTGCGCACCTCGTCTTTCTCTTCATGCAGGTTGTCGTCTTCCTCTTCCGCGCGGTTCGGACCAACGCCGACGTAGTGGAAGATGCTCGCTGCGAAGGTGGCAGCAAAACCGACCGCTGCCAGCGGTTTCCAGATGCCTTTCCAGAACTTCACGGTGGCGCTGATTTCCGGGTTCTCCGGCAGGCCGTGATACAGGTTCGGCTTGTCGGCGTGGTGCAACACGTACATCACGTGCGTACCGCCAACTCCGGCCGGATCGTACAGGCCCGCGTTGTCGTAACCGCGGGTTTTCAGCTCGCCCACGCGCTCTGCCGCCAGCGTTTTCATATCCTCTTTGGAGCCAAAGTGGATTGCGCCGGTTGGGCAGGTCTTCACGCACGCTGGCTCCTGGCCGACGGTGACGCGGTCAACGCACAGCGTGCATTTGTAGACGCGGTTGTCTTCCGGGTTCAGGCGCGGTACGTCGAACGGGCAGCCCGCGATGCAGTAGCCGCAGCCGATGCACTGTTCGGACTGGAAGTCGACGATACCGTTGGCATACTGAATGATAGCCCCTTCTGACGGACATGCCTTCAGGCAGCCCGGATCCGCACAGTGCATACAGCCGTCTTTGCGGATAAGCCATTCCAGTTTGTCGTTCTGCTCAACTTCCGAGAAACGCATCACCGTCCAGGACTTGGCGGTCAGGTCCGCCGGGTTGTCGTACACCCCGACGTTGTGACCCACTTCGTCACGCAGATCGTTCCACTCCGAGCACGCCACCTGACAGGCTTTACAGCCAATACAGGTGGTCACGTCGATAAGCTTCGCCACTTCCTGCTGGTGGTCCCGCGCCTGAGGCGCGGGCGTGAAACTGTTTGTCGCGGAACGACGGATAATGTCTTGAGATTGATAAGCCATAAGTCGTCTCCGTTACACCTTTTCCACGTTCACGAGGAAGGCCTTAAACTCCGGCGTCTGCGTGTTCGCATCGCCGACGAACGGCGTCAGGGTATTCGCAATGAACCCTTTTTTCGCCACGCCCTCATAGCCCCAGTGGATCGGAATACCGATGGTATCCACCTGCTGACCGTGAACGTTCAGCGTGCGGATACGCTTGGTCACCACCGCCTTGGCCTTGATATAGCCGCGGTTAGAGGAGACCTTCACGGTATCGCCATGGGCAATGCCGAGTTTGCCCGCCAGCTTCTCGCCGATCTCCACAAACTGTTCCGGCTGCGCGATGGCGTTAAGCAGCGCGTGCTTGGTCCAGTAGTGGAAGTGCTCGGTCAGACGGTAGGTGGTACCCACGTACGGGAACTTGTCCTTTTTACCCAGCGCTTCGAAATCGCCCTTGAAGATACGGGCTGCCGGGTTAGAGACCACGTTCGGGTGCAGCGGGTTGGTACCCAGCGGCGTCTCAAACGGTTCGTAGTGTTCCGGGAACGGACCTTCCGCCATCTTATCGATAGCAAACAGACGTCCCATCCCTTCAGGCTGCATGATAAACGGCCCAACGTCGCTGCCCGGTGCGGCAGTGCTGTAGTCCGGAATATCCACGCCGCCCCATTTCGCGCCGTCCCACTTCAGAAGCTGACGCTTCGGATCCCACGGGTTGCCCTGCGGGTCAGCGGATGCGCGGTTATAGAGGATGCGGCGGTTGAGCGGCCATGCCCATGCCCAGCCCAGCGTATTGCCAAGGCCCGACGGGTCGGCGTTATCGCGGTTGGCCATCTGGTTGCCTTTCGGCGTCCAGCTACCGGCAAAGATCCAGCAGCCGCTGGAGGTGGTACCGTCGTCACGCAGGTGCGCGAAGGTGCTGAGCTGATCGCCTTTCTTCGCCAGCACGGTACCGGTGGCCGGGTCGATAACGTCCGCCAGCGCCTTACCGTTGCTCTCCATCGCCACTTCTTCCGGCGCAGGGTTTTCCGGCGTCGAGTAGTTCCAGGTCATGTTCAGCACCGGTTCCGGGTTCGCGCCGCCTTCTTCCGCATACATCTTACGCAGGCGTAAGAAGATGCCGGCCAGGATCTCGCCGTCGTTCATGGCGATGCCCGGGGCGTCCGCGCCTTTCCAGTGCCACTGCAGCCAGCGTCCGGAGTTGACGATAGAACCGTTCTCTTCCGCGAAGCAGGTCGACGGCAGACGGAACACTTCGGTCTGAATCTTCGACGGATCGACGTCGTTCGATTCACCGTGGTTCTGCCAGAAGGTTGAGGTCTCGGTATTGAGCGGGTCAATCGTCACCAGGAACTTCAGCTTCGACAGAGACTCAACAACCTTGTTCTTGTTCGGGAACGAGGCAACCGGATTAAAGCCCTGGCACAGATAGCCGTTCACTTTGCCCTGGTGCATCATCTCGAAATACTGCAGAACGTCGTAACCTTTGTCCCACTTCGGCAGCCAGTCAAAGCCCCAGCTGTTTTCAGCCGTCGCTTTGTCGCCGAAGAAGGCTTTCATCATCGAGACGAAGAACTTCGGATAGTTGCCCCAGTAGTTTACCTGGCCTTCGAGCAGCGGTTTAGGCGTGCTGGCCGTCAGGTAGGTTTGCAGGTCGGTCTGTTTCTCGCTTGGCAGGTTCATGTAACCCGGCAGGCTTTGAGACAGCAGGCCGAGGTCGGTCAGACCCTGAATATTGGAGTGACCGCGCAGGGCGTTGACGCCGCCGCCTGCCATCCCCATGTTGCCGAGCAGGAGCTGAACCATCGCCATGGTACGGATGTTCTGCGCGCCGATGGAGTGCTGCGTCCAGCCGAGGGCGTAGAGGAACGACGCGGTTTTATCTTTCGCGCTGGTTTCGGCTATAAGCTCGCACACCTTCAGGAAGTCGGCCTTCGGCGTACCGCAGATGTTTTCGACAACCTCCGGCGTGTAGCGGGAAACGTGCTCTTTCAGCAGGTTCCATACGCAGCGCGGATGTTGCAGGGTGGTATCGCGCTTCGCAAAGCCTCTCTCATCCAGCTCGTAGTTCCAGCTGGTTTTGTCGTATTTGCGTTTTTCGGCGTCGTAACCGCTGAACAGGCCATCTTCGAAGTGGTAATCCTCACGCACGATCAGGCTGGCGTTGGTATAAGCTTCGGTGTATTCGCGGTTATATTTTTCGTTAGTCATCAGGTACAGCAATACGCCTGACAGGAAAGTGATGTCAGTACCTGAACGAATTGGGGTGTAGAAATCCGCCACTGACGCAGTACGCGTAAAGCGGGGATCGATCACAATCAGTTTCGCACCGTTGTGGATTTTGGCTTCCATCGCCCAGCGGAACCCGACAGGGTGCGCTTCAGCGGCGTTACCGCCCATCACCACAATGAGGTTGGCGTTCTTGATGTCGACCCAGTGGTTGGTCATCGCACCGCGACCAAATGTTGGAGCAAGACTTGCTACCGTTGGTCCGTGTCAGACACGCGCCTGGTTGTCGACCGCGAGCATACCGAGTGCGCGCGTAAATTTCTGGGTTAAATAACCGGTTTCGTTGCTGGAAGCAGAGGCACACAGCATCCCGGTGGAGAGCCAGCGGTTGACCGTGACGCCGTCGGCGTTCTTCTCAACAAAGTTGGCATCGCGGTCTTCTTTAATGTGTTTTGCGATGCGGTCAAACGCCTCTTCCCAGCTGATTTGCTGCCATTTATCGGAGCCAGGTGCGCGATATTCAGGGAACTTGAGGCGGCTTTCGGAGTGGATAAAGTCCACCAGACCGGCCCCTTTCGGGCACAATGCGCCGCGGTTGACCGGATGATCCGGGTCGCCTTCGATATGGAAAATAGACGCTTTGGCGTTTTTAGCACCGTCGCCGAGGCTATACATCAACAGCCCGCAACCGACAGAGCAGTACGTACAGGTATTACGGGTTTCACGGGTGCGCAGCAGTTTATACTGCCGCGTTTCCGCCAGCGCTACGCCGGGCGCAAAGCCCAGTGCCGCTGCCGTGGTGCCTGCCATACCGCCAGCGCAGATCTTAAAGAACTGCCTTCTGCTGACCTGCATGGGTCACTCCTTGTTTCGACATTGCTTACATATGTAGTTTTAACTTCGCGGTTGAGAATTGACCGCAAAGGAGAAAAATTTGCGTTAATCCCTCAATTCCACGAGGGATATCATCAGAATACCACAATGTCGGTACAGCTGTTCTAATGGCGTTAATACAAAGTGAACGTATTATCACCCTGTTGACTATAAAGTGTGATATTAATCACATTTTAACCCCCGCATGTTAAAGGGGTGTAGCATGCGTTTTGTTGTACCTCTCACAAGTGAGTAGGTAAACTTGATGCTGAAAAGTTGATCCATACTATGCGTAAGCCCTGTTGTTTGTGATGCAATAGCAGGCTCACCTCCGTGGTTGTTCAGGAATACCGCTGTGTCTAAACAAAACCGTGATCCCCACTCGTCCCCCCTGCCTGCGGGCATTGTGGAACTGTCGGTACACAGACCGCCCCACATTACCCATGCCACGCCGGATTTTCTGGCGGAAGAGGTGCCCGTTGCGCTCGTTTACAACGGTATCTCCCATGTGGTGATGATGGCTTCGCCGAAAGATCTCGAGCTGTTCGCCATCGGTTTTTCCCTCTCGGAAGGCATCATTGACCATCCGCAGGAGATCTACGGCATGGATGTGGTGCAGGCTTGCAACGGCCTTGAAGTGCAAATCGAACTCTCCAGCCGCCGCTTTATGGGGCTGAAAGAGCGCCGCCGCGCGCTGGCCGGGCGTACCGGCTGCGGCGTGTGTGGCGTTGAGCAGCTCAATGATATTGGCAAACCCGTTGCGCCACTGCCGTTTACTCAGACCTTTAATCTGGCTCACCTCGACCATGCGCTCGAGCACCTGAACGATGTACAGCCCATCGGCCAGCTGAGCGGCTGCACGCACGCGGCGGCATGGGTGTTGCCGTCGGGCGATATTGCCGGGGGCCACGAGGACGTGGGCCGCCACGTGGCGCTGGACAAGCTGCTCGGTCGCCGTGCGCGTGAAAGTGATGTCTGGATGCAGGGGGCGGCACTCGTTTCCAGTCGCGCCAGCTATGAGATGGTGCAAAAATCGGCGATGTGCGGTGTGGAAATTCTGTTCGCGGTGTCGGCGGCGACCACGCTGGCGGTGGAGGTGGCGGAACGCTGCAACCTGACGCTGGTGGGTTTCTGCAAGCCGGGAAGGGCGACGATTTATACCCATCCGCAGCGATTAATTGTTAATCAATAATTTTGAATGATAATAGCAAATCCTTCCGCTTTTAGTTGTTCGTGATGAGGTCTAGTATTTATCTCATCAAGGCACGGTGCCTTACCTAAACAACTTAATGAAAGGGTTTATATCATGAAAAGCATCAAAACTTTTGTCGCTGTAATCGCTCTGGCTACTTCTTTCGGTTCTTTCGCTGCACAGACCGTGACCGCTACCGCCTCTACCATTGATGGCGCAGAAGCTAAAATCGCGGCTCAGGCTCAGGATGCTGGCGCATCATCTTACAAAATTACCCAGGCGTTCTCAGGTAACCGCGTACACATGACTGCTGAACTGACTAAATAAGCTGTCACACCGTCGAAAGAGCGCCCCCGGGGCGCTTTTTTAGTTTATGCCCGCCACGCGCAGCAGCGCGGTTACCACTGCCGCCGCCACGATCACCACAATTAACGGCATTTTCCGCCAGGCCAGAAATACCGCAAACGCCACGCCCAGCACGCGCGCCATGCCGGCAAAGTGGTCACCTTCATAAAAGGTGGTCGCCAGCGCCACGGAAAACAGCAATACCGTTGCCGCATCTGACAGCAGCGCCTGTGAACGCTCTGACAATGCCAGCCTGCTGCCCAGTTTCGCCCCGCCAAGACGCATCAGATACGTTCCCGCAGACAAAATGGCGATGCCGAGAATAAAAAACGTCATATTTCCCATTATTTTTTCCTCGCAGCAAGACCCAGTAAGGAGAGCAGCACCGGTAATCCCACCGGGGCAAACGGCACGGCGGCCAGTGACAGCGCGGCGCCGCTGCAGGCGCGGATCAGCGTGGTACGGTTTTTAAACGCGGGAACCACCAGCGCCAGCAATATGGCCGGGAATACCGCATCCAGCCCGATGGTTTCCGGATCCGGCAGCAGCTTGCCGACCATAGCGCCCAGCAGGGCCCCCAGTGGCCAGACAATCGCCACGCCTAAACCACATAGCCAGTACGCCGCTTTGCGCTGTTCGGGCGTTTTTTGCGACAGGCCAAACACCACGCTTTCGTCGTTCATGATGTGGCAGCCCAACAGGCTCAGGCCACGTTTGCCGACCAGTTCACGCACCGTCACGCCAAACGGCACGTGCCGCGCGTTGACCAGTAACCCCGCGGCTGCGGCCGCCAGCGGGTTACCGCCGCTTGCCACGATGCCAATAAACATAAACTCTGACGCGCCCGCGAGTACGGTGATGGAGAGTACAAACGGTACCCAGACCGGAAAACCGTAGGCCATCGCCAGGGAGCCGTATGACATCCCGACCACGCCGACCGCGAGGCAGACCAGGATGATTGCTTTTATGGTGTCGCCTTTCAGGCAAGAGAGATGATGCTTCATACATTTTTAGCCATATCGAACGGGTATCCATTATAATGAACGCAACAGAAGTGTTTTTCAAGATGAACGATTCGTTCGATTTAAAGAACAAAGAGGTCGTTTTATGACGCAGCCAATCAGCGTAATCGCCAAAAGCCTGGTGCGAGAACGCCTGCGAACCGGGCTTTCACTGGCGGAAATCGCTCGCCGTGCCGGGATCGCAAAATCCACGCTTTCTCAGCTAGAGTCAGGCAACGGTAACCCTAGCCTCGAAACGCTGTGGTCGCTTTGCGTGGCGCTGGATATTCCTTTTGCCCGCCTGCTTGAACCACAGCAGCCTACCACTCAGGTGATCCGTCGTGGTGAAGGTACGAAGGTCGTTGCCGGACAGGCCAACTACGAGGCGATACTGCTGGCGGCATGTCCGCCTGGCGCGCGACGCGACGTATACCTCCTGCTTACCCAGCCGGGCGCAGACCGCATTTCCCAGCCGCATCCGCCGGGGTCCGTTGAACACATTATTGTGACGCAGGGGCGCGCGTTAGTGGGCCTGATCGACGCGGCCGAAGAACTCGGCCCGGGAGATTACATCTGTTATCCCGCCGATCTGCCACATATCTTTAAGGCGCTGGAGCCGGATACGCACGCGCTGCTGGTGGCGGAACAAAACTAACAGAGATACGGAAACTCATGTCGCTTAAAGCCATTGCTAAAGAACTGGGGCTGTCAGTCACCACCGTCAGCCGCGCCCTCAACGGATATGACGACGTCTCCGCCGAGACGCGCGCACGCGTGGAAGCGGAGGCTCAGCGCCGTGGTTACCGACCAAACACCTTTGCCCGCCGCCTGAAGATGGGCAAAATTGACGCCGTCGGGCTGGTGTTTCCCGTACATCCTGTTCCGCTCAATAACAGCGTATTTATGGACATGGTCGGCGAAATTAGCCATGAACTGGCGCGACATGAGATCGACTTATTGCTCATCGCCGACGACGATCTGGCGGATAAGCACAGCTATATGCGCATGGTGCAAAGCCGACGCGTCGACGCGCTGATCGTGGCGCACACGCTGGATCACGATCCGCGTCTTGTGCAGCTTCAGGCCGCCGGTTTTCCTTTCCTGGCGCTTGGGCGCAGCCACCTCCCGCAGCCGTATGCGTGGTTTGACTTCGACAACTATGCCGGTACCTGGCAGGCGACCCGCTGGCTGATCGAGAAAGGCCATAAGCGTATCGCGCTACTTGGCGAAAGCAACAATCAGGCGTTTATCACCCAGCGCCGTCAGGGTTATCTCGACGCCCTGCGGGAAGCCGGGCTTTCCAGCGAATGGCTGCGCGCCATGCCGCCTTCGCGCCGCGTCGGGTATGCCACCACGAAAGAACTGCTTGCCCTGCCGCAGCCGCCCACGGCCATTATCACCGACTGCAACACCCACGGCGACGGCGCGGCGATGGCGCTGGCGCAGATGGGGCGCTTATCCGGCGACAACGCCGTCTCGCTGGTGGTCTATGACGGCCTGCCGCAGGACAGCATCGTTGATATTGAGGTGGCGTCGGTGATCCAGTCCACCCGCCAGGGCGTCGGGAAACAGATTGCCAATATGGTGCGTCAGCTGATTAGCGGCGACGATATTGAACAGCTTCAGGTGCTCTGGCAGCCTGAATTCTCTCCGGGCCAGACGGCCTAAACCACTAAAATTCCAAACCCGATCACAGAACCGAAACGTTTTGGTTTGTATCCGAAACGTTTCGGATCAACACTCAGATCATCCCGATGACAGGAGATGTCTGATGCAAGATCCCGTTTTACGACTCGAAACCACGACGGTAGACGTGGTGATCAAAACCCATCCGTTCGCCGAAATTCTCTACTGGGGGCCTCACCTTCAGCACTTTTCGCCTCAGGATGGTGCTACGCTCGCACGTCCCGTTGCCAACGGCAGGCTTGACGTCGACTCCCCGGTCACGCTGATGGCCGAGCTGGGGCATGGTCTGTTTGGTTCGCCTGGCATTGAGGGTCATCGCCAGGGGCTGGACGGTTCCCCGGTGTTCAAAACCACGCAGGTGCAGCAGGACGTAAACACCCTGACGATTACCGCCGAAGATGAGCATGCGGGCCTGCGCCTGACCAGCGAGCTGGCGCTGGATGCCAGCGGCGTGCTGGTGGTTCGTCACGGTTTGACGAACCTGAAAGCGATCCCCTGGCAGGTTGACCGTTTCGCCGTCACGCTGCCGGTGGCCGAGCGCGCGCAGGAGGTAATGGCCTTCCACGGACGCTGGATCAGGGAGTTTCAGCCGCACCGCGTTAAGCTTGAACACGACAGCTTCGTGATTGAAAACCGTCGGGGTAAAACCTCCCACGAGCACTTCCCGGCGCTGATTGCCGGTACGCCGTCGTTCAGCGAAATGCAGGGCGACGTCTGGGGCGTGCATCTGGGCTGGAGCGGTAATCACCGCCTGCGCGCGGAAGCGAAAACCGACGGTCGTCGCTATCTTCAGGCCGAAGCGCTCTACCTGCCGGGTGAAATGGCGGTTGAGGAGGGCGATACGCTCTGGACGCCGCGCCTGTATGCCAGCTACTCCACGCAGGGCCTGAACGGCATGAGCCAGCCGTTTCAACGCTACCTGCGCAACAACGTCATCCGCTTCCCGGAAAACAAACCGCGCCCGGTGCACCTCAATACCTGGGAAGGGATCTACTTCAACCACGATCCGGACTACATTAAGCGCATGGCCGACGAGGCTGCCGCGCTGGGCGTGGAGCGCTTCATCATTGATGACGGCTGGTTCAAAGGCCGTAACGACGACCATGCCGCGCTGGGCGACTGGTATCTGGACGAGAAAAAATACCCGAACGGCCTGACGCCGGTGATCGACCACGTCAAACGGCTCGGCATGGAGTTTGGCATCTGGGTTGAGCCGGAGATGATCAACCCGGATTCAGATTTGTACCGCGCGCATCCTGACTGGGTACTGGCGCTGCCGGGCTATCCCCGTGCGACCGGACGACACCAGCTGGTGCTCAATCTCAGCATCCCGGAGGCCTTTGATTACCTGGTGGAGCGCATGAGCTGGCTGCTGGGCGAGCATGCGGTCGACTACGTGAAGTGGGACATGAACCGCGAGCTGGTGCAGCCTGGACACAACGGTAAAGCCGCCGCCGACGCTCAGACCCGTCAGTTTTACCGCCTGCTGGACGTGCTGGGCGAGCGCTTCCCGCATATTGAGTTTGAATCCTGCTCCTCCGGCGGCGGTCGCATTGATTATGAGGTACTGACCCGCAGCCACCGCTTCTGGGCGTCCGACAACAACGACGCGCTGGAGCGCAGCACCATCCAGCGCGGCATGAGCTACTTCTTCCCGCCGGAGGTGATGGGCGCGCATATCGGTCATCATCAATGCCACGCCACCTTCCGCCAGCATAGTATCCAGTTTCGCGGGCTGACGGCTCTGTTTGGCCATATGGGGCTGGAGCTGGATCCGCTCACCGTGGACGCACAGGAGCGCGAAGGCTATCGCCATTACGCCGCGCTGCACAAGCAGTGGCGGAATGTCATTCATCACGGCACCCAGTGGCGAATTGATATGCCGGACGCCACCACGCTGGCGCAGGGGATTGTGAGCGAAGATAAGGCGCAGGGGCTGTTTATGGTCAGCCAGCTCGCGATGCCGGACTACAGCCTGATGATGCCGCTGCGCATGGCGGGGCTGGAGGCCAGCGCGCGGTACCGCGTCACGCTGCTCGATCACCCGAATATTCAGATTACGGGTGAGGGAGGGCACACCATGCGCAAGCTGCCGGCGTGGATGGAAACGCCGCAAACGGTGAGCGGCGAGTGGCTGATGCAGGCGGGCATTGCGCTGCCGATTCTGGATCCGGAAACCGCCATTCTGATTGGCGTTGAACGCGTGTAAGGGTGACGGGCCGGGCAGTCGGCCCTCCGTTGAGGATAAAAATAATGAACACAACAACCTGTACCCACAAAGACAACCCTAACTTCTGGATTTTTGGGCTGTTCTTCTTTCTCTACTTCTTCATCATGGCCACCTGCTTTCCGTTCCTGCCGATTTGGCTGTCGGACATCATCGGCCTGAATAAAACCCACACCGGGATTGTCTTCTCCTGCATCTCGCTGTCGGCTATCGCCTTCCAGCCAGTGCTGGGCGTGATTTCGGACAAGCTGGGGCTGAAAAAACACCTTCTGTGGATCATCGCGGTGCTGCTGTTTCTGTTCGCGCCGTTCTTCCTGTACGTCTTCGCGCCGCTGCTGAAAGTCAATATCTGGCTGGGCGCGCTGAGCGGCGGGCTGTATATCGGTTTTGTATTTTCGGCCGGATCGGGGGCGATTGAGGCCTATATTGAGCGCGTGAGCCGCAACAGCTTCTTTGAGTACGGCAAGGCGCGGATGTTTGGCTGCCTCGGCTGGGGCTTGTGCGCCTCAACGGGCGGCATCCTGTTCGGCATCGATCCATCGTACGTTTTCTGGATGGGATCGGGAGCGGCATTGCTGCTGATGCTGCTGCTGGTGGTGGCGAAGCCAAAGCCCAACCAGACGGCGCAGGTCATGGATGCCCTGGGCGCGAACCAGCCGCAAATCACCGCCAAAACCGTGTTCAACCTGTTCCGCCAGCGCAGAATGTGGATGTTTATCCTCTATGTGATTGGCGTGGCCTGCGTGTATGACGTTTTCGACCAGCAGTTTGCCACCTTCTTTAAAACCTTCTTCGCCACGCCGCAGGAAGGAACCCGCGCCTTTGGTTTCGCAACGACTGCGGGGGAAATCTGTAACGCCATCATTATGTTCTGTTCGCCGTGGATCATTAACCGCATCGGCGCGAAGAACACGCTGCTGATCGCCGGGGTGATTATGGCGACGCGCATTATCGGCTCATCGTTCGCCACCACCGCCGTGGAGGTGATTGCCCTCAAGATGCTGCACGCGCTGGAAGTCCCGTTCCTGCTGGTGGGCGCATTTAAGTACATCACCGGGGTGTTTGATACCCGACTGTCAGCGACTATCTATCTGATCGGCTTCCAGTTCGCCAAGCAGTCGGCGGCCATTTTCCTCTCCGCTTTTGCCGGGAATATGTATGACCGGATCGGCTTCCAGGAGACGTATCTGATGCTGGGCTGTTTCGTGCTGGCGATTACGGTGGTGTCGGCGTTTACGCTGAGCAGCAGGCAGGAGATCGCCGCCGCGGGGGCAGCAGCGTTAACACATCAGTCCAGGTAAAAGACCTCTTTCAGCTCGGTACTCACCGGGCTGTTATCCGGGTTCGACGGCATGACGTCGCCCATATGTTTCCACCAGCGCTGGCAGACGTCGGTATTCGCTACCGCGCTCCAGCGCTCCTCCGATTCAATCTCTACGGTCGCAAACAGCAGGCTGCGGGCCCTATCGAGATAAATGGCGTAGTGGTGTGCGCCGTGGTCTTTCAACACCTTTTCCAGCTCCGGCCAGATCGGATTGTGTCGACGCGCGTACTCCTCGTGCGCGTCCGGGTTGACCTGCATCATAAAGGCTTTGCGGATCATAGTGCCTCCAGGTACAGCTCGCGGACCTCATCGCGGCTGGCGGCGCGCGGATTGCACGGCGCACACGGATCGGCGAGCGCTTTATCCAGCCAGCCTTCAATATCGGCTTTGGTCACGCCGAGCTGGCTAAAGCCCGCAGGGATGCCGACGCGAGCGCTCAGGTTGCGAATCGCCTGAATGGCGGACATGCTGGCGGCTTCATCGCTCATGCCGCGGGTATCGACGCCCATCGCCTGCGCCACGCGGGCAAAACGCGCGACCGCGTTCGGGCGGTTAAAGCTTTCGACGATCGGCAGCAGGATGGCGTTGCATACGCCGTGCGGCAGGTTGTGCGTCGCGCCCGGCTGGTGCGCCAGGGCATGCACAAGGCCGAGACCCGCACTGTTAAACGCCATGCCCGCCAGATACTGACCAAATGCCATCTGCTCGCGCGCCTTAAGGTTATGACCGTCTTCGACCGCTTCCGGCAGCCACAGGTTGATCAGGCGAATGGCTTCCAGCGCGTTGGCGTCGGTGAGCGGGTGCGCGCCAACGGACACGTAGGCTTCAATGGCGTGGGTCAGGGCATCCATACCGGTTGCGGCGGTCACGGAGGCGGGAATATCGAGCATCACGCTGGCATCGTCTACGGCGATGTCCGGGATGATGTTCGGGTCGATAATCACCTCTTTCACCTGCCGCGCGGAGTTGATGATCACCGCATTGCTGGTCATCTCCGCCGCGGTGCCTGCGGTGGTATTAATTGCCACCAGCGGCACGCCCGCATTTTTCACCTTGCCGACGCCGGAATAATCGGTTGAGGGGCCGGGGTTGGCGGTGAGGATTTTGATCGCCTTGGCGGTATCAATCGGGCTGCCGCCGCCGAAGGCAATCACGTAATCACACTCCGCGTCCCGGTAAGCCGAAATTCCTTTTTGCACAAGCGCTTCCGTCGGGTTCGGGAACACCTCATCGAACAGGTGATACGACATCTGATGGGCGTCCAGCGCGGTAAACAGGCTGTCGAGCAGGCCCAGCTTCACCAGCTGGCCGTCGGTGACAATCAGCGCTTTTCCCCACTGCTTGTTCGCAACCAGGTTAACCATATCGCCGATTGCGCCCGCGCCGTGAAGGCTGATTTTTGGAAGTGCCAACATAAAGCTCATGATAATTCTCCTTAACGATCAACGTTTGTCCTGCGAAGGCGTTATGCGTACAAATCCAGCGCGGATTGCAGCGGGCTCACGCCAAAGCGCTTGCCGAGGGCGATGAGTTCTTCCTGGGAAATGGTCTGCTTCATGCCGCCCATGGAGTACACCTTCACCAGCACTTCCGCTGATTTCTCAGCGGTGTCGATCAGGCCAAAGGTTTCATCCAGCGTTGGGCCGCTGCCGAACACGCCGTGGAA
The DNA here is from genome assembly GCF_019730495.1 of Enterobacter sp. Y17. Lineage (NCBI taxonomy): Bacteria > Pseudomonadati > Pseudomonadota > Gammaproteobacteria > Enterobacterales > Enterobacteriaceae > Enterobacter > Enterobacter sp. Y17. The sequence goes on from NZ_JAASKP010000008.1 coordinate 42,735, forward strand.
CGGCCACAGCACCAGAGTATGTTTTTGCATATCAACGGCGGTTGCCTGGCCGATTTCGTCGGTACCCGGCACCATCCACGGCAGAATGCCCACGCCGTCCGGGAACACCACCAGACACTCGGTACTGCCTTCCCACAGCTTGCGGGTGATGAAGTCGGCGCTGTTTTCCAGCACGTAGGTCAGGGCGATCAGGTTGGTGGCGTGGCAGTGCATGATCACGCGGTCTTTGCCGTTCGTTGCCCTGATGCGCTCGCAGTGGGAGAGGAAGTGAGCCGGCAGTTCGGAGGTGGGCACCGCCTCGTCGGTCAGGCCCCACAGTATGTGGTAGCCCGCGCCGTCGCTGTCCACTTTCACCACGCCGAGGTTGGCCTCCGGGTCGAGCTGGACGTTACGGAAGAACTTGCCGGAACCGGTGACGATAAACGGCGTGTTGGCGAGCAGCGGCATCGGCTGGCTCAGCGCGATATAGCGCGGCTTCTGGTGGAAATCGGCCGCGAACGGTTCAATATCCGCGTCGTCCAGGCGCAGCGTCAGGTTGCCGCCGTTGCGCTCGTCCCAGCCTTTCAGCCAGGCGTCGGAGGTGGCTTTGATCATGCCCTGGACGAACCAGGAAGTGGTGATGGTCTGCATAGTCTTCATTTTCCAGTTATCGCGGTGAGGTTGAACCCTCACCCCGGCCCTCTCCCACAGGGAGAGGGGGTAAAAGTTCCCTCTCCCTGTGGGAGAGGGTTAGGGTGAGGGCAAAATTACCCGCGCTGACTCAACACGTCTTTCTCGTATGCCCGCACGTTGTCCAGCCACTGGCTGCCCGCCGGGGCGTCGTTACGCTGGCAGTACATCTCCCACACCGCCTGCCACGGCAGGGATTTCTGCTCTTCCAGCAGCGCCAGACGCGCGGTGTAGTCGCCGTTAGCCTCCAGCTGTTTCAGCGCGGCGACAGGCTCCAGCAGCGCGCGCAGCAGGGCTTTCTTCATATTGCGGGTGCCGATAACCCATGCCGCGATGCGGTTGATGGAGGCATCGAAGAAGTCGAGGCCGATGTGTACGCGGTCAAAGAGGTCGTGACGGATGATTTCGCTGGCAATCGCCTGGGTTTCGTCATCCAGCAGCACCACGTGATCGCTGTCCCAGCGTACCGGACGGCTGACGTGCAGCAGCAGGCGCGGCACGTAGAGCATGGCGGCGGAGATTTTGTCGGAGATCACCTCGGTCGGGTGGAAGTGGCCGGCATCCAGACACAGCGCGGTCTGGCGGCTGGTGGCGTAACCCATGTAGAACTCGTTCGAGCCCACGGTGTAGCTCTCGGCGCCAATGCCGAAAAGCTTGCTCTCTACGGCGTCGATGTGGTGCGCCGGGTCCAGCTTCTCGCTGATGGCCTCATCCAGCGCGGCCAGCAGGCGCTGGCGCGGGGCCAGACGGTCGACGGTGATATCCTTCATGCCGTCCGGGATCCAGATGTTCATCACCGACGGCGTGCCGAGCTGTTCGCCGAAATACGCCGAAACGCGGCGGCTGGCCTTCACGTGTTCGATCCAGAACTGGCGGATGTCGTCGTCCGCGTGGGCGAGGGTAAAACCGTCCGCGCTCAGCGGATGTGAGAAGCAGGACGGATTAAAGTCCAGGCCCAGCCGGTTGGCTTTGGCCCACTCCACCCAGTTCTTAAAGTGTTCCGGTTTGATTTCATTGCGCGCCACCGGCTCGTCGGATTCGAGATAAATCGCATGCAGGTTCAGGCGTTTTGGCCCCGGGATCAGGCTCAGCGCCAGCTCCAGGTCGGCGCGCAGTTCGGTCGCGTTACGCGCTTTGCCCGGGTAGTTACCGGTGGCCTGAATACCACCCGTCAGGGAACCGCCTGGGTTCTCGAAACCGGCGACGTCATCGCCCTGCCAGCAGTGCATGGAGACGGGCAGACGGTCGAGCTGGCGCAGCGCCTCTTCGACATCCACGCCGACGGCGGCGAAACGCTGTTTAGCCAGGCCCCAGGCTTGTTCTAATTGAGTTGTCATGCGCAAAGCTCCTTAGTCAGTCGGTTTTGCTGAAACTGCGCCCGAAAGCGAGCAATTTCACGGCAGGGATTGGGGGTGAAGGTGGTCAGGCTGGCGTTAGTCGCCACCACCGAACGGAAGTCGTCAACGCTGGAAAGTTCGTCCAGGGTCATCAGCTGAATGCCGATATTCCCGAGCGTGGAGGCCTCCACGGGACCCGCCACCACGGTGATGCCGCAGGCATCGGCGCAGAGCTGGTTCAGCAGCTGGTTCTGGCAGCCGCCGCCCACGATATGCAGCTGGCTAAACGGTTTTCCGCGAAGGCTCGCCAGCTCGCTGAGGATGTCGGCATACAGCAGGGCGAGGCTGTCAAAAATGCAGCGCGCCAGTTCTGAAGGGCTCGACGGCACCGGCTGCCCGCCCTCGACGCAGGCGGCCTGAATTTCGGCGCTCATGTGCGCCGGGTTGATAAAGCGGTCATCGTTCGGGTTGATCAGGAACGTACAGGCCTTCAGCTTCTCGGTTTCGGCGATAAGCGCGGGCAGGTCGGTAATGTTTTGCTCTTTCAGCACCCGCTGGAGCAGCCACAGCCCCATGATGTTTTTCAGTACGCGGTAGCGGCCTTCGGCACCGCCTTCGTTGGTAATATTTGCGGCCATCGCGGCATCGCTGGCGTACGGGGTTTTGCTCTCAAAGCCCATCAGCGACCAGGTGCCGGACGAGAGGTAAGCCGCGTCTTTGCTTGCAAGTGGGGACGCTATTACCGCGCTGGCGGTATCGTGGCTGGCGACGGCAACGACAGGGATTGCGTTCCCCTGGGGGCAAATCCAGTGACCGATCACGTTACCCGGGTGGGTGGGTGTGCCGAACCAGCAAGGCGACGCCCCCGTCCAGGCCAGCAGATGTTCATCCCAGCTATCCGAGTTGATGTTGACCAGCTGCGTGGTGGTGGCGTTGGTATATTCCCAGTTCATGTTGCCGGTCAGGCGATAGCTCAGGTAGTCCGGGATCAGCAGCGCATGGGCCACGTCCGCGACCAGCTCCGGCTGTTGCTCGACCAAAGCACGCAGCTGATAAAGCGTGTTAAACGGCAGAAACTGAATGCCGCTGCGCCCGTAGATGTTGTCCTTGCCAAGCTGGGCGATAGCGTTCGCCATCAGGCCGTCGGTGCGGCTGTCGCGATAAGAAACCGGCAAGCCGACGCGCTCGCCATGGCTATCAAGCAGCACGTAGTCCACGCCCCAGGTATCAATGCCGATGCTGTCGATGCGAATGCCGTCGTTGCAGACGTTGTTCAGTCCGGTACGGATCTCCGCCTCCAGGGCATCGATATCCCAGGTATCAAAACCGTCCTGCTTTTGCAGGCAGTTGGCGAAACGGTGCATTTCGCGAAGCGAAAGCGCGTGCTGCTCACGGTCCCAGCTCGCGAGCATTACGCGGCCGCTGGATGCGCCTAAATCGACAGCCACACAATGGCGAAAAGTCATGGTCGGGTCCTTTCTTAAGTCATTAGCGGTGAGTGTAAAAAAGGGAAGAAAAAGTCACCTTCTCACCACTGACAGGCCAAATCTCGCGCTGGCAAGAAAGCAAAGGTGAATGTGAGGGCGTTCACAGTTTCCAGCAGTGACGGGATGCTCAGGCAGTGTGACGCTGGGCGCATTTCCCGATCTTTCCCCCTGTTTCTTGAAAAATGGACAGCTTTTGCGAGGTTTACTGCCAAAAATTGAAGGTGAGTGTGGGAGGCCTTAATTACTATTTTGAGAACATTTTTCATTGGTGGGGGCCGTTATGACCGTACTGCACTGCGTGGATTTTTTTCCTTCAGGAGGTTCGCCTGTCGCGATTGAGCCACGGCTTCCTCAGGCTGCGTTCCCGGAGCATCATCATGATTTTCACGAAATTGTGATTGTTGAGCGCGGGACGGGTATTCATGTTTTCAATGGCCAGCCTTATACCATCAGCGGCGGTACGGTGTGCTTCGTGCGCGACCACGACCGGCACCTGTATGAACATACCGACAACCTGTGTCTGACGAATGTGCTTTACCGTTCCCCGGACGCGTTCCAGTTTCTTTCGGGGCTGAGCCAGCTGTTGCCCCAGGAGCAAGACGGACACTATCCGTCGCACTGGCGGGTGAATCAGTCCATCCTGCAGCAGGTGCGTCAGCTGGTGAGCCAGATGGAGAAGAGCGAGGACGGGCAGGAGACGCACGCCATTGCCACGCGCGAACTGCTGTTTATGCAGCTTCTGGTGCTGCTGCGCCGCAGCAGCCTGGTGGAAGGGCTGGAAGATAACAACGCGCGCCTGAACCATCTGCTGGCCTGGCTGGAAGATCATTTTGCCGAGGATGTCTGCTGGGAAACCCTTGCGGATGATTTTTCCCTGTCGTTGCGTACCCTGCATCGCCAGCTTAAACAGCACACCGGACTGACGCCGCAACGCTACCTTAACCGTCTGCGCCTGATCAAAGCGCGTCATCTTTTACGTCATACCGACGATAGCGTCACGGATATTGCCTATTGCTGCGGTTTTGGCGACAGCAATCACTTTTCAACGCTGTTTCGCCGGGAATTTAACTGGTCTCCGCGCGATATTCGCCAGGGAAAAGACGCGATGCTTCAGTAACGCGAGGGCAGTCACCGTTTTATTTCCGCAAAAAAGCTAATAGTGTCAGGTTATTCGGCGTAGAGGTCGTGGTGTGGCTGCTCAGTTAATTCTTCGCAAAGATGATTTTTTTGCCTCCGCGAGTCAGGCCGTCACGGTGGCCGATCGCTACCCGCAGGACGTTTTTGCCGAACATACCCACGAGTTTTGCGAGCTGGTGCTGGTTTGGCGCGGTAACGGCCTGCACATCCTCAACGACCGTCCCTACCGCATCACGCGCGGAGACCTGTTCTACATTCGCGCGGATGATAAACACTCCTACGCCTCGGTTAACGACCTGGTGCTGCAAAACGTTATTTACTGTCCGGACAGGCTCAAGCTTAACGTGGACTGGGCCGCGAGCATCCCGGGCTTTCTTGATGCTAAGGGTTCTCCGCACTGGCGCTTAAGCAGTAGCGGCATGGCTCAGGTACGGCAGGTTATTTCTCAACTGGAGCAGGAGAGCCAGAAGAACGACCCCGTTGCTAACCAGCTGGCGGAGTTGCTTTTCGCCCAGCTGGTGATGACGTTGAAGCGCCATCGTTACGCCACTGATAACCCCTCCGCCACAACGCAGGAAGCGCTGCTGGATAAGCTCATCACCCGGCTTGCGGGCAGCCTGAATAAAAACTTTGTACTGGAGAAATTCTGCGAGCAGGAACAGTGCAGCGAGCGCGCGTTGCGCCAGCATTTCCGCACCCTGACCGGGATGACGGTGAACCACTATCTGCGCCAGCTGCGCATCTGCCATGCACAATATCTCCTCCAGCATACGGAGTGGATGGTTAGTGATGTGGCGATGAGTTGCGGCTTTGAGGACAGTAACTACTTTTCAGTGGTGTTTAACCGCGAGGTGGGGATGACGCCGGTACAGTGGCGTCATCGCAGTCGAAAGGGGGCGTAATCAGTTTGCCATGCCGAGGCCGACGATATTGGCAGCGATAATAATCACCACGCAGCCGAGGCTCAGTACGCCAACCGGACGACGTCCGGCGTTCGTCCACTCTTTCAGCACCAGCCCAACCAGCCCGCCGCAAAGTACATAGAAACTCATGTGCAGCATCCAGCTTATATAGTCGTATTGCGCCGGAATGCTGGCGTGGCCCCAGGCGTAGAAGAAGAACTGCAAATACCACATCAGGCCGCCCAGAGCGGAGAGCAGCACGTTGGTGATGATGAGCGATGTTGCCAGCGAGAAATCGGTTTTTACCGACAGGTTTTTTACTTTTGCCAGACGAATGAAGCAGAAGCCCAGGTTAACCATCGCGCCGCCACCCATAATCACGACATAGCTTGGTAGCGCAACGTACAGCGGGTCGACGCCCAGCGCGGCCGCCGCTTCGTGCATCGGTTTGGCGGCGTTCATGGCGAACGACATGCCGGCCGAGAAAATGCCGCACATCACCGCCAGCAGCAGACCTTTCTTCAGGTTAAAATCTTCAGCTTTAATGCCCATCTTGCGCTCTTTCAACTGCCCCGCACGCGTCACAATTCCTACGCCAATGACCGCCACCAGCACGCCCAGGAGCATCATCCGCCCACCCTGAGTATTAATAAGCACGTCGAAGTTGCCGTTGAGAATTGGCGTCATCAGGGTACCGACGATCAGCGTGATGCCAATCGCGATACCAATCCCCATCGACATGCCGAGATAACGCATGGTGAGGCCATAGTTGATGTTGCCGACGCCCCACATCGCGCCGAACAGGAACACTGGCAGCAGGGTGGCGGCGCTGAAGGAGGAGAAGTAGCCCCAGAAATCGGGCAGCAGCATGGCGCTAATGGTCCAGGGCAAAATCAGCCAGGACACGATACCGCCAACGGACCACATGGTTTCCCATGACCAGCCTCTCACTTTTTTAAACGGAGCATAGAAACAGGCTGCACTGGCAGCGCCTATCAAATGCCAGAAGATACCCATCGTAATCGCATGATTCATTTTTACACCCTCATCGTTTTTATCGTCAGTGGCTTCCCACCGACTTGAGGAGTGTAAAAATTAGGCGGTTTGGAGACCTTCAGAAGGTTGCCGCAGATGTGTTCTGGATGGCAATCAGCACGTTAACCGCGTGAGCAGACTCACAATTTCGCGATTAATCGAAAAACGAATAACCTTATAAAAACTACGGCATTGATAATCATTTTCAATATCATTTAATTAACTATAATGAACCAACTGCTTACGCGGCATTAACAGCTGTGCCGCCCGACAATAATGGAGAGGATTATGAGTTATACACTGCCATCCCTGCCGTATGCCTACGACGCACTGGAACCGCATTTCGACAAGCAGACGATGGAAATCCATCACACTAAACACCACCAGACCTATGTGAACAACGCGAACGCCGCGCTGGAAAGCCTGCCAGAGTTCGCTAACCTGTCTGCTGAAGAGCTGATCACCAAGCTGGACCAGCTGCCAGCGGACAAGAAAACCGTTCTGCGTAACAACGCTGGCGGCCACGCTAACCACAGCCTGTTCTGGAAAGGCCTGAAAACCGGTACCACCCTGCAGGGCGACCTGAAAGCGGCTATCGAGCGCGACTTCGGTTCCGTTGACAACTTCAAAGCGGAATTCGAAAAAGCCGCTGCAACCCGTTTCGGCTCTGGCTGGGCGTGGCTGGTTCTGAAAGGCGACAAGCTGGCGGTGGTTTCTACTGCTAACCAGGACTCCCCGCTGATGGGTGAAGCGATTTCTGGCGCATCCGGCTTCCCAATCCTGGGTCTGGACGTGTGGGAACACGCTTACTACCTGAAATTCCAGAACCGTCGTCCGGACTACATCAAAGCCTTCTGGGACGTGGTGAACTGGGACGAAGCAGCAGCGCGTTTCGCCGCTAAAAAATAAGGTTGCATTGACGCCTGTGAGAAGCGAGTCTTATGACTCGCTTTTTTTGTATCTGCGTAATGGAGGCAGCAATGCATTACCCGGTGAACGTGTTTACAGGCAAGGTAAGGGAGTACGACGGCAGCCGCCCGAGTGCCATCGCCAAAATTCAGGTCGACGGTGAGCTGACGTTAACCGACCTCGGGCTTGCGGGTGACGAGCAGGCCGAAAAGAAAATCCACGGCGGGCCCGATCGCGCGCTGTGCCACTACCCGCGTGAACACTATCAGCACTGGAAAACCGAGTTTCCCGAGCAGGCGGACCTCTTTGTTGCTCCCGCGTTTGGCGAGAATCTCTCCACCGAAGGGCTCACCGAAAAGAACGTGTTTATCGGTGATATCTACCGCTGGGGCGATGCCCTGATTCAGGTGACGCAGCCACGCTCGCCGTGCTTCAAGCTCAACTACCACTTCGGTATTCAGGATATGTCGGCCCAGCTGCAAAAAGCGGGTAAAACCGGCTGGCTGTATCGCGTGGTGCTGGCTGGGCAGGTTTCAGCGGACGCGCCGCTTGAGCTGGCGTCGCGCCTGAGCGATGTGTCTGTTTATGACGCCTGCGCCATTGCCTGGCATATGCCGTTTGACGACGAACAGTATCACCGCCTGCTGTCGGCCGCGGGGTTATCCATCAGCTGGACAAGAACGATGCAGAAGCGGCGTTTAAGCAGCAAGATCGAGGATAATTCGCGGAGATTGTGGGGGGAATAGTCCTCCGCAGAAAGTAGGCCGGGTAAGGCGAAGCCGCCACCCGGCACTAACAGCTACGAACGCTTATACAACGGTAGCCACAGCGTTAAACGTAGTCCACCCAGCGGGCTATCGTCGGCTTTCACCCAGCCGCGGTGCTGCTGCATGGCGGTTTCAACAATCGCCAGACCCAGTCCCGTGCCGCCCGATTCCCGGTCGCGCGCCTCATCGGTACGATAGAACGGACGGAAAATCTGCTCGCGGTCTTCCGGGCTCACGCCTGGGCCGTCATCATCGACAATGACGGTGATCCCGTCTTTATCCACCGAGAACGCCACCTCAATCTTCGTATGCGAGTAGCGAAGAGCGTTACGCACGATGTTCTCCAGTGCGCTTTCCAGCGTGTTGGGGTTACCGTACAGCGGCCACGGGCCCGGCGGGAAGTTGACGGTAAAGGATTTACCCATCTGTTCCGCTTCGAACGCCGCGTTGTCCAGCACCTCGTGCCAGAGGTGATTCGCTTTCACCGTTTCGCTAACCAGCGCGTTTTTCTGCTGATTGCGCGACATCACCAGCAGGTCGTTGATCATGCTGTCCAGGCGGTGCGCTTCCGTTTCAATACGCTCCAGCTCTTTGCTCTCACCGCTGCGGCGGCGCAGCAGCGCGGTGCCAAGCTGCAAGCGCGTAAGCGGGGTACGCAGCTCGTGCGAGATATCCGACAGCAGACGTTGCTGAGCGGTCATCATGCGGTCGAGGGCGCTCACCATCTGGTTAAAACTGGTTCCGGCGGCAAGGAACTCCTGCGGACCTGCTTCCAGTTCAGGGTGCTGCCGCAGGTTACCCTGCGCCACCTCATCGGCGGCATTCTTCAGCTTACGCGCCGGTTTTGCCAGGCTCCACGCCAGCCATAAAAGCAGCGGCGAGCTGACCAGCATGGTGACAATCAGCAGCAGGAGAGGGCGGTCAAACAGCAGGTTGATAAAATCAGACTGGGAGTTGCTCGCCGGACGGATCAGGTAGAGCTGATAATTATCCTCTCCGTCCCTGACGGAGAAAGGCCCTACCATCTCTACGCGGCCATATTTCTTCTTCTGGGGATGATCGGCATTATCCGCCTGGCCAATGAAGTTGCGGATAATCTGCATTTCATTGCGATCTGCCCCAATGACGCGGCCTTCGCTGGTCACCAGCAGCAGGCGTTGTCCGGGCGGCGCCCACTTGTCGATAGCGCGAAACAGCCTGCGCCACCACATTAAATCGTTCGGCGGATCGTTTGCCAGCTCGGCTTCCACGTGCTGCTCGATCATCACGCCCTGACGTTGCTCGCTGTCGAGAAGCTCCGTCATCTGGCGTGAGTCGAGTTTTGGCAACATCAAAACGAGCATTAAAACCAGTGCCAGCGTCAGCCAGAAGATGGCGAAGATGCGGGCGGTTAAGCTTCCTATCATGAAGCGGAAACCATCAGATAACCGCGACCACGCAGGGTTTTAAACCATGGGTGACCGTCTTTACGCTCCGGCAGCTTACGGCGCAGGTTAGAGATGTGCATGTCGATGGCGCGGTCAAACGGGGTGAGGCGTTTGCCCAGCACTTCCTGGCTTAGATGTTCACGCGAAACCACCTGGCCGAGGTGCTGCGCCAGCAGATACAGCAGGGTGAACTCCGTGCCGGTCAGTTCCAGCGTCTGGCCATCAAAGCTTGCTTCCTGACGGCCCGGGTTCAGGCTCAGAGAGTCGACTTCAAGGGTGGGTGAGCTGTTGTCGGTATTTTGCTGCTGCTCGCTCCAGTGGGAACGACGCAGGATAGCGCGAATACGGGCAACCAGTTCACGGTCGTTAAACGGCTTGGGTAAATAGTCATCCGCGCCCAGCTCAAGGCCGAGTACGCGGTCAAGTTCGCTGCCGCGCGCGGTCAGCATAATAACGGGAGTCTGGTGTGTCTGGCGAAGCTCTTTCAACGTATCAATACCGTTTTTCTTCGGCATCATCACGTCGAGCAAAAGTAAATCGATGCTGTCGTCAAGGAGACTCAGCGCCTGCTCGCCATCATGGGCAACCAGGACGTTGAAACCTTCCATGTCGAGCAACTCCTTTAAAAGGGATGTGAGCTCTCGGTCATCATCAACTAACAGGATTTTATTCATTGTTTAAATACCTCCGAGGCAGAAATTACGACATCAAGGCTGTCTAATCCATGACTTTACGTTGTTTTACACCCCCTGACGCATGTTTGCAGCCTGAATCGTAGACTGTCTCTCGTTGAATCGCGACACGAAAGATTTTGGGAGCAAGTGATGCGCAAAGTTACCGCTGCCGTCATGGCCTCAACGCTGGCGTTCAGTGCGTTTAGCCAGGCTGCTGAAGCTATCATCAGCGATAACAGTACCTTACAAGAGGGCGCAACGCAGAACAGCAGCCAAAGCCATATGTTTGACGGCATAAGTTTAACCGAACATCAGCGTCAACAGATGCGAGATCTGATGCAGAGGGCACGACACGACCAGCCCCCTGTTAATGTTAGCGAAATGGAGACAATGCATCGCCTTGTCACCGCAGAAAATTTTGACGAAAGCGCTGTACGCGCTCAGGCCGAAAAAATGGCACAGGAACAGGTTGCCCGCCAGGTAGAGATGGCGAAGGTCCGCAACCAGATGTTCCATCTGCTAACGCCCGAGCAGCAAGCGGTTTTGAATGCCAGACATCAGCAGCGAATGGACCAGCTGCGCGAGGTTGCACGGATGCAGCGAAGCTCAGAAACGACGTTTTTCAGTAGCAATAGCAGTACCCGTAGTAACCAGTAAACCCTGTTTTCCTTGCCATAGACACCATCCCTGTCTTCCCCCACATGATGTGGGGGTTTTTTTTGCCCCACATCCGTGTTGTTAACCGTTTATTCATCCTTAGACTCCCCATGCTTCCGTTATACTAGCGGCATGACATGACAGGAGCGTTTATGAATCAATCCTATGGAAGACTGGTAAGCCGGGCCGCCATTGCGGCGACCGTCATGGCCTCCAGCCTGTTACTGATTAAAATCTTTGCCTGGTGGTATACCGGCTCGGTCAGTATTCTGGCGGCGCTCGTGGACTCGCTGATGGACATTGCCGCCTCGTTGACCAACCTGCTGGTGGTGCGTTACTCGCTGCAGCCAGCGGATGAAGAGCACACATTTGGGCACGGTAAAGCGGAGTCGCTGGCCGCGCTGGCGCAAAGTATGTTCATTTCCGGCTCTGCGCTGTTCCTGTTTTTAACCGGCATTCAGCATCTCGTTTCGCCGACACCGATGAACGATCCCGGCGTGGGCGTAGTTGTGACGATCGTTGCGCTTATATGCACACTTGTTCTGGTAACGTTCCAGCGCTGGGTTGTTCGCAAAACGCAAAGTCAGGCTGTACGGGCGGATATGCTTCATTATCAATCTGATGTTATGATGAATGGGGCTATTCTTATTGCGCTCGGTCTGGCCTGGTATGGCTGGCATCGCGCCGATGCGTTATTTGCGTTAGGGATTGGTATCTATATTTTATATAGCGCCCTGCGGATGGGGTATGAGGCGGTGCAATCACTGCTTGACCGCGCCCTCCCGGACTCAGAACGGAATGAAATTTTTTCTATCGTGACCTCCTGGCCCGGCGTCAGCGGTGCACACGATCTTCGAACGCGGCAGTCAGGGCCGACCCGCTTTATTCAGATTCATATTGAAATGGAAGACAACCTGCCACTGGTTCAGGCTCACGTTATTGCTGAGCAGGTCGAGCAGGCGATTTTGCAGCGTTTTCCTGGTTCAGACGTCATCATTCACCAGGATCCCTGCTCGGTTGTACCCGGTCATGTTGGGCTTTCGTAATTCGTTGTAAAAAAGTGAGCCAGGCCAGCATTTTGTGTATAAATTACCGCCGTTTGGTCTGACCTGAATCAATTCAGCTGGAAGGGATTGATATACTATTTGCAGTATTCGTTGGTCGATAAGTTTCTTCCGGCAACAGATTTCAATTTTGCATTCCTAAGTTCAGAGGTAGTCATGATTAAGAAAATCGGTGTGTTGACAAGCGGCGGTGATGCGCCGGGCATGAACGCGGCAATTCGTGGTGTTGTCCGTGCAGCGCTGACGGAAGGCCTGGAAGTTTTTGGCGTTTATGACGGTTATCTGGGCCTGTATGAAGATCGTATGGTTCAGCTCGACCGTTACAGCGTGTCTGACATGATCAACCGTGGCGGTACTTTCCTCGGTTCCGCGCGCTTCCCGGAATTCCGTGATGAACACGTTCGCGAAGTGGCTATCGAAAACATGAAGAAACGCGGCCTGGACGCCCTGGTGGTTATCGGTGGTGACGGCTCCTACATGGGTGCAAAACGTCTGACCGAAATGGGCTTCCCGTGCATCGGTCTGCCGGGCACCATCGACAACGACATCAAAGGTACTGACTACACGATCGGCTTCTTTACTGCACTGGGTACCGTTGTTGAAGCGATTGACCGTCTGCGTGACACCTCTTCTTCTCACCAGCGTATCTCTATCGTTGAAGTGATGGGCCGTTACTGTGGCGACCTGACGCTGGCGGCAGCCATTGCGGGCGGTTGCGAATTTATCGTCGTGCCGGAAGTCGAATTTAGCCGTGAAGATCTGGTGGCTGAAATCAAAGCGGGCATCGCGAAAGGTAAAAAACACGCGATCGTGGCTATCACCGAGCACATCTGTGACGTTGACGAGCTGGCGAAGTACATCGAAGCCGAAACCAAACGCGAAACCCGCGCGACCGTTCTGGGTCACATCCAGCGCGGCGGTTCCCCAGGCCCTTACGACCGTATTCTGGCGTCCCGTATGGGCGCGTACGCTATCGATCTGCTGCTGCAGGGTCACGGCGGCCGCTGCGTCGGTATTCAGAACGAAAAACTGGTTCACCACGACATCATCGACGCGATTGAAAACATGAAGCGTCCGTTCAAAGGTGACTGGCTGGACTGCGCGAAAAAACTGTACTGATCGGCGTTTGTTTTGTGCCGGGTGGCGGTAAGGTAAATGCAAAACGGTAACCCCTGGGTTACCGTTTTTTATGGTTGCTCCCTCTCCCGTGGGAGAGGGTCAGGGCGAGGGCATCAGGCCGTTCATCCACTTCTTTTATTCCACTACGTTATAGCCAATCTTTTTTTATTCTTTAATCCTCGAATCGCTTTCTGGCACGCTGCATTCATCAAAACACTACACAAGAGAGCTGGGCGATGAATAAATGGGGCGTGGGTTTAACATTATTGCTGGCATCGACCAGCGTTCTGGCTAAGGATATCCAGTTACTGAACGTGTCATACGACCCGACGCGTGAGCTGTACGAGCAATACAACAAAGCGTTTGCGGCACACTGGAAACAGGAAACCGGCGACAACGTGGTGGTTCGTCAGTCGCATGGCGGCTCCGGCAAGCAGGCGACGTCCGTGATAAACGGTATTGAAGCCGACGTGGTGACCCTGGCGCTGGCCTACGATGTCGACGCGATCGCCGAGCGCGGCCGCATCGACAAAAACTGGATCAAACGCCTGCCGGATAACTCCGCACCCTACACCTCGACCATCGTCTTCCTGGTGCGTAAAGGAAACCCGAAACAAATTAAAGACTGGAACGACCTGATCAAACCGGGCGTTTCTGTGATTACCCCGAACCCGAAAAGCTCCGGCGGCGCTCGCTGGAACTACCTGGGCGCATGGGGCTATGCACTGCATCACAACAATGGCGACCAGGCCAAAGCGCAGGAATTCGTGAAGGCGCTGTATAAAAACGTTGAGGTGCTGGACTCCGGCGCGCGTGGCGCCACCAACACCTTCGTCGAGCGCGGGATTGGCGACGTGCTGATCGCATGGGAAAACGAAGCCCTGCTGGCCACCCACGAGCTGGGCAAAGACAAATTTGAGATCGTGACCCCGAGCGAATCGATTCTGGCTGAGCCGACCGTCTCCGTGGTCGATAAAGTGGTTGAGAAGAAAGATACCAAAGCGGTGGCGGAAGCCTACCTGAAGTATCTGTACTCGCCAGAAGGCCAGGAAATTGCGGCGAAAAACTTCTATCGTCCACGCGATGCGGCGGTCGCCAAGAAATACGAAGGGGAGTTCCCAAAACTGAAGCTATTCACTATTGACGATGTGTTCGGCGGCTGGACCAAAGCGCAGAAAGAGCACTTCTCCAATGGCGGTACTTTCGACCAAATTAGCCAGCGCTAACCATTAGCCTGTGAAACGGTGACCCGGCGTGAGAAATCCGCCGGGTTTTTTATTTGGTCATCATTTTGCGTTACTCTTTTGCCTCTACTGAAAACAGGGAACGCGTTGTGAAAAAAATTATCTTATTGCTCCTCATTGTCATCGCCCTTGCCGCTGGCGGTGTATACTGGATGAAGGCGGGTAATCCGAATGCGTTGCGACATATCGTTCTCGACCAGTGTGTGCCGAATCAGATCCAGAACCGTAACCCTGCACCCTGTGCGCAGGTGAAAACGGATGCAGGCTATGTGGTATTTAAAGATCGCAACGGGCCGCTGCAATACCTGCTGATGCCGACATATCGCATCAACGGCACCGAGAGCCCGCTGCTGACCGACGCTCATACGCCGAACTTTTTCTGGCTGGCGTGGCAGTCGCGCAGCTTTATGACCCTGAAGCGTGGATCCGAGGTGCCTGACAGCGCCATTTCGCTGACGATTAACTCGCCGACTGGCCGCACGCAGAACCATTTTCATATTCATATATCCTGCCTGCGCCCGGACGTGCGCGAGAAGCTCAACGCGGCACAGGGAGAAATCAGCACCCAGTGGCTGCCTCTTTCGGGGGGGCTGGAAGGACATGAGTATCTTGCTCGCCGCGTGACGGAGAATGAACTGGTCAAGCGCAGCCCGTTTATGATGCTGGCGGAAGAGCTGCCGGAAGCGCGCGACCATATGGGGCGTTTCGCGCTGGCAATGGCGCAGCAGTCGGATGGCTCTTTTGTTTTGCTGGCGACCGAGCGTAACCTGCTCACGCTTAACCGCGCGTCAGCGGAGGAACTGCAGGATCATCAATGCACTATCCTGAAGTAACCCCACCATAAATCGCGTTTACTCGGGCTGCCTGTCACCGTAGACTTGCTGAAAAATTCTACAGGAGACAGGTATGTCGCTCTGGTTAACGTATCCTCTGCTGCTGCCCTCACTGATCGTTGGCGTCACCATCGTGCTGTGGGCGACGTCGCTATTGCCGGAATTTATCACCGCGCTGCTGTTCTTCACGGCGGCGATGACCGCCAGAATCGCTCCGCCGGAGGTCATCTTCGGCGGTTTTGCCTCGTCTGCTTTCTGGCTGGTATTCAGCGGCTTTGTGCTCGGCGTGGCGATCCGTAAAACCGGACTGGCGGACAGGGCCGCCCGGGCGCTGTCGGCAAAGCTCACCGACTCCTGGGTGTTGATGGTGGCGAGCGTGGTGCTGCTGAGCTACGCGCTGGCGTTTGTGATGCCGTCGAACATGGGACGTATTGCGCTGCTGATGCCGATTGTCGCGGCGATGGCAAAACGCGCCGGTATCGCCGACGGCTCCCGCGCCTGGTTCGGGCTGGCGCTGGCGGTGGGGTTCGGGACTTTCCAGCTTTCGGCGACGATCCTGCCTGCAAACGTCCCCAATCTGGTGATGAGCGGTGCGGCGGAAGGCTCGTACGGCATCCATCTGAACTATGTCCCGTATCTGCTGCTGCACACGCCGGTGCTCGGTATCCTCAAAGGCCTGATTCTGATTGGCCTCATCTGCTGGCTATTTCCCGGCAGCCCAAAACCGCCGAAGGAACAGGCGCCGTCTGATCCTATGGGGCGGGATGAAAAGCGTCTTGCCTGGCTGCTGGCGGTGGTGCTGGGGATGTGGGTCACGGAGAGCTGGCACGGCGTAGGGCCGGCGTGGACGGGGCTGGCGGCGTCGGTCATCGTTATGCTGCCGCGAGTTGGCTTTATCACCGGGGAAGAGTTTTCTGCGGGGGTGAATATGCGTACCTGTATTTACGTCGCGGGCATTCTTGGGCTGGCGATCGTGGTGACGCAAACCGGTATCGGAACGGCCGTGGGCGAGGCATTGCTTCGCATTATGCCGCTGGATGCAGACAGACCATTCACCAGTTTCCTGGCGCTGACCGGTATTACCACGGCGCTCAACTTCATTATGACCGCCAACGGCGTCCCAGCGCTGTACACCACTCTGGCACAGAGTTTTTCGGACGCGACCGGTTTTCCGCTGCTGTCGGTGATCATGATTCAGGTGCTGGGCTATTCCACGCCGCTGCTGCCGTATCAGGCGTCGCCGATTGTGGTGGCAATGGGGCTCGGGAAGGTGCCTGCAAGGGCGGGGATGGTGCTCTGTCTGGCGCTGGCTATCGCAACGTATCTGGTACTGCTGCCGCTGGATTATCTCTGGTTTAGTTTGCTGGGGAAAGTGTAGTTCGGTGCGAGCGGTTTCCCCTCACCCCAACCCTCTCCCTAAGGGAGAGGGAGGAGAAGAGCGGCGGGTAAGCGCAAGCGCCACCCGCCACAAAGGCAATTACGCCTGTTTAGCCGCTTCTGCTGCCTTAACGATCACCGCGAAAGCGTCAGCTTTCAGGGATGCACCGCCAACCAGCGCTCCATCGATGTCTGGCTGGGTGAACAGCTCAGCAGCGTTGGAGGCGTTTACGGAACCGCCGTACTGGATAATCACTTGCTCAGCGACTTTCGCGTCGGCTTTAGCAATGTGGTCACGAATGAATTTGTGAACCGCCTGAGCCTGCGCAGGGGTTGCAGATTTGCCGGTACCGATCGCCCAGACTGGCTCGTATGCGATTACTGCGCCTTCGAACGCTGCCGCGCCCTGGGTTTTCAGCACTGCGTCGATCTGACGTGCGCACACTTCTTCGGTTTTGCCCGCTTCGTTTTCCGCTTCGGTTTCACCGATGCACAGAACCGGGATCAGACCCTGCTCTTTCAGCACGGCAAATTTCTTCGCGATGAACTCGTCGGATTCTTTGTGATAGGTGCGACGCTCGGAGTGGCCGATGATGATGTATTTCGCGCCGATATCTTTCAGCATTTCAGCGGAGGTTTCACCGGTGAACGCGCCAGACAGGTTAACGTCAACGTTCTGCGCGCCCAGAATGATGTGGCTGCCGTCAGCGGCGTGTTTAGCCAGATCCAGGTACATATCCGGCGGAGCGATAGCAACCGCGCAGCCCGTCACGCCAGCCAGCTCTTTACGCAGGTTCGCAACCAGTTCGTTTACCATGTGGCGGCTGCCGTTCAGTTTCCAGTTACCCATCACTAAAGGATGTCGCATTTCAATTCTCCACGCTAAATAAGCGAATTAAGGAATATGGCCACCCTGTCGGGCAGCATGGTCTGTGAATCAGTATAGAGATTTTCCCTCGAAAGGCTTTGCTTTTTGTCATTAATTCGCCCCGCCGAGGGTGTCAGATAGTGCCAGCTTAATCGGTTCAACAGCGAAGGTCAGTCCTTTTTCACCGTTGTCCGCCACAACATAGCGGATCGCGCCTTCGGTATCGGCGTAATAACGCTTGTTTTTCCCGGCGGTAAGGAGTTTTTGCAGCTTTTGCTGGCTTTGCTTTTTCGTCAGCGCAGGGGTAAAGGCCTGCAGTACCGCGCTCATGTACTCCAGCGCTTTCGCCTTAGCGGCTTTCTGCTCTGGCCCCTGTATCGGCAGCCAGGTGATTTGCATGCTTTTGATTTTTAACGTACCGCGCTCCAGCGCCGTGGAAGCATACAAATTCTCGTTAATCTTGCTTGCCGCACGGGTCAATGTGGGGGTATCGCGTGAGCCATCAATGGCGCGAAACTCATCCAGCGGCAGCGTGGGGTTGGTCTGATTAAAGGTTTCACGAAACTGGCTGATGGACTGATCGAAGGACGGTGCGCCCGCCAGCAGATAGGGTGCTGTGGTCGGGGCTGTGGTTTCGGCGGCGTGCAGGGGATAACCCGCGCTGAGCAGCGCTAAACACAGGAAAAGAGAACGTGCCGAACTTTTCATCAACATTGCCCCTGGCCGTAAGTGCTCATGATTAAAACGATATCTGGTCGGCTTGTCAAAAGGTCACAACTCCAGGGTAAAATACGCGCTATACGATAATAAGGAACCTTACATGACCATACAGCAGTGGCTGTTTTCATTCAAAGGGCGTATTGGACGCCGTGATTTCTGGATCTGGATGGTGACGTGGGTTGTCGCCATGCTGCTTCTGTTTTTCGTGGCTTACAACGCCTGGCTGAGCACGCAAACGGCGGCCTTCGCGCTGGTCTGCCTGCTATGGCCAACGGCGGCGGTTGTCGTAAAACGGCTGCACGATCGCGGGCGTTCCGGCGCGTGGGCATTTCTGATTATTCTGGCGTGGATGCTGGTGGCGGGAAACTGGGCGATGCTGCCGTCCATCCTGCCGTGGGTTGTGGGCAGGCTGCTGCCGTCGGTCATCTTCGTGATGATGATTGTCGATCTGGGCGCGTTTATTGGCACCCAGAGCGAAAATAAATACGGTAAAGACACCGTCGAGGTGAAATACCGCTGATCACCAGTAGTGTTCGGCGGTCATATGGCCCGGTCGGCGGCGAAGATGTTTCGTCATCTGCCGGGTATCCTTCAGAAGCTGCTGCGTGTCCCGCACCATCTGGGGGTTGCCGCACAGCATGACGTGGCTGGTTTCAGCGTTCAGCGGCAAACCCACCGCGTCTTCCAGGGCTCCACTCTCAATTAACGCCGGCACGCGGCCGGTAAGCGCTCCTGCTACGGTTTCACGGCTGACCACCGTCTGAATCTTTAACTTCCCGCCGTACTGCTGTTCAAGCGCCTGCATTTGCGGCAAATAGCTCAGGTCTGCGGCGTAGCGCGCAGCGTGAACCAGCACGATGTTTTTAAAGCGCTCCAGATCTTTGCCGTACTGCAAAATAGAGAGATAAGGGCCGATGGCCGTACCGGTTGCCAGCATCCAGAGCGTGTCGCAGTCAGGGATCTCTTCGAGCACAAAGAAGCCTGCTGCTTCACTCACAATTTGCACCTCGTCGCCGGGCTTAAGGGCGGCAAGGCGCGGGCTGAGCTTACCGTCAGGAACGGTGACCAGATAGAACTCGAGATCCGGGTTATCAGGCGCGTTAACGTAAGAGTAGGCGCGCTGCACGCGCTCGCCGTCGACATCCAGTCCCAGCTTCGCAAATTGCCCGGCTTTAAACGGGTGAACGGGAGCATGTACGGTGAGACTAAATAGCGCATCGGTCCAGAACTGTACCTTTGTGACTTTACCTGTTACCCAGTCCGCCATGATCTTCTCCTGTGCTGTTTCTCTGTTCTATCTTCCGTACTTGTGGTGGTAATTTCCAGCCCGTCAGGGCCGGAAAGCTCTATCGATCAAACGGTTTTACAGAATGTGCGTCTGCACGTCCGGGTCTTTGCGGTCGAGATAGTGGATAGACTGGATGCGGCGAATGGTGCGTGATTTACCGCGGATCAGCAGCGTTTCAGTGGTGGCCATATTGCCCTTGCGGGTGATGCCGTCCAGCAGATCGCCTTTGGTGATGCCGGTCGCCGAGAAGACAACGTTATCGCTACGCGCCATCTCGTCCAGAGCCAGCACTTTATTGGCCTCGATGCCCATCGCTTCGCAGCGCGCCAGCTCGTTTTCCCCGATACGGCGGTTCTCTTCGCTGTCGCCTTTCACCTCATGGCGGGGCAGCAGACGGGCCTGCATATCGCCATCCAGCGCGCGGATCACTGCCGCGGAGACCACACCTTCCGGCGCGCCACCGATGCCGTACAGCACGTCGACTTCGCTGTCCGGCATGCAGGTCAGGATCGAGGCGGCAACGTCACCGTCAGGAATAGCAAACACGCGCACGCCGAGCTTTTGCATCTGCGCGATGGTGGCGTCGTGGCGCGGTTTCGCCAGAATGGTGACGGTGAGTTCGCTAAGGGGTTTGCCCAGGGCTTTGGCGATGTTGCGCAGGTTCTCTTCCAGCGGCAGGCTAAGGTCGATTGCGCCTTTCGCGCCTGGACCGACAATCAGCTTTTCCATGTACATGTCCGGCGCGTTCAGGAAGCAGCCCTTATCGCCGACGGCCAGCACCGCTAACGCATTGGCCTGACCCATCGCCGTCATGCGGGTGCCTTCGATCGGGTCAACCGCGATATCCACGGCATCGCCTTTGCCGGTACCGACTTTTTCACCGATGTAGAGCATCGGCGCTTCGTCGATCTCGCCTTCGCCGATCACGATGGTGCCGTCAATGTTGACCTGGTTAAGTACAATACGCATGGCATGGACGGCTGCGCCGTCTGCGGTATTTTTGTCGCCACGGCCCAGCCATTTATAGCCTGCGAGGGCGGCCGCTTCGGTGACGCGGGAAAACTCGATAGCAAGTTCACGTTTCATGAGGTACTCGTGCAATCAAAAGGAATTGCACGAAGTTTATCACAGAGTGGGTAAGGTGCGGTCTGTACTCCCCTCACCCTAACCCTCTCCCCAAAGGGGCGAGGGGACTTAAAACACCCTCTCCCCTTTGGGGAGAGGGCCGGGGTGAGGGGGATTACTCTTCGTGCTCTTCCCACGCCAGGGCGCGTTTCACCGCTTTTTTCCAGCCGCTGTAGCGGAAGTTACGCTCGGTGGTTTCGATGCCCGGGCGGAATTCGCGTTCGATAACCGCTTTTTCCTGCAGCTCGTCCAGGTTCTGCCAGAAGCCTACCGCCAGACCGGCAAGGTATGCCGCGCCCAGCGCCGTCACTTCACGCACTTCAGGGCGCTCAACGCGGGTGCCGAGAATGTCGGACTGGAACTGCATCAGGAAGTTATTCGCTACCGCACCGCCGTCCACGCGCAGGGCGTGCAGACGAATGCCGGAGTCAGCCTGCATCGCTTCCAGCACGTCGCGCGTCTGGTAGGCGATGGATTCCAGAGTAGCGCGAATAATGTGGTTAGAGTTCACACCGCGCGTCAGGCCGAAAATTGCGCCGCGTGCATACGGGTCCCAGTACGGTGCGCCCAGACCGGTGAACGCAGGCACCACGTACACGCCGTTGGTGTCTTTCACTTTGGTCGCGAAGTACTCGGAGTCGAACGCATCGCTGATCAGCTTCATCTCGTCGCGCAGCCACTGAATGGATGCACCCGCCATGAACACCGCACCTTCCAGCGCATAGTTCACTTCGCCGCGCGGGCCGCAGGCGATGGTGGTCAACAGGCCGTTTTCTGATTTCACCGCTTTCTCGCCGGTGTTCATCAGCATAAAGCAGCCGGTGCCGTAGGTATTCTTCGCCATCCCTTCCTTGACGCATAGCTGGCCGAACAGCGCCGCCTGCTGGTCACCGGCGATACCGGCGATAGGAATACGGGTGCCGCCTTTACCGCCGATGTTGGTCTGGCCGTACACTTCGGAAGACTTACGCACTTCAGGCAGCATCGCGCGCGGAATGTCCAGCGCGTCCAGCATCTTGTCATCCCACTCAAGGGTGTTGATGTTGAACAGCATGGTACGCGAGGCGTTGGTGTAGTCGGTCACGTGAACGCGTCCCTGGGTCATCTTCCAGATAAGCCAGGTATCGACGGTACCGAACAGCAGCTCGCCGCGTTTAGCACGCTCGCGTGAACCTTCTACGTGGTCGAGGATCCATTTCACTTTGGTGCCGGAGAAATACGGGTCAACCACCAGACCGGTGGCGCTGCGCACGTACTCTTCCATACCGTCGCGCTTCAGCTGTTCGCAGATCTCGGATGTACGGCGGCACTGCCAGACGATAGCGTTGTAAATGGGCTTACCGGTTTCGCGTTCCCAGACAATCGTCGTTTCACGCTGGTTGGTAATACCAATCGCGGCAATCTCGTCGGAACTGATATCGGCTTTCGCCAGCACTTCGACCAGCGTGGAGCTTTGTGATGCCCAAATCTCCATCGGGTCGTGTTCTACCCAGCCTGGACGAGGATAAATTTGCTCAAATTCGCGCTGTGACACGCTGACGATGTTCGCGTCATGATCCATTACGACAGCGCGGGAGCTGGTAGTGCCCTGGTCGAGCGCAACGATATATTTTTTTTCGGTCATGGTATGTGTCCCGTAGTCAGATTACAGCGAAGCTTTTTGTTGTGCGGTAGAAGTCGTTTCCTTCTCCTCTTCCACACAGGTGTCGCACGGTAAGTGGCGACCAATTAATTTGCGGTAGCTAAACGCACCCAGCGCAGCCCCGACAACCGGCGCAAACAGCGGTACCAGGAAGTAAGGAATGTCTTTGCCACCGGTGAAGGCGACGTCGCCCCAGCCAGCGATAAAGGCGAAGGCTTTTGGTCCGATATCACGTGCCGGGTTCATCGCGAATCCGGTCAGCGGGCCCATGGATGCGCCAATCACCGCAATCAGCAAACCAATCAGCAGGGGTGCCAGCGGGCCGCGCGGAATGCCGTTTCCGTCGTCGGTCAGCGCCAGGATAACGCCCATCAGAATAGCGGTAATCACCATTTCAACTGCGAACGCCTGCACAAAATTAATATGCGGGTTTGGATAGGTTGAGAAGATACCTGCCAGATCCAGACTTTCGACACTGCCGCGTACCATATGATGCGTCTGTTCGAAGTCGATGAAAAGATTGTAATAAAGCCCGTAAACTAACGCCGCTGCGCAAAACGCGCCGGCAAACTGAGAAAGAATGAAAGGAACAACTTTGCGTCCGTCAAAGCACGCGAACAGCCACAGTGCGATTGTCACCGCCGGGTTAAGATGTGCACCAGAAACCCCTGCAGTCAGGTAGATGGCCATCGCCACGCCCAGACCCCAGATGATACTGATTTCCCACTGACCAAAACTGGCACCTGCCACTTTCAGTGCAGCGACACAGCCCACTCCGAAGAATATCAACAACCCGGTACCAAGGAACTCGGCAATGCACTGGCCTTTTAAGGTTGATGTCTGACTCATAATCGGAATCCTGAAGAAATTGATGTTTATTGTTAGCATGGCCGCCCGTGACAGCCACGATGCCCTGTAGACATAGTGTTAATTTATCGTTAACGAGCAAAAACGAGAAATATCGAAATCAAAATGTGTGGTCTGTGTCAATAAAATGAGCGTTTTCGCGCCATAAAGCACATTTTTGCATCAGTACAGGAATGTGAGCTGAATCATTTCATTAACGAATCAGTTAACAATTTAGGGGTATATGATGCGAACACACCAGGACCAGACCTAAAAGTGTTGCAAACCGCGATCTGCGCGGTGTGTCGCTGGACACAGAGCGCCGCGCTCCATACAATCGACGGTATATGTCGTGCGCGTTTATGTTAAAGCGTCGCCTTGCAATTCAGGAGAGGTAGCATCATGTCTTTAGAAGTGTTTGAGAAACTGGAATCGAAAGTACAGCAGGCGATTGACACCATCACCCTGCTGCAGATGGAAATTGAAGAGCTGAAAGAGAAGAACAACAGCCTGGCGCAGGAAGTTCAGAACGCTCAGCACGGCCGCGAAGAACTGGAGCGCGAAAACAACCAGCTGCGCGAACAGCAGAACGGCTGGCAGGATCGCCTGCAGGCGCTGCTGGGACGTATGGAAGAGGTCTAATTCCCTACGGGATGAATTGAACAAGCCGGGTAGGGCGTCGCCGCCACCCGGCTTTTTTTATGGTTTGATGTCAGTCGGCGATCACCATAAAAAAGGCCGCCAAAGGCGGCCTTAACGCTACTTGTCCTGCGCTGTCATAGCAAAAGCAACGAACACATTGGGTTCATCACTCTTTACAACGAGTACGCTGGCGACAATGAACGCGATACATAAATAGCGTTTCATTATGCGGTCCCTGCAGCTAACCGCTCCACCGTTCACCACCGGTGATAAGCCGGTGGACACAAGCCCTGGTGTTAGCCTGCTTTACGGTAGTGAATACACCTTTCCCTGGACCGATGCCCATTTGCGAGATGGCGGAAAGGGACGCTTCATCATAATGAGCATCAACCGTGGAGTTAAGGTATTCATAGACAATTAGGATTTTATAAAGGTTCTGAGGGGTTGCCCAAGGCTTGGACGAGAGTATGATGAAACTCCCTGGTGTTAGCCTGCAAAACTTCCCAACGGACCGCGAATCCCGAGGGGACAAAAAAACCGCCACATTGCTGTTGGCGGTTTTTTTATGGTTCTCGCTGACGGATTTACTACTCGATATCCAGCGCGTCTTCCGACAGGATAATGCCGGTATTATCGGCGTAGAGATGGTCCCCGGAGAAGAAGGTCACGCCGCCGAAATTGACGCGCACGTCGCTTTCGCCGATGCCGTCACCCGCCGCCCCTACCGGTATGGCCGCGATGGCCTGAATCCCGATATCCAGGTCTTCCAGATCGTCCACCTGACGCACGGAACCGTACACCACAAGGCCTTCCCACTCATTCTGGACGGCAATGCCGGCCAGTTCAGCATCAATTAATGCACGGCGCACGGAACCGCCGCCGTCGACCACAAGAACGCGGCCGCGGCCATTCTGTTCGAGCAGATCGTACAGCAACCCGTTGTCCTCGAAACATTTCACCGTGACGATTTGACCGCCAAACGACGACCTCCCACCAAAGTTGGAGAACAGCGGTTCAACGACGTTGACATCTTCCTGGTAGATGTCACAAAGCTCGGAGGTATCGTATTTCATAGGTTTAACGCTCAGTTGCTGCGAATGTGTTCAGTATATCGTGCGAAATGCGTTGTTGGCAAAATCATCAATTGTTAATTGATATTTGTCAGCTAACGCAGCGTCTGGCTTAAAACAATCCCGATGACGAACAACAGGTTAGTCAGCAACGCGCCTTTTACAGTACGTTCCAGCATTGGCGGCATGGCGGACGGGCTGAGTTCACGCATCACAAAGCGGGCCTGCTTAATCAGCAGCGGCGCGGCAAGCACAAACAGCCAGCCCCACAGGCTCTGCAAGGAAATCAGGTTAAACAGCGCCAGGCAAACCAGCGCGCCAATGAGCAGACAGGCGTGATAGCGGCGCGCATTGACCGGCCCCAGACGAACCGCCAGGGTATTTTTGCCGTTCTCGCGATCGCTGTCGATGTCGCGCAGGTTGTTGATGTTGAGCACCGCCGTCGCCAGCAGGCCGCAGGCGGTCGCGGGCAGGAACAGGGCAGGGATCACCGTATGCGCCTGCAGGTACCAGCTTCCCATCACGCTCAGCCAGCCGAAGAACACCAGTACGGAGATATCCCCGAGCCCAATATAACCGTAAGGACGCGTGCCGACGGTGTAGGTGATGGCTGCGATAATGGCCAGTAAACCCAGCACCAGGAAGCCAATGAAATCGCTGGTGGTCTTAGACGCCACCGTCACCAGCGCCAGGCCGGATACGCAGATCAGCGCTACGGTGATAATCAGCGCGCGTTTCATCTGCGCCTGGGTAATCACCCCTTTCTGCATTCCGCGCAGTGGCCCTATGCGGTCCGGCTTGTCGCTGCCTTTTACCGCGTCGCCGTAGTCGTTGGCGAGATTAGAGAGAATTTGCAGCAGGCCGGCGGTAATCAGTGCCAGCGCGGCGACCAGCGGATCAAAATAACCCTGCCACCAGGCAAGGGCGGTACCGACGATAATTGCGGCAAAGGCCAGAGGAAGCGTTTTAGGGCGCAGACTTTCGAGCCACGCCTGAGTACGGCTGATGTCAGTCATAAGTATTTAGCCAATAAAAATGGGGGCATTAGCCCCCATTAAACGTGATGAGAATCCAGTAACCGCGATTATAGGATAAAACGGCTCAGATCTTCATCTGCCACTAACGCATCCAGATGTTTACTCACATATTCTGCGTCAATGGTAACGGTTTGACCGTTAAGGTCGCTCGCGTCATAAGAGATATCTTCTACCAGGCGTTCCAGCACGGTATGCAGGCGACGCGCACCGATGTTCTCGGTGGTTTCGTTGACCTGCCATGCGGCCTGGGCAATACGCTTGATACCGTCTTCGGTGAACTCGAGGTTCACACCTTCGGTCGCCATCAGCGCTTTGTACTGTACGGTAGCAGAGGCGTTCGGCTCGGTCAGGATACGTTCGAAATCTTCGGTCGTCAGCGCCTGCAGCTCAACGCGGATAGGCAGACGCCCCTGCAGTTCGGGGATCAGATCCGACGGGCTGGCAACCTGGAACGCCCCTGAAGCGATAAACAGGATGTGGTCCGTTTTCACCATGCCGTGCTTGGTGGAGACGGTGCAGCCTTCAACCAGCGGCAGCAGGTCGCGCTGAACGCCTTCGCGGGATACGTCCGGACCGGAGCTGTTGCCGCCGCGCTTACAAATTTTGTCGATTTCGTCGATAAACACGATACCGTGCTGCTCAACCGCGTCGATAGCGTCCTGCTTCAGCTCTTCCGGGTTTACCAGCTTCGCCGCTTCTTCTTCAATCAGCAGCTTCATCGCGTCTTTGATTTTCAGCTTACGCGCTTTCTGCTTCTGGCCGCCCAGGTTCTGGAACATGGACTGGAGCTGGCTGGTCATCTCTTCCATGCCCGGAGGCGCCATGATTTCCACACCCATTGGCGCGGCAGCGAGATCGATCTCAATCTCTTTGTCGTCCAGCTGGCCTTCACGCAGTTTTTTGCGGAATGCCTGGCGCGCCGCGGATGGTTCCGCCTGCTGCTCTGCCTGGCCCCAGTTGTTTTTTGCCGGTGGGATCAGCACGTCGAGAATGCGCTCTTCGGCCATCTCTTCCGCGCGATAGCGGTTTTTCTCGATCGCCTGGACGCGCACCATCTTGATCGCCGAGTCGGTCAGATCGCGGATGATGGAGTCCACTTCTTTACCCACATAGCCCACTTCGGTGAACTTGGTGGCTTCCACTTTGATGAACGGCGCGTTAGCCAGCTTCGCCAGACGACGGGCGATTTCGGTTTTACCGACGCCGGTCGGGCCGATCATCAGAATGTTTTTCGGCGTCACTTCGTGGCGCAGCTCTTCATCAAGCTGCATACGACGCCAGCGGTTACGCAGGGCGATAGCCACGGAACGCTTGGCGTTATCCTGGCCGATAATGTGTTTGTTCAGTTCGCTGACAATTTCGCGTGGGGTCATTTCAGACATGGGAGATCCTTACGCTTTGGAGGTCAATTCTTCGATGGTGTGGTTGTGGTTGGTATAAATGCAGATATCACCTGCAATATCCAACGCCTTCACCGCGATATCACGCGCGTTCATGTCGGTATTTTCCAACAGCGCGCGGGCTGCAGCCTGGGCATAAGGGCCGCCAGAGCCGATGGCAATAAGATCATTTTCCGGCTGAATGACGTCACCGTTACCGGTGATGATCAGCGAGGCGGTTTCATCGGCCACGGCCAGCAGCGCTTCGAGCTTGCGCAGCATGCGGTCGGTACGCCAGTCTTTCGCCAGCTCAACGGCAGCTTTCACCAGATGACCCTGGTGCATTTCCAGTTTGCGTTCAAACAGTTCAAACAGCGTGAAGGCGTCCGCCGTGCCGCCTGCAAAACCGGCGATCACTTTGTCGTTGTAGAGGCGGCGCACTTTCTTCACGTTGCCTTTCATGACGGTATTACCCAGCGTGGCCTGGCCATCACCGGCGATTACCACATGGCCGTTACGGCGTACACTTACTATTGTTGTCACGAGCAGACCCCCTGGTTACAGAATCGGGAAACAGAAGCCCTGAGCCTGTGCTCAGGGCTGAATTAAATGATAGATGGGGGGGATTTCGGGGGTTTCAACCCCCGGAAGCGAGTCGAATGCAGTTTGTGTGGCCGGCGATTTTCAACCGAGAAATGGTGCCATCGGCATTTTCTTTGCCTTTGACCGGACCAATCACCACGCGATTCCAGCCGTTATTGGTGGTAATACGCGAATCAAACCCTTCAAAGGCCAGCTGAGCACGTACCGTTTCCGCCTGCTCTGCGCCTTTGAACGAACCGCACTGTACCATCCAGCGGCGCTCGTCTTTTTTCTCAGCCGTCTGCTTCGGCGCTTCGGTCTCTTTGGTCACCGGCGCGGCCTGCTGCGTTTTCGGCTGCTGCGCGGTGGTATGCGCTGGCGTCTGGAGCAGATCCTGATACGGCTGAGCGGCCTGTTTCTGCGGCTGCGTTTTCGGCTGCTGCTGGACAGGCTGAGACTGCGCCGTACGCGTCGGCTGCTGGTATGGCTGTTCCGTTACCCGCGGCTGTGCTTTCGGCTGCTGCACCGGCTGGGTTTGCGCCCACTGCTGCTGCTGTTGCTGCTGGATCTGCTGTTGCGCCTGACGTCGCTGCAGCGTTTGCTGGCGCTGTGCCGGCGTCTGCTCATTCCACGGTACTTCGTTCAGCTGCGTAGGCTGCTGGCGCATATCGGCCTGCATTTGGGCCAGCAGCTGACGCTGTTCATCCGTCAGCTGATTCGCATTCTGCACTTCACCACCCGCAGAAGGTTCGGTTGGCGCACGCACCCCGGGCTGACGGCTTTCCAGCTCTTTGATATAGCGCCAGCGTTCTTCAGGCTTCGGAGGAAGGCCATTTCCGGCAACCTTACTGGCCTGAAGCGCCTCAGACTCTTCTTTTTTATGGTGCGTGATAAAGTACAGGCCACCAATAAAGGCGACGACTACAGCCGCAGCAATAGCGACCATTGCTGGCGAGACAGCAGGCAGGTTACGTTGCTTTTTCCTTGAGCTACTCTTTTTGCGTCGCGAAGGTGCCGGCTGGCCGCGACGTACATAATCTCGTTGTGCCACTATCGTTTCGCTGTATTTATTCGTTCGTCAGTCCGCCATGTTACTTAAGCGGCGGGGCTTTGACCAGATAAGGGTATCCGAAAGACGTTTACTTTAAGTCAATGCCTGGGTAGTGCCGCGGACAATCAGTTCACAGTCCAGCAACCGCGAGCCGCTGCTAACTGTTTGACCGTGAAGCTGATCCAGCAGAAGCAGCATCGCTTCGCGGCCGATTTGATAGCGTGGCTGAGCGACCGTTGAGAGCGGCGGATCGCAAAATTCTGAAAGCGAAATATTGTCGAATCCGATGATCGATAAATCTTTCGGTATCCGAAGGCCGCGGCGTTTGGCGTACGACAATGCGCCCAGCGCCATCACGTCGCTGTGACAAAATACGGCGGTTGGCGGCTCAGGCAGGTCCAGAAGTTTCTCAAGCGCTTGTCCACCCGCGGCGAAGGTAAAGTCACCGCGCGCAATGTAGTGCGGATCGACGGTGACGCCGGTACGGCGCAGCGCCTGAACGTAGCCCTGCAAGCGATAATGACACAGCGGCATCTCTTCAGGCCCGGCAATACAGCCAATGCGCTTATGCCCCAGCTCCTGGAGATAGTTTACGGCGTTGAACGCGGCGGTGAGGTTATCAATGTGGACCGTCGGCAGCTCCAGCTCTGGCGCAAACTCGTTGGCCATCACCATCGGCGGTAAATTACGCTGCTCTTCAATGCTGGCATCAAACGGCAGGCGGGAGCCAAGCAGCAGCATGCCGTCGATCTGCTTGGTGATAATGAGATCGATGAAGGTTTTTTCCTGCTGGTTCTGGTGAGCGCAGTCGCCAATCAGCACCAGGTAACCCTGTTCCGCTGCCGTAACTTCAATACCGCGGATAATCTCGCTGAAGAAGGGGTCGCAGATATCCGGCACAATCACCAGAATGGTGCGCGACTCATTGCGTTTGACGTTACGCCCCATCGCCTGTGGGAAATAGCCCACTTCAAGCGCAGCCTGCTCTACCCGGTTACGGGTCGCCTGGGAGACTTTATCCGGGTTCATTAATGCGCGGGATACCGTTGCCGTAGAGACTTGTGCTTTCTGGGCAACGTCTTTCATGGTCGCCGGTGCAACCTCTTTCCTGGACTTCAACGTCTTCTCCTCGCCTGAACACCGAACTTCTGACATCACCATTTTTACAGATAGTTAATGGAATCGGTTACAGAATTTTCATAAAAAGTGTGAGGAGCGTTAAATTTTTCGATCCGTCTTCAGCCTTCGATGGGATCGACGTCCAGTACCCACTTCACTTTTCGCGCTTCCGGCAGCGTGTTGATGAGCGCCAGCGTGCCGCTGACGATATGCTGCAGGCGAACACGTGAGGGGTGCTGAAGTAAGATTTGCCAGCGGAAACGTCCGCCGCGTTTTGGCGCGAGTGCCGGCACCGGGCCCAGGATCCACAGCTGATTATCCACCAGCGGGCTGGCCTGCAGGAGGTTTCTCAGCTGCTGCAGGAAAAGCGGCGCCTGCTGGTTGTTGTGATCTTCCGCGCGGATGATGACGTGGCTGGTCCACGGCGGCAGCTGCATGGTCTGGCGTTCGGCCAGCGCCTGCTCGGCAAAGGCGTCATAGCCTTTATGCAGCAGGGTTTGCAGCAGCGGGTGCTCAGGATGGTGCGTTTGCAACACCACTTCGCCCTGTTTACCGGCGCGACCGGCACGCCCTGCCACCTGGGTATAAAGCTGGGCGAAGCGCTCGGCTGAGCGGAAATCTGCCGAAAACAGCGCGCCGTCTACGTCCAGCAGGGCAACCAGCGTGACGTCCGGGAAGTGGTGGCCTTTGGCCAGCATCTGGGTGCCAATCAGGATGCGCGCGCCGCCGCGATGCACTTCCGCCAGCTGCTGTTCCAGCGCGCCTTTGCGGCTGGTGGTGTCCCGGTCGATACGCGAAATAGGCACGTCCGGGAAGAAGGGGCCAAGCGCCTGTTCCAGCTGTTCCGTCCCCAGACCGACCGGCACGATATGCGTTGAGCCACACGACGGGCACTGGCGCGGCACCGGGCGCTGGCTGTCGCAGTGGTGGCAGCGCAAATGCCGCTGGGCCTGGTGGAAGGTATAGTAGTGGTCGCAGCGCGGGCACTCGGCAATCCAGCCGCAGTCGTGGCAAAGCAGGGCGGGGGCGAATCCGCGGCGGTTCAGAAACAGAATGACCTGGTTCCCCGCCTGCAGGTGCTGGCGCATGCGGGTAATCAATGCAGGCGCAAGCCCGGCCTGAACCTGCTGACCTTTCAGATCCAGCACGTGCTGAATGGCCGGACGGGCATTCCCCGCCCGACGCGTCAGGCGCAGCATGTGGTACTTACGCTGGCGCACGTTGTGCAGCGTTTCGAGCGCAGGCGTGGCGGAGCCGAGAATAATGGGAATCTGCTCACTGTGCGCGCGATAGACCGCCAGATCGCGGGCGTGATAGCGCCAGCCTTCCTGCTGTTTATAGGAGCTGTCGTGCTCTTCGTCGATCACGATAACGCCAAGATTTTTAAACGGCGTAAACAGCGACGAGCGGGTGCCGATCACAATCGCCGCTTCGCCGTTTTTGGCTTTCAGCCAGGCGCTGAGGCGTTCGCTGTCGTTCAGGCCGGAGTGCAGCACCTCAACCGGCGCGTTAAAGCGCTCGCGGAATCGGGCGATGGTTTGCGGCGTCAGGCCAATTTCCGGCACCATCACCAGCGCCTGTTTGCCCTGAGCCAGCACGTTTTCCAGCACGCTCAGGTAGACCTCGGTCTTGCCGGAACCGGTGACTCCCGCCAGCAGCCAGGCAGAGAAATGATCGGAGGCGCTATGAATAGCGCCCACGGCAGTGGCCTGCTCGGTATTCAGACGCAGGCGATCCCCTGAAACGGAGAAACTCTCCCGCCAGTCGTAAAGAGCGGGGGCTTCGCTGGCCAGTTCGCTCAGCCCTTTCTTTCTTAAGGCCTGTAGCGCCGTTTCGCTGACCTCAAGCTCGTCGACCTGATGTCGCCAGATTTTTCCCTGACGCAGCGCCGCCAGCGCCTGCTGCTGTTTCTGCGATCGCTTCAGGCTGTTGATGTCCACCGCCTGGCCCTGCTCGGTGGCAAACCAGTACCACATCGGCGCGTGGCTGGCGCTCTTGCCCTGACGCAGCATAATTGGCAGGGCATGGAATAGGACGTCGCCAATCGGGTGATGATAATAATCCGCCGCCCACAGCAGCAGTCGCCAGGTGCTGGTGGAGTAAACCGGCTCGCTGTCCAGCATCTCAACGACCGACTTCAGCTCGTTAAGCGGCAATTCGCTTTTATCGCTGACGGAGACGACGATCCCCACGCGCTGCTGTTTGCCAAACGGCACGGTCACGCGGCAGCCCGCTTTGGCGCTCATGCTGTCGGGCAGCAGGTAGTCAAAGGTGCGGGGAAGCGGAACGGGCAGGGCAACGTGAGCGACGGGCATCGAATCTTCCTGACTTGAAAAGTGGCGCGTTAGTATACACATTAGTAAAAGCGGCGTGCGGATCAGTTTGCATACGTTGGTCAAATTCTGTATGATTCGCCGCCTTTGGTGTACTTTACGCCAAAGAACTTACAATCAACATCGCGTGGTGTCTGGCGTTAGGGCTGGAAGAGCGACGCGGCCTTAACTGAGGTTCTCCCATGAAAAAAGATATTCACCCGAAATACGAAATGATTACTGCAAACTGTTCTTGCGGTAACTCTATCCAGATCCGCTCTACCGTGGGTCACGATCTGAACCTGGACGTGTGCGGCAAATGCCACCCGTTCTACACTGGTAAGCAGCGTGACGTTGCAACCGGTGGCCGTGTTGACCGCTTCAACAAGCGTTTCAGCATCCCGGGCGCTAAATAAGTTTCCCGAAAAAAAGGCACCGCAAGGTGCCTTTTTTGTATCCGCTTCTCAGTATTCCCACGTATCCGGGTCAATACCCAGTTCACGCATGATCACCTTCGCCTCTTCCGGGATTTCATCACTACGCTCTTTACGCAGATCTTCATCGTTCGGCAACGGTTGACCGGTAAACGCATGCAGAAACGCTTCGCACAGCAGTTCGCTGTTGGTCGCGTGGCGCAGGTTATTCACCTGACGACGCGTACGTTCATCGGTGAGGATCTTCAACACCTTCAGAGGAATGGAAACCGTAATTTTCTTTACTTGCTCACTCTTCTTACCGTGCTCAGCGTATGGGCTGATATATTCGCCGCTCCATTCAGCCATGAGATACCTTTAATCCTCTCAGTCATTTATTTAAAGGTGCAAAACCTGTAACCACCCGTTTTGAACCGCAATCTTGTCTAGTTTACCGTAGAGACGATACCGTGGCACGGATATTGCCGCTGCAGCGTGCACTAAAGCATATAATTTTAACGGCTATTTGCGCATTGCTCAATCTATACGCAAAGAAGTTTAGATGTCCAGATGTATTGACGTCCATACTTTCAGTGTTTACTCTGGTGCCTGACTTTTCACCTCATTCGCCAGGAAGCCCTCACCATGACGCGTAAACAGGCCACTATTGCAGTGCGTAGCGGATTAAATGATGACGAGCAGTACGGCTGCGTTGTCCCGCCGATTCATCTTTCCAGTACGTATAATTTCACCGGATTTAATGAACCCCGCGCGCATGATTATTCGCGTCGTGGCAACCCTACGCGTGACGTGACCCAGCGCGCGCTGGCCGAGCTGGAAGGTGGCGCAGGTGCAGTATTAACCAATACGGGGATGTCCGCTATTCACCTGGTGACCACGGTGTTCCTGAAACCGGGCGATCTGCTGGTCGCGCCGCACGACTGCTACGGCGGCAGCTATCGCCTGTTTGACAGCCTGGCGAAACGCGGCTGCTATCGCGTGCTGTTTGTCGATCAAAACGACGAACAGGCGCTGAAACAGGCCCTGGCAGAGAAGCCGAAGCTGGTTCTGGTGGAAAGTCCAAGCAATCCATTGTTGCGCGTTGTCGATATTGCGAAAATTTGTCAGCTCGCAAGGGATGCGGGAGCGATAAGTGTAGTGGATAATACGTTCCTCAGTCCGGCCCTTCAGAACCCACTCGCACTGGGTGCCGATCTGGTATTGCATTCATGCACTAAATATCTGAACGGCCATTCTGATGTGGTGGCGGGCGTGGTGATTGCCAAAGATCCCGACGTTGTCACCGAACTGGCATGGTGGGCCAATAATATTGGCGTCACCGCGGGAGCCTTCGACAGCTATCTGCTGTTGCGCGGCATCCGCACGCTGTCGCCGCGCATGGACGTGGCGCAGCGCAATGCCCAGGCGATTGTCGATTTCCTGAAAACCCAGCCGCTGGTGAAAAAGCTTTATCACCCGTCGCTGCCGGAAAATCAGGGGCACGAGATTGCCGCGCGTCAGCAGAAAGGGTTTGGCGCGATGTTAAGTTTTGAACTGGACGGTGACGAGCAAACGCTGCGTCGCTTCCTGAGCGGGCTGTCATTGTTTACGCTGGCGGAATCCTTAGGTGGGGTTGAAAGCTTGATCTCCCACGCCGCGACCATGACGCACGCAGGTATGGCACCGGAAGCTCGTGCCGCCGCCGGAATTTCTGAGACGCTGCTGCGTATCTCAACCGGCATTGAAGATTCTGAAGATTTAATTGCCGATCTGGAAAATGCCTTCCGGATCGCAGCCAAGGGGTAATCATGAGTGTGATAGCGCAGGCAGGGGCGAAGGGTCGTCAACTGCACAAGTTTGGTGGTAGTAGTCTTGCTGATGTGAAATGTTACCTGCGCGTTGCAGGGATCATGACGGAATATTCACAGCCGGGTGACATGATGGTTGTCTCGGCGGCGGGCAGCACCACCAACCAGTTGATTAGCTGGCTGAAACTGAGCCAGACCGATCGCCTTTCTGCGCATCAGGTGCAACAGTCCTTACGCCGTTACCAGAGCGAGCTGATTGCCGGCCTGCTGCCTGCGGACGTGGCGGACGGGCTGATCAGCGCCTTTACGCATGACCTTGAGCGTCTGGCTGCCCTGCTGGACAGCGGAATTACCGACGCGGTGTATGCCGAAGTGGTGGGCCACGGTGAAGTGTGGTCCGCGCGCCTGATGGCCGCCGTGCTGCAACACCTGGGTGTGGAAGCGGCCTGGCTCGACGCACGTGATTTCCTGCGTGCCGAACGCGCCGCGCAGCCGCAGGTGGATGAAGGGTTGTCCTACCCGCTGCTGCAACAGCTGCTGGTGCAGCACCCGGGCAAACGTATTGTCGTCACCGGCTTTATCAGCCGCAGCAACGCGGGCGAAACCGTGCTGCTGGGCCGTAACGGTTCGGACTACTCGGCAACGCAGATTGGTGCCCTGGCGGGCGTGTCCCGCGTCACCATCTGGAGCGACGTGGCCGGTGTGTACAGCGCGGACCCGCGTAAAGTAAAAGATGCCTGCCTGCTGCCGCTGCTGCGTCTCGACGAAGCCAGCGAGCTGGCGCGTCTGGCCGCGCCGGTACTGCACGCGCGCACGCTGCAGCCGGTTTCCGGCAGCGATATCGACCTCCAGCTGCGCTGCAGTTACACCCCGGATCAAGGCTCCACGCGCATTGAGCGCGTACTGGCGTCCGGTACCGGGGCGCGTATTGTCACCAGCCACGACGACATCTGCCTGATTGAGTTCCAGGTGCCTGCAGGCCAGGACTTCAAGCTGGCGCATAAAGATATCGACACGATCCTGAAACGCGCCCAGGTGCGTCCGCTGGCCGTTGGCGTGCATAACGATCGCCAGCTGCTGCAGTTCTGCTATACCGCGGAAGTGGCGGACAGCGCGCTGAAAATTCTGGATGAAGCGGGCCTGCCGGGCGAGCTTCGCCTGCGTCAGGGGCTGGCGCTGGTGGCGATGGTGGGCGCGGGCGTCACCCGTAACCCGCTGCATTGCCACCGCTTCTGGCAGCAGCTGAAAGGCCAGCCGGTGGAGTTCACCTGGCAGTCGGAGGAGGGCATCAGCCTGGTCGCCGTCCTGCGTAAAGGCCCAACCGAGAGCCTGATTCAGGGTCTGCACACCTCCCTGTTCCGCGCGGAAAAGCGCATCGGCCTGGTGCTGTTCGGGAAAGGCAACATCGGTTCCCGCTGGCTGGAACTGTTCGCCCGCGAACAGGTGACGCTCTCGGCGCGTACCGGATTCGAATTCATTCTCGCGGGCGTGGTGGACAGCCGCCGCAGCCTCCTGAACTACGAAGGGCTGGACGCCAGCCGCGCGCTTGCGTTCTTTAATGATGAAGCGGTTGAGCAGGATGAAGAGTCGCTGTTCCTCTGGATGCGCGCGCACCCGTATGACGATCTGGTGGTGCTGGACGTTACCGCCAGCGAACAGCTTGCGGATCAGTATCTGGATTTCGCCAGCCACGGTTTCCACGTCATCAGTGCGAACAAGCTGGCGGGGGCGAGCAGCACCGATAAATACCGCCAGATCCACGACGCGTTTGAAAAAACAGGGCGCCACTGGCTCTATAACGCCACCGTTGGGGCTGGCCTGCCGGTTAACCACACCGTGCGTGACCTGATTGAAAGCGGCGACAGCATTCTGGCGCTGAGCGGTATCTTCTCCGGCACGCTCTCCTGGCTTTTCCTGCAGTTTGACGGCACCGTACCGTTCACCGACCTGGTGGATCAGGCGTGGCAGCAGGGCTTAACCGAGCCCGATCCGCGCGTTGACCTTTCCGGAAAAGACGTGATGCGTAAGCTGGTGATCCTGGCGCGTGAAGCCGGTTACGACATCGAACCGGATTCCGTACGCGTCGAATCGCTGGTGCCTGTCGGCTGTGAAGAAGGTTCTGTGGATCATTTCTTTGAAAATGGTGAAGAGCTTAACGAGCAGATGGTACAGCGTCTGGAAGCGGCGAACGAGATGGGGCTGGTACTGCGCTATGTGGCGCGTTTCGAGGCCAACGGAAAAGCGCGAGTCGGCGTCGAGGCGGTGCGTCCTGAACATCCGCTGGCGGCGCTGCTGCCGTGCGATAACGTCTTCGCCATCGAAAGCCGCTGGTACCGCGATAACCCGCTGGTGATCCGCGGCCCTGGCGCGGGTCGCGATGTCACCGCTGGAGCCATTCAGTCCGACATCAACCGTCTGGCTAAGCTGCTGTAAATCCTGAATTTCCCTCTCCCTGTGGGAGAGGGTTAGGGTGAGGGCATCAGACCGCACTCACCCTCATCCTGAATTTCCCTCATATTCCCTGAGCAAACCTCACCGTTATTGTTGATTATTTATGTTGACGTCCCTCCGCTTTTCCGTCATTTTTACATCTGGACGTCTAAACGTATAGAAGTTCACAACACAACAAATAACGACATGCGATTGATAGAGGTAAGGTATGAGCTTTTTTCACGCCAACCAGCGGGAAGCACTGAATCAGAGCCTGGCCGAAGTAAACGGCCAGATTAACGTCTCTTTTGAATTTTTCCCGCCGCGCACCAGTGAAATGGAGCAAACTCTGTGGAGCTCTATCGATCGTCTCAGCAGCCTGAAGCCGAAGTTCGTCTCCGTGACTTACGGTGCTAACTCCGGCGAGCGTGACCGTACGCACAGCATCATTAAAGGCATCAAAGATCGTACCGGTCTGGAAGCGGCGCCGCATCTCACCTGTATCGACGCCACCCGCGACGAGCTGCGGGCCATCGCTCAGGATTACTGGAATAACGGCATTCGTCATATCGTCGCTCTGCGCGGTGACCTGCCGCCGGGCAGCGGTAAGCCGGACATGTATGCCGCCGATCTGGTCGCGCTGCTGAAAGACGTGGCCGACTTTGATATCTCCGTTGCCGCTTATCCTGAGGTGCATCCGGAAGCGAAAAGCGCCCAGGCCGATCTGCTGAACCTCAGGCGTAAAGTGGACGCCGGCGCGAACCGCGCCATTACCCAGTTCTTCTTTGATGTGGAAAGCTACCTGCGTTTCCGTGACCGCTGCGTCTCCGCGGGCATCGACGTTGAAATTATCCCGGGCATTCTGCCGGTCTCTAACTTCAAACAGGCGAAGAAGTTCGCCGATATGACCAATGTCCGCATTCCGCTGTGGATGTCCAAAATGTACGAAGGGCTGGACGACGACCCGGAAACCCGCAAGCTGGTGGGGGCGAATATCGCGATGGACATGGTGAAAATTTTAAGCCGTGAAGGGGTGAAAGATTTCCACTTCTATACGCTGAACCGTGCGGAGATGAGCTACGCCATTTGCCATACGCTGGGCGTTCGTCCGGCGTAATAAGCACAAAGCCCTCGTATTACGAGGGCTTTTTAGTTACGCGAATAGTTAAAAGGTATTAGCTATCGAATCTGTGGATTAATTCAACTATAACTTATTGCTAGTGGTGTATATCGTAACGGTAACACTGTAAAAGGGAGCATAGCGATGAGCACGTCAGACGAGACCAATAAAGCGGCATCGGTCGGCAAATGCCCGTTCCACCAGGGCGGAGTCGATCACAGCGCGGGGGCAGGTACAGGCAGCCGCGACTGGTGGCCAAAACAACTCCGCATCGATCTTCTTAACCAACATTCCAATCGTTCTAACCCGCTGGGTGAAGACTTCGACTACCGCAAAGAATTCAGCAAACTTGATTACTCCGCCCTTAAAGGCGACCTCAAAGCCCTTTTAACCGACTCTCAACCGTGGTGGCCTGCCGACTGGGGCAGCTATGCGGGCCTGTTTATCCGTATGGCCTGGCACGGCGCGGGTACCTATCGCTCCGTTGACGGGCGCGGTGGCGCAGGCCGCGGTCAACAGCGCTTTGCGCCGCTGAACTCCTGGCCGGATAACGTGAGCCTGGATAAGGCGCGCCGTCTGCTGTGGCCCATCAAGCAAAAATACGGACAAAAAATTTCCTGGGCCGACCTGTTTATCCTCGCGGGTAACGTGGCGCTGGAGAACTCCGGCTTCCGTACGTTTGGTTTCGGTGCCGGGCGTGAAGACGTCTGGGAACCAGACCTGGACGTGAACTGGGGTGATGAAAAAGCCTGGCTAACCCACCGTGACCCGGAGGCGCTGGCGAAGCGACCTCTCGCCGCCACCGAAATGGGCCTGATTTATGTGAACCCGGAAGGGCCAAACGCCAGCGGTGAACCTCTGTCTGCTGCGGCGGCCATTCGTGCCACCTTCGGCAACATGGGGATGAACGACGAAGAGACCGTTGCGCTGATCGCGGGCGGCCACACCCTCGGCAAAACCCACGGCGCGGGTGAAGCCACGCACGTCGGCACCGACCCGGAAGCCTCGCCGATTGAAGCGCAGGGCCTGGGCTGGGCCAGCACGCACGGCACGGGAATTGGCGCAGATGCCATTACCTCCGGTCTGGAAGTCATCTGGTCGCAAACCCCGACCCAGTGGAGCAACTACTTCTTCGAGAACCTGTTCAAATACGAATGGGTGCAGACCCGCAGCCCGGCGGGTGCGATTCAGTTTGAAGCCGTGGATGCGCCGGAAATCATGCCCGATCCGTTCGACCCGTCGAAAAAACGCAAACCTACCATGCTGGTCACCGACCTGACGCTGCGTTTTGATCCGGAATTCGAGAAAATTTCCCGCCGCTTCCTGAACGATCCGCAGGCCTTCAACGAAGCCTTCGCGCGCGCGTGGTACAAGCTGACCCACCGCGATATGGGGCCAAAATCGCGTTACCTTGGCCCGGAAGTGCCGAAAGAAGATCTGATCTGGCAGGACCCGCTGCCGCAGGCGGTGTTCAATCCGTCGAAAGAAGACATTGAAAGCCTGAAGGCGGAAATCGCTGCCTCTGGCCTCTCCGTGAGCGAACTGATTTCGGTTGCCTGGGCGTCAGCGTCGACCTTCCGCGGCGGCGACAAGCGCGGCGGCGCCAACGGCGCGCGTCTGGCGCTGGCTCCTCAGCGCGACTGGGATGTGAACGCCGCAGCGGTTCGCGCGTTGCCGGCTCTGGAAGCTATCCAGCGCACCACCAACAAAGCCTCTCTGGCGGATATCATCGTGCTGGCGGGCGTGGTGGGCGTTGAGCAGGCGGCGAAAGCGGCAGGCGTTTACGTCAACGTTCCGTTTACGCCAGGGCGCGTGGATGCGCGTCAGGATCAGACGGATATCGAGATGTTTAACCTGCTCGAACCGATTGCCGACGGCTTCCGCAACTACCGTGCGCAGGTGGATGTGTCCACCACTGAGTCACTGCTGATCGACAAAGCCCAGCAGCTGACGCTGACCGCGCCTGAGCTGACGGTGCTGATCGGTGGCCTGCGCGTGCTGGGTGCAAACTTTGATGGCAGCAAGAATGGCGTGTTTACCGACCGCGAGGGCGTGCTGAGCAACGATTTCTTCGTGAATCTGCTGGACATGAACACCCAGTGGAAGGCAACCGACGAATCTAATGAACTGTTTGCCGGAAGCGATCGCGCCAGCGGTGAAGTGAAATACACCGCCACCCGCGCCGATCTGGTCTTCGGTTCTAACGCCGTCCTGCGCGCGCTGGCAGAGGTTTATGCCAGCAGCGATGCCAGCGAGAAGTTCGTCCGCGACTTCGTTGCCGCATGGGCGAAGGTGATGGATCTGGACCGGTTTGACCTGCAGTAACCGTTGTGCCGGGTGGCGTTAACGCTTACCCGGCCTACGGGCAAAAAAATCCCCGCTGTTGCGGGGATTTTTATTCACGCTATTTACTCCCACTCCTGCAGGAACCGCTGCCCATACTGGTCGGCCACCAGCAGCGCCGCATACACCTGATCCGGCGTTACGCCGCCGGGCATGTTGTGGATAGTTTCCCCTTCGGCACAGGAGGCTTCCGCGATCAAACGCATTTTGGCCGGAATATCCTCTTTGATATTTAGCTGTGCCAGCGTGATCGGCAGCCCAACGCTGTGACAAAGCGCGGCGACGGTCTCTATTTCTTCTACCGGCGCGTTTTCCAGCACCAGCTGCGTGAGCGTGCCAAACGCCACTTTTTCGCCGTGATAGAAGTGGTGCGCGTCCGGTACCGCCGTCATACCGTTATGAATAGCGTGTGCTGCCGCCAGCCCGCCGCTTTCAAAGCCTACGCCGCTGAGATAGGTGTTGGCTTCGATAATGCGTTCCAGCGCCGGTGTAACCACATGCTGTTCCGCGGCCAGCATGGCTTTTTCACCCTCTTCAACCAGCGTGTTGTAGCACAGCTCGGCCAGCGCGAGTGCAGCCTGCGTACATTTGCCGCCCGCCATGGTGGTCGCGCCGCTGCGCGAGCAGGCGCGTGCTTCAAACCAGGTTGCCAGCGCATCGCCAATCCCGGCGGCCAGCAGGCGTGCCGGCGCGCCCGCGACCACTTTGGTATCGACGATTACCATGTTCGGGTTGTGCGGCAGCATCAGGTAGCGATCGAACTCACCGCTGTCGGTGTAAATGACCGAAAGGGCGCTGCACGGCGCATCGGTGGAGGCGATTGTCGGGGCAATAGCGACCGGCACGTCCATAAAATGGGCCAGCGCTTTAGCGGTATCCAGCGTTTTACCACCGCCGATACCCAGCACCGCCAGGCAGTCGGCGCTGTCTGCCAGCTTTTTCAGCCGATCGATTTCATTTTGCGAACATTCGCCGCCAAACGGCGCGATTTCGGCGTGCAGTTCGGCTTTTTTAAAACTCTGGCGCAGGGTCTCTTCGGCAAAACCCAGCACAAATTTATCGCCGACAACCAGCCAGCGATTGGCCAGGGGTTTCAGATAGTCGCCGAGACGGGTAAGCACATCAGCGCCCTGGATATATTTTCCCGGCGATTGAATGATACGGTCCATAACAGTTCTCCCTTAGAGGTTGAGGTTACCAAACGCGTTTTTCCAGTCCTGCTCGAACTTCTCTATGGCTGACTCTACCGCTGGCGTGCCGAGCATTTGTTGCGCTACGTCTAAGGGAAGCGTGATTGCCTCGCATCCCGCCAGCAGGCAGTCCAGCGCCTGCCGCGGCGTTTTGAAGCTGGCGGCCAGCACTTTGCTTTCCGGCGCGTGCAGTTCCAGCAGGGATTGCAGCTCCTGGACCATGCGAATGCCGTCACCGCCCTGCGCGTCAACGCGGTTTACGTACGGCGCGACATATTTCGCGCCTGCCAGCGCGGCGAGCAGGCCCTGTGCCGCGCTGTAAACGGCGGTCCCCAGCGTGGCTATCCCTTCTTTTTTCAACGCCTTAATCGCGATGAGCCCCTGAGCCGTCACCGGGATTTTCACCACGATGCCCGGGACGGCGTTACTCAGACGTTTGGCCTCTGCCACCATCCCTTCGGCATCGCGGCTCATGGTTTGAGCAAACAGCGTGCCTTCCGGCCCGATGGCTTTTTGCAGACGCGGCAGCACGTCCCAGATGGATTCACGGCTGGCGGCAACGATGCTCGGATTGGTAGTGACCCCCGCAATGGGGAAGACCCGCGCCAGGCGTTCAACTTCCGCCACGTTGGCGGTATCCAGGTACAGTTCCATTATTTTTCCTTAAGTCAGAAAGGTTGAATAAAGGATAAGACGCGGGCAGGCAGGGCGGATACAGGCCAATTTTGCCAAATACTGGACAAATGTAATGTCCTTAGCGAAGTGCGAGAGCGATCACAATGCTATTTTTTGGCGGTCAGCTCGCTATGATACTGGCGACGATATTCGGAAGGAGAGCGTTCGGTGTGCTTGCGAAAGAGACGGCAGAAGTAATTGCTGTCTGTAAACCCACAGCGTGCGGCGATATCTTTGATTTTAAGATCGTAGCCTTTGAGCAGCTGGCGCGCGTGTTCGAGTCGCGTTTGCGTCAGGTATTCGTTGAACCCCACGTTGCCAATCTTCTGAAAGAGGTGGGAAAGGTAGTTCGGCGAGACGTAGAACGCCTGCGCGACGGATTCACGGGTTAACGCCGAAGCGTGATGTTCTTCGATGAAGCGGCGAATGGCCTCAAACAGGGCGCGGCTGCGGCTGGCGGTGTGGATGTCGCTGCCAAGCAGATCCCGGCAGTGGCTGAGCAAGCTTAATACCACCAGTATCGCGGTCTCTTGCTCATCCGGCTGCATCTGTAATTCGGC
Organism: Enterobacter sp. Y17; assembly: GCF_019730495.1. Lineage (NCBI taxonomy): Bacteria > Pseudomonadati > Pseudomonadota > Gammaproteobacteria > Enterobacterales > Enterobacteriaceae > Enterobacter > Enterobacter sp. Y17. The sequence goes on from NZ_JAASKP010000008.1 coordinate 85,593, forward strand.
TAGCGTCTGCAGAAGAAAAGCACCCGTTCGCGGACCGCGGCGGGCAACCTGGAGCTGCTGCACAAGCGTATTGTCATGCTGTAACTCGATAGTCAGCAGCTGCTTACCGAAATGCATGCTCAGGGCGTTAGACGATGGATGCGTTAAGTGTCCAAAGGATGAAAATATCGCCTCACAGGGGGCATCAAGGGTAATGACGAGGCAGGGAGATGTTCGGGAATGCTGTTCAGACAGCGCTGAGAAATGAATCTGACCCAGCGGTAGCGTGCGGTTTACCAGGTCTGCCAAAATTCGGGTGATATCGGAATGCATGAGAAGACTACCGAAATGTGCCGGGTGGCGCTAACGCTTACCCGGCCTACCAGTCACAGGTCCGGGCAAGCGCGGCGCCGCCGGGCATAGAGTATTAGCCGGTGTTACGCATTCCCGCAGCAACGCCCGCAATCGTCACCATCAGCGCCTGTTCAACGCGCGGATCCGGCTCTTTACCTTCTTCTTCCGCCAGACGCGAACGGTGCAGCAGCTCTGCCTGCAGGACGTTCAGCGGGTCGGTGTAGATGTTACGCAGCTGAATAGACTCGGCAATCCACGGCAGGTCCGCCATCAGATGTGAGTCGTTGGCGATGTCCAGTACCACTTTGATGTCGCCTTCCAGCAGTTCGCGCAGCTCTTTACCCAGCGCCCACAGCTCTGGTTTCACCAGACGCTGGTCGTAGTATTCCGCCAGCCACAGGTCAGCTTTCGAGAAGACCATCTCCAGCATGCCCAGACGGGTAGAGAAGAACGGCCAGTCGCGGCACATGGTTTCCAGTTCGTTCTGTTTACCGTCTTCCACCACTTTTTGCAGCGCGGCACCGGCACCCAGCCAGGCGGGCAGCATCAAACGGTTCTGCGTCCAGGCGAAGATCCACGGGATCGCGCGCAGAGACTCTACGCCACCGGTCGGGCGACGCTTCGCAGGACGTGAGCCCAGCGGCAGTTTACCCAGCTCCTGCTCAGGCGTTGCCGAGCGGAAGTAAGGAACGAAATCTTTGTTTTCACGCACGTAGCCGCGGTACAGATCGCAGGAGATATCAGACAGCTCGTCCATGATATGGCACCAGGATGCTTTCGGCTCCGGCGGTGGCAGCAGGTTTGCTTCCAGGATAGCGCTGGTGTAGAGCGACAGGCTGCTGATGGTCACTTCCGGCAGACCGTACTTGAAGCGGATCATCTCGCCCTGCTCGGTGACGCGCAGGCCGCCTTTCAGGCTTCCCGGCGGCTGTGAAAGCAGCGCTGCGTGTGCAGGTGCGCCGCCACGGCCAATCGAGCCACCGCGTCCGTGGAACAGGGTCAGCTCAATACCGGCTTTCTCGCAGGTTTTGATCAGTGCGTCCTGCGCCTGATACTGCGCCCAGGATGCCGCCATCACGCCCGCATCTTTCGCGGAGTCGGAATAGCCAATCATCACCATCTGTTTGCCCTGAATAAAGCCGCGGTACCAGTCGATATTCAGCAGCTGGGTCATGACGTCGTTGGCGTTGTTCAGGTCGTCGAGGGTCTCAAACAGCGGGGCGACCGGCAGGGCGTAGTCGATTCCCGCTTCTTTCAGCAGAAGGTGAACGCCCAGCACGTCGGACGGGGTCTTCGCCATGGAGATCACATAGGCGGCCACCGATCCTTTCGGTGCGTCCACGATCGCTTTACAGGTGTTGAGCACTTCGCGGGTTTCGTTGCTTGGCTCCCAGTTGCGCGGCAGCAGAGGGCGCTTCGAGTTCAGCTCGCGGATCAGGAAGGCCTGTTTGTCGGCTTCGGACCAGCTTTCATAGTCGCCGATGCCGAGATAGCGGGTCAGCTCGCCCAGCGCTTCGGTATGACGGGTACTTTCCTGACGTACGTCGATACGCACCAGCGGCACGCCGAAACACTTCACGCGGCGCAGGGTGTCGAGCAGTTCGCCGTTAGCGATGATGCCCATCCCGCAGGCCTGCAGTGATTTATAACAGGCATACAGCGGCTCCCAGAGCTGTTCGTTCTGGCTGAGCAGACCCTCTGGTTTTGGCAGGCGCTGACCTTTCAGACGCGCTTCCAGCCAGGCCTGAGTGGCCATCAGCTGACCACGCAGTTTCTTCATCAGGAAACGGTACGGCTCGCTGGCGCCTTCTTCTCCGGCCAGCGCGCGCAGTTCAGGCGTCGCTTCAACCATCGACAGCTCGGAGATCAGCACCTGAATGTCTTTCAGGAACAGGTCGGTCGCTTTCCAGCGGCTCAGCAGCAGGACGTGACGGGTGATTTCTGCGGTCACGTTCGGGTTGCCGTCGCGGTCGCCGCCCATCCAGGAGGTAAAGCGGACCGGAACGAAGTCGACCGGCAGGCGGTAGCCGAGGTTCTCTTCCAGCTGTTCGTTCAGCTCGCGCAGGTAGTTAGGCACCCCTTCCCACAGGCTGTTTTCCACCACCGCAAAGCCCCATTTGGCTTCGTCGACCGGGCTTGGACGATGCTTACGAATTTCATCGGTGTGCCAGGACTGGGCAATCAGCTGGCGCAGACGGCGCATCAGCTGGTTACGTTCGTAGTCGGCAATGTCTTTGTTATCCAACTGCTTCAGACAGTTGTTAACTTCCACCATTTTGTGGATCAGGGTGCGACGGGTAATTTCAGTGGGGTGTGCGGTCAGCACCAGCTCCAGCGAAAGCGATTCCACCGCTTTTTTGATGGTGGCTTCGTTGAGGTCTGGCTGGTCTTTCAGTTTACGCAGGGTGCGGGCAATGACTTCCGGGTTGCTTGCCGCTTCGCCGTTTGGCGAAATGCTGTGGTATTGCTCAGCGGTGTTAGCCAGGTTCAGGAACTGGCTGAATGCGCGTGCAACGGGCAGCAGCTCATCGTTAGAGAGGTTCTGCAAGGTGGTGAGCAGCTCCTGACGACTGGCCTCGTTACCGGCACGGGAAGATTTAGACAGCTTGCGGATGGTTTCAACGCGGTCGAGGATGTTCTCCCCCAACGCGTCTTTGATGGTATCTCCAAGCACTTTGCCGAGCATACTGACATTACTACGCAACGCGGAATATTGTTCGTTCATAAAAACCCAGTCACCCCATCATTTTTGTTTATGCCCAGGCGAAAATCATCTGGACATTATTTTGTCATCTCCCTTTATAAAGCCACGTAAAACCCCCGTCGTCAATTGCTGCGAAAACGGTTCAGCAAACGAATAAATGCGGGCAATTTACGAAATTTAATTCGCATTGCGTCAGATAAGAGATGCTTATGGGAATGTGACGGAGATCATGCGATTTGTTGGCCTCACCCTGACCCTCTCCCACTGGGAGAGGGGACTCTTCGGTGCGGTTTTAATGCCAGCAGAAGTGATGCACAACCTGGGTAATCAGTTCGCGGGTTGGCTTGATGAAGCGGGTTTCCAGATACTCATCCGGCTGGTGGGCCTGGTTGATGGAGCCGGGGCCCAGGACCAGCGTAGGGCAAAGCGTCTGAATAAACGGCGCTTCGGTGCAGTAGTTCACCACGTCGGTTTTCTCACCGAGCAGCTTTTCCACCACCTCAACCAGTTGATGATCCGGCGGGCATTCGTAACCCGGGATCGGCGGATGCAGTTCGGAGACCGTCAGGCGGCCCGGCCAGCGCTCGCTCACCGGAGCCAGCGCTTCATTCAGCAGGCCGTCGAGATCGCTCAGCGTCATGCCCGGCAGCGGGCGGATGTCCATATGCAGTTCGCAGCAGGCGCAGATACGGTTGGAGGCATCGCCGCCATGCAGGCTGCCGAGGTTCAGCGTCGGATACGGCACGGTGAACGCGTCGTAGTGGTAGCGCTCTTTCAGATCGTCGCGCAGGGTCATGATGCGGCCGATGGCGTCATGCATCAGCTCGATGGCGTTCACGCCGCGCGCCGGGTCGCTGGAGTGGCCGGACTGACCCAGCACGCGCACGGCCGTAGAGATATGGCCTTTGTGCGCGCGAATCGGCTGCAGAGACGTCGGCTCGCCGATGATCGCGCAATCCGGGCGAATCGACGTGTTTTCAGAGAAGTAGCGCGCGCCCGCCATGCTGGTTTCTTCGTCGGCGGTCGCCAGAATGTAGAGCGGTTTTTTCAGCTTCGTCACGTCCACGTCACGCAGCGCGTCGAGGATAAAGGCGAAGAAGCCTTTCATGTCGGCGGTGCCCAGGCCATAGAGCTTGTTGTCGTGCTCGGTCAGGGTGAACGGATCGCGCGTCCAGCGGCCATCGTCAAACGGCACGGTGTCGGTATGGCCGGCCAGCAGCAGGCCGCCCGCACCGGTTCCGGTGCTGGCGAGCAGGTTAAATTTGTGGCGTGTTCCGGGAACGGGCTGAACCTCAACGTTAAACCCAAGATCGCTAAACCAACCCGCCAGCAGATTGATTAAAGACTCATTGCTCTGATCCAGCGCTTCTTCCGTTGCGCTGATGGACGGAGTGGCAATCAGGGCGCGGTAGATCTCGATAAATGGCGGTAAGTTCATTTTCATTGTTGACACACCTTAGGTCGTGATAGTATCAATATTCATGCAATAAATGTGAATAAAAATACATTAACGTTGAGCATAAAGGAACCCGATGTTGAATACGCTGATTGTAGGCGCTAGCGGTTATGCGGGCGCAGAGCTTGTAAGCTACGTGAATCGCCATCCACATATGACCATAACCGCTTTGACCGTGTCAGCGCAAAGCAATGATGCAGGAAAGTTAATTTCCGATTTGCATCCGCAGCTTAAGGGTCTTGTCGATCTGCCGCTGCAGCCCATGTCTGACATCAGCGAGTTTACCGACGGCGTCGACGTGGTGTTTTTAGCCACCGCGCACGAGGTCAGCCACGACCTGGCGCCGCAGTTCCTGGCGGCTGGCTGCGTGGTCTTCGACCTTTCCGGCGCGTTCCGCGTGAACGACGGTGCGTTTTACGAAAAATATTACGGCTTCACCCATCAGCATCCGGAACTGCTGGAAAAAGCGGTGTACGGACTGGCGGAGTGGAGCACAGATAAACTGAAAGAAGCGGACCTGATTGCCGTTCCGGGCTGCTACCCGACGGCGGCGCAGCTTTCCCTGAAGCCGCTGATCGACGCAGGCCTGCTGGATCTGAGCCAGTGGCCGGTGATCAACGCCACCAGCGGCGTGAGCGGAGCAGGGCGCAAGGCCGCTATTTCCAACAGCTTCTGCGAAGTGAGCCTTCAGCCGTATGGCGTGTTTAATCACCGTCATCACCCTGAAATCACGACGCATCTGGGCGCGGACGTCATTTTCACGCCGCATCTGGGCAGCTTCCCGCGCGGGATCCTCGAAACCATTACCTGCCGCCTGAAGCCGGGCGTGACCAAAGAGCAGGTGAACGAGGCCTTCACGCAGGCGTATGCGGATAAACCGCTGGTGCGCCTGTACGATAAAGGCGTGCCGGCGCTGAAAAACGTGGTCGGCCTGCCGTTCTGCGACATCGGCTTTGCCGTGCAGGGCGAGCATCTGATTGTGGTCGCCGCGGAAGATAACTTACTCAAAGGCGCTGCCGCACAGGCAATGCAGTGTGCAAATATTCGTTTCGGTTTCCCGGAAACGCAGGCTCTTATTTAAGGTGTGATGATGAACCCATTAATTATCAAACTCGGTGGTGTACTGCTGGACAGCGAAGAAGCACTGGAGCGTCTGTTTACCGCGCTGGTGAACTATCGCGAATCACACCAGCGTCCGCTGGTGATTGTGCACGGCGGCGGCTGCGTGGTGGATGAGCTGATGAAAGGGCTCAACCTGCCGGTGAAAAAGAAGAACGGCCTGCGCGTCACGCCTGCTGACCAGATTGACATCATTACCGGTGCGCTGGCGGGTACGGCGAACAAAACGCTGCTGGCGTGGGCGAAGAAACACCACATCGCGTCCGTCGGCCTCTATCTGGGCGATGGCGATAGCGTAAAAGTGACCCAGCTCGACGAAGAGCTCGGCCACGTTGGACTGGCGCAGCCGGGTTCACCTAAGCTGATTAACACGCTGCTGGAAGGGGGGTTCCTGCCGGTGGTGAGCTCTATCGGCGTGACCGAAGAGGGCGAGCTGATGAACGTCAACGCTGACCAGGCGGCGACGGCACTGGCGGCAACGCTGGGTGCAGATCTGATCCTGCTCTCCGACGTGAGCGGCATTCTGGACGGCAAAGGCCAGCGCATTGCGGAAATGACGGCTGAGAAAGCCGAGCAGCTGATTGCCCAGGGCATTATTACCGACGGCATGATCGTCAAAGTGAACGCCGCGCTGGAAGCCGCACGCACGCTGGGCCGCCCGGTGGATATCGCCTCCTGGCGTCACGCGGAACAACTGCCGGCGCTGTTTAACGGCACGCCGATTGGCACGCGTATTCTGGCGTAATCGATTTAATGCCCGGCGGCGCTCTGCTTGCCGGGCCTACAAGACCGTAGGCCGGGTAAGCGAAGCGCCACCCGGCAGAACTAACGAATAAAGGAAGCATGTTATGGCACTTTGGGGTGGGCGTTTTACACAGGCAGCGGATCAGCGGTTCAAACAGTTCAACGACTCTTTGCGCTTCGACTACCGCCTGGCCGAACAGGATATTGTCGGCTCTGTGGCCTGGTCCAGGGCGCTGGTGACGGTGGGCGTACTGACCGCCGACGAACAATTACAGCTGGAAGAAGCGCTGAACAATCTGCTGGAAGAGGTGCGTCTTAACCCGCAGCAGATCCTCGAAAGCGATGCTGAAGATATTCACAGCTGGGTGGAAGGCAAACTTATCGACAAAGTCGGCCAGCTGGGTAAAAAGCTGCATACCGGCCGCAGTCGTAACGACCAGGTCGCCACCGATCTGAAGCTGTGGTGCAAAGATACCGTTGGCGAACTGCTGGCGGCTAACCGCCAGCTGCAGAGTGCGCTGGTGGAGACCGCGCAGAACAACCAGGACGCGGTGATGCCGGGTTATACCCACCTGCAGCGCGCCCAACCGGTGACCTTCGCGCACTGGTGTCTGGCCTACGTCGAGATGCTGGCGCGTGACGAAAGCCGTCTGCAGGATACCCTGAAGCGTCTGGACGTCAGCCCGCTGGGCAGCGGCGCGCTGGCCGGTACGGCGTATGAAATCGACCGTGAGCAGCTGGCAGGCTGGCTGGGCTTTGCTTCCGCCACCCGTAACAGCCTGGACAGCGTGTCCGACCGCGACCACGTGCTGGAGCTGCTCTCCAATGCGTCTATCGGAATGGTGCATCTGTCGCGCTTTGCCGAAGACCTGATCTTCTTTAACTCTGGCGAAGCGGGCTTCGTCGAGCTCTCCGACCGCGTGACCTCAGGCTCCTCCCTGATGCCGCAGAAGAAAAACCCGGACGCGCTGGAGCTGATCCGCGGCAAATGTGGCCGCGTGCAGGGCGCGCTGACCGGCATGATGATGACCCTGAAAGGGCTGCCGCTGGCGTATAACAAAGACATGCAGGAAGACAAAGAAGGGCTGTTCGACGCGCTCGACACTTGGCTGGACTGTCTGCATATGGGCGCCCTGGTGCTGGACGGCATTCAGGTGAAACGTCCGCGCTGCCAGGAAGCGGCGCAGCAGGGCTATGCGAACTCTACCGAACTGGCGGATTATCTGGTGGCGAAAGGCGTACCTTTCCGTGAAGCGCACCACATTGTGGGTGAAGCGGTGGTGGAAGCCATTCGTCAGGGTAAACCACTGGAAGATCTGGCGCTGGCAGACCTGCAGAAGTTCAGCGCGGTTATCGGGGATGATGTGTATCCGATCCTTGCGCTGCAGTCTTGTCTGGATAAACGTGCCGCGAAAGGCGGCGTGTCGCCGAAGCAGGTGGCGCAGGCGATAGCGGATGCGAAAAACCGGTTGGTTTGATTTGGTTTGAACAGTGCGGGCTGGTGCCCTCACCCCGGCCCTCTCCCACGGGGAGAGGGAGCAAACACTAAAAATGGCAACTTCGGTTGCCATTTTGCTTTTATCCCCGGGCTCTTTTACGCAAAAAAAAGCGGACCACGGGGTCCGCAAAAGTTCACGTTGGCTTTAGTTGTTCGAGTTTTGAGAGAAACTCGCTGACGGTGCGGGGACGTCAAGGGTCAAACACGTGCCGCCTCGTCTATGTGGTGTATTATTCAACAGAATGCTTGATAGGGATAATCGTTCGTTGCTATGCTATCTATCGCCATGAACTATCGTGGCGACGGAGGATGAATAATGAATATTCGTGATCTTGAATACCTGGTAGCGTTAGCCGAGCATCGTCACTTTCGCCGCGCGGCAGATTCCTGCCACGTCAGCCAGCCCACGCTGAGCGGTCAGATCCGCAAGCTGGAAGACGAGCTAGGCGTGATGCTGCTGGAGCGCACCAGTCGTAAGGTTCTGTTCACACAGGCAGGTCTGCTGCTGGTGGATCAGGCGCGCACCGTGCTGCGCGAGGTCAAAGTGCTCAAGGAAATGGCAAGCCAGCAGGGGGAGGCGATGTCCGGCCCGCTGCATATCGGCCTGATCCCAACCGTTGGCCCGTACCTGTTGCCGCACATCATTCCGATGCTGCACCAGACGTTCCCGAAACTCGAAATGTACCTGCATGAAGCGCAAACCCATCAGCTGCTGGCGCAGTTAGACAGCGGCAAGCTCGACTGCGCCATTCTGGCGCTGGTGAAAGAGAGTGAAGCCTTTATTGAAGTGCCGCTGTTCGATGAGCCGATGATGCTGGCGATCTATGAAGATCACCCGTGGGCGAACCGCGATCGCGTACCGATGGCCGATCTGGCCGGTGAAAAGCTGCTGATGCTGGAAGATGGCCACTGCCTGCGCGATCAGGCGATGGGCTTCTGCTTCGAAGCGGGTGCGGATGAGGATACCCATTTCCGCGCAACCAGCCTGGAAACGCTGCGTAATATGGTCGCGGCGGGAAGCGGTATTACGCTGTTGCCTGCGCTGGCCGTGCCACGCGAGCGTAAGCGTGATGGCGTGGTTTATCTGCCGTGCATTAAGCCGGAGCCGCGTCGCACTATCGGCCTGGTGTATCGTCCGGGTTCACCGCTGCGCAGCCGCTATGAGCAGCTGGCAGAGGCCATCCGTGGTTCGATGGATGGCCATTTTGACAGCGCGTTAAAACAGGCGGTTTAAGCCGTTCAGCGCAGCTACCCGATAGGCTTCCGCCATGGTCGGGTAGTTAAAGGTGGTGTTAACGAAGTACTCAATGGTGTTACCACCGCCTTTCTGCTCCATTATCGCCTGGCCGATATGAATGATTTCCGCCGCGCGTTCACCAAAGCAGTGAATGCCGAGGATCTCTTTCGTTTCGCGATGGAACAGGATCTTCAGCGTTCCCACGCTCATCCCCACGATTTGCGCCCGCGCCAGATGTTTAAATTGTGCGCGACCCACCTCGTAAGGCACCTTCATTGACGTCAGCTGCTGCTCGGTTTTCCCGACTGAACTGATTTCCGGGATGGTATAGATACCCGTCGGAATATCTTCGATCAGGTGCGCCGTCGCTTCGCCTTTTACCAGCGCCTGTGCGGCGATGCGTCCCTGGTCGTAAGCGGCTGAGGCCAGGCTTGGGTAGCCAATCACGTCGCCGACCGCGTAAACGTGCGGCAGGGCGGTCTGATACATGCTGTTGACCTTCAGCTGACCGCGGCTGTCGGTTTCAAGCCCGATATTTTCCAGCTGCAGTGAATCGGTGTTGCCTGTACGACCGTTGGCGTACAGCAGGCAGTCTGCTTTCAGCTTCTTACCGGACTTCAGGTGCATGATCACCCCGTCGTCACAGCCTTCGATCTTCTCGTACTCTTCGTTGTGGCGAATCACCACGCCGCTGTTCCAGAAGTGGTAGGAGAGAGAGTCCGACATCTCCTGATCGAGGAACGCCAGCAGGCGGTCACGGGTGTTGATCAGGTCAACTTTGACGTCCATTCCGCGGAAGATCGACGCATATTCGCAACCAATGACCCCTGCGCCATAGATAATGACGTGGCGAGGCTCATGGTGCAGGCTCAGAATCGAGTCGCTGTCGTAGACGCGCGGATGCGAGAAGTCCACGTCGGCCGGATGGTAAGGGCGTGAGCCGCAGGCGATCACAAATTTTTCAGCCGTGATGGTTTCAACCGAACCGTCGTGGCATTCGAGTGCCAGGGTGTGTTCATCCACAAAATGCGCGTTGCCCTGCAAAATTTCACAGTGGTTACGCTCATAAAATCCCTGACGCATGCGTGTCTGCTGGTTAATAACGGTATCCGCGTGATTCAGGATGTCAGCAAAGGATGAACGAAGAAGTCGGGAGTGGTCGCTGTAAAGAGGGTTCTGGTTAAATTCGATAATGCGGCTAACGGCGTGGCGGAGGGCTTTCGAAGGGATGGTGCCCCAGTGGGTGCAACCGCCGCCGACATTATGGTAGCGCTCGATGACCGCTACTCTGGCTCCCTGTTTCACCAGACCCATAGCAGCACCTTCGCCGCCGGGGCCGGAACCAATAACTATTGCGTCGTAATCGTAGGAATGTGGCATGGTAAGGCTTACCTGTTCTTATACATAAAAGCAACAGAATCATAACATCATTGCCAGAGTAACCCAATTATCGTTGTGCTTTTTTCGGGCAGTGGAGCACAAACCGCACGTAAACAATCATTCACAAAGCCAGGCAAACAGATTAATTTTATTCTCTGGTATAGTGCCATCAGGCCTTTGGAAGGATTCAACTATCGTGATGGGCGTAAGAGCACAACAAAAAGAGAAAACCCGGCGTTCGCTGGTGGAAGCCGCATTCAGTCAACTGAGTGCTGAGCGGAGTTTTGCCAGTTTGAGCCTGCGCGAAGTCGCACGCGAGGCCGGGATTGCGCCAACGTCCTTCTATCGTCATTTCCGTGATGTGGATGAACTGGGCCTGACCATGGTCGACGAGAGCGGTCTGATGCTGCGCCAGCTGATGCGGCAGGCGCGTCAGCGTATCGCCAAAGGGGGTAGCGTGATCCGCACCTCCGTATCGACCTTTATGGAATTTATCGGCAATAACCCCAACGCGTTTCGTCTGCTTCTGCGCGAGCGTTCGGGCACATCGGCGGCGTTTCGTGCCGCCGTCGCGCGTGAAATTCAGCACTTCATCGCGGAACTTGCCGACTATCTTGAACTCGAAAACCATATGCCGCGTGCGTTTACTGAAGCACAGGCCGAGGCGATGGTGACGATTGTTTTCAGCGCGGGTGCCGAAGCGCTGGATGTCAGCATTGAACAACGCAAGCAGCTCGAAGAGCGGCTGGTATTGCAGCTCAGGATGATCTCCAAAGGCGCGTACTACTGGTATCGCCGTGAACAAGAGAAACTGGCACATCAAACCGAAGAGTGAAGGTGAGTAATGAAACAGTCAGGTCAGGATAAAGGGACGCTGTTGCTGGCATTGATCGCTGGCTTATCCATTAATGGTACGTTTGCCGCTATTTTTAGCTCAATTGTTCCATTTTCGATTTTCCCGCTTATTGCGCTGGTGCTGACGGTTTACTGCCTGCATCAACGTTACCTGAACCGCACCATGCCGGTGGGGTTACCGGGGCTGGCCGCTGCCTGCTTTATTCTGGGCGTATTGCTGTATAGCACGGTGGTTCGCGCGGAGTATCCGGATATCGGCTCTAACTTCTTCCCTGCGGTACTGTCTGTGGCGCTGGTGTTCTGGATTGGCTCGCGCATGCGTAGCCGTAAGAGCCAGTTACCGGAGTAATGAATTATTTGTAGGGCAGGTAAGCGAAGCGCCACCTGCCAAAAACGCCGGATGGCGCTACGCTTATCCGGCCTACAGATCACCGTGCGGTAAGTAAAACGCCGCACTCCATATGGTGCGTATACGGGAACTGATCGAACAGCGCCAGACGTTCAATCTTGTGCGTCTGGCCTAATGTTTCGAGGTTCTTGCACAGCGTCTCCGGGTTGCAGGAGATGTACAAAATACGCGGGTACGCCTGCACCATCTTCTCGGTTTCGCTGTCCAGGCCACTGCGCGGCGGGTCGACAAAAATCGTCTCACACTGGTAGCTTTTCAAATCGATCCCTTCCAGGCGGTTAAACTGGCGTACGCCGTTCATGGCCTGCGTGAACTCTTCCGCGGCCATACGAACGATCTGCACGTTATCGATATGGTTAGCGGCGATGTTGTACTGCGCGGCAGCCACCGACGGCTTGGCGATTTCCGTTGCCAGAACGCGATCGAAATTACGCGCCAGCGCCAGCGAGAAGTTGCCGTTACCGCAGTAGAGCTCAAGCAGATCGCCCGTTGACCCTTCCGTCGCCTTCAGCGCCCACTCCAGCATCTGCACGTTCATCGCAGCGTTTGGCTGGGTGAAGCTGTTCTCGACCTGACGATACACCATCTCTTTACCTGCCACCGGCAGGCGCTCGTCGATGTAGTCCTGATCCAGCATGATTTTGGTTTTTGTCGCGCGGCCAATCAGGTGAACGTTGATGTTCTGCGCGCGCAGCGCATCGCGCAGCGCTTCTGCCTGCTCGCGCCACTCGTCATTGAGCGCTTTGTGGTACAGCAGGGAGACAATCGCCTGATTGCTTTGCGTGGTCAGGTAGTCAATCTGGAACAGCTTGTTACGCAGTACCGGATTGTTGCGCACGCCGTCCATCATCAGCGTCATCAACTGGTTAATGAGCTCGCTCGCCGCCGGAAAGCTGTCCACGCGAATACGGGATTTCGTCTGCTGATCGAAAATGATGTGGTACAGGTCGTCACCGTCGTGCCAGATGCGGAACTCGGCGCGCATGCGGTAATGGCTGACGGGAGAGCGGAACACCTCGGGAACGGGCGCGTTGAAAGGCGTCATCATACTTTGCAGGCGGACGACTTTCTCTGCCAGCTGCGCGTCGTACTGTTCTGTCGGGAGGTGTTCTGGGGTCATGATGCGTCCTGAATGATAAAGAATTACGCGGGGATTGTAGGCATTGTTCAGGGGATGTCCAGATTTAATGGGCAATAGCTGTCTGGACATCCATACGTGTCTAATTGTAGCATTCTGTTTCCGGTCTCCTGAGAGTGAAAAGGGAATCCAGTGTAAATCTGGAGCTGACGCGCAGCGGTAAAGTCTGGCGGGATGAGCGTTGTAGACACTGTGAAAATGGGAAGTCTTCATCCTTATATAGCCACCTAGCCCGAAGACCTGCCGGGATCACGTCGCATTTGGTTTCATCATCGCGTGCTATCGATGAGGCCTGCGGCATCCTTCTTATATTGTGGATGCTTTAACAATGATTAAAAAAGTATCGCTGTTGACGGCGTTGTCCGTCACGGCATTTTCGGGCTGGGCGCAGGATAGCGCCGACTCGTTGGTGGTGACGGCAAATCGTTTTGAACAACCTGAAAAAACTATTCTGGCTGCAACCTCCGTTGTTACGCGTGCCGATATTGACCGTTGGCAATCAACCTCAGTCCTTGATGTTATGCGTCGCCTGCCCGGCGTGGATACGGCGCAAAATGGCGGGATGGGGCAACTCTCTTCTCTCTTTATACGTGGCACCAACTCCAGCCATGTCCTGATCCTTGTTGATGGGATCCGCCTTAACCAGGCGGGCGTTACGGGGTCGTCCGATCTCAGCCAGTTCCCGATCTCCCTGGTGCAGCGTATCGAATATGTTCGTGGACCGCGTTCGGCAGTATACGGCTCGGACGCGATCGGCGGAGTCGTAAACATTATTACCACTCGCGCGAAGGACGGTACCACGCTGAATGCAGGTGTAGGGTCGCATGGTTACCAGAATTATGGCGGCAGTACTCAGCAAACATTGGGCGACAGCACGCGCGTCACGCTTGCGGGTGATTACACCTATACCAAAGGGTTTGATGTGGTTGCGGACGGCAACAATGGTGGCCTTGCCCAGACCGATCGCGACGGCTTTATGAATAAAACGCTCTATGGTGCAGTGGATCACGCATTCTCGGAGCAGTGGAGCGGATTTGTTCGCGGCTTTGGCTACAGCAACCGTACTGCCTACGACGGTTACTACAGTTCATTTACCCCTGACGTACTGGTCGATACCCGCCAGCTCTATAGTCAGACCTGGGATGCAGGATTGCGCTTCAATGATGACATCTTCCATTCACAGCTGCTCACCAGCTATAGCCACAGCAAGGACTATAACTACGACCCAAATTTGGGCCGCTACGATTCGACAGCCACCCTGGATGAAATCAAACAGTACAACGTCCAGTGGCTGAACTCCGTTGATGTTGGCCATGGAAACATTGGCGCGGGCGTTGACTGGCAGAAGCAGAGCACCGAGCCGGGTACAAACTACGTAACCAACGGCTACGACCTGCGTAACACCGGCGTTTACCTGACCGGGTTGCAGCAGTTTGGTGACTTCACTCTGGAAGGAGCGGTTCGCAGCGATGACAACTCTCAGTTCGGTCGCCATGGCACCTGGCAAAGTAGTGCGGCCTGGGAGTTCGTGGAGGGTTACCGCTTCGTTGCTTCTTATGGTACGGCCTATAAGGCACCGAATCTGGGTCAACTCTATGGTTTCTATGGCAATGACCATCTTGATCCCGAAGAGAGCAAGCAGTGGGAAGGTGCGTTTGAAGGCCTGACGGCGGGCGTGAGCTGGCGCGTCTCCGGCTACCGTAATGACGTCGATAATCTCATCGACTTCGATAATAACCTTCAGCAATATTACAACGTCGGTAAAGCGCGCATTAAAGGTGTGGAAGCGACAGCATCGTTTGATACGGGTCCGTTGACGCATACTGTTGGCTACGATTATGTGGATGCCCGCAATGCCGCAACCAACGAACTTCTGGACCGTCGTGCTAAACAGCAGGTGAAATATCAGCTCGACACGCAGATCTATGATTTCGACTGGAGCCTGACTTATCACTATCTCGGTACGCGTTACGACACTGACTTTGGTGCTTATCCGTCTGAGAAAGTAAAAATGGGCGGTGTCAGCCTGTGGGATGTCGCAGTTTCGTATCCTGTCACCTCACATCTCACAGTTCGTGGTAAAATAGCCAACCTGTTCGATAAAGATTACGAGACAGTTTATGGCTACCAAACTGCAGGACGGGAATACACCTTGTCTGGCAGCTACACCTTCTAATCCGCGTCCCACCGTGCTGGTGTTTGATTCCGGCGTCGGTGGGCTTTCGGTCTATGATGAGATTCGGCATCTCCTGCCGGATCTCCATTACATCTACGCCTTCGATAACGTCGCTTTCCCGTATGGGGAAAAGAGCGAAGATTTTATTGTTGAGCGTGTGGTTGAAATCGTCACCGCGGTACAAAAGCGCTATCCCCTTGCGCTGGCCGTCATCGCCTGTAATACGGCGAGCACCGTTTCTCTTCCCGCCCTGCGTGAAAAATTCCAGTTCCCGGTTGTGGGCGTCGTTCCTGCAATAAAGCCAGCCGCGCGCCTGACGGCGAACGGCATTGTGGGTCTGCTGGCAACGCGAGGCACGGTAAAGCGTCCTTATACCCGCGAGCTGATCGACCGTTTTGCCAACGAATGCCAGATTGCGATGCTGGGTTCGGCTGAGCTGGTGGAGATGGCTGAAGCGAAGCTGCATGGAAAGGCGGTATCACTCGACGAGCTGCGTCGTATTCTTCGTCCGTGGCTGCGGATGCCAGAGCCTCCGGATACCGTTGTGCTGGGCTGTACTCACTTCCCGCTATTACAGGAAGAGTTATTAGAGGTATTGCCGGAGGGGACGCGCCTGGTGGATTCCGGTGCGGCTATCGCCCGTCGTACGGCCTGGCTGCTGGAGCATGAAGCGCCGGATGCGAAATCTACCGATGCGAATATCGCGTTTTGTATGGCCATCACGAAAGAGACTGAGCAACTTTTACCCGTTTTACGCCGTTATGGCTTTGAAACGCTCGAAAAACTGGCGCTGCAGCACGGTTTTGAGCAAAAAAGAGACGGTTGAAAGTTTTTTTTAAAAGAGGGGTTGTCAACGTCTGAGAACTCCCTATAATGCGCCTCCACTGACACGGAACAACGGCTTACAGGCCGCCGGGTTAGTGGGGTTCAGAGATGAACGTCGGCAGAGAAAAGCGAAATTAATCACTTGACTCTGAAGCGGGAAAGCGTAATATGCACACCCCGCGCCGCTGCGAAAAG
>NZ_JAASKP010000009.1:0-100592 GCF_019730495.1 Enterobacter sp. Y17
GCCATATCCAGACAGCGGCCCTGCCACGGCGCAACCAGGGCCTGCTGCGTTTTCGGGGAAATGAGGGTCGTGCCGGAAAGGGTAATGGTATCAATGGTGAAGCAGGGCCCGGCGCCGGCTGCAGGCAGAGGTCTGGCAGGCGCGGGACGAGGAATACTCCGCTCCAGCTCTTCACGCTGTTGCTGGTTCTGTAATAAAAGCTGCTGCTGTTGCTGCTGAATAGTATCGCGATCGGCTGGCGACAAGGGCGCAGCGTTAATGCTTGCTGAAAAAAGCGCACCCGATAAGATAAAAATAATATAATTTGCTAATGAAATTATTCTTCTTTCTATTTTATTGCTATTCATCCATGCCACAAAATTTATTCGCAATTAATATTTTCGAAATATAAGAGCATTCTTAATGCGAGTATATCTAATTTGCGTTAAGGCGAAGCAAATAAAATATTTTTTCAGAAAAATGAGAGGTGAATTAAGAAAAAATAAGAAGTGATTTAACTATCACTTAAATCTTGAGTTAGCCGTAATACACTAGCTGTGAAGACGGAATGTTTTTCTCCATTCCGCAGGGCTCACCCCAAAACGCGCCTTAAACTGCTGTCGCCAGGTGACGGCGGAATTAAATCCCACCAGTTCGGCCACACGCTCAATCGGCATATTTCCGGCTTCAAGCAGGAGCTGGCTGCGCCGCAGGCGTTCGGCGGTAAGCCAGTCGGCGACGCTCATCCCCGTGGCTTGAATAAAATGACGGGTCAGGGTGCGGCGGCTCATCGAAACCACCTCCGCCAGTGAGTCCAGGCTATGCGGTTCGGTGATGTGCCGCTGCAGGTAGTCGATCAGGCAGTTAATGCGTCCGTCGCGGGTATCTTTGGGTACCGGCTGGGCGATGAACTGCGCCTGACCGCCCTCGCGGTGGGGCGGAACAATCATCCGACGGGCAATCTGGTTGGCGACCACGCTGCCAAAGCGCTGACGAATGATATACAGGCAGCAGTCCAGCGCCGCCGCGGTTCCGGCGGAGGTGATGATATTGCCGTCATCCACGTAGAGCGCATTGATATCCAGCTGAACGTGCGGGAAAAGGGACTGGAACTGATGCTCGAACTCCCAGTGGGTGGCCGCACGTTTGCCGTCGAGGAGCCCCGCCCAGGCCAGCACAAACGACCCCAGACACAGCCCGACGATTTCCGCGCCGTTGTCTCTCGCCTGCACCAGGCTGTCGAGCAGCGTCTGGGGCGGTCGTTCAAGGACGTGCTGCCAGTAGGGAACGACGACAATATCGGCCTGACCAATGGCGGTGTAGTCCTGCGTGGCGTTGAGGGCAAATCCGTCTTTTGAGGTGAGAAAACCCGGCATTTCGGCGCAGATCGTCACGCTAAAGCGCTTTTCGCCGGAGACCGAATCGCCAAACAGAATGCAGGGAACGGAGTAGTGGAACGGGCTGAACCCGTCTACCGCGACAATCGCGACGTTGATTAGCGACATCAGTTCCTCCTTTCCCTTTAACGCACTCAGAATATAACGGTTTCGCCATCCTGGGGAATGCTCACTGCGTCACTCACCTGATTGGCTTCAACGTACTCACGCAGCGCGCTGCGGGTCAACAGGCAGTGGTTAATCGCCTCCATATGGATCGCCACAATGCTGGCCTGCGGCAGCAGGAAATGAACGTTGAGCACGTCCTCCTGCCCCATAATAATGGGCCCAAAACCAATGACGTGGGCATAGCCAGCGTTCAGTACCACCACGTCCGGCTGGTGCTTTTGCAGATCGGCCGCCACCTCGTCACGCCAGACGGTATCCCCGGCAAGATAAAGTGTCTTCTCATCGGGATGACGCAGCACCACGCCGCAGGCCTCCCCCAGACGCTCCGCCAGCTCGGGCACGGCGTAAGCGCGATCGGTGCCGTGCTGCCCGCCGTGGGTTTTCGTAATCTGAATATCGCCGAAGAAGGTCGCGTCGGTCATGACCGTCAGGTTGCTGAATCCCTGGCTGCGCAGCAGCGCGGCGTCACGATCGTTTTGCACGTAGATCGGTTTGTCTTTGGCGATCAGCTCCACCGCGGTGCGATCCCAGTGATCGTCATGGGTATGGGTGACGATCACCGCGTCGGCGTCCAGCAGCGTGTTGACGTCAACGGGGAGTTCGACCGTCGGGTTACGGCGTTCGGCATACGCCGTGCCGGGAAAGCCCGGATAAGCCCCCTTCGGGACCAGCATCGGGTCGATTAAAAGACGTTTTCCGGCGTAGGAAATCAGCTGGGTGGCGTTGCGAATGTGGGTAATGTTCATGGGCTATCCTCCGGTGGGTGTGATAAGGAGGATAGCCAGCCGTCGCACTTGCCGCAGTGGGTTAAAGGGCGATTACCGATGGAATCGGGCCAATTTAAGCAACCCGTTTTCCGTCAGATCGTTTACCAGCCCGGCACCGCCCCGCCGTTAAAGATCGTCTCCGCCGCTTTCGCTACCTCAGGCGACTGATACGACTGGATAAATTCCTTCACGTTCTCCGCGTCTTTGTTGTCTTCGCGCGTCACCACGATGTTCACGTACGGCGAGTTTTTGTCTTCAATAAAGACGCTGTCATGCACCGGCGACAGCCCGGTTTGCTGAATATAGGTAGTGCTGATGATGGCGACATCCACTTTCGGGTCGTCCAGCACGCGCGGCAGCTGCGCCCCTTCTAGCTCCATAATTTTCAGCTGTTTAGGGTTGGCGGTAATATCCAGCGCCGTCGGCAGCAGCCCGGTGCCCGGCTTCAGGGTAATGAGCTTCTCCTTTTGCAGCAGCAACAGCGCGCGGCCAAGATTGGTCGGGTCGTTTGGAATGGCAATCGTCGCCCCGTCCTTCAGGTCAGAGACGGATTTAATTTTGCGGGAATAGCCGGCCATCGGAAAAACAAAAGTGTTCGCCACGGCCACCAGCTTGTAGTTATGCGCCTTGTTATCCTCAGCGAGGAACGGGCGATGCTGGAAGACGTTGGCATCCAGTTCCCCCTGGTTGGTGGCATCGTTGGGCAACAGCGAGCCGCTGAAGCCGACCAGCTCCACGTCCAGGCCATATTTCTCTTTTGCCACCTTTTTGGCGACTTCCGCCACGTCCTGTTCAGCGCCGTTGATGACGCCCACTTTAATGTGTTTGGCATCGCTGCCACTTTGATCGCACCCTGCCAGCAGCAGGCCAGCAAGTACCAGAGCACCCAATCGACGTTTCACAAGACAGTTCCTTTTGCTAAATGTTGTAGTGACTATATCGACAACGAGGCGGTGAAATAAAAACCGAAAAAGAATCAATAAGAAGGATAAGTTATATGCGGGTTTTGCCGGGTGGCGCTGCGCTTACCCGGCCTACAGATCCGGGGCTTAAAGCGCTTTCGCGAGATAATGCCGCTGCATGCCCTCATACGGGTAATCCTGTAGCGACATCTGCAGCTGGTACCCCTGTTTTTCATAGAACGGGCGCGCCTGGAAGCTGGCGGTATCGACCAGCGCGTGCTTGCAGCCTTTGCGTCTGGCTTCCTCTTCGGCCGTTTTGATGAGCTGGCTGCCCACGCCGGATCCGCGCACGGTCTCGCTGACCCAGAGATAGTCGATATTCAGCCAGTCGCCTTTACGCACCCCAATTAGCCCGCCGAGCATGACGCCTTTATCGTCTCGTACGTAAACGCCAATGTCGCCGCTAAAGGTCGCCATATCCAAAAATTGCCCGTTATAGGCTCTTAACCCCACAAATAACTCTTCTTTTTCAGCGGGCGTTACATTATTTGTTATGCTCAGGTGCATTTTTCTCTCCTTATTTTCTATGCAATCTGAATATCTCATAGCTTAACCTCCACAAAAACTCCTCATTCCCTCCATTTTTTAAATACGGAAACATTCCCTCAATATCTAAATAAAAAAGGCCTTTCCAATACGCACCCAAAACGTATACTGAGAACGATCATTCTCACTTTTACACGGTAGCCGACGATGAGTACGAAACTGGAAGAACGACAAAAACAACGTCAGGACGAAATCATCACCGCCGCGCGTCGCTGCTTTCGCGCCAGCGGATTTCACGCCGCCAGCATGTCGCAGATAGCCAGCGAGGCGAAGCTCAGCGTCGGGCAAATTTACCGTTATTTCAGCAACAAAGACGCGATTATCGAAGAGATGATCCGCCGAATCATCGACTCGCGCATTGAGGAGATGCAGGGTAAAACCCTGGTGGAAGGGATGCCGCAGGCGCTCGCCTGGCGACAGACCCTCAACGAAGATGACGATGCGCTGATGCTGGAAATGTCCGCTGAGGCCACGCGTAATCCGCAGGTGGCGACGATGCTGATCGAAGCCGAATCGCGCATGTTCGCCAACGCCTGCGCGCACCTGAAAAAGCAGTTTCCCCACCTGAGCGACGAGCATATTCGCTGCTGCGTGGAGATTACCGCCGTGATGATTGAGGGGACGATTTATCGTCGATTAACCCCCTTAAAAGTCCCGTCAGAACAATTAGAACCCCTTTATCAGGATATTTTAAATATGCTTTTCTCTGCGAAGTAATCGCATATGAATAATTAGCGGGAATAAGTAATTCCCCTTTTTTACATTTCTGGCTCAGCCAGAGATGCGGTATCGCTGTGCCTTTAAATAGCCCTCCTCCCCGTTAAGCCATTAACGGGGCTGGTGTCGTTCACCCTGGAAAAAGATTATGAAAAACATAACAACCTCCATCGCGGCATTATTTCTCCTGACCGGGTGCGATAATGCGCAAACATCTGCTCCCCAGCGTCCTCTTCCGGATGTGGGGATTGTCACCCTCTTGAGCCAGCCGGTGTCCGTCGTCAGCGAGCTGACCGGCCGCACCGCCGCCGCCATGAGCGCCGAAGTGCGCCCGCAGGTGGGCGGCATTATCCAGAAGCGGCTGTTCACCGAAGGCGATACCGTGAAAGCCGGGCAGGCGCTGTATCAAATTGACCCTTCCAGCTACCGCGCGGCGTTTGATGAAGCCGCCGCGGCGCTGAAGCAGGCTCAGGCGCTGGTAGCGGCCGACTGCCAGAAGGCCCGGCGCTATGCGCAGCTGGTGAAAGACGACGGCGTGTCGCGCCAGGACGCAGAGGACGCACAGTCCACCTGCGCGCAGGACAAGGCCAGCGTCGAGTCAAAGAAGGCCGCGCAGGAGAGCGCGCGCATTAACCTCAACTGGACCACCGTTACCGCGCCGATTGCCGGACGCATCGGCATCTCCTCCGTCACGCCCGGCGCGCTGGTGACCGCGCAGCAGGATACCGCGCTCGCCACCGTTCGCGGACTGGACAGCATGTACGTCGATCTCACGCGTTCCAGCGCCGATCTGCTGCGTTTACGCAGGCAAACCCTCGCCACCAATAGCGATACGCTAAGCGTGTCGCTAATCCTTGAAGACGGCAGCACCTACGGCGAGAAAGGCCGTCTGGCGTTAACCGAAGTGGCGGTGGATGAATCAACCGGCTCGGTCACGCTGCGCGCCGTCTTCCCGAATTCGCAGCACCAGCTCCTGCCGGGGATGTTCGTTCGCGCCAGGGTAGATGAAGGCATCATGAACGACGCGATCCTCGCCCCGCAGCAGGGCATCACCCGCGACGCCAAAGGCACCGCCACCGCGCTGGTGGTGAATGCCAGCAATAAGGTCGAGCAGCGTCAGCTGGAGACGGGCGATACCTACGGCGACAAATGGCTGGTGCTGAGCGGCCTGAAGGCGGGCGACAGGCTGATTGTGGAAGGTACCGACAAAGTGACTCCCGGGCAGGAAGTGAAGGCCGAAGAGATGAAAGCTGCGGGAGGAAAAGCCTGATGTTTTCCCGCTTCTTCGTGCGTCGCCCGGTCTTTGCCTGGGTTATCGCCATTCTCATCATGCTCGCCGGGATGCTGGCGATCCGCACGCTGCCGGTCGCGCAGTACCCGGACGTCGCCCCGCCGTCGATCAAAATCTCTGCCACCTACACCGGTGCCTCCGCGCAGACGCTGGAAAACAGCGTGACGCAGGTGATCGAGCAGCAGCTGACCGGCCTGGATAACCTGCTCTACTTCACCTCCACCAGCAGCTCGGACGGGTCGGTGAGCATTACCGTCACCTTCGAGCAGGGAACCGACCCGGACACCGCCCAGGTGCAAGTGCAGAACAAAGTTCAGCAGGCGGAATCGCGCCTGCCGACCGAGGTGCAGCAGTCCGGCATTACCGTCGAGAAATCGCAGAGCAACTTCCTGCTGATCATGGGCGTGTACGACAAAACCGACGCCGCCAGCAGCTCGGATATCGCCGACTGGCTGGTCAGTAACATGCAGGACCCGCTGGCGCGCGTGGAGGGCGTCGGCAGCCTGCAGGTGTTTGGGGCGGAATACGCCATGCGCATCTGGCTTGACCCGGCGAAGCTGGCGTCCTACTCGCTGATGCCGTCCGATGTGCAGAGCGCGATTGAAGCGCAGAACGTGCAGGTTTCCGCCGGTAAAATCGGCGCGCTGCCCTCGTCGAACGCCCAGCAACTCACCGCCACCGTCCGCGCCCAGTCGCGCCTGCAAACGGTCGATCAGTTTAAAAACATCATCGTGAAGAGCCAGTCCAGCGGCGCTATCGTGCGCATCAGCGACGTCGCCCGCGTGGAGATGGGCAGCGAAGATTACACCGCCACCGCGAAGCTCAACGGCCACCCGGCGGCGGGTATGGCGGTCATGCTCTCACCGGGTGCGAACGCGCTCAACACGGCGACGGCGGTAAAAGACAAAATTGCCGAGTTCAAAAAGTCGATGCCGGAAGGCTACGACGTGGCCTACCCGAAAGACAGCACCGAGTTCATCAAGATCTCCGTTGAGGACGTGATTCAGACCCTGTTCGAAGCCATTATCCTCGTGGTGGTGGTGATGTACCTGTTCCTGCAAAACATCCGCGCGACGCTGATCCCGGCGCTGGCGGTACCCGTCGTTCTGCTGGGCACGTTTGGCGTGCTGGCGCTGTTCGGCTACTCCATCAATACCCTGACGCTGTTTGCGATGGTGCTGGCGATAGGGCTTTTGGTGGATGACGCCATCGTGGTGGTGGAAAACGTCGAGCGTATTATGCGCGACGAAGGCCTGCCCGCGCGGGAAGCCACCGAAAAATCGATGGGCGAAATCTCCGGCGCGCTGGTGGCCATTGCGCTGGTGCTCTCTGCCGTATTCCTGCCAATGGCCTTCTTCGGCGGCTCCACCGGTGTGATTTACCGTCAGTTCTCGGTCACCATCATTTCGGCGATGTTCCTCTCCGTGGTGGTGGCGTTGACCCTGACGCCCGCGCTCTGCGGCTCAATTCTGAGCCACACGGCGCCGCACAAAAAGGGCTTCCTCGGCGCGTTTAACCGCTTCTACAGCAGGACCGAGCGCGGCTATCAGAACAAGGTGCTGCGCGCCCTGCGCCGTTCCGGCGGCATGCTGGTTATCTATGCCCTGCTCTGCGGCGCGATGGGCTTCGCCATGCTTAAGCTGCCGGGCAGCTTCCTGCCAACGGAAGATCAGGGCGAAATCATGGTGCAGTACACCCTGCCCGCCGGCGCGACGACGGTACGTACCGCCGAAGTCAGCCGCCAGGTGCGCGAGTGGTTCCTCACGAAAGAAAAAGCCAATACCAACGTGATCTTCACCATTGAAGGCTTCAGCTTTAGCGGCAGCGGCCAGAACGCCGGGATGGCGTTTGTCTCCCTGAAAAACTGGTCCGAACGTAAAGGCGATGAGAATACCGCGCAGGCCATCGCCCTGCGCGCCACGCAGGAGCTGAGCACCATCCGCGATGCGACCATCTTTGCCATGACGCCGCCCGCGGTGGACGGCCTGGGCCAGAGCAACGGCTTTACCTTTGAGCTGATGGCAAGCGGCGGCACCGACCGCGACGCGCTGCTGAAGCTGCGTAACCAGCTGATTGGCGAGGCCAATCAGGACAGCTCGCTGCACGCCGTGCGCGCCAACGATCTGCCGCAGATGCCGCAGCTTCAGGTGGATATCGATAACAACAAGGCCGTGTCGCTGGGGCTGTCCCTGAGCGATGTTACCGACACCCTCTCCAGCGCCTGGGGCGGGACCTACGTGAACGATTTTATCGATCGCGGCCGCGTGAAAAAGGTCTACATCCAGGGCGACAGCGACACCCGCGCCGTGCCGTCGGATCTCAACAAATGGTTTGTGCGCGGCAGCGACAGCACCATGACCCCGTTCTCCGCCTTTGCCACCACCCGCTGGGAGTACGGCCCGGAAAGCCTGGTGCGCTACAACGGCTCGGCGGCGTATGAGATTCAGGGTGAAAACGCCAGCGGCGCCAGCTCCGGCACGGCGATGGGCAAAATGGAGCAGCTGGCAAACAGCCTACCGTCCGGCAGCACCTGGGCGTGGAGCGGTTTGTCGTTGCAGGAAAAACTGGCGAGCGGTCAGGCGATGAGCCTGTATGCCCTCTCCATCCTGGTGGTGTTCCTGTGCCTGGCAGCGCTGTATGAGAGCTGGTCGGTGCCGATTTCGGTCATCCTGGTGATCCCGCTTGGCGTGCTGGGCGCGGCCATGGCCGCCTCGCTGCGCGGGCTGAACAACGACGTCTATTTCCAGGTGGCGCTGCTCACCACCATCGGCCTGTCGTCGAAGAACGCGATCCTGATTGTCGAGTTTGCCGAAGCCAAAGTCGCTGAAGGGTACTCTCTGACGCGCGCCGCACTTCGTGCCGCCCAGACGCGTCTGCGGCCGATCATCATGACCTCGCTGGCGTTTATCGCAGGGGTTACGCCGTTGGCCGTGGCAACCGGTGCAGGCGCCAACAGCCGCGTGGCGATCGGTACCGGCATTATCGGCGGGACGCTGGCCGCGACGCTGCTGGCGATCTTCTTCGTCCCCTTATTCTTTGTACTGGTGAAACGACTGTTCTCCGGTAAACACGCGAACCGGAGGTCATAATGTTTCGTGTATCTATTTTAGCGTTAGCCCTGCTGAGCGCGGGCTGTGTGTCGTTAGATCCAACGTATCAACGCCCGGACGCGCCCGTCCCGGCAACCTTGCCCGGCGCGCACGGCGAAGCCACCGCCGTGGTGAGCCAGTGGCAGCAGGTAATGAACGATGCGCGGCTGAAAAGCGTGGTGACGATGGCGCTTAACAGCAACCGCGACGTGCAAAAAGCGATTGCGGATATCGACGCCGCCCGCGCCCAGTACGGTGAAACGCGCTCGTCCTTGTTCCCGACGGTGGACGCCGAGCTGAGCCACACCCGCAGCCGCACGCTGGCAAGCGGCGTCGCGACAAGCGATGAAGCCAACGGCGCGGTCTCCAGCTTCGAGCTGGATCTGTTTGGCCGCAACCAGAGCCTCTCCCGCGCCGCGCGTGAAACCTGGCTTGCCAGCGAGTTCACCGCGCAGAACACGCGCCTGACGATGGTCAGCGAGCTGACCACGGCCTGGGTGACGCTGGCGGCGGATAACAGCAACCTGGCGCTGGCAAAATCCACCATGGAGAGCGCGGCAAACTCGCTGAAGATTGTGAAGCGCCAGCAGGAAGTGGGCGTGGCGGCGGCGACGGACGTCAGCTCGGCAATAGCGGTGTACCAGCAGGCGCGCGCCAGCGTCGCAAGCTACCGGACGCTGGTGATGCAGGACAAAAATGCCCTTAATCTGCTGGCGGGCGATACGGTGCCGGACAACCTGCTTCCCGGCACGCTGGAGAGCCTGAGCGACAACGCCATCACGCTGATCCCGGCGGGCGTCAGCTCCAGCGCGCTGCTGCGCCGCCCGGATATTCAGGAGGCGGAACATAACCTGCTGAGCGCCAACGCCAACATCGGCGCGGCTCGCGCCAACTTCTTCCCGACGATTTCGCTGACCGCCAGCGCCGGCGTCGGCAGCGATTCGCTCTCCTCCCTGTTCAGCCACGGGATGAAGGTTTGGTCGTTCGCGCCGTCCATCACCCTGCCGCTGTTCAGCGGCGGGAACAATCTGGCGCAGCTGCGCTACGCGGAAGCGGAGAAGAAGGGGCTGATCGCCACCTATGAGAAAGCCATCCAGAGCGCGTTTAAGGACGTGGCCGACGCGCTGGCGCGGCGTGAAACCCTGAGCGAGCAGCTCGACGCCCAGCGCGAATACGTCGCGGCGGAGCAAAAAACGCTGGATGTGGCAACGCGCAGCTATAAGGCGGGCGCGGGAGATTATCTGACGGTACTGACCGCGCAGCGGTCGCTGTGGTCGGCGCAGGAATCGCTGATCGCGCTGCAGCAAACCGACCTGGAAAACCGCATCACGCTGTGGCAGTCGCTGGGGGGCGGTATTCAGTAGCGCTTGCCGGGAAGTTCATGACAGGCGGTGAAGAGAAAATTCATACTTTCGGCTGGCGTCGCTACACTGAATGTAACGATATATTTCATGGGAAGCATGTGACTTCTAAAGGGGGTTGTTGATGAAAGCTGCGCACCTGGTCTGCCTGCTGGTTTGTCTGCTCTTCGCCGCGTTTGTCCATGCTCAGGAAAAGGATGACCCCGCGAAAGAGGCGCAAATAAAGCAGCAGGTCCTTAAAGATATTAAGAAAACCTGTACGCCACAGAAAAAGCAGAGCGATAAAACCTGGCAGGAGATGATTTTGTCGTCCGAGGCCAATCAGCTGCTGATTAAAAATGCCATCACCGCCGTGAAGCGCGACAACCTGGATGCCTACTGGGGGGCGATTGGTCAGGTGGATTGTATGGAAGATTATTGAGAGCTGGAAACGTGCTTCTCGCCGGGTGGCGGCTGCGCCTTACCCGGCCTACACAACATGTTTAACGCTTACGCACGTCTGGAATGATCAAATCCCCGCGCAGAACATAGGACCCGAGCATCTGCGTTTTCTCCGTCAGCCAGCTCACAATGCGCGCCGCCATCGCGTCCATGGAATATTCAATCGCCGGGATCACCGGAATACCCGGCAGGTGCAGCGATCCGGCAAGGCTGAAGACCATAATGTCGTCCGGCACCGATTTATTAAACGCCTGCAGCTGCGGGATCACCCGCTGGGCTTCCTGCTCGTCCGCCACCAGCAGCGCGTTGAAGTTCAGGGTGCTGGCGTTGTTAAGCAGCTCCTGCAGCGCAACGGACGAAGAAGTCGCGTCCATAAAGACCAGGTTGCGATTAAAGGGCAGGAAATTTTTCTCCAGCGCGTGCTTGTAGCCAAGCAGCACCTGGTCGGCAAAACCGCTGCCGTGGGGGTGGATCAGCGCAATCTGGCGACGCCCCTGGCTGGTGAGGTAGTTACAGGCGGTTTCGGCGGCAAAGGCGTGATCGAACTGAATGCTGTTGGAATTATCAGACTCCATGCAGTCCACCAGAATGACGTTGTCCATCTCCACGTCCAGCGGGAAACGGGCGCCAATCACCAGGATATCATCGCAGAGCCCGCAGGAGAGTTCTTCAAGGGCGTGCATCACTTCCGCTTTGCTGTGCGCGAAGCGCAGCAGGAGGTGTTTTTGATGCTGGCTGAGCTGTTTTTCCAGTGCGTAGAGATAGCCGGTGGTCTGGTTAATGTTTTCCTGCGCGCAAATGACTCCAATGCAGCCCGTCGACTGGCTCAGCAGCGACTGGGCAATCACGTTGGGACGATAGTTCAGCTCATCCACCGCTTTCAGTACGGCCTGACGGCTGGCTTCCTTTACGCCACGCGACCCGCTCAACACTCGCGATACCGTGGCTTTAGACACCCCGGCAAGACGTGATACATCATTGATTGTCGACATCTCTTTCCCCTGGCAGGCTTACCTCGCGCCTGCAAATTCCATCACCGCTTCGGCTCACATTATAGCCAGAACGGAGTATATCCGTTTCCGTTTTCCATGGAAACCGATTTTCCGTTTCCACTCAAAATGATGTCAAAACAGCCAAATTATGTGACCCACATCCGGTTAATTAGCCTCATAAGTAAGGGATCTTGATGGTTGTCACACTTCTGTCTTTTATGAATGGAAACCGGTTTCCGTATAATGTCCAATCATCCTCGCAATAACTTTTTACATTTAGAGGATGGTTGTCGATGTTCAAGATTATGCTGTGCTGCTCTGCCGGGATGTCCACCAGCCTGTTGGTCAGCAAAATGGTCGATGTCGCGAAAGAACGTGGTTTGCCGGTGAAGATTGATGCGTACGGTGTTTCCGAATTTGATACGCAGTTTCCGCAATACCAGGTTGTCCTTCTCGGACCGCAAGTGAAATACATGTTACAGACACTCTCAGACAAGGCGGCGACGCAAGGCATTCCGGTGCAGCCCATCGATATGATGGACTACGGCATGCAGCGTGGCGATAAAGTACTGGACTATGCTCTGTCGCTCATCGAAGCGGCACACTAAAAGGTGTTCACATGAGTTCGTTATATCAATCCATGGTCGCGGTGATTGAGCAGTCAATTACCCCGCTGGCCGCCAAGCTGGGCCAGCAAAAGTATGTGATTGCCATCCGCGACGGCTTTACCGCCGCGCTGCCGTTTATGATCATCGGCTCGTTTATGCTGGTGTTCATCTTCCCGCCGTTCTCGGCGGATACCACTAACAGCTTCGCCCGCGGCTGGCTGGATTTCTCCCAGACCTATCGCGAACAGCTGATGCTGCCGTTTAACCTCAGCATGGGCGTGATGACCTTCTTCATTTCGGTGGGGATTGGGGCAAGCCTGGGGCGTCAGTTCAACCTCGACCCGGTGATGTCCGGCCTGCTGGCCTTTATGGCCTTCCTGCTGGTCGCCGCCCCCTATGCCGACGGCAAAATTTCGACCCAGTATCTCTCCGGCCAGGGCATCTTCACCGCCCTGATCACCGCCATTTACGCCACCCGCGTTTACGCGTGGCTGAAGCAGAACAACGTGACCATTCGCCTGCCGAAGGAAGTGCCAACCGGCGTGGCGCGCTCGTTTGAAATCCTGATCCCGGTGATGGTGGTGATCGGCACGCTGCACCCGCTAAACCTTTTCATCGAAGCGCAGACCGGGATGATTATCCCGCAGGCGATCATGCACCTGCTTGAGCCGCTGGTGTCCGCCTCTGACTCCCTGCCCGCCATTCTGCTCTCCGTGCTGCTGTGCCAGATCTTCTGGTTCGCCGGTATTCACGGCTCGCTGATCGTCACCGGCATCATGAACCCGTTCTGGATGGCAAACCTCTCCGCAAACCAGGCGGCGCTGGCGGCCGGCGCGGCGCTGCCGCACGTTTACCTCCAGGGCTTCTGGGATCACTACCTGCTGATTGGCGGCGTAGGCTCCACGCTGCCGCTGGCGTTCCTGCTGCTGCGCAGCCGCGTTACCCACCTGCGCACCATCGGCAAAATGGGCGTGGTGCCAAGCTTCTTCAACATCAACGAACCGATTCTGTTCGGCGCGCCGATCATCATGAACCCGATGCTGTTTATCCCGTTCGTGTTCGTTCCGCTGGTCAACGCCTGCCTGGCGTACGCGGCAACCAAACTCGGCTGGCTGGCGCAGGTCGTCTCGTTGACCCCGTGGACCACCCCTGCACCGATTGGCGCCTCGTGGGCGGCAAACTGGGCGCTGAGCCCGGTGGTGATGTGCCTGGTCTGTATGGTGATGTCCGCGCTGATGTACCTGCCGTTCCTGCGCGCCTATGAGCGTACGCTCATCAAAAACGAAGAGCAGAAGGCCCAGGCAACCGTCGGCGCCGCCGAGACCGCCAGCAATTAAGTCAAAGAGGAAGAGTCATGAAATACGCATTTCCCGATAACTTCTGGTGGGGCAGCGCAAGCTCCGCTCTCCAGACGGAAGGGGCAAGAGAGGGGGAAACCACGTGGGATTACTGGTTTGCCCGCGAGCCAAACCGTTTTCACAACGGCGTGGGGCCGCAGCAGACCTCCACGTTTTATCAGCACTGGAAAACGGATATTCAGCTGTTAAAGCAGCTGAACCACAACAGCTTTCGCACCTCGATTAGCTGGGCGCGCCTGATCCCTGACGGTATCGGTGAAGTGAACCCGGAAGCGGTCGATTTTTACAATCAGGTCATTGATGAGCTGAATGAACAGGGCATCACGCCGTTTATGACCCTGTTCCATTTCGACATGCCGATGGCGATGCAGGAGATCGGCGGCTGGGAAAACCGCGACGTGGTGGACGCCTACGCCCGCTATGCGCAGATTTGCTTTGAGCTGTTCGGCGATCGCGTGCTGCACTGGTTTACCTTCAACGAGCCGATCGTGCCGGTGGAAGGCGGTTATCTCTACGATTTCCACTACCCGAACGTGGTGGATTTTCGTCGGGCAGCCACCGTGGCGTATCACACCGTGCTGGCCCATGCGAAGGCGGTTCAGGCCTACCGCGCCGGGCATTACGCGGGGGAGATTGGCATCGTGCTGAACCTGACGCCGTCGTACCCGCGTTCGCAGAACCCGGCAGACGTGAAGGCGGCGCACATCGCGGATCTGATGTTTAACCGCAGCTTCCTTGACCCGGTCCTGCGCGGCGAATACCCGGCAGATCTCGTAGCGCTGCTGAAATCCTGCGATCAATTACCCGCCTGTAAACCGGAAGACGGCTTCCTGATTGCGGAAGGGAAAATCGACCTGCTCGGCGTGAATTACTATCAGCCGCGTCGCGTGAAGTGTCGCGACAGCGCGGTGAACCCGCAGGCGCCGTTTATGCCGGAGTGGTTCTTCGATAATTACGAGATGCCGGGCCGCAAGATGAACCCGTACCGCGGCTGGGAAATCTACGAGCCGGGTATTTACGATATTCTGGTTAACCTGCGCGACAATTACGGCAACCCACGCTGCTTTATTTCTGAAAACGGCATGGGCGTCGAAAACGAGCAGCGTTTTATTGAAAATGGCCAGATTAACGATCAATACCGCATCGAGTTTATTTCCGAACATTTAGCCTGGCTGCATAAGGGTATTAGCGAAGGGTGCAATTGTCTCGGCTACCATATGTGGACGTTTATTGATAACTGGTCGTGGTGCAACGCGTATAAAAATCGCTACGGATTTATCCAGCTCGATTTAGAGACGCAGAAACGCACCATTAAGAAAAGCGGAGAGTGGTTTGCCGCTACCGCGTTAAATAATAGTTTTGAAAAAGAGTAATGATGATGATCGCATTAGAAGAAGCCGTAATGGAAATTATCGTCAATGCCGGACAGTCCCGCAGCCTGTGCTTTGAAGCGCTGCACGCGGCGCGTCAGGGCAACATTGACGAAGCCAAAAGCCTGCTGCGCGAAGCCGACGGCTACGCGCGCCAGGCGCACAAGATGCAGACCAAACTGATCGAGCAGGATGCGGGCGAAGGCCGTCAGCCGATGACGTTAATTATGGTGCACGCGCAGGATCATTTAATGAACTCCTTATTAGCGCGTGAACTGTCCGAAGAAATTATTCATTTATATCAGAGATAGTCTATGGCGAAATAATTATTGTAATACCTCTGTACCCTAAATAGAGATCCACTTGTTCTGATGATAGCGACATACTCTGTCAGATCGGAGCGGGATGGTTATTGTCTGAATAAAATTAAACTATATTGAGATAACCATGAATACGATTAAAAAACTTCCATTAACCATGGCGGTTATCGCCGCGCTTTGCCCAATTTCCGTGCTCGCGCAGGAATTCACGCAGGAGCAAATCGACGCCATTGTGGCGAAAGCGGTGGATAAAGCCCTGGCCGAACGTCAGGCTAAAATGGATGCGGCGGTCGCGAAAAAAGCGGACGTGGTGACCGAGCCGCAAAGCGCGGCGCAATCTCCGGATATGGCGATCCCGTTCGGAATTAAATTTACCGGCTACGCCCGCTACGGCGCGCACTTCCAGGCCGCCGATCAGAAATACGTCGCGGTGGACGGTTCATACAACGGCGCGTCCGCCATTGGTCGTCTGGGCAACGAAGGCAACGGCGGGGAATTCCAGCTCTCCAAGGCCTTCAAGGGTGAAAACGGCGCCATCTGGGACGTTAACGTGATGATCGACCACTGGGGCGACGAAGTTAACCTGAAAAAAGCCTACGCGGGGGTGACCAACATTATGACCTCCAACCCGAACGCCTATTTCTGGGCAGGCCGTGACTTCCACCAGCGTCCGCAGCAGGGCATCAACGACTACTTCTGGATGAACCACGACGGCCAGGGCGCCGGGGTGAAGAACTTCGACATCGGCGGCGTGCAGTTCGACGTGGCCGCCGTGGCGGCGGTGGAATCCTGTAGCCCGGAAGTGATGGAAGATGAAGCCAACCCGTCGCGCATCACCTGTACCGGCGGTTCCGGCACGGGCGACAAAGGCAACTACGCCGCGACCTCAAAAATCCACGGCATGAAGCTTGGCCCGATCGACATGGAGCTGTACGCCAACTACGGCTTTGACTCCAAAGCGGTGGAGAGCGACGAGCGTCTGAACGCGTGGCAGGGCGGCGTGGTGTTGAGCCACACCAACGACAGCGGCGTGAACAAGGTGATCGCCCGCTACTCCGATAACGCGGACAACAGCGTGTTCAACAAAACCGAGGATCTGACCACGGTCTACGCCAGCTTCGAAGGGCTGTATAAATTCACCCAGGCCACGCAGGTGGAGTACATCCTCGCCTTCCACGACTACGACAACAGCCGCGATAAGACCGACAACCGCAAAAACTACAACGCCATCGTGCGACCGATGCACTGGTGGAACGACGTTCACTCCACCTGGCTGGAAGCGGGCTGGCAGCACGTGGATTACGACAACGGTGGCGACAACAAGGGCTGGAAGCTGACCCTGTCGCAGAACATGTCTATCGCCATGGGGCCGGAGTTCCGCCCGATGCTGCGCTTCTACGTGACCGGCGGCAAAGTGGATAACGAACGCACCGCGCGCGTGAACAACACCAAAGACGAAACGCTCGACGACTTCAACGTCGGCGCGATGTGGGAGGCGTGGTTCTAGGCAAGGTAGAAGCAAAACGGCAACGCAAGTTGCCGTTTTTAGTGTTTGCTCCCTCTCCCCGTGGGTGTACGGTCCGGGGTGAGGGCATCAGGCCGCACGCAACCATGCTATGCTGTTGACCGAATTAACGACAACATCGCAGGGGAGAACATGGGTTCCACACGTAAAGGGATGCTAAACGTCCTGATCGCCGCCGTTTTATGGGGCAGTTCCGGCGTTTGCGCGCAGTACATCATGGAGAAAAGCCACATTTCTTCGCCTTACCTGACCATGGTTCGCCTGCTGTTTACCGGCGTGATCCTGCTGACGCTCTCCTTCGTGCACGGCGATAAGATTTTCTCGGTCATCAAACATCGCAAAGACGCCCTCAGCCTGCTGATTTTCTCACTCGTCGGCGCGCTCACCGTGCAGCTCACCTTCCTGCTGACGATTGAGAAATCCAACGCAGCCACCGCTACCGTGCTGCAGTTCCTCTCGCCGACTATCATTGTGGCGTGGTTCGCCCTGGCGCGGAAAAAGCGTCCCGGCGTGTTTGTGCTGTCGGCCATCATGACGTCGCTTGTCGGTACGTTTCTGCTGGTCACCCACGGCGACCCAACCTCGCTCTCCATCTCGCCTGCCGCGCTGTTCTTCGGCATCGCATCGGCGTTTGCCGCCGCGTTTTACACGACGTATCCGTCAACGCTGATCGCCCGCTACGGCACGCTGCCGATTGTCGGCTGGAGCATGTTGATCGCCGGGCTAATGCTGACGCCGTTCTACGCCGGACGCGGGACCACCTTTGTGATTGACGGCAGCCTGCTGCTGGCGTTTTTCTATCTGGTGGTGATTGGCACGGCGCTAACGTTCAGCCTGTATCTGAAAGGTGCACAGATGATCGGCGGGCCGAAGGCGAGCATTCTGAGCTGCGCCGAGCCGCTGAGCAGCGCGCTGCTGTCGGTGGTGTTGCTGGGGGTGGCGTTTACCCTGCCGGACTGGCTGGGCACGCTATTGATCGTGTCGTCGGTGGTGTTGATTTCGATGGATTCGAGAAGACGGGTTCAGACATCGGCGTAGCCTGATGCCCTCACCCCAACCCTCTCCCACGGGAGAGGGAGAAAAACGCTACTTCGCCTTAACCTTCCCCGCCACCAGCAGCGCGGTCAGCAGCATCAGCGTGCCGGAGATCACCAGAGGTGACGTCAGCCCCAAATGGTCGAGCGCCACGCCGCCAATGGCCGCGCCGCAGGTGTTCGCCAGCTGGATCACCGCCACCTGAATCGACCCGGCTTTTTCCGCCTGATCGGCAAGCGAGCGGGTGATCCACGTCGACCAGCCCACCGGTACCAGCGCAAAGGCCAACCCCCAGATAATCGCGATGGCAGACGCCACCCACTTATCGCTGCCCCACAGCACCAGCACCGCCGCGCTCGCTGCCAGCACCAGCGGCGCACCCGCCAGCGCCACCTTCAGGGAGCGTTTCAGGAACTGGGAAGACAGCGAGGTGCCGACAAAGCTGGCGATACCAAAGCTCAGCAGCACCAGCGTCAGGCCGTCCACGTCAAAGCCCGCCATGGTCATAAACACCGGGCGGATATAGGTAAAGAAGGCAAACTGCCCGGCAAAGGACATAAAGATAGCGGTCATCCCCGCCAGCACGCCGGGGCGCTTCAGCAGCGCGAACATGTTCTGTTTGTGGTGCGCCGCTTCGCCCGGTAGCGACGGTAGCGCTTTCCACACCCAAATGATGCAGAGCAGGCCCATCACCGCCGCGGCGTTGAAGACGTTACGCCAGCCGATAATCCCGCCGAGGAAGCTGCCGAGCGGCGCGGCAATCACCAGCGCGATAGAGACCGCACCGAAGATAACGGAAAGCGCTTTTGGCACCGTCCGCGCGGGCACCAGTCGCATCGTGAGCGAGGCCGACATCGCCCAGAAACCGCCTAATCCCAGCCCCAGGCAGGCGCGCCCCAGCAGCAGCAGGGTGAAGCTTTCCGCGAAGGAGACCAGCAGGCAGGAGAGCGTCAGCAGCACGCTGAACAGAATGACCACCTTGCGGCGGTCGATGGTGCCAATCACCTGGGTGATAAACAGGCTGGCGAACATCGCCACGAAGGCGGTAACGGTGACGGACTGCCCCGCCACGCCCTCAGAAATGCCCAAATCCTGCGCCATCGGCGTCAGCAGGCTCACCGGCAGAAACTCAACGGTAATCAGGCAGGCGACGCAGAACGCCACGGCGAAAACGGCCGACCAGTTGGGGCGAGAAACCTCTTTGGTCTGCGGTCTGGTCGTGGGCTGGATATGTTCTGTCATGGCGTCACCTGAAGATAAAAACGTGCGGAAAAGTCGCGCAGTTTATCATCAAAAGTGTGACGGATTTAACGATTTGACAACTTTTGTCGTTTTTACAGGGGATCAGTGCAGGTAAAACACGCCCTCTTCCGGCAGGAAGAGCTGGTTATAGCGAAGCTGGAAAGCGTTTAGCTCCTGCGGATCGGGCTCCATCTCGCGCATGAAGCCAAGCGCCAGACGAATTTGCGCATCGGTAATCGGCGCGGCAAGGCGGGCTTTACGCAGCATGCGGTGCCAGGCGTGCAGGTTCTCCTCGCTGCCGTCGACAATGCAAACCTGCCAGATCAGCAGCACCTGCGCCGCGTTTTGCAGATGCGCCTCGTCGGGTCGCTCAAGGTAGCGGATAAACTCATTGCCGGGCGTTTTACCGAACTGGTCGATCATCGACTCGACCGGCATTGGGGTGATCCCCAGACGCTCGCTCAAACGTTTGATGGCGCGGCGGGAATCTGAGGTCAGGACGCGAAACCCAACCACAAACACCACGGCAAGCGTTGCCAGCATTATCCAGACCATGCGTTCTCCTATGAATTGCCGCTCATCATAGCGGGAAACACACGGCGTCGACAGCGACAGGCATAAAAAAGCCCGGCATCACACACCGGGCAAAGAAGTTACCTGCATACTCAGGCTGTTTTTAATTTCTGCGCGCGATTCTCACGGCGAATTTTACGTTCTTCCAGCACCGCTACCATCGCCATCAGGACGATACAGCCGATGGCCGCCGCATCCAGCGCCGCGAAGGTGCCCGCCCAGCCGGTGAGGCCGAAAATTGGCGTGCCGTCGGCGATCATCCCCAGACCCAGCTTGGCGAAGCTGTCGCCGATCAGGTAGGCGAAGGTGCCTTTAATCCCATCGGCGGCGCCGATCGCTTTTTTCGGTACGAAGCCGACTGCCGCCACGCCGATCAGCAGCTGTGGACCAAACACCAGGAAGCCGAGCGCGAACAGGGACGCCAGGTAAACGTACTGGTTGCTGGCATGCTGGTAGACGCCGAGCGTGGCGATAATCAACGCCAGCGCGACGCAGGCCACCAGCGCACGACGGCCGTTGGCGAGATCCGAGAGCCAGCCCCACAGCAGGGTGCCGACCAGGGCGCCCACTTCGAACAGAGTGAAGCCCTGAATCGCCACTTCTTTAGAGAGCTTCAGCTCCTGGAAGGCATATACGGTCGACCACTGGTCGATGCCAATACGCACCACGTAGAGGAAGATGTTTGAGAAGCACAGCAGCCAGATCACTTTGTTTTTCAGCACGTACTCAACAAAGATCTGCCATTTGGACATCTCGTTTTCTTCGGTCTCTTTGTCCTCTTCGCTGATCTCCTCGCCGAACAGCTCTTCGGCTTTGCCGAGGCCGTAAGATTCCGGGGAGTCGCTGCCGTAGCGCAGGCCGATAAAGCCGACAATCAGGGCGATAATCGACGGGAAGATAAACATGCCGATCACGTGGCCGTCGAACAGGTAGTTTGCGCCAAACAGCGCTACGCCAGCCGCCCCCGCCCCGCCGAGGTTGTGGGAGATGTTCCACATGCCGAGGTACGAACCACGCTTGCGGCGCGGGGTCCATTTGGTGATGGTGGAGTAGCTGCACGACCCGCCGGTACTCTGGAAGAAGCCGCTCAGGGCGTAGAAGGCGATCATCATGAACAGGCTGACGGAGCCCGCGCCCATGCTGGCGCTGAAGCCGAGCATACAGATGGCGGAGAGGATCAGCATAAACGGCAGGAACTGCTTGGTGTTTTTGCCGTCCGCATAGTAGGAAACGACGGTTTTACCCACGCCGTAGGTGATGGAGAAGCCCAGGCCAATCATCCCCAGCTGCGTCATGCTCAGCCCGTAGGTTGAGATCATGTCGTTCTGCGCGATGTTAAAGTTTTTGCGGATCAGGTACATGGTCAGGTAGCCGATGAAGACCACCAGATAGGACTGCATGAACGGTTTGAACCACATCTTGCGCCGCACGTCGAGCGGCAGATCCAGGGTCGGCTTGCGCACCTGGTTGAGGAAGGCCAGCATGGTTTGCTCCTGAGCTGATTTTTACCTGCGAATGGCAGGCATTGTAAAAATCAGCCGGGAGAGATGCCTGAGACAGCGTCCAGGTAAAACCGAGAAAATTTCCTGGTTTTGCGCCACTCGGGGCGAAAAGGTGAGACGCATCACGCTTCGCTCACCTCGCGCGGCGCCTGCGCATGCAGGAAGGGCAGCAGCAGCAGCGCGGAAATCCCCGCCGCGATGGCGATCACCGCAAAGAATCCGCTCCAGTGCCAGACGTCGATCACCCGCGCCAGCGGCCAGCCGGAGAGCGATGCGCCGAGGTAGGCAAACAGCCCGACAAAACCCGTCGCCGCGCCTGCCGCCTCTTTGTGGGAACACTCTGCCGCCGCCATGCCGATCAGCATCTGCGGGCCAAACACGAAGAAGCCGATGGTGAAGAAGCACGCCGCCTGCATCACGTAGCTGGCGAACGGCATCAGCCACAGCGAGCCGACGGAGAGCAAAATCCCGGCGGCGAAAATCAGGTTCATCGGACCACGGTTGCCGTTGAACAGCTTGTCCGAACCCCAGCCCGCCACCAGCGCGCCGATAAACCCGCCCAGTTCGAACATCGTCACCGCCGAGTTGGCGGTCACCAGATCCACGCCGAGCGTCTCGGACATGTACAGGTTGCCCCAGTCGTTGATCGCCGCGCGCACCACGTAGACCAGCACGTAGCAGAGCGACAGCAGCCAGATGTACGGGTTTTTCAGTACGTATTTGGTGAGGATCTCCCTGCGGGTCAGCCCCGCACCCTCCTGCTGCTGGGCAATCTCCATTTCGTCGTGCCGCCAGTCGCCCACCGCAGGCAGGCCGACGGTTTGCGGCCGGTCGCGCAGGCGCCAGCAGAGAAACAGCCCGGCAATTATCGCCAGGCCACCGGCAATCATCATCCCCGCGCGCCAGCCGTAGTGCAGCGCCGCCGCGCCCACCACCATCGGGATCAGCGCCCCGCCGACGTTATGCGCGGTGTTCCAGATTGCCCACCAGCCGCCGCGCTCGTTGCGCGAATACCAGGCGGTGAGCAGGCGGGCGCAGACCGGCGCGCCCCAGCCCTGGAAAAAGGCGTTCAGCGCCCACAGCAGGGCAAAGGCCCAAAGCGACGTCGAGAAGCCAAACAGGATATTCACCACCCCGGTGGCGATCAGCCCAACGCCCATGAAATAGCGCGCGTTGGAGCGGTCGCTGACGATGCCGGAGAAGAACTTCGACAGGCCGTAGGTGATGTAAAACAGCGTCGCCAGCAGGCCGATATCGGTGCGCGTCATCACGCCGCTGGCGAGGATTTCCGGCGCGGCGGCGTTGAAGCTTTTGCGGGTGAAGTAGAACAGCGCGTAGCCGAGCCAGATGGTCATCAGGATATGGCGACGCCAGTAGCGGTAGCGGGCGTCGATTTCCGCTTTATCGCCAATCGGCGCGGCGCTGGCAGGGGTTTTAAACATGGTAACTCCGTAGCGGCAGGCTGACGCTGACGCGCGTCCCGTGGGTGCAGGAGAGGTTCAGCGTGCCGCCCAGCGCCTTCACGCGCTCGCGCATGCCCGCCAGGCCAAAGCCCTGCTGGCCGGAACCCGGCGGCAGGCCGCAGCCGTCGTCTTCAATTATCAACTTCAGGCTGTCGTCCTGCTGCCAGCCCTGGATCGTGACCGCGCTGGCGCTGGCGTGCTTGACGATATTGTTCAGCCCTTCCTGACAGACGCGGAACAGCGTCACGCGCTGGCCTTCGCTGAGCGTAGATTCGTTAATGCGCCAGTCGAGATGGCTGACTATTCCGCGGCTTTCCAGCTCCATCTCGCGCATCAGGGAACGCACCGCCTGCTCAAGCGTAAGGTCGTCAAGCTGGCGCGGGCGCAGCCGTCCTAACAGGCGACGAACGGAGTCATAGACGCCAAGGGAAAGCTGTTCGATATGCGCCCCGCCCTGCTTCACGCTCGCGTTTTCTGCCGCCAGGCGCTGGACAATGCCCGCCTGGGTGCGGATAGCGGTGATGGTCTGGCCGATATCGTCGTGCAGCTCGCGGGCGACCTCCTGCCGCACGCTCTCTTCGGTTTCCAGCAGGCGCTCCGCCAGACGACGGTTGCGCGCCAGCTCGTTTTGCAGGGACTGGTTCAGCTCGCGCAGGCGCTGAATGCCCGCGCCGAGCAGCAGCCCGGTCAGGCTCTGGGCCAGCAGGGAGAGCAGTAAATCAACAGGATGATCGTGCCAGGTCTGGCTGGCGATCAGCGCGATGGCGTTCATCAGCGTGGCGATCAGCGCCCCCTGCCAGCCGTAGTGCCAGGCCAGGGCGATAATCGGCAGCGCCAGACAAAACGGCGTGAAGCGAGAAAGCTCGGCGGGCAGGCCAAGCTGTAGCCACAGGCTCACCACAAACAGCAGCAGATACCAGATGAGGTGCCGGGCGCGCCAGTTCACCGGCTGGGAAACCAGCGCCGGGCCGAGCGGCTGCCAGACGGTGCTGGTGAGGTAGTGCCAGATCACCAGACAGGTTGGCGCGAGCGTCAGGCCGCCGGTCAGGGTCAGC
Source organism: Enterobacter sp. Y17 (assembly GCF_019730495.1). Taxonomy (NCBI): domain Bacteria; kingdom Pseudomonadati; phylum Pseudomonadota; class Gammaproteobacteria; order Enterobacterales; family Enterobacteriaceae; genus Enterobacter; species Enterobacter sp. Y17. The sequence continues at coordinate 23,762 of NZ_JAASKP010000009.1, forward strand.
AGCAGGGCGTTGAGCATCTCCTTCTCGCCGATCCACGGAAGCGACTGCAGCAGCGCGGCGGCCATCAGCGCCGCCCCCTGCCGCAGCAGCGTGCGCCAGTCGCGCTGGTGGCGGTAGCGGGAAATGAGGGCAACCGGGAGAAGCGTGAGCAGGCTTCCGGTCATCAATAAGGGCAGGTGCGCGAGGGCAACCTCCTGCGCCAGCCAGACCAGCATCAGCCATTCAGCACCGAGCAAAACGGGCCAGTAGGCGCGCGGACACTGGAGCATTAACCCCAGACGCAGGCCGAAGGGAAACAGCAGCACCGCCAGCTCCGGGCGTTCCACCAGGTGCAGGCTGATGCTCCACAGGCAAAACCAGGCGGCGGAGAAGATAAAAAAGCTGGCGACAACGGCGATCAGCCGTGAAAAAGCGGAACTCATTGCCAGCTGTCAAACATGCGGCGCGCCAGCTCGACGTCGTTGCTGACGTTGAGTTTTTCCATCAGGTTGGCGCGGTGGACGTGCACGGTTTTCGGGGACAGTTCCAGCTCGGCGGCAATCTCTTTCACCGACATCCCCTGCGCGAGCTTCTCAGCCACCTGGCGCTCGCGCCGGGTGAGCGGATCCTGACGTCCGGCCGCCAGCTTGATGGCGATATCCGGCGTTAAATAGCAGCCGCCGGTGGAGACGGTGCGTACCGCGGCGATCAGTTCGTCGGGGCTACAGCGCTTGGAGAGAAAACCGCGCGCGCCCGCGTTGAGGGCCTGCTCGACCAGCGCCGGGCTGTCGTGGACCGACAGCATGATCGTCGCCATCCCTTTCGGCAGCTGGCTTAGCAGCTCCAGCCCGGAGAGATCCGGCATCGAGATGTCGCAGATACAGACCTGCACTCCGCGCCCCGGCAGGCCCGCCAGCGCCTCGCGACCGGAGCCAAACTCGGCCACGACCTGAAAATCCGGTTCGAGGTTTAAAAGCTGGGCAAAGCCGGAGCGGACGATAAGGTGGTCGTCGATGAGAGCGATGGTGGTCATGTGTCTTCCTGCGGTCTGAAAGCGCCGGATGGCGCTGCGCTTATCCGGCCTGCAAGCGCGACGCCTGCAGGCCGACCAGGGCGCTTACCTTAAGCGATTTATTCGAAAAACACCGCAATTTTGTTAAACATGGTGGGATCGGACTGGTTGCGCGCCACTCTGGTGACGTCTTCCAGCTTGTCGATCTGCGCCATCATCTGCTCCAGACGCTGGTCGTCGTTGACCAGCAGCCAGATGCGGCTGTGCTCGCTGCCCTGAATCGGCAGACAGAGAATGCCTTCCACGTTAAACGCCCGGCGGGCAAAGAGCCCGCAGACGTGGGTCATGACGCCAGGGTGGTTGCGGACGGTGAGTTCCAGAATGACGTTATCATGTTGTTTCTGCATGGCTTATTCTCCCACCATCTCAGTATTTGCCGCTCCCGGCGGCACCATCGGATACACTTTTTGTTCAGGGTCGATACGCACGTGGATCAGCGCCGGGCCGGGGCGAGAAATCGCCGCCTGCAGCGCCGCGTGGGCATCCTCTTCGGCGTTCAGATCGCAGGTGTGCAGGCCAAAGCCGGCGGCAATCTGCATAAAGTTAATCATCCCCGGGTAGGTCGCGGCAAACACGCCCTGCTTGTAGAACAGGCTCTGCTGCTGATGCACCAGCCCCAGCGCCTCGTTGTTCATCAGGATGATTTTCACGTCTAACTGATTTTCGGCCGCGGTCGCCATTTCCTGAATGTTCATCATCAGGCTACCGTCGCCGGAGAAGCAGATGACCTTGCGGTCCGGGTTGGCGAGCGCCGCACCCACGGCTGCGGGCAGGCCGAAGCCCATGGTTCCCAGACCGCCGGAGGTCAGCCACTGGCGCGGACGGTTCAGCGGGTAGGCCTGGGCGGTCCACATCTGATGCTGGCCCACGTCGGTGGTGATGATTGCGCTGTCGTCCACGCAGGCTGCCACGGCGTTGATCAGTCCGTAGTGGCTCAGCGGGTCGCCTTCGGTTGGGATGGCGCCCGGGAACTCGCGCTGCAGATCGGCCACCAGCTGGCGCCAGTCGGCGCGGTCGGCTGCGTCCGTCTGCGGGATCAGCTGCGCCAGAACCTCGGCCACGTCGCCCTGAATCGCCACGTGCGGCTGCTTGATTTTACCCAGCTCGGCGCGGTCAATATCCACGTGGATGATTTTGGCGTTCGGGCAGAACTGCTCGGTTTTGCCGATCGCCCGGTCATCAAAACGCGCGCCCATAACAATCAGCAAATCAGCCTCTTGCAGGATGTAGTTGGTGCTGCGCGCGCCGTGCATGCCCAGCATGCCGAGAGAGAGCGGGTGCGCTTTAGGCAGCATGCCCAGCGCCATCAGAGTCATGGTGGTCGGCAGGTTGGCTTTCTCTGCAAACTGGCGGATTTCATCCGCAGCGTTAATCGCTCCGCCGCCCAGATAGAGCACCGGGCGTTTGGCGGCGTTAATCATGTCGGCGGCATCGCGCACGCTCTCAGCGCTGAATTCCGGCGCGGGGGCACGCTCGCCCGGCTCCGGCAGGACGTCGATCTCGATCTCAGCGGTCTGGACATCCTTAGGAATGTCTATCCACACCGGGCCCGGGCGGCCAGACTGCGCAATGCGGAACGCATCGCTGATAACCTGAGGCAGCTCGCTGATGTCGCGAACTAAATAGTTATGTTTGGTGATGGGGATAGAGATGCCGTAGGTGTCCACTTCCTGGAACGCATCGGTGCCGATCATCGAGGACGGTACCTGGCCGGTAATGCAGATCAGCGGAATGGAGTCGAGACGCGCGTCGGCGATGGCGGTCACCAGGTTGGTTGCGCCCGGGCCGCTGCAGGCCATACAGACCGCCGGTTTGCCCTGCGTACGCGCCATGCCCTGAGCAATAAAGCCTGCCCCCTGCTCGTGGCGCGCCAGCACGTGGCGGATCTGCGTGCTTTGGCTTAACGCATCGTACAGCGGCAGCACCGTGCCGCCCGGGATACCCGCAACCGTGGTGATGCCCTGCCGTTCCAGCAGATGAACGATCAGCTGCGCGCCAGTAAAACGCGTCGTGGTGGATGTTGTGCCCGAACTTGCCATGCTCCAGTCCTTTTCTTCTGGGCCGACGTTCCGGGGAGGGTCCTAAACGAAAAACCCCGCCCGGTTTGCGCCGGCGGGGTTTTGGATTCGTGTGTTGATCCAGTCCCTACGGCGCATTGCCGACGACCACCACCACACGCACGACGACCACTGCGGCTGGTTGCGCAGTTTTTAGTAGGGTCGAAGTGAAGATGGATGAAGTCATTGGGGACCTGTGTTTGGAATCATTGATGGAATTTATACAAACACAGGTTTTCGGGTGTGACAATGGAAATATTTTCATCTGCGCAAAAATGCGTCAGGGATCACGTTTCAGTAAGTTGCTCGCTCATTCCAGGAGTCACTATAGATGACATTGCCGTCGCAATGCTTCCAGGTGATTTTCTCGTAGCGGATGAGAACCGTCTCAAGGTGTGTTCCGGTGTTTGCGCCTGGGTACAGGTCTGGTGTGATTGAGGTGATTTTCACATTCTCGAGGAGGATATTAAAATATTCCTGTTCTAAACCCGCCTCATTAATCTGGTACATCTTAATGGTGGCTGACTGGAGCGTTCTTCCTGTACTCAGCGCCCGAAATAAAATCGGGGTTACCCGATCAAATTCCTTCTGAAACATGACGGGCATGTGTATGCGCGTCCCCGTCAATTTTCCGGTATTCCCGTCGACTGGAATGTTAACATTATGAGTGAACGATTTGAGTTCAATTGCACCTTCACGCCCTGACACAAGGCAAGGTCCAACCATGGGAGAACCTTGTTCATCTGTTAGAAACAAATAAGCTGGGTTTGACATATAAAATCCTTTTTATAAAATTTAATCGTACTTATCAAAGCGGCCGAAAATTATCGGATGCACAATAATAAATACAACAATAGAAATGAATGTTAGTAATATCCAGTGGTCAGGCATCAACCACAGGAACAAAGAGGCGCACGCAAAAATATAAACGGGGAATAAAACATCCGAAAACAGAATTGATAGCAGACTCTTAAACATGCTCCTTGTCCTTTAAGTCGTCATAAATTGCATCGAAATCCTTATAGAATCCCATTTGCACCTTCTTAATGAGTTCAGACAGGAAAGGCTCAAAAAAGTAGTAAAGCATCTCCAGTTGTGCGGCATACAGGGTCGCGTAATACCTGGAGTCCAACGTTTTCAGGCGACGGGCAGCAAAAGCGCACTTCTGTTCCGTTCCAATCAATTGAAGCGCCATGACAACGTTAGGTACGCGGCGTGCAAGCCGTTCGACGACGATTTCAGAGAGCAGGCCAGATTCGGAAAGGGATTTGGCCAGCCCCAATGCTATCGCTAAACGCGCGGCCTTGTTTGTTGGTATGTTTTTAACAAGCCCGGTGACTTTTGAATCCATCTTACGAACGCGATTTTGTTCATTTCCATTTTCAGAATCGGTAATAACACGTTCAAAATAAAGATAGAGCATGTGTTCTATTACATCGCGATAACGGTAAAGCGAGAGAATTGAGAGATACATCCTCTTTTCTTCTGAGAGAAGCTCATCACACACATCGTGATAGCTGGGGATTAAGCATGATGAGTACCAGCTTACACGCTCGATTCCTGAGTAAATATCAGAACCGATCCCCTTTAATGCTCTCCATGTCCCTGCAACGCCTTGCTGTCCATAAATAGCCAACTGCCTGTCACTCTGGAACTTCATCTTTAAATAATCAGATGCTTGCATAATGTATCCATACAATATTTGCGACTCTGGAAATATACATTGGAAAGCGCTGAGTTTCAAATAAGTGAAATTATTTCAACTAAACATTCACGTAAAAAATAAATTGACTCACTTTTATTTATTATTGTTATACGCGAAGTAATTAAATTACTTGAGAGGTATTAGTAAGTTATATTAGTTTACACATTAAGTGGTGTTATCTTACAAAATGAATCTAATACCTCTCCATTAAACAGAGCGGCTTAAGCGATCCGGCTAGCCCACATCGAAGCCAAACAGCAGAACCCTCGCTCATCCAGCAGTTTTTTATGAGGCACATCAGAAAACAAAAAACCCCGCCGGAGCGAGGTTTTTATCAGGGTTTTGCGGTTGGTCGCCGCAGAACACACTGTGTTACGTCAACGCAAAAAGTATACGCGATCGAAGACGAACGCGCAATTCCGGCACGGATTTTGACGCTTTTGAGTATGGATCGCCTTCCTGATTTTGTCCAAAAAATACTGTTCATGCATACAGTATTTATCTATACTGAGGGTGTTCGCAGTGAGCGAGGGGGCCGCAGTTTTACCGGCGCAACGAAGTCCTGGCTGAAACGGGTGGTGCCGTCAGTGCCTTAACCCCTGAAGTGAGCACACTGTGTTACGTCAATCCAGGTGCTGGCAACAGGCGGCGGAAAGGTACGCCAGCATCGTGCTCCTTTTAACCAAAAGGAGACGCGTATGAGCGTAGTGGATATGGTGATACTTATCCTCAAACTCATTGTTGCTGTACTGCAACTGCTTGATGCTGTCCTGAAATTCCTTCGGTAATTCAGGTTCAAGTCGCACCTGAGAGGGGCGGGAAACCGCCCCTCTTTAATAACGAGGGAATGCTATGTCGCGTCTGTTAATTGAGCCCGTCACACCGGATGAACCGGGGTATATCGCCCTGAAGGCTGAAAGTATCGCACTGAATTTCAACATGCTCCGCAGGCTCGAAGAGAACTGGCAGCGCGGCGAGAACCGCTTTAACGCGCCAGGAGAAAAGCTGCTGGGCGCGTTTCTCAACGGCAGGCTGGTCGGCGTGTGCGGCCTCAACCGCGATCCGTTCAGCCAGCAGCCGCGCGCCGGACGTATTCGCCATCTCTACGTCAGCGAGAAGTGCCGCGGGCTGGGCATTGGCAAACAGCTTTTAACCGTGGTGATGGCCGATGCCAGCATATGGTTTGATTTTCTGAATACCCACGCGCCGGACACCGCGTATGGCTTCTATCGCCAGGCGGGTTTTACGCTGGTCTCGGACGAGCCGCGGGTGACGCACCGTCTTTTTTGTGCCCTGTAACCGGCTGGCAGCATCAGGGTGTGAATGTTACAGTTGAGTGACAATTCATCACCCGATACGCCATGACCACCACCGTTTTCTGCATTTTGCTCTTCGCCGCGCTGCTGCATGCCAGCTGGAACGCCATCGTTAAGGCCGGAACGGACAAGCTCTATTCCGCGATAAGCGTCAGCGGATCCGCCACGCTTATCGCTCTGGTCTTACTGCCGTTTTCCCCACAGCCATCTGCTGCAAGCTGGCCGTTTTTGATCGTCTCCTGCGCCTTACAGGTGGTGTACACCGTGCTGGTAGCGAAGACCTATCAGGTCTCCGATATGAGCCAGACCTATCCCCTGATGCGCGGCACCGCCCCGCTGCTGGTGGTGCTGATCGGCGTGCTGGCGCTCGGCGATCGTCTCTCCTGGCTCGCCTGGTCCGGCATCGGGGTAATTTGCCTTTCGATTCTGGCGATGGCGATGCATGGCCGCATGCAGTCACGCAAAGGGATCTGGCTGGCGCTGCTGAACGCCTGCTTCATTGCCGGGTATACGCTGGTGGACGGCACCGGCGTGCGGCTGTCGGACACCGCGCTGGGCTACACGCTGTGGACCTTCTTTATGAACGGCTTCTGCCTGCTGAGCTGGGCGATGGTGGCGCGTCGGCGCGAAGCGTCCGGCTACCTGCGCCTGCACTGGAAAAAGGGGTTACTCGGCGGGGTGGGAACCATGGGCTCTTACGGTCTGGCGCTTTGGGCCATGACGCAGGCACCGCTGGCGGTGGTCGCGGCGCTGCGTGAAACCTCGATTCTTTTCGGGGCGCTGATCGCGTTTGTCCTTTTAAAAGAGAAGGTTGCGGGACTGCGCATCGCGGCGGCGCTGGGTATTGCTGGCGGCGCCATTCTGCTGCGCCTGGCGTAAATCACTGGCAACATTAGTTGCCGTCCTTGTTTACAAATCCTGCCTTTCCCGGTTTTTTCATTCACCACGACAATGCTTAAATTGTCATCTCTCTGTGGTAGATTCCTCGCGCATTTATGGGAATGCGCAGTCACTTATTCTTCATTTTTCTCTTTTGGCAAAAGTATTCAGCGACATGAAAAAACAAAGGAACGTTAACTTATTGTTGATGCTGGTGTTACTGGTGGCCGTCGGTCAGATGGCGCAAACCATCTACATTCCGGCGATTGCCGACATGGCAAAGGAATTGAACGTCCGCGAGGGCGCGGTGCAGAGCGTGATGGCAGCCTACCTGCTGACCTATGGCGTTTCGCAGCTCTTCTACGGCCCGCTGTCTGACCGAATCGGGCGTCGCCCGGTGATCCTGGTGGGCATGAGCATTTTCATGGTGGCGACGGTGATTGCCATTACCACGCACAGCCTGACCGTACTGATTGCCGCCAGCGCCCTGCAGGGCGTCGGGACCGGCGTCGGTGGGGTGATGGCGCGAACCTTACCGCGCGATATGTATCAGGGCACCCAGCTCCGTCATGCCAACAGCTTGTTGAATATGGGTATTCTGGTCAGCCCCCTTCTCGCCCCGCTGATTGGCGGCCTGCTGGACACGATGTGGTCCTGGCGCGCCTGCTACGCCTTCTTGCTGGTGCTGTGCGTCATTGTCACCTTCAGCATGGCGCGCTGGATGCCGGAAACGCGCCCGCAGGACGCGCCGCGCACGAAGCTTATCACCAGCTATAAAACGCTGTTCGGCAACGGGTCGTTTACCTGCTACCTGCTGATGCTGATCGGCGGCCTGGCGGGCATTGCGGTGTTTGAAGCCTGTTCCGGCGTGCTGCTGGGCGCGGGTCTGGGCCTGAGCAGCATGGTAGTGAGTATTCTGTTTATTCTGCCGATCCCGGCGGCGTTCTTCGGCGCGTGGTTTGCCGGACGCCCGAACAAACGCTTCTCCACCCTGATGTGGCAGTCGGTGATCAGCTGTCTGCTGGCGGGTCTGATGATGTGGATACCGGGGCTGTTTGGCGTGATGACGGTCTGGACGCTGCTCATCCCGGCAGCGCTGTTCTTCTTCGGCGCGGGGATGCTGTTCCCGCTGGCGACCAGCGGCGCGATGGAGCCGTTCCCGTTCCTCGCTGGCACGGCTGGCGCGCTGGTAGGCGGTTTGCAGAATATCGGCTCCGGCGCGCTGGCCTGGCTCTCGGCCATGATGCCGCAGACCGGGCAGGCTAGTTTGGGCCTGCTGATGACGCTGATGGGGCTGCTGATTTTACTGTGCTGGCTGCCGCTGGCGTCGCGTGTTCCGCATCACGAGCAGCCGGTTTAACCGCATGATGGCCCGGCTTCTCGCCGGGCTTTTCACAAACGGGCGCAATCATCGCCTGCAACAACGGCTCCGGCGCGGGCCGCCAGGCCCCCTCTTCCCCGTCGTAAAACTGGAAATCCGCGTTCAGCGCATACGGGATTTTCGCCTTTTGCAGCTCGCAGGCCATAAAGGTGGAGAACGCCATTTGCGAAGCGGTTGGCGTAAGGTGGTTTGACTCTCCCACGCCCCAGCCCCCGACCCAGCTCACGTGTCCGGTTTTTTGCTGCCAGCGCAGCGCGGTATTGATGCGATTATGGATAGCCGCTTTCTCCGCCGCCGTGCCGGACGTCCACGGATATTTACCGCTATTTTTCAGCGGCCCCCACGGGAAAATATGCCACTCCGCCAGCAGGTAGTTTTGGCTGTGCGCGGGCAGCTTCAGGCTGGATAAATCCTCCGGCGCGGCGCGCAGGCGTGGCGCAATAAAGATCATCCGCTGCGGGTCCATGTCGTGGATCGCTTTAATGGTTTTTTCATATACCCGGTTTAGCGACGCGAGGTTGTGGTTAAGCTTGTCGGCCGGCTCATAAATGAGATCAAAACCCAGCAGCGGATAGCTCTGACCGAAATAGTGCGCCACGGCAATCCACCAGTTAATCGTCTCTTTCTCGTTATCGGCTTTCGGGTCGTTTTTATACTCATCAGCCTGATAAGCGATAATCGGGATCACGCCATACTGCTCGCAGGCTTCCACCAGCTTGCGCAGGTGAATTAGCCGCGCTTCCGTCGGCTCATCGGCGACGCGAATGCGCACGTGGGTAATGCCTTTTGCACGAAAATCGCGTACTACCAGCGGGTCGAATTCGCGTATGCCGCGCTCGGTGCGCGCCCAGTCCACATCCATCCCGACGCCCAGCTGCTGCGCATAACGGGCAGCCGTCAGCGGCGGCTCAGCGGCAATCGCCCAGCCGGAAGAGATCAGTAATGCACAGGCAATAAAAGGCTTTAACACGGTTTACCCTGGATAAATCGAAAGCATTACCTGTATTTAGCACGCTTTTTCACATTTCGTGTAGAGCGAAAGCGTAATAATTCTTCAACCTGCCAGTTCTCTCAGCCAGCCGATAAAGGCGTCTATTTTCGGCCACTGTCGGCCAGAGAGCGTCGAGATATAGTAGTGCTGATGGCATTTCAGGGTCTTTTCACCAAACGGGGCGATAAGCTCGCCCCGTTCGAGCCGTTTCTGCACCAGCCGCTTTCTGCCCATCGCGACGCCGACGTGGTTGATGGCCGCAATAATCGCTAAATCGGAACGATCGAAACCAATACCCGACGATGGCGGCATATTCACCGCAAAATGTTGCGCCCAGCTCAGCCACTCATCCGTACCGGAATCGTAGCTCCAGGCCTGACGGTCGTGCAGCAGCGTGCAGTGGCTGAGGTTATCGGGGTTTTTCAGCAGCTCATGCTCGCGGGCATACTTCGGCGAGCAGACGGGCAAAATCTCCTCGTCCATCAGGAAGTGATGAGAGAGGTGGTTTGGCGGCGTATCGTCGAAATAGAGCGCCAGATCGACGCCCGTTCGCTGCATATTGACGTAATCATTGCCGGTCAGGATGGTGAGTGAAATCGACGGATAGCGGCGGGTAAAGTCCCCCAGCATGGGCACCAGCCAGCACTGAGCGATCGACGGCCGGGAGTAGACCGTCAGCGTGCCGGACAGCGCCTGGTTTTTGATGTCCAGGATCTCCTGATTCAGGGTGTCGAGGGACGACTTAAGCGTCCAGTAAACACGCTTTCCCTCCTGCGTCAGCTCAACTTTACGGTGCGAGCGGACGAACAGCTGAATGCCCAGCTCCTCTTCCAGCAGGTTGATGCGGTGGCTCACCGCGCTTGGGCTGAGCGACAGTTCCTCCGCCGCCAGGGCGAAGGACTCATGCCGGGCGGCCACTTCAAAGGTGTACATTTTCGACAGCTGCCAGCCGTTTAACAGGCGGTTTCTGGCTTCATTCGCATCGGTCATCACAATTCTCACGCGGGTTTTCTGCGCTCAGCATACCGCTCAAGGGTGAATTTATGTGAACCTAATACGAATTAAGTGCACTTTTTAGACCGCAGTCACTCAGTTGATCCAATCTGGCTCATCTGAACGCCAATTTATATCGTTTGTCAGCCCACGCCGTTTTTTCGTCCAATACCCACAGATGACATAAGGGTGAGGTGAGATATGGGATCTCAGGTCTGGGTTGTGGCAACGCTGCTGGTCAGCATTGTGTTGATTGTTTTAACCATCGTTAAGCTGAAGTTTCACCCGTTCCTCGCGCTGCTGCTGGCGAGCTTTTTCGTCGGCGCGATGATGGGGATGAGCCCGCTGGATATGGTGAATGCCATTGAGAGCGGAATTGGCGGTACGCTGGGCTTCCTGGCGGCGGTGATTGGTCTGGGCACCATTCTCGGCAAGATGATGGAAGTCTCCGGCGCGGCAGAGCGCATCGGGATCGCGTTGCAGCGCTGCCGCTGGCTGTCGGCGGACGTGATTATGGTGCTGGTGGGCCTTATCTGCGGGATCACGCTGTTCGTGGAAGTGGGTGTGGTACTGCTGATCCCGCTGGCGTTTTCCATCGCCAAAAAGACCAACACGTCGCTGCTCAAGCTGGCCATTCCGCTCTGTACCGCGCTGATGGCGGTGCACTGCGTGGTGCCGCCGCATCCGGCCGCGCTGTTTGTGACCAATAAATTAGGCGCGGACGTCGGAACGGTCATTGTCTACGGTTTGATGGTGGGCCTGATGGCCTCGCTGGTCGGCGGCCCGCTGTTCCTGAAACTGCTCGGCAACCGTCTGCCGTTTAAACCGGTTCCGGCGGAATTTTCAGACCTGAAGGTGCGGGAAGAACACACCCTGCCGTCGCTGGGCGCCACGCTGTTCACGGTGCTGCTGCCGATTGCCCTGATGCTGGTGAAAACCATTGCCGAGCTGAATATGGCAAAAGAAGGCACGCTGTATACGCTGCTGGAGTTTATCGGCAACCCAATCACCGCGATGTTTATCGCCGTGTTTGTCGCCTACTACCTGCTGGGGATCCGCCAGCATATGGGCATGGGCACGATGCTGACGCATACCGAGCACGGCTTCGGCTCTATTGCCAACATTTTGCTGATTATCGGCGCGGGCGGCGCGTTTAACGCCATCCTGAAAACCAGCGGGCTGGCAGACTCGCTGGCGCATATTCTCTCGAACCTGCACATGCACCCTATCCTGCTCGCCTGGCTGGTGGCGCTGGTGCTGCATGCCGCCGTAGGCTCCGCGACGGTGGCGATGATGGGCGCGACGGCGATCGTCGCGCCGATGCTGCCGCTCTATCCAAACGTGAGCCCGGAAATCATCACCATTGCCATCGGTTCCGGCGCCATTGGCTGCACGATCGTGACCGATTCCCTCTTCTGGCTGGTGAAGCAATACTGCGGCGCGACCCTGAATGAGACCTTCAAATACTATACGACGGCGACGTTTATCGCCTCGGTGCTTGCACTTGGCGGCACATTCCTGCTTTCCTTCATTATCTGAGCGCGAAGAGACGTATTATGGAAAACGCAACTATCACTACTTTAACCGCACAGTTTCCTCTGGTTGAGGATCTGATCGCCCTGAAAGAAACCACCTGGCTTAACCCGCGCACCACGACGCTTGCAGAAGGGTTGCCGTACGTCGGGCTGACCAAAGCCGACGTGGACGACGCGCACGCGCGCCTCAACCGCTTCGCGCCGTACCTGGCGAAAGCCTTCCCGGAAACGGCAGCAACGGGCGGGATTATCGAATCCGAACTGGTTGCAATCCCGGCGATGCAAAAGCGGCTGGAGAGAGAATCTGGTAAGCCTATTCCCGGCACGCTGCTGCTGAAAAAAGACAGCCATCTGCCGATTTCCGGCTCGATTAAAGCGCGCGGCGGCATCTATGAGGTGCTGACCCATGCGGAAAAACTGGCGCTGGAAGCCGGGTTGCTGAGCGTTGAAGACGACTACAGCATTCTGCTGGAGCCGCGCTTTAAGGACTTCTTCAGCCAGTACAGCATTGCGGTAGGCTCAACCGGCAACCTTGGGATGTCCATCGGCATTATGAGCGCCCGCATCGGCTTTAAGGTGACGGTGCATATGTCCGCCGACGCCCGCGAGTGGAAGAAAGCCAAACTGCGCAGCCACGGCGTCATCGTCGTGGAATATGAGCAGGATTACGGCGTGGCGGTGGAGCAGGGACGAAAAGCGGCGGAAAGCGATCCGAACTGTTTCTTCATTGACGATGAAAATTCCCGCACCTTGTTCCTGGGCTATGCCGTTGCAGGCGAGCGGCTGAAGGCGCAGTTTGCCGAACAGGGCCGCGTGGTGGATGCGGACCATCCTCTGTACGTCTACCTGCCGTGCGGCGTTGGCGGCGGCCCCGGCGGCGTGGCGTTTGGCCTGAAACTGGCCTTTGGCGATAACGTCCACTGCTTCTTCGCGGAGCCAACGCACTCCCCGTGCATGCTGCTCGGCGTCTACACCGGCCTGCACGATGAGATCGCGGTGCAGGATCTGGGCATTGATAACGTCACGGCGGCAGACGGTCTGGCGGTAGGACGCGCCTCCGGCTTCGTGGGCCGCGCGATGGAGCGCCTGCTCGACGGGTTCTACACCCTTTCCGACCAGAGCATGTACGACATGCTCGGCTGGCTGGCGCAGGAGGAAGGTATCCGCCTGGAGCCGTCGGCGCTGGCGGGCATGGCCGGGCCGGTGCGCGTTCATTCGCATACCAACGTTACCCACCTGGTGTGGGCAACCGGCGGCGGAATGGTGCCGGAAGACGAGATGGCGAAGTATTTAGCAAAAGGCCGTTAATCGTAGGCCCGGTAAGGCGTAGCCGCCACCGGGCTTACAGGCTCAAAATTTGCTGAATATGGGTTACCGCAAACAGCAGCGACAGCGAGAGAACAGCGAGCGCGATCAGGAACTTATCCCGCACCGCTTTCGGCTGTACAAAATCGTTCTGCGCCACGTCCATCAGGTTACGGCTGCGGGTATAGCGCCATAAAATAATGGCCACCAGCGCCAGCACGACAATAGAAATCCAGAAGGGCACCCCGGTGCGGTGCCAGTTGTGCTTGATCGCCAGGGCAATCAAAGCGCCATACCCCAGCAGCGTGCGCAGCCAGGCCAGCGACGTCCGCTCCGGCTGCAGGCCGGGGTCCGCCTCGCGCCGCGCTTTGCGGCTATCCGCCATAGAACACCAGCACCATCACCACGCCCGCCACCGTCAGCAGAATCGTGCTGATAATCAGCAGCCCGCGCGTATAGGGCAGATCCTGCTTCAGACGCATCGCCTTCTCATTGCGCAGCCAGCGCAGGTAGCCGTAAATCGCCAGCACGCCCGCAAACAGGCACAGCAGCAGCGCCAGCACTTCGCGAATCAGCGGCGTGGCGAAATCGGGCGCGAGCTGATCGAGACCCACCCCTGCCGCCAGAAAGCCCAGCGCGGTGCGGATCCACGCTAAAAAAGTGCGTTCATTAGCCAGAGAGAAGCGGTAGTCCGGCGCTTCGCCGAGGCGGGAAATTTTCATGAGGGTTCCTTGTCGTACTACGGGCAGGCTTCAGCATAGCGTAAATCGACAAGGACAAGGAGACCGGCATCGGGCGATGCCGGTCAGGACGATTAGTGCAGCGCTGGCCAGAAGTCCTTATTGGCCTCGATCAGGTCATCCAGAATCGCTTTCGCGACGGACGCGCTCGGCACGGTTTTCGACAGGGTGATCGCCTGCCAGAGTTTCTGGTACGAGCGCTGCTCCCAGGCATCCACCACCAGTTTTTCCACCGCCACCTGCTGGCTCATCAGCCCTTTCTGGAAGTGTGGAATATCGCCCACCGTAAGCGGCTCTGGGCCGTTATGGCCTACCAGGCACGGGATCTCCACCATCGCGTCGGCATCAAAGTTATGGATGGCCCCGTTGTTAGGCACAATCAGCAGCATCCGCTCCTGGGTGTTGAAGGCAATCGCCGTCGCCAGATCGACGATGTACGACGCATGTTCGTCGATTTCCAGCTCACCGGCGGCGGAGTGACCGGCTTCAATAATTGCCCGGCAGGCGCTGAACACGTGCTTCTCACGGTGATCCATGACCTCATTGGCGCGGGTGCGTTCCGGGTTGGAGTGCGCGACCACGTAGTCCGGGAACAGATAATACTTCAGGTAGGTGTTCGGCATGGTATCAGGATCCAGCGCCTGTACGTCTCTGGCTTTGGCAAAGGTATCGTTCCAGCTCGCTTCGGTATGCGCATCTTCCGAAGGCGGCACATAGCCGTTTTTCGCCACGTATTCGCGCAGTTTCGGCATCAGATCGTTGCCGTTGAGATCTTCAATCGACGTCCACCAGCCGAAGTGGTTCAGGCCGTAGTAGCGCACGCGCATCTCTTTGCGGTTATTCAGGCCGACAATCTGCGCCATGCGCCCTTCAATGCCGATCGGCATATCGCAGATGTTGAGGATTTTGGCGTTCGGACGCAGGCGGCGCGTGGCTTCCGCGACAATCGCCGCCGGGTTGGAATAGTTCAGCATCCACGCGTTCGGGGAGTACTGCTGCATATAATCCACCAGCTCCAGCACGCCGCCGATAGAGCGCATGCCGTAGGAGATGCCGCCCGGCCCGCAGGTTTCCTGGCCCAGCACGCCGTGGCGCAGCGGGATTTTTTCATCTTTTTCACGCATCGGGTATTTGCCCACGCGGATATGCGCCATCACAAAATCCACATCGGTAAACGCCGCTTTAGGGTCGGTGGTGTAGCTGAATTCAATCTCCGGTGCCTGCTCCCTGAGGATGATTTTGCACGCTTCGGCGATGGTTTCCTGACGTGCGCCGTCGTTGTCATAGAACTTCAGCGCGCGCAGCGGGAAACGGTCGCGGTTGGCTAACAGCATCAGGACGATACCAGGCGTAAAGGTGCTGCCGCCGCCTGCAATAACAACTGAGAATTTTTTCATGATATAGCCTCTGTCAGGGTGGTTTGTTCATTCGTTAAAGGGGTTTTCATCAGCGATTCCAGCTGGTCGCGCACCTGAGGAACGTGCAGGCCGACAATCACCTGAATGCCGTTGCCGCGTCGAACCACGCCGTGGGCGCCGAGGGCTTTGAAGACGTCATCGCTTTGGGTTTTCGCCATATCCACCAGCGCAATGCGCAAGCGGGTGGCGCAGTTGTTGATGCTTTCGATGTTGGCCGCGCCGCCGAGCGCCTGCAGGAATCCGGCGGCCTGCCCTACCTGCTGGCTGGCCGCCGCCGGGGCGGTGGTTTGCCCGCGCGCCGCCTTATAGTCGGCCTTGCTGTAGAGTTTGATTTCGCTCTCTTCCCGGCCCGGGGTTTTCAGGTTCAGACGTTCGATCAGCGTTTTGAAGACCACGAAGTAAATCCCTGTGAAGCAGACGCCAATGCCGATCTGGGTGAATACCGTCGAGGCGTGGTTGTGGAACATTGGGATCCAGTTTTGCGGCAGGAACTGGTCCAGCAGGCCGCCGCCCATGTTCCCGACCACGCCAAAGGCGTACATCACCGTTGCCATAGTCGCCGCCAGCACGGCGTGCACGGCAAACAGCAGCGGCGAGATAAACAGGAAGGTGAACTCAAGCGGTTCAGTGATGCCCACCAGCACGGCGGTGAGCGTGGCCGGGACCAGCAGCCCCGCCACCTTGACGCGGTTTTCCGGCGACGCGGTATACCAGATCGCCAGCGCAATCCCGACCGAGCCAAACACTTTTGAGTTGCCGTGCAGCGCGAATCCGCCTTCCGGGAAGAGGGTTTTCAGCGGCAGGGTGCTCTGGCTGAATTCCTGCAGGTGCTGTGCCCAGTAGACCTGAATGCCGCCTTCTACCGCCGCCGGGCCGAAGATGAACGGACCGTAGACGAAGTGGTGCAATCCGGTTGGGATCAGAATGCGTTCCAGGAAGGTATACACCCACACGCCCAGCGCACCGGCGGAGCGCAGAAACGCCTGCAGGGACTCAATGCCCATCTGCACTTTCGGCCAGCCCAGCAGCGTCAGCCAGGCGCAGGGGATCATGACGAAGAACGCGAGGATAACGACAAACGAGCTGCCCTGGAAAATCCCCAGAAACACCGGCAGCGGCTTGTCGAAGTAGCGGTTGTGGATGGCGGTGACGATGCCTGAGATCACAATGGCACCGATGATGCTGGTATCGAGCGTTTTGATACCGGCAATCATCGCCAGCCCGCTTCCGGCCGTCGGTTCGGCGGAGAAGTCGACGCCGAAGAAGTGGCCCCAGGTCATCCCCATCGCGTTAATAAAGTAGTTCCAGGTCAGGAAGCTAATCAGCACCGCAAGACAGGCGCGGCCCTGCGCCTGCTTCGCCAGGCCAATCGGTAAGCCAACGGCAAAAATCAGCGGCATATTGCGAAACACCGCCCAGCCGCCCTCTTCAATGATGTGAACAATCTGCGCGAAAAGATGATCGGGGGCCGTTAAGGCTTCGCCGACAAACAGCGGGTTGCGAAGCATGATGGCGATTCCCACCACGATCCCGGCGAACGGAAACAGCAACACCGGGGTAAACATGGCACCGCCAAAACGTTGTATTTGACTGAGCATTTTTAAATCCTCATGAAACAACCTGTAGGGGTAGAGGCCTTTATGGTTTTTTGCTGGCCTGAGGTGAGCATAAGAAGTTACTGATGCGCGAACATGGCGTGCCGCTGCGATTCGTGATCGCATTCATGGTTTTATTTTGACCAATCAGGTCTACTTTTTGCGGTAAAAATGGACATGTCAGAACGCAATCCACGTCCTGATAACGGCAGAGAGGTCTACTGGTGATCTACAAATCCATTGCTGACAGATTGCGGCTGCGGCTGAATTCGTCGGACTACAACATCGGCAGCCCGCTGCCCGGCGAAAAAGCGCTGGCGCAGGAGTTCGGCGTGGCGCGAATGACCATCCGCAAGGCGCTGGATCTGCTGGTGAGCTGGGGGCTGGTTGAGCGTCGACACGGCAGCGGAACCTTTGTCTCACGCAAAGACGTTCACCACGAAACCACCAACCTGACCGGGCTGGTGGAGGTGCTGCGTCAGCAGGGAAAAGAGGTGCAGAGTAAGGTCTTACAGTTTGAAGTGATGCCCGCCCCGCCCGCCATCGCCAGCCAGCTGCGGATTCAGGTGGATGAGCGGATCTACTTTTCCCGACGGGTGCGCTACGTGGACGGGAAGCCGCTGATGCTGGAGGACAGCTTTATGCCGGTGAAGCTGTTCCGCAATCTGTCGCTGGCGCATCTTGAGGGGTCTAAGTTTGATTACATCGAGAAGGAGTGCGGGATCACCATCAGCGGCAACTACGAGAGCCTGACGCCGGTGCTGGCAGATAAAACGCTGGCCGGTTATATGAACCTGCCGGAACAGACGCCGCTGCTGCGAATTACCTCTCTCTCCTACAGCGACAGCGGCGAGTTCCTCAATTATTCCGTGATGTTCCGAAATACCAGTGATTACCAGGTGGACTACCATCTGCGGCGCATCCACCCGGATGACCTGCTAGCTCATCCCCCAGAACAGCACCGCCAGTAGCTGCGGGGTGATGATGCGCAGGAACATCACCAGCGGATAGACGGTGGCATAGGAGAGCGCGGCCGCACCGCTGGTGGCGTGCAGGTTGTTGGCAAAAGCCAGCGCGGGCGGATCGGTCATGGAGCCCGCCAGCATCCCGCACAGCGTCAGGTAGTTCATTTTGGCGAACATCCGCGCCAGTATTCCCACCGTCAACAGCGGGATCGCCGTGATAAAGATGCCGTAGCCTACCCAGCTCATCCCTTCGCCCTTGACCAGGGTATCGACAAAATCACCGCCGGATTTCAGGCCGACCACCGCCAGGAACAGCACGATGCCCAGCTCGCGCAGCGCCAGGTTGGCGCTCGGCGGCATAAACCAGTAGAGCTTGCCGATACAGCCGATACGCCCGAGGATCAGCGCCATAATCAGCGGCCCGCCCGCCAGGCCCAGCTTGAGCGCCACCGGGAAGCCCGGCACGTACACAGGAATAGAACCGAGCAGCACGCCGAGCCCGATACCGATAAACACCGGCAGCATCTGCACCTGCTGCAGTTTTTGCTGGGCGTTACCCACCATATCCGCCACGGCGTCGATGGACGACGGGCGCCCGACCAGGTTGAGGATATCCCCGAACTGCAGGCTGGCCTCCGGGCTGGCGACCAGTTCAACACCCGCACGGTTAAGGCGAGAGATCACCACGTCATAGCGCTCTTTTACCTGCAGATCGCGTATTTTCTTGCCAAGAACGTGTTCGTTAGTCACCACAACGCGTTCCACGCGCATATCGGTGCCGCGGGTTGAGAGTGAAGTATCCACTTCCTGGCCAATCACCAGCCGCGCGTTGTTTAAATCCCCGGGCTGCCCGACCAGGTGCAGCAGATCGCCCTGCCGAATGACGGTGCCGGGCGCGGGCACCATCAGCATATCGTCACGCTTGAGGCGGGAGCAGATGATATTGGCGCTGTTGAGGATCGGCACGTCCTGAATCGCCATATTGTTCAGGTTGGGGTTATCGACCCGAATGTTGATGGTTTTGATCGGCATATGGCCGTTGGTGAGCGTGGTTTCGTGGTCCTTCGCCTCTTTGTCGACGTTAATGCGAAACAGGACGCGTACCAGCCACATGGAAAGCAGAATGCCGCAAATCCCAAACGGGTAGGCCATGGCGTAGCTCATCCCCATCTGGTCGACGATGCCGGGTTCGATACCCAAATCGCGCAGGATTTGCTGCCCGGCGCCGAGCGCAGGCGTGTTGGTAACCGCCCCGGAGAAAATGCCCAGCACCACGGGGAGCGGGATATCGAAGATTTTGTGCAGAATTGCGGTGACCAGCCCGCCCATCACCACAATGCCGAGGGCAAACAGGTTGAGCCGTAATCCGGAGACCCGAAGTGAGGCGAAAAAGCCCGGTCCCACCTGAATACCGATGGTATAAACGAAGAGGATCAGGCCGAACTCCTGGGTAAAGTGGAGCATTTCGGCGCTGAGGACCAGCCCGAGCTTGTCGGCGAAGTGCCCGACAAAAATGCCGCCAAACAGTACCCCGCCTATCCCAAACCCGACGCCACGGATTTTGATATTACCTATCCACAGGCCAACAACAGCGACCAGGGCCAACACGCTGACGGTTAACGCGATATCACTCATGACCCACTTCCTTAGCATAACCTTAGTTATGCTAAGGATTCTCTCAGAGCCGGAGGCGGTTGTATGGGTGATGGCGCACAAAAAAGCCCTGCCGGGGCAGGGCTTTATCTTGTCACCCTCTCCCTACAGGAGAGGGCCGGGGTGATGGCATCAGCCCGCACGCTATTAGCTATTCAACGCAGGCCGCTCGCTAATGGCGATACGCTGCGGCGCGATGGCTTCCGGCACGTTGCGGATCAGGTCGATATGCAGCAGCCCGTTGGTAAACGTTGCGCCGGACACTTCCATATGGTCTGCCAGGGTAAAGCTCAGGCTAAAAGGCTGATTAACCAGCCCCTGATGCAGCCATTTGGTCTCGGTCTCTTGTTTTTCCGGTGACCCCTTCACGGTCAGGCGAGTGCCTTCAAGCTGGATGTCCAGATCGTCCTGGCGGAAACCGGCCAGCGCAAGGGTAATGCGATAGTGGTTATCGTCGCTTTTTTCGATGTTGTACGGCGGAAACGTCTGTTGCTCGGTGGTGCTTTGCAGGGCGTTAGCCAGTTTGTCAAAACCAATCCACTGACGCAGCAGAGGGGATAAATCATAGTTACGCATACTAAATCTCCTTCTGAGAAGCGAGTTCGGCACAGTCTAATTTTGTGCGCAGTTGTTCCTGCAAATCCTGATGGATTCGCATATGCTCCCGTTACGGCAAGCAAGTCTGGATGGGCCGCTTACGCGACCCGCGTAATTAGTTAATTTCGATACGACGCGGTTTTTTCTCTTCCGGAATCACACGTTCCAGTTCGATAAACAGCAGGCCGTTAACCAGGTTCGCGCCTTTAACATGAATGTTCTCGGCTAACTGGAACTTGCGTTCAAAGTTGCGCTCGGCGATGCCCTGATAAAGATAGGTACGTTCTTTCTGCTCGGCCGTATGGGAACCTTTCACCACCAGCAGGTTGTCCTGCGCGGTGATCTCCAGTTCGTTTTCTGCAAAACCGGCGACGGCAATAGCGATGCGGTAGTGATTTTCGTCAACCAGCTCAACATTGTATGGAGGGTAGCCGTTGCTCTGGCTTTGGTTATTTTCTAAATGGTTAAACAGGCGGTCAAAACCAATTGCAGAACGGTATAGCGGAGAAAGATCGAAGTTACGCATAAATAAAACTCCTGAAATCAGCGAGAAATTGTAGCCTTCCACCATGGACAGGCCTTTGCGCCCCCGAACACCCATCAGGCGAGTTCGTTATCGGGCCACATTCTTAAAATGGGTCTGCAATCGGGCTTTTCAAGAACGACAGCTGCACTTTTTTTTGCACTTTCCTGCATCTCGCTTAGACTGGGACAACAGCACAAAGGGTTAAATTGCGATGGCTGCCACAGTGCGGGGTTATCGGGCTATCCATTTTGGATAAGGCTCGCTATAACCCTGAGTTGCAGGTCTATGCAGTGCCATTAACGATGACTGAGTGATGATGAAAAATGTTCTGATAAAGCTGACGACGTTCAGCGGGGTAGTTTTACTTTGCGGGTGTTCGAGCGTGATGTCTCACACCGGCGGTAAAGAAGGAACATATCCGGGGACGCGCGCCAGCGCGGCGATGCTCTCCGATGACGATACAAACTGGGGCACCAAATCCCTGGTTATCCTGGATATGCCGTTTACGGCCGTGGCGGATACGCTTCTGCTGCCGTGGGATATGTTTCGTAAGGACAACTCCGTACGCTCGCGGGTAGAGAAAAGCGAGCAGGAAAATCTGGCAACAAACGCCGTCATTCCGCCCGCTGACATGCCTCCACGCTAGTACTGCGCGGTTTCCGTTACCCAAAGCTGACGGAAACCGGCTGTCTCCTCCATCCACGCAATAACGCGCCCGTCCGGGGAAAACACGACCGCATCAGCAGACGGTGGGTTGCCATGATCGGACGTCAAAAACGTCACCTCTCCAGTCAGGGCGTCGCAGCAGGCGATCCGATTTTCGAGCACAAACCCCAGACTGCCGCCCGCAGGATGCCAGTTAAATGCTGACTGAATATCGCTCCCGGTACGCGTCAACTGGCGCGGCTCGCCGCCCGCAGGAGAGATCAGCCACAGCTGCACAATGCCGTTATCATCCCGCATCAGAAACGCAATCTGCGTCCCCTGCGGGTTGCTGCGAACCCAGTGACGCGGCACGTTCACCAGGCCCGGGTACGCCCTCTGATGCGTAAAGGTCAAACGACGCTGGTTCACACCCGCAGGCGGCGCTGGCAGGGTCTCCGTCGTGCCCTGTAGCGGCGCATCGCCCGCACGCTTCCAGCCCTGCTCGTCTTTCGGCAGGTCGACGATAAACAGTTCGGGGACTTTTTCGCCCTGCGCGGAGAGGGTATCGCCGATAAACGCCAGCCTGTCGTTGCCCACCCAACCCTCTTCGTAAGCGCGGTTGATTTCATCGCTGCCCGGCCGTGGGTTAGGCGTCGTGCGGCTAACCAGCACGCTCCAGAAGGTTCCCGAATATTCACGGGGATGGTTCCCCTGCGGGTTCACCGGGCCGTAAGGCGCAGCCACGCCGACGTTGCGTAAATCGAGTTTAGGATCGCGCTCGTGCAGGACATGGTCGTTATAGGTAAAGCTGACGAGCTGCCCGTTCGGGCTGAAGACATGGACGTGGCTACCCCCGCGCAGCGCGCCTGCGGTGTAAGGCGCGGTGATATCCATCGCGTCCAGGTTGCTCACCTGACCGTTTTGCGCAATCACTCCCTGGCGATGATGAAAATCGTAGCGCCAGTCGGCATCCGGGTTTTTCGGGCCGTGGATAAAGACATATTTATCTTCTGCAGGATGAACGGTCACCACGCCGACATGCGCGCCGTCAGTGGCGCGATAAACCACCTCTACCTCACCCGTCGCGACATTGACCCGCTCGATGGTTTCACCGGTGAACGACGCACCGGACGGGCGCACGTCGTAGACCAGCCACTGGCTGTCCGGCGTCCAGGTATTGATGTTGGTCAGCTGGTGGTTGCGGGAAGCGAAGGTGATTTGTTTCATGAGGATACCCTGATGCGCAGTTATCGCATCAGGGTATCGCAAGCGGGTTTTTAGTTCAGCACAAACTTCTCGATGGCATAAGCCACGCCGTCTTCGAGGTTGGATTTGGTCACGAAGTTAGCCACTTCTTTCACCGATGGGATCGCGTTATCCATCGCCACGCCCATACCGGCGAATTCAATCATCGCGATGTCATTTTCCTGGTCGCCCAGCGCCATGATCTCGTCCTGTTTAATGCCCAGCGCATCGGCCAGTGATTTGACACCGGTGCCTTTATTGACGCGTTTATCGAGGATTTCGAGGAAGTACGGTGCACTTTTCAGCACGGTGTACTTCTCTTTTACCTCCGCCGGAATGCGCGCAATCGCTTTATCCAGGATCTCCGGCTCGTCGATCATCATCACTTTCAGGAACTGCGTCGCCGGGTCCATTTTCTCCGCTTCACAGAACACCAGCGGAATGGTCGCAACGTAGGATTCATGTACCGTGTAGTAGCTGATATCGCGGTTGGCGGTATAGAGCGTATTGCGATCGAGCGCGTGGAAGTGGGAACCCACTTCACGGGACAGTTTTTCCAGGAACAGATAGTCATCGTAGCTCAGCGCGGTTTGCGCAACCGTACTGCCATCTGCGGCTTTCTGCACCAGCGCGCCGTTATAGGTGATGCAGTAGTCGCCCGGCTGATTCATGTGCAGCTCTTTCAGGTAGCTGTGTACACCCGCATACGGACGCCCCGTGGTCAGGACCACATTCACGCCCTTAGCGCGCGCCGCGGCGATCGCGTTTTTAACGGCTGGAGAGATGGTGTGGTCTGGCAGCAGCAGCGTGCCGTCCATGTCGATTGCAATGAGTTTGATAGCCATGAGTTCCCCGGAATAAATGAGTGCTGCCTCATGCTAACGCGATTAAGCACACAAAAATAGAGCTATATTGCGCAACAGGAATGCCCCTTTTACGCTTATTCCGGGGAACAAAGGCTTACTCGCGGGTGAGCACAATTTTACCGAACGCGCCGCGATCCAGATGTTCAAACGCCTGTTCAAGCTCGTTAAAACGGTAGCGATGCTCAATCACCGGCTTCAGCCCCGTGACGTCAACAGCGCGGACAAAATCTTCCAGCGCCCGGCGGTGCCCCACGCCAATCCCCTGAATGACGGGGGATTTCAGCAAAAGTTCGCCAGCAGAGAGGGTAATCTCCGTCCCGGCCAGCACGCCAATGACGGAGATACGTCCGTGAACGGCAACGGCGCGCAGGGAATGCTTCAGATTCTCTCCACCGACGGTTTCAATAATATGGTCGATACCGCGATCCTGCGTGAGCGCCAGCGTATTTTCAGCCCAGTCGCCTTTCAGCCGGTTGATGCCGTGGCTGGCCCCCAGCGTTTTGGCCAGCGCCAGTTTCTCATCGCTCCCCGAGGTGACAAACACCTCCGCGCCGTGCGCTTTTGCAATCTGAAGGGCGAATATCGCCACGCCGCCCGTGCCCTGCACCAGCACCGATTGCCCGGCGCGCAGCTGGCCGCGTTCCACCAGCGCAAACCAGGCGGTAAGCCCTGCGCAGGGTAAGGTGCTGGCCTCGGCGTCATCCAGGGTCTCCGGAGAGGCCACCAGCGCGTCTTCCTTCACAATCACATACTCGGACAGCATGCCCTGGAAGTATCCACCGGACGTTTTATAGGGCAGATTGCGCGCGTCCGCCTGCGGCTTACCGTCGATCCACTCCGGGAAGAAGGTTGAGATGACGCGCGCGCCGGGCTGGAAACGCGTAACGCCTTCACCAATGCTGTCCACCACGCCCGCCATGTCAGACGCCGGGGTAAACGGGAAGGAAAGCGGGATCGGCATTGTGCCTTCAACAACCATTTTATCGCGATAGTTGAGCGCAACGGCATTCACCCTTACGCGCACTTCACCCGGGCCTGGCTGTGGAACGGGCGCCTGAGTCAACTTGAGGTTCTCGCGCCCGAGGGCATCCATGGACCAGCGTTGCATTGTCTCTGTCATTTTATTTCTCCTGCCATCAGATAAGCTTTAGTCCTGACAGTCTACCGTTGACTAAAGGTCGCCAGTGGCGATAAGTTTTCTCTTTATTGACGCCATAACAGATACAATCCATGACCGATACGCTGAAGGATATTCCTGTTTTCGTGGCCGCCGTTGAGGCGGGAAGTTTCGCGCAGGCCGCGATTCGCCTGCATTTGTCACGTTCGGCGGTCGGAAAAAGCATCGCTCGCCTCGAACAGCGGCTTGGGGTACGTCTTTTTCAGCGCACCACCCGCAGCCAGAGTCTGACCGATAACGGCGCCCTTTTTTATGAACGCTGTCTGCGCGCGCTGGAGGAGATTCGGGGTGCGGAATCGCTGCTTGAAACGGGGAAACAGCAGGTCAGCGGCCGCCTGCGCGTTTCCATGCCGGTGCTGTTTGGTCGCCAGTGCGTCGCCCCCTTGCTGATAGCGCTGGCGCAGGAACACCCCGGGCTTGAACTGGAAATGTCATTCAGCGACCGCGTGGTGGATCTGGTTGAGGAGGGGTTTGATATGGCGGTGCGTAACGGCACGCTTCAGGACAGCAGCGTGCTGGTCGCCAGAAAGCTGGGAGAACACCGCATGGTGCTGTGCGCCGCGCCGGAGTATCTGCTGAAGAAAGGCCAGCCACAAAGCGTTAATGATTTATCCCAGCATACGGCCATTAACTATTTGAGCGCAGGCAGAGTGTTGTCCTGGCAGCTGATGGATAACGAAGGAACGTCGCACACCTTTACACCCCGATCGTCGCTCAATATGGATGATTTGCAGGCGATCTGCGACGCCGCGCTGGCCGGACACGGCATTGCATGGCTGCCCTGCTGGATGGTCGTCAAAGATATTCACCAGGGTAAACTCGTCCCGCTCCTGAAGCAGGCACCGGATGTGCATTTCAACGTTCATGCGGTGTGGCAGCAGACGCCGCATCTGCCGCTGAGGGTAAGAATAGCGATAGATACGCTGGCGAGCCGTTTACCGGCAGCGATGTCACTGGACCTTCCAGCGCCCATAAAAAAGCCGCGCTAAAAGCGCGGCCAGTTATCGTGCGGTATAACGACGATTAAATATCGATATTTGCCGCTTTCAGGGCGTTCTCTTCGATGAAGGCACGACGTGGTTCAACAGCATCGCCCATCAGGGTCGTGAACAGCTGGTCCGCAGCAATCGCGTCTTTAACGGTGACGCGCAGCATGCGGCGGCTTTCCGGATCCATGGTGGTTTCCCACAGCTGGTCCGGGTTCATTTCGCCCAGACCTTTATAGCGCTGGATCGCAAGACCACGACGAGACTCTTTCACCAGCCAGTCCAGCGCCTGCTCGAAGCTGGTTACCGGCTGACGACGTTCGCCACGCTCGATGAACGCATCGTCTTCGATCAGGCCGCGCAGCGTCTCGCCGAGCGTGCAGATACGACGGTATTCCGGACCGGTCACAAACTCGTGCTCCAGCGGATAGTCGGTGTCAACGCCGTGGGTACGCACGCGAATAATAGGCTCGAACTGCTTATCGGCGTTCTGCTGGATATCGCATTTCCACATGCTGCCGTGCTGCTCTTTCTCGTTGAGATCGGTCACCAGGGCATTCACCCAGCGGGTCACGGTCTGCTCGTCGCTCAGATCGGCTTCGGTCAGGGTTGGCTGATAAACCAGCTCCTTCAGAAGCGTTTTCGGATAGCGGCGTTCCATACGCGTAATCATTTTCTGCGTGGCGTTGAACTCGGACACCAGACGCTCCAGCGGCTCGCCGGCCAGTGCAGGGGCGTGCGAGTTCGCGTGCAGGGTTGCGCCATCAAGGGCGATCGCGATTTGGTACTGATCCATCGCTTCGTCGTCTTTAATGTACTGTTCCTGCTTGCCTTTCTTCACCTTGTACAGCGGCGGCTGTGCAATGTAGACGTGACCACGCTCAACGATTTCAGGCATCTGACGATAGAAGAAGGTCAACAGCAGCGTACGAATGTGCGAGCCGTCGACGTCCGCATCGGTCATGATGATGATGCTGTGATAGCGCAGTTTGTCCGGGTTGTACTCATCACGGCCGATGCCGCAGCCCAGCGCGGTAATGAGCGTCGCCACTTCCTGAGAAGAGAGCATCTTGTCGAAACGGGCCTTCTCAACGTTGAGGATTTTACCCTTCAGCGGCAGGATAGCCTGGTTCTTACGGTTACGGCCCTGCTTCGCAGAACCGCCCGCGGAGTCCCCTTCCACGAGGTACAGTTCGGACAGCGCCGGGTCACGTTCCTGGCAGTCAGCCAGTTTGCCCGGCAGGCCTGCTAAGTCCAGCGCGCCTTTACGACGGGTCATTTCACGGGCTTTACGCGCCGCTTCACGGGCACGCGCCGCATCGATAATTTTACCCACAACGATTTTCGCGTCGGACGGGTTTTCCAGCAGGTATTCGCTCAGCAGTTCGTTCATCTGCTGTTCAACCGCCGATTTCACCTCGGAAGAGACCAGCTTGTCTTTGGTCTGTGAGGAGAACTTCGGATCCGGCACCTTCACGGAGACAACGGCAATCAGGCCTTCACGGGCATCGTCACCGGTGGCGCTGACTTTTGCTTTCTTGCTGTAGCCTTCTTTGTCCATGTAGGCGTTCAGGGTACGGGTCATCGCCGCACGGAAGCCTGCAAGGTGCGTACCGCCGTCACGCTGTGGAATGTTGTTGGTGAAGCAGTAGATGTTTTCCTGGAAACCGTCGTTCCACTGCAGCGCCACTTCCACGCCGATACCGTCTTTTTCGGTGGAGAAATAGAAGATATTCGGGTGAATAGGCGTTTTGTTCTTGTTCAGATACTCAACGAACGCTTTGATACCACCTTCGTAATGGAAGTGGTCTTCTTTACCGTCACGCTTGTCTTTAAGGCGGATAGAGACGCCGGAGTTCAGGAACGACAGTTCGCGCAGGCGTTTCGCCAGGATGTCGTACTCGAATTCGGTGACGTTGGTGAAGGTTTCATGGCTCGGCCAGAAACGCACCATGGTACCGGTTTTGTCGGTATCGCCGGTAACGGCCAGCGGTGCCTGCGGCACGCCGTGCGTATAGAGCTGACGGTGAATTTTGCCTTCTCGCTGGATAACCAGCTCCAGCTTCTGCGACAGGGCGTTAAC
This sequence comes from Enterobacter sp. Y17, assembly GCF_019730495.1. Lineage (NCBI taxonomy): Bacteria > Pseudomonadati > Pseudomonadota > Gammaproteobacteria > Enterobacterales > Enterobacteriaceae > Enterobacter > Enterobacter sp. Y17. The sequence continues at coordinate 51,471 of NZ_JAASKP010000009.1, forward strand.
CACGGAGACGCCTACGCCGTGCAGGCCGCCGGAAACTTTATAGGAGTTATCGTCAAACTTACCGCCTGCGTGCAGCACGGTCATGATCACTTCCGCGGCAGAGACGCCCTCTTCCGGGTGAATACCGGTTGGGATGCCACGACCATCATCGGTGACGGAGACGGAGTTGTCCGCATGGATGGTGACCACGATGTCTTTACAGTGACCCGCGAGCGCTTCGTCGATAGCGTTATCTACCACCTCGAATACCATGTGGTGCAGACCGGTGCCGTCATCCGTGTCGCCGATATACATACCCGGGCGCTTACGCACCGCATCCAGCCCTTTCAGGACTTTGATACTGGAGGAGTCATAAGAATTCGACATCAACGTTTCTCGCTCATTTCAACTTGGGTTAATCCGTTATTTTACCCTTTTCCACGGTAAACATCTTCGAATTTTCGTCCGACATGTCTATAACGTGTTCAGCGCTAATGGCGCTGACGAAAACCTGCGACTGAGTGGCTTTTAAGCGGCTGGCAAGCAGCCCGCGCCGCGCGTCGTCAAGTTCCGAGGCAAAATCATCTATCAGGTACAGGCAGCGTCTTCCGCTCTCGCGTGTGAGAAACTCTCCCTGTGCCAGGCGCAGCGCACACATCAGGAGCTTGAGCTGCCCGCGCGACAGCGTGTCTTCCACCGGTGCACCGTCGGCACGAATGCGGAAATCCGCCTTGTGCGGGCCGTGCGCGGTATAGGTCAACATGCGGTCGCGCTCGAAGCTTCTCTCTAACACCTCGGCATAATCCGTCTCTTTCTCCCAGCCGCGCTGGAAAGAGAAGGTGAGAGAGAACTCGGGTAAAAACTGTTTGCAGGTGTCGGCCATGTCTTCGGCGATACCTGCGCTGTATTCGGCACGCCAGTTGCTGATTTGTTCCGCGAGAGGGATTAACTCCATGTCCCACGGACGCAGCTGGGCGTAACGGGTAACCTGGCGCAGTGCAGCGTTACGCTGCTTGAGCAGACGCTTCAGGTTGCTCCAGGCGTTAAAGAAACCGGCTTCGTTGTGAAAGCATCCCCAGTCGAGGAACGCTCTTCTGTATTTGGGGCCGCCGTTGAGTAAAGTAAACCCCTCCGGCGTAATCAGCTGCATTGGCATCAGCAGCGCCAGCTCCGCCACTTTATGGCCGTCGGTGCCGTCGATGCGCACCTTGCTGTCGCCCTGCTTGTCTTTGGTCAGGCCGATAGCGGTTTCCCGCTCCGCCCCCTGCAAACGCCCGTGCAGAACAAAGGATTCCTGCTCGTGGCGAATGACGCGACCAATCTGCAAACTGCGAAACGCCCGACCGTGGCCGAGCGTATAGATGGCCTCAAGCACGCTGGTTTTGCCGCTGCCGTTTGCGCCAACCAGGAAGTTAAAGCCAGGGGATAAAGCGAGATCCGCGCTTTCAATATTGCGAAAGTCGCGGATCAACAGACGGGTGAGCGACATTACAGTCTCATTGGCATAACAACATAGGCAGCCGACTGTGATGCGGCATCTTCAATCTGTACGCTTGAAACGGAGTCGGTCAGCAGAATGCGCACGTTTTCGCATTTCAGCGCATTCAGCACATCCAGTACGTAGCTGACGTTAAAGCCGATTTCCATCTCGGTTCCGGCGTAGGTGACGTCCAGAATCTCTTCTGCCTCTTCCTGCTCCGGGTTGTTAGCGGTGATTTTGATCTGGTTTTCACTCACGTACAGGCGCACGCCGCGGAATTTCTCGTTGGAGAGAATGGCTGCACGGGCAAAGGCCTGCTTGAGGCTATCGCAGCCCGCTTCCAGCGTTTTGTCCGGATTCTTCGGCAATACGCGGCGATAATCCGGGAAACGACCGTCAACCAGCTTCGAAGTGAAAACAAAATCGCCCACGTGTGCGCGGATGTTGTTGCTGCCGATCTGCACGCGCAGCGGCGTGTCGCCGCCGTCGAGCATACGCATCAGCTCAATCACCCCTTTACGCGGCACGATCACCGAATGGTTTGGCAGCGCGTCGCCAATCGGCATAGAACAGACCGCCAGACGGTGGCCGTCGGTGGCTACGGTACGCAGCTCTTCACCTTCGGTTTCGAACAGCATGCCGTTTAAGTAGTAACGGACGTCCTGATGCGCCATGGAGAACTGCGTGGCTTCAATCAGACGCTTCATCGTCGCCTGCGGCAGGGTGAATTCAACTTCGCTCTGCCAGTCGTCCAGGTTCGGGAAGTCCGCAGCAGGCAGCGTGGAGAGCGAGAAACGGCTGCGGCCAGAGCGCACCAGCATACGGTCGCCTTCCAGCTGCACGGCGATTTCAGCGCCTTCCGGCAGCCCGCGGCAGATATCAAAGAATTTACGTGCCGGAACCGTGGTCGCGCCCGCGTCGTGCGGCTGCGTCAGCGTAACGCGCGCGATCATTTCCATTTCCAGATCTGTACCGGTCAGCGACAGCGTACCGTCCGCGACCTGAAGCAGCAGGTTTCCGAGAATAGGCAGCGTTGGGCGGCCACCTAATGGGCCACTCACCTGTTGCAGCGGTTTTAATAAATGTTCACGTTCAACGGTAAATTTCATAGCGTCACGATGATAATGTTCTGATTAAATTGGAAAAATCTTCTTTTATGTCGTGGCTTTCTTCGCGTAACTGCTCAATCTTACGACAAGCGTGCAGCACGGTCGTATGGTCACGGCCACCAAACGCATCCCCGATTTCCGGCAGACTGTGGTTGGTTAACTCCTTTGCCAGCGCCATCGCCATCTGACGCGGACGCGCCACCGAGCGGGAACGACGTTTAGACAGTAAATCTGCCACTTTGATCTTGTAGTACTCAGCCACCGTCTTTTGAATATTGTCGATAGTGACCAGTTTTTCCTGCAATGCCAGCAAATCGCGCAGCGCTTCACGCACAAAATCGATGGTGATCGCACGACCGGTAAAGTTGGCATTGGCGATAACGCGGTTCAGCGCCCCTTCCAGCTCACGCACGTTGGAGCGCAGACGCTTGGCAATGAAGAACGCCACTTCGCCCGGCAGGCGAATGTCGTTTTCATCGGCTTTCTTCATCAGGATCGCGACGCGGGTTTCCAGCTCCGGTGGCTCGATCGCCACGGTCAGGCCCCAGCCGAAGCGGGATTTCAGACGATCTTCAACGCCGTTGATCTCTTTTGGATAACGATCCGAGGTCAAAATGATCTGCTGATTGCCTTCCAGCAGGGCATTGAAGGTGTGGAAAAACTCTTCCTGCGATCGTTCTTTATTCGCAAAGAACTGGATGTCATCGATGAGCAGCGCGTCAACGGAACGATAGTAGCGTTTAAACTCTTCGATCGCATTGTTTTGCAGGGCTTTTACCATGTCCTGAACGAAGCGCTCGGAGTGCATATACACCACTTTGGCATTGGGCTTGCGCGCCATAATGCCGTTACCCACCGCATGCAGCAGGTGCGTTTTACCCAGACCCGTGCCGCCGTAAAGGAACAGCGGGTTGTAGGCCCCACCGGGATTATCAGCAACCTGACGAGCCGCCGCGCGCGCCAGCTGGTTCGACTTACCTTCAACGAAGTTATCGAACGTGTGTTTCACGTTAACGTTAGAGCGGTAGGTTGGCTCAGCCGGTGCAGGGACATTATCCCAGCCCTGACGAGCGGGTGCGACGCGAGGGGCCGGAGCAGGCGCGGCCTGAGCGGGCGCTGCTACGTTCACGGTTTCACGGACGGTTTGGGTGACCGGCTTTGTGCCCACTTCAAAGCGCAGCTGCGGGGCATCTGACCCGCAGAAATCGTTCAGCAGTCCATTAATGTTATTAAGGTACTTGTCCCTTACCCAATCGAGCACAAAACGGTTTGGCGCATACAAAGCCAGCGTGTTATCGCTCAGTTCCGCCTGCAATGGGCGGATCCACATACTGAATTCTGTGGCTGGTAACTCATCCTGCAATCGGGCAAGACACTGCTGCCAAAGCGAAAGTGACACGGCGGACTCCACTCGAACAATAAAAGAAAACTATTGAATATTCATGATTGTTGGCGCACATCGACATGACCCTGTGCAAAAGGGTGATGTGCGAACCGCTATCTGCGGTTATACACTTCATCGTTCAAGCCGTCTCTGCGTTGGCTGCACTCGCTCGCCCCAGTCACGTACTTGTGTACGCTCCAGAGGACTCGCTCCTTTGCCGCCTTGATACAGCGTGAACGATTTTGTGTCATACCCGGCCAGGATCGCTGGATCCCGATCGGGACCGCGGATCATAGCCTAAACTGAGCCAGAGATCTTCTGTTTCTCACAGATTCTTCCCGATTTATCCACAGGAAGATCCGGAACCGGATAAGTGTAAACGATCCTGGCGCCAGTGCCCCACGATTTAGTCCGCATATTGGAAAAATTAATGAGCACAGACAATTTATTGCTTAAATGATCTAACGAAGATCCGGGACGATCCTTGCGCTTTGTTGGCGAGGCCGTATAATCCTCGACCCGGCGCGTGATGCTCATCTTCCTGCGTCGTCCGTTGCTCATTTTCCACGCGAAAACGTGCGGAAATACGCGGGAAATAAGGAAAGAGAATTGACTCCGGAGTGTACAATTATTACAATCCGGCCTCTTTAATCACCCACGCTGAGGCGTTAGTCGTTCGAAACTCGTTCGGGTATACGCAAAAGTCAGTGAATTTATTCAAGTTTAGGTAGAAATCGCCATGAAACGCACTTTTCAACCGTCTGTACTGAAGCGCAACCGTTCTCACGGCTTCCGTGCTCGTATGGCTACTAAAAATGGTCGTCAGGTTCTGGCACGTCGTCGTGCTAAAGGCCGCGCTCGTCTGACCGTTTCCAAGTAATAAAGCTAACCCCTGAGTGGTTAAGCTAGCATTTCCCAGGGAGTTACGTTTGTTAACTCCCGCTCATTTCACTTTCGTCTTCCAGCAGCCACTACGGGCTGGCACGCCGCAAATCACCATCCTCGGCCGCCAAAATTCGCTGGGGCATCCCCGCATCGGTCTCACAGTCGCCAAGAAAAATGTTAAGCGTGCGCATGAACGCAATCGGATTAAACGTCTGACGCGTGAAAGCTTCCGTTTACGTCAGCACGAACTGCCTTCAATGGATTTCGTGGTGGTGGCTAAAAAAGGGGTTGCCGACCTCGATAACCGTGCTCTCTCGGAAGCGTTGGAAAAATTATGGCGCCGCCACTGTCGCCTGGCTCACGGGTCCTGATAGCCCTCATTCGGGTCTATCAACGCCTGATTAGTCCGCTACTCGGGCCGCACTGCCGTTTCACACCAACATGCTCAAGCTACGGAATTGAGGCATTGCGCAGGTTTGGAGTGATAAAAGGCAGTTGGTTGACGGTGAAACGCGTATTAAAATGCCACCCTTTACACCCCGGTGGAGACGACCCCGTCCCCCCAGGACCCTTTGATACCAGAGAACACTAACGATGGATTCGCAACGCAATCTTCTTATCATCGCTTTGTTGTTCGTGTCTTTCATGATCTGGCAGGCATGGGAGCAGGATAAAAATCCTCAACCCCAGCAGCAGACCACGCAGACTACGACCACCGCAGCGGGTAGCGCCGCCGACCAGGGCGTACCGGCCAGTGGCCAGGGGAAACAGATTACGGTTAAGACCGATGTGCTTGAGCTGACAATCAACACCCGTGGTGGTGATGTTGAGCAGGCGCTGCTGTTGACCTACCCGAAAGAGCTGAAGTCTAACGAACCGTTCCAGTTACTGGAAACCACGCCTGAGTTTATCTACCAGGCGCAGAGCGGCCTGACCGGTCGTGATGGCCCGGATAACCCGGCTAACGGTGCGCGTCCACTGTATAACGTCGAGAGCGACACCTTTGTGCTGGCTGATGGCCAGAACGAACTCGCGATCCCGATGACGTACACCGACGCCGCAGGCAACACCTTCACTAAAACCTTCACCCTGAAGCGCGGTGAATATGCGGTGAACGTGGGCTACAGCGTACAGAACGCCAGTGCGAAACCACTGGAGCTGTCGACCTTTGGCCAGCTGAAGCAGTCCATCAATCTGCCGTCTCACCGTGACACCGGAAGCAGCAACTTTGCGCTGCATACCTTCCGTGGCGCGGCGTACTCCACGCCAGACGCGAAGTATGAGAAATACAAATTCGACACCATTGCGGATAACGAAAACCTGAACGTTAGTTCCAAAGGCGGTTGGGTTGCGATGCTGCAACAGTATTTCGCAACGGCCTGGATCCCAAACAACGACGGTACGAATAACTTCTATACCGCGAACCTGGGCAACGGTCTTGCAGCCATCGGCTACAAATCTCAGCCGGTTCTGGTTCAGCCGGGTCAAACCGGTAAGATGGCAAGCACCCTGTGGGTCGGCCCGGAAATTCAGGACAAAATGGCCGCTGTTGCGCCGCACCTGGATCTGACCGTTGATTACGGCTGGTTGTGGTTCATCTCTCAGCCGCTGTTTAAGCTGCTGAAGTTCATCCACAGCTTCCTGGGTAACTGGGGCTTCTCCATCATCGTTATTACCTTCATCGTTCGTGGCATCATGTACCCGCTGACTAAAGCGCAGTACACCTCCATGGCGAAGATGCGTATGCTGCAGCCGAAAATCGCGGCGATGCGTGAGCGTCTGGGCGATGACAAACAGCGTCAGAGCCAGGAAATGATGGCCCTGTATAAAGCAGAGAAAGTAAACCCACTGGGTGGTTGCTTCCCGCTGCTGATTCAGATGCCAATCTTCCTTGCGCTGTACTACATGCTGATGGGTTCCGTTGAGCTGCGCCACGCGCCGTTCGCACTGTGGATCCATGACCTGTCCGCACAGGACCCGTACTACATCCTGCCGATCCTGATGGGCGTGACGATGTTCTTCATCCAGAAGATGTCGCCGACCACCGTGACCGACCCGATGCAGCAGAAGATCATGACCTTTATGCCGGTCATCTTCACCGTGTTCTTCCTGTGGTTCCCGTCAGGTCTGGTGCTGTACTATATCGTCAGCAACCTGGTGACCATCATCCAGCAGCAGCTGATTTACCGTGGTCTGGAAAAACGTGGCCTGCATAGCCGCGAAAAGAAAAAGTCCTGATTCGGTAAGTTAACGCTAAAATAAGGGCGGTCGATTGACCGCCTTTTTTATTTGTATTGAACGAGACCAACCATGAGCCATAACGACACTATCGTCGCCCAGGCAACCCCACCGGGACGCGGTGGTGTAGGCATTCTGCGTATCTCCGGCCTGAAGGCGCGCGAGGTGGCCGAAGCGGTGCTGGGTAAACTGCCAAAGCCGCGCTACGCTGATTACCTGCCGTTTAAAGATACCGACGGCACGCCGCTGGACCAGGGCATTGCGCTGTGGTTCCCTGGCCCGAACTCCTTTACCGGCGAAGACGTGCTGGAGCTGCAGGGCCACGGCGGCCCAGTTATCCTCGACCTGCTGTTAAAACGTATCCTGACCCTGCCTGGCCTGCGCATTGCGAAGCCGGGCGAGTTCTCCGAGCGTGCCTTCCTCAACGACAAGCTCGACCTGGCGCAGGCAGAAGCGATTGCAGACCTGATCGACGCCAGTTCTGAACAGGCGGCCCGCTCCGCCCTGAACTCGCTGCAGGGGGCATTCTCCGCCCGCGTAAATCACCTTGTGGAAGCACTTACTCACCTGCGGATCTACGTGGAAGCGGCTATCGACTTCCCGGATGAGGAGATCGACTTCCTCTCTGACGGTAAAATCGAAGCCCAGCTCAACCAGGTAATGAACGATCTCGACGCCGTGCGCGCCGAAGCGCGCCAGGGCAGCCTGCTGCGCGAAGGGATGAAGGTTGTCATTGCCGGACGTCCTAATGCCGGGAAATCGAGCCTGCTGAACGCCCTGGCGGGCCGTGAAGCGGCAATCGTCACCGACATTGCCGGCACCACCCGCGACGTGCTGCGCGAGCATATCCACATCGACGGGATGCCGCTGCATATCATTGATACCGCCGGCCTGCGCGATGCCAGCGACGAGGTTGAACGCATCGGTATCGAACGCGCCTGGCAGGAGATCGAGCAGGCAGACCGCGTGCTGTTTATGGTGGACGGCACCACGACCGACGCCGTTGACCCGGCAGAAATCTGGCCAGACTTTATCGCCCGTCTGCCGGCGAAACTGCCCATCACCGTGGTACGCAACAAAGCGGACGTCACCGGCGAAACGCTGGGCATCAGCGATGTGAATGGTCACTCACTGATTCGCCTGTCGGCGCGTACCGGTGAAGGCGTTGAAGACCTGCGCAACCATCTCAAGCAGAGCATGGGCTTTGACACCAGCATGGAAGGCGGCTTCCTCGCGCGTCGTCGTCACCTGCAGGCGCTGGAAGAGGCGGCAAACCACCTTGTTCAGGGTAAAGCGCAGCTTATCGGCGCGTGGGCGGGCGAACTGCTGGCGGAAGAGCTGCGTCTGGCGCAGCAGAATCTGAGCGAAATCACCGGGGAGTTTACGTCGGACGATCTGCTGGGACGAATTTTCTCAAGCTTCTGTATCGGTAAGTAAGGCCCGCTTTGATGGTGATTTCCTCCCGGGAAATCACCATTGTCCAAATGGCAACTCGCCTAATCTCTTTTCACCCCCTATCCTGCATGCCTGCAACTATGGGGGGTTTATGGCGCGTTTTCTGTTTTGTAGTTTCGCATTAGTTCTGCTTTATCCGTCCGGCATTGATATGTATCTGGTGGGATTGCCGCACATCGCCCGCGATCTGGGCGCCAGCGAAGCGCAGCTCCACATCGCGTTTTCGGCCTACCTAGCGGGGATGGCGTCGTCGATGGTGTTTGCCGGGAAGATTGCGGATAAGGCAGGCCGTCAGCCCGTCGCGATAACCGGCGCCATCATTTTTGCCCTGGCCTCTCTTCTCTGCTCACAGGCGCAAAACAGCCCCTTGTTCCTGGCCGGACGGTTTATTCAGGGCATTGGAGCCGGTGGCTGCTACGTCGTCGCGTTTGCCATTTTGCGCGACACCTTAAGCGCCCAGCGTCGCGCCAAAGTGCTTTCGATGCTGAACGGTATTACCTGCATCATCCCGGTGCTGGCCCCGGTCGTGGGATATCTGATCATGCTGAAATTCCCGTGGCAGAGCCTGTTCTGGACCATGGCGGCGATGGGCGCGCTGGTGTTTATCCTGTCCATCGCCGTGCTGAAAGAGACCCACCCGGGCTCGCAGAATACCGGTCATACCGCAGCCATTCACCCAGCCGAGAAGCTGCTTAACCGCTTTTTCCTCAGTCGTCTGGCCGTGACCACGTTAAGCATGGCGGTGATCCTGACCTATGTAAACGTTTCCCCGGTTTTACTGATGGAAACCATGGGCTTCGATCGGGGTGAGTATTCAACGGTGATGGCATTAACCGCCATGGTCAGTATGGCAGTGTCGTTTTCTACCCCCTTTGCGCTAAATGTTTTTAGCCAGCGTACGTTGATGCTGACCTCACAGGTTTTATTCCTCACGGCAGGCGCGATCCTGGCAGCCTCCAGCTCGCATGCGGTGATGCTGGCCGGCATTACCCTCATTTGCGCCGGGTTCTCGGTTGGCTTTGGCGTGGCGATGAGTCAGGCGCTTGGCCCCTTCTCGCTGCGGGCAGGCGTGGCAAGCTCTGTGCTGGGGATTGCGCAGGTCTGCGGCTCGTCGCTGTGGATTTGGCTGGCGGCGGTCATCGGGCTTAACGCGCTGAATATGCTGATCGGGGTTCTGATTGGCTGTAGCATACTGTGCATCACCTTACTTATGGTCATCCAGCCCGCGGCGCATTATGAAGAAGCCCATCAGCAGTCTCGATCTTAACCTGTTGCTGTGCCTGCAGCTTTTGCTGCAGGAGCGCAGCGTCACCAAAGCGGCGAAACGGATGAACGTGACGCCGTCTGCGGTGAGTAAATCGCTGGCCAAGCTGCGCGACTGGTTTGACGACCCGCTGTTTGTCAAAACGCCGCTGGGGCTGCTGCCGACCCCGCTGACGGTAAGCCTGGAGCAGGATCTGGCTGACTGGATGCAAATCGGCAACCAGATCCTCGATAAATTCCACCATGACTCCCCGGGCGGGCTAACGTTCGTGCTGGCCGCCGAAACGCCGTTGATGCTGATCCGCTTTAACGCCCTGCTGGAGCAGGTGAACCAGCGCTATCCGCAGGCTACGGTGAAGATGCGTCACTGGGATTACGACTCGCTGGACGCCATTACGCGTGGAGAGGTGGATCTGGGATTCACCGGACGCGAAACGCACCCGCGCTCGCGTGAATTGCTGAAGCTAATGCCGTGGTTCATCGACTATGAGATCCTGTTCAGCGACCGTCCGTGCGTGTATCTGCGTGAGGATCATCCCGCGCTACAGGACGAATGGAACCTCGAGACCTTCCTGCGCTACCCGCACATCAGCATCTTCTGGGAACGCAGCGACACCTGGGCACTGGACGAAGTGCTAAAGGAGATGGGTCGGGAGAGAAACATTGCCATGAGCGTGCCGGGCTTTGAGCAGTCGATGTTTATGGCGGCGCAGCCCGGCCATAACTATATCGCCACGGCTCCGCACTACTGCCATCACTACAATCAACTCCACCAGCGGAAGCTGATCGCGCTTCCTATTCCCATTGATGAAGCGCAGGCTGAAAAGCTTACCGTTCCCTTCACGCTGATCTGGCATAAACGGAACAGCCATAATCCGAAAATCCTCTGGCTGCGGGAGACCATCAAGGCGCTGTACGGTGCCAGCGATCCAATTTTTGCCTAAGAAAATGTAAAGTTCGGTCCTGAGGCTTCTCTTACTCCCATTTACTGATTAAAACAGGAGTCAAGTTAAGCGATAATCATGTAACCGTTTAACCGATTACGACCATTATCAAGGAGCGAAAAATGGCTACGCACTTTGCAAGAGGGATACTTACGGAAGGACGTCTCGTATCGGCAAGAATTTCTTCAGCCTGTCACAGTGAAGCACTCACTCTCCCGGAACACCGCAGAACGCGGTTTTTAGCTTCCCGGGCGCTTCTCGCAGAACTGCTGTTTATGCTGTACGGTACCAGCGAGCTGCCGGACATCATTACCCAGCCCGAAGGTCGCCCGGTCTTTGCCGACCCGGATCTCCCTCGTTTTTCGATTGCCTACGCGGGCAATATCATTGGCGTCGCGCTGACCACCGAAGGGGATTGTGGGCTGGATATGGAACTTCAGCGCGCGACACGTAGCTTCCATGGCGGTAATGCGCATGAAGACTATCCGCTCTCCAGCAATGAGAAGCTGTGGGTACGCAACCAGAACGATCCTGTCGAAGCCCGAGCCCAGCTCATTACCTTGCGCCAGAGCATCCGCAAGCTCTGTGGATGCGCCTCAGACGACGCCAGCCTGCTGCAGCTGCTGCCAGGCTCCGGACGTCTGCGTGCCGCCCAGGCCACGCTGGTAGAGGCGCTCAGTGACGCAGAGGATGTGCTCATTTGGTCCATTGCGGTTACCCCCGCCATCGAACGCATGAAAATCTGGGAATTTGACAGCCAACAGGGATGGCGTAGCCTTCCTGATGTGCCCGAGCGTGCCAACGAGCCCGCCGCACGCCTGATGCGTTTAACCAGTTTACCGGCAGAAAAAGCATTCACCCTTAGCTGATCCAATCAGGGTCATCATGATGAAACAGGAGTAATCATGTCTGATACGTTGAAAGTAGTTACGTTACTGGGAAGCCTGCGCAAAGGTTCATTTAACGGGATGGTTGCCCGCACGCTGCCACAGCTGGCACCGGCAGGAATGGACATTAGCGCCCTGCCGTCTATTGGCGATATTCCGCTGTATGACGCTGACGTACAGCAGGAAGAGGGTTTTCCGCAGAGCGTTGAGGCGCTGGCAGAGCAGATCCGCCAGGCCGACGGCGTGGTCATCGTGACGCCAGAGTACAACTATTCGGTTCCGGGTGGCCTGAAGAATGCCATCGACTGGCTGTCCCGTTTACCTGAGCAGCCGCTGGCAGGCAAACCGGTGCTGATCCAGACCAGTTCAATGGGCGCGATTGGCGGCGCGCGCTGCCAGTATCATCTGCGCCAGATCCTGGTGTTCCTGGATGCGATGGTCATGAACAAGCCGGAATTTATGGGTGGTGTGATTCAGAACAAGGTCGACCCGCAAACGGGTGAAGTGGTGGATCAGAGCACGCGCGATCATCTGTCTGGCCAGCTGACGGCGTTTGGGGATTATATTAAGCGGGTGAAGGCGTAAGCTTATTGCGGCCTGATGCCCTCACCCTAACCCTCTCCCACAGGGAGAGGGAACTTTGCCCGTAGGTCAGGTAAGCGAAGCGCCACCTGACACCACCAGCATCTTAGTGTGCATCAATAAACACAATCTTCAGCACAAACAGCAGCGCCACAACGATGACGCACGGGCTGAGGTCGCGGAAGCGGCCGGTACCGATCTTCATTACGCAGTAAGAGATAAAGCCCAGCGCGATACCTTCGGTAATCGAGAAGCTGAACGGCATCATCACGGCGGTAATAAACGCCGGCACCGCTTCGGTTAAATCATCCCACTTCACGCGTGACAGGCTGGAGGTCATCAGCACACCCACATAGATCAGCGCGCCGGCTGCCGCATACGGAGGAACCATACCCGCCAGCGGAGAGAGGAAGATCACCAGCAGGAACAGAATACCCACAACCACCGCCGTCAGGCCGGTACGGCCGCCCACGGACACGCCGGAAGACGATTCAATGTACGCGGTAACGGACGAGGTTCCGATAAAAGCACCGGTCACAGAGGAGACGCTGTCCACAAACAGCGCTTGCTTCATGCGCGGGAATTTCCCTTTTTCATCCGCCAGGCCCGCTTTGTCGGTCACGCCAATCAGCGTGCCGGAGGAGTCAAACAGGTTGACCAGCATGAAGGAGAAAATCACGCCCGCCAGGCCCAGGTTCAGGGAACCCGCCAGATCGACGTGACCAATCACGGTAGAGACGCTCGGTGGCGCGGAGACGATACCGTTATAGTGAACATCGCCCAGCATCCAGCCCAGCAGGGTGGTGACAACGATGGACACCAGCACCGCCGCGTGAATATTACGGGAAGCCAGGATCGCGATGATAAAGAAGCCCAGCACGCCCAGCAGCACGTTATGAGAGGTCAGGTGACCGATGCTCACCAGCGTGTCCGGGTTCGCCACGATAACGCCGGCGTTTTTCAGCCCCATCATACCGATGAACAGACCGATACCGCTGGTGATGCCCACGCGCAGGCTCACGGGAATGTTCGCAATCATCCAGTAACGCACGCGGAAAATGGTCAGCAGCAGCAGGCCAACCGCGCCCCAGAAGATGGCGCCCATGCCAACCTGCCACGGCAGCCCCATCGCCTGAACCACCACGAACGCGAAGAACGCATTCAGGCCCATTGCCGGTGCCAGCGCAACAGGCAGGTTAGCGAACACACCCATCAGGATGCTGCCAAGAGCCGCGATCAGACAGGTTGTCACGAAGACGGCGCTGGTATCCATGCCAGCGACGCCCAGAATTTGAGGGTTCACAAAAACGATATAGACCATCGTCAGGAAGGTGGTGAAACCAGCGATCACTTCGGTGCGTGCCGTTGTGCCGTGCTCGCGCAGTTTAAAAACGCGCTCAAGCAGACCCTGACCAGATGTCTGGGTAGTGTGTTGTTGACTCATCATCAATTCCGAACAAGGAGGGAAAATTCGTCGCTATCCTATACCAAAATGCGACAATAGTGGCGGTTACGTGATACTTTTTTCATTGATTTTGCTTATACGGCAACGATTGCGTGCCGGCGAACTGCCGTACGTAAACGTTAAACTTGTTAAAAGGGAAAGGCATGTCCGGAATTGAAGCGGTATTTTTCGACTGCGACGGTACGCTGGTCGACAGTGAGGTCATTTGTTCCCGCGCGTATGTCACCATGTTCCAGGAATTTGGCATTACGCTGGAACTCGAAGAGGTGTTTAAACGCTTTAAGGGCGTAAAGCTCTACGAGATCATCGACATCATTAACGAAGAACACGGTGTGAATCTGGCGAAAGCCGATCTGGAACCGGTGTACCGCGCCGAGGTCGCACGCCTGTTCGACTCCGAGCTGGAGGTTATCTCCGGAGCTAACGCGTTGCTGGATGCGATGACGGTGCCAGTCTGCGTCGTCTCTAACGGCCCGGTCAGCAAAATGCAGCACTCGCTGGGCAAGCTTGAGATGTTGCACCATTTCCCGGAAAAACTGTTCAGCGGCTACGATATCCAGCGCTGGAAGCCAGACCCGGCGCTGATGTTCCATGCGGCAAAAGCGATGAACGTCAATGTAGAGAACTGCATTCTGGTGGATGACTCGTCTGCGGGCGCGCAGTCGGGGATTGATGCGGGGATGGAGGTGTTTTACTTCTGCGCCGACCCGCACAACAAGCCGATCGATCATCCCAATGTCACGACCTTTACCGATCTGGCGCAGCTGCCAGCGCTGTGGAAGGCGCGCGGGTGGGATATTACTCGCTGAGTTTTCCCCTCACCCCGACCCTCTCCCCTGGGGAGAGGGAGAAAACCGAATTGTCCCCTCTCCCTGTGGGAGAGGGTTAGGGTTAGGGTGAGGGTAAAATCACTCTTTCGGATCTTTACCCGCCAGCAGCTTGTCCAGCTCGTCGCCGCCCACGTGACGGAAGTCCTGACCTTTCACGAAGTAGAAGATGTATTCGCAAATGTTCTGGCAGCGGTCGCCGATACGCTCAATAGAGCGCGCGCAGAACAGGGCGGTCAGTACGCTTGGGATCGTACGTGAATCTTCCATCATGTAGGTCATCAGCTGACGCACGATGCCTTCATACTCCTGGTCGACCTTCTTGTCTTCACGGTAGATACGCACCGCTTCGTCCAGGTCCATACGCGCAAAAGCATCCAGCACGTCGTGCAGCATCTGCACGGTGTGGCGGCCCAGCGACTCCAGGCTCACCAGCAGCGGCTGGTGCTGCTGAGAAAACTTCTCCAGCGCGGTACGGCAGATTTTATCCGCAACGTCACCAATACGCTCCAGCTCGGCGATGGTTTTGATGATCGCCATCACCAGACGCAGGTCGCTCGCCGTCGGCTGACGTTTCGCGATAATGCGCACGCAGGCCTCGTCGATAGCGACTTCCATCATGTTGACGTTTTTATCGCCTTCAATGACGCGCTTCGCCAGCTCGCTGTCCTGGTTGTGCATTGCCGTAATCGCATCAGAAAGCTGCTGCTCGACCATGCCGCCCATGGTCATTACCTGGGTGCGAATGCTTTCCAGCTCTGCGTTGAACTGGCCGGAAATGTGTTTATTAAGATTGAGGTTGTCCATGGTTTCTCCACATGCACTAAGGCAAATCAACCGTAGCGGCCAGTAATATAATCTTCGGTTTGTTTCTTCGCGGGCCTGGTGAACAGCGCGTCCGTATCGCTGAACTCAATCAACTCGCCCAGGTACATAAACGCCGTGTGATCGGAACAACGTGCAGCCTGCTGCATGTTATGGGTCACGATAACCACGGTGTAATCCTGCTTCAGCTCGGTGATCAGCTCTTCAATACGGCCGGTTGAGATCGGGTCCAGCGCTGAACACGGCTCATCCAGCAGCAACACTTCCGGGCGAATAGCAATACCGCGCGCAATGCACAGACGCTGCTGCTGACCACCGGAGAGAGAGTAACCGCTCTGGTGTAACTTATCTTTGGTTTCGTTCCATAATGCGGCCTTGGTCAAAGCCCACTGCACGCGCTCGTCCATATCGGCACGGGAGAGTTTTTCAAACAGACGCACGCCAAACGCGATGTTGTCATAAATCGACATCGGGAAAGGCGTTGGTTTCTGGAACACCATCCCCACTTTGGCGCGCAGCAGGGCGATATCCTGAGCCTGGGTCAGAATGTTTTCACCGTCCAGGATGATTTCACCCTCAGCGCGCTGCTCCGGATAGAGCGAATACATTTTGTTAAAGGTGCGCAGCAGCGTGGATTTCCCACAGCCGGACGGACCGATAAATGCCGTGACCTGGTTCTTCGCGATATCCAGGTTGATGTTCTTCAGGGCATGGAATTTGCCGTAGTAGAAGTTCAAATCACGAACCTGAATCTTACCCGGGGCAGTATCAACCATACTCATTGACTCATTTCCTCATTCGGCGCCGCGAGCTGCCGCGCCGTAAAAAATTAACCGTGTTTCTTCTTCGCGAAAATGACGCGCGCCAGAATGTTCAGCAACAGTACGCAAAGGGTAATGATCAGCACCCCGGCCCAGGCCAGCTGCTGCCATTCCGCGAATGGGCTCATCGCAAATTTAAAGATCGTCACCGGCAGGTTGGCGATCGGCTGCATCATGTCCGTGCTCCAGAACTGGTTGGAGAGAGACGTAAACAGCAGCGGCGCCGTTTCACCCGCGATACGCGCAACCGCCAGCAGGATACCGGTCATGATCCCGGAAACAGACGCCTTCAGCGTAATTGCAGAGATCATCTTCCATTTCGGCGTACCCAGCGCATAGGCCGCTTCGCGCAGGCTGTCCGGCACCAGTTTCAGCATGTTCTCGGTGGTACGAATAACAATCGGCACCTGCAGCAGCGCCAGGGCAATCACACCCGCCCAGCCGGAGAAGTGTTCCATCTGCGCCACCACCACGGTGTAAACAAACAGACCCACAACGATAGAAGGTGCAGACAGCAGAATGTCGTTGATGAAGCGAATGACTTCGGCCAGCCAGGATTTACGCCCGTATTCTGCCAGGTAGATGCCCGCCATGATGCCCAGCGGCGTGCCGAAGACCGTCGCCCAGAGGATCAGCAAGCCGCTGCCCGCCAGAGCATTCGCCAGGCCACCACCCGCCGTGTTCGGCGGCGGCGTCATTTCGGTGAAAAGCGACAGTGACATCCCGTCAATCCCGCGAACGACCGTCGAGAAGAGGATCCAGACCAGCCAGAACAGGCCGAACGCCATTGTCGCCATAGAGAGCGACAGGGCAATACGGTTTTTCATGCGGCGTCTGGCCTGCATTTTGCGGCGGGATTCCGCCAGTTCAGCGGTAGCTTGCATTTCGAGAGTTGCCATTAGCGTGCCCCCTCATTTTTAGCGAGGCGCATAATCATCAGCTTGGAAATCGCCAGAACAATGAAGGTGATAACGAACAGAATCAGACCCAGCTCCATCAGCGCCGCCACGTGCAGCCCGGATTCCGCTTCCGCAAATTCATTCGCCAGCGCCGAGGTAATACTGTTACCCGGCATGTAGAGCGACGCGCTGTCGAGCTGGTAGGTGTTACCGATGATAAAGGTGACCGCCATGGTTTCACCCAGTGCACGACCTAAGCCCAGCATCACGCCCCCGATCACCCCATTTTTGGTGAACGGAAGGACAATGCGCCAGATAACTTCCCAGGTGGTGCAGCCGATACCGTAGGCCGACTCTTTCATCATCACCGGCGTTTGTTCGAAGACATCGCGCATAACCGCCGCAATGTAAGGAATAATCATGATGGCGAGGATCACACCTGCCGCCAGAATGCCGATACCGAAAGCCGGGCCAGAGAAAAGGGCCCCCACAAACGGAATGGCGGAAAGCACGTTACCGACCGGTTCCTGGAAATACGTGGCGAACAGCGGAGCAAAGATGAACAAGCCCCACATGCCGTAAACGATACTTGGAATGGCCGCCAGCAGTTCGATGGCAATACCCAGCGGGCGTCGCAGCCAGCCCGGCGCCAGCTCCGTCAGGAACAGGGCAATACCAAAGCTCACCGGAACCGCAATCAGCAGGGCGATGAACGAGGTCACCAGCGTGCCGTAAATCGGTACCAGGGCACCGTAGATATCGTTCGGCGCGTCCCACTCTTTGGTCCACAGGAAGGAAAAACCGAATTTCTGGATGCTCGGCCATGAGGAGAAAATCAGAGACACGATAATGCCGCCCAGCAGCAATAGCACAATCAGCGCAGCCAGTTTCACCAGCGCGCTGAAAATCATGTCACCTTTTTTACCCGGAGGGTTAAATGCAGGCTTGGTTGCAGCCATAAATTACTCTTCTGTTTGAGACGTTTTTACGAATATGCCCGGTGGCGCTGACGCTTACCGGGCCTACAGCTTAAACCGTAGGGCGGGTAAGCATAGCGCCACCCGCCATCTTCGTTAAATATATCCTGTTAGTACAGCGCTTTACCGCTGCTGTCTTTCACGTTGGTTTTCCATGCAGCGCGAATCTGCTCAACCACGTTGTCCGGCAGGGTGGCGTAATCCAGGGCGTTAGCCTGTTTGCCGCCGTTTTTGTACGCCCAGTCGAAGAACTTCAGCACTTCGGCGCCCTGCTCAGGTTTTTTCTGCTCTTTGTGAACCAGGATGAAGGTGGTAGAGGTGATTGGCCATGCACCTTCGCCTTTCTGGTTAGTCAGATCCTGCGCGAAGGATTTGCTCCAGTCAGCGCCTTTCGCCGCGTTAGCAAAGTTCTCTTCGGTCGGGCTAACCGGTTTGCCGTCGGCTGAAACCAGTTTGGTGTAGGACAGGTTGTTCTGCTTAGCGTACGCATACTCTACGTAACCAATTGAGCCAGGCAGACGCTGTACGAACGCGGCGATACCGTCGTTACCCTTACCGCCCAGACCGGTTGGCCAGTTAACGGTAGAGCCGGAGCCGACTTTAGATTTCCACTCTTCGTTCACTTTTGCCAGGTAGCTGGTGAACACGAAAGAGGTACCGGAACCATCCGCGCGGCGAACCACGGCGATGTTCTGAGAAGGCAGCTTCAGGCCTGGGTTGAGTTTAGCGATCGCTTCGTCATCCCATTTTTTGATTTTGCCCAGGTAGATGTCACCCAGCGTTTTGCCGTCCAGCACCAGCTCACCCGACTTCACGCCCGGCAGGTTGATAGCCAGAACCACACCACCGATCACGGTAGGGAACTGGAACAGGCCTTCCTGAGCCAGCTTGTCATCAGACAGCGGAGCGTCTGATGCGCCGAAATCAACAGTGTTCGCGGTAATTTGTTTAACGCCACCGGAGGAGCCGATACCCTGATAGTTAACCTTGTTACCGGTTTCTTTCTGGTAGGTATCCGCCCATTTGGCATACACCGGCGCAGGGAAGGTTGCACCAGCGCCAGTCAGGCTTGCTTCTGCAAATACAGAGAACGCGCTCAGAGATAAGGTCGCGGCGACAACAGTTGCGACAGTGGTACGCATAACTTTCATAATGTCTCCTGCAAGATTTTCGTAAATCGTTGTTTAGTGGCTACGATGAGCAAAATAGGACAAACAGGTGACAGATAAATGTACGAATTATGACAGTTTTATGACAACGAAAATTTCACTTAAAAACAAGCAAAAGAAAGCTTATTTTTCATCGCGTTAGCCGCTTTTATGACAAGGCGTTTTCAGAAATATTTTCTTTATGTGACACTGAAAAAAGTAGCTGAAGATGACAAATTGTCATTATTAAAAACGAGAAAGGATTGATTAAAAACAAGCCGGGCAGGATAAAAAAGCTCCACCCGAAGGTGGAGCCTGAAGGGATTATTCTACGGTAACCGATTTCGCCAGGTTACGCGGCTGGTCAACGTCGGTACCTTTGATTAGCGCAACGTGATAGGCCAGCAGCTGCAGCGGAACGGTGTAGAAGATTGGTGCAATCACCTCTTCCACATGCGGCATCTCGATGATATGCATGTTGTCGTTGCTGACAAAACCGGCATCTTTGTCGGCGAAGACGTACAGAACACCGCCGCGGGCGCGCACTTCTTCGATGTTAGACTTCAGTTTTTCCAGCAGTTCGTTGTTTGGTGCCACAACGATGACCGGCATATCCGCGTCAATCAGCGCCAGCGGGCCGTGCTTCAGCTCGCCAGCCGCATAGGCTTCAGCGTGAATGTAGGAGATCTCTTTCAGCTTCAGCGCGCCTTCCAGCGCAATCGGATACTGATCGCCACGACCCAGGAACAGGGCGTGATGTTTGTCAGAGAAATCTTCCGCCAGCGCTTCAATGCGTTTGTCCTGAGACAGCATCTGCTCAATACGGCTCGGCAGCGCCTGCAGGCCGTGAACGATGTCGTGCTCAACGGACGCATCTTCACCTTTCAGACGCGCAAGCTTCGCCACCAGCATCAGCAGAACGGTCAGCTGAGTGGTAAACGCTTTGGTGGAGGCCACACCGATTTCTGTGCCCGCTTTGGTCATCAGCGCCAGATCGGACTCACGCACCAGCGATGAGCCAGGAACGTTACAGATAGCCAGCGAGCCCAGGTAACCCAGCTCTTTAGACAGACGCAGCGCTGCCAGCGTATCCGCCGTTTCGCCGGACTGGGAAAGGGTGATCATCAGGCTGTTACGACGCACCGCGGATTTGCGATAGCGGAATTCAGACGCGATTTCCACATCGCACGGCACGCCCGCCAGGGATTCAAACCAGTAGCGAGAAACCATACCGGAGTTGTAGGAGGTGCCGCAGGCCACGATCTGAATATGCTCGACCTTGCCGAGCAGTTCGTTCGCGTTTGCTCCCAGCTCGCTCAGATCCACTTCACCGTGGCTGATACGCCCGGTCAGCGTGTTTTTGATGGCGTTTGGCTGCTCGTAAATCTCTTTCTGCATGTAGTGACGGTAAGCGCCTTTGTCGCCCGCGTCGTACTGCAGATTCGATTCGATCTCCTGACGTTTCACCTGCTCGCCTTTGGTATCGAAGACGGTCACGCTGCGACGGGTCACTTCCGCGATATCACCCTCTTCGAGGAAGATAAAGCGACGGGTGACCGGCAGGAGCGCCAGCTGGTCAGAAGCGATGAAGTTTTCGCCCATTCCCAGACCGATAACCATCGGGCTACCGGAACGCGCGGCCAGCAATGTGGACGGATCGCGGGAATCCATGATCACCGTACCGTACGCACCGCGCAGCTGAGGGATAGCACGCAGCACCGCATCACGCAGTGTACCGCCCTGCTCCAGCTCCCAGTGCACCAGGTGAGCAATCACTTCGGTGTCAGTTTCAGAGACGAAGGTGTAGCCGCGCGCTTTCAGTTCTTCGCGCAGCGGTTCGTGGTTTTCGATAATGCCGTTGTGCACGACCACGATGTGTTCAGACACATGCGGGTGCGCGTTACCTTCAGACGGTTCGCCGTGCGTCGCCCAGCGGGTGTGCGCAATACCGGTACCACCGTGCAGCGGATGTTCTTCCGCGGCCTGGGCCAGCATCTGCACTTTACCGAGACGACGCAGACGGGTCATATGACCTTCTGCATCGACGACAGCCAGACCGGCAGAGTCGTAACCACGGTATTCCAGACGACGTAAACCTTCGAGAAGGATTTCAGCAATATCACGCTGCGCAACTGCGCCAACAATTCCACACATAATTTTAGATTCCGAATTTAGGCATTATGCCTGCGTTGTCGCTGACCTGTATTTACCCTTTCCGGGCACCCCGAGCCTTGTAGAGAGTGGGGTTATTTTTATGGGTACTGCTTGTGGGGGGAGATATATATTTACCCCCTCTCCCGGGTTTGCCTGATGACGGCTACGCCTTATCAGGCCTACTCAATCGTAGGGCGGGTAAGCGTAGCGCCACCCGCCTTGTTGTTACTTTTTCTTAACCGGGCGTTTCCAGCCCTGCTTGCTGACCTGCGGCACGCGGCTTAACACCAGCTCGTTCTCGGCCACATCGCGCGTAACGGTTGTTCCGGCGGCGATAGTCACTCCGTTACCCACGGTAACAGGCGCCACCAGCTGCGTATCGGAGCCAACGAACACGTCGTCACCGATGATGGTTTTAAACTTATTCGCACCGTCATAGTTACAGGTAATAGTCCCTGCACCAATATTCACGTTATTGCCAATTTCCGCGTCGCCCAGATAGGTCAGATGACCGGCTTTCGAGCCTTTACCCAGACGCGCTTTTTTCATTTCCACGAAGTTACCCACGTGAGCGCCTTCCAGCAGCTCAGCGCCCGGGCGCAGACGCGCAAACGGGCCGATGGTACAGGCCGCATCCAGACGAGCATCTTCTACCACGCTGTACGGGCTGATTTCGCAATCGTCGCCGATGACGCTGTTTTTAATCACGCAGCCGGCGCCAATTTTAACGCGATTGCCCAGCGTGACGTGACCTTCGAGGATAACGTTCGTATCAATTTCAACGTCACGACCGTGAGATAACGAACCACGCAGATCGAAACGCGCCGGATCGCGCAGCATCACGCCCGCCAGCAGCAGTTTTTCGGCCTGCTCGGACTGATAAACGCGCTCCAGGCGGGAAAGCTGAAGACGGTTATTCACCCCTTCGGTTTCGCTGATGCGCGCCGGATGAACCGCCGCAATCTCACGTCCTTCCTGGTACGCCATCGCAATGATGTCGGTGATGTAGAATTCACCCTGCGCGTTGTTGTTGTTGAGCTGAGACAGCCAGCGCTTCATGTCCGCGCCATTGGCAATCAGAATACCGGTGTTGATCTCCTGAATCTGGCGCTGTTCGTCGCTGGCATCTTTATGCTCAACAATACCCGTGACGTTGCCGTTTTCACGGGTGATGCGGCCATAACCGCTTGGATCGTCCAGCACGACGGTCAACAAACCGATACCGCCCTGCGGTTTGGCTTCACGAAGGCGAGTCAGGGTTTCAACGGAGATCAGCGGGACATCGCCGTAGAGCATCAAAATGTCTTCGTCATCCGCAAAGAAAGGCGCAGCCTGCTGCATCGCATGGCCTGTGCCCAGCTGTTCGGCCTGAAGCACCCAGTTGAGCTTGTCATCGCTCAGCGTCTTTTTAAGCAGATCGCCGCCGTGGCCGTAGACCAGGTGGACCTGACCGGCACCCAGTTCGTTCGCTGCATCGATGACATGCTGCACCATTGGCTTTCCTGCAAGCGTGTGGAGCACCTTAGGCAGATCGGAATACATGCGGGTCCCTTTGCCAGCGGCAAGGATCACCACGCTCATCGCACTGTTTGACATACGCATCCTGACGGTAGTTTGAGTGTGAAGTAAAAACGTTTGATGCTTAAAATTCTACATCTTTTTCATCATGAATTAAGGCCGAAAAAAAAAGCCAGCCTGGTATCCAGACTGGCTTTTGTGCTTTTCAAGCCGGTGTTACATCGCTTTTTTGGTCAACTCGATAACGCGCAGTTTCGCGATCGCTTTGGCCAGCTCCGCAGACGCCTGAGCGTAATCCACGTCACCATGAGAGCTGCTAATGTGCTCTTCAGCCTTACGCTTCGATTCCAGGGCTCGCGCTTCGTCGAGATCCTGTCCACGGATAGCGGTATCGGCCAGAACGGTCACACTGCCAGGCTGCACTTCAAGAATGCCGCCGGAGAGATAGATAAACTCTTCGTGACCGAACTGTTTAACGATGCGGATCATACCAGGCTTAATGGCGGTGAGCAGCGGTGCGTGACCCGGGAAAATACCCAGTTCACCTTCACTACCCGTTACCTGGATTTTCTCGACCAGACCAGAGAACATTTGTTGCTCTGCGCTGACGACGTCCAGGTGGTAAGTCATTGCCATATCACCCTCCGATTAAGGCGTTAAAGTTTTTTGGCTTTTTCCACGGCTTCGTCGATGGAACCAACCATGTAGAACGCCTGCTCCGGCAGGTGATCGTATTCGCCTTCCATGATGCCTTTAAAGCCACGGATGGTGTCTTTCAGGGAAACGTATTTACCCGGAGAACCGGTGAATACTTCCGCAACGAAGAACGGCTGGGACAGGAAGCGCTGGATCTTACGCGCACGTGCTACCACCAGTTTGTCTTCTTCAGACAGTTCATCCATACCCAGGATGGCGATGATGTCTTTCAGTTCCTGGTAACGCTGCAGCAGGGACTGTACGCCACGCGCGGTGTCGTAGTGTTCCTGACCAACAACCAGTGGATCCAGCTGACGGCTGGTGGAGTCCAGCGGGTCAACGGCCGGGTAGATACCCAGAGACGCGATCTGACGGCTCAGTACCACGGTTGCATCTAAGTGCGCAAAGGTGGTTGCTGGAGATGGGTCAGTCAAGTCATCCGCAGGTACGTATACCGCCTGAACGGAGGTGATAGAACCGGTTTTGGTAGAGGTGATACGTTCCTGAAGAACACCCATCTCTTCCGCCAGCGTAGGCTGATAACCTACCGCTGAAGGCATACGACCCAGCAGTGCAGATACTTCCGTACCGGCCAGGGTGTAACGGTAGATGTTATCAACGAACAGCAGAACGTCACGGCCTTCATCACGGAACTTCTCAGCCATCGTCAGACCGGTCAGCGCAACGCGCAAACGGTTTCCAGGTGGCTCGTTCATCTGGCCGTAAACCAGGGATACTTTGTCCAGAACGTTGGAGTCGGTCATTTCGTGGTAGAAATCGTTACCCTCACGAGTACGTTCACCTACGCCCGCAAACACGGAGTAACCGGAGTGCTCGATCGCGATGTTACGGATCAGCTCCATCATGTTTACGGTTTTACCAACACCCGCACCACCGAACAGACCGACTTTACCGCCCTTCGCGAACGGACACATCAGGTCGATAACTTTGATACCGGTTTCCAGCAGTTCCTGAGAGCTGGACAGCTCTTCGTAGGAAGGTGCCGCGCGGTGGATAGCCCAACGCTCTTCTTCACCGATGTCGCCTTTCATGTCGATTGGCTGACCCAATACGTTCATGATACGACCCAGTGTTGCTTTACCTACCGGGACTTCGATCGGGTGCTCAAGGTCTTTTACTTCCAGACCACGACGCAGACCGTCGGAAGAACCCATAGCGATGGTACGCACGATACCGCCGCCGAGCTGCTGCTGAACTTCCAGCACCAGGCTCTCGTTACCATTCTGTACCTCAAGCGCGTCGTACACGCGTGGTACGGCGTCCTGAGGGAACTCGACGTCCACCACGGCGCCGATTACCTGGACAATCTTTCCAGTAGCCATCTTGAATCCTCTACGTAATTCGTAAACCTGGTTAAACCGCGGCGGCCCCCGAGACGATCTCGGTGAGTTCCTGAGTAATGCTGGCCTGACGAGCTTTGTTGTAAACCAACTGCAGCTCTTTAATCAGGCTGCCGCCATTATCGGTCGCGGCTTTCATCGCCACCATTCGTGCGGCCTGCTCGCTGGCCAGGTTTTCTACAACGCCCTGATAAACCTGAGATTCAACGTAACGACGCAGCAGGGTATCCAGCAGCGGTTTCGGATCGGGTTCATACAGGTAATCCCAGGCTTTTTGCTTCAGCTCGTCATCTTCTGATGCCGGTAACGGCAGCATCTGAGTGAGCGTTGGAACCTGAGACATGGTGTTAATGAATTTGTTGCTGACAACGTACAGTCTGTCCAGACGGCCTTCATCATAGGCCTGCAACATCACTTTAACCGGGCCGATCAGTTCGGACAGGGACGGGTTATCACCCATACCGGTCACCTGAGCGACAATGTTGCCACCAACGGAGTTAAAGAAAGAGACGCCTTTAGAGCCGATCATTGCGATATCGCACTGAACGCCTTTTTCAGACCATGCTTTCATATCCGCCAGCAGTTTTTTGAACAGGTTAATGTTCAAGCCGCCACACAGACCACGGTCGGTCGACACCACCAGGTAGCCCACGCGCTTAACGTCGCGTTCTTCCAGGTAAGGGTGCTTATATTCCAGATTACCGTTTGCAAGGTGACCAATCACTTTGCGCATGGTTTCTGCATAAGGACGGCTGGCCGCCATGCGATCCTGCGATTTACGCATTTTGGAAGCGGCGACCATCTCCATCGCTTTAGTGATCTTTTGCGTGTTCTGGACGCTTGCGATCTTACTACGTATCTCTTTTGCGCCGGCCATGAGCTTCTCCTCAATGCCAGGCGGCTTGTCCTGAGACAAGCCGCCGGACGATTACCAGGATTGGGTTGCTTTGAAGGAATCGAGGATAGCTTTCAGCTTGCCTTCGATTTCGTCGTTATAGCCACCGGTCTGGTTGATCTCTTGCATCAGCGGAGCGTGATCACGGTCGACGTAAGCCAGCAGAGCGGCTTCGAAGCTACCGATTTTCGCCAGTTCCACATCTTCGAGGTAACCGCGTTCAGCCGCGAACAGTACCAAGCCCTGCTGAGCAACAGACATTGGTGCGTACTGTTTCTGCTTCAGCAGCTCAGTCACTTTCTGACCGTGGCTCAGCTGTTTACGGGTTGCTTCGTCCAGATCGGATGCGAACTGAGAGAACGCAGCCAGTTCACGATACTGTGCCAGCGCGGTACGGATACCACCGGACAGTTTCTTGATGATCTTGGTCTGAGCAGCACCACCAACACGGGATACGGAGATACCCGGGTTAACCGCCGGACGAATACCGGAGTTAAACAGGTTGGTTTCCAGGAAGATCTGACCATCGGTAATGGAGATTACGTTGGTCGGAACGAACGCAGAAACGTCGCCCGCCTGGGTTTCAATGATCGGCAGAGCGGTCAGAGAGCCCGTTTTACCCTTCACTTCACCTTTGGTGAAGTTCTCGACGTATTCCGCGTTAACGCGGGAAGCACGCTCCAGCAGACGAGAGTGGAGGTAGAATACGTCGCCAGGGAACGCTTCACGTCCAGGTGGACGACGGAGCAGCAGGGAAACCTGACGATAAGCAACAGCCTGTTTAGACAGGTCATCGTATACGATCAGCGCATCTTCACCGCGGTCACGGAAGTATTCGCCCATTGCGCAACCGGCGTATGGCGCCAGGTATTGCAGTGCAGCGGATTCAGACGCGGTTGCTACCACAACGATGGTGTTAGACAGTGCACCGTGCTCTTCCAGTTTACGAACCACGTTGGAAATGGTGGACGCTTTCTGGCCGATGGCCACGTACACGCATTTGATACCGGAGTCACGCTGGTTGATGATGGCGTCGATAGCCATCGCGGTTTTACCGGTCTGACGGTCACCGATGATCAGTTCACGCTGACCACGACCGATTGGGATCATGGCATCAACGGACTTATAACCTGTCTGAACAGGCTGATCTACGGACTGACGGTCGATAACGCCTGGTGCGATAACTTCGATTGGGGAGAAGCCATCGTGCTCAACCGGACCTTTACCGTCGATTGGCGCACCCAGGGTGTTAACAACGCGACCCAGCAGGCCACGGCCAACCGGCACTTCCAGAATACGGCCAGTACACTTAACCTTCATGCCTTCGGCGAGGTCAGCGTATGGACCCATCACAACTGCACCTACGGAGTCGCGCTCCAGGTTCAGTGCGATAGCGTAACGGTTACCCGGCAGGGAAATCATCTCACCCTGCATACAATCGGCCAGGCCGTGGATGCGGATAACACCGTCACTTACAGAAACAATAGTACCTTCGTTGTGAGCTTCACTCACAACACTGAACTGAGCAATGCGCTGCTTGATCAGTTCGCTGATTTCGGTGGAATTCAGTTGCATGCTCCAGTCCCCTTAAGACTGCAAGACGTCTGCAAGGCGTTCAAGACGGCCGCGTACGCTGCCATCAATGACCATATCACCCGAACGGATGATTACGCCTGCCATTACAGACTTATCGATTTTGCAATTCAGCTTAACTTTGCGTGACAGACGTTTTTCCATCGCGGCGGTGATTTTCGCAAGCTGTTCATTACTCAGTTCAGTCGCAGAAGTCACTTCGACTTCAGCGGTTGCTTCACTAAGGGCACGTAAGTGCTCAAACTGCTCGAGAACATCCGGGAGCACACGGAGACGACCATTTTCTGCCATCACCTTAATCAGGTTCTGGCCGTTGGCATCCAGTTGCTCTCCGCACACGGCGATAAACGACGCGGCGAGAGTTTCAGGTGCTAACGCACCGGAAAGCAACTCAGCCATTTGTTCGTTTTTCGTCACCTCAGCGGCAAACGCCAGCATATCCTGCCAGCGATCGACATTTTGGTGTTCGACAGCAAAGTCAAAAGCTGCTTTGGCGTAGGGGCGAGCTACCGTAACAAATTCAGACATCAGCCCCTCCCTCCTTACAGTTCAGCGACAAGTTTGTCCACGATGTCGCTGTTAGCAGCTTCATCCACGGAACGTTCGATGATCTTCTCGGCGCCAGCAACAGCCAGAATCGCAACCTGCTTACGCAGTTCTTCACGAGCACGTTTACGCTCAGCATCAATTTCTGCCTGAGCCTGTGTCACGATCTTAGTACGTTCCTGTTCTGCTTCAGCTTTGGCTTCGTCCAGGATCTGAGAACGGCGTTTGTTAGCCTGTTCAATGATTACCTGAGCTTCAGCTTTCGCTTTTTTCAGCTGGTCTGTCGCGTTGGCCTGTGCAAGGTCCAAATCTTTCTTAGCGCGTTCTGCGGAAGCCAGACCGTCAGCAATTTCTTTCTGACGTTTTTCGATGGCAGCCATTAAAGGCGGCCATACATACTTCATGCAGAACCAGACAAAGAGAATAAACGCGATGGCCTGGCCGAGGATTGTTGCGTTCATGTTCACAGCACAATACCTCTTTAATTTCTGTGGCTTAGGGTTTTAAAACTACTACTACGCGACAGCAAACATCACGTACAGACCCAGACCTACAGCGATCATTGGGATAGCATCCACCAGACCCATAACGATAAAGAACTGAGTACGCAGCAGAGGAATCAGATCAGGTTGACGCGCTGCGCCTTCCAGGAATTTGCCCCCGAGGATGCCGATACCGATCGCAGCACCGATAGCCGCCAGACCCATCATCACAGCGGCAGCCATGTACAGCAGATCCATATTCAGGTTTTCCATGACAGTCTCCAGTTTGTTTCAATTAAAACGTAGTAGTGTTGGTAAAAAATCAGTGCTCTTCAGACGCCATCGACAGATAGACGATCGTCAGAACCATGAAGATAAAGGCTTGCAGCGTTATGATCAGGATGTGGAAAATGGCCCATGGCACATTCAGAATCCACTGTGACCACCACGGCAGAAGACCCGCGATCAGAATGAAAATCAGCTCACCCGCATACATGTTGCCGAACAGTCGCAGACCCAGTGAAACAGGTTTGGACAGCAGGCTAACGCCTTCCAGGATCAGGTTGACCGGAATAAACGCCCAGTGGTTGAACGGCTGCAAGGTAAGCTCTTTCACAAAGCCGCTTACGCCTTTCATTTTGATGCTGTAGAAAAGAATCAGGATAAATACGCCCAGCGCCATCGACAGGGTGATGTTCACGTCCGCAGACGGTACAACACGCAGCGCAGGCAGGCCGAAGATGTGCTCACCGATGAACGGCAGCAGATCGATTGGCAGCAGGTCCATCAGGTTCATCAGGAAGACCCAAACGAACACGGTCAGGGCCAGCGGAGCAATCAGCTTGCTCTTGCCATGGTACATGTCTTTGACGCTGCCATGGACGAAGCCGATGATCATTTCGATGAAAGTCTGGAATTTCCCTGGTACACCGCTGGTCGCTCGTTTAGCAACACCGCGGAACATGGCCAGGAACAGAAGACCCAAAACCACCGAGAAGAACATGGAGTCGATGTTGATCGTCCAGAAGGTGGCCGGGGGGTTATGTGGATCCACCAGCGAGAATGTACGCAGGTCCAGCTGAAGGTTATTCAGATGGTGACCTATGTAATCCTGCGGCGTCATATTTTCTGAAGCCATGATGCCTTTTACCCTTTGTTATTGATTACAGCTGGAGCCAGAACTTGTACCACCAGCACCAAAACCCACGTTGCTATCAGCGGCATGAAGACCACTTTCAAAACCGCCAGCGCCATCACCAGTAGAGCAAAGGTCAGCAACACCTTACACACTTCGCCGAGGGCGAAGGACCAGGCCACGCGGCCTTTGGCAGGTGTATGCGCCTGATGACGCCAGGCAAAAATCATAAACAACACGTTTGGCAGCACAACCGCCAAACCCCCGCACACGGCGGAGATGCCCCAGAAGGGGTCTTTGAGGCTAAACAGCAGTCCACTTGCTATCACAGCCAGAAACTGAATGAACAGAAGCTTACGAGCAACGTTTCTACTCAAGAGCGACACAGACATCACGTTTTTACTCCTGCTCCCTTCGAGGTATGCCGCGTGTCGTATAAAACGTCCTTTAAGGCTCAGAGTCAAGCATCAAAAAGCGGTCAAATTATACGGTGCGCACCCGTGATTTCAAACATTAAGTAGCGAAAAGGTGAATAAATGTTTAAATATTTTTCCCCACCGCTATTTTTTAACTTTCGCTGAAAGCGTCAACCTTCGACCAAAACTGCAAACAGCGCGAAAACGTTGGCGATAAAGCGTGCACGAGATCACAAAACACACATTTGCGATAAGGTTGTATTTATCAAAGGCGCAAATCGCGCAAATTTATCTTTATGAAATTAAACGCAAAATACCGTAACTATTTTCAAAACAGCCCAGTACACAATAAAAACGTTTTATTGACATTCTTAATAAATAATTAACATTGCGTTCTGGTTACTGCCTTCCACTTTTAGCAGACTTATATTTTCACAGATGACTATCTTCGCGGTGAATAAAAGTCGCCAGGTTAACCATAAGAAAAACCTTAGTGAAAAAGAGGTTAAAAGCCCGACGGTAAATCCTCTGTCTTTGTGCTGTTTTTTAACATGCTAAGAACAGCACAAATTCCACATTTTTTATTAATTTTTTAAAAATTGTTTGGCTTAATTATCACCAGATGACGCTCCCCATCGAGCTGAGGAATGTGTAATTTCTCGATGGATTCAACAGCAAAACCGTCCGGGAGCTGTTCAATTTCATCGCCTGGCAACTGCCCTTTCAGCGCATAAAAGCGGCCATTCTCTGCAGGCAAGTGCTTACACCAGCTCACCATGTCATTGAGTGAAGCAAACGCGCGGCTGATAACCCCGTCAAACGGCGGCTCTGCCGGGAACTCCTCTACCCTGCTCTGCACGGGCGTGATGTTCTCAAGCTTCAGCTCATGCTGTACCTGACGTAAAAAGCGCACGCGCTTGCCGAGGCTGTCCAGTAGCGTGAAGTGGCTCTCAGGGCGAACAATCGACAGCGGAACGCCCGGTAAACCTGGTCCCGTCCCCACGTCGATGAAACGCTCACCTTTCAGCCACGGGGCAACCACGATGCTATCGAGAATATGGCGTACCAGCATCTCGTTGGGGTCACGTACTGAAGTCAGGTTGTACGCTTTGTTCCATTTGTTCAGCATATCGACATAGGCCACCAGCTGATTTTTCTGGTGATCGGTGAGCGAAATACCTGCCTGATCCAGCAGACGAGAGAGTTTGTTGAGCACGGTGAATACCTGTTGGAAAACTTAGATGGCGGGTGGCGCTTCGCTTACCCGCCCTACGGGTTCATCAGGCCCGGTAAGCGCAGCGCCACCGGGCAATGTTCTGGGCATTACGCGCTGCGGCGCAGCATGCCCTGCTTTTTCAGCCAGACCAGCAGAATGGAAATCGCCGCAGGCGTGACGCCGGAGATACGGGATGCCTGGCCGATCGATACCGGTTTGTGATCGTTCAGCTTGGCGATCACTTCGTTGGAAAGGCCCGTCACCTGGCGGTAGTCCAGCATTTCCGGCAGCAGCGTGTTTTCGTTACGCTGCTGTTTTTCGATCTCATCCTGCTGACGCGCGATGTAACCTTCGTACTTCACCTGGATCTCAACCTGCTCTGCCGCTTCAGCGTCTTCCAGGCCCGGCGCAAACGCGGTCAGTTTGACCAGGTTCTCGTAGGTGACTTCAGGACGGCGCAGCAGATCTTCCCCGCTGGCTTCGCGCGACAGCGGCGCTGTTAAGTGAGCGTTTACTTCGGCAGCGGTTTCCGCCTGCGGATTCACCCAGGTGGTTTTCAGGCGCTGGCGTTCCTGTTCAATGCGCTCCAGCTTTTCGTTGAAGCGCGCCCAGCGCTCGTCATCGACCAGACCCAGCTCGCGGCCCATTTCGGTCAGACGCAGGTCGGCGTTATCTTCACGCAGCATCAGGCGATATTCCGCGCGAGAGGTAAACATACGGTACGGCTCTTTGGTACCCAGCGTGCAGAGATCGTCAACCAGCACGCCCAGATACGCCTGAGAACGGCCTGGTGCCCAGCCCTCTTTCTCAGCAGAGAAGCGTGCGGCGTTCAGACCGGCAAGCAGGCCCTGTGCAGCCGCTTCTTCGTAGCCGGTAGTGCCGTTAATCTGCCCCGCGAAGAACAGACCGTGGATGAATTTGCTTTCCAGGGTTGGCTTCAGGTCGCGTGGATCGAAGAAATCGTACTCAATAGCGTAGCCGGGACGAACGATTTTCGCATTCTCCATCCCCTGCATTGAGCGAACAATTTGCATCTGCACATCGAACGGCAGGCTGGTGGAGATGCCGTTCGGGTAAATTTCGTTTGAGGTCAGCCCTTCCGGCTCCAGGAAGATCTGGTGCTGGTTACGATCGGCAAAGCGCATCACTTTGTCTTCGATCGACGGACAGTAGCGTGGGCCGATCCCTTCGATCACGCCGGCATACATGGGGCTGCGATCGAGGTTATTGCGGATCACGTCATGGGTTTTCTCGTTGGTATGCGTGATATAGCACGGTACCTGCTGAGGATGCTGTGCCGCATTGCCCATGAACGAGAAAACCGGCATGGGGTTATCACCGTGCTGTTGTGCCAGCACGCTGAAATCAATGGTGCGCGCATCAATACGCGGCGGCGTGCCGGTTTTCAGGCGGCTGACGCGCAGCGGCAGTTCACGCAGACGGCGAGACAGTGGAATAGACGGGGGATCGCCGGCACGGCCACCGCTGTAGTTATCCAGACCGATATGAATTTTACCGTCCAGGAAGGTGCCCACGGTCAGCACCACGGCTTTCGCACGGAATTTGAGACCCATCTGGGTCACGGCGCCCACGACGCGATCGTTCTCAACGATAAGATCTTCAACCGCCTGCTGGAAGATCATCAGGTTCGGCTGGTTCTCCAGGGCGGTACGCACAGCCTGACGGTAAAGCACGCGGTCTGCCTGGGCACGGGTCGCACGCACAGCGGGACCTTTACTCGCGTTTAGTATCCTAAACTGGATGCCAGCATGATCGATCGCTTTCGCCATCAGGCCGCCAAGTGCATCCACTTCTTTTACCAGGTGTCCTTTCCCAATGCCGCCAATCGCCGGATTACAGGACATTTGTCCCAGCGTGTCGATATTGTGTGTCAAAAGCAGGGTCTGCTGACCCATACGCGCTGCGGCCATTGCGGCCTCAGTGCCTGCATGACCCCCGCCAATGATGATGACGTCAAAAGGATCCTGATAAAACATGGTGGTCTGCCTCGCGTAAAGCGGTATGAAAATGGATTGAAGCCCGGGCCGTGGATTCTACTCAACTTTAGTCTTTCGAGAAAGCATTGGGATCCTGGGCTATTAAAAAGAAGATCTTTTTATTTAGAGATCTGTTCTATTGTGATCTCTTATTAGGATCGTGAACCTGTGTGGATAAGTCCGATCTCACAAAGAAGATCATGCAGTTAGAAAGGATCGTTTGCTGTGAATGATCGGTGATCCTGGGCAGTATAAGCTGGGATCAGATCGCGATTTTATGCACAGGTCAAAAACAACACAACAGTTGTTCTTTGGATAACTACGGGTTAATACGAGCTTTTAACCAGAGTTATCCACATCTGTTCGCGCGATCTTTACTCGTTTTTGAGTAAATTTTTCCATTCCGCGAGCCAGATCTCGGCTGGATCCTCCGGAATGTCATGATCGAGGATGTTGATCTTGAGCGTTTCACCCAGCTGTTTTGCTCCACAAGAGGTAACAGCGGCTTCAACTTTCTCTATTGCCCCGCAAAAGGTGTCATATTCACGACTGCCGATCCCCACCGCGCCAAAACGGACGTTTGACAGGTCGGGCTGCTGTTCCAGCAGTTCGTCATATAAAGGTTGCAGGTTATCCGGCAGATCGCCCGCGCCGTGCGTGGAGGTGATCAGCAGCCAGACCCCGTCAGTCGGGAGATCTTCAAGCAACGGACCGTGCAGGGTTTCTGTAGAAAAGCCCGCATCTTCCAGCTTTTCAGCCAGGTGTTCCGCTACGTATTCCGCACCACCAAGGGTGCTGCCGCTGATAAGGGTAATGTCCGCCATTGATCGCTCGCCCAGATAAAGAGACGGCCATTGTACGCTGTGAACGAGCTGGGATCTACCTGTGGAAAATGTGGGAATGAATTTGCCCGATCACGGGCGGATGGTACGCATGATCGGGTTTTGCAGGGAGATCAGCGTCTCGGTGGACTGAATTTCATCGATTGTTTGGATCTTGTTGATAAGTACTTGCTGGAGGGCGTCGATGGATCGGCACATGACTTTAATAAAGATGCTGTAATGCCCGGTGGTGTAATACGCCTCGGTGACTTCATCCAGCGCGTTCAGCTTCGCCAGAGCGGAAGGGTAGTCTTTGGCGCTTTTAAGAATGATGCCGATGAAGCAGCAGACGTCGTAACCGAGATGTTTAGGACTGACGTCAATGCGTGCGCCGGTAATGATCCCCGCCTGCTTCATCTTCTCTACGCGGACGTGAATGGTTCCCGGGCTGACGCCAAACTGTTTCGCCAGCTCGGCGTAGGCGGTACGGGCATTGGCCATTAACGCCTCCAGAATGCCGCGGTCGAGATTGTCGATCTGATAATTTTCCATAGCTTTTTCTTATGAAGATTAATGAATCACTCTATTCTAGCGTTTAAATTTATCGAATCAAAAGTGAAGGTGGCTTTTTGTTGATGAGTTATTGAATATGATGCCATTTCTGTTGCTTAATCAATATCAACAGGACGCAGGAGTATAAATAATGAAAACCGCTTACATCGCAAAACAACGCCAGATCAGTTTCGTAAAATCCCATTTTTCCCGCCAGCTGGAAGAGAAGCTTGGCCTTATTGAAGTTCAGGCGCCGATTCTGAGCCGCGTGGGTGACGGGACGCAGGATAACCTCTCTGGATGCGAAAAAGCGGTACAGGTAAAAGTGAAAACACTGCCAGACGCTCAGTTCGAAGTGGTTCATTCACTGGCGAAGTGGAAGCGTCAAACCCTGGGACAGCACGACTTCAGCGCGGGCGAAGGGCTTTACACGCACATGAAAGCCCTTCGTCCCGATGAAGACCGCCTTTCACCGATTCATTCCGTTTACGTTGACCAGTGGGACTGGGAGCGCGTAATGGGTGATGGTGAACGTCACGTCGGCACGCTGAAATCTACCGTTGAAGCGATCTACGCAGGGATCAAAGCGACCGAAGCGGCCGTGAGCAAAGAGTTTGGTCTGGCACCGTTCCTGCCGGATACGATCCACTTTGTTCACAGTCAGGAATTGCTGAGCCGCTTTCCGGATCTCGATGCTAAAGGCCGGGAGCGTGCGATCGCAAAAGAATTAGGTGCAGTATTCCTGATCGGTATCGGCGGCAAGCTGTCTGATGGCAAACGCCACGACGTTCGCGCGCCGGATTATGATGACTGGAGCACTGCGGGTGAGGGCGAATTTGCCGGGCTGAACGGCGATATTCTGGTGTGGAACCCGGTACTGGAAGACGCATTCGAGCTCTCTTCTATGGGGATCCGCGTGGATGCTGACGCGCTGAAGCGCCAGCTGGCGGTCACCGGCGATGAAGATCGTCTCAAACTCGAGTGGCACCAGGCGCTGCTGCGCGGTGAAATGCCTCAGACGATCGGCGGCGGTATCGGCCAGTCCCGTCTGACCATGCTGCTGCTGCAATTACCCCATATCGGTCAGGTTCAGTGTGGCGTCTGGCCGCAGCAGGTACGTGAAAGCGTCTGTTCTCTTCTGTAATTAACGCTGCCAGCGTCTGAGCAGGCGGCTACGCAGCCCGGTATCAAAGCGCCAGATATGATCGAAGATGCGCATGATGCCGGGTTTTCCATGGGCTGACATCGCCACCGCATGAAATCGGTGCTGGTGTACCCGCTGTAACTCCTTTACCTTATTCACTACGTCATCCGGCAGCCGCTGGGCAATAAAATCGGAAATCACCACCGCGTCAGCGTCGTACCAGTCGCCTCCCTGCATACGCTCCACAATGCTGCGAAAGCAGCTGGCCAGATCCGTGCCGCCGCGAAAGCGCTGGCTCAGGAAGCGGATTGCCTGCTCGATACCCTGCTGATTCGTCAGCTCATAGCCCACCACCTCGCTGGAGAAGAGCATGATGAAGCAGCGACGACGATCGGCCAGCGCCACGCGCATCAGTGCCAGACAGAACGCCTTCGCGCACTGCTCGTTAAACCCGCCCATCGAACCGGACGTATCCACGCAAACAATGAATGGCCCGCGCGGCTGTTCATCAAAATCCTGATGGACGACCGGCCGTTGGCTGACTTTCTCGCGCCAGGCTTCGCCGTGCAGTCGGTAGGTGAGAAGCTGTTTTTCCACCAGCCGACGATAGAACTCATACTCCAGCTCGGTCATCCCCAGCGTGCTCAGTTCCGTGGGCAGCAGGCGTAAAATGTCATCGCTCTGCTGGAGCCCGTCGACCTGCTCCGGCACGGTAGCCGGTTCGCGCACCAGGGTGCGGAAGGTTTCCATCGGGGCATCTTTCTTTGGGACCGACTTTGCCTCCCTTGAGCGACCCAGCTGTTCTGCAAGCTTCATCAGCTCGGGCTGCTGCGCCAGAAAATCGCCGTATTTGACGATCAGCTGATAATCCCCGCGCCGGAGCTGGCCGGCGCTCATATCCCACAGACGCCCTGCGGCGTTTTCATTCTCCACCAGCACCTGTTCTAGCTGGCCGCTCAGCGTCATCCGTTCCTGAACTTCACTGAGCAGTTGTTCACGCTCTTCATCCAGCAGCTGCTGGTTCAGCGTTGTGGCCTGAACCACCAGGCTGAGACGCCAGCGCTGTAAGAAAAGGGTATGTAGTGCGGGGGTAAAGGTGGCGTTATCCGTGACCAGCGCCCGGGCCTGGCTGGCAAACGGAGAGTGGACGTTATCGAGCAACGTCAGGGTTTGCGGGAGCTGGACGATAAACTGCGACGTGGAGAGCCGCTGGCACTGCTGATAGCAGGACACCTCTTCCGTTAACTCAGGGGGAACTTCGGTCTCCCTGAACCGCTGACGCAAATTTTCCCGCCAGCGCGGAAGATCGTCCGTCATCGCCTTTTTAAGCTTTGGAAATTTTTCAAAAAACGCCGCCAGCTGCGGCGACGCCAGAAGGGTAATGACCACTTCTTCGATCAACCCCTCCTCGCTGACGGCCAGCATGACGTTAAGCGTATCCAGCGTTAGCATTGACGCGCCTGTTTGATCTGCGCGCTGACGTCCTGCAGGCTGGCTTCGATGCGGCCTAACCAGTCGCTATGAATAAAGAGGCATTTTTGCTGCTCGCTAAAGCGGGTGTGCTGCTGATGCCATTCGGTATCCAGCGCTTCCAGCTGCTGCTTAATCTCTTCGGGGACGCTGTCAGAGGCGGTTCCCGGCAGCGCAAGACGCGATCCCTGGAGGCTGACGTCGCGGATCACCAGGTGCTGGCTGCTGTCCACTTCCATATTCAGCGGCTGCGCGAAACCAATGCCGTTGAGTTTTCCTCGGATCTCTCCGCCCTTATCCAGCCACTGCGCCAGCGCCTCGCGCTCAATCGTAATGTGCACCACCTGCATATCATGCAGTTTAAGCGGCTGCTGGAGCAGCAGCGTTAGCGTTGCGCCGGTCAGATCCGCGGGAAGCTCGTAGTGCGGTTTGCGGGCGAACATGCCCCCAAGGCGATTCACTTTCAGCGCGGTTTTATCGCTTTGCTGCTGCTGGAGCTGGATGCGCCGCTGGGCAATCGCCCCCAGCTGGTTGAGCATTGCCTGCTGTCCCCAGGCGTGTCCGGTCATCAAAACGTCAAGCTGCTGCTGCATCAGGTTCATGCCCTCTGCATCGTGCCAGAGGCAGTCTTTCAGCAGGATCAGATCGATTGGCGCAACGGCATCACGCCCGCTGAACAGGGCGCTGGCCTGCAGCAGGCGGATTGCTTTTTTCCACCGGCGATCGGAGACATAGGGCGCTGAAGGAATGAGATCAAGCTGCTGGCGCAGGAGATAGATCAGCTCGAAGACGGCGTCTGGCAGTTTGATTTTGCCGATATCCTGCTGCCACTGGTGATACTCCTCATCCGTTACCTGCAGCGAAGCGGATACCGGGTTTTCACTTTCATCCTGCTGGCTGACCAGCATGGAGCGGAAGTTGGATTTATCCTGCACTTTGTCCAGCCACAGGCGGATAAGCATACGGTCATACAGCGCTTCCAGACTGCTGTCGGCTTCAGGCAGTTCGTTAGAGGCGGCCACCAGCAGGCGCATCGGGATTTTCTCTTCACTGGCGCCGTTACGGAACCGACGTTCGTTTATCGCCGTGAGCAGGGTGTTCAGAATAGCCGGCCCCGCTTTCCAGATCTCATCGAGAAAAACAATCTCAGCCTCCGGAAGATACCCTTCCGTCAGACGCTGATAGCGCCCCTCATCTTTCAATGCCTGAATGGAGAGCGGACCAAAAACTTCTTCTGGGGTGGAAAACCGGGTCATGAGATATTCGAAGGCGCGGGCGTTCTGAAAAGCAAATTTCAGCCTGCGGGCAATCAGGCTTTTGGCAATGCCCGGCGGTCCCAGCAAAAACACGCTTTCACCGCTCAACGCCGCCAGTAAACAGAGGCGGATGGCGTGGCTACGCTCGAAAAGGCCTTTCTCCAGCGCGCTGCTGAGGCGGGAAATTCTTTCTGCTAATAAATGTGAGTGAGCCATAATAGTTTTGCATCCTTTCGCCGTCGTGGCGGCCAATTGAAGCGAGTATAGACGTTTCAGTCAGGGCTGGTAATAGACTGAAGTGCGGCGCAATTTTCTTTGCGCTACATTAATGCGGTTGCATTTAGGGGTACGATTTTGCAATGAATCGTGCATACTGTGCGCTTTTTGTGGGCCAAGGGACCGGGAACACATTTGTTATTTAAACGAAAAGACTAGTCTATGAGCACTGATAATAAGCAATCATTACCCGCAATAACGCTTGCGGCGATCGGGGTTGTCTACGGTGATATCGGCACCAGCCCGCTTTATACGCTTCGTGAATGTCTGTCCGGCCAGTTTGGTTTTGGTGTTGAACGCGATGCCGTGTTTGGCTTCCTGTCCCTCATTTTCTGGCTGCTGATTCTGGTGGTTTCCGTTAAATACCTCTCCTTCGTTATGCGTGCAGATAACGCAGGTGAAGGTGGGATCCTGACCCTGATGTCCCTTGCCGGGCGCAATACCTCGGCCAGTATGACCTCAGTGCTGGTCATTATCGGCCTGATTGGCGGCAGTTTCTTCTACGGGGAAGTGGTGATAACGCCGGCTATCTCGGTGCTGTCGGCGATTGAGGGGCTGGAGATTATCGCTCCGCAGCTCGATTCATGGGTGGTTCCGCTGGCCATTATTGTCCTGACGCTGCTGTTCATGATCCAGAAGCACGGTACAGGGCTGGTGGGCAAACTGTTCGCGCCGATTATGCTGGCCTGGTTCCTGATCCTGGCGGCGCTTGGCTTGCGCAGCATTATTGCGAACCCTGAAGTGCTGCATGCGCTGAACCCTTACTGGGCGGTGCATTTCTTCCTCGAATACAAAGTGGTTTCCTTCGTGGCGCTGGGGGCCGTCGTGCTCTCCATCACCGGTGTGGAAGCGCTGTATGCTGACATGGGCCACTTCGGGAAACTGCCTATCCGCGTGGCATGGTTTATTGTGGTGCTGCCGTCGCTGGTGCTGAACTATTTCGGTCAGGGCGCGCTGTTGCTTAAAAACCCGGAAGCGATCAAGAACCCGTTCTTCCTGCTGGCGCCCGACTGGGCGCTGGTGCCGATGCTGATCCTGGCGACGCTGGCGACCGTCATTGCCTCCCAGGCGGTGATTTCCGGCGTGTTTTCTCTGACGCGCCAGGCCGTGCGTCTGGGGTATCTCTCGCCAATGCGCATCATTCATACTTCAGAGATGGAGTCGGGCCAGATCTACATCCCGTTCGTTAACTGGCTCCTCTATTTCGCTGTTGTTATTGTTATCGTCAGCTTCGAGCACTCCAGTAACCTGGCGGCGGCGTACGGTATTGCGGTAACCGGTACGATGGTGCTGACATCGCTTCTCTCCACCACGGTGGCGTACCGAAACTGGCACTGGAATAAATTCCTCGTGGCGATGATTCTGGTGGGCTTCCTGTGTATCGACGTACCGCTGTTCTCAGCGAACCTCGATAAAATTGTCTCCGGTGGCTGGCTGCCGCTGACGCTGGGTCTGGTGATGTTCATCGTCATGACCACATGGAAAAGCGAGCGTTTCCGCCTGCTGCGCCGCATGCACGAGCACGGCAATTCTCTGGAGGCGATGATCGCTTCTCTGGAGAAATCCCCGCCGGTCCGCGTGCCGGGTACTGCGGTATATATGTCACGCGCGCTGAACGTCATTCCGTTCGCGCTGATGCATAACCTCAAGCACAACAAGGTGCTGCACGAGCGGGTGATCCTGCTGACGCTGCGCACGGAAGATGCGCCGTATGTTCATAACGTCCGTCGCGTGCAGATTGAGCAGCTGTCGCCGACCTTCTGGCGCGTGGTGGCAAGCTACGGCTGGCGCGAAACGCCAAACGTGGAAGAGGTGTTCCACCGCTGCGGCCTGGAAGGACTGAGCTGCCGGATGATGGAGACGTCGTTCTTTATGTCGCACGAGTCGCTAATCATCGGCAAGCGTCCGTGGTATCTGCGCCTGCGCGGCAAGCTGTACCTCATCCTGCAGCGTAACGCCCTGCGCGCGCCTGACCAGTTTGAAATCCCGCCTAACCGCGTGATTGAGCTGGGGACGCAGGTCGAGATCTAATCCCTTCTGAAAATGCCGGGTGGCGCTTCGCTTACCCGGCCTACCAAACCCCTCGCCAACCCACAATAATTGTCTCTGCATTTCACTTAGCGAAACGTTTCGACGTCGATCACAAATCTGTTACGTCATGATGGTTTTCTGAACATTCTTGAGATTAAACTGATGTCAGCGAAACGTTTCGCTAGTGGAGCAAGAAAATGAAGAAAGGCACGGTACTCAACTCAGAAATCTCATCGGTTATTTCCCGTCTTGGGCATACCGATACGCTGGTGGTTTGCGATGCAGGCTTACCGGTTCCGCGCAGCACAACCCGTATCGATATGGCGTTAACGCAGGGTGTACCCTCGTTTATGCAGGTACTGGAAGTTGTGACGGCGGAGATGCAGGTTGAGGCAGCCATTCTCGCGGCGGAAATCAAACAACATAATCCGCAACTCCACGAAACGTTGCTCAGCCATATTGAGCAACTGCAACAACACCAGGGAAACACCATAGAAATTCGTTACACGACGCACGAACAGTTCAAACAACAAACCGCAGACAGTCAGGCGGTGATTCGCAGCGGGGAGTGTTCCCCGTATGCGAATATCATTCTCTGTGCTGGCGTCACCTTCTGAGGCCATCATGGACGCATTACTGCAACTCAAAGGGATCGATAAGTCGTTCCCGGGCGTAAAAGCCCTCTCCGGCGCGGCGCTGAACGTCTACCCCGGGCGCGTGATGGCGCTGGTGGGCGAAAACGGTGCCGGCAAATCCACCATGATGAAAGTGCTGACCGGTATCTATCAACGCGATGCCGGTTCACTCGTCTGGCTGGGTAAAGAGACTACCTTCAATGGCCCAAAATCTTCTCAGGAAGCGGGTATCGGTATTATTCACCAGGAGCTGAACCTGATCCCGCAGCTCACCATTGCGGAAAACATCTTCCTCGGCCGCGAGTTTGTTAACCGGTTCGGCAAAATCGACTGGAAAACCATGTATGCCGAAGCGGACAAGCTGCTGGCGAAGCTGAACCTGCGCTTTAAGAGTGACCGCCTGGTCGGCGATCTGTCCATTGGCGATCAGCAGATGGTGGAAATCGCGAAGGTGCTGAGCTTTGAGTCGAAGGTCATCATTATGGATGAACCGACCGACGCCCTGACCGATACCGAAACGGAATCCCTGTTCCGCGTGATCCGCGAGCTGAAGTCGCAGGGGCGCGGGATTGTCTATATCTCTCACCGCATGAAAGAGATCTTCGAAATCTGCGATGACGTTACCGTCTTCCGCGACGGGCAGTTTATTGCCGAGCGCGAAGTCGCCACGCTGACCGAAGATACGCTCATCGAAATGATGGTGGGACGCAAGCTCGAAGATCAGTATCCGCATCTGGAGAAAGCGCCGGGTGAGATCCGCCTGAAGGTGGACAACCTCTGCGGTCCGGGTGTGAACGACGTGACCTTTACCCTGCGCCAGGGCGAGATCCTGGGCGTGGCGGGCCTGATGGGGGCCGGACGTACCGAGCTGATGAAAGTGTTGTACGGCG
Organism: Enterobacter sp. Y17; assembly: GCF_019730495.1. Taxonomy (NCBI): domain Bacteria; kingdom Pseudomonadati; phylum Pseudomonadota; class Gammaproteobacteria; order Enterobacterales; family Enterobacteriaceae; genus Enterobacter; species Enterobacter sp. Y17. Next base: position 93,723 of record NZ_JAASKP010000009.1, read on the forward strand.
CACTGCCGCGCACCAGCGGTTATGTCACCCTCGACGGTCATGAAGTGGTCACCCGCTCTCCGCAGGATGGTCTGGCTAACGGCATCGTTTATATCTCCGAAGACCGCAAACGCGACGGCCTGGTGCTGGGGATGTCGGTTAAAGAGAACATGTCCCTGACGGCGCTGCGCTATTTCAGCCATAGCGGCGGTAGCCTGAAGCATAAAGATGAGCAGCAGGCGGTCAGCGATTTTATCCGTCTCTTTAACGTCAAAACCCCGTCGATGGAGCAGGCGATTGGCCTGTTGTCCGGCGGTAATCAGCAGAAAGTGGCGATTGCGCGCGGGCTGATGACGCGCCCGAAAGTGCTGATCCTCGATGAGCCAACCCGCGGCGTAGACGTGGGCGCGAAGAAAGAGATCTACCAGCTGATTAACCAGTTCAAGGCCGACGGTCTGAGCATCATTCTGGTCTCTTCCGAGATGCCAGAAGTATTAGGCATGAGCGATCGCATTATCGTCATGCATGAAGGGCATCTCGGCGGTGAATTCACTCGCGAGCAGGCCACCCAGGAAGTTCTGATGGCTGCCGCTGTGGGCAAGCTTAATCGCGTGAATCAGGAGTAAGAAGATGACTACCCAGGCTGTTTCTGGTCGCCGCTATTTCACAAAGGCATGGCTGATGGAACAAAAATCGCTGATTGCCCTGCTGGTGCTGATCGCGATTGTGTCGACCATGAGCCCGAACTTTTTCACCGTTAATAACCTGTTCAACATTCTGCAGCAAACATCGGTGAACGCCATTATGGCGGTCGGCATGACGCTGGTGATTTTGACCTCAGGTATCGATCTGTCCGTCGGTTCCCTGCTGGCGCTCACCGGCGCGATCGCCGCTTCGATTGTCGGCATTGAAGTCAACGCGCTGGTGGCCGTGGCCGCTGCCCTGGCGGCAGGCGCGGCGATTGGCGCCGTAACAGGCGTGATTGTGGCAAAAGGCCGCGTTCAGGCGTTTATCGCCACGCTGGTGATGATGCTGCTGCTGCGCGGTGTGACCATGGTATACACCAACGGTAGCCCGGTTAATACCGGCTTTACCGATAACGCGGATCTGTTTGGCTGGTTCGGTATCGGTCGCCCGCTGGGTGTTCCGACCCCGGTCTGGATCATGGCTATCGTCTTCCTGGCGGCGTGGTACATGCTGCACCACACCCGTCTGGGCCGTTATATTTACGCGCTGGGCGGTAACGAAGCGGCAACGCGCCTGTCCGGGATCAGCGTTAATAAAGTCAAAATTATCGTTTACTCCCTGTGCGGTCTGCTGGCATCGCTGGCAGGTATCATCGAAGTGGCGCGCCTCTCTTCTGCGCAGCCGACGGCGGGTACGGGGTATGAGCTGGATGCTATCGCAGCAGTGGTTCTGGGCGGTACGAGTCTTGCGGGCGGTAAAGGTCGCATTGTTGGGACATTGATCGGCGCACTGATTCTCGGTTTCCTGAATAATGGTTTGAATTTGTTAGGTGTTTCCTCCTATTACCAGATGATCGTTAAGGCAGTGGTGATTTTGCTGGCGGTACTGGTAGACAACAAAAAACAGTAACTGACGACACTACAGGACATCTTAGATATGAACATGAAAAAACTGGCTACCCTGGTTTCTGCTGTCGCGCTGAGCGCAACCGTAAGTGCTAACGCCATGGCGAAAGATACCATCGCGCTGGTTGTCTCTACCCTGAACAACCCGTTCTTCGTCTCCCTGAAGGACGGTGCGCAGAAAGAAGCGGACAAACTGGGCTACAACCTGGTGGTACTGGATTCACAGAACAACCCGGCGAAAGAGCTGGCTAACGTTCAGGACTTAACCGTTCGCGGCACCAAAATTCTGCTGATCAACCCAACCGATTCTGACGCCGTAGGTAACGCAGTTAAAATGGCAAACCAGGCGAAAATTCCGGTGATTACTCTGGACCGCCAGGCAACGAAAGGCGAAGTTGTTAGCCACATTGCGTCTGATAACGTGCTGGGCGGCAAAATCGCGGGTGATTACATCGCGAAGAAAGCCGGTGAAGGCGCGAAGGTTATCGAACTGCAGGGGATTGCCGGAACTTCCGCAGCTCGCGAGCGTGGTGAAGGCTTCCAGCAGGCTGTGGCTGCACACAAATTCAACGTGCTGGCCAGCCAGCCGGCAGACTTCGACCGTACTAAAGGTCTGAACGTTATGCAGAACCTGCTGACCGCACACCCTGACGTGCAGGCCGTGTTCGCGCAGAATGACGAAATGGCGCTCGGCGCGCTGCGTGCCCTGCAGACCGCAGGTAAATCTGATGTGATGGTTGTCGGATTTGACGGTACGCCGGATGGTGAAAAAGCAGTAAACGATGGCAAACTGGCTGCGACCATCGCTCAGCTGCCTGAGCAGATTGGCGCCACTGGCGTTGAAACTGCCGACAAAGTGCTGAAGGGCGAAAAAGTTCAGGCTAAATACCCAGTTGACCTGAAGCTGGTCATCAAGCAGTAAAAGGCGAATCAGGCAGTCGCTGGCTGCCTGAGGGACACCAATAAAGAAAAGTGTGGCATACGCCACCGGGTAACACCGGTGGCGCTCTCAGATGGACAACCCAACCATGAAAACCGCAGGCAACCTCGTCGTCCTTGGCAGTATCAATGCCGATCACATTCTTAACCTTGAATCGTTCCCTGCACCGGGCGAAACCGTCACGGGTAACCAGTATCAGGTGGCATTTGGCGGTAAAGGTGCCAACCAGGCCGTCGCTGCCGGTCGCAGCGGGGCGAATATTGCGTTTATCGCCTGCACGGGGGATGACGATACCGGTGAGCGCGTACGCAAACAGCTGGCGAGCGACAACATTAACGTCGCACCGGTCAGCGTTGTTGCAGGGGAATCGACCGGCGTGGCGCTGATTTTCGTCAACGCTGAAGGTGAGAATGTCATCGGTATTCATGCGGGTGCTAACGCTGCGCTGACGACGGAGCGCGTAGAAGCGCAACGTGCCATCATCGCCGGAGCGGAAGCCCTGCTCATGCAACTGGAGTCACCGGTTGAAAGCGTGCTGGCTGCCGCGAAAATTGCGCATGAAAATCATACCACTGTCGTACTTAACCCGGCCCCGGCCCGTGTATTATCAGACGAGCTGCTGGCGCTGGTGGACATCATTACGCCGAACGAAACCGAAGCCGAAAAGCTGACGGGCATTCGCGTAGAAAATGATGACGATGCCGCGCGAGCCGCGCGTGCGCTGCATGATAAGGGCATCGGTACCGTGATTATCACCCTTGGTAGCCGTGGGGTGTGGGCAAGCGTTAATGGCGAAGGCCGTCGCGTGCCGGGCTTTAAGGTCAAAGCGATTGATACCATCGCAGCGGGAGATACCTTCAACGGTGCACTGGTCACCGCGCTGCTGGAAGGCAAGAGAATGGATGACGCAATTCGCTTCGCACACGCTGCTGCCGCGATTGCGGTGACGCGCAAAGGCGCCCAGCCTTCCGTTCCGTGGCGTAAAGAGATCGATGAATTCTTAAGTCAGCAGGGGTAACGCTTGGCCACAATGAAAGATGTCGCCCGCATGGCGGGCGTTTCTACCTCGACGGTCTCCCACGTTATAAACAACGATCGCTTCGTCAGCGAGGCGATTCGGGAGAAAGTCGAAGCTGCGGTAAAAGAACTCAACTATGCGCCGTCTGCGCTGGCGCGCAGTCTTAAGCTCAACCAGACGCGCACCATCGGTATGCTGATCACCGCCAGTACCAACCCCTTTTATTCAGAACTGGTTCGCGGCGTGGAGCGCAGCTGCTTCGAGCGTGGCTACAGCCTGGTGCTGTGCAATACCGAGGGTGACGAGCAGCGCATGAATCGTAACCTGGAAACGCTGATGCAAAAACGCGTCGACGGGCTACTGCTGCTCTGCACCGAAACGCACCAGCCCTCGAAAGAGATCATCCAGCGTTATCCTTCGATTCCCACCGTGATGATGGACTGGGCGCCGTTCGACGGAACCAGCGATCTCATTCAGGATAACTCCCTGCTGGGCGGCGATATGGCGACTCAGTACCTGATTGATAAAGGACACACTCGCATTGCCTGTATTACGGGGCCGCTGGATAAAACTCCGGCGCGTTTGCGTCTGGAAGGGTATCTCTCCGCCATGGAGCGAGCGGGGCTTGCCATTCCTGATGGTTACCGGATCACCGGCGACTTTGAATTTAACGGCGGCTTCGAGGCGATGCAGAAACTGCTGGCGCAAGCGCAGCTCCCGCAGGCGGTCTTTATTGGTAACGACGCGATGGCGTTTGGTGCCTACCAGGCGTTGTATCAGGCGGGGCTACGCGTGCCGGATGATATGGCGGTGATTGGCTATGACGATATCGAACTGGCCAGCTACATGACGCCGCCGCTGACCACTATTCATCAGCCGAAGGATGAACTGGGCGAGCTGGCCATCGATGTGTTGATCCACCGTATGGCGCAGCCCACGCTGCAGCAGCAACGGCTGCAGCTTACTCCTGTTCTGATGGAACGCGGTTCGGTTTAGCTTTCTCTTTGTGACGCTCTTTAATCAGGTTTCGGCCGTCTTTTGGTTTTAACAGCATAAAGACCAGCGCCGATACCACGGTAAGTGCGCCCATGGTGATAAAGGTATAGTGGAACTGCTCAACGGTATTCGCGCTGTCAAAATCCTCATAAAACCTCAGCACCGCTGCACTCACGGCAACCCCTAAACTGATCGACAGCTGTTGCGTTACCGCCAGCACGCTGTTGCCGCTGCTGGCGTTCTCGTCAGTCAGGTCGGCGAGGGTGATGGTGTTCATCGACGTGAACTGCGTCGACATCGCCATGCCCAACACAAACAGCGGCAGGATCAGCATCCAGACGGGTAACGCGGCGGATTGCAGCGAGAACTGCGCAATCATCAGACCGATAAAGACCGTCACGCCAACCAGCGTCTTACGATAGCCAAACCAGCGCAGCACCTGTGTCACGGTTGATTTTGCCAGAATCGAGCCCATCGCCGTGGGCGCCATCATGCAGCCAGCAATCAGTGCCGGGTAGCCAAAACCCACCTGCAGCATCAATGGCATCAGGAACGGCACACAGCCCGTCCCCAGACGAGACGCAATGTTCCCTGCAATCCCAACGGAAAACGTTCTGGTGTTAAAGAGCCCCAGGGAGATTAACGGCGTCGGGTGACGGCGCGCGTGACGTATATAAAGAAGGAATAACAGAATACCGCCGAGGATAACGGAGAGCGCTAACCACGTCGCGACGATCTTCTCGCCAAACAGCTCCATCCCGCTGGAGAATAACACCAGGCTCAGGCCAAACAGGAAAAAGCCGCCCATATCGAAGCTGCGCCTTGGCGTGGTGAAGTTCGGCATATATTTGCGGGCATACAGCAGCCCCGCAACGCCAATTGGAATATTAATCAGGAAGATCCAGTGCCAGCTTGCCCAGGTGACAAACACGCCACCGAGTACCGGGCCAAGAATCGGGCCGACCAGGCCCGGCATGGTGACGAAGTTGAGTACGGGAAGCAGTTCGCTCCTGGGGTAGGCCCGCAGCAAAGCAAGGCGCGCCACCGGCATCATCATCGCGCCGCCAATGCCCTGCAATACGCGGAAGATAACCAGCTCCGTTAAGGATGAGGAGAGCGCACAGGCCAGCGAACCGAGCGTAAAGAGCGTTACGGCCAGCATGAAAACTCTGCGGGTGCCAAAGCGGTCGGCCAGCCAGCCGCTGACCGGAATTAACATTGCGACCGTCAGGGTGTAGCTGATGATGGCGGACTGCATCGCCAGCGGGGAGCGGTTAAGGCTTTGCGCTATAGCGGGAAGCGCTGTGTTGAGGATGGTGGCATCCAGTGCCTGCATAAAAAACGCCATGGCTGCAATCCACGGCAATCCGGCCATGCTGCGCGCTTTTTTCGTTGTCATTTATTTACCTGCTGGTGGGTTGGCGCGGCCAGCAATGCCTGGCACGCACTCAGGGCTCGCTGCCCGTCGCTTTCCTGGATGGCATCAACTATCGCCTGGTGCAAATCCAGTTTTACCACTTCGTTTTGTGTAATAGAGGTAAAGTAAGTGTGATACACCGAATGAAATAAAGAGGCAAAAGAGGTGAGGAACGGATTGGCGCTCATCATATAGATGTGTTCATGCCAGGCCATATCGACCTCAACCCAGCGTTCGCGGTTGAAGTGTTTTTTCAGGAACACCATCTCTTCCATCAATGCGTTAAGCTGCGCTTTCTGCTCTGCTGTTCCTAGCGTGGCGGCAAGCAGGCATGCCTGAGGTTCAAGGCTGCTGCGCATCACCAGAAAGTGATCGACGACCTGATGAAAGTTATCTTCCGTCATCCACCAGGAGAGCAGCTCCTGATCGAGAAAATTCCAGTTACTCTGTGGCATCACGCGTGTGCCAATGCGAGGGCGTGGAAGCACCATACCTTTTGCCGTTAGGGTTTTCACCGCTTCGCGCACGGCGGTACGGCTCACCCCAAACTGCTCACCCAGCTCCATCTCACCCGGCAGGATGCTACCTGGGGCATATTTACCCGCTAAAATCCGCTGAGCCAGCTTTTCTGCCAGCACGTACGACAGGTTTTTTTGGGCGGCCAGCTGTTGTGCGCTTAATGGCATCGCTTTTATTCCTTAAAGATTCATGCTGATAATTATGCCACCTCGAATGTGATTGTGGTTGCAGATACATCAAATAGAACAATTTGTAGCTTGATTTCATCTCTGTTGGTGAAAAAAAACGCGGATGGAAACTTTTTTTAAATTTCCTCTTGTCACGTCGGAATAACTCCCTATAATGCGCCTCCACTGACACGGAACAACGGCACACACGCCGCCGGGTCAGCAGAGAAAAGCGAAATTAA